>CAVXPY010000012.1:0-38320 GCA_963763655.1 uncultured Chloroflexia bacterium
GGCGGTGCCCGTCGCATCGCGCGTCAGGCGGAAGCCGTCCGGGGTGAAGGCAGGGGTGAAGTGCTGGGCGGGATTGGCGGCGCGCAGGGTGGCGACATCGTCCATCGCAGGATAGGGAGTATAGGCGTCATCATCGGCAGCGAGGGCCGCCGCCGCGACAGGAGCGAGACTGGCGGGCAGCGTCGCCGCATGGGCAGGGGCAGTGGGAAGGGCGGCCGCGGGCGACACCGTCGCGGGTTGGCTGCGTTGGGGATGATTCGTGATGAGCAGCAAGGAAAGCGGCACGATCACGAGGAACGAGCGAAGCGACACATGCACACCAGTATCAATCGGTCGGCCGGTCATAGTCACCTCACTACGAATGATTGATCTGGCATCAGTATGCCACAGAGGTCATCAATAAAGACATGAAAAATCCGCAAGAATGGTAGCAAGAAGGAGTTGAGAGAGGAACGAGGCGAGTCTCAACGATGCATACATATCAAACATCCATCCCGGCTCGTTGACGCAGACTCTATGGTATAAGAACAAGGTGATGTTGCGACGTGATGCGTTGTGTATCGCCCGGTTTCTCAGCCCCGGCTTCCCGGCAGTCAGAGATTCTTCAGATCAAGACCCTCCGGGCTGATATCCGCACGACACTTGTGTGTGCGTGCGGCCGCCTGTACGAGAGAGGGTTTGCCTGCGTATGTCCGGAAGCGCGCACGATCAGCAGGAAGACGCAGCGACCACACTCCCGACACCATTGCCCGGCCCGTTTGCCGCCTGGCAGCACCGTGACTACCGTCTCCTCGTTATTGGGCAAGGTATCGCGACGGTCGGCCGACAGATGCAGACGGTCGCCATCACCTATCAGGTCTATCAGATTCATCACTCCGCGCTCGACCTTGGCCTGCTTGGCCTCGTGCGCCTCCTTCCGATGCTCCTCTTCTCCCTCGTCGGTGGCGTCATGGCGGATCAGGTTGATCGCCGTCGCTTGTTGCTCATCACCCAGCCAATCCTGCTCTGCTGCTCCCTGGCGCTCGTCCTGACGACGCTCGCCGGGTGGGCGAGCCTGCTTGTGATCTACGCAATCACGGCGATTGCCGCGATCATTGGCACGGTGGACGACCCGACGCGCGACGCCCTCCTTCCCGCGCTCGTCCCCCGCGCCCATCTCGCCAATGCGCTTTCCTGGAACATCACCATCGCGGAAGTCGCGACCATCGCCGGGCCGGCGATCGGCGGTCTGGCAATCGGCGCGTTCGGCATCGCGGCGACCTACAGCGGCGAAACATTCTCCTTTGCAGTGGTGATCGCGACGCTGATCGGGATGCGGACACGACTCGGTGCGGCGGCGATCGATGGTCCACGCGGCTGGCACGCGGCGGTGGAGGGATTACGCTTCGTGCGCGGCAGTGACATTATCCTCGCCATCATCTCGCTCGACTTCTTCGCGACCTTCTGGGGGAGCGCGACCGTCCTTCTGCCCGCCTTTGCGGACCGCATTCTCCACGTCGGCCCGACGGGGTTGGGGATTCTCTTCTCCGCGCCCGCAGTCGGCTCGGTCCTCGGCGCGGCAGCGATGACCGCGTTCTCGCACCGCGTGCGTAAACCGGGGTGGCCACTCCTCGGCGCGATTGCCGCGTACGGCCTCGCCACGGCGGGCTTTGGCCTGACACGGACGCTGCCCCTCGCCCTCATCTTCCTCGCCGCAATCGGTATGACGGACACCATCGGCATGACCTTTCGCAGTCAGATCCTCCAACTCCTGACGCCGGACGCCCTGCGCGGGCGAGTGACCGCAGCGGAGCAACTCTTCACGGGCGGTGGGCCCCAAGCGGGGCAACTCAAAGCGGGGGTGGTTGCGGCGCGCTTTGGCACGCCCTTCTCCATCGTCTCCGGGGGAGTGGCATGCATCCTTACGGTGGCAATCATCGCCTGGCTCGTCCCGGCGATCCGTCGCTACCAGGCATAGCGACAATACACCACGCAGGCACGAAGAGGGAAAGAGATGTGCGTACAGAGAACGCGGATGTCGATTCCGGGCTGCGCCGAACGATTACGTAATAGTGGCAGCGGCAGAGAAGTTCTGTGAGCGCGAGGAGCGAAGAATCATGACAAAGAATACCGGGGGATTGTCCGAGGCGCGGCTCGACCGCATGCGCGACGGTCATGGCCGGCTACGTCGAGCGCGGCGACGTGCCCGGTCTCGTCACGCTGGTCAGCCGGCGGGGCGAGGTGCATGTCGACGCGATCGGCGCGACAGGCAGTCGGCGGCAGAGCCCGATGCGGCGCGACACGATCTTCCGCATCTCCTCGATGACCAAGCCGATCACGGCCGTGGCGGCGATGATCCTGGTGGAGGAATGCAAGCTGCGGCTGGACGAGCCGGTGGACCGGCTGCTGCCCGAGCTGGCCGACCGCACGGTGCTGAAGCGGCTCGACGGGCCGCTCGACGAGACCGTGCCCGCGCACCGACCGATCACCGTGCGCGACCTGCTCACCTTTCGCATGGGCTTCGGCCAGATGATGGCGCCGCCGGATGCCTATCCGATCCTGCAGGCTGCCAACGAGCAGCAGATCGGCATGGGGCCGCCGAGCCCGGCGACGACGCCCGCGCCGGATGAGTGGATGCGCCGCCTCGGGACGCTGCCGCTCATGCACCAGCCGGGCGAGCGATGGATGTACAACACCGGGTCCGACGTGCTGGGCGTGCTGATCGCGCGCGCCGCGGGCCAGCCGCTGGAGACGTTCCTGCGCGAGCGCATCTTCGCGCCGCTCGGCATGAAGGATACCGGCTTCAGCGTGCCCGCCGCGCACCATCGACCGGTTCGCGACCAGTTACGCGTATCGACTTCGACACCGGAGCGCTCGAGGTCTTCGATGAGGCCGCGGGCGGCCAATGGAGCCGCCCGCCCGCCTTCCCCTCCGGCGCGGGAGGGCTCGTCTCGACCGTCGACGACTACCTGGCTTTCAGTCAGATGCTGCTGAACAAGGGGAGGCACGGCAGCGCGCGCATCCTGTCGCGGCCTTCGGTCGAGACGATGACGACCGACCAGCTGACGCCCGCGCAGAGGGCGTCAGCCGGCGTTTTCCTCGGCGACAATCGCGGCTGGGGATTCGGCGTGTCGATAATCACGAAGCGCGACGACGTGGCGGCGGTTCCCGGACGGTTCGGCTGGGACGGCGGGCTGGGCACATCCGGGTATTCGGACCCCAGGGAGGAGATGGTCGCCATCCTGATGACCCAGCGCTTCCCACCGTCCTCCGACCTCTTCAGTGACTTCTGGACCTCGGCCTATCAAGCGATCGACGACTGAGGCTCCTGCTCCTGGCGATCCGTCGCTATCAAGCGTAGCGAAAATAAATTACGAAGACACGAAGAGGGAAAGAGATTTGAACGCAGAGAGCGCAGAGGACGCGGAGGACACAGAGAGTACAGAATGGTTTCCCTTTTCTCTTTTTCTTTCCTCTGCGTTCTCTGCGCTCTCTGTGTCCTCTGCGCTACGACCATTCGTGATGCTACGTTGCCTTGGGAAGTGGCGGCGCTAACCCTTCCGGCAGCGGCGTGTGGTAGGCCCGCCCGCCGGTCGCTTCCTGATACTCCGCGCGGGCCTGTGCCAGCAGGGCAGGATCGCGGACGAGCGCGGCCGCCGTGAGTGCGAGCGCCTTCGCCGCGTGGAGCATCCCCTTATGCCCGATGGACATCGCACCCGTGGCGGTGATGCCCCAGCTATGCCCCGGCACGCCGAGTGCCCAGCACGCCGTCCAGACCTGCACCGTGGGCGTCACCCATGAGACATCGCCGACATCGGTCGAGCCCGGCATCACCTTGCCCCGGTCCAGCGGCTGGAAGACCTCGCCCGTCAACGACTCGTCGAGGAGGCGGGCGGGCAAGCCGTGGCTCTCGATGGTCCCCGCGCGCACCGCCGCCGGGTAGGCGTCCGCGATTGTCCGGGCGTAGGCGCGTTCGGCATCGGTGAACTCGATTGGCCCGAGCTCATCCATGATCCCCTGCGCGACCGCCGCGAGCGTATCGTTCGGCAGCAGGTTGTAGGCACCGCACTGGTAATCTTCCTTCACGGTCGTGCCGGTCATCAGCGTCGCGCCACGGGCAATGTCTCGCACGCGCGCCGTGATCGCCTCCACCTGATCGCGGCGGGGGGCGCGGACGAAGTACCAGACTTCCGCTTCGTCCGGCACGACATTCGGCGCACCGCCGCCGTTTGTGATTACGTAGTGGATGCGTGCCGTCTCGATGACGTGCTCGCGCAGGAAGTTCGCCCCGATATTCATCAACTCGACGGCATCGAGCGCCGAGCGACCCATCTCCGGCGCTGCCGCCGCGTGCGCGGTCTGCCCGTGGAAGCGGAACTTGAGGTTATCCACCGCGAGGCAGCTCCCGCACTGGACCGTATTGACGCTACCGGGATGCCAGGTGAGCGCGGCATCGAGGTCATCGAAGACGCCCGCGCGGGCCATGTACACCTTGCCGGTGATCGTCTCTTCCGCCGGGCACCCATAGTAGCGTACCGTGCCGGATTGCCTCGTCTCCTGCAACCACGCCTTGAGGGCCATCGCAGCGGCGAGGGCGGCGGTACCAAGCAGGTTGTGCCCGCAGCCGTGCCCCGGCCCCTCGGCGACGGCGGGTTTCTGGGTCGCCTGCGATTGCTGAGACAGGCCGGGAAGCGCGTCGTACTCACCGAGGAAGCCAATGACCGGCGTGCCGTTACCCCATTCGGCCATGAACGCCGTCGGCAACCCACCGACATTCCGCGTGATGGTGAACCCGTCCCGTTCGAGTGCCTCCGCCTGAAGCACACACGCCTTCGACTCAGTGAGCGCCACTTCCGGGTTCGCCCAGATGGTGTCCGCCATCGTGATGAAACGCTCCTGTCGCTCCTCAAGCCAACCGGTCAGTTCCTGCGGTGTCGGCATCGTCTCCTCCTTCGACTTCGCGCGGCAGCCGCGCACGCGGCATTCCCCCTCGCCGGGGTATCGTACCGCGACGCGCCGCCGATGGCGACCAGCGCGCCGTGCCCTCTTTTCCGCTCAATCGCACCAAAACGGCGTTTTTGCCGTTAACATATTCGTGGTGTCAAGTTTGTTTTAAAACAGGAGGCAAAATCGTGCGGCGGGGTGTTGTATGGGGCGGTGTCATCGCCCTCCCATTGCTGACCCTCATCGTCCTCCTCAGCGGAATTATTCCGGACCCGATCTGGGCGGGACCGCGGTTCCACTTTGTCGTCGTTTGCCTCACGACCCTCCTTGCCCTCGTGATGGCGCTCTTCGTGGTGCGGGCAGCGAACCAACTGCGTGATCTGCGCGTCTTCTTTCTCGCGCTCACCTATCTGAGTATCGCCGGGATCTTCCTCGTTCACGCGCTGACGACGCCGGGGGCGCTCATCCTTGGCAACAATCCATGGGTCGGCTTCTCGGCCCGAGCGAGTGTGGGCGTCGGCGCGGCCTTCTTCGCCCTCAGCACCGTGCGATGGAGTACCGCACAACAGCAGCGCATTCTCGCGCGGCAGCATCTACTCCTCGGGGCATTTCTGCTTGTACTCGTGGTGTATGGGGCGCTTGCCGTATCTGACGCGGCACGGAGCGGCACCGGAGCCAGCAGCGACCACTCCACGCACACGAATACCGATGATGGCTATGGATACGGTGCCGTCAGCATCACGACGACTGCGGTCGCGGCCATCAGTCGGTTCGGTTTTCTCGCCAATCCATTGGTCGGGAGAATCTTCGCCGTGCTGACGCTGGCACTTCTCGCGCTGGTGATCGTCCGCTATCGCGCCGTCTATGCCGCCGCACCGTCGCCCCTCGTGGCAGCCATGCTGATCAGCGCGCTCTTCCTCGCCCAGAGTCAGATCTCGATGGCCCTCACGGCGGTATGGCACGCCAGTTGGTGGGAGTATCACGCCTTGATGCTCGCGGCCTTCGCCACCGTCATCTTCGGTCTCGTGCAGGAATACGCGGGCATGGGTAGCGTGCATGGAGTCATCGAGGGATTACTAATGCACGACACGATCACACAGATTCAACGCGGCTATACCGACGTAATCGTTGCCCTCGTGGAAGCCGTGGAAGCGAAGGACCCGTACATCCGCGGCCATTCCCAGCAGGTAGCGGAGTTGGCAGTGGCGATTGGACGGGCATTACAGCTTCCGCCCGCGCAGTTGCGCATCCTCAACCGCTCGGCGCTTCTGCACGACATCGGCAAGATCGGCGTGCCGGATGCCATCCTCAGCAAACCGGGCAAACTGACCGATGACGAGTTCGCCGTCATCAAGGAACATCCCCTGCAAGGCTATATGATGATTGCCAAAGTACGCTCCTTGCGCGACGAACTGCCCGGCATTCGCTCGCATCACGAGCGCCTCGATGGCTCCGGCTATCCCGACGGCCTCGCCGGTAACGCCATCCCGCTCATTGCCCGGATCATCGCCGTGGCAGACAGCTTCGATGCGCTCACCTCCCCCCGCCCCTATCGCGGCGCGTGGTCATGCGATCACGCGCTTGCGGTGATCGATGCGGAGGCAGGCACACGCTTGGATGCCGCCGTTGTCGCTGCGCTCCATCGGGTAGTGCAATCGACCCCGGCAGCACGACGGCAGGATCAGTCGAGTCGACCGATGGACGAGCAAGTCTCGCCAGTGATCGCGCGCGAGCGAGCGGTACGGGTGATCGATTCCAACGTATTGTCAGAATAAGGACAGAGGCGAACGATGCATCCACATTCCGCAGCTTCATCCGATTTCGATGCCCGCGTACGCCGCATCTCCGTGCTCATTTACGCAGTGGCGATTGTCAATACCTGGTTGGTCGCCAATCTCCCCTTAGGCATCCCGGCACTCGACCGACGCACCCTCAATCTCCTTACCCTCCCGGCGCTCCTCTCACTGATTGCCGTCTTGTACGTCCCCTGGCAGCGCTTCCACCGTCATCTCTTCCTCGTGATGACCTTCTCCGCCCTGATGCTTATTGCCCTCGCTGTGCGTGCAAGTGGCGGATGGCAGAGCCCGCTCGCCCTCTTCTACCTGCTCATCGTCCTGTTCAATGCGGCCTACTATGCGCGGTCGCTCGCGCTCGTGCTGGATGGCGCGGTGGTGCTATGGAGCCTGAGCCCCGTCTTCTTTCAGCCCACTCTCACGCTCCTGCTTATCCATCTCGTCCTGTTTGGCCCCATCTGCCTGAGCGTCGGCGTGGTTGCCGATCTGATGATGCGCGAGGTGCGGCGGCGGGAAGGAGATGTCGGCATCCTCGTCGCGCGCCAAGCACAGGGCGCACGGGAATATGCGCGGCTCACCGCCCTCCATCAGGCGGGGGTCGCGGTCAGCGCCCAACTGGATGCGCGGCAAGTGATCGAGACCGTCGTGCATGAACTCGCGATCTCTCTCGGCTACCCCTATGTCGGCATCTATCTCCGCGAGGAGGCCGGCCTTCGCCTCTGCGCCGAGGCCGGCTATGCGGCACCGTTGGAATGGATCCGCGAAGATCAAGGGGTCATTGGTCGGGTCTGTCGCACTGGGCATGGCACGCTGGTGCCGGATGTGCGTGCGGACCCCGATTATCTCGGTGCCGCCTCCCAGGTCCGCAGCGAAGTCTGCGTCCCGATCCTGGAGGATGGCGCGGTCATCGGTATCGTCAATGTCGAGAGTGGCACGCAACTTGGCCCGGACGATCTCGAAGTGCTCGAACTCTTCGCACAGCAGATCAGTGCGGCCCTCGCGAATGCCCGCGTCCATGCGGCGATGACGGAGGCGGCACGACGCGACGGCATGACCGGCATCCTGAATCGTGGGGCGATGCTCGCTGCATTCGAGCAGATGATCGCGGAGACGGGAGCGGCGGGCGGTGCGCTCGCCCTCCTCTATCTCGACCTGGACGGCTTCAAACACCTCAACGACCGCTACGGGCACGCATTCGGCGATGACGTGCTGCGGACCTGCGTGCAGGTCATGGAAACGAGCCTGTCGCCGAGCGCACTGCTCGGGCGCTATGGTGGGGAAGAGTTCCTCGTGGTCCTGCCCGATGCGGACCATGAGCAAGGTCTGCTCGCAGCGGAAGCGATCCGGGCGGATATGGCAGCATATCGCTTCCCGGCGGTCGATGGGGGAGAGCCGATACGCGTTACGCTCAGTATCGGCGTCGCATGTCTGCCCGGCCACGCGACGACCGCAACCACGCTGCTCCAGCGGGCAGATGAAGCGCTCTATACGGCGAAAGCACAGGGCCGCAATTGCACGCGCGTTGCATCTGACCTTGTGGATGCGTCGCGGTAGTCTTTCCTCACCCCCGACCCCTCTCCATCGCTGTACGAACTTCTCTATACCTTGGTCTATCGGCGATGGAGAGAGGAGCCATAGGGGCGCACGGGTACCCTTTGGGCAGGATGCGCCCGCTCAATCCTTAGTCCTTAATCCACGATCCTGATGATAGACTGGGCGCCGATGCGGTTCTGCCCCGGTGTGGGTGCGTCTCGTATCGCGGCCCGGCCCTTGCATGTGATTGCCGCGGGATCGAAGACCACCGGTTCGGACTGATGAAACGGAACCTTCGATGCGCGTTCGCGGTCTGTATGAGGTGATCGCCTGCGCGGGCGACCGGCGTCGTAAATAATGAGAACCAAAATATCGAGGAGGCTGTGTTGGCAACCTATACCGTGATCGTCTACGAGACTGCGAGCGGCAGCTACTATACCGAGGTTCCTGCCTTCGCCACCGGCGCGGAGGGGGAGACAATCGAAACCGCCCTCGCGGAAACGCGCGACACCCTCTCGGAGACGATCGCCGCGATGATCGAGAATGGCGAGGTCATCCCCCCACCAGATCAGGGCACGATTGCCGCGGTCGCGCAGATCGAGACGGATATTACGGTCGCGGACGCGGGCTGATGACCGCAGGCGGGCTCGATGCGTTCATCGCGCAGATGCCGAAGGCGGAGTTGCACATCCATCTCGAAGGCTCCGTACGCCCCGCAACCCTCCTTGCCCTCGCCCGGCGCAACGGCATCGCCCTACCCGTCCCGGATGAGAACGGACTGCGTGACTACTACCGCTTTCAGGATTTCAACCACTTCCTCGCCGTCTACGATCTGATCTGCGACTGTATCAGCACATCGGACGACCTGACGCTGATGACCTACGAACTCGGTGCATCGGCGGCAGCAGAGCAGATACGCTACATGGAGGTGACCTTCACCACCTGTGGTCGGCTGCGCCGGGGGTTGTCGCTCAATGACCAACTCACGGGCATCCTTGAAGGCGCGCGGCAAGCGGAGCGCGAGTTCGGCGTGCGGATGCAGTTCATCCCCGATGTCGTGGCGGAGAACACGGTCGAGGAGGCATGGACGCTCGCGCGCTGGGCGGTCCGTCAGCACGGGAACGGCGTCTGTGCCCTCGGCCTCGCGGGGAAGGAGGTCGGGCGGGACGCGGCGGCGCTCGCCCCTGTCTACACGTACGTCCGGGACGCGGGTCTGCCGCGCACCCTCCATGCCGGAGAGACCGTCGGGCCGGAAAGCATCTGGGACGCCCTGACCACGCTCCATGCGGACCGCATCGGTCATGGGGTGCGTGTGATCGAGGACCCGAAACTGCTCGAACTGCTCTACGCCATGCAGGTGCCGCTGGAAGTCTGCCCGACGAGTAATGTCTGCCTCGGGGTCTATCCTGAGATGGCCGCGCATCCGATCCGCGCCCTCTGGGACGCCGGGCTCTTCGTGACCGTACACACCGACGATCCGCCCATGTTCAATACGACCCTCACGGACGAATACCGCACCCTCGTCGCAGTCCACGGCTTTTCGCGCGAGGAGATCAGGCATCTCGCTCTCAACGCCGTCCGCGCCGCCTTCCTTCCCCCACCGGAACGGGCCGCGATGCTGAACGCATTCGAGGCGGAGATGGATTCACTGGAGGGGTGAGGGCATTCGGCAGACCAATCCCCTCGCCATTCACTCTCAAGAGATGTGGGCACGTTCCAGCGCAAAGGCTGAGGGGTAGGCTGCTCGCATAGTTGACATGGATACTATAACCATGTATAGTGAACGCATGATGACGTCGTCGGATGCTCCACACCCTCTGACCGGTTACCTGATCTGGCATATATCGATGCGGTGGCGCACCGCAGTCGACCGGGCGCTCGCGCCATTGGGCCTGACGCACGCCCAGTACGCGATGTTGGCCTCGCTCCACGGGTTATCGCGCACCGGAGCGCGACCCAGTCAACGCGAACTGGCCGATTTCAGCGGCCTTGAGCCCATGTACATCTCGAAGCTTGCACGCATCGCGGAGCGTGCCGGCCAACTGGAACGCCAGGAAAACTCGTCCGATCCCCGGGCGGTTCAGTTGATCCTCACCGATCGCGGAGTCGCGACCGTGGTCGCGGCCAAGGAGAAGGTTCGCGAACTGCATGAACAGCTCCTCGCACCCCTCGGTGCACCGGGGGATGCCCGACGCGCCCAGTTGACGGAGTCGCTGCACGCACTCCTTCAACAAGCCAGGATGCTGGACAGCGAGGATGTGACCAGCATACCGATCGACCCATCACCTTAATCACCGCAATCAGAATCTTCTGAGGAGGCATGAGCATGGCAGCATATCTCGTTGCAGACGCAGACTGGAAAGAGGTGGACACCGAAACACGGCTGGCTTTCGTGCAGGCGGTCAATCCGATCATTACCAAATATGGCGGTACACCCCTGGTACCCGCACGTACACCCGAGCGAGTGGAAGGCGATTGGACCCCTGAGATCTTCACCATCGTCGCATTCCCGGATGCAGACACGATCCGGCAAATGTTGCGTTCCCCCGAATATCAGGATGCGGCGGCCTTTCGCAGGAACGCCGGTGCCGTCTTCAACACGATCCTGGTCGAAGGCGTCTAAGTCGTGCATCCGGTGCGTTCTTTGCGCATGTATTGTCGTATTTCCCTGTAGGACGTACGGGAGCTATTTCTTGGTGGTAGCAGGCTTCTGCCTGCTACCACCGGTTTTTCTCTGCGGAGGATCGCGCGTCGGCCGTGGACGCGATCGTCGTGCCTTCCTACGCCATCGGGTGGCCTTAGCAGCGCTGGAGGACGAGGATGCCGGTATTGAAGAATCCGTTCGGGCCCTTGAACACACTGCTGACAAAGGGTCCGACGAGCGCGCAGCCGTTCGGCGACCACAATACATAGCCGGTGCCGCGGTCGCCGCTACTGTTGGAGTACAGGAAATCGTAGCGGTCCCCGCCCTCCGTGATGCCATCATAGAACCCGAAAGTAACCGCCCCGCCCGTAAACGTCGCCTTGCCATCGTAGGCCTGATTGCCGCCGGTGGCAGCGGTGATGATGAGCGATCCCGCAGTCCCGCCGAAGCTCTCGTAGATGCTCCAAGCACCGACGGGATTCTCGGCAGAACGAATGCTAAACACAAGGTTATCAGTCTGGAGGCCCACTGCCCGCGCCGCGGGATACAGGCCACCGCAGGTGCTGCTCACAGCGCACGCTTCCAGCGCCACATCAAAATCAAGCACATTGCTGATGCTCTGTCCGCGCATCAAGAGCCCGATCGTCAACCGGTTGATCCGTTCTATCTGGGCGGTCGTCAGCAGCGTGTCCGCCCGGGCACTCTCGGGCAGGATGAGACTGAGCAGCACCAACAGCATCATGATCCCGCTCCGCCCGACCCTCCGTCTCGTTCGCGTCAGCATGGCGACATCTCCCTCTTTTCCTTCGTCGCGCGCCCGTCGTCCCGCACTCAACTGCGCACCACCGGATTCATATCGGTCGGTGCCGGGTTGTTCGGGCAGGCGATCCCCGTCTTGCCGGGGTCGAGATGATCCGGGTCGTTTGGGAAGACCCGCAGCCACTGCTGTGCTGCGGCTTGGCTATGGAACGAGGCACAGGTGAGATTGGTCGGCGGTACGTACCCGCCCTGCGGCGGCGGCACGTTCGCTGGCAGCGAGACCGACCGTGACGGGACCGTCGCGAACGGCGGCGGATTGACCGGCGGCGGGCTGAGCGCCACTTGCGCGGTCTGCGCAGTCGAAGCGTCCGTGGTCGTCGACGGCGCCTGGGTCACGGGAGACGGAGCGCTGCTTACGGGGGCCCCCGTGTAGCGCCAGGTGTAATAATGCTGCCCGATGTTGCCCATCTCTACGAGGAACGCCGGATCGTTCGTCGGTGTGAACGTCAGCACCCGTCGCTCGAAGATTTGGATCAGGACCCCCTTCTGCTGCCCCGCCACCTTCACCGACACGCCGAACGGCTCCGAGATCGCATAGCCGATCGTGCCGAGACCTGCTTTATTCCGGTAATCCACAAAGACGCCGGGGACGTTGTGCTGTGTTGGACTGTCGTACCCCGTAAGCGTCGCGTTCCCCGCCAACTCCGATGCGCCCGGCGTCACCGTCCCGTCCGTGCCGACACTCGCGGCCTTGGTGCCGCCCGACTGGGCGGACGTGGCGACGAGCAACGCCTTCGCCGTCGTGCCGAGTTGCTGGTAGGTCGGACCGGGGTTGTCCGGGTCACCGGCGATTGGAAGGGCGGGCGGATCCTTCGCCTGGAAGGACGCGTCCCCGACCTGGATCTGCCCCTTGACGATCTCGCTGGCCAGGAGTCCGTTCGTCACGACACCGCCCCCGAGTTCCATCCGCCCCTTGTCGAAGTACTGCACGAGCCGCTGACCACCTGCCGCCTGCTGATACGGCTCCTGCTGGCCGTCCTTGGCGGTGGCGAGCGGCCCCCAGAAGTTGGGGGTGAGCGCTTCGCCCTGCTGCCACTGCTGCTGGAAGGCGGGATCGGCGTATGATGCCGCCCCCTGCACGATGTGCGCCTGGTAGATGAGGAGGGACGTGAGCAGGAGAGAGAGGCCGAGGGCGCCGTAGGCGAGGCGTCGCATGGCGGTGCTCCTTGCCGAGCCCGCAGGCGCGTCGCCGCGGGCGCCGATGAATGTACGTGTCCCGATAGGAGAAGTATAACAGGGCAAGCAAGTGTCGCGGTGCAGAATTCGTGACGTGAACAACGAACAGGAGGGTGAGGAGCAGCCGGACAGAACCGGTCAGCCGAGCAGCCTACCGCGTGATCGGCGGGCTGCCGCAGATGATGAGTGTGTACCCTCACCTGTGACGAGACGTGAGGGGGGCGACGTTGTCGTACATGCAGTGTAGCGAGCTGACATGTGGGGGTGAAGCATGACCTTGACAGGCACCGGCGGAAATGCTACGTTACTTTGCAATCTTGATATAGGGTGATTAGTAAACATAATACATGATCGTTGCTTCCCAATGCGGAAGGGGTCGGATTCATGTCTGGGTGTCATCGCTGTCTCGACGGAGCGATCGCCGCGTCGGGTAGTCAAGGAGGATGGTCATGCGCCGTCGTCGCACTCTCCGCTCTTCCTCAGCGTACCGCCTCTTTGGGGTGATGGTCCTCGCACTGCTCCTCCTCACCCAGGCAATCTCGACAGCGAACGCCGCCGGGGGTGTGCCCGTCCTGCGCGACTTCGAGGATCGCCCTGCCGGCACGCTCATCTTCAATCAATATGTCGGCGTGACCTTCGTCGGCGGGGACAGCACGAACTTCGACGGGAGCAACCGCTTCTCGATTGTCAACCCCGGTGTCGCCACGGCGTCCGGGACCCGGGTTCTGCAGGATAACTACCAGTCGAGCGTCGAGTTCAGCGGCAACGCGATGCTCATGAAATTCGACATCGCCCAGAGTAGCGTCACCCTCTCGACCGGTCTCCCTGCAGGCATCGTCAATGGGACGATGCTGATGCAGGGCTTCGACAAGGACCCGACGCAGCCCGGCAGCACGATGCTCGCGCAGACAGTGCTCCCCTGCCTGGGCAACGGGCCGACACCGATCACCCACAATCTTGGCGTCACCGTCGGTGCCACCCCGGCGATCACCTATACGCTCCTCTCACTGACGGATTGCGCCTCGCCCACCACGACGACCTCCGGGCCAATCGGCGTGCACCTCTTGGTCGATAATCTCGCCTACGACCGGCCACTGAACCCGCCGCCAGGCGAGCACGACCCACCGGTTATCACGGTCACCTCGCCCACCGAGGGCGCGACGGTCACGAGCGCCATACCGGGTGCGACCTCGACAGATGTCCTCGCCAATGTGAAGGAAGACGCGCTCGCGACATTGACTGCCACCATAAACGGCCACGCGGTCAAGATCGTCACCTTCTCTCACACCGATGCGCACAACTACACTGCGGTCGTCTATCTGGACCCGACGGACGGCCTTATCGATGGTGCAAACACGCTCGTCATGACGGCGGTCGATTTCGATAACCCGCCGAACACCGGCACGGTCACCCTCCACTTCACCTTCCACGTCAAGCCATTTCCGCCTCCGAGCCAGGTGGACATCTGGCCGACCGCTTTCGAAGTGAACCAGGCGATTGACTTCGGACCCCGCTATCTGGGCACGAACGAACTGAATCTGGGCGGCGATGGTTATCGGGTCACGGTCCCCAGCAATCCGCGGCTCATCCAAGGCAAGCCGACGGTGATCCGCATTTATGGCGCGGCGTCGGGCACGACGGGGGACACGCTCAATGTCCCAGCCGATATGCGTCTCTCCGCAGCGAACTGCACCGGGACAAACTGCGTGATCCCCGGTGGCGAGAGTTTGCCGCCGATGGCGAACGCGACAACTCCCAGGCTCGATGGCATCACCGTACCTGCGTTCAATTCGCCAAACAGCAATCCGCTGGCGGTCGCGCCCACGCTGGGCGCGACGTGGAACTTCCTCATCCCAGGCGGCTTCACCACCCAGGATCTGGTTGCGACGGTTGAGGTGAACGAGGGCAACTACTTCGGCTTCCCACGGCAACCCGCCGTCCCCGAGTGCAACGCCAGCGTGCCGAAAACCTGCTCGCACAACAACACGGTGGAGATTCATCTTCATTTCCAACCGGCACCGGTGCTCATCGTCGACCCGGTCTTTCTCCACATCACGGGCACCTTCAAAGGCACGACGTTCGATCCGAATGTCGCGGTGACCGACCCCGCGCAGTTCGACAAAATGATCGCCTTCATGAATGAGGTCTATCCCCTCGATGTCCGGGCGGGCAGTCGCTTCGATCGCACCATTGATGCGGGAATGAGTGGCAACGATCTCACCGATTTCATTGGGAATTTCGATGCCAGTAGCAGCAATGAGTTCTTCCTCGGACTCTTACCGGAAAGCAAGACCGGTCTCATTGGTCCGAACGGTGATGTTGGGAACGGTGTCTTCGTCGCCGGCACCGCATTCACACCGGGTCGCGGCGCGTGGGCGGACGACGATAATCTCGCGGATCCGGCACACGAGCTTGCGCACAATATGGGCTTCGAACATTGGGCGTGCGAAAACGGCACCACCGATGACGAGTGCGGCATCTTCCCGATCCCGCACGGTGGCATCGGCGGGTATGGATTCGATATCGTGAACTGGCGGCTCATCCCGCCCGGTGACAACAGCACGAACGCAACGCCACATGCCCATGACTTCATGACCTATGGCCAGATATGCGATGCGCCCGGAAATGGGGGAGGACCGGGCTGTGACACGGGCGAATGGGTCTCGTGGTACACCTACGATATCCTCTTTACCAACCACGGCATCGACAGCTACGACCCGGACGACCCACCGGCATGGCTGATGCGCGGGCATGTCAATCCGGCGGGGACCGCGACCTTCAGCTCCATCTTTCAGATCTCCGTCGATCACCCGATCGTCGATACGATCGTCGAGGACGATACCGACCAGCTCTACACCCTCCAGGGTACCGATGCAGGCGGCAACGTCCTCTTCGTCCACAACTTCGAGCCACGGAGGATTGATATTCACCTTAGTACCGTCGGTGAGGTACTCGATATCAATGAACCGGTGCCCGTTGTTGCGGGTGTGGTGAAGGTCACGTTACGCAAGGGCAACAAAGTCCTTGGCAGCATTAGCAATCCTGCGGTGGGCAAAATCCCGACGGTCACCATCACCTCCCCCACCGCTGGTGCGACCTGGCCGGTCGGCACCCCACAGACGATCCGTTGGACCGCCTCCAGCCCCGCCGGACTCCCCCTCACCGCCCTCGTCGAGTATTCCACCGATGGCGGCACCACACGCACGCGGCTCGGCATTGATATCGCGGGCGGCTCCCTGACTATCAACCCTGATGAACTCGCCGGTAGCACGAGCGCGACGATCTACGTCGAGGTCAGCGACGGCATGAATACCGCCTCCGCTTCCGTCGGTCCGATCACCGTTGCTCCCAAGCCGCCGACAGCACACATCAGGACCCCGCGTACCGGCAACTCGATTCTGGCCCATGTGCCGCTCACCGCGCAGGGCAGTGCCTTCGACCGGCAGGAGACACTGACCAACGCGGCGTTCAAATGGTCCTCCGACCGGGACGGTGCCTTGGGCACCGGGCCCCAGTTGACCCTCACCGCGTTGAGCGCCGGCACACATACCCTGACGCTCACCGTCACCGACAGCAAAGGGCTGACGGGCACGGATAGTGTCACGCTGACCGTCACCGCATCGTCCGGGCCGCCCGCCGCCGCGACGAACCTACAGTTCTACCCCCTGTCCAAACCGGTCCGCCTGCTTGATACGCGTGCCGGTGCCACCGCCTTCGTCCATCCTGGCGCAACGCTCACCGCCGCCCAAACCCTCAACCTGCCCGGCCAGTTCACCTATCAGGGAGTGACGGTGCCGCCTACCGCCCAGGCGATCGTCGGCAATGCCACCGTCGCGAACGATGCGAACAAAACTCCTGCGGGCTTCGCCACACTGTTTCCCGGCGGGGCAACCCTGCCCCTCGCCTCGAATCTCAACTTCGTTCCCGGTACGGTGCGCCCCAACGCCTTCACCGTCGCATTAGGCAACGATGGCTCCTTCAACCTCTACTCCTCGTCGGGTGGCGACTTCGTGATCGATGTCACCGGCTACTACGCTCCGCCCGGCACTGGTGGCCTCTTCTTCCACGCTCTGCCCGCCCCGGTCCGCCTGCTTGACACGCGTGCCGGTGCCACCGCCTTCGTCCACCCTGGCGCAACGCTCACCGCCGCCCAGACCCTCAACCTGCCTGGCCAGTTCACCTACCAGGGCGCCACCATCCCCGCCTCGGCGACCGCCGTCGTCGGCAACGCGACCGTCGCGAACGATGCGAACAAAACGCCTGCGGGCTTCGCGACGCTCTTCCCGGGCGGCGTGCCGCTCCCCCTGGCGAGCAACCTCAACTTCGTTCCCGGCCAGGTCGCGCCGAATGCCTTCGTGGTCGGCTTAGGGGGCAATGGATCGTTCAATCTCTACTCCTCCACCGGCGGCGACTTCATCATTGATGTGACGGGGTACTTCGATACCGTCGGCACCGGTGGCCTGCTCTTCAACACGGTAAGCAACCCGGTTCGCCTGCTCGACACGCGGTCGGGGCAGACCGCATTCAAGGCGACGGGTGCGACGCTGACGGCGGGGCAAACCCTCAACCTGCCCGGCCAGTTCACCTATCAGGGAGTGACGATCCCCGGCGCTGCGCGGGCGCTCGTCGGCAACGCGACGGTGGCGAACGACGCGAACGCCACACCAGCCGGTTTCGCAACGCTTTTCCCAGGCGGCGCAACCCTGCCGCTGACCTCAAACTTGAACTACGTCGCGAAACAGGTGGCACCGAACGCCTTCGTGGTCGGATTGGGGGGCGATGGATCGTTCAATCTCTATGCCTCGACGGGAGGCGACTTCGTGATCGACGTGACGGGCTACTTCGCAGGCGGCCCTGGCACATCCTCAGTTGCCCCGTCAGCGACATCATCGACGACTTCGGGTGAATCACCCGCAACACCGGTGCCAATTCCGAAGCCGTGACGTGAATTGTGACAATCGCAAGTGGACCTCGCCGTATGAGTCGCCGGTATTTGTGTACTCAGCGGGCTCTCCCCACGGTTTTGGTGAAGAGATACCAGATGTTGAGGCACTGCACACATCGCGGGGAATTCAAATAAGACCGGAATGTGTACGCTGGCATGACGCGGTGTGCCTGCCCAGGAGGCTGCTTTAAATCCGATTCTGCCACAGCGCCTTCTCCTTGTTGACGACGGAGGCAGAGATGCCGAGAGCGCCGTCGGCATCTCTGCCCGCGCTCAGAGGCCACGGCCGATGAAGGCAAAGAGTAGGGAAATCAGGCGGTCTTTCTCACCCTGCGGCAACTGGCGCAACGGCCCCCGACTGATCAGTGTCGCCATGCCGTGGACATTCGCCCACACCGCATATTCGGCCCCCGGTCGCCGTTCGGACGGGAGCGCCCCCACCTCGACGAGTTCGTCTAGCACCCCCTGGAGCAGTTGGAGCGGGGTGCGCTCTTCCCCTGCTGCTTCCTCGCCCGTCGCGTACTCCAGATGCCGAGGCACCGCGAAGGCGGTCTCGAAGAGGCCAGGGTCCGCGGTGGCGAAATCGAGGTACGCGACGCCAACCGCCGCCAGCCGCGCGCTCGCCCCCTCCCGCGTCCCGTAGGGGGCGGCGACGCGGGCGATTTCCGTCTTCATCCGGTGTGCCAACTCGCGCATCGCCGCCGCGCACACCGCGTTTAGCAGGGCGTCGCGGTCGGCGAAGTGGCGATAGGCAGCATTCGGGGCCACGCCGACGCGCCGGACGGCTTCGCGCAGCACCACCATGTCCGGCCCCCCTGACCGGGCCATCGCGAGCCCCGCGTCGATCAGCCCGCGCCGCACCGCCCCCGGCACGCGGCGGCGCGTCGATGTCGCTTCGGGAGCCGTGGTCGTCCGGTCGTCGCTCATAATGAACAGTGTACACTCCCGGATGCCTGCCTGCCGCAGCTCCGATGGGATGGGTATGCGCCAGTCCGATTGGCGGGTTGATTCTATCCCCGGAGCCGCTATAGTGGACACTGTTCACATATCTGTGAACAGTGTCCACAAAAGATTTCGTCTGGGAGGATCACATGAACACGGTTGACACCCTCATGGAGCGCAACGCCGACTTCGCCGCCCATCGCTTTGTCACCGGCCTGTCCCTCATGCCGACGATGCGCACGATGATCATCGGCTGCGTCGACCCGCGCGTGGACCCCGCCCACATCCTCGGTCTCGAGCCGGGGGAGGCGGCCGTGATCCGCAACGTGGGCGGGCGCATCACCCCTGCGACGCTCCAGGAGATCGGGATGCTCGGCGCGATCCCACGTGCGGCGGGGGTGAGCCCAAGCGGTCCGCTCAACCTCGTCGTGCTGCACCACACCGATTGCGGCATCACCCACCTCGAGGGGAACCCCGACATGCTGGCGGGCTACTTCGGCGTCGACACCGAGGAACTCCCAGCGAAGGCTATTAGCGATCCCCATGCGGCAATCGCCGCCGATGTCACCGCGCTCCGGGCGAACCCCGCGCTCCCTGGCAACTGGATCGTCTCCGGGCTGGTCTACGACGTGGCGACGGGGCGGGTCGAAACCGTGATCGCCCCCGCCCCCCTTCGCGCTACAGGAGGTACCGCATGAACACGGTCACGATGCCGACGACTGAGGCGACAGCTACGCGCAACCGCACCACGGCGGAGGCGTGGTTCGCGGGCGGCGAGCGGGTCGGCTACGATCCGGTGGCGGGTGCGGTCGCCGCAGCGGACGATGCGCCGCTGCGAGTGTTCCTCCGCTGGGAGGGCGTCCTTGCGCACGCCGTCACCTTTCTCGGTGGATTTCCGGACGGCTCCTTCGGCTGGGCGAAGATGCTCCGCCACCTGCCGGACGCGGCGGCGATGCCGAAGCTGTTCGTCGAGTACGTCGGGCAGGGCGACTCCGATAAGCCGAAGCGATATCCGTACGCGACAGCCGAGCGCACCGATCTCGTCGAGGCGCTGTGGCGGCATTACGGCGTCGCGTCAACGACACTGGTCGCATTCGACTTCTCCTCGCTCGTCGTGCTGGAGCACCTGCGCCGCCGCCTGGAGCGGACACAGCGCGGCGAGTCCGCGGGCGGGCCGGAGATTCGCGGCGTGTTCATCTTCAACGGCGGACTCTTCACCGACGGGCACTCCCACCCCTGGTTCACCACCCCGCTCCTGCGCCGTCTGGATGGGAGGATGCCGCCGCAGTTCGGCGCGCGTTCCTTCTGGATGTTCAAGCGGATGATGTCGGTGATGTGGTCGCGCAGGTACGGGGTGCGGGACGATGAGGTGCGCGAGCTGTACGCGGCGATAGCTCGCCACGACGGGTTGTTCTACCTCAGCAGCGCGGCGGGCTTCGCCGTCGATCACCAGACGCAGGGGGAACGGCTCGATTTCGGCCAGCTGTTCGACGCCTACCGCGACGAGTTCCCGTTCCTCGTCGGGGGCAGCGACGAAGACCCCTTCGAGCACCGGCAGATCGCGCTCGCGCAGGCGCGGCTGGGCGCTCGCGGCCTCACGGTGACGCATCTGCCCGGCGGACACCTCACTACGTGGGAGCAGCCGAGGGCCTTGGCCGGGCTCGTTGTCGACTTCGAGCAACTTCTTGCCGTGTCCGCACATTCGTGATTGCGTCATCTGCAAAACGTGTACGCGCACCTTTTGGATGGGCGCGCCGCGCATAAGGAGGTTCCCATGAAGGCCACCATGTCGTTCGTGATCCAAGCCACGCTGAGTCTGCTGTCCTTCGGGCTGATCGCACGCTGGTATATTTACCCGCGCTTGCGGGACCGCTCGTTGCGTGAGGCATTGACGCCGCTGCTGCTGTTCCAGACCTTCCGGACGCTGGGTCTGCTCTTCCTCGTTCCCAGCCTCGTTGACGCCGCGCTGCCCGCTGCCTACGCCATTCCGGCGGTGGTGGGCGACCTGCTCGCCGTTGTCCTAGCGTTCGTTGCGCTCGTCGCCGTGCGCTCCGGCTGGCGCGGTGCGTCGGCGCTCGTCTGGATCTTCACGGTGGAAGGGCTCGCGGACTTCGTCACCGCGTTCGCGCAGGGGCTGCGGTTCAATATCGCCGCGAACTATCATCTGGGGATTGGCTGGCTCCTCCCCACCTATGGTGTCCCAGCGTTCGTTGCCGTCCAGGTGACGGTGGTCGCATTGCTCCTCAACCGCACGCGACGGCGCGAGGGAGCGCGGCGAGATGCTCCCGTTCGTCTCCAGCAGCCGACGATCTCCGGAGCGCGTTGAACGGTGCAGGTGCAGGAGGCACACCATACCGTGCATAGAGACTCTGTGGAATGCGAGCGGTCTGCTCGGGAATGGGATCGACGGTGTGCGGGCGCAGCGACATGATGCCCTCCTTCCCGTTCGCGAATGGGCGAGCGTCTCGCCGCATCCTACAATGGGAGGGGAAGAGGAGGGAAAATACCGCTCCCACCGAGCATCACCGATTTGCCAGCGGTATCAAACCGTGGGGAGAGCCACTCAGCGTGGCACGTGGATTCCTCTCGATGTGACCTTCACCGCCCTTGCTTCCCTGGGCTCTTGATATGCCCACGGAGCTTCGGTAGCCTGGGTCACGCTGCGATGATGGACGTTCGATCCGATTGCGAGGTGCCCGATGCCGATTCCCACTCCGCTCTTCTTGACTGGCGAGAATCTCGCCTTTACGCAGGACGCCGACACGGTCTCCGCACGACTCACCGGCCATGCGCGGACGATGGCGCAGGGTGTCTATCAGGTCGCCGAGGATTTCTACGTCGCGGTCGGCTACGCCATCTCCAATATGACGATGGTGGTCGGCACGGACGGGGTCATTCTCATCGACTGCCTGGAGACCCAGGAGGCCGCGCGACAGGCGCTCGGCGACCTGCGGAAGGTGAGCGACAAGCCGATCAAGGCGCTCATCTATACCCACAGCCATCCCGACCATATCTCCGGCGTACGCGGGATCCTCGATCCGTCCGAGATTGAATCAGGACAGGTGGCGGTGTACGCCCATGAGCGTCTGGCAGCCACGAAGCTGGGTAATCCGAGCCTCGGGCTCCTACCCCCCTTGCGTTTGGCCTACACCTTCGGCCTCGACCTCGATCGCGGCCCTGAAGGGTGGGTGGAGGCTGGCCTGGGACCGCAGACGGTCGCTGGCACCGTCGGATTCCTGCCGCCAACGACCGTCTTCCACGGGTCGCTCGACCTCGCGGTGGCGGGCATCTCCGTGCACCTGCACGAGGCACCGAGCGAATCGGACGATGAGATCGTGCTGTGGTTCCCCGACCGGGGCGTCCTGCATGTGGCGGACGTGATCCAGGGCGAATCGTTCCCGAACCTGTACCCTCTGCGTGGTGCCGTCCGCGATCCGTGGCAGTGGATCCGCGCGGTCGACCTGCTGCGGGGATATGACGCACAGGCGCTGATCTTCGGACATGGTCGCCCGCTCGCGGGGCAGGACGAGGTTCGGGACTTGCTCGTGGCCTATCGGGATGCGATGCAGTACGTCCACGACCAGACCGTCCGCCTGATGGCACGTGGACTGACGCCCGACGAACTGGTCGAGGCGGTCGCCGCGTTGCCGCCCCGCCTGCGCTCCCATCCCTGGCTCGGTGAGTTCTACGGCACGGTCACGCAGACGGTGCGGCAGATCTACTCCAACTACTTCGGTTGGTTCGAGGGAGACCCAACCTTCCTCGATCCCCTGCCACGTCGCGAGCGATCGGCCCGCTACGTGGCGGCGATGGGAGGGAGCGATGCGGTCGTTACCGCGGCGAGGCAGGCGTTCGCAGACGGTGATTTCCGCTGGGTGGCGGAGATCCTGACCCACGTGCTGCGGCGAGACCCCGACGACCAGCCCGCGCGCCAACTCAAGGCGGACGCACTGCGACAACTCGGCTATCAGGCGAGCAACCCCATCTGGCGCAACAACTACCTGATGGCCGCCAAGGAGATCGACGGGACGCTGGATCGCACCCGGCTGCTTGGCGCGGTGCGCGCCCTGGGGAATCCGGACATCGCCGCGATGATGCCGATTCCCCTGCTGCTGCGCGGACTCGCGACCCGACTGGACCCGTCGCGAAGCGATGGGACGCAGATAGAGGTGGGCTTCCGCTGCACCGATACCGGCACGCGCTACGGTCTGGCGATCCGTTCTGCGGTGGCGGAAGTGCTCACAGGCCCGCCCGCCGACGCGACGATCGAGATGCAGACCACCGAACCGACGCTCCGCGGCCTCCTGACCGGGCGGCTCTCCTGGCAGCGTACCGCGGAGGAAGGTGCGGCGACACTCAACCGGGGAACGGCCGAGGACGCAGCGCAGTTCTGGAGCCTGTTCGATCCCCCCGTGGGAGAACTCCCGGCACTCGCGCTGCGTTGACCGTCGTCGATGCGGGCACCCTGTTGATCCATGACCGAAGTCCATGCGATCTGCTAGCGCCCGCGATTGCGGAGGGATGCCATCTTGCCTGCCACGATTGCGGTTCCATCGAGATACGAGGTGCGCCGCCCGATTGCCCAATGCATCGTCAACCCACTCGTCCCACTCCAAACGGCGTGGAGTTGCTGCGTACCGTGTGGGTGCTGATTGACCGTTTTCATCGATATTTTCCTCTCTTACCATATGAGAGCGACCACTTCGCTCCCTTCATTACTCATGAGACGATCGAATGACGAGATTCACCTGCCCTTTTCTTCTGTACCGCTTCAATCAGCGAATCGCCTCTCGCCGTCTTGCCTGCACTCACCATAGCGTCCAAATCAGTGAAAAACCATGAAAAACCGACCGTGCAACCTGAAAGAATCCCTGCGAACGCGGCAGGAAGATGCAAAGCAGTTTCGATGTACCGTGCGAATTCTGTCGTGTGGGTGAATAGATGCATTCGCCGCATTGCTGCGGCTCAGTCTCCGGTCAGGGATGGCTCCGCTTCGAGGGTTTCACGGACGAGGACACACAGAATACAGGCGGCCACCACGCCGATGCCGGAGAGGGCAAAAGCGGTCGCGGCGAGACCGAGCGCGTCCGCAACGATGCCGACGACGAGCGGCCCACCCGCAGAGCCCAAATCACCGATGAAACGCCAGATACCGAGGAACTCACCGATCGCGTCCGGGGGGGCGAGGTCCGCGCCGAGCGTCATCATCGAGCCGGAGCCGATGCCATTGCCGAAGCCGATCACCGTCGCCGCGAGCATGAGCGGGATGAAGCCGGAGGCGAGCGGAATGAAGAGCATCCCAAGCGCCATGATCGCGAACGAGGGCACCGACGCCACTTTGCGCCCGAAGCGGTCCATCAGCCAGCCCGCCGGGATGAAGAGCGCCATGTCAATCGTCGCTGCAACGGTGAGGATCGCGCCGATCTGACCGCTACTGAGATTGAGAGAGTAGGCACCGTAGAGCGGGATGATGAGAAGCCGACCGGAGCGGATCATCGCGACGAAGATCTGCGCCGCCCCGGCGGAGGCGAGGTCCGCACGATGCGTCTGCATCAAGCGGCCCACGCTTTTCCAGCGCAGATGGCCGCGCGTCACGACCGCCTGGCGGTTGCCCGTCTCTTTGATGTAGGCGAAGGCGAGGATACCCGCGAAGGCCGTCATCCCGGCGGCGAGGTAGTACGGAGAGGTCAAACCGAACACGTCCGCGATCGTGCCGCCGAGGATCGGGCCGGCGAACGTCCCGACGCGGTTGATGCCGCCGAAACTGGCGATGAACTTCCCCCGTTGGGCGCGCGGCGCGATGTCCGTGATGTAGGCGTGGCGCGAGAGGCCCCAGAGTGCCGTGCCCACCCCCTCGACGAGTCGACAGAGGACGAGGATGGAGTAATTATCGGCGATAGGGATGATGAGCGTCGTCGTGGCGGCGAGGAAGATACCGATGAACATCGCCCGCCGCCGCCCGATCTGGGCGAGCACCATGCCGACCGGCACATCGGCGATGAGCGTGCCGATGCCCGCTGCCGCGACCGCGAGGCTGGCGAGGCCAAACGAGATGCCGAACCCCTTGGCAAAGATTGGCAGGATCGGGATGAGCATTCCCTGGGCGAACGAGAGCAAGAAGGTAGGGACGTAGACGGGCATAATCATCGCTGCCCGCGAAAATTCCTTCTCCGCTTTGCTCCCCTGGCCTCCCATGCTCATGGCCCATAGCATACCCGCATCGCGACACCGATGGAAAGCGTTTCGCCCGATCCCACGCGACCTGCCGCACCGTGCGGATGCGCTGCACGCGCTGAAAACGGATCGTGGCACAGGGAATGCGGCAGCCGCCCCAACGTATCACGCAGCGAAAGGAGCGGAAGTTATGCTGAAATGGTTGGGGCGGGCATGTTTATCCGGCATCTTCGTCATCGCAGGGGCAGAGGCGTTCAAGGCTCCCGGCCCGCGCACGGGCAAGGCGGAAGGGGCCGGTATCCCGGAACCGGAACTGGCGGTGAAGGCGAACGGCGCGACGATGGTCATCGCCGGGGTCATGCTCGCCCTCGGCATCGCGCCGAAGGTCGCGGCGGGGTTACTGATCGGCACCCTGATCCCGACGACGCTCGTCGGTCATGCCTTCTGGAAGGAAAAGACGCCGCAGGCGCTCGCCATGCAGCGCGTGCAGTTCCTCAAGAATCTCGGCCTCCTCGGTGGCCTCTTGTGGATCATCGCGGAATCATCGTCAGAGACGCACACGAAAAACCACATCGAGATCGAACCCGCGCCACTGCCGATGTGAAACGGCGGCAACACCATCGGTCAAGGTCCGAACCGACCTGACATCGTAGCTGCTCAATCGGCAAGATCGGCGGTAGTCGTTTCCGCACCGGCTTCCGCAATTGCTTGTTCGAGCGACATAGCCTGCCCGGCTGCCCACGCGGCCGCGAAGGAGTGCACGCCGAGTGCCGCGCGTGTCGGCACCGTAACGTCTTCGATGGCAGCGCGGTCAACGAGCGGTAAGGGCGCGCCGATCGTTTCGCGCAGGGCGGCTGCCGCGCTCAGGAGTCGCGCGGCGCGCTCCCATTGCCCTTGCATATGGGCGATGAGCGCGAGGCTCTCGATACACTCCGCGATTCCCAGGGTACTGCTCGCTGCCCGGTAGCGTGTCATGCTCTGCTTGTAGAGCGCCGTCGCACCCGCAATGTCATGGGTCATGCGCGCGATATCGCCGAGGTTCTTGAGGACGAGCGCGACACTCGATTGGTCGCCTTGTTCCGTGAACAGGGCAAGACTTTCTTCATAGAGCAGTGCTGCCCGCGTCGGATCGTTTTGATCACGCGCGACATCACCGAGGTTATTGAGCGCATACGCGAGGCCCGGCTTGTCCTGAATCTCGCGATGCAGCGCGATGCTTTCCTCACTGAGCGCGGCTGAACGCGCATAGTGCCCCTGATCGCGTGCGGCCGCTGCCATGTTAAAAAGCGTGATGCCGACGCCGCGTTTGTCACCCATCGCGCGCTTCAATACGAGGCTTTCTTCGTAATACGCCATCGCCTGCGGATATGCGCCCTGCCTGCGGGCGAGATTGCCCAGATTGTTGAGCGCCACAGCGGTTCCATGATCGTTCCTCAGTTCTCGCTGGAGCGTCAGGCTTTCCGCGAAATATACGGCAGCCCGTTCGTATTCCGCTTGGTATTCGCCGATCGCGCCCAGGATGTTCACGAGCGCCGCAGCATACCGTTTCTCCCCGATCTCTCGCACGAGCGGCAGATTTTCGCCGATCAGCGCCTTCGCCCGTGCATAATCGCCCTGCTCAGTCGTCAACACGCCCGCCGCAAAGATCGCTTTCGCCCACACCGGCCCCATCGGGGCACGGTCGGCGTTTGCCGCCAATGAGAGGAAATGCTCCAGCCATGTACGCCCCTCGGTCGCGTGACCGCGCTGCATCCAGAACCGCCACAGCGCCCCAGCTAATCGGAGCCCGATTTCCGTCTCGCCGTGCGCGTCTGCCCACTGGAATGCCAACTGCAGATTGTCGTGCTCGATCGCAAGGCGCGGCAGCCACATCGCCTGCTCCGCTCCCGTCAGTTCGGGCTCTGCTGCTTCTGCGAAGGTCACGAAATAGGTGGCATGCTGACGCCGCGCGGCGCCGATCTCCCCGCTCGCGGCGAGACGCTCCAGCCCGAACTCCCGTACCGTCTCCAGCATCGTGAATCGTTCCGTGTCCGCGCCCGTTTCCGCACACAGCAAACTCTTGTCCGCCAGAGACGCCAGCCCCGCAAGGATATCCGTTGGCCTGTCGTGCGGTGCAGCCCCGACCGCTTCCGCCGCTTCGAGCGAGCAACCGCCCGCGAAAATCGCCAGCCAGCGGAAGAGTCGTTGCTCATCCGCGTCGAGCAGGTCATAGCTCCACTCAATCGCCCCGCGCATGGTGCGCTGCCGCGCGGGCAGATCATATGCGCTGTTCGTCAGAAGCGGCAAGCGGCGCTCCAGGCGGGCGAGCAGCGTGCCGGGCAGCAACACCTTGATGCGCGCTGCCGCCAGCTCGATTGCCAACGGCAATCCGTCGAGACGGATGCAGATCGAGGCGACCGCCACGCTATTCGCGGCCGTCAAGCAGAAATCGGGCTTCACCGCCATCGCACGCTGGACAAAGAGTTGCACCGCCGGCGACCGCACCAATGCCGTGAGGTCGGCGAACCGATCGAGAGCGGGCAGCAAGAGGGGTTGGACTGGCCACTCATGCTCGCCCTGGATGTGGACGGCAGATCGACTGGTAATGAGTACCTTGAGGTGCCCGCACGTCGCCAGGAGATCCGCGACGACGACTGCTGCCGCGATCACCTGCTCGAAGTTATCGAGCAGGAGCAGCAGTCGCTTACTGCGCAATGAAGCGACCAGCGTATCACGCGGCAGTTCGCTGGCGATTTCCTTCATTCCCAGTGCTTGCGCGATCGCAGGAATGACGAGACCAGGATCGCGCACAGCGGCCAGGGAGACGAACAAGATACCGTCCGCGAAACCATCGAGCAGATTGGCCGCTACATCGAGACTGAGCCGGGTTTTCCCAATGCCGCCGGGGCCGGTGATCGTGAGCAGGCGTACATCCTCGCGCCGCAGCAGCGCGAGGATCGCCGCGCTGTCGCCCGCGCGTCCGACGAGCGGCGTGACTGGTGCGGGCAGATTATGTGGAGGCGGACTGATCGATCTGAGAGGGACTGCGGCGATACCAGGCGCACGGGCCGCCTGCTCGAACAGGATGCGTTGCTCCATTGGCAGCGCGAGTGCATCGGTGAGGAGCCGAACGGTCTCCCGCTGAGGGCGTTTCTTCACGCCGCGTTCGAGGTCGCTGATTGCCCGCGCGCTGATATTCGCCCGCTCGGCGAGCGTTTCCTGTGTCAAGCCGCCAGCCAAACGGAAACGCCGTAGCAGGTCGCCGAAGACCGGGGGCAGGGCGGTTGGCTCGGGGCGCTTCTCCCGCTGCCAGGTGACCGCAGAGACCGGCCGACGATCGGTCACGGTTGCGACCCCTGTCCATGCGTCCTCAACGTGACCACCACCTTTCTTTGTGCATCTTATTATTGCATGTAGCCCAAGCATTCGCAAGGTCATCTCCCTTGATCGGTGCAGACATGCAGGGAAGTTGTGTGACCGTTTGTGTGGTTCGTTCGTGGTGTTCGATCCCGCCCGGGCGTAGGCTGGCAGATAGGCTGTGCAGGGCAACCGATGGCGACACGGCGAAGCAGGATGACCCGACGAATCCGGTTCTGTCGGAATGCGCACCGTCGCCTGAATGCATCATCGAAAGGAAGATGAGTATGGCGTTCCATTGCAAGAGTACGGGTCACCTTTCGCGTCCGGTGAGCCGACATACGTTTCTCACGGGGATCGTCGCCATCGCTGCCACGCTGGTACTCGCCGCGTGTGGCGGGGGTGGGACGAGCGCGACCGTGACGAACGCCCCCGTATCCACGACGGTCGCGACGCCCGCAGCTACGGTACCGGTGAGCGGTGGGCAAGCAGGGCTGACGCCGACGAGTGCGCCTGCCGCCACCGCGCGTGCCGCCGCGACGCAAACAGCCCCAAGCGCGGCACCGACCGCCGTCGCGAGCGTTGCCACGGCCGCAACAAAGCCGGCTGCCGCCCCGAATGCGACTGCCGGATCCATCGCGGGCAAGGTTGATGCGTGCATGCTGATTACCAAGGCAGATTATCTGGCCGTGATGGGCGACGCGGCAAACGATCCCGTGATAAAGAATGCACCCTTCGCCCCCGGTATCATGCGATCGTCGTGCCAATACAAGATCGCCTCCGCAGACAAGGTTGAGTTCGTGACGGTCAATGTCATGCAACGCGATCCGAGTGCCACTGCCGGGGTAGATGCGAAGACCTTCTGGGAGGGAACCAAGAAGGCATGGGCGAGCATGCAGGCGAAGGTCACCCCGCTGCCGGAAATCGGGCCGGAGGTCTTCCTGGTTGTCAGCCCCCTGCTGGAGCAGATCGGCGCCGGTGGCGCGGTCCATTTCCTCAAGGGCGACGTGATCTTTGATGTCCAGCCGGCGACAGGAAACGGCACGGTAGACGAGCAAAACGTCGCAGGCAACGCGGCCGCGAAGAAACTGGCGACCATTGCCTTTGCTCGGCTCTAGCACACTCCCGCTACGTATCAGGTGGAATGCACCGCCAATAGGTGTTCGAGTACGACCGCGACACCGTCGGCCTCGTTGGATGCGGTCACCGTATCGACTGCTGCGCGCACATCCGGGTGCGCGTTCGCGACGGCAATGCTTCGTCCGGCCCACGCAAGCATCGGCAGGTCGTTCGGCATATCACCGAAGGCGATCACCGCTGATGCTTCAATACCGAGACGCGCGCACACCGCCGCCAGCGCGGACGCCTTGGTGATGCCTGCCGCCGCGATTTCCACGAACGGTGCGCCGGAGTGCGTCACCGCCGCCCGTTCGCCCACAACCCCACGACTGAGGCGCAAGAGATCATCGAGCGGCATCTCCGGGTGGCGCACGATCAGCTTCGTCACGTCTTCCGCACAGAGCACGTAGGCATCGCCCGTGAATGGCCGATCTTGCTCCGGGATGTGGCTGATGGCGGTATACGCGGGTTCGTGACCGAAGACGAGTCCGCGTTCGACCGCGAAGCAGACGCCCGGCACCGCGTCGCGCAGCACCGTAACCAGTTGCCGCGCGACATCGGACGCCAGCGTGTCATGCTGGAAGATCGCGTCCGCCGCGAGGTCATAGACGATCGCGCCATTGCAGCAAATCGCGAGGCCGGTCACCGCCAATTCCTGCGCGACGATTTTCAGCGTGCGCGGCGGTCGTCCCGTCACAAGAACGAGCGCGATGCCTGCCTCCTGCACCCGCCAGAGCGCCGCCCGCGTCCGCTCCGAGATCGTCTTGTCATCGCGCAGCAGTGTCCCATCCAGATCGGTCGCGACAAGTCGAATCTCCCGCATCACCGCTTGCCGCGTTTTGGGGTGCCGGTGCGTGCTGCAGCGCGCTCGTGGAACTCGGCGAGTTTGGAGAGGGCTTCGATGGGGGTCAGGCTGTAGGGGTCGAGGGCGGCGATGTCGCGGGCGATCTCATCGGCGGGGGAGAAGAGGGTGAGTTGCATCGTCATCGCTCCACCGCCACTGCCGTTCGCGGCGGCTGCGGCGGTCTCCAGCGATTCGGCAGGGAGGCCGGGCTTCGGCTTCGCCTCGAAGTTCGCCAAAAGCTCTTCCGCCCGATGGACAACGGCTTTCGGCACGCCCGCCAGCCGCGCGACGTGGATGCCGTAGCTGCGGTCCGCACCACCGGGCACGACGCGATGGAGGAAAGCGACATCATCGCCATCCTCGCGCACATCGACCTTCGCGTTACGGATGCGCGGCAGGACATCGGCGAGCGCGGTCAGTTCGTGGTAGTGCGTGGCGAAGAGCGTCTTCGGGCGGCAGGTCGGATGATGGTGCAGATATTCGAGCGTCGCCTGCGCGATGGCGAGGCCATCGTAGGTGCTCGTGCCGCGCCCGATCTCGTCCAGCACGACGAGCGAGCGGGGCGACGCGGCGTGGAGGATCGCCGCCGTCTCGGTCATCTCGACCATGAAGGTGCTCTGGCCCGTCGCGATGTCGTCCTGCGCGCCGACGCGGGTGAAGATGCGATCCACGAGACCGACATGCGCGGACTGCGCGGGCACGAAGGAACCGATCTGCGCCATCAGGACAATGAGGGCGACCTGCCGCAGGTAGGTGCTCTTGCCCGCCATGTTCGGCCCGGTAATGACGAGGATAGTCGAGTCGTCATCCAGCCGCACATCATTTGGCACAAAGCCGGTCTCGCCCGATTCCGCCAGCATCACCTCAACGACGGGGTGCCGCCCATCGACGATCTCCAGCAGATCGCCATCGTCCAGCGTCGGGCGGACGTACCCCCGGTAAGCGGCGACTTCGGCGAGCGCGGCGAAGAGATCGAGATGGGCAATCGATTCCGCGACCGTCCGCAACCGCTCCCCCGCCCCGCCGAGATGGCCGAGGAGGCCGCGATAGGCCGCCGTCTCCAGCTCATTGATCCGCTCTTCGGCGGTGAGGATGATCGACTCGGCGTCCTTCAGTTCCGGCGTGATATACCGCTCCGCATTGACGAGCGTTTGCTTGCGCAGATATTCGGTGGGTACGCTCGCGACATTCGCATTGGAGACTTCGAGGAAGTAGCCGAAGACCTTATTGAAGCCAACCTTCAGCCCCCGGATGCCTGTGCGCTCGCGCTCGGTCGTCTCAAGGGTGGCGATCCAGGCGCGCTTCTCGTTGACGGTCGTGCGCAACTCGTCTAGATCCGGCGCGTAGCCGGGGCGGATGACGGGGTGCGTGCCGAGCACGGCGGGCGGGTCGTCCACCAGCGCGTTGCGGATCAGTTCCACAAGGTCCGCGCATTCCGGCAAGCGGGCGAGGAGCGGGCGGACGGGCGCGAGACGCGTTGCCGCCGAATCGTCGTTCATGCCGATCGGCGGGCGGGTGATCGCCTCCCGGACGCGCGGCAGGGCGTCCAGCGAGCGGGCGAGGTGCGTCAGTTCGCGCGGCCCGGCGATCCCCTGCAAGGCACGGTTCGTCAACCGCTCGACATCGGCCACCTGCTTGAGGACATCGCGCAGTTCGGCCCGCAAGAGTCCCTCACGGTGGAAGAAGGCGACCGCCTCCTGCCGGGCATGGAGGCGCGGCAAATCCACGAGCGGTTGCATCACCCATCGCCGCAGTAAGCGCGATCCCATCGGCGTCTTCGTCTGGTTGAGGACGGAGAGCAGCGACTTGCGCGCGTCCCCCCGGCCGCTCTCGGTCAGTTCGAGGTTGCGGCGCGTCGGGGCATCGAGGGTCATCGTCGTCGCAGTACTGTAGACCGTGACGCGGCCCATCTGCGCGAGTGCCTTCGGCTGTGTCTCTTCGAGGTAGCCGACGATCACCCCCGCCGCCCGCACCGCGAGTGGCAGGTTCGCCAACCCCAGCCCTTCCAGTGTGCCGACCTGGAAATGCCCCTCCAATGTCTCCTGCGCGCGCTCCTGCCGCCAGCGGTTCGGCGCGACGGGCGTGAGGATCGTCTCTTTCGGCAGCCACGGCGGGCGGATCGGCGCGGGTTCGCCCTGCCGGTATTCCAGTGGCAGCAGTGTTTCGGCGGGCAGGACACGCAGGAGTTCGCGGCTGAGGGTGTCGATGTCCTCCAATTCCGCGCAGGCGAACTCGCCCGTCGTGATGTCTGCATAGGCGATGCCGCAGCGGCCCGAGCGGTCATCGGACAGGCAAGCGGCGAGGTAGTTGTTCGTGCCCGCGTCCAGCATCCCCGGCTCGACGACGGTGCCCGGTGTGACGACGCGTGTCACCTTCCGCTCGACCGGCGCGCGACCGTTCGGCTCCTCCATCTGCTCGCAGACGGCGACCCGGTACCCCGCCGCGACGAGCCGCGCGATGTACGACTCCGCCGCATGGACGGGCACGCCCGCCATCGGGATACGCTCGCCCTTGCCCATATCGCGGCCCGTCAACGTCACTTCGAGGACGCGATTGAGCGTGATGGCATCCTCATCGAAGGTCTCGTAGAAATCTCCGAGATGAAAGAAGAGGATCACATCGGGGTATTGCTGCTTGATACCGAGATATTGCTTGCGAAGCGGGCTGACCACGCGCCTTCCTCCCCCGACCGAACAGGCGTTCAGTATACCAGTAACGAGTAACGAGTAACGAGTAGCGAGTAGCGAGAAGGGGCGGATCCCCTCGTTACTCGCTACTCGTTACTCGTTACTCGCCTCCCCTTGCGTCATCATGGACAATAGAGGCAACGCGCTATCGGCGTGCGACGGTGTGCATACGCGAGGACGCTGCCGGTATATACTGTTCGGGCATATGAGAAGGAGTGACACGATGAGTTATGGATCACCGTCGGCGGGATATGGGCAGCCCGATCTGCAACTGGGGATGCACGTCAGTTCGGACAATGGCTGGACCGGATCGATCACCGAGATCATCCCCGCCGCGCCTGGCTACGATGGTGCGGTGCGCGTCGCCTGGCATGGTGACGGCACGACGCTTGTCGCGCTCTCCATGTTCGTGGTCGAGAACGGGCAGGCGATCATCCGCACGCAGCCACCGCCACCGCCACCACCGCCCGTTGCGCCGCCGCCCGTCGTACGAGAGGCCACGCCGAACGTCGTTGACGATGATCTTCAGACCCGGCTCTCCACACCCGTGCAGAACGATCCCTCGCACGTCAATCCGTACGTCAATGATCCCCCGCTCGTCACGCCCGAACCCGCGCCGATCCACCCCACACACGGTGGTCAGATGCGCGATGACGACAGCGACGCAACCTATGTCCCGCAGCCCGTGCATCGTGAGCCGGTCGCCGCACCGGCGGCTGATGACCTCGATATGACCTATATTCCCCCCATCCCGCGTGAGACACGACCCGAAGCGGAAATGATGCCGACGCCGCCCGTTGCGCATGATGCAGAACCCGAAACGGTCATGCCCGCCATGACCTCTCCCGCGCCTGAGCCGGTGATGCCCGACGCAGGTGCGACGACGCCGCTCGACGCGATGGCAATGCAGCCAGGCAACGAAGAAGTGACCGTTCCGGTGATCGAGGAGCACGTCGAGGCGCACGCGGAGTGGCGTGATGCCGGTGCCATCGTCGTCCGCACCGTCTCGGAGGAAGTCCCGCAGACACTGACGCACGAGACGCAACGTGAGGAGTTATTCGTCGAGCGCGTCGCGGTCGGGCGGGAGCTCGCCGCCGATGAAGAAGTGGCGACCCGTGAAGAGGGCGACACCACGATCATCCCGGTCATCGTCGAAGAGGCGGTCGTCACGACGCGGCGCATCCTGGCCGAGGAGTTGCGCGTCACGAAGCGAATGATCCCCACCACTCAGACAATCCAGACGACCGTACGCAAGGAGCATGTCGAGGTCGACGCGGGCAACCTCGCGGACCGGGTCCATGAAGGCCCCGCTGCCGATGCGACGAGCGATGGCGCGCAAGCGATGCGCCGGGACCCCGCCTCCTAGAGCGGTTCCCAGAATTACTTGGGTGGAGGCGGGCTTCAGCCTGCCACAGCAAGGGATGGCAGGCTGAAGCCCGCCTCCACCCGGGACATTGAAAGAAAAGGGGATGCCGCTTGGGCATCCCCCATATTTGCAGGGAATAACGCAGGCTATGCTCCCTTCCGATGGGAAGAAAATCGCACCGCGCCCCGTGATGGCAGTGGCCGCCCAGCCCGTCGTCGCCGCACGGAAGATCGCGATGCTCTCCCCCTTGCCATGCGCCTCGAAGGCGGCGCGGTCCGCATAGATTTCGTAGAAGTAAACGCGGTTCGGATCGGACTCATCCTGAACGAGGTCGAAGCGGAGCGTACCCGGTTCGTTCGCGAGGCAGCGACTCGCGTGCCCCTTGATCGCAACGAGAAAATCCTCCCGGTGTTCGGGCGTGATGTCAGCCTGAACGAGAAGGGCATACATCGGCAACTCCTTGTGTTGTGAGAAACGGCGTCTCTGCGGGACGATTCACGCTCTTATACCACCGTGCGACGATGCAGGACCGACCTGACGGTACAAACGAAAGAGAACCACTGAGGGAGGTAGATCATGGCAACACTCCATGCCGGGCTCGTCATTCGCCAGCCGAATCCGGTCGCCACGCTGGCCGCCATCGAGGAAGCCGAAGCACGCGGCGTTGCTGCGGTCTGGTCAACCGTCGGCGGGGCCGCACCCGATGCAGTCACGCTTTTCGCTGCCGCCGCAGTCCGCACCACGCGGATCGCCCTCGGCACGGCGATTGTCCCGACCTATCCCCGCCACCCCGCCGCACTCGCGACTCAGGCACTTGCCATCGCCGCGCTCGCGCCGGGCCGATTCCGACTCGGTATCGGCCCCAGCCACCGACCAACCATCGAGGGGGCGTTCGGTATCCCGATGGGTACGCCGCTCAATCACCTGCGCGAATATCTGACGGTGCTGCGCGATCTGCTCTGGTTCGGGCGCACCGATTTCGAGGGCAACTCCTACCGCGTCCATCTGGCACTGCCACCGGGCACGGTCCCGCCGCGTGTGCCGATCCTCATTTCCGCGCTGCGATCCCACGCCTTTCATCTGGCGGGCGAGATCGCGGATGGTGCGATCTCATGGGTCTGCCCGGTCCCCTATCTTGTCAACACGGCATTGCCTGCGATGCGCGCCGGTGCGGATGCCGCCGGTCGCCCGGTCCCATCGCTTGTCGGGCATGTGCCGGTGGCGATGCACACTGACCAACAGGCAGTCCGGGCGGCAGCGCGTACGCAGTTCGCGGTCTATGGTCGGCTGCCCTTCTATCGCGGTATGTTCGCGGACGCGGGCTTCCCACTGGGCGAGGACGGCGCGCTTCCCGACGCGCTCCTCGATGAACTCATCGTTTCCGGTGAGCCGGACGCGGTGCGCGCCCGACTGGAGGCAATTCAGGCGGCAGGCGTGAACGAACTGATCGTCACGCATGTGCCCGTCGCTGATGCCGACGCGGAAATGGCGGCGTTGGCGGCGGTACTCGCATACGCGAGTAACGAGTAACGAGTAACGAGCGATGCGAACGCCCCGGACCACCTCTCGATACTCGTTACTCGCTCGTTGCTCATTACTCATCGCTCAAGTAGGCTATATGCAGAACATTATCGTGGCACGACAGAGACGAGGAGAGTACCGCATATGGTCAGTTCCGGAGAGATCGCGCAGGGCACGACGGTGGTCGACAGCAGCGGGCGCACCGTTGGTCGTGTGATTGCCGTAGAGTATGAGCATATCGCCATCGAGCAGGGGTTCCTCTTCACGCGCACACTGTATTTGCCAATGAGCGCAATCGATCGTGTGGAGGCGGCATCAGCGAATAACCCGGGCCGCGTTCATCTCACTATCACGAGCAAGCGGGCAGCGGAAGTTGGCAAAAACGACACCTTCAAGGAAGAACGGGAATACATCGGTGCTTCCGTCGAGAAAGCCCGCTTCGGAAAGACCTTCCCGACGGCGACTGCCGGGTTAGACCCTGCCCGCCACACACCCGACGATTTCGCCGCGCCCTCATCCTACGGCGATCCCCTCAATGGCGGCGATCAATCGGTTGACGACATCGTGCGCGAGGGAGTGCCAACCCTCCACGGCAACGCCCCCGATGCCCAGACGGTCTCCGAGCAGGCCCAGGTCGCCCGGCGGCCCCTGAAGCAGCAATGAGCAACGAGCAATGAGTGGGTCGAATCCTACTCATTGCTCGTTGCTCATTGCTCGCTACTCGCTGATACGACGCGCGAGAGTGAGATCGTGTTTGCCGGGGCCATAGGCATCGGGCAGGACACCGACGAGGCGATAGCCAACTTCGAGGAAGAACCCTGCGGGGTGGTCCGGGTGGCAGCGGAAGTCCGCCAGCAGCCCCGGCGCGTCCTCGGTGACGTCCACGCCGTAGAGGCTCGTTCGCCCGCGCGTATCGCCGACGGTCGCGAGCATCGTCACGCAGCCACTCTGACGCATCCGCTCTTCCGCCGCCAGCACGAGAGTCTGCGCGATCCCCTGCCGCCGCCGCGTGGGATGCACGGCGACGAGCTTGATCTCCGCCGACGCCTGCCCCTTGAAATGCTCCGCCCGCAGGCAACCGATCGGCGCACCGTCGCTGTCCCGCGCGACGAGGCTGAGGTCTTCCGGCGCGAACTGCACGACATCCGCGAGGGCCTGCGTCACATCGCTGTAGATCGTCGGAAAGGCCGCCACGAGCAAATCCGCCACCCCCCGCAGGAGCGCGGCATCCTCCTGCTCCAGGAGATCGACCGTATAGAGCGACGCAGGCATCAGCGGGCGATCCCGCTCACGCGGACGGGAGTACCGGAGTCGAAACCAAACTCATTCGCGGCATTGCCCCGCCGGAGCGCAACTTCGAGATAGCCATGACTGCCAATGAGCGCGAGCGGTTCACCCTCCCCGACCATACCATAGGTGACGACAAAGGGAAGGGCGTCGTGCTCCCCACAGCGCACGCTCACGCCCGCAGTACCGGGGGGAGGCATGATATGCGCCGGGATATTGCTGACGCAGTTGCCAAAACTGTCTACGTAGATGATCTCGCCCAGGATCTCGCCCACCGCTTCGGTGTAGGCTGGCAAGGTGAGGCGAACGGGATTTTCTAATGGGTCACCGAGATGCGAGAGGTGGGTACCATTGACGAGATGCGCTGCGGCGGGCGCGAAGATGTCTCGCCCGTGGAAGGTCGCGGACACATCGCGCGTGCGCCAGTAATCACGGTTCGTGAGCACGACGCCGCGCCAATGCGTGCCGTCGCGCTCGGCGGCATCGAGGATGTGGCTGAAGAGGCCATTATCCGGGCCGACGAAATACTGCCCGTCCACTTCGAGCGCAATCGGTCGCCGGTCTGTACCGACGCCGGGATCGACGACGACGACATGCGCTGATCCGTCCGGATAGGTCCGCCAGAGATCAGCGATCACGAAGGCCGCCTGAATAATCGAGTGGCGGCTGATCGCGTGGGTGACGTCCACAATCGTCACACGCAGCGCGGTACTGAGGATGGTCCCCTTCATCTGCGCGACATAGCTATCGCGCAGGCCAAAATCCGTTGTCAGTGTGACGATGCCCCCGGCGTGCATTGTCCCAATCTTTCTCTCACGGCTGGCGAAGGTGCGCGGCGTGGTACGGGAGTATCGCACGGAGCAGGTGGCGCGCGCAACGCGAAAATGCACCGAGGGCAGCGAGGGCAGCGAGGGAAGAGGTGGGCAACCATATGCGATGCCGAGGAGCAATGCAGTTTGACGCTGTTGACCGTTACGAAGCTCGTATTATTCTAGCAGTTCAATCTTCGATGGCACGTACGATTGCCACTACTCAGTTTCTTATTTGTCAGTATTATGATAGGATTGAAGCCAAGAAGGGAGGTGGAGTGACCATGCAATCGTTAACAGCCGTTTCACCTGATGAGGCCGCGCTTCCCCTACGTGAGCGGAAGAAGCGCAAAACCCGGCGGTTGATTATCAACACCGCCATCGAGTTATTTTCTGCGCGGG
>CAVXPY010000013.1:0-72148 GCA_963763655.1 uncultured Chloroflexia bacterium
GGGGATACAGCACGGTCGGTTTTTTCGCGCCGCATCATGGCTATTGCGTCTATCCGGAACACGCGACGGCATCTGCGCGAGTTCCGCGACATGGTGAAGGCGCTCCATCGTGCCGGCATCGAAGTGATCCTCGATGTCGTTTTCAATCACACGAGCGAAGGGAATGGTGACGGACCGACGATTTCTTTCCGGGGCTTCGATAACAGCGTCTATTACCATCTCGCCTCGGGAATCGCCAGTATTACATGGACTACTCCGGTTGCGGGAATACGATGAACTGCAACCATCCGATCATGGCGAAAATGATCCTCGAATGCCTCGAGTTCTGGGTCCGCGAGATGCATGTGGACGGATTCCGGTTCGATGAGGGCTCGATCCTGTCCCGCGGGGAGGATGGCGCGCCCCTCGTCCACCCGCCGGTGGTGTGGGCGATCGAGTTGTCGGAGACGCTCGCCAACACGAAGATTATCGCGGAGGCGTGGGATGCCGCGGGACTGTATCAGATCGGGTACTTCCCCGGGTGGCGGTGGGCTGAATGGAATGGCCGCTACCGCGACGATATCCGCCGTTTCGTCCGCGGCGATGCGGGTATCGTGGGGCAGGTCGCAGTGCGCATCGCCGGGAGCGCGGACCTCTATCAGTGGAACGATCATTTGCCGACGAACAGCATCAACTTCGTCACGTGCCACGACGGTTTCACCCTCAATGATCTCGTCTCCTATAACGGCAAACACAACGAAGCGAACAGCGAAGGGAATCGGGATGGGATCAATGAGAACCTGAGTTGGAACTGCGGCGTCGAGGGCGGGAGCGATGATGCGCGCATCGAGTCGTTCCGCGAGCGTCAAATTAAGAATTTCTTCGCCCTCCTGCTCTTGTCCGAGGGCGTGCCGATGATCCTCGCCGGCGACGAGGTGCGGCAGACCCAGGATGGGAACAATAATGTCTACTGCCAGGACAACGCGCGGAGTTGGTTCGACTGGGATCGCGTCGATCGGCACGCCCCCTTGTTGCGTTTCTTCCAGCAGTTCATCGCATTTCGGAAGGAGCACACCGATCTCATGCGCGGCAAATTCTTCACCGGTGAGACGAATGCGCGCGGCCTCCCCGATATCATGTGGCACGGCTGTCTGGTCAACGGTCCGGGCTGGAACGATCCCTCGTGTCGCGTGCTCGCCTATACGATGGGGGCCTCGGAGGATGCGCCGGACCTTCACGTCATGTTCAATATGCAGGATGAGGATTTAGCGTTCGAGATCCCGGTCGTCGCCGGGAGAGGCTGGTATCGCACCGTCGACACGGCGCTTGCCTCCCCCCAGGATATCATGCCGCTCGACGCGGCACCGAAAATCGCCGATCCCTGGTACCGGGTGAACGGTCGAAGCATCGTGATCTTGCAGTCGAGGTGAGGCGCAAGATTCGGCAGTGCACATACCGGGTCTGGCGGCGTTCCGTGCCCGGTTCTCCGCTCGTGCCGACTTCCTGCGCGGGATGACCCGTGGTCAGGAAGTTGCAAGAGTGCCCAACCGGACACCGTCGCGATCGGGTGTCCTACGGTTTATTTCCCGAGAGGAAGTCCGCAGTATGGTCAGCATCCAGGATAGAGCAAACGCCGCCACCTCAGCAGCCCGCAGAAGTAGTCAGGCCGGCAAAAATCTGTTATGTCGCGTCGCTCGCATCAGTCGCCCTCTCGCTCATCCTCTGGTTCATCCCGGCGGACGACGAGGCGAAGAAGGCGCGCGGTGAGCGGCTCGCGATTTTCGTCGGGTTGTGGCCGCCGACGCTGGCGATCTTCGGGAAGGTGATCGAGGATCGCGAACGCATGGGCGGCCCACGCTAGTCACCGCCGAGAGAGCCAACTCGTCAGGAGTGGGCGCGGCCCGCGCCCACCGATTCTCCCCGGCAACCATCGTTGCCGGGGAGTTTGCGAGCGGGCAGTTGAGAGCATCGTTCCGCGCGTGCCGAAAAGATTCACACGGCGCCATCCGGGCCATGGGCGAGCGGCAGGGTGAAGGTGAACGCGCTGCCCACCCCCGGCGCCGACTCCGCAAGGATCTGCCCGCCGTGCGCCTCGATCAGGCTCTTGCAGATGAAGAGCCCGAGCCCAAGCCCTCTCGTGTCCGCCTTCGCCGCGTCCTCCGCGCGGTAGAAGCGCTCGAAGACGCGGGGCAGCTCCTCCGGCGCGATCCCGATGCCGCGATCGCGGACCGTCACCCGCGCCGCGCCGCCGATCTTCTCCGCGCGGACGAGGATATCCCCGCCATCTGGCGCGTACTTCACGGCGTTGGTGATGAGATTCTCCACTACCTGCGCGAGGCGCGCGCCGTCCCACCACCCGGCGGTCGGTTCCCCCGGCCCCTCGAAGCGGATCGCGTGCAGATGCGTCAGCGCCTGCGCCTCGTCAACCACCCGGGCGATGAGGTGGCCGAGGTCCACCCACGCACGGCGCAACTCGATGTGTTGCGCGTCGAGGCGAACGGAGTCGCGTAGGTCGTCAATGAGGCGCTCGAGGCGGTCCGATTGCGCCACGATCGCCGCCACCCGGCGCTCGTTGTAGGGCTCGCGACGCTGCATTAGTTGCGCGTTCCCCTTGATCGTCGCGAGCGGGTTTTTCAGGTCGTGCGCGACCATCGCGACGAAATCCTGCTGCTGGCGCTCGGCCCGCTTGCGCTCGGTGATGTCGGTGAAGGTGACAACCGACCCGCGGACGGCGCCGCCCTCGAAGATCGGGAATGAGGAATAGGCGACCGGGAACGACGTACCATCCGCGCGCCAGAAGACCTCCCGGTCGCTCCGGCTGCCCTGCCCGGCGCGGAACGCGTCGAAGATGGGGCATGCCTCGCGGGGATACGGCGTGCCGTCCGGGTACGTGTGGTGCATCAGATCGTGTGCATTATGGCCGAGGATCTCCCCTCGCTCACGGCCCAGCATGCTCGCCGCCGCGCGGTTGACGAATGTGCAGGTGCCGTCCAGATCTACGCCGTAGATGCCCTCCCCGGTTGATTCGAGCAACAATGTGAGGTCCCGGGTGAGCCGCTCCCGCTCCCCATCGGCGCGCACCCGATCGCTAATATCGCGGATGTGCCCGGTGAAGAGTGGCGGCCCGTCGACCGGTATGCGGGTGATCGCGAGTTCGACCGGGAACTCGCTCCCATCCGCCCGCATCCCCGTGATCTCGATACGCCCGCCGAGGACGTGCGCCTCGCCGGTCGCCAGATAGCGCGACAGACCGTCGTAGTGCCGCGCGCGCAGGGACGGCGGGACGATCAGGTCGCCGAGCAGCCTGCCGATCGCCTCCGCGCGCCGGTAGCCGAAGGTGCGCTCCGCGGCGGGATTCCAATCGACGATGCTGCCCGTGTGATCCATCGTCACCACCGCGTCGAGCGCGGTCGCGAGGATCGCCGCGCCGCGCGCCTCACTGGCGCGCAGCGACTCGTCCGCATGGAGCCGCTCGATGAACTGGCCGATCTGGATTCCCAGTCCGGCGGCGGTCTGCAGGAGTGGTTCGTCCGGCGCCTGGGCCGCGTGGCTGAAATATTCGATCGTGCCGAGCGGCCCCGCGTCGCCCCGGATCGGGAAGGCGAAGGCGCCGCACAGTCCGGCGTGCGCCGCGTCGGGACGTCGCGGGAAGTTGCCATCGCTCAGGACATCGGCGATCCACGCCGGCGCGTCGTGCAGCCATGTCCGTCCGGGGAGCCCGACGCCGCGTGGGAGCGACGTTTCCCGCGTCGCGGAGGCGAATGCCGCGAGACCCGGCTCATTGGCGTGCCACGCTGACCGGGCACGGAGGGTGTCGGTATTGCGATCAATCGTCCAGAAGAAGCCGCATGCCCACCCGAGCGTTTCCCCGATCGTGCGGAGCAATGCCGGCATCGCCTCGTCGAGCATTCCCCCTGCGGCGATGATCCGGCTCACCTCGTACTGCGCGCGGGTCCGGCGGTCCGCCCGCTCCCGTTCGGTGATGTCGCGGAAGACCAGCACCACCCCGGACAGATCGCCAGCCGCGTCGCGGATCGGCGCGCCGGAATCATCGATCGGCAACTCGGTGCCATCCCTGGCGATCAGCAGGGTGTGGTTGGCGAGGCCGACGACCTTGCCCTCTTTGAGTACCCGATCCACGGGGCTCTCCACCAGCTGCCGGGTCTCCGCCGAGATGATGAGGAAGACCTCGTTCAGCGACATGCCGCGCGCATCGGCGAGCTTCCAACCCGTCAGGCCCTCCGCGACGGCATTCATGAAGAGGATCCGGGCTGCGGCGTCGGTGGCGATCACCGCGTCGCCGATGCTCCGGAGGGTCGTGGCGAACCAGTCCGACCCGCCGGGGAGATCGTCGGGGTGCTCTGCGAACCCCGATGCCTGTGGCAACTGTTCGTTTCCCATACCACCTCGTGTCACGATAACCGATAGCGAACCATTGTGGACTGCACCCCGGTGGTGAGACAACACGTTAGGGTGGGGTCGGATTGGACAGCGCCTGCACGACCGAACACCACCAGATGATAGCGCCACGACGCGGCGGGCAGGCTTCCATGATTGTACGCGTGCGTCACGAAACGCTCAAGGCGGATTCAGATCATCGGCCGATTCCGCACGCTCCCTTCCAAGCCGCGCCACCGATGTACCGACGCGTCTTCCGCGACTGCGGCGTGTACCGGTCGCCATTCCTCTGCCGGTCCGGTTTTCAGGAGGCGTCCGCGTCGCTAGAATCCCTTTATGAGCAACCCGCACCGACGCGCAAGGGGGCGGCCTCATCGGAACACCCCGCCCCGGCAGGAGGATCGGCGATGAACGGGCAAGAGGCGGATGACCGCGCGCGCATCTACGATCGCGCATTTCTCCTCAGCGAAGAGAAGCGCAATCAGGTGATGCAGTTATGGGAGATCCGGAAGTACGGCATCGACAGCTATGCCGACGCGGACTATGTCTGCGTCTATGGGATGAAGCCGGCGGAGCAGGATCGCCGAGGCATTCGGCTCCTGGCCCGGACAGTCGTCGAATGCACCCGCGACCTGCTCGGTGAAGCGATCGGCGCTGATGTCGCAAAGGTCATGCAGAGTGTCCCTCCCGCGCTCGGGCGGGTCGTCATCGACCCCTTCGCGGGATCGTGCAATACGCTGTATTGGCTGAAGCGCTCGGTGCCTGGCGCGCAGGCGATCGCATGTGAACGCGATGAAACGATCTTCGCGATAACCCGACGGAACCTCCGGTTGGTGGATCAGGAGATCCGCCTGATCCGCGGCGACTATCGGTCCCTCCTGGGGGAGTTTGTTTTCCCCGCGGATCATGTGCTGATCGTGTTTGTCGCCCCGCCGTGGGGAGATGCCCTGGACCCGACGACCGGATTGGATTTGCGCCGCACCACACCGCCGGTCACCGGCATCATCGATGAGATCGATCGTGCGTACCATGGCAACCCGATTCTCTACGTGACGCAGATCCATCAACGCGTCAATCCGTCCTCGCTGGCGGATCTCCGGGAGAGATTCGATTGGTCCGGGGTGCGGATTTACGACATCAATCGCGAGGGGATGAAGCATGGCATCCTGCTCGGCACGAACCGATGGAAGCCTTCGCTCTGATCGCGCGGCACCGCCGATTGCCCGAGGCCGTCACATGCCCTGGCATAGGTCTTGACTAACGTAAAATGCGACTCGGCTGCATTGCCATCCTCCCTGATCTTTCGATGCGTGCACACCCCGAAAAAAATGGCCTGAGCGGGAATCGCACAATTGGTGTGCCCTGTTTCGCCTCGCCGGACAACGGAATTGACGCCAGCAATCGGGACAACCGTTAGGCAAACGCTCTAGGGTAAGGATGCGGCATGGGAGATCGTACGCGACCGGATCACCAGCATCCCGCGGGCCCGCACACGGTGCGCTTCCGCATCGATGGGAGCGACGGATCCTCCGCTGTGGACGAGACCATCCTCGCACGCATGGTACGGCGTGACCCGGCCAGCCTTGCTGTGCTCCATGACCGCTACAGTGGCCTGGCGTTTTCCGTCGCGTTACGCATGCTGAACGACCGCCCCGCAGCGGAAGACGTGGTGCAGGACGTTTTCCTCAATGTCTGGCGGCATGCCGCAACGTACCGCGCCGAGCGCGGCACGGTCCGCGCTTGGCTGCTCACCATTGTCCGTAATCAGGCAATCAACCACATGCGCGCCTTTGCGGCGCGGGGTGGTGTGACGGCGGATATCGACGGGCTGCGATCCCTCGCCAGCAGCATGGACACCGCGGCAATCGTGGAGCAGGGATACGAAAGCGAGAGGGTGCGGGAAGCGGTGGCGATGTTGCCCTCCAACCAGCGTCAGGTCATGATCCTTGCCTATTTTGGCGGCCTGAGTCACAGCGAAATCGCCCGTGCGATCGCTCTGCCGCTCGGGACGGTAAAGGGGCGACTGCGCCTGGCATTGAAGCGACTGCGCTCAGCCCTGCCCGAGATGGACGCGGCTCCCACCGAAATGCGGAGCGTTCTGACCCTCGAGACCAACACGATTGCGGAGACGCGCGCGCGATCCGCGCGGTGATCCACGCCGCACAACCCGCCGCGTGAACGGGTACTGCCGCGCAGCAAGGCATCGAACAACCAGGGATGCAACTCCGATCCGGCGCAGAGAGACGGCGCGTGCAGGGCGCCGGCTTTTTCTGCAAGGACGGGAAGCCGGCGCGGTCCGTTGATCACTGCGGTACGCATTTCAGACGACGTTGTCACGAATAACGCGAAGGTCGATCGCTCGTGTGTTGCGACGCTGGCCCAGTCAGTGGTCGCGATGTAGGATAGAACGATGAAAGACGAGGGAAATCGTGGCGGGCTCCACCGGCAGCTGCGAGAGGCAACTCCAGCCGATCGTGCGACGGTCATCCTCCGGTTCATCGCCGATCACCCGACGGGACCGCTCGACCTCTCTCCTGTCGACGGCTGTCCGGTCATGCTCGATGACATTGACCTCGGCCAGGAGGCGCTTGCCGCCCGATACGACCGCAAGAACGCACCGCCTCGGTGGTGGAGTGGGGATGGGAAGGGTGCGAATCTGCGTGGCGCCCGGCTCTCCGATGCCAGTCTCCGACGGGCCAACTTGCGCGGGGCGGATCTGCAGGGCGCGGATCTGCGCGGGGCGGATCTCCGTGAGGCCGTCCTCGAGTCGGCGAACCTCCAGGAAGCCGACCTCGCCGGTGCCCGGCTCGATGGCGCCGCGCTGGCGGCGGCCAATCTCCAGGGAGCGATGATGGAGGATGCGACATGCGCGGGTGCCACGATGCGCTTCGCCGTGTTGCTTGGCGCAACCCTGGAGGGCGCCGACTTGCGAACTGCCGACCTTTGGGGTGCGACGCTCGACAACGCGCTATTGATCGGTGCGAACCTTCAAGGAGCGACGCTTCGGGAGGCTTCACTCGTCAATGCCAACCTGACCGGTGCGGAGTTGCACGGCGCGCTCCTCAATCACGCCAACCTGCAGGGTGCCATCCTTCGGGGGATCGATCTGCGCACCTCCTCGATGCGAGACACGAATCTTCGAGACGCGACGCTGCGCGAGGCCAATCTGCAGGGCATCGATCTGACGACGTGCGCCGTCGCACATATACAGGTGAGCGGTGCGTGGCTGGAGAAGACGCGCCTGGACCAGGATCAACTTGGCGGTGCAATCGGCGAGGAACTCGCCAGGGATTATGCGGCGGCCGGCAAGGGCTACCTCGCCTTGGAGCATAATTTCGCCGGCATCGGCGATCCCGATGCCGTCAGTTGGGCCTATCGAAAGAAGCGCCGGATGCAGAAACTGGCCGCGCGCGAACAGGCTCACGCGGCGCGGCGCGAGAGACGATGGGTGTCGGCATGCTCCCGATACGGCAAATACGCGACCGACCAGATGGTCGAGTGGCTGTGCGACTATGGGGAGAGCGCTGGTCGCGTGCTCGCCTGCATGCTGCTCGTCTATCTGCTGTTCATGGGCATCTATGCGGTCACGGGGGATGTGGTACACGTCACTGAGACCGCAACGGGACTCGTTCGGGAGTCCACCCGCAAGCCGCTCGATCTTGCGGTCTTCAGTCTACTGGCAATGACCACGTCTGGCAGTCCGGTCGTCGGCCTGCTGCCGCGGAGTGAGTCCGTGCACCTCCTCACCGGTACACAGGCACTCATGGGAATCTTCCTGACCGGTCTCCTCGGATTCGTGGTGGGGAACCGGATCCGGCGCTAGGCGTGGCAAATGTCCATCAGGCACGAGTGACTCAACCGCGGTAAATTCCCAGCAAGGGAGAGAGCAAAGCGCTCCCGTGGAGCGCGTTCGAGAACGGCATGCGGTCGGTGGCGTCCACCGCACCGATCAGGGGTAATGGCCAACGGTGGTCAAGACGAGGCGGTTCGATCGTCCCTGATGTGCGATTTTAGGAGCGCAAGCGTCTCGTCCTGTGTTGTGGCAAGGCGATGGGTCTCCATCGTAAGGCGGTGGATCTCTTTCGTCAGGGCGATGATCTCCTCAACCTCGATAGCTTCGTGATCGTCGCGCAGACGATCGACGGCAGCGGCGCGGTTCTGGCTCATCATGATGATCGGCGCGGCATAGGCGGCCTGCGTCGAGAAGAGGAGATTGAGCAGGATGAACGGATAGACATCCCAGTGATAGACGAGACCCGTGACATTGAGACCCATCCACAAAATGACGATCACGGTTTGGACAATGATGAAACGCCAGCTGCCCATGCCGCGCGCGACCGCATCGGCGGCGCGTTGACCAGCGTTTCGGGGAGCATGGATATGACTGCGAGCGTGCACGGTCTCCTCCTCATTCTTCGACGGCCGGTAACGCGAGCAGACTACCGCTCCGATCGCCAGCGTGCTATGCGGTAGAGATCTTCGTGGCAGCATCACATGGATGGTAATCGGCAGTTCCGGGCTCGGACAGCGTGGGCATCGCATGCCTCGGAGAGTCCAGGCAGCGCGGCAATCTCGACCGTGGTGGACCTCCTCGCATTTAACGTCAATCCGTACGAACCGGGTATCGATGGCAGTATACAAGCAACGTCCTCTTGTCGCGCACATAGGCCTGACACGACAGATTATCACGGCATCGATGGCACAAGGAGCGCCTCGATTTGGGCAAGCAGACGCGCGAACTCGACGGGCTTGCTGTGGTAGTCGTCGCATCCGGCCGCCGCCGTTTTCTCCCGATCGCTCTCCATCGCGTGTGCGGTCAGCGCAATGATCGGGATACTCCCGGTCTCATGGTCGGCCTTGATGATCCGCGTCGCCGCCCAGCCGTCGAGGATGGGCATGTTCATGTCCATAAGGATCAGGTCCGGTGCCGCCGACTTGGCGAGGGCAACGCCCTGCTGACCGTCAATGGCCAGAGTTACCTCGTAGCCGCGCCGGATGAGGCGTCGTGACAGCGCATCGCGGTTCTCCTCGTTGTCTTCAACAATCAGGAGCTTCGGCATCGCTTCTCTCCAATACGGCGCTATTCCGACGGGATTAGGGGACTTCTCGTGTGCGCGATCCCAGGAGCGCGCGCACTTCACGCATGACATGATCCCGTGTATTCGCTCCTTTTTGCAAGATTGCTGCCGTCAAAGTGCCCAATTGCCGCCGCTCCTCCGCCCCCAGTTCCTTCGCCGTCAGGGCGATAATCGGAATCGTGCGCCACGCATCGTTCTTGTGCAGCTCCATCGCGAACTCGAACCCATTCATCGTCGGCATCACGAGATCGAGTAGGATCAGGTCCGGCGGATGCTCCCGCACGCGCGCGAGCGCCTCCCGGCCATTCTCCGCCTCGACGACTGACCAGTCTCCTCGCTCCAGCATGCTGCGTAGCGCGTTCCGTGTCGCCACGTCGTCGTCCACCACCAGGATCGTACCCGGGGTACGATAATGGCGGAGCACCGTCAGCATCTGATCGCGCTCGAACGGTTTGCTCAGTACATCGGCCGCGCCGAGCGCCAGGCCGATTTGCTGGTCGTCGACCATGGTCAGCATAATGACCGGCGTCGCCGCGAGATCTGGGTCGGTCTTCAGCGCACGGAGGACCTCCCATCCGTCGAGGCGTGGCATGAGGACATCGAGGATGATGATCGCCGGTCGCAGTGCGCGCGCTTGCGCCAGGCCCTCCACGCCGTCCACCGCGGTGTGTACCGCGAAGCCTTCCGGCCCGAGGAGGCGTGTCAGCACATCGCGAATCGACGGGTCATCATCGATCACCAGGATCGTGTCGCTGTGTTTCTGCCCCTTTGGCTCGCCAGAGTCCGCCGCGTTTTCGTTTTCGATGTCGGTGACCGGCACGACCGCCGGCAGGTGCATGATGAACGTCGATCCCCGTCCCGGTTCGCTCTCCACACTGATTTCCCCCCCCATGATTCGGCATACTTGCCGGGTGATCGAGAGGCCGAGCCCGGTCCCGCCGTATTTCCGCGTTGTGGAGACGTCGGCTTGCATGAATGGTTGGAAGAGCTTCGCGATTTGCTCCTCGGTCATGCCGATGCCGGAGTCGGCCACCCCAAAGGCGATCCATTCCTTCCCCGCCCGGCGCTCCCGCCGTACCGTCAGGAGGATCGCGCCGTTGCTGGTGAACTTGCTGGCGTTGGAGATCAGGTTGAAGAGGCTTTGTCGGAGCTTCGTGGCATCGTTCAACATCGAGCCGACATCGTCCGGACAGTCAACCGTCAGTGTGTTCGCGTTCCGGGCCACGAGCGGTTGTGCCGTGGCGACGATCTCGTCAATGAGCGTGGCGACATCGAAGGTTTCGGGATCGAGTTCCATCTTCCCCGCCTCGATCTTCGCGAGGTCGAGGACGTCGTTGATGAGACTGAGCAGTTGCTTGCCCGCGTTGCGGACTTTCCCGAGATCGGCGATCAATGCGACCGCGCCGAGATCCTCCGCCTCCTCCTGCAGCAATTCACTGTAGAGGATAATGGCATTCAGCGGCGTCCGGAGTTCGTGGCTCATGTTGGCGAGGAACTGACTCTTGGCCCGATTGGCGTCATCCGCCGCCTCCTTGGCGCGCTGCAATTCCTCCTCGGCATTCTTCTGCTCGGTGATGTCGGTGTTCGTCCCGAACCACTTAATGATCGTGCCGTCATCGTCTCGCAGGGGCATCGCCCGGCCGATATGCCAGTGGTAGGTGTCGTCGCTGGCGTACTTCAACCGGAACTCGATCTCGTACGGCTCACCCGTCGCCAGCGAATGCTGCCAGCGCTCCGCGGCCCGCGGCAGATCCTCCGGATGCACGGCGCGTACCCAACCTTCCCCGAGCAGCACTTCGGCCGTTCCGCCGAGGTACTCGAGCGAGCGCGGGCTGATGTAGTCCAGCAAACCATCGGGTCGTGCCGTCCAGATGAGCTGCGGTATCGTCTCCGTAAGCAGCCGGAACTGCCCCTCGCTGCGCCTCAGCGCCTCCTCCGCCCGTTTGCGCTCGGTGATGTCGCTCTCGATCGCGATGAAGCGCGCCACCCCCCCCTCTGCGCCCGTGACCGGCGTGACGCTGATCGCGATCCAATACGGCGTCCCATCCTTGTGGTAGTTGATGACCTCCTCCCTGAAACCTCGCTGCTGCTGGAGCGCGGCGCGCATCCGCGATACGCTCTCCGGGTCGGTGCGCGGCCCCTGGAGCAGCGTGCCCGGACGCATGCCGATCACCTCAGGCAGGGTATAGCCGGTGATCTTCGCGAAGCCCTCATTCACCCACTCGATCCGGCCTGACGGCGTCGGTGATCACGACGGCGTTATCGGTCTTGCTCGCGACGAGCGAAAGCCGTGTCAAATCCTCCTCGACCCGCTTGCGCTTGATGCCGAGCGCGATGCCATCGGCAACGACCGCGAGGGCATGCAGCGCGGCGGGGGTGAGCGGCTCTCGGGCGAACATCGCGAGCACGCCGATCGGCTGTTGCTCCACCACGAGCGGGTAGCCCGCGAACGCGACCATTCCCTCGCGGGCCGCCCAGTCCCGGTCGATGCCGGGGATATCGCGGATGACATCGTTACTGAGGACGGGCCGCCGATCCTGCGCGATCCGACCGATTTTGAGTTCCCCAAGGCGGACCCGGGCATGGGAACCATCGAGATGCGTATAGCGACCGGCGCTCGCCTGCAGCACGAGGAGTTGCTGCGTCTCGTCCAAAGTCCAGATGCGCGCGAACGCCGCGCCGCAGTGGTCGACGATCGCCTCGGTGCAGTGGCGAAGCATATCGGCCAGCGTTTCAGACCGGGTGAGGGCGGTGCCGACCGCGGCGCTGAGCAACGCCAGGCGCACCTGCTCCGCCCGCTCGCCGTCCATCACCCGCCGCACGCTGATATCGCGGAGATACGCCGTGAAATTCGGCGGCCCCGGGAGCGGGATGCGCGTGATGGCGAGTTCGAGGGGGATCTCGTGGCCGTCGGCATGCAGGCCGGTCACTTCGATCCGCCGACCGATGACCGGCCCTTCCCCGGTCGCGAGGTAGCGGGCCAGGCCGGCGCGATGCGCGTGGCGCGTCTCCGGCGGAATGAGTAGCGCCGCGAGTTCTCGCCCGATGACGTCGCCCCGCCGATGGCCGAAGACACCTTCCGCCGCCGGGTTCCACTCGAGAATGTGGCCCCGATGGTCGATGGTGACGATGCAGTCCAGCGCCGACTCCAGGATCACCCGGGTGCGGGCCTCGCTCTCCCGCACGGCGGCCTGCGCCGTCGTCCGGGAGATGAACTGGCCGATCTGATTGCCGAACGTCGCGATCGTCCGCAGGAGCGGCGGATCGGGCGGCAGGCTATCCGGATGAAAGAATTCGATCACCCCGAGCACCTCACGCCCATTCACGATGGGAAAGGCGAAGGCCGCGCGCAGTCCGAGGTGCTTCGCCGCGTCCGTGCGCGGGAACATTCCGTCGCGCTGCACATCCTGCACCCATTCCGGCTCGCTGAGTGCCCAAACCCGGCCGGGAAGGCCCACGCCTTTGGCAAATCGTGCCTCGCGGGTAACCCGATCGAAGGCAGACACCTCCTGCAGGTTCGTTGGTGACCGGATGGCTTCCGAGAACACTATATCGCGCGCGACGAGGAGGTCGGTGTCTCGGTCCACGAGGTAGAGGGCACCGACTGGCCACGCGATCGCGTCGCCGATGGCGGAGAGGATGCGCACCGCGTCGAGTTCTTCCGTCTCCGCGAGAACGACACTCAGCCGATGCTGCGCGATGCCCCGCCGCTCGGCCTGCCGCCGCTCCGTGATGTCACGGACGATGGCGATGAGCGCAGCCCCACCCTCCTCCTCCACGACGCTCACCACGAACTCCAACGGGAAAACGGTGCCATCGTCGCGGCGACCGATGAGATCCTCTCCGCCGCTGCTCGCCATCGTGCCGGTCGACCGGGCGCGCTCCAGGAGGGACGCGAGCGCCGGTCGGCACGATGCGGTGACGAGGCAGTCGACCGGTTGCCCGAGCATCGCGGCGGCGGTGAGTCCGTACATTCGCTCTGCGGCGGGGTTGAACGACGCGATCCGTGCCCGCCTGTCGATGGAGATGATCCCCTCCGCCACATTGTCCACGACCGCGCGCACCCGCGCCGCATTCTCGCCCTGGACGGTGAGTGCCCGACCGAGGTGGACCGCGTTGAGTTCCTGCTCGGCCACGGCCGCCAGGTCCTTGAGCAGGTCGAGATCGGCCTGCGACAACGTACGCGGTCGGTGATCGAGGATGCACAGGGTTCCCAGCTTCATCCCCTGCGCATCCGCCAGCGGTTGCCCCGCATAGAAGCGGATGTACGGCTCAGCAGTTACGAGCGGATTGTCAGAAAATCGTGGGTCGCGTCGAGCATCTGGGATGACGAGCGGCCCGTCGGAGACGAGGGCGTGTGCGCAGAATGAGATACTCCGGGGAGTCTCGGAGATCCCGAGACCCTGACACGATTTGAACCACTGACGATCCGCATCCACCAGACTGATCAGAGCAATCGGGACGCCGAACAAGCGGGTGGCCATGCGGGTGATGCGGTCGAAGCGATCCTCGCGGGGTGTGTCCAGGATCGCAAGGGCGCGCAACGCGGCGAGGCGCTCCGCCTCGTTCTCCACCACAGGACCTTCCATGAGTTGCTCCATCCTGCCTGCACGCCTCGCCCGCCTCGGATGCGTCATTATACGCGAAAGGTCATTTCGGGTCGTCGGTAGTACCGGAACGGAAAACCGGTTCAACGGCCCATCGCGCGGTGCTGAGAGCGCGTCGCCGCTGATACCTCTCCGAATCAGCGACCCGCGCCCTGCCATGCGACTGCTACTCCACGGCGAGCGGACCACGAACGCCCGCCTCTGCTGCTGATCACAGGATCGCGGGGGATGGCCGCACCGACCGGGACACCGGCCGAGGTCTTCGCCGCCGCTACCCGGTAGCGCGGAGCGGCACCTCCTCGCCGTGCAGCCCCGCCGCACCGACCGCGTCCCGGTCGCACCGTCCTGCGCGCTCATCACCACCAGCGCACCGCTGCGGGGACGATCGGCCGCTCGGTGATCGGGGGAGAGCCACAGCGACTGTCGCAGGTGGGGCCTCGACCGGTTTTCCGTACCGGTACTACCGGACACCCGATTTCCTCTGCGGCGCGCCACTGCACGGCCCCCTCGACCAGATGGTATTGCTGCATCCAGACCCGACGCAGGGTGTCCACCGCCGGCACCTCCCGGAGCCACACGGGGGGCCGTGGCGGCATAGAGAGCGGTGAGCAGGGCATAGCCGTCGCCACCGATGGTCAGCGCCAAGGTGTCGCGCGCTGCCTGCCCGCTGGTCAAGAGCCCATAACATGTGGCGGGGTGTGCAGCGTGGCGAGGTCATGCGCGATCGCCTCATTGGACTGCGTCACATGATGCCGCACGCATACCGGCAGCAATCGCCGTCAAACGCCTTTCCCCATGACGTTCGACCGCGTGACTGATCGGGTTCGGTGTCGATAATCGGCTTCCCCGAACGACTAATTCATGTGAGCAGCCGCGCTGGGCTGCACTGAAGCGGTGATCGCAATCTCCTGTGGCTTCGTTCACGTGGGGTACGCAAAATGAGGACGACTAATGAGCAACACACTCGCGCGCTTCGTCGCACACATCAACTGTTTACCAATCGCCGCGGGGGCTGCAATTGAGGTGCAGACCGAAGCCCTCACAACCCTGCGCGTCTTCGCGCGCCACATCTCCTTGGAACCCACGGACATCGCTCCCAACGCATCGCGCTATATCGCGCGCCCCCTCCACCACGATCCCGCCGGGTGGTCGCTCGCCGTCGTCGTGTTGACACCAGGGCAGGCGACCTTACCGCACGATCATGAGGCATGGGGCTGTGCAACGACTATCTGGGGGATCGAGCGGGTACGTCGCTTCACTGCCCACACCAGGCGCAGGCTCGACCTGATCGAGGAGCGGGAGATGCCACGCGGCGATGGCTACACCTTTGACCGCGACGAGATTCATCAAGTGATCGGCGCCGATGGGCGTAATCCGACGATTGCACTGCATTTGCTCGTTCAGGGAACGGCACGCGATCGCGCGCGCCAGCGATTCCCCGAGCGGATGCCGCCCGACGGCTGGCGTGTGCCGCTCGCCTCGGTGCACCTGTACCCAACCGCACGCGCTGACGGTGAGTGCAATAGCCGTCGAGCCGATGCTGCGTGAGGCGATCGCCTGACGGACCACACATGGCGCGCGCGTGCATGAGGGTGGCGTGGATTACCACGGTGCGTGCGAGGATACCGGGTGACTCAAGGGTCTCCCGCATTCGCGGTGACGCGTCAGGCGCTGTGCAGCAAACGCTGCCGGAGCAGCACGAACCCCGCGCGCCCGTACATCTGCCGCTTCAGCGTCTTCAGCCGGTTCACCTGTCCCTCCGTCTGTCCGTTGCTCCATTCCAGCGTCAGCCCCGCCCGCACCGCTTCAATGTCGGGCAGCAATCCTTGCGCGAAGCGCCGCACCTCCGCCACCCCGCTCGCGCTCGCCGCGGCGATCCACGCATCCAACCGTTCGCCCTCCCGCTCCCGCAGCAGCGTAGCGAAGTCCTGCGTCAGCCTATATGCGCCCGCGAACGCGGCATCAGCCGCGCATACTCGCTCCACCGTCGCCCGCTGCTCGTCGGTCAGGTCTGCGGTGCGGCGCACGAAGAGCAGCGCGACGTGTCGCGGCGTCGGTGCTTTATCGGCGGTACCGTGCTCGCGGTAGATGCTCTGGCGCTGCCCCACCGGCAGCCGTAGCCGCGCGAGAAACCGGGACACGTTCGTGTAGGAGTGCGTGTAGCCCATGGCGCGGACCTCGCGCCAGAGCCGCGTCGCGACGTGGCAGCCCTCCTCCCAGCGCCGCAGCAGGTGTTCCTTGTATGGGTCGAGCGGTGTGCGCCGACGACGGTACTGCTTGCGCTCCGGTGGACAGCCCAGGCGCAGATAGCGGTAGACCGTCGTCACGCCAATGCCCACCTCACGCGCGATGTCGGTGATCGCCGCGTCCTTGGCCCGCAACGCGATGACCCGTTCGTAGCGAGCGATCCAGGGCGCGTGCCGCTGTGCGCTCTCGCGCTCCAGCCGCTCCTGCCACGGTTGCAATCGCGGGGTCGGCAGCGGTGCCACCGTCGTGGCCGCCGCCTGCCGGAGCAACGCGCGCTTCTGTTGCAGGAAGCGTTCGAGGGCGTCGCCAAGGTTCTTGAGGAGATGGAAACGATCCGCGACCTGGAGGGCATCCGGCGCTCCCCGGGTCGCGCCATCGGCGTAGAGGTCGCTGCGGTCGCGGGCGATCACGGTGACGGATGGGTGCGCCTTGAGCCACGCGGCCACTGTGTCAGCGGAGCGGTCGGGCAAAAGATCGACGGCGCGATGCCGTTCCAGGTCGCACAGGATGGTGCCGTAGCGGGTCGCCTTGCGCCACGCCCAGTCGTCGATGCCGAGCACGCATGGTGCTTCGGCCGCTACAGGTGGTGCAGTACAGATAAGCCGCAAGAGCGTGTCCGCGCTTGTTGGCATGCCGAGCAGCATCGCTAACCGCCTGCCCGCCTCGCCACCGAGCGCGAAGCCGATCGCCGTGAGGGCGGCGCACAAACCGTGACTGCGCCGGGCACCGGGGGCGACGAGTGCGGGCAAGCGCTCGCGGAACGTCTTGCGCGGGCAGTCGGGAGTCGGGCAGAAGAAGCGGCGGGCGCGGATGAGCAGCGTGACGGCACGTCCGGCGCACGGGAGGTCGGCGACGCGGCGCCGGTAGCGGCTGTGGACGCGGTGGCTCCGACGATGGCACAGCGGGCAGCACGCCGACTGCGCGGTGGAGGTGGCGACGAGCGTGACGTCGCCGAGAGCGGCACAGATGTGATCGAGGCGCAATCCCCGGAACTGCGGGAACAGGGCGGTCAAGCGCATGGCGAACTCCTTCGCGAGGGACGACCCACACCTCGTCAGAGGAGGGGCTACACATACTGCTCAGAGTTTTGAGGGTTTGTGCTCAGGAAATCAGCCGGGCGTGCGCCTCGATCCCACGGTACTGCCAGCTCGCCTCATGCCGCTACCGCGGCATGACCGCGTGCCAACTCCTGGGTGCACCCGCGCACAGCGAGCATCCCGGAGTCGGACCCGAGGGTGCGGTGCGCGGGTGCAAAACCCTAGAACAAAAACCTAGAGCCGACCCTAGAGATTCTAGGCGCTTTTGCCCTCCTTGGGTCCCTATCCTGGGGGTGTGGAGATGCGTCGAGGCCAGTGGAGGGTAGAGATGATCGATGTGGTCCACGGATCGGGGCCGTGCGGGTGTTGTGCGGGTGTTGTGCAGGTATCTTTCAGGTTCTGTTCGTGTTCCGCGCCCGCCGCACCGCCTATCCTGGGGATGTCGAATCGAGATCGGTTGACGGTGGTGGGAGCTGAAAGGAGACGGCAATGACACGACGGTTCATCCTGAGATTGGCCATGCTGGTGCTGACGCTGGGGCTGCTCGGGAGCGCCGCGCCCGTCGGGGCAACGGTCTATCCTACGCCAAACGAGGGCGGGATCGAGGCCGAGCCCGTGGCGACGGGGCCATGCTTGCTGACCGGGCAAAAGATGACCTTCGACAGCACCGGCAGTGACGCAGTATGGATCGGTAACGCAATCGATAAGGCGAGGATCACGGGCAATGGCTTCACCACCGTGGACCAGAATGGGCTGGGGATGGGTGTTGGCAGTGCGCACTGCAGCGAGACCATGAGCCTGATAGTGGGCCACTTGAACTGTTCACCTACCGGACGTTGCCAGTCGGATACTTCGAATGGTTACGCCTGGCGTATCACCAGTGCGACCTTCCACGGCGGCGCGCACCTCGCCCCCGGCACGCAATTTGACGTCAATTTGCGCGTCGGTCCCGGCTCCAAGACTTGGGATTTCCATGCCTATTCCAACTTCCCCAGCAGCGGCTATAACGGCGACTACGACCTGACGATCCCGAATACGGTGAGCCCGCTTGGGAATGACTGGAGCACATGCAACGTCCCATCGTTAGGCATCGTACCTGCGCTGGTCACGGACACCTTCAGCTGGGGCTTCACCAAATGGGATGGCGGCAAGTCGACGTTGACGGGCGACCACAATGGCAAGTACTGGATCGACCTCACCCTCGAATGGTCTCCTTGCAACCCCTGGTAAGCAGACCCGTGACACCAACAGCCGCACAAAAAGACCGCCGCCCACTCCGGGCGGCGGTTGCATTCCGGTCACGCAGGAGACGATTTCCGTCACCAATACGAGCGAAATGTGTACCCCCACCTGTGACGGGACGTGGGACGACCCGGTGCGAAGGAGTGTAGCGATCTGTCACATCGCTTCACCGCGAATGCGGGAGAGCCTGACTCAAATGGCTAGGTTTGCTCCGCGAACCATTCCTTGAACTGCGCGCGCGTCACATTGCCGCCACAGAGCGGGGTCGCGACACGTTGCCCCGCGAACAATTCGCGGTGCGCGAGAACGGCAGCCACGCCCACCGCACCGGCAGGCTCGGCCAGCAACCCGGTATGAGAGAGGAGCAGGCGCATGGCCTGGAGGATGGTGGCATCGTCAACGAGCAAGACCTCGTCCACCAACCCGCGCATATCCGCGAGCGCTTCCGGCACCGGCACACGTACCCCAACCCCATCGGCAATCGTGGCGACCGAGGGGGTCGTTTCCACGCGCCCGCTACGCCATGAGCGCTCCATTGCGGGCGCTCCCTGCGCGCACACGCCGATCACACGGGTCTGCGGCGCGTGCGCTTTCACCCACGTGCCGATGCCATTGAGCATCGCGCCGTTGCCGAGCGCCACCACGACCGCATCGAACGGGCGGGGCCAGCGGAGCAGTTCGACTGCCATGCTGCCCGCGCCCTCGCTGATCGGCGGGTCCCGCCCGTCCTCGATGAAGCGATGGCCCCATCGCTCCCCGTATGCGCGCGCCGCCACCTTCGCCGCGTCGAAGTCCTCCCCTGCCAGCACGACCTCAGCGCCAAGCTCGCGCATCCGCGCCACTTTCAAGGGGTTGGCGGTCTCCGCCGCGAAGACGGTGAGGGGGATGCCATACGCGCGCGCCGCGTGCGCCAGACCCTGGCCGAAATTCCCCGCCGAAGGAACGACCATTGGCGTGCGATCCGGCTGGGAGTGGACGTAGTAGTAGGCACCGCGCCCCTTAAAGGAGCGAACGGGATTGAGCGTTTCGACCTTGAGCACCACCTCCGCGCCAAGCTCGCGCGAGAGCGGGTCGAAGGCGAGTTGCGGGCTCTCACGAAAGGCCGGTGGAATGACGGTGGCGGCCTCCGCGATGCGCGCCAGCGAGAGCCGCGAGACGCTCTCTGCCATCGAGATACCTCCACGAAATGTTTACCGCACTCAGCGATCAGCGCTCAGGGCTTGCCATCACCAGCAACGAGCTTGTAGCCAACTCCCCATACCGTCTCGATGCGCGCACTCGCACGCACGAGCCGGTCACGCAGCGTCGAGATATGCACATCGACGGTGCGCGTGTCCACACTGTATTCATACCCCCAGACATCATTGAGGAGGCGGTCGCGCGGGACGACGACACCGGGCCGACGGGCGAGGGCGACGAGGAGCGCGAACTCCTTCGCCCGCACTTCAACGAACTCGTCACCGATGCGCACCTCACGGCGGTCGAGATCGATTGTCACATCGCCGACCATGAGGACTTGTCGCTCCGGGGAGGCTGCCGCTTCGTAGCGGCGCAACACCGCCTTCACCCGCGCGACCAACTCGCGCGGGTTGAAGGGCTTCGTCACGTAATCGTCCGCGCCAACTTCGAGGCCAACGATCTTATCGACATCTTCCGAGCGCGCGGTGAGCATGATGATCGGCACATCGCTGGTGCGGCGGATCGTGCGGCACGCTTCGAGACCATCCATCCCCGGCAGCATCAGGTCGAGAAGAATGAGAGCGTAGCGCGTCGCCCGCGCTTTCGCCACCGCCGCCGCGCCATCCGCCGCCGTCTCGACGGTGTAGCCTTCCTTCGTCAGGTACATGCCTAAGAGGCGGGTAATGTTCGGCTCATCGTCAACGACCAGGATCGTGCGTGCCATGTCGCCCCACTTCTGCGCGTCACCGAGGATTACCCCGATGAAGCTCCCTGATTGGTGATGCTCCGCGCCAGCACGGTGTCACTCGTCTTCTCGCCCTGAATGAGCACCATATCGCCGGTTTTGATGTCGGTGAGTACACCGGGTTGCTGCATACGGACCAGCGTGCTGGGAGAGGTCGAAACCGTGGTCATCGTGCCGTCCGATCCTTGCAGGGTAATCGTGCCGCCATCGACGGTCTTGATTTGCCCGGTCACGGTCGATGCGGACGGAGCGCCGCCGGGTTGTCCGCCACCCGGTCGTGTTCCGCCACCGCCACCGCCCGCAGCTGCCCCGAGACTCGTGATCGTTTTCGCGCTGAACGCATCCCCGGCTTTCGCGCCATCGACGCTGACCAGATCGCCCGCCTTCAAGTCCGTCAGTGCACCGGCAACGAGTTTACGCACCGCTGTCTCACCATTCGTCGTGACACTGACCGTTGCGTTGTCGGGCTGCTGGATACTGAGTGTGCCGCCGTCCACCTTCGTCACGCGGCCGTTCAGCGTCGTGAACGTAGCGCCCGCAGCGTTCCCACTCGCATTCCCACCGCCACGATTCGTCGTGCCTCCCGGCGCTCCACCGGCTGCCGAGGTACCGCCCGCACCGGGCGTGCCGCCGCCCGCCGCATTCCCGCCCGAACCTGCCGCTGCCGAACCGCCACCCGAGCCACGCGCGCCGCCACCGGTGCCGCCCGTCCCACCGGTGTTCGATGCCGCCTGGGGCGCGCTGGCGACCCGTGTCTGGAAGGCGTTGCGGGCCTCGGTGACCGTATTGCGGCCATCAGACGTGCCCATTTGATACGCGACTTTCCACGTCCCAATGAGTGCAGCGGCAATGACCACGATCACCAGCAGCGTGATACCACGTCGAAGCATCTGCCCTTACCTTCCCCGGTTTCTACTCATAGCGCAGGGCGTCGATCGGCTTGAGGGCGGCCGCCCGCTGCGCCGGATAGACGCCGAAGAACAACCCCGTCGCCACCGCAAACCCCACCGCGATGAAGATCGACTGCACGGAGATGACGGTCTGCTGATAATACTTCCCCACCAGGTACGATGCGAGCACACCGAGTACGACGCCGGTGAGCGCGCCGATCAGGCTCATCAATACTGACTCAGTGATGAACTGGGTCATGATGTCCCGCTTCTTCGCGCCAATCGCCTTACGAATGCCGATCTCGCGCGTCCGTTCCGTCACGGAGACGAGCATGATATTCATGATACCGATGCCGCCGACGAGCAGCGAGATGCTGGCGATCACGAAGAGGAAGATCTGGTAGGTCTTCTGGGTATCGCGCGCTGCCTGCAACTGGTCCGCCTGGTTCGTCACTTGCCAGTCCGGTGAACCCGTGCGCGTGCGGTGCAGCCCGCTCAACACATCATTCGTCTCGCTGATCGCCTTATCCACGCTGTTCGGCGTCGTCGCCTTGATGGAGATGGTATCCACAATCTTGCCGACGCCGGTCGGTGCGCCACCTCGACCACCAGTCAACTTCGCCAGAGCGGTCGTGATCGGTACGTAAATCTGGTTGTCGAGCGAGCCGAAGCCGTTGCCACCCTTGGACTCCATCACGCCGATCACCCGGAAGCTCTGCCGGTTGAGCCGGACCATCTGCCCGATTGGGTCGGTCTCACCGAAGAGCGCGGTCGCGATGTTCGCGCCGAGGTCAACGACCGCCTGGTTGCCGGTCACGTCGCTATCCTGCACAAAGGAGCCACTCTTCACATTGTAGGAGTGGACATCAGAATACTGCGGCCAGACGCCGGTTGCGGGGCCAAAGGTATTCTTCCCGTTGGCGGTGATCTGCCCCCCGGACCGCACCTCGGGGGAGACCGCACCACAGGCGGAACACTGCGTAGGATCAGCGAGCGCGCTCGCATCCGTCAGCGTCAGGGTGCGGGACTGATTGCCGGTGGCGACGCCCGCAGCCGCCTGATTGGCACCCTGGATCGTGATCAGGTTCGTGCCGTTGCGCTCGAGCGCCGTGAGGGCCTTCGCGACGACGCCGTTCCCAAAGGCGAGCAGCGCGATGACCGAGGCAACACCGATGATGATCCCGAGCATCGTCAGCGCCGTGCGTGTGACATTCGCACCCAGGCTATAGAGCGACGAGCGGAAGCTCTCCGAGAGCGGCACGCCGCCGCCGCCGCGGGCCCGCGGCGGTGTGCTGAGGATCACAAGCTGCGTAGCAATCGTCGGATCCTCCACGGGAGGATCGAGGACGGGGGCTATCGAGCGGGCCACTGACGTGCTCCTTACGAAACGTTACACCGTCGCCGGGAACGGGATGACTTCCGTGCGCGCGGCCAACTCGGCCGCCGCAGATCGCTGCTCGCGAATCGGTTCGTCCGCACCGAGATACCCGTCCCGGACGCGCAATACCCGCCGGGTATACTCCGCGATGTCGGGCTCATGCGTGACGAAAACGATGGTGATGTTGAGTTGCGCGTTGAGCCGCTGGAAGATGTCCATCACCTCGACCGACGACTTCGAGTCGAGGTTGCCCGTCGGTTCATCGGCGAGAATGAGCGAGGGTGTCGTGACGAGCGCGCGCGCGATCGCAACGCGCTGCTGCTGACCACCGGACAACTGGTTCGGCTTGTGATCGAGCCGGTCACCCAGGCCAACCGCCTGGAGCGCGGCGATCGCGCGATGGTGTCGCTCCTCGGGTGCGACCCCCGCATACAGGAGCGGCAAGGCAACCTGATCGAGCGCCGTCGTTCGCTTGATGAGGTTGAATGACTGAAAAACGAAACCGATCTTCCGGTTGCGCACTTGCGCGAGGCGCGTCTCGTCGAAGGTCGCGACATTCTCACCATCCAGGAGGTAGGCACCACTGGTCGGCGTGTCAAGGCAACCGAGGATGTTCATCAGGGTGCTCTTCCCGCTGCCGGAAGGCCCCATGATGGCGCACAACTCCCCATCACGGATGATGAAGTCAATACCCTTGAGGACCTGGATATTGAACTCGCCCGTTTGATAGGACTTCGTCAAGCTGCGTACCTCGATCGTCATAGATCGGGTTATCCTCCTGGCGGACCACCGCCAAAACCGCCACCACCGCCCGTCGTGCCCGTCGTCGTCGTTGGCAGGACTACCGTGTCCCCCTCTTCCAGTCCGCCGGTAATCTCGATGTTGCGCCCGTCCGTGAGACCGACCGTGACCGGCACCAGGAAGGTCGATCCATTGTACAGCACCGTCACAGCCCGTTGTCCGCTGATCGTCTGCACCGCCCGTGATGCCACGACCAGCACATTCGCGCGCCGCGCGGTGACGATCTGGACCGTCGCATTCGCCCCCGGCCGTACCGCCGCCTGCGTCGGCGCGAGCAAAATCCGCACCGGGAAAGCCGTCACATTCGAGGTCGTCGTCGCCACCGGGTTGATGCGCTGCACCGTCCCCGATAGTGCCTGCCCCGCGACCGAGTCGAGCGTGATGCTCGCCGTCTGCCCGACCTGCACATTCGCGGCGTCGCTCTCCGAGACATTGACATCGATGTGCAGTTCCGAGTCGTCCACGATATCGAAGTTCACCGACGACGTGGTTGTGGTCGTGGTCGTACCGCTACTCGCACCGCCACCACCACTCGACTGGCCGATCACGCCGTTCACCTGAACGAGTATCCCCCCGAAGGGCGCGGTGACGACGCCTTGATTTACCTTCAGTTGCGCCGCATCCCGCTGTGCCTTCGCCTGATCGAGGGTCGCCAGCGCCGTCGTCAGGTCCGTCGCTTTCGCTCCCGCCTTCAGGTCATTGAGCGTCGCTTGCGCGGACGTCACACTCGCTTGCGCTTGCGTCAGGTCCGTTGCCTTCGGTCCCGCCAAGAGATCATTGAGCGTCGCGCGCGCGGTATCGATACTCGCCTGCGCCGCCGCTACGTCCGATGCCGTCGGCCCGTTCTTCAGTTTATCCAGGCTTCCCTTCGCCTGATCCACTGCTGCCTGCGCCTGCGTCACGTCCTCGTTCGTCGGCCCCGCCACCAGCTTCGACAGCGCCGCCTGCGCGTCGTTCACCTGCTGCTGTGCCGTCGCCACGTTGTTCACTTCGGCGTTCTTCGCGTTCTCGTAGGTCAGCCGGTTCGCTTCCTGCGTCTTCTCTGCCTGTTGCTCGGTGAGAAACGCGCTGTCTGCCGTCTGTTTCAGGGTGTCCAGCCGTAGCGGCGTGATCGTCGCGAGCGGGGCGGTCGAGGTGCCGCCACCGCCACCAGTCGATGCGCCGGGTTCCCGGTTCGTTGCCTTCGCTTGCTGGTAGGTCGCGTTCGCGATGTCGAACTGCCGTTGCGACGAGCGCGTCGCGTCCGCCGACTTCTCCCAGTTGATCCGTGCCTGCTCCTTGCTGTTCGCGCTGTCTGACTTCGTCTTGTCCAGGTTCTGCTGTGACTGCTGCACCTTGCTCTGCGCGGAGATAATGTCCGACTTGAGCGCGCCCGCGCGCAGGGCATCCAGCTTCGCCTGCGCCGAACGGACTGCGGCTTCCGCATTGGCGATGTCCTGCGGGGTGACGGTCCCGGTCACCACCCCGTTGTACTTGGCGATGGCGGAATCGAGGTTCGCACGGGCGACCTCGATGTCCTTCGGGCTGATGGTCGCCGTCGCCTGATACTTGGCCCGCGCGGAGTCGACATTCGCCTGAGCGATGTCGATATCCTTCTGAGTTGAGCCTGCCGCGACGACATCGTACTTCGCCTGTGCGGAGGCGACGTTGGAGATCTGTTGTTGGAGGGCGAGTTGGAGATCGGTGACATCGGCGGTACCGAGGACATCGCCCGTTTTGACGCGCTGCCCGACGGCGACGTTGATCGTCTTGATATTCTCGCCACTCGGGAAGCTGAGGGTGACTTCCTGCAAGGGCTGGACCGCACCGCTCGCACCGATCGTTGTCTGGATCGTCCCCCGCGTCACCTTCGCAGTCGGTAAGGTCGTCGTTGACGAGGACGGGATACCGGGCACGCCACACGCCGTGACCACACTCGTGAGAATAATCACCAGCGCCATCGCTGGTGATCGCCGCGAGAAGAGCTGCCACCCACCCATCTTCACCGTCACCCTCCCCCCCCGCTTCACATCCTCTGGCCCACTACCGGCACCCGCGGCTCGAGTGCGTAGTTTTCGGCCTGTCGCTGCATTTCTGCCCGTGTCGCCACACCAGCAGTGTTCGGGATCGAGACCGTGATCGACGTCCCCACGCCCACGGTGCTCTCGACCCTGATTTGCCCCTGATGCCCCTCGACGATCTCGTGCACAATCGCCAGCCCGAGCCCGACATGCTTCCCCTGCCCGCTTCGGGAGCGCTCAACTTGATAGAAGCGCTCGAACAAACGCGGCACATCGTCCGGCGGGATACCCCGCCCCGTATCTTGTATGGTGAACTCCACGCGGTTCGGGCGTGCCGACTGCACAATCAACGCCACATTGCCGCCCGCGTCAGTATACTGTAGAGCATTGTCGAGAAGATTGACAAGCAGTTGCTCTAACCGTCCGGCGTCCGCGTTCAGCACGAGATTTGGCGGGGTCGCCCAGCGCACCGCGACCCCCTTTGCCTCGCCGAGACGTGCGTATCGCTTCCCGACATTCTCGACCAATTCATCGATCCGGGTCGGTGCGAGGTCAAGGTGCACAGTGCCCGATTCGAGCCGGGATAATTCGAGCATCTGCTCAACGAGCCGACGCATCCGCTGCGACTCTTGCTGGATGATCTGCGCCAACTCCTGATTTTCGCTCTCACTGGTCACCGTTCCGTCAATCATCGCTTGCGAGAAGCCCTGAATCGAGGTGAGCGGCGTCTTCAGTTCGTGCGAGACATTCGCGACGAGATCGCGTTGCGCCTGCTGCGCTCTGCCGACATTCGTCGCCATCGTTTGAAAGGCGTTCGCGAGTTCGCCGATCTCGTCATTGCTCCGGCGGATGCTCGCGAGGCGCATCGCCCGATCGTAGTCACCACTCGCCATCGCATGGGCACCCGCGGTGAGGGTGCCCAGGCGAGAAGTCAACGAGCGCGAGAGCACAAAGGCGATCATCACCGAGACCAACAATGCCACGATGACGATCCATTTGAGGCGTGCCCCGATGATCGACCACGCATTGCTGACCGTCCCCCAGGGCACCGCAACGAAAACGAAACTCGTTGCGCCATTCGGGTCCTGCACCTGAGTTGCTTGCGCGCCGCCATTGCCCGGGGGGCCGCCGCCGCTCGACGCGATAGGTCGCCACCGCGAACGGTTGCCCGTCCGGTGCCGTCAGTTTGCCTTTGAACTCCGGGCGCAGGAGTGGCGTGCGCACATCCGGTCGTGCGTCCGGCACCGGCCACGTCGTGCCGGTGTACTTCCCTTCGCTGTCCGCCTGGACGAGTCCCCGCGCGTCCGTCAGGACGACGAGGACATTGCTATTCTTCTGCTCATTGAATTGCGTGACGATTTCCGCGGGTGTCAGTTGCGAGAAGACCCGCGCAGACGTGGCACCCGCCACCGTCTGCCCGAAGGCCGAGAGTTGCTCCAACGCATCCTGCCGTTGGTAGTAGCGGAGGACATAGGTCGTTGCCACACTCGTCGGCACGAGGCAGACTGCGATAATCAGGAGGAAGCCGAGTGTCAGTTTGCCGCGAATCGTGCGCATCGTTGTCCTTACTCCAACCGTTGCCGGTCCGCCCGCAGGCTAACGCACGGCTGTAAGAAGCGGTACGTATTCGTGTTAAAAATGTGTAAAATGTCTTATGCTGGTCGGCAATAGAGCGCCGCCATAGGTGCCGGGTAACGGCCGGTACGGCACATCGTAGCCAAATGCTGCGGGTCCAACGACCGCGAGCGCCTCGGGGGTACGCAGTGGTGCGGGCGCGGGAATGCCGAGCACCGCGACCCGCAGCCCATAGCGGACGATCTCCGTCGTCACCGGCTCGCCCGATGCATCGTCCACGAGCGTGATGAGGTCCGGCACCGTCGCGATCACCGCGTCGCGGTCCGCGCCCTCCCAGGCGATCAGGTTTTCGTTCTGGAAGGCGATTGACAGTGTGCGACCCGCGTCGCTCCCGCTCCCCCGCACCGCGAGCATTCCCCGCGCGAAACCGGCGACGAGCCGACGCTCGACATCGACGATCTGCCCGCGGAACAGCACCGCTCCCTCGGTCCGGTCAAGAATGGCCTGCACCGCGTCCGTATGCGCCCGCCGCGCCTGGAGAACCGCGTTGCCGATGGCATGGGCAAGGGTATACGACCCATGCACCGCCGTGCAGCGCATTTCGCGCCCGCTCATCAGGGGAAAGGCGTACCCCGCACGCGCGCCCATCTGAACCGTCACCGCCCGCGCCAATCGCTCCAGCGTCGCCGTATCCCGCAGGTGCGGAAAGAGCGCGGTATTGTGGTGGCAGTCCGCGAGCGCGGCGGGCGTGCAGGCGATGCCCCCTATCGAGAAGGTGCAGTGCTGCAACTCAGGAAAGGCGCGCCCCATCCCATCGGCGTCCACGGCGGGCAAACCGCTGGTGGCGCTCTGAATGAGCGGCTGCATTGCGTTCGCCCCGCCGATTTCGCCCGCGATCAGGTGCGTCACCTGCCGACCGCTATGCGCTTCGAGGGCACGGAGCGCCGCTAGCGGTTCATCCCCGCGCGGTAATTTCTCGATGCCGACGGTCGGCGCGCCCATCGAACCGATCCCGCAGACGCACGCATCGTCGGGTACGTCATCGCCGCGCACAATCGTGATGCGCGCCCCACGACGAAGCATCTCGCGCGTCATCAGGAAGCCGAGGTACGGATTGCCACCACCGCCGGTGCCGAGGATGCCCGCGCCAATCGCAATCGCCCGCGCGTCATCCTCGGTGATCTGCCAGGTGCCTTCCCTGCTCATGGCAGATCACCGACGACTTTCACATGCAACCGGACGGCGTTACCGGGGAGATAGGCGAGCGGCACCTCATCGACTTCGACCGTCGTCAGGCTCACTTCCGTCGCACCCGCCGCGACCGCACGCTGTCGCGCTTCCGCGATGGCGCGCTGATGTGCATCGTCACGGCTGATCGTCGCGAAGGAGATCACCCGATCAATCTCACCGCTGACCTGCGCCAGTGCCGCGCCAATCGCGTTCGCGACATCGCCGTGAGCGGGACGCATCACCCACGATACCCCCGGAATGGGCGCGTCACCGACCAACAGCGCGCCCCCACCGACGAGAATGACGGGGATGGCTTCTGCGCTCGTTCTCATGCGGTCGATCAGGTCCGCGATCATCAGATCAATCGTCGCACCAGCGCGCGTTGCAACATCTAAAGGGATATGTTGCACCGTACCGAGCCGGGCGCGTCCAAGTGCGACCGCAATGTCAGTCGCGGTGAGAGTATCGCCCCGGAAGATGCGCGCGGCGCGGCCAATCTCCCGCCCGACACTCTGCGGGCCGACCTGCACGCCGTCGTCAGAAACGACACTGCCGCCGCCGAGGCCGATTGAGACGAGGTCCGGCATACGGAAATTCGTGCGTACGCCGCCGACCTCGACCGCCGCGCCCGCCGCACGCGGGAAGCCATGCACCAGCACCCCCGCGTCGGTCGTCGTCCCACCGATGTCGAGCACGACCGCATCTGCGATGTCGCAGAGATAGGCGGCCCCACGCATCGAGTTCGTCGGCCCGGAAGCGAAGGTGCGCACCGGAAAACGCCGGGCGGTCTCCGCGCGCATCAGGGTGCCGTCGTTCTGCGTCAGGAAGAGTTCCGCATCCAGCCGTAGATGACGCAGTGACGCGGCAAACGCCGCAGTAATCTGTTCCGCGAGCCCCATGAGTGCGGCATTGAGCGCCGCCGCATTTTCGCGCTCCAACAGGCCGATCCGGCCGATATCCGCACTACAGACGATGCGCGCGGTCGGCATCTCCGCGGCGATCAGCACGGCAACCGCGCGCTCGTGGGCGTCTGCGATTGGCGAGAAGACCGACGAAATGGCGACGGCCTCAATGCCTTCCCGCTGCAACTGTTGAGCAAATTCCCGCACTTGTGCGGGATCGAGCGGACTGATTTCACGTCCGTCAAACTCAAATCCGCCCGGCAGCATCGCGGACTCGCCGCCAACTGCGGCGCGCAAGTCGTCGGGCCAATCAACGAGCGGCGGCAGGAGGAGCGTCGCTGGTGCGCCAAGCCGGATCACCGCCGTGCGCTGTAAGCTGCGACGCTGCACGACCGCGTTCGTGAAGTGTGTGGTGCCGATCATCACGCGGCGCACGGCGGATGGAGCGACCCCTGCTTCCCCTAAGAGCGCCTCCAATGCATCGACGATACCACCCGTCACGTCCTCGGTGGTCGGTCGTTTCGCCGCCGCACACAACGTCCGACCGTCGAGCAGTACCGCATCGGTGTTTGTACCGCCTACATCGATCCCAACCCGTAAATCGACCATCTACACCCCGACCATACAGATTGCATCAACGACACGAAGAGATTGATACAAAGCGTATACACTTCTTGTATATCCAAAATCTAGTGGCCGAAATGCGAAAAGGGGCGCACATCGCGCCCCCTTTTGCAAACGCTCGCGCCTACTTTCCTGGCGCGTACTCGCGGATAATGCCGCCAAGAATCTTAATCCCCCGCCGGATCTCATCTTCGTTCGAGAAGGAATACGAGAGGCGAATATTGCTACGTCCGGTGCCGTTGAAGAAGCATCCCGTACCGGGAAGGAAGTCAATGCCGTGGGCGCGCGCCTCGGGCAACATCACCACCGCATCACACCCTTCTGGCAGGGTGAGCCAGAGAAAAAAGCCGCCGTTCGGCTCCGTCCATTCGACGCCGTCCGGCATCTCTTCCTTCAGGGCCCCGACCATCGCATCGCGTCGGTTGCGATAGATCTCCACCAACTCGACGATGTGATCCGCCAGTTCACCGGAGGAGGCGTATTCCGCCGCGACATTGGAGGTGAACGGACTCGTCCCACCATCTGCCTTCAGCTTCGCCGCCTTCTCGATCACCGACGTCGGCCCGACACACCAACCGAGGCGCATCCCGGCCGACATGATCTTCGAGAATGTTCCCGTGTAAATCACCAACCCGGCATCATCGAGGGTGATGAGCATCGGGATGCGCTCGCCCGAGAAGCGGAGATCGAAGTAGGCGTCATCCTCCATGATCGCAACGTTATACGCCTTCGCGATCTCCAGCAGGCGCAGGCGACGATGGAGCGGCGTGGTGAGGCCGGTCGGGTTCTGAAAGGTCGGGATGACGTAGATAAACTTCGGCTGGACGCCCTTAGCTTTGAGGTCGGCGAGGCGATTTTCCAGCACATCGAGCCGCATCCCCTCGTTATCGAGGGGGATACCGATGCAATTCGCCTGATGTGCCGCGAATAAACGCACCGCACCCATCCAGGTCGGCTCCTCAGAGATCACGATATCACCGGGATTGAGCAGCACACTACAGACAAGGTCGATGGCCTGCGACGCGCCCGCCGTGATCAGGACATTCTCGCGCTCGATCGCGACGCCGTTATCCCGCGCGAGCTTAATGCGCAACTGATCGATCAGCCCGGCATAGCCGACGGAGGAGCCGTACTGGAGCGCCCACTTGCCGTTCTTCTCCATCGCCCGCGCCGTCGCATCAGCGATGGCCTTCGCGGGGAGACTATTCGGGTCAGGGAAGCCGCCCGTGAACGAGATCCGGTCCCCACCTGCCGAGAAGGCGGCGGGCGCACCGGCGGGCAGCGCCTTTGCCTGATCCGAGAAGAGGCTTTCGAGCCGATTTTCCTGAACTTGTTGTGCCATCATCATTCTCCCCGCGCATCGCCGATCCAGACCACGCGTTACGCGCCCGACTCCGCCGCCACCGGATTGCGCAACGTACCGATTCCCTCAACTTCGACCTCAATCGTGTCGCCCGGCTTCATCGGGCCGACGCCCGCCGGTGTGCCGGTGATGATGACATCGCCCGGATCGAGCGTCATGACCCGCGAGATAAACGCGATCAGCTTCGGCACGCTGAAGATCATCTGCGAGGTCCGCGCGCTCTGCCGCACTTCACCATTGAGGCGAGATTGCACCGAGAGGTCATCGGCACGCAATCCGACGGTGACGGAAGGGCCGAGCGGCAGAAAGGTGTCGAACCCCTTCGCACGGGTCCACTGCCCATCTTTCGCCTGAAGAATCCGCGCAGAGACATCGTTGCCGCAGGTCAGGCCGAGGATATAGTCGTAGGCATCCGCTTCGGCGACGCGACGGGCGCGCTTGCCGATGACCACTGCCAACTCCGCCTCGTAGTGGATATTCTCGGTGTCCATTGGGAGCTCAATCGTCGCGCCATTGCCAATGAGTGCACTCTGCGGCTTCATGAAAATCACCGGCTCGTCCGGTACATCACGATCCCGCCCACCCTCTTTGACATGATCGACGTAATTCAGACCGACCGCGACGATCTTCCCCGGCTGGACCGGCGGCAACAGCGTCACGCTCTCGACCGAGCCAACGACGGCCCCCGCGTGCAGCCCGGAGAAGGGATCACCCGTCGCGGCAAGCACCTGCGTACCTTCAAGCAGACCATAGCGCGCCTCGCCACCGGTCGAATAGCGGACAAACTGCATCCTGTCCTCCCCCTCATCCATCTATATCCACAGAACGCGTCGCGAACGGCGATTTTCCGCCGCACGCTAGTTTATCATGCAGCGACGCGGCGACGGAACCCTTTTCACATTGCGGAGGTGGCTATCGTAGGGCAACGCCGACCGCGCAGCATGGAAACAATGGGAATCACCGCCGCACAGTTGATAATCTCATCCCGGTCGCCTGAAACCGGATCGACGTAGCGGGCGCAGGGGGAGTAAACCACCAAGGCACCAAGGAGCACCAAGAGCACCAAGGACTGAAACATATTTCTCTCTTGGTGTTCTTGCGGGGGCCCTCTGGGCAGTATTGGTGGTTCAATCTCCTCGCCGCTTTGCGTCCTTTGCGTTCTTTGCGCCTTTGCGGTTCAATCGGTTTCGCCCCTCGGTGATACCGAACGATTGAAGAGAGGACGGACCGATGCTCGCGCTCACTGCTGCCGATATCCGCACACTCGTCCCAATGCGGGACGCGATTGCCTTGATGAAACAGGCATTCCAGGAACTCTCCGCCGGAACAGCGACTGCCCCCCTTCGCACGCCGATTGAGGTGCCCGCAGAGCACGCCGTCTCACTCTTCATGCCCGCTGCCGTCCCCTCGGTCGGCGGTCTTGGACTGAAGATCGTCTCCCTTTTCCCCAATAATCCCGCGCGCCAGATGGCGACGATTCAGGCGCTTGTCTACCTCATCAACCCCACCGATGGCACGCCGCTGGCGATCATGGACGGCACCTATCTCACGGCGCTCCGCACCGGCGCGGTCTCCGGCGCGGCGACCGATCTGATGGCGAGGCCGGAGGCGCGCACCCTCACGGTTTTTGGGGCGGGCGCGCAGGCGATCACCCAGGTACAGGCCGTCTGCGCCGTGCGAGAGATCACGGCAGTGCGCGTCGTCTCTCGTACCGCCGCGAAAGGCGAGGAGTTCATCACCCGCCTCCGCGTGACCGATCCCGCGATCGCATCAATGACGCGCGTGGTGCTCGACCCACGCGAAGCACTCAGCGAGGCAGATATTATCTGCACCGCCACGCCCGCGACCGCCGCTCTCTTTGTCGATGCGGACCTCGCGCCTGGCACGCATATCAACGCAGTCGGCGCATATACCCCCAATATGCAGGAAATCCCTGCCGAAACGGTGGGCCGCGCGCTGATCGTCGTCGATCAATATGCGGCGGCGTGGGCGGAAGCCGGAGACCTCGTTATCGCCCGCGACAAGGGCCTCATTACCGAAGCGAGCATTCATGGCGAACTCGGTGAGATCGCAAGTGGCACGAAACCCGGCCGGACCAGTGCCGGGCAAATCACCTTCTTCAAGTCCGTGGGGAACGCGGTACAGGATATCGCAGTCGGCAGACACGCCGTTGACCTCGCCACCGCCCAAGGCATCGGCCAAACCGTGCATCTCGGTTAGGCGACGACGATTGAACCGCAGAGGCGCAGAGAGCGCAGAGGAAACGCGGAGAGATACAGGAGATTGGACCACGAAAACACGAAGGACACGAAGAAGGGAAGAAACCAGAACAAAATCGTTCTCTTCCCTCTCTGCGTCCTCTGCGCCTCTGCGGTTCAATCGCTTTCGCCCCGCAGCAGTGAAGCTAATCGGCAGCGACCGCCAATTCTTCACGTTTCGGCGCGTCGATGCAGCGGGCCTCGAATTCGTGGCGGAAGCGGAGGATCATACTTTGGACGGGTACGGGCGCAGCCTGACCGAGCCCGCAGAGCGAGAGTTTGATGATCTGATCGCTCGTTTCCATGATCACATCGAGGTCCGCGACCCGCCCCTGTCCGCGCTGGAAGCGGTCGAGCATTTCGAGAACCGCCTGCGTGCCGAGGCGGCACGGCGTGCATTTCCCGCACGACTCATTCCGGTTGAACTCGATCATATAGTGGGCCATGTCAACCATGCTCGTCTGATCGTCATAGACGACGAAGCCTGCGGAACCGATCAAACCACCGGCCGGTTCAATGCCCTCGAAGGTCATCGGCAGATCGAAGTCCTCTTCGATCAGGACGCCACCGGAGACGCCGCCAGTCTGCAATCCCTTGAATTTGAAGCCGTCCTTCATACCGAGATGGACATCGTTAATCGAGCTGGCCCGTCGTCACACCGAAGGGAAGTTCGCTCATGCCGACGCCCTTGATGTTGCCGCCCATCGTGTAGACCTTCGTGCCCTGGCTCTTATCCACACCGATACTGGCGTACCACGCGCCACCCTTCTCGATGATGTGCGGCGCGTTGGCGAGCGTTTCGACGTTGTTGACGACCGTCGGCCGACCCCACAGCCCGTATTCCACCGAGCGCGGTGGCTTGGTCCGTGGCTGACCGCGCGTCCCCTGGATCGAGTAGAGCATTGCGGAGCCCTCACCACAGATATATGCGCCACCCCCGACGCGGACGACCATCTCCACGCTGAAGTCCGTACCGAAGACATTGTCGCCAATCAAGCCGGCTTCCTCGGCTTGCCGCACCGCGTGGCGGAAATGGCGGATCGCCAGTGGGTACTCACCACCGATATAGATGTATCCTCGGTTCGAGCCAATCGCATAGCAGGCGATCAGAATGCCCTCGATCACCTCGTGTGGGTCGAGTTCGAGCATTTTCCGATCCTTGAAGACGTTCGGCTCCCCCTCATGCGCGTTGCAGCAGACGTATTTCGGGTAGCCGGTCGACGCACGCGCGCCCTCCCACTTGATACCTGCCTGGAAACCGGCGCCGCCCCGCCCACGCACATTGGAGGTCTTCATCTCCGCGATGACCTCATCCTCGGTCATATCGAAGATCGCCTTCGCATAGGAAGCGTACCCGCCGCGCGCCATGTACTCATCGAGGCGCAAGGGGTCGATCAACCCGGCTTTGCCGAGCACGATCCGCTGTTGCAGCCGCCAGAATGGATCGTCCTTGATCGCCGGAATGCCCTGGAATGGCCCGGGGCGCTGCTCGTCCGCCGGGTTATCGAAATAGGTGCCGAGGGGCCGGGCAACATTGGCGCGATCGTCCCGGATGCCATCGAGGATCGCCGGTACATCCTCCGGCGTCACGTAGCCGTACATGACGGCGGGCCATCCCGCCTTGCGTACCTCGATCACCGGCTCGGCGTAGCAGTTGCCGAAACAACCGACCTCACGAATGGCGATATCGACGCCGCGCGCGCCGATCTGCTCCTTGAACGCCGCGATGACCCGTTCGACGCCTTTCGCACGCGTGCATTCGCTCATCACCACACTGATGACGGGCCGATCCGCAGCGGACATCATACGCTGATACCGCTCGGTTGCCTCGGCACGAAATTGATTGAACGCGGCCCGATCAGCCAGTTTTTGCATGGGCACTGCGGGCGCAGCAACGGTGTGTGCGGTCATGCCTGCGAACCTCCGGTCGTTGCGATAGGCGCGGCAGTGGAAGCACCATCCGCTTCGAGTTCATCAATGAGGGCATTGAGTTTGTCGTTATCCATCTGTGCGTGATAGGAACCATCCACCATGCACAAGGGGGCCTGATCGCACGCGCCGAGGCAGCCGGGGAAGATCTGCATCGTGATCTGTCCGTCCGGCGTCGTCTCTTTCTCACCGAGACCGAGGCGCGGATAGATCACGTTGTCAATTAACCGCTGCGACCCGACTACCCGGCAGGCCATGCCATTGCAGATCAGCAGGACGTGATTGCCCGGCTTTCTGAAGCGGAAATCGTTATAGAAGGTCATCACGCCGAAGACCCGCGTTGCCGAGATGTCGAGGTGGGCCGCGATGATGCTGACCGCCTCCTCGGAGACGTAGCCGAAGCGCTCCTGCACCTCCTGGAGCGACGGCAAGATCAGTTCCTGCGCCTCCTGGTAATCGCGCGGCGTGAAATGCTCCGCCATGACGTGACGGACCCAGTCGAGGTCTATATCTTCACCGGTGAGTTTGAACATCCTGTCGCTCCTGCCTGCTGGTGGCTGTCTACAGTGACAGTCCGCCTCATGGAGACACAGCACTCGTTGGCACGCGCTGCCATCACGAAGGAGTATACGGCGGCGCATTTTGCCCGTCAACGCGGGCGAAAATCGCTGACGGACCAGCGGCGCACATGCCGCAGTGTGCTATACTCCGAACGGTTTGCGGCACGGTTACGCTTACCGAAGGGAGCCTCGCGATGCGCGTAACAGACGGACTAAATACACTGCGGGGGCGACTCGTCGAGAACGGCGCCATCCCGCCAACCCTGTCTATGGTGGACGCCTATCTCAATCGCGCGCAGGGCACCGATGCCTCCGCGCAATCGCTGACGCAGCTCGTGCGTATGCTCATGCGCACCCCGGAAGCGCACAAGAACAGCGGTGTCTATAACGACCTCGCCCTGATCGAAGAGCAATTGAATACGGCGACCGCCGCTGCCATGGCAGAGCGCGCGCGTGAAGACGCCCGCCCGGTACCAAAGGATAAGAAATTCTACAAGGCCCAGCGCGACCGCGAGCAGGCAATCAAGGACAAGACATCCTAGAGCGCCGGTCAGCGTCATCGCTCGCCCAGCGAGGGGCACCCCTTTTGCTCCTCGATGCATATCTCGGTGCGCCTCTCGTTGGGTGCCGATGTGCTGCGCCATTTCCCGTTCCCGCACAGCCGGACTGAAAACCTGCCTCCCTTCCCGCAAGAAATTGGCATCTCCCGCTACCTGAACCTTGCGCACCAGAATCTGTGTTTACATATTTGGGATATGCCAATTATTCTCGCCTGTGTGATACTTAAGCCGTCTCGCGGTCGTTTATACTGATATCGCAGTATTTACTTGTGCGACAGACGCGCGTTCGGGCGGAGTGAGGAAGGCGTAACTTGGATCGCACAGGGCAGATACTCACGGTCACCTCCCAGCATGACACCCGGCCTCCAGCGTTCGGGGAACTGCTGCGCCAGTTCCGCATGGCTCGTGGTTTGACGCAGGAGGAACTGGCGGAGCGTGCCACCCTCAGCCCGCGGTCGATATTCAACTGCGAGAGTGGGTCGACGCGGCGTCCGCAACGCGAAACGGTGCGTCTTCTCGCTGATGCGCTCGCGCTCTCTTCTGAGGAGCGTGCGCTACTCACCTCCACTCTCTTTCCTCCGCAGGTACCCCAGGTCGAACCTGCCCCTTCTGCGCTACCAGTTCCCCCCACGCATCTGCCGACGTCGCTCACACCGCTCCTTGGGCGGGAGCATGAGTTGGCATCCATTATCGCGTTGCTGACAGAAGACACCATGCGTCTGGTGACAATCGTCGGTACCGGGGGAGTGGGTAAAACGCGGCTCGCCCTCGGCGTGGCGGCCGCGATGCATGACACATTCGCAGCAGGCGTGTATTTCGTATCACTCGCGTCCCGTACGAGAGGCGGAGGTGCTGTGGCAAGCAGCGACACAGGCGGTCGGCGTCAGACCCACGGGGTCGCAGACACCGTACGATGCCCTCTGCGCCTGGCTGCGCGACCGTCATGCGCTCCTCGTGCTGGACAATTTCGAGCATCTCCTCTCGGAGTCCGTGATGATTGCGAACCTTCTCACGAGCTGCCCGCACGCGGCCGTCCTGACGACGAGCCGCGTGCCACTCCGCGTGCGCGGTGAGCAGGAATATCCCCTCGCGCCGCTCGCGACTCCTGCGCCCCAGGCTCCCGTGCGCACGGTGGCGGCATCGCCTGCGGTTCAAGTCTTCGCGCACTATGCGCGGGCGGTGCGCCCGGATTTCCAGGTGACAGGCGAGAATGCGGCGACGGTGGCAGCGATCTGCGCCCGTCTCGAGGGCATTCCCCTCGCCCTGGAACTCGCGGCGGCACGCATCAGAGGATTCTCTGCCGTACAGATCCTCGAACGACTGACGCGGCGTTTACCAGCCCTGGTCGATGGTCCGCGGGACGTCGCCCCCCGACAGCGGACGATGCGGGACACGATTGCATGGAGCGACCGGCTGTTGACCGAGGAGGAACGCCGTGTCTTTGTCGCTCTGGCAGTCTTTGCGGGCGGGGCGACGCCGGACGCAGTCGAGGCAGTCTGCGGCGCAGGGGCGACGGCGCACACCGATGCGCTCATCCTGCAGAGCCTCCTTACCATCATGTCGAGAGCGGATGACGAGCCGCGCTATGTCATGCTGGAAACGGTGCGCGAGTATGCATGGGAACGAGCGGAGCAGTCCAATGCGCTTGCGGACGCCCGGCGGCGCCATGTCCTCTTCTTCCTTGCGCTCGCGGAGGAGGCGCGGCCGGAACTGAGCGGGCGCAAGCGCCAGCGCTGGATGCATCGGTTGACGGGAGAGATCGACAACCTTCGCACCGCCCTGCGCTGGTCCCTGGAGATGGGCGAGGCGGCGACGAGTCTGCGGCTCACGCGGGCGCTGCAGCCCTACTGGCGTAGTCGGGGCCATGCGCGGGAGGGAGCGACCTGGGCGCAGTCCGCCCTGGATATGGCCGAAACTGCCGCGCCTGCGTCGCGTGCGCTTCGAGCCGCGGCCCTGGTGAGCGCTGGTTCTCTCCGATACTGGCTGGCGGACTACGAAGGGGCGATCGCCGACGCTCGCGACGCGCTGGCACTCGCCCGCGCGGATGGTGACGAACACATCGCCGCCGATGCCTTATCGCTCCTCGGCATCCTTTCGATCAATCGCGGAGAACTGGACAAGGCGCGCACCCACCTCGAAGAGAGCCTTGCGCTCCATCGACAGTTCGATCAGCCATCAGCGGCCGGGCGGGTGCTCTATAGTCTGGCGAACGAAGCCTTCATGCGGGGCGACCATGCGCGCGCGATTCATCTCACACGAGAGAGCTATACAATTGCCGATACGCTCGGGGAGGAGATGAACATTGCGACCAGTCTCTCGATGATGGCACGCACCCACAACGCGATGGGCGAGCCCGCGCGTGCCCTCGACCATGCGCGCGACGCGGTCGCCCGGTATACCCGGGCGGGGGAAGAGAGCGAGATCGCACCGATCCTGTTCATTCAAGGCGATGCGCTGCGCGCACTGCACCGGGACGCCGAAGCGATCCCGGTCCTTGACCGGGGCATCGCGGTCGCCACCAATCTCGGTGCCGCGCGCGACGAATTCTGGGGCGTAATGAGTCGCGCGGAGGCGATGAGCGCGATGGGTGACTATGCGGGTGCCGCAGCATCCTTCGCGCGCGGGCTCACGGTGGCGGAGCGCATCGCCTCGAAACAGCCCTATGCGCCCGGCTTGGAGGGGATCGCCATCCTTGGCCACACATTGGGACGGCACTGGGAAGCAACGACTTTGCTGGGTGCCGCAACCAGGTTGCAGCAGTCGATCGGGATGCCGCAGCGGTCGGAGGGTCGTGCCGTGATCGACGCAGCACAGCGAGCACTGGGTGATGAAGTATTTGCGGCGGCGTGGGATGCGGGGCAGACGATGCCCCTCGATGAGGCGGTCGCCCTGGCAATGGATCTCCTCGCCGCGATCAGCAACGATCAGGAGGGCGCGGCACCGCGAGTCGGGGACGCAAGGCCGATGGATGTTGAGTGATCGCAATGGTGGAATGCCGGAAGAATTGCCGATGGATTTGCAGATTCTTCATATCATTCCGGTGCGATGGGTCCCATACTGAGTGGATCACGAAGGAAACGGACGGTTCGCATTCACACGGAGGGGGACCAGATGGAAAACACCGGCAAAACGCTGCGGCAACGGCATTGGCGGCTCGCAGGCACACGCACCACGATGGCATTGATCGTTTGTCTGCTCTTCACCTTCGCGGTGCCACTACCCCGGAGTATGTTGTCGCTCAACAAGTGGCGGCACCGCTCACCGTAACCTCCCTGGCAGACAACGATTCGGCGGGCACGCTGCGCAAAGCGATCAGTGACGCAAAGGCCGGGGGCACGATCAACTTCCAACCGGGGCTGACGGGCACGCTTACCCTGAACGGCAACCAACTGCTGATTGACAAGTCCATAACCATCTCTGGGCCGGGAGCGCAGGCGGTGACCATCAGCGGCGGCCTTAAATCGCGGGTATTCCAGGTGGAACCAACGACCACGGCCACCATCAGCGGCCTGACGATTGCCAATGGATCGGACAAGGGCAGCGGCAACATCTACAACCGTGGGACGTTGACGATTAGTAAGTGCGTCATCACCGGTGGCATCCCCGGCGAAGGAGCAAACGGTGGCGGCTTCTTCAACAACCCCTCCGCCGTACTCGTTATCAAAGACAGCACCATCAGCGGCAACGATGCAGGCCCGGTGGGGAGCGGCGGCGGTATCTTCAACATGGGTACACTGACAGTACTGACGAGCACGATTACCGGCAACAAGGCAGAGAAGAATGGCGGCGGCATCTTCAACCAAACCGCTGCTGGCGCGAAAGCGATCATCCTCACGAACAGCACGATCAGCGGCAACGATGCAGGCACGACGGGCGGTGGCATGTGGAGCAAGGGCCCCGTCATCATGCGCAATGCCACCGTGACGAACAACACCGCCAAGGTCTCGGGAGGTGGCATTGAACTCGATCCCGCCAGCACCCTCGACATCGGCAATACATTGATCACTGCCAACACCGCCGCGAGCGCCCCCTTCGATCTCATCGCCGAGGGCCAGGGCGGCAATGTCACGGACCGTGGGAGCAACTTTATCAGCGCCATCGCCGGTGCTTTCCCCTTGATGCCGAGTGACATCCTCAAGAACAGCTCGGTCGTGCTCGGACCGCTGGCGGACAATGGTGGGCCGACGAAGACTCACGCGCTGCTCCCCGGCAGTCCGCCCGTCGATAAGGGCAACATCGACCTCTGCGCCGATCCGAACGTGGGCAACCTGGACCAGCGAGGGGTGGCGCGCCCGAAGGGCGCGGGATGCGATATCGGCGCCTACGAGTCGGACGCGCCCACAACCCCGCCGACTACGACGACCACCACGAATCCGACAAACACGAATCCGACCACGACAAACCCGACAACCACTACGACGACCACCACAACACCCGCGACGGCGTGCGCCCCCATGGCGCCGGGGAGCGCCTTCGCCTTCCCCGCTTTCCAGTCCCAGTGGCAGCAGGGCGAAGGCCTTGCCCCGAACTTCTGGGGTCCCACCGTGACCGCCTCGCTGACGGAGCAGTACGCCGAAACCGGCGGCACGCGCCTCGTGCAATACTTCGATAAAGGGCGCATGGAGCGGGGTGCGGGTGACGCCGTGACGAACGGGTTGCTGGCGAACGAACTGATCTCAGGGCAGATGCAGGTCGGAGATAGCACCTTCGCCGCCCGTGGTGCGGCAAACATCCCCGTGGCGGGCGATCCAGACAATGCCGGCCCCACGTACGCCGGTCTCGGCACGCGCGGTGCCAGCCTGTTCGCGCCCACCCCGAACCGCAACGGCGCACTGGTGACCACGACGGTCGCGGCGGCAGGCGATGCGACTGCGGGCACGACAACGATGGGCAATGGCCCGACGGCGATCAGCGCCTACGACGATGCAACGCAGCACAATGTGCCGCAGGCATTCGCCGACTACCGCAACCAGGTGGGGTTGCTCACTATTGGCCTCGCGAAGAGTGAGCCGTTCATGGCCACGGTGAAGGTAGGCGGAGTACCGAAGCAGGTGATGGTGCAGGTGTTCGAGCGGCGGGTGCTAACCTACACTGCGGACAATCCCGAAGCCTTCCGGGTGGAGTTCGGCAATATCGGTCAGCACTACTACCGCTGGCGCTACTGCGGCGCATAGCGCCTTGAAGCGGTCAATCCGTCGTATTCTCCGCCACGTCCAGGAATAAGACGGAACCGACACAAAGCGCATACGTACCACGAATGACATGAAGAGAGAGGGGCAGGTTAATCCTGCCCCTCTCTTCATGTCCTTCATGCTTCACTATCCGGCGATTCCTTCGCGGCCACTGCGTTGATTCGGCTCTTTTTGCGATCCGACGAGCCTACGTTCCGCCGGTCATGCTTGCGCCGACAGAGGGGTGCTCCGCGCAGAGGTCCATCCGATAACCGCGAATCAGTTGATCGTAGATATGAACGGTCCGGCTCGTGATCGTCGGCCAACTGAACCGTGCCGCCGCTGCCACGGCGTTCTGACCGAGCCGGTCATGCAGGCAGCGATCCGTGAGCACCAGCCGGAGGCGTGCTGCGAGCGCGTCGGCATCGTTCGAGGGAACGAGAAAACCCGTCTTGCCGTCGTCGATAGAGAACGCGAGGCCACCGGCGCGCGACGCGACGACCGGCGTCCCACAGGCCATCGCTTCGACCGCGACCAATCCAAATGATTCATAAAAGGATGGCACGGCCACCACGTCCGCTGCCCGGTAATAGTTCACTAAATCTGTGTGAGGAACGGAGCCAACAAAACGAATTCGATCCAAAATACCTTGGCGCTTGGCGCGCTGGATGAGGGCATCATAGGCGGGTTCGCCTTCCCCGCCACCGATCAGGACGAGTTGGGGCGGCGCGGTCTGCCATAATGCGGTGCGCAAGCCGCAGAGTGCGTCAACCAGCACATCGATCCCCTTGATCGGGTCGATCCGACCAACGAAGAGAATGTTCGGCTCGCTTTCGGGCATCCCGAGCGTCCGGCGCGCTGCGACGCGATCGCCGGGGGTAAAGAGCGTCGTGTCGATCCCTGCGGGCACGACACAGACCTTCCCCGGTTCCGCGCGGTAATACCAGGTCATTTCCGCCTTCTCCTGCGGGTTGAAGGCCATCACCGCATCAACGCTATGCATCAGCCGCCGCTCACCGAGGACGCGCTGCGTTGCCTCGTTCTCGGCTTCGCTCCGCGCGACGCTGTTCTTTGCCAGCGCGAGCGTGTGAAAAGTCATCAGGAGCGGCACGTCCCATCGGCAGCGCAGTTGATCCCCCACCACGCCCGAGAGCCAGTAATGGGCGTGAATGAGATCGTACGTGCGCCGGTTCGCGTACGCCCAGGCATCCACCGCCGCAGCGAACGCGGGCAGATGCGGCAGGAGCGACATCTTGTCGACCGCTCCAAATGGCCCACACGGTAGCGCAACGACACTGACACCGGGATCAATCACGGAGATCGGTGGAGTCTCCGCGCTCTCCTGACGCGTGAAGATGTCCACGCGCGCGCCCCGACGCGCGAGTTCGCGGGCGAGTTCGCGCACGTAGATATTCATACCGCCCGCACTCGGCCCGCCGACCCGTGCCAGTGGGCTGGTATGCACGGCGAGCATCGCCACACGGCGCACGGAGCGAGGCAGATCCACATTTTGTGTAAAGGTCGTCACGCTGATACCTCCGCCTGCGCACGCTCATCGTCGTGGAGATCGCGGACATCCGCCGGGGTCTGGAGCGCTGCCTCCATTTCCGCAACGGCACGGTCAACGACCACGCCATCATCCGCCGCGACCACGCGCCAGATTGGCGTATCGGTCGCCCCGAAACGGTACTTGTACACTTCATTGCCGCGCAGGAAATCGCAGACCGCGAGGCCTTGCGCGGCCGCGTCCTCGATGACCATGCCGGTGAGCACCATCCCGGCGCTCACGCGCGAGAAGGCGGGATCGTATCCGGAATTATAGACCAAGACTCGTCCACCCGCGACGAACGTATACATCGCCGCGACCGAGAGAGCGTCAATATCGAGGAAGAAGAGGCGCAACGTGCCTGCATCCGCAGTTGCGGCGGTGATCGCGGCGAAAAACTGCTCAACGTCGGGCGTCAGAAAGCGCTCCTTGTCGGGCGCGCTCAGGCGATGGAGACGAAAAAACTCGGGGAGTGCGGCGAGCGCTGCCTCGCGCTCGGTCACAATGCGCACCTTTCCGGTCGGCACATCGCGCTCGAAATTGCGCGCCTTCCGGCGAATCTCGTGGCGTTCCTTCTTCTCAAGCCCGCGCAAATAGGTATCAAACGAGCCCCCGAGCTGAATCAGGGGACAGACCTCTTCCTGGGCAACGCGCACGGCCATACGTTCGGAGAGGAGTGCGGCGATCACCTGCGATGACGGCGACCACGCGGGGAGACAGTGAAAATCGAGTGCATCCCACTGCGCGCGTATCGCGAAGAGCGCATCGAGCGTCGCTTGCCAAACGCGATGGAGGTCGGCTTCTGCCGCGATGATGTCGAGATAATCGGTGACGTCCGACCCACCAATGAACTGCACCGTGCGGCCCAGGCCGGTCTCCCGAATCATCAGGGGCGCGATCCCGATCACGCAATCATCTGCATCGGCAATGCGCAGGAGCACGAGTGCCGCGTCCGCACCGAACGTGCGCCACCAGGACTCGGCCCAACCGATGGACTGGAAGGGGAAAGGTGTGACGGCCTGCGACAGAACGACGCTCCACTCCTCACGCAACCGATCAAACGACACGGATTCAACCTGGTCACTCGTCGTTTTCTCCGTCGTGAGGCCACCCGTCACTCCGTCCCTCCATTACCCGCTATCGTATTCATAATTCGCCGTGCATTGCAACGCACGATCTGCGCCGCTATTCCCCTATTGCGGCTGGAGGACGCCATAGCCGCCATTGCGTCGCCGGTAGACGACATTGACGGCGTCGGTGCGCGCGTTGATGAAGGCGAAAAAGGTGTGCCCAAGGAGTTCCATCTGCTGGATCGCTTCTTCGGTGTCAATCGGTTTGGACGAGAAGGTCTTGGTGCGCAGGATTTCCGTCGGCATCTCCGCGCCCGCCGCATCGTCGTCAGCGATGTCTGGCAGGGGGAGTTCCGGTTCCGGCGCGTGGTGGGCGTTCTTGCGGCTCTTCCACTTGCTGCGGTATCGGACGATCTGCCGCTCCATTTTCATCGCGACGGCGTCCACCGCGGCATGAATTTCGGCGGCTTCCTCCTCCGCGCGGAGCACGGCGAAATTGGTCGAGATCGTCAGTTGCGCGATCTGACGCACGCCCCCCGTACGCGGGTGCTGCGTACGCAGTTCGAGCGTTGCATCCGTGACGCGGTCGAGATAGCGATCCAACTTGCCAATCTTGCGATCGATGTACTCCTGAAGCGGTGCCGAAACGGTCACTTGATGGGTCTTTACCTGGAGGTCCATGAGAGATTCCCTTCGCTCGACCATCGGACGATCTATCGATGCAGCGCACCGTGCCGGGAGAGTGAGCGGTGGTGACCCCGGAGGGACTCGAACCCCCAACGCGCAGCTTAGGACGCTGCCGGTCTATCCTTTGACCTACGGGGCCGGATCACCCGCCAAGTATACCATTCTCCGCGTCAGGCGCGTGCCTCTGCGCCGACGATGCTCGATTCTCTGACATCGCGAATCATGCGGCTCTCAATTGGGATGCCACCACGCGCGTTGAGATCACTGCTCCGATCCTGACTGATACGATGTAAGTAGCTTAATACAACTCATTGGGCCGCCAAATCGCACCGAGATGCCAACCGATCTGTTACACTGAGGAACAGCGAAGACAGACAGGCCAATGACTGGCAGCAACGCGTGCATCACAGGCGATTTCAGGGTGAGAGCGTGAGAGCGATAACGCTCCCATGTATCCGCACAATCGACAGGAGCACTACATGGGAAATGGGGAAATCGGCAGCGTGGGGCGTCGCTCGCGCTACGGTGTGCCACTACTCAATGTGATGTGCCAGATGCCGCGTGAATGGATCGTTGCCCTCGACGCGGTCGCGAAGACGGAGCACCTCTCGCGGGCCGAACTGATCCGCGTCATCGTCGCCGGATGGCTCAACGAGCGCGATCTCATCGCGGCCTCCCACCCTATCGAGAACAAGGAAGTATCGTAGCCCAAGGGAATGCCCGCCCCACGGGGAGGTGTGGGAGCGGGCAACAAGGAAGAGGGGATGGTGTGCACCGTGTCGCGTGCAGTCCGGCTGCTGATGCCGGTCGCAGTGCGCGCCCGTCATGGCAACCATTCCTCTACTGAACGTACCACGACTGGGACGCGCGCGAAACAAAAGATCAAAAACGTGTAAATAAACGATCAATTGAGTGACAATTATCGAGAAGAAAGCGCGATGAGGGACACTATCGTAGGAGTTACGCAGTTCAACAGGGAAAACCCGGTGGTAGCAGGCTTCCCAGCCTGCCCTTTCGAGGTGGGGAGGCAGGATGCGTTACGGATTACCGACCGGGGATCGGTGCGGGTGGTGCAGCCGGTGATCCACTGCCACGACTGTCGGGTGCGGGTGACGCGGCGGGATTACTCACATTTGCCCCTGTCGGCCGCTGCCCTGGTGGGATGACCCCCGTCACACTCGGGGGATAGACCGTCACCGTCAGCGTCGTTTGCACGTTGCCCACGTGCACCGTGATCGTTGCCGTGCCCGTCGCCGTGCCGGTAATCTTCCCGGTCGCGGGATCAACCGTCGCCACATTCGGGTCGCTCGTCGTGTAGGTCACGCCACTCGTCAGCGTCTGCGTCGATCCATCGGCATAGTGCCCAGTCGCCGTGCATTGCCCGGTGCCGCCCACCGGTATCCTGGCATCCGTCGCCCCACAGGTGAGAGTGGTCGTTTGCAGCACGTTGGTTACCGTGATTGTCACCGTCGCGGCGGGGGAGGTGCCCGCAGTGTTGGTCGCCGTGTAGGTGAAGGTGTCGGTGCCGACGAAGGAATTGGCAGGTGTATAGGTGAAGGAGCCGTCGCCGTTGAGCGTCAGGGTGCCGTGGCTCGGGGTGGTATGAGCGGAGATCGTGGCGGCGGGGACGCCGAGCGTGTCGTTGGCAAGCACGCCGCTCGCAGCGGAGACGGTCAATGTCGTGTTGACGGGCGTGCTGTAGGCATCGTTCGTCGCCGTGGGCGCGACCGTATTGACGGTGATCGTGAACGTCTGGGGGAGGGAGGTATCAATGCCGCCGTTCAGGGTGCCGCCGCCATCCTGCGCCGTGACATCGAAAGTCGAGGTACCGGCGGAGTTCGGCGCGGGCGTATAGGTCAGCGTGCCGTTCAGGGCAACGGCGGGCGGCGTGGCAAAGAGGACGGGATTCGAGATGGTACTGATGGTGTACGCGAGGACCGTCTGTGTGGCCTCGTTGGCACCAGGGCCGGGGTTGAAGGTCGCCCAATTCGAGACGGTCTGCGCGCCACTGTTCGCGGGCACGGCGGGCGGATTGCTTGCGGTGAACGACGGCTGATCATTGACGAGGTTGATCGTAATCGTAACAGTCGCGGGGGGTGAAACGTTACCGAGGCTGTCGGTGACGACGTAGGAGAAGGAGTCGCTGCCACTGAAGTTGGCGGTCGGGGTGTAGGTGAAAGTGCCATCTACGTTGAGGGTGAAGGCACCGGTGTGGTGCGCGGGACCGGGGCCGAAGAGTGTGGTGGCGAGTGGGCCGGGGCCAGCACTGTCATTGACGAGGAGGCTGTTCACCCCCGAGACGCTCAGGGAGCCGTCCTCGTTGACGCTGTAGCTGTCCGCGTTGGCGACGGGCAAGGGATAGTTCGTCAAGGTAAAGGCGCTCGGCATCGCGGTCGCACCCCTGGTGCTGAGGCCAACGAAATAGGCGGGGCCGGCGGTGCCGTTGGCGGTGGCGGTGACGCTGACCGCACCGCCGGCGATCGTCACGGGGTTGGCGCTGAGGGTCGCTGAAGGGCCGGAGGGTGGGACGATGTAGGTGATCGTGCCACCGTCCACAGGCTCCCCACTCTGGTTCGCGGTGATCGTCGCGGTGAGGGGGGTGGGGAAGGCGTGATTGATGTTCGTGACCTGGCCGGAACCGGTGCCCGGTGTCAGCGTGAAGCCCTGGCTCTCGAAAGCGCCGATGTCGGGGGCGTTCAGGCGATTCTTCGCGCGCTGATCGGTGGCGAGGACGTCATTACTGGGCGGGCCGCTGCTCGTACCGGCGTCAATGGCCGGGGAGCCGGGCAGCAGCGGGAAGGTCTGCGTGCCATTGGCGCTGCCGTACGTGCCCTGTGGGCCGAGGAGTGCGGGGTGGTTGATAATGTTGCCGCTTAGGCTATCCGAGAAGCCGGTGCCGGGGGCGGGGTCATCGATCAGGTTGTTCGTGCCGGTGAGGACGCCTTCCTGCTGGATATCGCCGCCGGTTGGTGATGAGGCGATCAGCGTGTTCGTGAGCGTGAGCGTGCCCCGATTGAGGATGCCGCCACCGCGCGCAGCACCCAGGGCTGAGTTGTTGAAGAGCGTGCAGTTCGTCAGGAACATCGTCGCGCTACTGATGTTGTAAATGCCGCCGCCGCCGCCGCGGGCGTCGGTGTTACCGGAGAAGGTCGTGTTGGTCAGGAATGCGGAGCTGTTGGGGCCGTTGGCGATGCCGCCGCCGCCGGTGGCCGACCCGCTGCTGGGGACGGAGTTGTTGGCGAAGGCACTATTCGTCACCGTCAGTGTGCCTCCATTGAAGATGCCGCCGCCCTCAGGCGCACTGTTCCCGATTAATGCGCTGTTCGTCACCGTCAGTGTGCCAAAATTTTCGATGCCGCCGCCAATACTCTCACCCGTGTTCCCGGAGAAGACGCTATTCGTTACCGTCAGTATGCCAAAATTTTCGATGCCGCCGCCGGGGTTGACGACGCTGCCGCTGTTCTGGATGATCAGCGCGTTCAGCGTCGCCCCGGCGTCCACCTGGAAGGCCGTCGCCGCGTGGCTCGTGTCCACGGCAATCGTCGCGCCCGTGCCATCGATCGTCACATTGCGCATCAGGTCCAGCACCCCATTCGTCAGCGTGATTGTGCCGGTGAGGCCGTTCGTGAAGGTGATCGTATTGTGATTGCCGACGCCGGGATCGTTCCCATTCGAGGCATTCACCGCCTGCCGCAGACTGCAATTGATCACGACGCAGTTCGCGTCCGCCGCTGGCGTCTCATTCCGGTTTGTTACGACGAAGGCGAGCGGCGACGCCGCCCGCACCGGCAGCGGCGACGCGAGGGCAAAGAGGCCGAGCGCGATCACGACAAACAGCCCGCCAAGCGATCGCCCGAAACCGCGCATCACTCCCGCTCCTTTTCGTCCACCGGCGTTCCCCGCGCAACCCCGATTGCCGCGCACTAATTGCCGGTCGCCCGCTATTCCGTCGCGTTACATTGTCTGACGATCCGAAGCCGCAGCGACCATTTCGTCAAATAATGATGCCAAGATGTACGATCAGATAGCATATATCCTTTGCATGATACACTTATTGCTCTCGTATGTAAATCGCACACCCATCGGTACGGAAGCGTCTCATCGGTGATCGGTCGGCAAGATTCGCGAGTCCGTAGGCAAGCGTCCCGCTTGCAGGGGCTGCAATCTGGAAGATTGCCTCTACGGGAACAATCTCCCCGCCGCGTGATCGATCACCGATGAGACGCTTCACCTGCCGAGCTTTGTATGTACTTGTGAATTCATTATGAATCAGTTACGATACGCGCAAGCGTTTCTGGATACGAGCAATTGCCCCATAGTTGGCCGAGCCCGCTGGAGTCGGGGCTGTGGGCGCAGGCTTCATCCGTCCCGCGGAAAGGCGGACTCGATGCCGGTTCCGACCCCGACTATCGGTGTGCGTTGCATCCATCCCCCTGTTCCTCGACCGCGTGCGCAATTCCGCTCAGACGATGGCAACGGTGCACTTCCCCGCCAATTGCCGGACGAGGACGGTACAATCAATTTTACAGAAGCGCTTCAGGCATTGAAGCCACTGCCCCTATCGGGATCCTTGGCAACCGAAATGTTAGACAACTGTCCAACTAGCCCAACGCCAATAGAACGCCTTGACTTATACGCAGCACAGGAGTACTGTGCTTTTATTATTATCACAGCATCCTGGAAGTCATGTCTGGGGTACACAATGCAGAATGATATCGCTTGCATCGCTGTACGAGGTCATCTCTCTCATGGTGACACTTCCAACCATCCGGCGTCTCTTTCCGCTGACATGAGCGCCGAGAGCGCACCCCGCCTCGCCACGTTCCGGTATCGGGAACGGAAGGGAATGGTGAATCCGCGGCGCGGATTCTCCCCCACCTGACGCATCGCGTCCGTGTCCTAACCCTCGCTGGCAACGATTTTGCTTAAAGAATTCAGCAACACCAGCACCGTGGGTTAGCTCACCGGCGTACGCTTTGTCCGACTATTGAATTGGGCATGCACCCCGCAATTACCTCACGAAGCGAGTGATCCATTATGAGGACGCCTTCGTAGCACTCGATACCGAAGCAGCAACCTTGTATTCAGGTCACCCTTGAGTCATTCACCTTTGGACGTGAACCGGGCGGAAACGCTGTTCCAGAAGGGGGTTGCCATGGCACAGATGATGGGTTCGCACGGCACAATGTCCGAACGACCGCCAGATGTGAAGGAGATCGATGTTCTCTGGATCACCGCCGGGCTTGGGTGCGACGGCGACTCCGTCTCGATCACCGCAGCGACGCAGCCGAGCATCGAGGAAGTCCTCATGGGGGCCATCCCCGGATTACCGAAGGTGAATCTCCACAATCCGGTACTCGCCTACGAGGTCGGCGACGACTTCATGAAGTACTGGTATCAGGCGGCAGCGGGCAAGCTGGATCCGTTCGTCCTCGTGATCGAAGGATCGATCCCGAACGAGAACCTCAGCGGCGAAGGCTACTGGGCCGCGCTCGGTACCGATGACCTGACCGGCCAGCCGATCACGACCTGCGAGTGGATCGACCGCCTCGCCCCGAAAGCCGTCGCGGTCGTCGCGATCGGCACCTGCGCGACCTATGGCGGTATCCACGCGATGTCCGGAAACCCGACCGGCTGTATGGGCCTCGCGGACTATCTCGGCTGGAACTGGAAGTCGAAGGCCGGGCTGCCGATCATCAATGTGCCGGGTTGCCCGGTGCAGCCGGACAACTTCATGGAAACCCTGCTCTACCTGCTCTACCAGGTGGCGGGGCTCGCACCGATGATCCCACTCGATGACCAACTGCGCCCGACCTGGCTCTTCGGCAAGACCGTCCACGAGGGATGCGACCGCGCCGGCTACTACGAGCAGGGCGACTTCGCGACCGAGTACGGCTCCCCCAAGTGCATCGTCAAGTTGGGCTGCTGGGGGCCGGTCGTGCAGTGCAATGTCCCCAAGCGCGGCTGGATGGCCGGCATCGGGGGGTGCCCGAATGTCGGTGGCATCTGCATCGGTTGCACGATGCCCGGCTTCCCGGACAAGTTCATGCCGTTCATGGATGAACCACCGGGCGGCAAGATTCTCGTCCACTGCGGTCGGTGCCTATGGCACGGTGATCCGCTCACTGCGGAAGATCACGAGCAAGACGCTCAACAAGGAACCGAAGTGGCGCCACAATGGCCCCGAAATCACGACTGGGTACCAGAGGAAGTAACGAGTAATCAGTAACGAGTAACGAGATGGATGTCAACGATCTCGTTACTCGCTACTCGTTACTCGTTACTGATAGCGACCGAAGGGAGCAACGCATGGTCGTCAGGGAAAAGGTACCGGTTGGGGGGAAGAAACTCGTCGAGATGTCCTGGGACCCGATCACACGGATCGTGGGGAGCCTGGGCATTTACACGAAGATCGACTTCGATAACCGGAAGGTCGTTGAGTGCCACAGTACCTCCTCGATCTTCCGGGGATACAGCATCTTTATGAAGGGGAAAGACCCGCGCGACGCGCATGTCATCACCAGCCGCATCTGCGGTATCTGCGGTGACAATCACATGGTCTGCTCCAACTACACGCAGAACATGGCCTTCGGCGTCAAGCCGCCGAACCTGGCGGAGTGGATCGTCAACCTCGGCGAGGCCGCCGAGTACATGTTCGACCACAACATCTTCCAGGATAACCTCGTCGGCGTGGACTTCTGCGAGCAGATGGTACGGGAGACCAACCCGAGCGTCTGGACGAAGGCGCAGCACACCGACGCCCCGAATGCGAACCTGCACGGTTATCGCACGATCGCCGACATCATGACCGCCCTCAACCCTTTCACCGGCGATTTCTACCGCGAGACGCTGCACGTCAGCCGCTACACGCGCGAGATGTTCTGCCTGATGGAAGGGCGACACGTCCACCCGTCCACGCTCTATCCGGGCGGCGTCGGCACCGTGCCCACGGTCCAGCTCTTCACGGACTACCTCGTCCGTCTGATGCGGTACGTCGAGTTCATGAAGAAGTGCCTGCCCCTGCACGAAGACCTCTTCAACTTCTGGTATGAGGCGCTTCCCGGTTATGAGGAAGTCGGCCGGCGGCGCATCCTGCTTGGATGCTGGGGATCGTTCCAGAACCCCGAGGTCTGCGATTACGATTACAAGACCATGACGAAGTGGGGCCGCGGGATGTACGTCACACCGGGCGTCGTCGTGGACGGCGAACTGGTGACGACGGACCTCGTGGACATCAATCTCAACATGCGTATCCTCCTCGGCAGTTCGTTCTACGACGACTGGGAAGAGGGCGGCGAGACCTTCGTGCAGCGTGACCCGCTCGGCAATCCGGTGGACAAGCGCCACCCGTGGAACCAGACAACGTACCCCAAGCCGCAGAAGCGCAACTTCGATGACAAGTACACCTGGGTCATGTCCCCCCGCTGGCTCGACAAGCGGACAGGCGATCATCTGGCACTCGACACGGGCGGCGGCCCGATCGCCCGTTTCTGGGCGACGGCGCTCGCGGGGATCGTCGATGTCGGCTACGTCAAGGCGACCGGCCATAGCGTGAAGATCTTCCTGCCAAAGACGGCAATGATGCCGGAAGTCGAATTCGAGTGGCACATCCCGAAATGGAGCAATGCCATCGAGCGCGACCGGGCACGCACCTATTTCCAGGCTTACGCGGCGGCGATGGCGCTCTACTTCGTCGAGCAGGCGCTCGCGGAACTGCACGCCGGTCATACCAAGGTCTGGTCCGACTTCAAGGTGCCTGATGATGCTATCGGCTGCGGTTTCCATGAGGCGGTACGCGGCGTGCTCTCGCATCACATGGTGATCCGCGACGGGAAGATCGCCAACTATCATCCCTACCCGCCGACGCCGTGGAACGCCAACCCGCGCGACTCCTACGGCACACCGGGGCCGTACGAAGATGCGGTGCAGAACACACCGATCTTCGAGGAGAACGGGCCGGAGAACTTCAAGGGGATCGACATCATGCGGGCTGTCCGCAGCTTCGACCCCTGCCTCCCCTGCGGCGTTCATATGTACACGGGCGAGGGCAAACTCCTCGACCGTCAGCACACCCCGACCCTCGGGCCGATGTAAGACGAGGACCAAGGACTAAGGACTAAGGACTAAGTGGGATCAATGTCATGCTTAGTCCTTAGTCCTTAGTCCTTAGTCCTAAAGCGACCGAAGGGAGCGGCGGATGAGCACCAGCTTCGAGCAGCGGATGGAGCGACTCGATTCATTGATTCACGAGATTGAGGGCTTCACGGACCCGACCGCGCGGGAGGTCGCGGAGGAAGTCATTCAGGCGCTCCTTGAACTGCACTGTAGCGGGATCGAGCGGATGCTCGAAAAGGTCGTTGCGGCCGGGGATGCCGGGCAGCCGATCATGGCGGAGATTGTCACGGACGATCTCGCGCGCCATATGCTCCTTCTGCACGGCTTGCATCCCATTGGAATGGAAGATCGCGTGCGGCAGGCGCTGGACCGCGTCCGACCGTACATGGCCTCGCACGGCGGCTACGTCGAGATGCGCGGCATCATCGACGGTGTCGTTCACTTGCGACTCGAAGGGAGTTGCCACGGCTGCCCCTCTTCGCTCCTGACGCTCCAACTCTCGATTGAGAAGGAGATCATGGAACTCGCGCCAGATGTCGCCGGGATCGAGGTGGAAGGACTTGTTGACGAAGCACCTGCCCCGCACCTCGCCCCCGATGGCTTCATCCCACTCGCGTCCTTCGCCGCGACGGGAACGGATTGATGAGCGAGGAGCGCGCTTCCCCGCCCCCCATGCGCGCGCCGGGCGAAGGCGGCTCGCCACTCGGGACGCTGCGGCGGTTCGTGCGCCCGCGCGAGCCGCATGAACGGTGTGAGGCGTGCAGTGCGCCGATTCCGCCTGACCCCAATCATCGGCACCTGCTGGACACGGGGAACCGGCAAGTGCTCTGCGTCTGCGATACCTGTGCGATGAGCCTCGGTAACGCGGAGGCATCGGCACCGGGCGGGTCGCGTGTGACGGTTCGCTATCGCCTGATCCCGCAACGGGTCGAGGCGCTCTCGGATTTTCAGATGACGGATGCGATCTGGGGTGGCGTGATGATCCCCGTCGGCATGGCGTTCTTCTTCCACAACAGCACCGAAGGAAAGATGGTCGCCTACTATCCAAGCCCGGCGGGCCCGACCGAATCCCTGCTCTCGCCCGATTCCTGGGCAGCAATTGTCGAGGCGAACCCGGAACTGCGCGAAATGGAACCGGATGTCGAGGCGCTGCTCATCAACCGGGTGCGTGGGGCGCACGATTACTACCGCGTGCCGATCGATGAGTGCTATCGGCTCGTCGGGCTCGTCCGTATGTACTGGCATGGCCTGTCCGGCGGGACCGAGGTATGGGAAGAAATCAGCAAGTTCTTCGCCGGTTTGACGCAGCGCTCCCAATCCGTGGAACGGCAATCCCATGCCTGATCTGTCATTTGCTGTCGAGCGCGCCGCGCCGCTCACCCACGCGGCAAGCCCGCTGATCGCCTTCACCCTGCGGGTCGCGTGCGCCGATCCGGAGGAGCAGATCGCGAGCATCGCGCTCCGCTGTCAGATCCAGTTCGAGGTCACCCGCCGTCAGTACACGCCAACGGAGCAAACACGGCTCCTCGCACTCTTCGGCGAGCCGGAGCGGTGGAGCGAGACGCTGCGCACGATGCTCTGGACGCACGCTAATGTCACCGTGCCCGCATTCACGGGGAGCACGCTCGTCGATCTGCCCGTGCCGTGCAGCTACGACTTCAATATTGCGGCGACAAAGTACTTCTATGGCCTGGAGAAGGGAGATGTGCCCCTCTGTCTCCTCTTCAGCGGGACGATCTTCTATCGGGCGGACGATGGCTCGATGCGGATCGGCCAGATCCCGTGGGAGAAGGAAGCGACCTTCCGGCTCCCGGTCGCGGTCTGGCGCGCGATGATGGATCACTACTACCCCAATACCGCGTGGCTCAACCTGCCGCAAGATGTCTTTGACCGCTTGTATGAATACAAGGCGCAGAGTGGACTACCGACCTGGGAACAGGTAATTACTCATCTTCTCGCAACGGCGGAGGTGAAGCGATGAACTTCGACCGTGTGCAGCAGATCGCGGATGCGGTGCTCTACGAGGGGTACCTCCTCTATCCTTATACGCAGACCGCAGTGAAGAACCAGCAACGCTGGACCTTCGGCGGCGTCTATCCAGAAGCGTACAGCACGGCCCAACGCGGTGCCGATGCCTCGGCGATGCAGACGCAATGCCTCATCGCGGGCGGCGACGGCGTGACCGTGACCGTGCGCGTCCGGTTCCTTCATCTAACCGAACGCACCGTTGGTGAGACAACCACCCACCCCGGCTTCCGCCTCGTGAACGAACTGCGGGTCTGTGATCGAGTATACCGGCCATGGCAGGAGGCAGTAGAGCGCAGCGTCGATGCGGCGGATCTCTCGCTGACCGACCTGATCGCCGCACCGATGCGCGTCCCCTTCCACTTCCCGGCCTCGCACGAGATCGAACCGCTCCGCGACGCCGCGAATAACGATGTCGGCGTCTTGATCCACACACAGCAGGTGGCTGACGGGATGATCGCGATCAGCGCGGAGCAGGTGGGTGAGGATGTCTGCAAACTCACCATCCGCATTGAGAACACAACCGCACTGGCCGCCACCGGCACACCGAGCCGCGATGATGCGCTCCCCCACGCGTTCATCTCGACGCACGCCATCATGGGCGCCCGTGGCGGACTTTTCATCTCCCTCCTCGAACCGCCCGACGGTATGGAGCAGGTCGTCGCCAGTTGTCAGAACATCGGGACGTGGCCGGTATTGGTCGGCGATGAAGGGGATCGGAGCATGATGCTCTCGTCACCGATCATCCTCTATGACTATCCGCAGATCGCGCCGGAAAGCGCCTCGAACCTCTTCGATGGTACCGAGATCGACGAAATCCTCACCCTCCGGATCATGACGCTTTCGGATGATGAGAAGCGGGAAATCCAGGAGTCCGATCCGCGCGGCTATGAATTGCTCGCGCGAACCGAGGCGATCCCACCGGAGCAGTTCAGGAAAATGCACGGGGTGATCCGGACGCTGCGGACACTCGAAGGAGAAGAGCAGTGAAGGAGTGGGAGGAGCAGGTCTGGAACCCCGACGGCACGTCCGGTGAAGACGCGATCCGCCAACTCGAACAGGTGCGTGTCGGTGGGACCGATCTGAAGCCGGGCGACCGCGTACGGCTGTGGCCGCGCGGCGGTGCGGACATCATGGACCTCGCCCTGCGCGGTCGCGAGGCGACGGTCGAATCCATCCAGCAGGACTACGAGAACCGGATCCATGTGGCCGTGACGGTAAACGACGATCCGGGGGCGGACCTGGGGATGCTCCGTTTGCCCGGCCACCGCTTCTTCTTCTCACTCGATGAGGTTGTGCCGCTCGATCCCCCATCCGGAGAGACGCCATGACCGCGCCGCGCATTCTCATCGCCGGGATCGGCAACATCTTCCTCGGCGATGATGCCTTCGGGGTCGAGGTCGCGCAGCGATTGGCGACGCACACAATGCCGGACGGAGTGCGCGTCGTGGATTTCGGCATCCGCGGCTTCGATCTCGCCTACGCCCTTATGGACGACTACGAAGCGGCGATCTTCGTCGATACGATGGCACGCGGCGAAGCGCCGGGCACGCTCTCCGTCATCGAACCGGATCTCGCCGCATTGCCGAACCCGGACGCGCAGGGGATCGCGATGCACAGCATTGATCCGTTCAGCGTCCTCGTGTTGATGAAGACGCTTGGCGGCACGCCGCCGCCGATCTACGTCGTCGGCTGCGAGCCGTTGACGTTCGGGCCGGACGAGGGGCAAATGGGCCTGAGCGCCCCCGTCCAAGCGTCGATAGAGACCGCGATATCGATGATCCGCGCGCTCGTTGACCGCCTGTGCGCGGCGAGTGTGGGGACAGGCAGAAGGGAGGGGCAGGCACTCAGTGTTGAGTCGTAAGATCGAGAAGGCGTGCGACGCTGCGCGCCCCTGCCTTCACGGATAGGAGATGGATGAATGAAATCCCTGATTGTCTCTCTCGTGTTGCTTCTCGCGGTTGTGCTGCTCGTCCTTGGCTGGCTTATTGCTCTCCCCAATGTCGGGCGGTACATTCTGCTTGGCGCGGTTGTCGTTGCGCTCGTCATCGGTATCGCGGTGGGATTGCCGGATTTCCTGCGCTATCGGCGCATACGGTCGATGTGATCAATGCAATGAGGTGATCTATCGCGGTACGTTACGAAAGAAGGACACCCATGAATCGCAAGCGTTTCGTCGGCATTCTCTTCCTGCTCTTAGCGGCCGTCGTCGTTCTGCAAATCCCTGACATCAAGCGCTATCTCAAGATCAGTTCGATGTGACGAGTAGACAGTAGGTCAGAACGGGAGCGAGTCATCTGACTACCAACTACTGACTACCGTCTACTCAGGGAGAGACTGTGCACGAACTATCCGTCATGGCCTACATGCTGGAGAGCGTGGAGGCACATGCACAGCGGATCGGTGCGAAGAAGGTTGTGACGATCAACCTCGTGATCGGGGAGCGGGCGAGCGTCATCGATGACTCGATCCTCTTCTACTTCGATGCCCTCACCCCCGGCACTCTCGCCGAAGGTGCACAACTCAATGTGCGGCGGACACGGATGCAGTTCCATTGCTCAACGTGCGATTCCGACTACGCACCCTCCGGCATCGATTTCCGCTGTCCGGACTGCGAGACGATAGGCCAGGTCACCGACGACGGCAGCGAGATGCTCATCGAGAGCATGGAGGTCGAAACATGAGCGTCCAGAACGTCAAGATCGTCAACATCCTTGAGGGCTTACTCGCGGGCAATGATCAAGCAGCCGCGCGCAACCGCGAGCGGTTCACCCATGCCGGCGTCCTCGCCCTCAATATCATGTCCTCCCCCGGTGCCGGCAAGACCAGCCTCATCATCAAGACGCTCGCTGCGGTGCAAGGCAAGGCCCGTATCGGCGTGATCGAGGGCGATATCGCGGGCAGCATCGACACCGTCAAGGTCGTCGCGGCAGGCGCGCGCGACGCCGTGCAAATCAACACCGGCGGCAACTGCCATTTAGAGGCGAACATGGTTGATCGCGCGCTCGATACCCTCGATCTCGATACCTTCGACATCATGATCGTGGAGAATGTCGGCAACCTGGTCTGCCCAACGCATTGGGCGTTGGGAGAGCACCTGCGTTTGTGTGTGTTGAGCACCGCCGAGGGGCACGACAAGCCGATCAAGTACCCACAGATGTTCGTGCAGAGCGATGCAATCGTCCTCAACAAGATCGACCTGATCGAACTGGTGGATTTCGAGCGTGATTTCTTCTACGAATCGGTCCGGGCACTCAACGCGCACGCACCGATCTTTGAAGTCTCCTGCCGGACAGGCGAAGGGATCACCGCCTGGACCGATTGGTTGCTCAGTCAGCGGGAGCGAGTAGTCGGTGATCGGTAGGCAGTAGGCAGTAGACAGAAAATGCGCCGGACCAACTGATTACCGTCTGCTGCCTACCGATTACTGTCTACTGTCTACTGCCTACTGCCTACTACCCCGGAGGGTTGTTATGTGTCTCCCGCTCATCGCGCGCATCATTGCCGTCGAAGCCGAGTACGCGGAAGCTGAACTGCTCGAAGGCGAGCGCGTGCGGGTGAGCACGGCGCTCCATCCCGAGGTGACGGTGGATCAGTATGTTCTGCTCGATCGCGGCATGATTATCGAACTGATCGACGCCGATCAGGTGGAGGAAATGCTCCAGTTCTACACCGAACTGACGGCAGATGTGGGTGAAGGAGGATGCGCTTCATGGATGAGACGGTCAGTGCATCCACACACACGGTTTTGACCCCGGCACGGTCGCTCGATGGCACGACACGCTTTATCCGCTACGCCTTCATGCCCAACAAGCTCCGCTATTGCGGTGGCGACGACAACAGCGAGATGTTCGCCTATGCGCTCGCGGACGTGCGCGAGCCGCCACTTGAGGTGATCCTGCGCAAGTTCTCCGGCGCGATGCCCTATCTGACGCTCATCGCCCGCAGCAACAATATCCCGGACCCGTTTGATGACCGCGTGGTCGAGGCGTACTGGATCGGCAACGAACTGCTCGATCACGTCGAAGTACGGGATATGTATGCGTCGCTCCGCGAGCGGTATCAATCACGGCTCTCCCCGAAGCTGATGGCCCTCGTCGCGAACAAAGCGCCGGAGGGTGCGCGCGCGCACCACAGTTTCCACGTTTTCGATGCGTGGCGCACGGTCGAAGACCTCACGGGTGACGTACTCGCGACGGTGGACAACTGCCGCATCAGTTGGGGAACGGTGCAGTCGGTCGAGGGCGCGGACGTGATCGTCGAGCGTCGCCCCATCGAGATGGAGGAAGGCAAACTCGTTCTCGGCGAGTCACGACGGGAGCGCATGACCCGGCTGATTGGCGGTAAGGGTTTCGTCACGACAGTCGCGCCGGGAGACATCGTTTCGCTGCATTGGGGCTGGGTCTGCGAAGTGCTCACGGCGCGGCAGGTAGCGAATCTCGCCCGCTTCACGGATCACCATCTGCGGCTGGCGAACAAGACGATGTGAGCAGTAGGCAGTAGTCGGTAGTCGGTGCAGTAGTCAGTAGTCAGTAGTCAGAAGGAACTGCCTCGCATCGAGGATAGACGAGTGGGGAGGCGGTCACGCGATGAACGGCACTGCACGTAGGTTGACGGTGTTCTCTCGTCGTGCGTTGCTCCGTGCGGGGGCACTTGGTGGGGCGGCGGTTGCCGCGACGCCGTTCCTCACGGCATGTCAATCAACACCCACGCCGACCGCACCGACGGGGTCGCCATCTGCTGGCGCGCCGTCCGCCGCGCGCACGACATCACGTCTGACGCTCTCGTGGTGGACCGATATTGGCACCCCCTCCCCCTTCGCCTTCATCCCGCTTGGGCCGGGTGGCGTCGTGCGCGTCAGCCTCCTTTTCGACACGCTGACATGGAAAGATGCGAATGGCATCATTCCGTGGCTCGCGGAGCGCTGGGGCGTCAGTGGTGATGGGCTGAACTACACCTTCACGCTCCGCCCGAACATCACCTGGCACGATGGACGCCCGCTCACCGCCGACGATGTCGCCTTCAGCTACACCTACTACCGTCCGCATCACTTCCCGTGGGGGGCGAGCGATATGGTGGATGGCGCCGATGTGGTGGACCCACGCACGGTGCGCATTCGGCTCAATCGCCCCTTCGCGCCCTTTCTGGAGAACGTCGCGGGCATCATGCCGATCCTGCCGAAACACATCTGGGAGCCCGTGAGCGACCCCTTGAAGTTCTCTGGACCGGACGCGGTGATAGGCAGCGGGCCGTACAAATTCGGCTCCTACAAGGAAGGCACGGGCGAATATCAGTTCGATGCGAACGCCGCGTACTTCCGAGGCCGCCCGACCGTCGATACGCTCCGCTATGTGCTCATCCCGCAGGCGCAGAGCGCCGTGGGTATTCAGACGCACGCGGCGGACGCGATCCTGGCGACAGACTACGACGTCGTGAAGGCATTCGGGCAGGGGCCGAACTACCGGGCGCTCCAGACGCCGCCCTTCAGCATCATGCGCGTGATCTTCAATGTCGATCGTCCGCCCTTCGATCAGAAGGCGTTTCGCCAGGCGATGGCCTACGCGCTCGACCGGCAGCAGATCGGGGAGCGCGTCATCCACGGCAATGTCACGCTCGGCAATCCCGGCGTCATTCCGCCCGGCAGCCCGTGGTACAACCCGGACGTGACGCAATACGCCTACGATCCCGCCCGCGCCCGCGCGATGCTCGATGGCCTCGGCTTCCGTGTTGACGCGAGCGCCATGCGCAAGATGCCGGACGGCACGCCGCTCGTGGTCGATTTCCTCGCCGACCCGGCGGCAGCGGACGTGGAAATCGTGCGGCTCATGCTCAAGGAGGTGGGTATCGATGTGCGGCCGATCACGGCGGACCCAAAAACCCGCACCGACCTGATGAAAAACCGCCGCTTCGGCATGGCGCTCACCTCGCACATCGGCGTCGGCGGCGATCCGGACTTCCTGCGCCGCTGGTACGCGAACCAGAGCTACAACTCCTTCGAGGACGGCAACGCGCTGCACAACGCCGAGTTCACCCGCCTCGCCGATCAGCAGGTGGCGGAGCAGGACGTCACGCGCCGGAAGGCGCTCGTCAACCGGATGCAGGCGATGTTGGCGGAGGAGTTGCCGACGCTCGCCCTCTATCACCGGCCCTTCTACTGGCTCTACGACCCGAAGGCGTTTCAGGGCTGGTTCAACACATGGGGCGGCATCATGGACGGCATCCCGCTCGTGGACAACAAGCTCGCGTTCCTCAGTGGGCAGTAGACAGTAGAGGCAGTGGTAGACAGTAGACAGTTGGCAGTTGGGAGCGGAGGCGTTACGCTCATACTCTCATCATCGATCTCTGGATTTTCTGACTACTGACTACTGTCTACTGACTACCACTACTGACTACCGACTACTGCCTACTCCCACGGAAGGATCGTGATGCGCCTCGCCCGCTCGCTGGCGCTCCTGGGGGCGCTGCTCGTCATCAATTTCGTCCTGCCGCGCCTGCTCCCCGGCGATCCGGTGGAGTACCTGCAAAGCGGGGGGCTGGACGCGCCGGTGGCGCTCGCGCCGGAGACGCGCGCCCAACTCCTCCGCTACTACGGCCTCGACCGGCCGCTGCCCGTCCAGTTCGGCCACTATCTGCTCGCGACGGCGCGGGGCGACCTCGGCTTCTCCATCCACTTCAACCAGCCCGTCCGCGTGCTGGTGCTGCACCGGATCGGTTGGACGCTCTTCCTCGCGGGCGGGTCGCTCGTGATCGCCGCCGGTCTCGGCTCGCTCCTCGGCCTGCTGCTGGCGTGGCACGCGCGGTCGCGCTGGTCTACCGCGCTCGGTCTCGCCGCGCTGCTCGGCGGCAGTCTGCCGGAGTTCGTCGTCGGGCTGGCGCTCCTCTTCGCCTTCGCGGTCTGCCTGGCCGCTCTTCCCGACGAGCGGTGCGCTCTCGCCCTTCCGACAGTGCGGCGCCGAGTGGCGTGATTGGCTGTGCGTCCGATGCGGCTCGCGTCACGCGATCCTTCCCGGTCTGACGCTCATCCTGGCCCATCTGCCCGCCTTCCTGCTGATCGCCCGCGGTGCGGCAAATGCGGAAACCCATCGACCCTACGTCGCCGTGGCGCGGGCAAAGGGGCTCGCGGAACCGCGCATCGCCCTCCGTCATGTGGCGCGGAATGCGGCGGCGCCGGTGCTCGCATACTTCGGCGTGCGCGTGGGGTTACTGCTCGGCGGGGTGGTGTCGTGGAGACGCTGTTCGCCTACCCCGGTCTCGGGCAACTGACATTCATCGCCATCGAGTCCCGCGATTATCCCCTTCTCGAAGCGCTCTTCCTGCTCTTCGGCGTCTCGATCATCGCAGTGGGACTGGCGAGCGATCTCCTGCTGGCGCGGCTCGATCCGCGACCGCGAGCAAGAAGCTGCATGACGATGCGCTCCGAGATGCTGCCACGCACACCTGTCGTCATGGAAGATCCAGAGCGACCCCAACGGTATTCCGCACCGATCCTGCACGACGCGCGTCTGTGGCTCGGTGTCGCGATGCTCGTTGGCATTCTCGCGACGGTCTCCCTGGGTGGCCGGTTCGTGCCCTATGATCCGCACGCGCTGAGCGGGCGGCCGATGGAACGCCCGAGTAGCGCGCATCTTCTCGGTACGAACGACATCGGCCAGGATTTGTTCAGCCAGGTGGTGCGCGGCGGCCGGGTATCGATTACCGTCGGCTTCGGCGCGGCGATTCTCTCAACGGCGATCGCGTGGACACTGGGGTTGCTGTCCGGGCTCGGGCGACGCTGGAGCGCGGTGGTGGCGGGCACGGCGGACCTCTTTCTGGCGCTGCCGTTCCTGCCGATCACCATCCTCGTCGTCGCGCACCTCGGGCCGAGCCCCGCCGTGATTACGTTCACCGTCGGGCTGGTCTCCTGGCCGGCGTTCGCCCGCGTGATGCGCGCCCGCGTCGCCAGCGAACTCGCTGCGGGCTATATCGAGGCCGCCCACGCCATCGGCGCGCATCCCTGCGGCGATCCTGACGCGGCATGTCCTCCCCGCGACGGTGCCGGTGGCGACGGCGAAGTTCGTACTCACCGTGCAGTCAGCGATCGTCATTCAGGCGAGCCTCGCCTTCCTCGGCCTGAGCAACCCTACGACGATCAGTTGGGGCGGCATCATCCATCGCGGCGTGGGCTATGGCTTGATCTTCGCGAGCGGCGCCTGGCGATGGTGGCTCGTACCACCCATCGTCCTCATTGCGCTGCTCATCTGCGCGATCGCCCTGATCGGCTGGTCCCTCGAAGAACGCCGAGGATACCGTTCGCCGCTCCCTTGAGTGAAGGACGAAGACTGGCACTTCGGAAGCTGACCCGCGCCGCAATGGCAGATCGGGCCGGTTCGCCTCGTAGTGCTCCGTCAGCCCGTTGTGTGCGTCTGTCGGTCACATTCCCTCGCCGCGTTCCGTCATCGTAATGACGAGCGAAACCCGACCGATGCGATGAGGAGGCCAGATGGATGTACGAAAACCCCAATCGACGTTTCGTATCCCGGTTCAGTCTGATCCCACGATGTATCACAAAGGCACCTGAAGGAGAGGAATCATGCACGCACGAATGAGCAGCCCCGTAATGATCGTTCCTGACGCCATGCAGGCCATGCTGGCCCTGGCGAAGTCCACGAAACAGGGCGGCGTGCCGTCGCGGACAATCGACCTTATCGAGCTACGCGCGAGCCAGATCAATGGCTGCAGCGTCTGTGTTGACATGCACGCTCGCCTCCTCAAGAAGGTAGGCGAAACAGACGATCGTCTCTTCGCAGTGGCGGCCTGGCGGGATGCGCCCTACTTCACCGATGCCGAACGCGCCGCGCTGGCGCTCACCGAGGCCGTCACCCGACTCAGCGATCAGGCGGATCCGGTACCGGACGAAATCTGGGACGAGGCCGCCCGGCACTACGACGAGCCAGCGCTTGCGGCCCTGATCATCGCCATCGCCACGATCAACGTCTGGAACCGCTTCAACGTCACCATCAGGCAGCCCGTAGGCGCGTGGACACCCTGAGCGGTACCGGGCGGCAGTGCGGTTATCGTGACGCACACGATGACCGCACTCAATCTGCGCGGCACGTCACCGCCGTGAAACCGAAGACTACGACTGCGCGACGTCCGCCAGATAGTGCGCGCGGTTGAGCGGGTTCGGGCCGATACGTGCCCTCATTGGCGCATCGCCGGTCACCGGCACATGCCCGGCAAAGCTCGACACCCAACTGCCATCGCCGCGCGTCAGCGCCGGTAGTTGTTGTTCGACGGCGCGCAGTTCCGCAGTGGGGATCTCACAGATAATGCGGTACGACGCGCCGTCGCGAAACGCATTACGCATCGTCGCGCGCGCGTGAATCAAAGCGCCCGAGACGACGCCAAAGGTATCCTCCGGAATCTCGAGATCGAACTCCTCGACCGGCTCGCAGACCTCGGTGCCCGCGAGGCGCAGGGCCTGCATCAGCACGAGCGGGGTGAGCTTACGGAAGTCTCCGGCGGTACTCACCACCGAGTTGAATCCCGCATGGGTGAGCGTGACATTCGCGTCGGTCACCTCCCAACCGTACAATCCTTGCGTGAACGTCTCGTACACCGTCTCCTCGATGGCGCGGTAGAACGCGAGCGGCAATGCGCCCAGCTCGCGCACATAGCGAATGCCGCTCCTCGGTTCACCCGGCTCGACGCGAAAGCCGACCGTCGCATAGAAGGGGTTCCCGTCCGCAAAAATGATCTCGGCATCCTCACCCGTGCCAACCGGACGCTCGATGCAGATCGTCCGGCTTGGTCCGAATGTCACATCGACGCCATACTCCCGCGACAGCGTCTCCATGAGGACTTCCTTCTGCACCTCGCCATAGAGACGAACCGATATCTCCCCCTCCTCGTTGCGCTGGCGCAGCGAAATGAGCGGGTCCTGCTCCGCGAGTTGATCGAGCGCCGCGCGCAATCGCGTGATCTGGCCCGGCTCGACCGGGCGCACGACGCTTTCCAGCGCCGGTGCCGGAAACGCGCGGGCGATCTCTCCGGCCTCGATTGCGTCGGCCCCGATGCGATCGCCGATGCGCGCCGCCCGCAGCCCATGCAATCGGGCAATTTCTCCCGCGCTCGCCGCTTCCGCCGATGCAGTAGTGCCCGAGGCGAAGCGGTCGATGCCGGTAATGCGCTCCGCGATCTGCTCCTGCTCGCCGAATGCCCCGGGACGTTGGAGCAGCACGCGCTGCCGCACCGCCAAACGGCCAGCGAAGAGTCGCACATAGACAAGTTTCTCCCCGGAAGCCCGGCGGGCGATCTTGAAAACCGTGCCCGTCGTCGGGGCATCCGTCGCTTCCTTGGCGGTCGGCAGCCACTCCTCGATCCCGGCGAGGAGTTCGGGAACACCGGCCCCGGTAATCGCCGATCCAAAGAAGACGGGAACGATGGTGCACGCCGCGACCTGTGCCCGGAGCTCCGCCGCAAGAAAGGAAGCGCTCAGATCACCCCCGGTGCGGTCGAATTCCTCGATCACGCGCTCGTTCGTCTCCGCAAGGAGATCGATCACCGGATCGCGCCAGGCCGGGCGCTCGCGATCCCAGGTGACGACCGTTGCGGCCCGGTTCCCGATCCCGGTTGCCGCATTCATCGCCACGACGCGCAGTTGCAACTTGCTACGAATGTCCGCGAGGAGCGCCTCGCCGCGTGCGCCGAGGCGGTCGATCTTGTTGACGAAAATGAGCATCGGGAGACCCGCCGCGCGAATTGCCCGCGCGAGGCGACGGGTCTGAGGCTGCACGCCCTCGACGGCCGAGACGACCAGCACGACGCCATCGAGCACGCGCAGCGACCGCTCGACCTCGGCGACAAAGTCGCTGTGCCCAGGGGTATCGATGAGATTGACCTTGAGCGTGTGCAGTTGAAACGACACCACCGCAGATTGAATGGTAATGCCCCGGGCGCGTTCCAACTCCAGGGTATCGGTCTGTGTCGTGCCTTTATCGACACTGCCGACCGAGGTGATGACACCGGTCTCGAAGAGAATGCGTTCGGTGAGGCTCGTCTTACCGGCGTCTACATGCGCCAGAATCCCGATATTGACAATCGCCATGCGCGACACTCCCGTTGAAGAAATTTCCGACTGCTGGATTCTTCAACGATTGCCGCATGGGATTCTCCTCTTCCATTGCGCAAAGTACAAAGGTGTCAAAATCGGCTGGCCCGCCTCGGAATGTGCCGCGAAACGACACGCTCCCGACCCGAGAAACCCGACCGTTCGATATTCTATCATCATGACACGCGGCGGCGCGAGAGGGAAACCGCGCCAGAACGTGCATCCTTGGGCGCGCGTACTCCGCCCGCGCATCTCCTCGCGGCTGTCAGAGCTCGGATGCTGCACTTAGCTGCTGCACCCAATGAGCGTTCCCTTGGTGGCTGTGAGTGAAACTGCTAATATCTCTCCGGGTGGCAGGAATGGCAAAAGAGGATATGCGGGTCATCCACGGCAGTGGCAAAGTTTTTGCCGATCTCGAACTTCCGAACGCGGAGGTGCGAAATCGGAAAGTTGCACTCGCCCTCGTGATCCGCGATGCGGTTGATACGAGTGGCCTCACGCAAAAGAAGGCAGCAGCGATGGCGGGTATTGCCGCTTCGGACCTCTCGAATCTTCTGCGTGGACGGGTCACGAACTTTAGTAGTGATCGTCTCCTTGGAGTTGTCACCGCACTTGGCAATGATGTTGAGATCATCGTTCGCCCGAAGCGAGGGGAGAAGGGTGTCGTCTCGGTGACAAGGGAAGAGTCACCGCTACCAATGGCTGCTTCTCGACACAAGTGACCCCGATGCAAACACGCCTCCACACCAACAAAGTGACGGGTACTATCACCCGTCACGATTCATTTTCCTTGCTATATCCAGGAAAAGAGTGGTGAGTCCGCACAGGACTTGAACCTGTAACCCGCTCGCTTATTTCCCTATTCAGAGCTAAGGGCGAATGCATTCGCCTGTCACGCTGGAGATGCAACGTGATGCTAGCAGCGGCATGGAGACTGCACTGTTTGGGTAATCACCCCTTTTAGACGAGACCCAGCGGTAGCGGCTCAATAGGCTTTCGAGTCGCTGTCTGCATATGACACAATCCATTTTCAGGTGCGTGAGATCACTGGACAGATTCGACATGTGGTGCTGCTCTAAGCCTCGAAGTACTGTTCCCTCTGTCGAGACGCCAGCTAGGTCATAACATTCGTTTTATTCGATTCGCCTAATAGCGATATTGACATCAACCTAGGCAATAGGTCATCGGGTGGCATGGCACCCCATACATCCCTTACGAGAGGATCAAAAAATCCCGTGTCAAAGCGGTCAAAGCAGTCGTGAACTCCCGAATGATCCCTCAACCACTGGCAGCAAGGCGATGAATATTGGGCGATTTTAGCGGTGAGGAGGGATATTCTCTGCCGTCGTTCCTCACCAAGAATCATCAAATCGCGCACCTGTTGATATTCCATAGGTTTGGCGTTGCCACCATCGCCACGTTGGTAGAACTGACAATCGTGCTGATTCATGTGCGGGCGGCGTTGGCTTTGAGGAATACGCACGACAACAACGCCGCGACCATCAGCTATGTCGAATGGTCTTTGGAATGAATCGAACATTGGGTCGCACCTTATCTATCATCTGCCCAAAATCATGCCCCTCCTCGTTATCAGCCCAATGCCGACGATCCGATCATCGGGCGTGGCTCCCTGTCCTTCGACACCGAAGACAATATAGCCGCCGTCCGTATTCGCCATGCCACAAACGTAGTGCAAAGCCGTCGGCCTATCTTCCTTGGGTAGTCGCAATACTTCTTTCCAGTCATACCATCCCGGCTCTCCGCCTCTCACCAATAGGCGACGGATGGAGTCGATGCGTCCAATCATCAAGGCTCGTGAACGGTGTCATCACGCTTCCCTCAATCCGTCCGTGCCCATGATGAGCCCACGAGGCCAAAAGACGACAAAATCGCCTCACAGATTAGGGCGATTTTGCTTACTATATCAAGAAAAGAGTGGTGAGCCGCACTGGACTTGAACCAGTAACCCGCTGATTAAGAGTCAGCTGCTCTGCCAATTGAGCTAGCGGCCCATCGGTGTGCATCCTCTCGACGTGCGAGAGAAATTGGCGGAAGCGACGGGATTCGAACCCGCGATCTCTGCCTTGACAGGGCAGCGCTTTAAGCCACTAAGCTACGCCTCCGCAGCGCTGCCCGATCTTACGGCACCTGCGCTCCCCTGTCAATATGCCACCGAAGATTGCCACGAATTCACGGTGCCGCGATCCGCTTGTGCGAGTAGTACATACGTGCTATCGTAAGGTGTCCGTTCATGTAGGAGCGAGGGAGCGAGATGTCTGTACGAAACAATGGACTGGACCTCGGGGGGCAACTCGGTGTGGCGCTGGCGGCGTTGCGCGGCGATGGCCTCCCCTTTGTCGCCACGCCTGCCGCAACCCGGCTGGAGCACGACCTCGCCTCCTTCGTCGGGGATGACGGTCATCTCGCGGGCACGCCGCAGATCACGCACCATGAGGGCGATACTCTCTCGATCCTGGCGATTCCGCGCTACCTGCCCCAACGGGGCGCGGGTGCGGTGCGCTACTTCCTCGATGGCGTGCAGCGGACGCTGCCAATTGGCTGGTGCGGCATGAATGCGCTCGCGCTCGTCGTTGTCGTGGCGGGCGTGATCGAGCGCCGCCCGCAGGATGGCGTCTTTCGCGCCGTGCCCGGCATGACCGCGATTCATGCGCGTATCGTTATCGCCGCCGCGTCGGATGACCCGTATACCGATGCACTGATGGACGCCTTCACCGACGCAGGTATCACGGTCACCCCCTGCGACGAACCGTCCGCTGGCGCGGTGCGTGACGGTGACTTCCTCGCCCTGCAATCGCGGATTCGCCCCGCCGTTGGCCGCGTGCGAGAGCAATGCGAACTTGAGGTCTTCCTCCGGTGGTACGAACGCACCGATGGCAGCGAGGGCTGGCTGGTGATGGATGGGTCGCTCGCCCGTGGCGATTACGGCAAGACGGTAGGGATCATCAAACGACACAGCCGCTTCGATCTCTCCAATCGTGAGATGACCGATCTGCTCGCGATGCCGGTCGGTCACCGTAGCACGGTCTTCCAGCGTGCGGTCAGTGGCGGCGTGCGGCCCTTCACCTGGTACCTGCGCTTCCACGCGGGCACGGGGGCGGACCCACTCTATGGGCTGGCCCGGATCGAAGCGCCCGCGCAGATTGACATTCCCGTGGAGGTCGACCGCCTCTCGGGATTGCTCTTCGCGGAACGAACGCCGCGCCCGACGAACGATGACCGCTGGCCGACGCTCATTTACCCCATCCACATCGCGGAACGCATCCTCAAAGTGAAACTGGAACGCACGCTCCTTGGCGTGCCTGCCGCGCTCCGTCGCTATCTGCGGGAGGTCGCGTGATGGATGCCCAACCCCTCGTGAACCATTTCGCCGATCTGATCGACACGCACACCGGCCCGATTGGCCGCGTCGTCACAAGCGAGCGCAAGCCCGCCGCCGCGCACGAGTTCTCCTTCTGGGCGGCGGACGGCCCGGGTGCCGCGCTGGCGCTCGACATCGGGCATATCGTTGTCGCCTTCAGCGAAGAGGCCGCCGTCATCGGTATTCTCGACGAGCCGCAGCGGTACAGCGATCTCGCGACCTTCCTCGATGACTATTTTGACTATCAGGGCGAGGACGACATCGGCCAGGCGCTCGCCTCGGTGCGACCCGAAATCCTCGTCTTCACCTGCCGCGTGCTTGCCTCGCGCCATTTGCGCGAGGATGTCCGCTCGCGCCGCCCGCCCCGCAGCGGCCCCGTCTACTACGCGACGCCCGAGGCGATTCGCTTCGCCCTCGGCAAAGAAGGCTATAGCGGCACGGCGATCCCCGTGCTTCTCCATCGCAACGGCAATACCGCGCGCGACGACGACGGCAACGAGATTTTCGAGGAACTGCCGGATGGCGAAGTACGGACGGTCTTCCAGCATACACCGGTTGATGTCGATAGCGATTACCTGCTCGGCCCCGAAGCGGGGCACGCGAACTGGACCGGGCAATCCGGCCTCGCGACGAAGACCAGTCACGCCCTCTTCGTCATCAGCAGCGTCTTTCAGAAAGCCCCGCAATCCGTCGCCGCGCTCATGTTCAATGTCAAGGGGCCGGACCTCCTCTGGCTCGACAAACCCGCCTATGTCTCAGAAGCGGAGGCGGTGGCGCTCGGCGCGCAGGGCGTCAAACTGCCCATGCCGCTCGACCGGCTGATGTACGAGAAGATGGCGATGTCCCCCGCGCCCTTCACGAACCTGCGCATCTTCGCGCCCTATAAGCCGGGGGGTGAGCCACACAACGAGCATGGCGATCAGGTCAACCTCGACAAGAGCGTCGATCAGGCTGCCCTCAATACCCTCCGCACCGCGCGGCGCGAGAGCGACTGCGTCTACCCGATCCTCTGGAACCTCCAGGAGGTTTTGCGCTATCCGCATCGCGTCTTCGAGGGCGGCGATCTGGACGATAAGTTCTTCGGCTTCCTCGCCGAACTCCGCGAGCAGCGCATTCTGACGATGCGCGGTTTCGAGGCGAAGATGCGCGAGATCATGGACTACCTCGACACCGAGAACGACGACGGCAAGAAGCCGCAAAGCTGGCAGGATCATCACCGCTTCACGATCCTCAAAGCGAAGAACCGGATCCAGAACCTCACCCATAAGTGCGGCGGTCTGCTCGCGCGCAACCTCGTCAACTACGGCGATCTGCCGCGCTGCGACGCCCCCTTCGCGGACCGTGAACTGCGCGTCATCGACATCGCCAACTGCAACTCGACCGTGCAGGAATTGCTCGTCAGTGCGACAATACAACGAGTATGGGAGCGCGCGGAACGCGCGGAGTTGGGCGTCGAGAAGGTGATTATTTTCGTCGATGAGCTGAACAAATACGCGCCCGGCGGCGGACGCGGCGGCCTCCGGGATACCCTCGTTGACATCGCCGCACGCGGCAGACATCTCAATGTCGTCCTCTTCGGCGCGGAGCAGTTCCGCTCGAAGGTCGATGATGAGGTGGTCGGCAATGCCGCGACCTCCTTCTATGGTCGCATCGGGGACGAGGAGATCATCAGCCCGTCCTATCGCGCCTTCAGCGAATCGACGCGCGCGGAACTCCTTCGCGTGACGAAAGGGACGCTCCTGATGCGTCACGCGCATATTCCGGTGCCGGTCTTCGGCGTCTTCCCGCGCCCACCCGCACTCGCGGGCAATGACGCGCAGAAGGTCTACGGCAATGAGGCACGCATCGACCCCGCCGAGTCCGTCTTTCGCATCCTGCGGGACTTATCGGAGCGCGGCAGCTTCCCGGCACCCTCGCTCGCGCAGATCAAGACGGTTCTCAGTGAGCACGATCTGACGAGCACACAGTGCGATACCGTCGTCGAGCGGGTGCGCACCTCGTACCGGCCCGGCGGGCGGACCTCCCCGTGGCAGTTCTTCTGTCACACGATTGGCAAGAATGGCATTTAGCGAACAGGTATCAGACCGATGAGTGACGGCACGATCCGCATTGCCCATATTGGTGACACGCACCTCGGCTTCAGCGCCCTGACCCGCCTCTGCCCCGAAAGCGGGCGCAATCAGCGCGCCGTCGATGTCGAGCACGCCTTCGCGGCGGCGATAGACGAGATCATCGCGGCGGGCGACATCGATCTCGTCCTGCACGCGGGCGACGTCTTCCATCACAGCCGCCCACCGATGCAGACCCTCATTTTCTTCGTCCAGCAGATGCGCCGACTCGAAGTCGCCGGCATTCCCACCATCGTTATTGGCGGCAACCATGACACCCCCGCCTGCGCAACGCCGGGAGCGTCCTCGATCTCTGCGCCGTCGCCTGCCACCATGTCCGCTTCACGACGGGCTACGAATGGGACCGCATCCGCTG
>CAVXPY010000014.1:0-136267 GCA_963763655.1 uncultured Chloroflexia bacterium
TCTCTAGTTCAAGCATCTAATTACCTCTGCTAACCATAGCAGAGGCCATCCGGGGGGTGCGGATCGCCCGGCCGCCCCCGGCGCCCAGGGGACGGTCGGCCGGGCGGGCGGTCAGCGGCCGGTGCGGGCGGTCGCCGTGAGCGTCTTGACGCCGTTGGTGTGGTTGGCGGTGAAGTCGGTGAACGTGTAGGAGGCCGACGGGTTCACCGAGCGGAAGACCTGTCCGCGCCCCTCGGCGAGCACGAGGCTGCAGAGGTGGAAGCCGGGCTGTGAAGGTGGTACCGAGTTCTTCGAGCGCCTGGCGCAACTGTGAGGGCCGACTGACCGCGACCGCATCCAGCGAGGCGCGCGCGAAGGGCCAGTAGCGGGGGCCGACTGCGAAGCCATAGCCATGCCGAACCAGGATACGCAATACTTCGCGGTAGCGTGCGTTCGCAGTCGTTGCTGCCATTGGCCCTCCGGGTAGGCAGTCGCGAGTAACGAGTAACAAGTAACGAGTCAGAAAAAGAGGGGGCAGGCTATGTTGCCTGCCCGATCATGTCGTTGCGATTGCCTTGCCTCACCCCCGGCCCCTCTCCATCGCCATGAGATCGGGATAATAATAGATTTGTACGGCGATGGAGAGGGGAGGGAGTTGTAGGGGCGCACAGCGTGCGCCCACTCAGTCCTCAGTCCTCAGTCCTTCTCCCCGGCGAGGGCGCCCATCGGGTCCCAGGCGGGCAGGACGATGGGTTCCAGGTCGAGGGCGGCCTCGAGTTCGGCGGGGAGGTGATCCTTGCGGGCGGCGATCTCGAACATGTACTCGTCGAACCACGAGTCGTTCATGGTGAAGAAGCCCTTCTGCCCGTGCTCGGCGCCCCAGCGAGTTCTCGACCCGCCAGCGGCGCGGTGCGCCGTCGACGACGTCGACGCCGGTGAAGAGCATGGCGTGCGTCATCTGCGTCTCGCCGTAGTCCAGGCGCGCCGCCTTGTCGAGGTCGAACGTCGTGTCGTAGAGCGTGCCGAAGTCGAAGAGGTCCCTGTCCCAGATGCCGAGATCGCGCCGCATCATGCTTGCCGACATCGCAGCCGAACCAGACCGGCTCGCCGCTCTTCGAGCGTCCGCTGGGCGATCTCCTTCATCAGGCCCATCTCGACATTCAGATACTTCACGCGCTGGCCGCCGACGACGTTGCCGAGATACTCGACGGTAAAGGTGCGGCCGATGCGGGCTGCTCGGCCGCGGGTCGTGGACCAGGCAGACGTACTCATCGAGCGGCAGGTCGACGAACTCGGCGGCGAACTGCTGCGGCGTCATTTCCTCGGTGCGGTGGAAGGCGCCGGCGCTTGTCCCGCCACTGCCAGACGAAGCGCTCGGGCGGCGTGCCGAGATGGATGCACAGGATGCGGTGGACGGCGTTCGAGGTATTCCTGCTTGGCCGCCCGCAGCTCGTCGATCGCTCGCGCCGCGGCCGTGCATATCGCGGAGCGTCTTCGCGCCCTCGCGCAGCTTGCTGCGCAGCACCGCGTTCATGCGCCGCGTGTTGGACGAGCTTTCCGTCTCGGGCATGAACGCCTTCGGCACGAGGCCGTGCTTCCGGACCAGGTTGACGAACATGTTCCACTGCCCGCCATCGCCAAGCGGCCCGTCGAGCAGGAAGGCGACGAGCCGGTCGTCCACGTCGCGGTCGGCCGTCTCGATGATCGCCTCGAAGAAGTAGTTGGCGCGCTCCAGCTTGTCCCAGAACATCAGGTAGTTCTGGCTGAACTCGAACTCCTTGACGTCCATCTTCTTCATCGCGCCGACGCGCAGCAGATTGAGGCCCGGCGAACATCCAGCAGCGGCCGGTCTGCTTCTGATTCGTGACGCCCCAATCGTCGAGGAGGGTCGAGAAGGTGTGGTCGGTGTTCGTGACAATCGCGCGGTTGAGCGCGACATCATCGACGGTGATCTGCGTGACGGCGTTCTGCGCCATCCGATAGACCGGGTTCGCCGCGAAATCCCCGCTGAAGGCCGCGAGCGCTTCGTTCGTCAGCACACCCGCGTCCGACCCATCGGTTGCCTGTGGCCGGGTCAATGTCTGCGCCATTCGTGGTAACTCCCTTCCGTTCGTTCCTGCCCCGTGAGGAACATCCAGGTGACACCCCGCGCCGACCATTGTCCGCCAATGTATGCGCCGGTGCCCGTGACGAATGACAGCGTACCATGCGCATTCAGGAGACGAAAGTGGTGGATCCGTCAGAACACTGCTCCCTTGGCCCTTCCTCTCATGGACCTACCTTCGCCTTGGCGGTCAGATGCGGGAAGAGAGCGCCTTTTTCCATCGGGTAGGCCGACTCTGTGCCTCTGGGGTGGGGAGATAGGTGAGCGGAGCGCGGTTTCTCCATCGGGTCATCTGCTATGCTGCACGCACTCAGCCGGTGATTCTGCGGAACGCGCGCAGCGCGTGGCCGCATTCGAGAGGCGGTGATCGTGACCGAAAAGAACGTTTCCGGCTCGCCCATCGTGAACATCACCGGGGAAAAGGTTGCGCTCGGCCCGATATATCGCGCACTTGTCCCTCTGCTTACCCGCTGGAGCAACGACCTCGCCACGCGGCGCAATCTCAGCACGCCGCTTCCACAGACGCTCGAAGAGCGGATCGCGCGGTACGAACGCGATGCGACGGGCGCGGATGGTGTTGACTTCGCCGTCTACGAGCGGTCAACGTGGCGACCGATCGGGACGGTGGGCCTGTTCCACCTCGACTATCGCAACGGAAGCGCCGACTTCGGCATCCTGATCGGCGAGTCGGACGCCCGTGGCAAAGGGTATGGCACGGAGGCGACGCGCCTGACGCTCGACTACGCCTTCACCGCCCTGGGGTTGCGGAATGTCGGCCTGACGGTGGCAGAATGGAACATCGCGGGGCAGCGGGCCTACGCGCGGGCCGGATTCAAGGAGTTCGGGCGGCGGCGCTCCTCTCTATGGATGGGCGGCAGGTGGTGGGACGACGTGCATATGGACGCCATCGCGACGGAGTTCGTCAGCCCGATCTTGGGCGCGGTCTTTCAGTAGGCAAATGTCGATGCGGCCAGCAATGCGGAGGAAGCGATGACCCTCAATGAGGCGCTTTTCAAGCGCTTGACGGAGACTCCCGGCGTGCCGGGGCGCGAGGAGCAACAGCGGGTGATCGCCCGCGAGGAGTTGGGCGCACTCACCGACACGGTGAACACAGATGCCCTCGGCAATGTCATCGGCACGAAGCGCGGGCGGGACGATGTACGCGTGATGCTCGCGGCGCACATGGACGAGATCGGCTTCCTCATCAAGTACATTGACGAGAAGGGCTTTCTCCGCCTCCAGCCGCTCGGCGGGCACAATCCACTCAGTATGGATGCACAGCGTGTCTTCGTTACCACCCAGAACGGCGCGACACTCCGGGGCGTCCTGCAACTCGGGCGCGGCTGGTCGCATCCGGCGCTCGGTGGATCACCTGCCCTGCCGACGCACGATGAGTTCTACGTCGATCTCGGTCTGTCTGCCGACGCCGTCAAAGCCGCCGTGCAGATTGGCGATTATGTGACGATGGATCGCACCTTCGAGAAGGTCGGCGATACGTACGTCAGCAAGGCGATGGATGACCGCGTCGGCCTCTTCGTGATGTTCGAGGCGCTCCGGGCGATGCGCTCCCACGAAGCGACAATCTACGCCGTCGCCACGACACAGGAGGAAGTCGGGCTGCGCGGCGCGACAGCGAGTGGGTCCGGCCTCGATCCCACGGTCGTCGTCGCAGTCGATGACACTCCCGCGATGGATGTCCCTGGCGGTGGCGCGGAGAAGACGATCACCGCGCTTGGTGGCGGCGCGGCGATCAAGATCATGGACGGCTCGCTGATAAGCCATCCGAAACTCGTCCGCCATTTCCGCACCATCGCGGAACGTGAGGGCATCCCCCATCAGATGGAGATCCTGCCCTTTGGTGGCACCGACGCCGGTGGCGTGCAACGACTGCACGGTGGGGTCCCCGCCATCACGCTCTCAATCCCGGCGCGCTACGTCCATACGCCGAACGAAATGGTGAGCGCGACCGACGTGCAAGCATGCATCGACCTGCTCGCGCGCTACCTGGAAGAAGCGCATACCGGCGATTATGCGCTGTAGGGGGTTGTTTTACCTCACCCCCGGCCCCCTCTCCATCTTCGTGGAGAAGGGGAGCAACCTACACAAGCGCACGGCGTTTCAAGAACGCCACGGCACTCGCAGCGAGGCACCCCTCTCCACGTGATGGAGAGGGGCCAGGGGTGAGGTCGATCACGCAGTCTGCACATCGGCGATGCGGCCCGCGTGGCGGACCTGCGGATTAATGGTCGTCATGACGGCGAGCACGAGCATTGGGACGGTGCCGATATAAACCGTCGTGATCGGGCCGAAGCGCTGGAGGAGTGCACCCATCAGGGCAAAGCCTAATGTCTGGCAGCCAAAGGTCGCGAGACGGAAGACGCTGTTCACGCGCCCCTGTAAGGCGTCCGGGATGAGCACGAGCCGATAACTGTAGTGCGTCGTTACATAGATCGGTACGAAAAAGAAGCCAACCGCATTGACGACACCGAGCAAGAAGGGGTTCGGCGTCCATGCATAGGGCACCCAGGTGATCGCAAACAGCCAGGCGATCCAGACCATGATCCGGCCGACGGTGTACCGCTTCTGAATTGGGGCGGCGACGGCAGTACCGAGGAGCGTACCCACACCGCCACTAGCGAAGATCAGGCCGATCGTGAACGACGACGCCTCCTGCCGCTGCGCGAGGCTGATGAGCAGCAAAGTATAGCCCCCATAGAGGAGATTCACCGCGCCATTGACCCAGCAGAGAAAGCGTACGACCGGTTGCCGCCAGAGCCAGAGCATCCCTTCTTTGATTTCCGCGCCGAGATGACGCGTCGTCGTTGCCGCGCGCTCCTCCTGGAATTGCAACTTCGTGAACATCAGCGCGACCGCCGAGACGAGATAGGAAGCGGCGTCCGCGACAAAGGGCAGTGCGCGCCGGACGCTGTAGAGCGCGCCACCAAGCGACGGTCCAAGTAAGCCGGAAACGGAATAGGTCAGCTCATTGAAGGAGACGGCGGCGGGCAATTGCTCCTTGCGGACGATGCGCGGCAAACAGGCCGACTCCGCCAAGCCCGAAGAAGATGAAAAGCGTCCCCTCAACGAAAGTGACGAGATAGAGTTGTAGGAGCGTCAGGCGTCCGAGCGCGAGGGCAATGGGGATACTGCCGAGCGCGAGCGCGCGGCCAAGATCGGAGAGGATCATCGTCTTCTTGCGATCCCAGCGATCCACGAGCGCCCCGGCGGGCAGGCCGAACAATACATACGCCAGCCCGCGCATCGCGCCGAGGAACCCCGCCTGCGCGGGCGAGCCGGTCAGCGCCAGAATGAGCAGCGGAAAGGCCAACTGCGAGACTTGCGACCCGATGGAAGAGACGATCTGCCCGGCAAACAGGAGCAGAAAGTCGCGGTTACGCCGCAGCGAATGGGGTGGCTCGCGGCGCGGTGCCGCCGACACGGAGGGATTATCTTTTATTGGTTCAACATCAACGACTGACACGGTCTCTTTCTCCTCATCATCCGACGCGCGTTCATTGCCGCACATACCCGGCACAAACAAAAAGACCGCGAGCGAGGCGTCGTGCCTGCCACGGTCAGCGCGTGCGATGGAGAGAATGTCAGATCATCGGACGGCAGATTTTGGGCAGACTCCTCCGCAGCATTCCCGCGGTCTCGGGTAACGCCAATAGGCGTATCGCAATGTCGCCCGTTGCCAGCGCGTCCATTCGTCCACCCCTTCGAGAGGTCACCATGCCCTCCCTACCCACGAGAATAGGGAATACGACGGGCAGTGTCAAGAGGTCGTTCGAACAGCGAACAGACCGGGTATGACCCCTAGCCTGGTACCGCGTGTATGATGCGGATGAAACGGATGGCACAGACGCTTCAGGCGAACGGCAAGGAGCAAGGTGATGGAGCAACGTCCACTGGGAAGGACCGGGCTACAGGTTTCCGCGCTCGGCTATGGCAGCGGCGCGATTGGCGGCTTGTTCACGAAGGGGGACCCGGCCGAGCAAGAGCAGGCCATCGCGCGCGCGCTCGATGCGGGCATCACCTACTACGATACCGCCGCGAGTTACGGCGATGGTCGCTCGGAAGAGAATCTCGGGCGGGTGCTGCGCACCCTCAGCGCCTGGGGCCGCGCCATCGTCGGCACCAAGGTACGCCTCGCCACCGAGGATCGCGCCGATCCGGTAGCTGCCATTCAGCGGTCGGTGGAAGCGAGCCTGGGGCGGCTCGATCATGATTCCGTCGATGTGCTGCACCTGCACAATCCGATCACGAAAAGCGGCGCGGGCACGACGGAGAACGCGAGCGGCAGTGCGCTCGATCTCGCACTGGTGCAGGGGGCGATCATCGAGGGGTTGCAGCGCGTCAAGGAGCGTGGCCTGGCGCGGCATATCGGCTTCACGGGGCTGGGCGAGACGGCGGCCGTGCGCGATGCCGTGATGAGCGGCAACTTTGAGACGGTGCAATCCTACTTCAACGCCGTCAATCCGAGCGGCGGCTATGCGGGGGCGAGTGGCGGCGAGCAGGACTTTGCGGGATTGATCGATGCGGCGGCAGGTGCAGGGGTCGGCGTCATCGCCATCCGCGTACTTGCGGCGGGGGCATTGACCGGCACACCCGAACGTCATGCCAATGCGGGCGATCCGGGATCCGCACTGATCGGCGGCGCGGAATATGCGCATGATCTGAACCGGGCGCGCGATCTCGCCTGGTTCGCGACCGAAGCCGGGCTAGAGAGCACGCTGGAAATGGCCGTCCGCTTCGCCCTCTCCAAACCCGGCATCGCCACTGTGCTCGTCGGCTACTCGGACTTCTCGCAGTTGGAAGACGCGCTCCGCTGGACCGCCCGCGGCCCCCTCCCCGCCGATGTCATCCAACACCTCGTCGATGCGGCGCGATGACGGAAATGCGAAACGGATTGGACCACAGAGACACAGAGGACGCAGAGAGGGAGAGAGATGAATGTCAGATGAGAGGATCGCGAAGAGCATCTCAGCTAAGAGGAGTCGTATCCACTTCTATTTCTCTGTCTTTGCGTCTTATCCGTCCTCTGCGTCTCTGCGGTTCAATCGGTTCCAGGAGGTGAGTGCGTGAGTATTGTGGTATGGCCGGAGCAGGCACCGGAGTGGGTGGCGGCGATGCGGGCAGCGGCGGGGGATACGCCGGTCGTCGCGCCGACGAGCGAGGCCGAGGCGATGCAGGCGGCACGGACGGCGGAAGGGTGGATCGGGCGACTGAATCCGGCGCTCCTCGATTCCGCGCCGCACCTGCGCTGGCTGCAAGCGCCGAGTATCAGCCTCGAAAGCGTGGTCTTCCCCGATCTGATTGCCAGCGATGTCACCCTGACGAATATGCGCAACATCTACAATGACCACATCGCCAATCATGTAGTGGCGATGTTCCTCGCGCTCTGTCGCGATCTGCCGCGCCTGATGCGTCGGCAGGCAGCGGGCATCTGGGCACCGCAGGAGGAGGTGCAGGTACGCGACCCGGCGGAAATGACGGTACTGATTATGGGGCTAGGCGGCATCGGCGCGGAGGTCGTGCGGCGGCTGTCGGTCTTCGGTCCGTCGATTGTCGGCGTGGACCCGAAGGTTGCAGACGCGCCCGCAGGCGTCCACGCACTCGCCCGCCCGGACCAACTGGCAGCACTCTTGCCCGACGCGCACGCCGTAATCATCTGCGCGCCGCAGACGCCCGAGACGACGGGGCTATTTGACGCGGCGATGTTCCGGCGGATGCGGTCGGACGCGCTGTTCATCAATATCGGACGCGGCAAGATCGTCCACCTCGCCGCGCTTGAGGAGGCGCTTTCAGAAGGGTGGATCGCGGGCGCGGGCATCGATGTCTTCGAGACCGAACCGCTCCCGACAGAAAGCCCCTTGTGGCAGATGGAGAATGTCATTGTCACGCCGCACAGTGCGGGCTACGGGCCCCACACCGAGGAACGCCGCCGCGCGGTGATCCTGGACAATGTCCGCCGCTTCGTGGCAGGCGAGCCACTGACGAACATCACGGACAAGGCACGGTGGTATTAGCGAGATCGAGAGAGAGGTAGACCCATGCGCCCATTGCGATTCGGATTCAAGACGGCTCCGCAGAGCACGACCTACGATGACATGCTTGCGATCTGGCAGGAGGCCGATGGCATCCCCGCCTACGAGCACGCCTGGCTCTTCGACCACTTCTCCCCCATCAACGGCGAACTGGACGATCCATGCTACGAGGGCTGGACGCTGCTTGCCGCGCTTGCCGTCGCCACCAAGCGCCTGCGCCTCGGGTTGATGGTCACCGGCAATACCTATCGCCATCCCGCCGTGCTGACGAAGATCGCCTCGACGGTGGATGTGATCTCCAATGGGCGGCTGGATTTCGGCATCGGCGCGGGCTGGAATGTCTACGAGCACACGAGTATGGGCCTGCCGCTCTACGCAGCCGGCGAGCGCATCCGGCGGCTCGGTGAAGCGTGCGAGATCTACAAGAGCCTCTGCACCAATCACCTGACCGACTTCGATGGTCGCTATTACCAGCTCAAGGAAGCGCGCAACGCGCCGAAGCCCGTCCAGAAGCCCTATCCACCGCTCATGATCGGCGGCAGCGGCGAGCAGTTAACGCTCAAGGTCGTTGCCCAACACGCGGATATGTGGAATTTCGCGGGCGGCACCGTCGAGACCTTCCAACACAAAGTCAATGTCCTGCGGGAGCATTGCGCGGCGGTCGGTCGGGATCCGGAGGCGATCGAGTATTCCATCCAGAACGCCATCAACTACGATGATCTCAACTCAAATGTCGAGACCATCCAGTCGTTCGTCGATGTAGGCGTGACGCACATCATCCTCAACCTCCGCCCCCCCTTCCCCGCCGGGATCGTGACGCGCCTCGCGGAAGAAGTCATCCCCCGCATCACGCAGCGCTAAACAACCTCCCCGTGCTCCGTCGCCCTCGCCTCTCGATACCAGGGAGGCGAGGGCGACGACCCGCGCTTCTCCCCTACCGCTTGATGATGCTAGCGTATTATGCTAGCATGCACACGTGAACACAAAGCAGCGCAAGACGCTCGGTTTGATTTTCACCACGCCGATTCCCGCTGAGATACCGTGGGATGACATCGAAGGACTGTTCAAGGCGCTCGGCGCAGACATTGGGCAGCGCGCGGGGTCACGGATCGTCGTCGCGCTCAACGATGCGAGCGCCGTGTTCCACGTCCCGTACCCTAAGCGCATCGCAGCACAGGGGCGGATCAGGGACGTACGGAAGTTTCTCGAAAAGGCGGGAGTACAGGCGCCATGAAGACGACTATGAACTACAAGGGCTATACGGGTGAGGTTGAGTATGACAGAGAGGCGAAAATTCTCTACGGTCATGTGATCGACTTTGATGATGTGATCACCTTCGAGTCAGAGCACGCAGGGGAGATCGAGGAGGAGTTTCATCGCTCCGTCGATGTCTACCTTGATTGGTGCGCGGAGCGCGGCAAGGAACCGGAGAAGCCATTCTCCGGCACGCTCTACGTCCGCACCACGCCGGAAGTGCATCGCGCCGCAGTCGTCGCCGCAGCGCGGGAGCATAAAAGCCTGAATGCATGGCTCGGTGATGTCGTCGCGGCAGCAGCAGAGGATCGTTCTCGAGAACACCGACCACACACACCGCTTCGTTGACAGGGTGGGGGGCGCAACCTATACTTACGTGGCTCGTTTCCCTGAGGAAGCGGGCTACAACCTGCATTGCGTTACCCGCGCCTCTTTCGATACGTATCTGAGAGCAGGGCGTCAGCGATCATCGGGAGGAAATGAGTGGTCAAGCGGACATGGCAACCGAAGCGCATCCCACGCCTGCGCGTACATGGTTTTCGCGCGCGCATGGCGACGAAGGATGGGCGGCAGGTTCTTTCGGCGCGGCGCCGTAAGGGTCGGGCGAAGCTCGCGGTCGGTGAACTCGTTATTGGCAAGCGTTCCTACAAGGTCGTGCGCGAGAAGTAGGGCGAGGAGCACCGGCACCACATGGAACGCGCCCTTCGCCTCACGTATGATGCTGACTTCCGCCGCGTCCGCAAGCAGGGCAAATCGTGGGCGCATCCATTTGCGATCCTCTGTGCATTACCGAACAACCTCCCGCATAATCGATACGGCTTCTCCGTATCGAAGCGACTCGGCGGCGCGGTGGTGCGGAATCGCGTCAAGCGACTCTTGCGAGAAGCGGTACGGACGACACCGAAAGAGGTGGGGCCGTTGGTTTCGGGATACGACGTGATGATTATCGCGCGGCCACCGATTGTCGGGCATACCTACATGGAGGTATGTGAGGTGGTCCGCACGCTCCTGCGCCGTGCGAAGCTCCTCGTTTCCCCGTCCCCGTTCGCCGCACCGATCGAGCAGGAGGCGCAACCGGCATGAAATGGGTCGCGCTCTCCTGTATTCGGCTCTACCAACGGACCTTTTCGCGCGTGCTCCCCCCCTCGTGCCGTTTCGTGCCCTCGTGCTCCGAGTATGGCTATGAGGCAATTACGCGCTATGGCGCCATGCGTGGCGGGGCGATGGCTGTGTGGCGCGTGCTGCGGTGCAACCCGTGGGGCGGTCATGGCTACGATCCCGTCCCGGACCTCCATCACCATGACCACGCCCCTTCCTCCCAGCCATCCCGACGTACTGATTTTCACACCACCGCCCTCACGCCGAACGCGACAGGGCACTCCCTGACGGAGGGCTAAACACCGTGTCTCCATTTTTTGCGGCAATACCCGTCTTCGGTCCCGCTATCGATCTGGTAGCGAACTTCATCCGCTTCCTCCGCGATCACACTGGCGGCAACCTCGGTGTGACGATCATCTTGTTCACGATTTTCATCAAACTCCTGCTCGCCCCATTGACCTTCAAATCCATCCGGTCCTCGAAGGCGATGCAAGATGTCGCACCGATCATCAAGGACTTGCAGAAGAAGTATAAGGATGACAAGCAGACCTTCGCGCAGAAGCAGATGGAGGTCTATCAGCAGTACGGCATCAACCCACTTGCGGGCTGTCTGCCGGTCCTCATCCAACTGCCCGTCTTCCTTGTGGTCTATCAGGCGATGCGCCGTGTTGCCCAAGATCAAGCCGGCACCCACACCTTTCTCTGGGTCGCGGACCTCACAAAGAACATCGGCAGCATTGCTGCCGACGGTCACAGAGTCGATCCATTTCGGATCCTCGTCTTTCTCGCCTTCATCTTCCAGGTGATCCAGACGCGCATGTCGCTGCCGAATGCCGCGAAGCGCGTGCAGCAGGACCAGCAGACGAAGCTGCAAAGCACCCTGCTCTCTGCCTCGACCGCGCTCGTCCTCGTCTTCGGTTGGAACTTCCTCTCCGCGATGGTCCTCTACTGGGCGGTGCAGGCGGTCTTCAGCGCGATACAACAATACTTCATCACCGGCTGGGGTTCCCTCACCGACATCTTCCCCTTCCTGCCCGTCAAGCAGGAGCCCGTGCGTGAGCTGAAGGCAGTCGCACCGAAGCCGCAAGGGCGCTTCCAGAAGTTCCTCCAGCAGGGCATGATGGCACAGCAACAGCGCCAGGCACCGACTGCCAACGAGAGTGACAAGCCGTCATCCACCGGCAGCCCACCGAAGCAGCAACAGCAGCGGCTTGGCCCCGACGGTCGCCCGCTGCGGAACTCGACGGTCAATATCAGCGGAAACCGCGTCTCGACCCCGCCGCAGCGTGCGAAAGCGAATGACACGGGTGAGTCGAACGGCACGAACGGTGTCAATCGGCCCGGCGCGCGCAACAAGGGCAGGCAATCGCGGTCCACAAACAAGGCAATCGGCAGTGCGGAAGCATCGGGCAAGACCCCGCCACCGGTCCCCCGGAAGAGCAAATCAGTCCGGCCTGCGTCCGATTCGATGGGCGAACAAACGGGCAGCGGAGGGAGTTAGTTCATGCAGCCACGGCAACCAATGGGTCGGAGGGGTCGCTCGCTCGGTCGTGAGAATGGGGAACAGCCCGCGCAGCGCGCGGTCGAGATCGCTGCCAGTTCGGTCGATGAGGCCGTACGCCTCGCCCTCCAGCAACTCAATCTGAACTACAACCAGGTCGAAATCGAAGTGCTCGAGGACCCGACAATTCACGATGTGGATGAGGCGCTCGTGCGCGTCATCCCGGTTCCGGCAGGCACGACGTCGGGGAATGTCCGCACGGATGTCGTGCCCGCAGGCAACCGGGCCGAGGTTGAGCCCGACGAGGACGAAGATCAGCGCGGCAATGTGGAAGATAATGCCGCCCTCCTCGCGGTGGCGCAGGAGATCACGGAAGACCTCGTGGACTTGATGGGCCTCCAGGCGGCCGTCCATCCGCTCGATCCGCCCATTGTGCCCGAACCGGGTGAGCCACCGACCGTCGGTGTCGACATCGTCGGGCCGGACCTCGGCGTCCTCATCGGGCGACGGGGCGATACGCTGCAACAGTTCCAGTATCTCGTCACCCTGCTCGTCAATAAGCGCATCGGTGGCTTCAATCGGGTGGTCGTTGATGTGGGCGGCTATAAGCGGCGGCGCGAGGAATCGCTCGTCGGCCTGGCCGACCGAATGGCGCAGCGCGTCGTGCAGAGCCAACGCCCCTTGCCCCTCGAAGCGATGCCGCCGAACGAGCGACGCGTCATTCACCTGGCCCTGCGCGAGCACCCGGACGTCTACACCGAGAGCCAGGGCGAAGGCGAAGCACGCAAAATCGTCATCTACCCGCGGTAATATGACGCACACCTACCCCCCCAACCCCCCTCCCCATAGGGGAAGGGGGAGTAGATGCCCCGGAATACGTCGTCGTGGGGCATTGCGCGCTCGATTTGCAGCCGGACGGATCGTTTCTGCCCGGCGGGACCGTGCTCTACAGCGCGCTCACAGCAGCGCGAATGGGAATGCGCGCCGCGATCCTCACAGCGGGCGACCCTGACGCCATCGCGCTGGCGCTCGCGCCATTTGCCGATGCCTTCGCGATCCATATCGTGCCCGCCAGTGAGACGACCACCTTTGAGAACATTCCCACCCCCACAGGACGCAGGCAGCGGCTGCATGGATGGGCCGGGACAATCCCACCGGAGGCGCTGCCCGAGGCGTGGCGGCAGCCCACCGTCCTCCATCTCGGCCCGATTGCCGACGAACTGCCGCCCGAGGCATGGGCGGATGCACTCGGCGTGGCGATTGACGCAGCGTGGAGAATCGCCACACCGCAGGGCTGGCTACGACGCTGGGACACGTTGCCCTCCCCGGTCCGACACACGACACTGACACTCCCCGACCGCTTGCTGGAACGCCTCAGCGCGATGGTTATCTCGGTCGAGGAGAGCGACGCCGCCGAGAGGTCGGTCCGTCGTGTGGCGCAGCACGGTCTCGGCGCAGTGACCTATGGCCCCCTCGGTGTGGACGTGCTCGACGGCACCCGGATCATGCATGTGCCGACCTTCCCGGTCGCGGTGCGCGATGAGACGGGCGCGGGCGATGTCTTCGCGGCGGCGTGGGCCGTTGAGCTCGCGCGGGGCGAGCGACCGGATCGGGCGGCGCGTGTCGCGAACGCAGCCGCCTCCCTGAGCATCACCGCACCCGGTCCGCACGGCATCCCGACGATGGAGGCGATTACCGCCCTCCTCGCCACAAATAGCGATCGATCTGCCCCGTGAGCGCCCGATACGCGGTCGCTGCCGGGTTCGCGCTGCGGGATGATGCGGGGCGGCTGCTCCTCATTCATCAGGCATATGGCGAAGGGCGGTGGGATTTCGTCGGTGGGGCAGCGGAAGCTGACGAAGCGCCGGAAGAGACCGCGATCCGCGAGGCACGTGAGGAGATCGGCCTCACCGTCGCGCCACGCGGCCTGATCGGTGTCTACTTCAACCGCCCGCGCACGCTCCTCATCTTCCTCTTCGCGGGTGCCGTCACCGGCGGCACCCTGACCTTGCAACCCGAGGAGATCGCGGAGATCGGCTGGTTCCATCAGGACGAGTTGCCGCCGCTGACCGCGTGGAAAGCGCGACAGATCGCGGATGTCTTCGCCTGGGCTGGCACGCCGTTTCTGCGTACCAACGACTGAGCGACCGGCACCCACGCCCCCGATGGAACGAACTTCGCTACAGGCGCGTTTCCTTTTACATAAAGGAGGTCGCAACCAATGCGATGGATACCTCGTGTGCTCTGCACCGCAGCAATCACGATGCTCCTCACCGCCTGCGGTAGGGGCGCTGCCACCTCATCGGATGCGGCAGGATCGTCACCCGTCGCAACGAACCCGACGACCGCCGCACGTACCCCGGCGCGCTTCGCGACGCTCGTCCCATCAGGAGCCACTCCACCAGCAGTCACGCCATCGGTGCCCGCCACGACCCCACGAGCGCCGACGACCACCGGATCGATCAGTCCGCCCGCCGGGAACATCCAGAGCTGCGGCACCGGGTTCATTCCGTCCGCGACCATTGCCATCCCACCCCATCTGCGCTCCTTGAAAATGGTGACCGCGACGATGGGCTGGGCGACCTACCGGAATCGGGTGGGTGCGTTCTTCGCACTCCAGACAACGGATGGCGGCGAGCATTGGAATGCTGTCACACCCGCCGGCATCTGGGACGTGCTCGCAGGCCCGACAAGCTTCCTTGGTGACCGCTCCGCGTGGGTGCTACTCTCACTCGATGATCTGCTTCCCGATCAACAGAACGCACGCAAAGTGATCCTTCGCACGACCGATGGCGGCGGAACATGGCAATGTGGCGAGCCATTCGTGCCCGGCGGCACCGTCGGGCAGATGACGTTTGCGGACACGACCCACGGCGGGATGCTCGTCAGCCTCGGCGTCTCTGCCGGATCGGAGCGTGTCGCGCTCTTCGGCACCGATGATGGCGGGATGCATTGGACGATGCGCACCCGCACGACCGGACAGACGGGAACGACCACGCCCGGTGGCCTGCCGCCCACCTGCCTCAAGCGCGGCCTCGCCTTCCGCGATGCGATGACGGGCTGGGTCGGCGGTGACTGCAACGGCGGCGATCCGTTCTTCTATGTGACCCACGATGGCGGGCGCACCTGGCAGCGCGATACGCTCCCACCGCTCGACCCACGCTCCGGCCCGCTGACGGGAATGTTGGCCGTCACGCCGCCCATCTTCACCTCGCCCGCCGACGCGACATTGCTCGTTCGCGACAGCAGCCGCGCGATCCTCTACCGCACCGGCGACGGCGGCATGACGTGGAAGCCGCTTCTTCTCCCCGCCAACCCCACCAGTGCACCGCACTTCAACGACGCGGCGATGGGCTGGATGACGGATGGCGTGCAACTCTCTCATACGGGCGATGGCGGTGAGCAGTGGACGGCGATCACCCCGGTCGTGAATCCGCAAGGCACCTCGTTCGCCCGTGCCACCCTCGATTTCATGACCGACACCGTCGGCTTCGCCACGACCGCCGATGCGCAACCGACCTCCCTCAATGTGCCGCCGATATTCCTCAAGACGGCGGACGGCGGGCGCACCTGGGAGCGCAAAACGGTAGTGCTCGCGCCATGACCGAAGCGTACCTTCACTGAATCCTCTGCACCGCTCCCCCTGGCACGCACTCTGCATAGGATGTTGCCAGGTATTGGTTGCAACGACGATAAGGAGGCAATCCAATGGCAACGACGACCTTTGAGGACCTGAAGCACGAAGTAGCAACGAAAGCGGAAGAGAGCGGCACGTTGCCCTCATCGGTCACGGTGAACGGCACGCAGTATATGCTTCAGATGCCGGTCGAAACGAAAATGATGGCGATGCAAGTGGTGAAGAATCCCGCACGCCTCGATGATGTGCTCGATAGCGTGACATTCGTCGGTGCGGACGGCTCCGAAGTGCACGTGTAGCCACACACGATGAGCGTTCGCGCGGTACAATAGGAGCGTGGCCCGCGTGGGTCACGCTTTTTCGTGGGAAGGATCGCGCCGCGCATGGCAACGACCGCCGCACCGCCCCGCACCGTGCCGACACTGACGATTTATCAGGACGCGCAGAGCAGCGTGCCCCTCATGACGCTCCCCCTCGGTACCGCCCCCACCTACGCAGACCATCCCGAGAGTGCGACCCTTCGCCATCGGATCGACGGGCTGATCGCGCATGAAGCGCTCCCGAAAGGTTGGCAGGGCAATGCCGGTGCGCTCCGCGACCTCGGGCGACTCCTCGCCGCGACGTACTCAGTGACGTTCACACAAAATGGCCAGGATTACCGCATCCCGAAGCCACAGCCCGCGCTCGGCTGGTTTTTCCGTACGAGCGTGCGCGAGAACGTCCCGCTGACGATAGCCGCACTCGTCCTCGCGGTGCTCGGGACGCTTCCCATCGCGCTGCGGCAACCGGCGCTGCTGACGTGTGAATGGGTGCTCTTCATCGGCGTGATGCTCGCACGCGTCTATTATCCACCGTGGTCGCGCTTCGCCCTCGTGCTGCCGGAACCGGAAGCGGAGGGAGAGTACCGAATGCTCGCCCTCGCGCGCTATGACCTCCGACTCGCGCCACTCATGCGCCGCCGCACCTGGGCGATCGCGCCCCGTCGCTTTTTTCTCTGGGTTGGCATGATTTTGATCGGCAGCCTCTCAATCGGCGTATTCCTGCCGCGCGCAACGACGGTCTATCAATCGCTCGCCTTTGGCTGCCTCGTGCTCCTCCTCCCCTTCATGCAGATCGTGCGGGGGTGGATCGGGGATCGGAAGTATGTACTCTTCGAATCGCTGCTCGATGACTACGATTCGCTGCCGCGCTACAACCCCGCAGTGGAGGAATTCATCCGCCAGGTGATCGCGGAACCGGAGCGGGCGGTGATCGCGGAAGAACTCTTTCAGACCGTCGGGCCGGACTCGCCCTTCGCGGCGGACGCGACGCATCGCCCCGTCGAGACGACATTTGCTGCCCGCAAAGTGACCGCCTCGGCGGCGGGGCCGTTGGGCCGGGTCCGGGATGCCGCCTTCGGTCGGACGCGCCGCCTCTCGTAATCGTACGTACTGCGCGCGCGGGATTCATACACTCTTTTTGCAAATTCGCAACCACAAATGGCCTCCAATCGTTTATACTGTGTTCAAACCGCACGTACGTGTGGGATTATGGTCACGCCAGCAGGAGGATTTGATGAAGAATTCACGGGTACGTCGTTGGTTAGCCGCCGCGCTAACCGGTTCAGTTTTCGCACTCATACTGGTGGTGGGTGCCGGGCCGGTTGCGGCCGATGGTCTCGTCACGGTAGTTCCCGGTCAGGATCCGCAAAGCCCGGTCCAGGTCGTTACGAGCCCCGGCTACGTGCAGTCAGGTGCGGCGGCTGTTCCCGGCTCCGCGACCTCCATCAATGGGACGCCCCTCGTCTATAACAACGGCACGGTGGTCGTCGGTGTCAATCAGGGTGTCTACTATCCTGGCTACACAGGCTTCGTGGGCTACGCGGGCTACTATGCTCCGGGATACTCCTGTGGCGGTGGTGTTTGTGGTTATACCGCAGCCGGGCCGATCGTCGGCTACGATGGCAATGGCTCGACGCTCGTCTATGACGTGCGCGGTGGGAGTGTCGATGCATACACGACCGACGCAAGCGGCCGCGTCTGCGAAGCCGATTCCTTCGGTCACTGCCAGAAGAACTCCAACGTCCCCTAACTCCATCACGAGAGTAGACAGCCTGCGGCGGGAGCAATCATGCTCCCGCCGTTTCGTGTTTACCCATTCCTCACCCCCGGCCCCTCTCGTACGGAGCCATCGACTATAGACCAGGGTAAAAAGAGGCTTCGTCGGCGATGGAGAGGGGAGAGCCGCAGTTCTGCAATCCATTTTGCGATAGACTGCCGCCATGAGAAATGAAGGAGGCCCCATGCCCTTTTCCGAGACTGAGCGGCGCGTGCTGGACGCGGTGGAGGCGGAGTTCGAGCCAACGATTACCGACATCCAGGCAGCGGTGCGGCGCCCGAGCATCACCGGGCAGGAAGGTGTCGTGCAGGATGTGATGGCGGCGATGCTCCGCGCCATCGGTATGACCGTCGATGTCTGGGAACCGCAGCACGCCGATTTCGCCGCCTATCCCGAGTACGTCGCGGAGGAGCCACCGTTCATCGGTCGCCCGAACGTCGTTGGCGTCCTTCCCGGTGTGGGTGGCGGGCAATCGCTCGCCATTAACGGCCACATCGATGTGGTGCCCGCCGGTGATGAAAGCGCCTGGACGTACCCTCCCTTCAGCGCGACGCGGGCGGACGGGCGGCTGTACGGGCGCGGTTCCACCGATATGAAGGGCGGGCTGATCGCCGGGATCGGCGCGATCCGGGCGATCCGGGCGGCAGGGGTGCGCCTGCGCGGCGATGTGATGGTGCAGTCCGTGATCGGTGAGGAGAGTGGCGGCGTGGGCACGCTCGCCGCCGTCCTGCGTGGGCACATCGCCGATGGCGTGCTGATCGCGGAACCGACACGTCTCGCGATCACGCCTGCCGGCGGGGGTTGCCTGATGTTCCGCATCACCGTGCATGGTCGCGCCGCGCATGCGGCCCTGCGCTATGAGGGTGAGAGCGCGTTGGAGCACTGGTACCCTCTCCATGCCGCCCTTCTCGCCTTGGAGGCCGAGCGAAACCGGACACTCTTTCACCCACTCTATACGCACCTCCCGAATAAGATTCCCTTCAATGTCGGGCGACTCGAAGCGGGCAACTGGCCCTCCTCTGTGCCGGAAACGCTCGTCGCGGAGGGGCGATTCGGCGTCCTCCCCGGCGAAGATATAGAAGCGGTGCGGGCGAGCTTTGAGAAGGCTTTCGCCGCTGCAGTCGAGGCCGACCCCTGGCTACGCGCGCACCCGCCCGACCTCGAATGGTATGGCGCGCAGTTCGGCACGGCGGAGATCGCCGCAGACCATCCGCTCGTGCGCACCCTCCACGATGCCTTCGTTGATGCCGCCGGGCGCGAGCCGGGCATCGAGGGCGTAGCGTGGGGTTCCGACATGCGCTTCTTCACCGATATCGCACACGTCCCCGCCGTCCTCTTCGGCCCCGGCAATGTCGCCCTCGCTCACTACACGGACGAGTTCATCCTCGAAGAGGAAATCCGCGCGGCGATGCGTGTCGATGCCCTCACCATCCTCCGTTGGTGCGGCATCGCTGATTGACGGCGGTGGAGGGCGGCACCTATAGTGTGTCGCTGCGGCGGGCAAGAATGCGGATGATGAGGTAGCAGAACGATGGGGTCCACAACCGCGTATCAGTCCTGGGGGCGGTATCCGACGGTCGTACCGCGTGCGGTCGTGCCGATCCGCTGGCGGGATGACGTACCGGACCTTTCGGCCCTCCCCGCGAGCGCCCTGCCGTATGCCTACGGGCGCAGCTACGGTGATAGCTGCCTGAATGCCGGGGGCATCGTGCTCGACACGACCGGGCTACGGCGGTTCATCCATTTCGAAGCCGAAACGGGCCTCCTGCAGTGCGAGGCGGGCGTCATGCTCGCGGATATTCTCGATTATTTCGTGCCGCGTGGCTGGTTTCTCCCCGTCTCGCCGGGCACGAAATACGTCTCCGTCGGCGGCGCGATCGCCAATGATATTCATGGCAAGAACCATCACCGTGGGGGCACCTTCGGTCGGCATGTCACTCGATTCGAACTCCTCCGTTCGTCCGGTGAGCGGCTAGTGTGCTCCCCCGATGAACACGCGGACCTCTATCGGGCAACGATTGGTGGCCTGGGCCTCACCGGGCTGATGACCTGGGCCGAAGTGCGCCTCAAGCCGATTGCCAACGCCTTCATCGATCAGGAGCAGATCCGTTTCGACTCGCTCGATGAGTTCATGGCCCTCACCGCCGCATCGGACGGGGCCTATGAGTATACGATGTCCTGGGCCGATTGCCTCTTCGGTGGAGAAGGATATGTACGCGGTCGATTCATCCGCGGCAACCACAACGCATCGCCGGAGCGTGCCCACGAATCACCGGCCCAGAAGCCCTCGATCAGCGTACCGATCAATCTGCCCGATGCGCTCCTCAATACCTGGACGGTCAAGGCATTCAACACGATCATCTACCACTCGCAGCGGGAGAAATCCGTCTCGACGACGGTTCCCTACGAGCCATTCTTTTATCCGCTCGATACGATCAAGCAGTGGAATCGCATGTACGGCGTGCGCGGCTTCCTCCAGTATCAGTGCGTCGTGCCGTTCGATAACGACAATGCCGCGATCAAGGAGGTCTTCACGCGCATCAGCCGTTCCGGGCAGGGGTCGTTCCTCGTCGTGCTCAAGACCTTCGGCGATCTCCCCTCGCCCGGTATGCTCTCTTTCCCGCGACCCGGTGTGACGCTCGCGCTCGATTTCCCCTTCCACGGCGCAGGCACGCTCCAATTGCTCGAAGAGTTGGACGCCATCGTGCGCGCGAGCGGCGGCGCGGTCTACCCGGCGAAGGACGCACGGATGAGCGTCGAGAGTTTCGAGACGTTCTTTCCACAATGGCGCGAGTTCGCCTGTTTCATCGACCCTCAATTCTCGTCCAGTTTCTGGCGGCGCGTTACCCGTATGGCAAGGTAGGCAGCATGGCGAATATTCTCATTCTCGGCGCGACATCGGCCATCGCGCACGCGACGGCACGGCGGTTCGCCGCCGATGGCGCGCGCTTCTTCCTCGTTGGCCGCAGCGCGAGCAAGCTGGAGGCGGTGCGCGATGATCTGCGTGTCTGCGGCGCGAAAGAAGCGATCACCTACACGCTCGACCTTACGGAGGTCGAGGGACACGCCGCGATGCTCGATGCCGCGACGGCAGCGCTCGGCAGACTCGATGCGGTGCTCATCGCGCATGGCACACTGAGCGATCAAGACGCCTGCAACGACTCGGTTGCGGTCACGATGCGTGAGTGGAACACGAACGCCACGAGTGTGATCGCCCTCCTCACCCTCCTTGGCAGTCACTTCGAGCAGCAGCGCAGCGGCACGATCGCGGTGATGTCGTCCGTCGCGGGGGATCGGGGCCGGAAATCCCTCTATCTCTATGGCGCGGCCAAGGCGGCGCTCAATACCTTCCTACAGGGATACCGCGCCCGGTTGTCTGCGGCGGGCGTTGCGGTCGTGACGATCAAACCGGGCGTGGTCGACAGCCCGATGACGGCGCATCTCCCGAAAGGTCCACTCGTCGCGTCACCCGAGCGGGTCGCCAAGGATATTCATCGGGCAATGGAACGTGGCACCGCAGTCGTCTATACACCGGGGTTCTGGCGCTATGTGATGTGCATCGTCCGCGCAGTCCCGGAGCCAAATTTCCGCAAGTTGCCGATCTAAAGGCCATGACGCCGGAGCGCCTGGCATCAGGTACACTGACACGACAAGCGACGAGCAGCGAGCAGCGAGCAGCGAGCGGCGAGGAATGCGGAGGGCGCGCGTGGGTACGAAGCCGATCTACGGCATTATTTTCGATCTGATGGGCACACTCGCGACCTTCACTGGCACGCAGCAGGAGTTGCACGCCTCGTGGCAGCAGGGCGCACACGCGCTCTATCGCCAGCTCCGATCCACGGGCGTAACGATCGACGCGGACGCGTTCGCGCAGGGCTTGCAAACCGCCTTCGACGCCGAACTACAACGGAACGGCGGTAACCCACGCGAGATTTCCGTCGAGGACGTAATGGTGCAGATGCTTGACGGCTTCGGTTACCACCTGACACCGGCGGAGAGCGAAGCGGCCCAGCGCGCCTACTTCACGCCCGAACTCGATCGGTGGGAGATCATCCGCGGTGCATTGGAGGCGGTGGAGACGCTCAACACCGAAGGCTTCCGCCTCGCGGTCGTCTCCAATGCCCCGTCCCATCTCTTCGTGGAGGAGGCAGTGGCGAAGATCGGCCTGCGTCCCTTCTTCAGCCCGGTGATGAGCTCCGCGCTCGCCGGGGCCCGGAAGCCGGACCCGCGCCTCTTCCTCTCCGTCGCCTCTGCCTGGGAACTCGACCCCGCGACGATTGTCGTGATCGGTGACGGAATGCACGCGGACATTGAGGGAGCACAGGCCGCAGGGATGCGCGGTATTCTCGTGCATGGCGCGGCGAACCCCGACAACGCCGAGTATCCCGGCGATGCGGAGCCGGACGCGACACTCGCGACGATCAGCGACGCGCCCGCCCTTATCGAGGAGTGGCAGGCAGCATCGGGCAGCGACACGCGACCGGAAACGGGGTTCGTCGAAGATTATTGAGCACGGAATACCGCACGGGCATACGAAAGACAGGGAGCGGGCATGAGTGACATCGGCTGGCATCAACTGACGAAGACCTCGCGCCGTTGGGTGCAGTTCCTTGGCTGGTTCCTCGGCATCGAGATTTTCGCCAACGTCTTCGCCATCTCAACGGTGAGCGGGGTCGGTTGGGATGAGCCGATCCGGCACCATCGGCTGGTTATCCAACTCGTGATCCTCGGTGTCGCCCTCGCCTTCGCCCTCTATCAAGCCTTCTCGCGCTCGGTGACCGGCTGGATTGGCGCGCGGGTCCGGCCCCTCGCCAAGCTGGCGGACCGGAACGAACGCCTCCTCGCGCAGGTCGACCGCCTGGAGGGGATGCTCGTCGGATCGCAGGAAGAAATGGCACGGGCGGCATCCGCGCAGCGAGAGGCGGAGGAAGCCCGCGCTGCCGCCCTGCTCGCGCCGAACCCCGTAGAGCAACTCGCCTCCGCCTTGCAGACCGTGATCGCCGCCGAGCAGGTGGAGCGCCAGGCCGCCCAACTCTGGCGTTGCCATCGCACGACGCGCGGCGAACTCGTCTGCACCCTGCCACTCGGACGACGGCACGGCATCGCGGAGGGGGTGCAGTTCACTGTCATCGACGGACAGGAGGGGCGACCGCTTGGGCGATTCCGGGTCACGGGTGCGGCAGATATGTTCGCCGCCTGCACATTGGTGGACGGCGCAGGATGGCTCCAGATCGCGGAACAGTACCACGACGCGCCACTGCCGCCCCACGCGCTCCATTTCCCCCTGCCGGACGCCGCCCACGGCATCGACGCGCAGACCGCCGATCAGATGCTTCGCTTGCTCACCGCACTGGCGAATACGACCACGCCGCCCACACCCCCACGCCCGATGTATAGCGCACCACGGGAGGTATCACGATGAGCGAACAGGGGACAACAGAAACAGAATTCGCGGCAGTGGCTCACGACGTTCGCCGCCTGTGTCCGCGCACAGGACTTCGATGGGGCGCGACCGATGATCGCGGAGGAAGTCGTCTCGTTCGGCACGAAAGCGGCGATGGTCGAGGGGCGTGAAGCGCTGATCGCGCAGCAGTGGCGACATATCTGGCCGACCATCCAGGGCTTCGCCTTCGACCTCGATACGCTCCACTGGCACCGCGCGGATGATACCGCCTGGGCCGTCCTCACCTGGACCTCACAGGGATTCCGCCCGGATGGTACGCCCTTCCCTCGCCCCGGTCGCGCCACCTTCGCCTTCACACGCCGCGACGGCATATGGCTGGCAACCCACACCCATTTCTCGCTCTTTCCACAATAGGCTGGAATGGCGATGGGATTGGCTCGTCAATAGCCCCCACTCCCGGCCCCTCCCCCGCACGCGATGGAGGGATGACGTGCAGCAACGCCCGTGGCAATGATCCATCGTGACCGCTCCCGATCAAGCTCCCCTCTCCCGCGTGCGGGGTGGGGGTGAGTATCACATTTCAGCCTTTGCGACCGCAATGCGTGGAGCGATGGAACAGTCGATAGGCAAACGGTACAGAGCGCAGTATCGCACGGCCCCAGAGACGCTGGAGAACTGCTCCGATGCAGTGCAATCGTGTGGCATTTGCATAGGGTCTCGCAACGGCTTTCGGCAGTATTGACATTGACGTAGGTGCGGGCTATGCTCCACAGCAATGCAACAATATAGGAGTCTCATGCATATGGAACATTCTCGTTTCCCTTGCCGCATTATCTCCCGGCACCGATCGCACGACTGATTTGCGCGTGCGTGTGCCTTTTTTTCGCATGACAAGGAGGTACCGCAGAGTATACGCACCCGACATCAGCCAGTGCATCCATGAGGGGTCCCTTGTTAGTTGACAATTGCGATGAAGGAGTGGTGACGTGAGCGACTTTGAATTTGGAAAGAAACCTTTGAACCGCCGAAGGTTCCTCCTCGGCGCAGCCGGTGCGGCAGGCACGGCGATCCTCGCTGCCTGTGGCGGTGGCAGCGCAACGAATACCCCCGCACCGGCAGCGACCGCAGCGGGTGGCGCGGCAACCACGGCGGCAACCAAGCCCCCGGCGGCAACCACAGCCGCCGGTGCCGCAACGACCGCCCCATCCTCCACAACGGCGGCGGGATCGGCACCGGCAGCAACCACCGGCACCTCCGGCGCGGCGCAGACCACGCCGAATGTGCCGCCCGCAGGCGCAGTGACGGTCAACTGGTTCGCATCACGCGATACCTCCGGCTACACCCCGAAACAGGTGGATGCCTTCAACAAGGCAAACAAGACGATCCAGATCAGCTACCAGGAGCAGGGCGCGACGACGCAGGACCTGCACGACAAGTTCGTCACCATCGCGACCGCGAAGGATGCCAGCGCGGACATCGTCTCGATGGACGTGCCCTATGTTCCGGAATTCGCGGCTGCCGGTTGGACGATCGCGGTCGAGGATGTATTGCCGGGCGACGAGAAAGCGAAGTTCTTCAAGGGAACACTCGATGGCGCGACCTACAACGGCAAACTGTACGGTATCCCCTGGTATAACAACGGCCCCGGCCTCTTTTACCGCAAAGACCTGCTCGACAAGGCGGGCCTACAAGCGCCAAAGACCTACGACGAACTCCTCGCAGCCTGCCAGAAGCTTCAGACCCCGCAACTCGCCGGGTTCATCCAGCAGATGCCCCAGAACGAGGGCGGCATCATCAACTGGATGGAGTATCTCTGGGGGTACGGCGGTGACCTGGTCGACGACAAATTGAACGTCATCGTCGATAAGGGCACTGCGGGCGTGGACTCGATGCAGAAGCTCAAGGATTTCATCTACAAAGACAAGATCATGCCGGAGTCCACCCTGGCGCTCAAGCTCGGCGCGGACGCGATGAATATCTTCGCGGGCGGTGGTGCGCTCTTCCTGCGCCTCTGGTACAGCAATGCGGGCACCCTCTATGATCCCGCGCAGACGAAGCTGACGAAGGATCAGTGGGCCGTAACGAATCTGCCTTCCCTCGATGGCAAGAAGCCCGGCCCCGGCTGCCTCGGCACCTGGAACCTCGGTGTCTCCACCTACTCCAAGAAGCAGAAGGAATCGATCGAGGCGCTCAAGTGGCTCACCTCGCAGGATCAGCAGAAAGCGCGTGTGATCGGTAACGGCAACTTGCCCGCCCGGCCCGCAGTCTTCGACGATGCGGAAGTACAGGCAAAGTATCCCTATGCCAAGAGCGCGCAGGCGTCCCTCGACAACCTGCGCCCCCGCCCGGTGACGCCGTTCTGGCCGCAGATGTCCTCGGATGCGGTGCAGCCGCAGTTCGGTCTCGCCTTCTCGAACAAGAAGGAATCGAAGGACGCCATCAAGGACATGGCGGACGCAATGCGAAAGATCATCAAGCAGTAGCGGGCAGTAGTGCAGTAGTCAGTAGTCAGTCAGAAGGGTCCGGACTCCTACTGACTACTAACTACTGCCTACTGATTACTGTCTACTGTCTACTGACTACTGCCTACTACGGAGAGAGCATATGGCGACCAGCGAGCAGATCGCCGCACCCAAGGCGGCCAGTGCGTCCCGAACACGACGATGGGGAACGGCGCAGGCGCAGGCAGACGCACGCTTAGGTATCGCGCTCGTCACCCCTGCGGTCATCACCATCATCCTCATTGCCTTCTATCCGCTGCTCCGTTCCATCTGGGACAGTATGCACAAGATCAGCCTGCGCTTCGCGAACCAGCCGCAACCGCTAACCTGGCTCCAGAACTATAAGGACATCCTTCAGGATACGCGCTGGCATAACGCGCTGTGGGTGACCGGGCGCGTCGTCTTTGTTTCCGTCGGCATCGAACTCGTTCTCGGCATGGTAATCGCGCTGCTCCTTAACCGCGCGTTCCACGGGCGGGGGATTGTGCGCGCCTCTATTCTCGTGCCATGGGCGATCACCACCGTCGTCTCCGCGCAGATGTGGGCGTGGATCTATGACGCGCGCTACGGGGTCTTCAATGACATACTGCTGAAGCTGCATATCATCCACAAGCCCGTCATCTTCCTCGCCCAACCGAACATCACGATCTGGGCGATGATCGGCGCGGAAATCTGGAAGACGACGCCCTTCATGGCGCTTCTTCTGCTCGCCGGGTTGCAGCTGATCCCCGCCGACCTCTACGAAGCGGCGGCGATTGATGGCACAAACGGCTGGCAGAACTTCTGGAAGATCACCCTGCCGCTGATGAAGCCGACAATCCTCGTCGCGCTCCTCTTCCGCACAATTGATGCGGTGCGCATCTTCGACCTACCCCGCGTGCTGACGAACGGCGGTCCAGGGCAATCCACCGAGACGCTTGTGCTCTACGCCTACAATACGCTCTTCACGAATCTCAACTTCGGCTACGGGTCGGCGCTCGCGGTCTCGACCTTCCTCATCGTCGTCCTCGTCAGTTTCCTCTATATCAAGGTGCTCGGCGCACCGGCACAAGGGGGACGATCATGACGGCCCCGCAGTTGAGTCAACCCATCGGTGGGGCACGCGCGCCCGTCGCAACTGCAACGGAGAGGGATTCCCGGCGCGGGCGGTCGAATTTGCTGCAGCAAATCGGCTTTTACGTGCTCATCGTCCTCTTCATCATCTTCTGCCTCGCCCCGTTCATCTGGACGCTCGACACCTCACTCAAAGGCCCGGGCACGATCTTCACGACGCCGGTCCAATACCTGCCGAATCCACTCGACCTCGGTAACTACAACAAGATCTTCCACCTCAGCCGGTTCACGCGCTCGCTCCTCAACAGCCTGATCGTCGCGTCCTGCGCGACGGCGATCTCGCTCCTCATCGGCGCGGTGTGCGCGTATGCGCTGGCACGACTCCAGTTCCCCGGCAAGAACTTCATTCTGGCGCTGGTCCTCGCCATCGCCATGTTCCCCGGTATCGCCATCATTGGCCCACTGTTCCGGCAATTCAACTGCATGGCATCTGACGAACAACTACCTGGCGCTGATCCTGCCAAATGTCACCTTCACGCTACCCTTGTGCATCTGGACGCTCAATGCCTTCTTCCGCGAACTGCCGCTGGAGTTGGAAGAGTCCGCCCGCGTGGACGGCTGCACGCGGATGCAGACCTTCGTGAAGATCGTCGCACCGCTCGCGGCACCGGGTGTCTTCACCGCCGCCATTCTGCTCTTCATTCAGGCGTGGAATGAGTTCCTCTTCGCCCGCACCTTCATGACGCAGGAGAGTAAGCTAACGGCGACGGTCTCCATCGCGCAGTTCAATGGCGCGGACGTCTCATCCCAGTACCCCTGGGGCCAGATCACCGCCGCATCCATCGTGGTCACGATGCCGCTCGTCATCCTCGTCCTGCTCTTCCAGCGCCGCATCATCTCCGGCCTCACGGCAGGCGCGGTGAAAGGATAGCGAACAGGGGATTAACCACAAAGAACTCGAAGAAGAATGAAAGAGCGGCAGGCTTGAATCCTGCCGCTCTTTCATGTCACCTCGGACGTTAGCTATCTATAGATGTCCTTGCGGTGTCCAACCCGAACGACGAGGACGATAAGTGCAGTGTCACGGATTGTGTAGACGATACGATAGTCGCCCTCACGGACGCGATAACGATCCTCGTACCCGGAAAGTTTTTCGACACCATGCGGTCGTGGATTCTCAGCGAGCGCGTCAATTGCATGCGCGAGGCGTGCGCTGATATTTGTCGGGAGCCCACCCAACTGCTTACGCGCAGGGCGTGAAAACTCAATGGTATATGTCACGAAATTGCCTCTGCCTTATGACAGACCAAGCTCGGCTTTTACCTGCTCCCAAGGGATTGTCCCGTGGATACGCGCATCTTCCAGCGCCTCATCAGCATCTTTTGCGTCATAGTAATCTTCTAACTCACGCAACAGTTCGACATCCTCGATCGGCACAACTGCGACGAGCGCCTTTCCTCGCCGAGTGAGGACCACGCGCTCCTTTCCGTACGCGGCGCGATTGATGACATCGGAGAATTGGTTGCGCGCTTCAGCGGTCGATAAGGTATTCATGGGCGATTCCTTCTGCGTCTCGACAGTAGTACATTTCGCCTCTATTGTACATCTACACCGCCACAAGGTCAATCATGCGGGTCGCCCGGCAATGAGGCGCGTAACCGGAAGAGGTCGAGCGGGATACCGGCAACGAGGAGATAGGCGGCATCGGCATGGGCGGCGAGGCGTTGATTGGCGCGACCGAGGGCGTCGCGGTAGGCGCGACCGAGCGAATAGACGGGGTGCATGCCCATGCCAACCTCGTTAGAGACAACAATGAGCGTGCCGGGAGAAGCATCTCGCAAACGGAGCAAGCCATCGACCTCGGCGGTCGCGTGCGCCTCGATTTCCTCCGCCGAGAGATCGGCTTGCGTAAAGGCGGGGGTGGAGAGCAGCAGTGTCAGGCAATCGAGGAGCATGACCAGCGGCAGATTCGGTCGCTTGAGCACTGCCTCCCCGGCGCGCATCGGCAGTTCGGCAGTTTCCCACGCGGCGGGGCGATCGGCGCGATGGCGGACGATGCGCGCCGCCATCTCGTCATCCGTGACGGTCGCAGTGGCGATGTAGAGGACCGCATCGCCGCCCGCCCGCCGCGCCAACCGCTCCGCGAAGGCACTCTTCCCACTCCGCGCCCCACCCAACACCAATACCAACCGTCCCATGACCCCTCCTTGAGAACACATGAAGCGCAGAGGGCGCAGAGGACACAGAGGACACAGAGAAGGGAAAGATTATAAGGAAACAAGATGATTCCGTACTGTCTCTCACTATCTCCCCTTTATTCTTCTCCTCTGCGTCCTCTGCGTCCTCTGCGCTCTCTGCGGTTCAATCGTCTTCCGTCGTCCGTTATGCGAGGAGTGCGGCGGCGAGGAGTGCGCCGACTTCGGCACATTCGCACGTTGCGCCGTAGACATCGCCCGTCGTACCGCCGAGCTGACGGAGGGCAAAGGAGGCGATCAGCCCGCCACCAATGAGGGCACCGCCCGCGAGGGCGAGGGCTTCCCATCGTAGCAGGATGCCCGCTGGAATAAGCGCGACGACTGCCGCGACAAGCAACATCCACGGGCGCGCGTACTCCTTCGTGCCGCCACCCATCCCCACATTACCCCGCGCGGTCGGCAGGAGGATGACGGCGGCACTCATCGCGCAGCGGGCGAGCGCGGGAAAGCAGAGTAAAACCGCCGCCCGCCGCCCGCCCACCGGACCGGCAAGCAGCGATACCTTCAGAAGAAGGACGAGCACGACCGCGACCACACCGAAGGCACCGGCACGCGGGTCACGCGCGATGACCAGCCGTTCCTCGCGGGTACGGTGCGCGAAGACGGCATCGCAGGTATCGATCAATCCGTCGAGGTGGAGAAAGCCCGTCACGAGGGCAAGCACCGCAACGAGCACCACAGCGATCACCGATGACGAGAGTGCCGTCCGTCGCAACCCCGCATCGAGGAGGGCGAGCAATCCGCCGAGGCTATAGCCAATCGCCGGAAACCACGCGACCGCAGCACCCCGCTCCTGCGCGGTCGGTGCACGCGGCAGCGGCACGGGAAGGAGCGTGAGCAATGTCAAGGCGACCAGGAGGGGCATCGGACCTTCCCCAATTCAAAACGATGAAACAAGAGACGAATGTGTACGCTCATCCGCGCGTATGCGACAATCATTGTACGTTCAAACGGTGAGAGGTGGCGTGTGGCTGGCAGATCAATGGAGGTACGCAAGACGGGTCACGATCACGATCGCGAACTGCGCGATCTCACGCGCGCCGATGCCTTGTCCGGCCCCATCCTCGACCTGCTGCCGATCGGTGTCGTCATCCTGGGGACACACGATCTGCGCATCCTCGCCGCGAACCGCACCGTGCGATCCCTGCCGGGGGCCCCGTGGGGCGAAGTTGCCGTTATTGGCCGCAGGCTGCGTGATTTGCCCAATCACCCCAACATTCGCCGTTTCGCCGCTGCGTGCCGCTATGTCGTGCGTACCGGTGAATCCCTCCGGATCACGGCGTTCCCGCTCGGTGGCACATGGCCCGCCTTCTGGGATTTCTCATTCGTGCCAGTCCGCGATGAAGCGGGCACCATCGTCCGTTTGCTGGCAACGATCACCGATGTGACCGAAGAAGTCTCTCTCCGCCGCACGATGGAGGAAAGCAATCAGGAACTGCGTCGCCAGAACGCGGAATTGGCAACCCTCAACCGCCTCGCGATCAGCGTCAACTCTGCCAATGATTTCATCAGCCTCTGTCAGACGGCGATTAATGCCCTGCTCGGCCTCTTCGGCTTCACGCAAGGGGCGATTGCCCTGCTCAATGCGGACCGGACCTACGCCACCCTCGTCGCGGACTCCTCGACACAGACCCACGATGTCTGGGCACAAATTCAGCTCCCCGTTCTAGGCAACCCGATCTTCACGCACCTGATGACGCACCACACACCGCTGGCGATCACCGATGTGACGACCGATCCGATTGCGGTAATGGAGCGCGAAATCTTTGCCGCGCGGGGCACGAAATCGATCCTGATCGTGCCGATTGTGGTGCGCGGTGAGATGATCGGCTCGATTGGCGTCGATGCGACCGCGCAGCCGTATCAGTTTACGGACGCGGAGGTCGACCTTGCCGGGCGCGTCGCGGAGCAGCTCTCCGTGGCGATGCAGAACGCCAGACTGGCGGAAGAATTGCAGCGGCGCGCGGACGATCTCGAATCGGTGATCGCGATTGGGCAGGCCGTCAGTTCGTCGCTCAATCTCACGACCGTGCTCGACCGCGTCCTCTCCTCACTCCGGGAGATGGTCGCCTACGATCGCGCGTCGATTGCGGTCGTGGAACCGGACTTCGAACACCTGCTCGTCGTCAGTGATACCGCCACCAACGACAACCAGCGCGGGCAGCGCATCCCGATAGATGGCTCACTGCGCGGGCATGTCTTTCGCACCGGCGAGACGATCTACATCGGCGACATGGCGAGAGAGGCGCTGCCCCTCCCCCCACGCCTGCCGATGTCCGACTATCCGGCCAGCATGGTGATCGCGCCCCTCAATGTCACCAGGCAACCGATCGGCGTGCTCTCCGTCCTCGGTGCCACCGCGAAGAGCCTGACCCCCGCAGACGGGGAGCGGGTCAACCGTATCGCGGCCCAGGTGGCGATTGCCGTCGCGAATGCGCGGCTTTACGAGCGTGTGGAGGGCCAGGTCGAGGAGTTACATCTCTTGAATGCGGACCTGGCGGAGGCGAACAAGCATAAGAGCGTCTTCCTCGCCACGATGAGCCACGAGCTACGGACACCGCTCAACGCGATCATCGGCTTCGCGGAATTGCTGCATGACGACATCATCGCCGAACCGGACGAGCGGCGGGAAAGCCTCCTCGACATCCTGCGGAGCGGTCAGCACCTCTTGATGCTCATCAACGATGTGCTCGATCTCACGAAGGTGGAAGCGGGGCAGATGACGCTCACGCGCGAGCCGCTCGACCTCGGTCACGAACTGGCGAGTGTGAACCGGATCATGGCACCCCTCTTCGCGCAGCGCCGTCAGAAGTACAGCGCGGTCGTGCCGCCGGACTTCCCACTCGTCTACGCCGATGCGAGCCGCATGCGGCAGGTCATCATCAACATCCTCTCCAATGCAAACAAGTTCACCCCCGATGGCGGCAGGATCACCCTGACGGCCAGCGTGGACCCGAGCGGTGAGGCGCGGATCGACATTGCCGATACCGGCATCGGCATCAAGGCGGAAGACATCCCCACCATCTGGCAGGAGTTCCGCCAGATCGACACGTCCATCAACCGCAAATACGAGGGTACCGGTCTCGGCCTCACGCTGACGCGACGCCTGCTCGCTCTCATGGACGGTCGTATCGGGCTGGAAAGCGCGCCGGGCGTCGGTACGACCTTCTCCATCACCCTGCCATTCGCGGAGACGGAGATGCCTTGATGCCCCACTATCAGCCACCCGAGGCGAAACCGGGTGAATTGCGCGACCACAAATATCGCCTCATCGACACGGGCCGTTGCGGCGACCCACCACCGCCCGCACTCATCCAGGCCGTACGGGAGTTCAACGCAGGCGACTATTTTCAGTGCCACGAGACATTGGAACATGCGTGGCTGCACGAACCGGGATACATCCGCGTGCTCTGGCAGGGCATCATTCAGGTGAGCGTCGCCTGCTTCCATATTACACGCGGCAATGGCGAGGGCGCGCGGAAGATCTGGACTGCCGCGCTCCTCAACCTCGCACCCTTCCCCGACCACTGCCACGGCGTCGATGTTGCCGCCCTGCGCGTGCAGACGGAACAGTGCCGACAGGCGATCCTTCTGCTCGGTGACCAGGGCGCAGCGCAGTTCGACCGCGCGATCTTCCCACAGATCGATCTTCAGCATCCGACCGGCCTGAACCTGTCCGAACGAACAGGTTGACTTCGCCGATTCAGATGATACACTAGCCACGCAGCAGGTTATGCGCTGTTGCGAATACAGTGATACGACGATATCGCAGCATTGACGAGGCGGAAAGGAGGTCCCCGATGGTGAAGCAGGTCCACTCCGATACCGGAATCACATACGCGATTGCGATCAATATCTTGCGGGACCACCGCGCGCGGAGCGTCATTGAGTGACGTGCCCCGCCGCCAAAGTCGGCACCACGCCGGCGGTTCCCGACAATCGGGAACCGCCGGTTTTGTTTTTGTGCCCGGACGGTGCAGCAGATGCCGGGAAGTGAAGAAAGGAGTGGCACATGAGGCCACGAAAGACGCGGACGACGCGCATGACGACACGGAAAGGAACGACACGATGAGTACAGACACGAAGCCGGCAGGCGATGCCGCGATGTTGAGCATCGCGCAGACGGTCACCCTCGCCCAGGCGGGGATGCAGGAGATTCAGAGTTTGCTCTTCCGCCGGAAGAAGCAACGGGAGAAACAATGCAGATAGTCGGTGCGGTGGGCTTCCCACTGCGCCCAGCAAAGAAAGCGGTGAAACCGATGTCCGAACTTCAGCACATGATGTTGCCCCAGATGTACGTCGAGGAACGATTGGCGAAAGCGGCCCACGAACGACTCCTGCGCGAAGCGGAGCGCGTGCGGCGGGCGCGGCCGATGGTGAGAGTCGCGCTCAAGGCGCGCCTGGGCCGGACGCTCGTCAGTGTCGGGCAGCGGCTCGAAGCAGCCGAAGCGGTCTGACACAGGACCGAGACGCAGAGATGGGCATGAGGTAACGAAGGTCACCTATGGACCGACAATCAGCGCGCCGGATTGGCGCATGAAAGGGGAGCCGCAGGCGTGCGTCTCCCCTCTTCGTTAATCTGGACGCTATTTTTGGAGCTTGAACTGCACGACCCCGGCAGGTGACGCCATCGCGCCGCCTGCGCCGCCCTGATTGACGCGAACCGACGCGCCATCGAAGGAGACGGTGTATGCCGTGCCGGGTGTCACACCGCAGAGCGTGTGAACCGCATCCGGTGGCCCGGAGAACGGGTACGTCGTCGTCGTCAGTGGCGGCGGGACCTGGCCCGGTTGGTTGTTGAAGACGACGACGGTCGTCGGTCCGTCCGGCCGGTCGATCCGCACCCCGATGACTGCGGTGTCACTCCCGGTGATCAGCGACGATTTCGTAGCCGGGGTAGCCTTCGTCCCCGGTCGCAGCACCGTCAGGAACGGCAGCACCGGTGGGTTCGCGGGGTCACTTACCTCGATACGCCACGTATTGGTGTTAGCGAGATAATCGAGTTGGTTCTTGGCATACGGTTTGCAACTGGAATCACCTGGGACACAAGGGTCAGGATTATTGGACTCATCGACGACGTTGAGCGCCGCATTTGCGGGCAGCACGGTCTCCAGATAGAGCCGGGACGCACCCTGATCGACTTGCACCATTTTGCCGTTGACGCTCGGCTTATTTGGAAAGTGCCAGCGCAAGTGTTTGCGGTATTGCCCGCGCGGGTTGGTGGAGTTCTTGGCTGCCACCTGATCGTAGACGACAATCAGATTCGCCGCACGCAGATACACGAAGCTGCGATAGAACGACGCGAGGCGGCGCTTTTCGGCGGCCTCATCGAAAATGTTGAAGTTGTAGGCGGTCGAGAGATCGCTGCGAATATAGCTATACGCATCGGCAAGTTCGGCAGCAATCACCTCATCTTTACCCCAGCCGCCTTGGCCACCGGCGTACTGCGCCCCGTCTTCGCTCCGAAAATCGGTCATGTACTCGCCGAAGTCATCGAAATACAGCGTGTTTGCCGCCGCCGCCGAATCCCACTCGGTGGAGTCGCCGATGATGCCGTGTCCCCCGGCCTCTCCTTTCCAGTTGGACGCATCGATAAGCAGATAATCGTTGCCGCGCTTGATCGTCATTGCCCCGGCATCAAAGTGTTGGTGGTCGTCGTAATACTGACAGCCGAGGTCCGTGGAGACCCACGTTGCCTCCGGCCCCCAATCACTGCGTTGGATGAAGTAGGGGACGGCGCCATTCGTCGGCCCCGCCTTCGGATTCACCGGACCGAACCCCGTGTAGTACGGCGGAAGCATGAGTTCGGCAGCGGGGCGCGCGGCGTCGCTGAAGATGAAGTCTTCCCACTCGCTCAAGGGGTAGACCTCGACATCCGGATAGGTGGACTCCGCGATCCCGCTTGTGGCGAAATGCTGGGCGCCCGGGCCATCCGGCGTACCGGCCAACACATACGCCAACCGGGCAGGGAGCATGCGGAGGATTACGGCGCCCTGCCTGCCACCCCAATCGCCCGATGGATCGATCTCAAACCGGTTCGGCAGGAGCGCGTGTTTCTGTGCCCGCAGGATCTGCGTGAACCAATCCTGATGTGGGGTCAGCAGATCTTCACCCGTGGCGCTGCGCAGCGCCAGCAGGTAATCAATGACCCGAGCGAAGCTCTCCGACCCGTAGGCCCAGCTCTGGGGATTGAACCCGCTCTTGAGCGGCGCGCCAGTGATGGGCGTGCTTTCCGAACTGGCTCCCGCCGGGAAGCCGCCCGCGAAGCCCAGGGCGAAGTTATCGGTCGGGACATTCTCTGCTTTGACCAGCGGGCTCGTCTTTCCATCGAAGCGGACGCGCGCGAAATCAATCATCTCCTGGGCACGTGGGTTATCACCCATTATTGCAAAACCCATGTATCCGGCGGCGATCATGTGGCCGAGATAGTAGTTGCCGGTGGCGTGATCGTTGATCTCGTAGCCATTCTCGCGGAAGTCGTCAAAGTACGTGTTCATCAGGGCGATGAGCTTCTTTTGCCGGTCCGCGCCGAGCCGGTCATAGCACCAGTCATAGATGACCGCGGCGACCGGGCCGAGGTAGCGGGTCGCATAATAGTTATCCGGTTGGAGGGGCGGAAGCGTCTTGCCCTTCTGGTTATTGTCCGGATCGGTCTGCGCGCGCAGCATCTCATCCGCGATTTCAATCAGTTTATCGGCATACTGTGTTTCCGCTGACACCTGATAGGCCAGCGCCAGGGGCATGGTCGCGCTTGAACCAACCCTCCCCCTGGTAATCGTAGAAAATAGCGTTGTCCGGCTCAGTGGCTGCGCTTGTCAAACTTGTACGGGAAGATCGAATATGTGACCAGTTCGTCGGCGCGGGACTTGAGTCGCTGCCATGTGGGATCATTCGCGTTCTTCTTGGCACGCAAACGTGCCAATTCCGGCGCCGTCAACATGATCTTCGCCTGGCGCGGTTGGCCGGTGCCGCGCGCGACGGCTGCGGGGGCTGTCGTCGCCCCTGTCACGGTCGTCGCGGTACGCGAAGGTTGGCTGGAGCGCGTGGCAGAGGCCGCAGATGATCCGGCCCTGGTTGGTGCAGATCCCGTTGGTGCGGCTCCGGTTGGTGCGGGGTTCGAAGCAGTATTCGTGCTCGCCGTAGTGGTGGACGCGAGCGATTGTGCTGGCCCCGAGCCGGAGCACGCGGCCAAGATGGCACCGACCGTACCGGATGCGAGGACGGCGGCCGCACGCTGCAGGAATTGCCGCCGGGTACGCAGAGTATTGTCTGATTGGCGATGCGCTGCGTTTTCGAGCATGACCTCTCCTCCGATGCCTCCCGTTTTCCGCTTATTGACCACAATGTGACCGATAGTCTATGGAACCACGCTGCGCGCACGCACGGATCACCGCGATCACGGGCGCGCTTAATCGGGCATCAGCACCTGCTTGAGCACCGGGCTCTCGAACTCTTCCGCGAGGATCTCCATGTAGATCGTATCCCACTGTTTGCCGCCCATGAGTTTGCTCTTGCGCCGCACGCCCATTGTCCGGAAGCCCACCTTTTCATAGACGCGAATGCCGGCACGGTTGTATTCCGAAACTCGAAGCATGACGTTCCCAAGCCCGAGCGCGAAAAAAGCATGATCGAGTACGAGCGCGGTTGCCTCCGTGCCGTACCCCTTGTTATGGGCATCTGCTTCACCGATCGCGATAAAAAACTCGGCGGTCTCGTTGATGTGGTCGATCTGCATGAGGCCGGTATTGCCAATCAAGCGCCACGTTGCCCGCTCATACAGCGCGAAGACGTCGCTTGTTGCCTCGGCCCACCGCCCATGCTCAAAAGACTCGGCAGTGACCGCAAGCGTGCGTGGGCGTGGCAAATAGCCGAAATTGCGCACGATCGACGGATCGTTCTCCCAGCGATTGAAGGCCGCGAAGTGATCCGGTGAGCAAGGGCCGAGGGCCACCTTCTCCCCAACGATATTGACGACGGGTTGTACCAGATTGAGTGACACCGGCGTGCTCCTCGATTAATCCCGACGAAGACAAAAGACGGGAGGGGCAGTAGCCCCTCCCATTCTCGCGTTCCATTGGCTGATGGACGATTTACGTCCCTTCCTGCCACGCGTTGTTGTACTCGTTCTGGCGTGCGGAGAGGGTGTCGATCTCGATACCGAGCGTGGCGAGCTTGAGCGTGGCGACGCCGAGGTCGAGCTCCGCCGGGATGTCATAGACCTTCGACTGAAGCGATGCCTGATTCTGGACGAGCCATTCGGTCGCCAGCGCCTGATCCGCGAAGGACATGTCCATCACGCTGGCCGGGCTGGCTTCCGCCGCCGCCTGACCGACGAGCCGCCCTTCGGCGAGGAGGTAGACCCGCTGTCCGGTGGGCAGCACGTATTCCTCGGTGTTGTTGCGCACCATCTTGTGCGAAACCGCCATCTCCTTGAGGCCCTTGACATCAATCTCGACATCGAAGTGACCGCTATTGCAGAGCAGGACGCCCTCCTTCAGGTTGGGGAAGTGCGTGCGGCTCACGATCTCCGTGCCGCCAGTTGCGGAGACGATGATGTCGGCAATCTTCGCCGCTTCCGCCATCGGCATGACGCGGTACCCCTCCATCACCGCTTCGAGCGCGGCAATTGGCGAAACCTCGGTGACGATCACGTTCGCGCCCATGCCCTTGAGCCGGAGCGCGATGCCACGCCCGACCCAGCCGAACCCGGCCACGACCGCAGCCTTACCCGCGATCAGGATGTTCGTCGCGCGCAAGATGCCATCGACGGTGTTCTGGCCGGTGCCGTAGCGGTTATCGAAGAAGCGCTTGGTCGGCGTGTCGTTGACGGCGACGACCGGGAACTTGAGGATGCCGTTCCGCTCCATCGCGCGCACGCGGATCACGCCCGTCGTCGTCTCCTCCATGCCACCGATCACCCGGTCGAGGAGTTCGCCGCCCGCCTCATGGAGCTTGACGATCAGGTCCGCGCCATCGTCCATCGTCAGTTGCGGCTTGTGGGCAAGCACCTGATCGACATGCCGGTAGTACGTCTGGACATCCTCGCCGTAATAGGCGTAGACGGGGATGTTCTCGTGCGCGACGAGCGTGGCGCAGACATCATCGCGGGTGGAGAGCGGGTTCGAGGCGCAGAGGGCGATTTCCGCGCCACCCGCCTTGAGCGTCCGCAGGAGGACGGCGGTCTCCGTCGTGATGTGCAGGCTCACCGCGATCCGTAAGCCCGTCAGTGGCTTCTCCTTGGCGAACCGCTCGCGGATCGTCTGGAGGACCGGCATCTGTCGTTCCGCCCAGTCCGAGCGCATCCGGCCCTGTTCCGCCAGGCCGATGTCCACAATGTCGTAATCAACCGTCGTTGCCGTCATGCCCACCTCCGTGTACCGATGAATCTCATCTTTGGAGCTGCCTCCACCGAAGATACTACACTATCAATGTCGCTTTGTCTACAGATCGTCCGTCTCGGCGGCGCCAAAGAGGGCACATCACGATGCGCCCCTACGGCTCCCCCTCCCCGGTGGGGAAGGGGGATGGGGGGTTAGGGCAGATCAGTCGTCCGCGAGGGCAAGCTCCCGATCCGCGATTCCCGCAGCGGCGCGCAGGGTCTCCGCCTTATCCGTCTTCTCCCACGGCACATCGAGATCATCGCGCCCGAAGTGGCCGTAGGCGGCGGTCTGCTTGTAGATCGGGCGGCGCAGATCGAGCGTGCGGATGATGCCGCGCGGCGTCAGATTGAAGTGCTCGGCGATCAACTCCTGCAATCGCTCATCCGGGATCTTGCCCGTGCCGAAGGTTTCGACCATGATCGAAAGTGGCTTCGGTACGCCGATTGCGTACGAGAGCTGCACCTCGAAGCGATCCGCGAGACCCGCCGCGACGATGTTCTTCGCGACATAACGCGCCGCGTACGCCGCCGAGCGATCCACCTTGGTCGGGTCCTTGCCGGAGAATGCGCCACCACCGTGTCGCGCCATGCCGCCATAGGTATCGACGATGATCTTCCGGCCCGTCAGGCCCGCATCGCCCACCGGCCCGCCGATGACGAAGCGGCCCGTCGGGTTGATGTAGATCTTTGTGTGCGCGTCGATCATATTCACCGGGATGATCTCCCGGATGACGTGGGCCTCGATATCATTGTGGATCTGGGCCTGCGTGACATCGGGGTGATGCTGCGTGGAGATGACGACCGCATCGACGCGCACCGGCTTGCCCTGATGGTACTCGACGGTCACCTGGCTCTTGCCGTCCGGTCGCAGATACGTCAGCATTCCGTTCTTCCGTACTTCCGTCAAACGCCGGGCGAGCTTGTGCGCCAGCGCAATCGGCAGGGGCATGAGCTCCGGCGTTTCATTGCAGGCGAAGCCGATCATCATGCCCTGGTCGCCCGCACCGACCTCATCGTTATCGAGACTCACACCCTGCGCGATATCCGGGGATTGCTGACCGATCGCGACATTGACGCCGACGCTGCCACCATCGAAGAGGCAGTCCGCATCGCGTGTGTAACCGATCTCTTTGATCGTCTCACGGATGATGGTCGGCATGTCCACGTATGCGGAGGTCGTGATCTCCCCGAAGACGGAGACGAGCCCCGTCGTCGTCGCTGACTCGCAGGCGACGCGCGCCTGCGGGTCTAGTGCGAGGATCGCATCGAGAATGGCGTCAGAAATCTGATCGCACATCTTGTCCGGATGCCCCTCCGTCACCGACTCTGAGGTGAAGAAAAGCTTCTTGGCCTGCATAAACGTCGTACTCACGAAATACTCCCTCCGGTCGCTTCAGGACTGAGGACTCAGTCTCCTGCTCGCGACTCCAATCTCCCCAATTACCTCACCGTTGCCTGTACTCTCCCACTCAGTCCTGAGTCCTCATGCTGCCCAGGGGGCGCCCGCAGTCCTTCTCCGAAAGCGTCCTGGTAACGCGCTGCGAACTCTTCCAGCGTATAGGTGTGCGCCTGCGGCCCATAGAGTTCGACGGCATAGGTTGCCGCCTGCGCCGCAACGCGCCCGGTCACACGCCAATCCCAACCGCGCACCATGCCGGTCAGCAGCCCCGCGCAGTAGGCGTCACCGCCGCCGGTCGGGTCCACCACCGCACGCGCGGGAGCGATAGGAATCGTGTAGGTCGCCTCGCGGGTGCGAATGATGCTCCCCTCACCGCCGAGCGTCTTGACGAGCGCGCCGTTCGGTGCGAGCTGTGCGAGCATCGCATCTTCGGACAGCCCGGTCTTCTCGACCGTTACGGCGAACTCGTAATCACTGCCGAGGATCGCCGTTGCACCGACCAATCCCTTCGCCAGGGCGGGTCCGTCCATCACGGTCGTCTGCCACGCGGGCATATAGACGAAGGGGATGCCGAGCGCGCGGCATTCGTCCGGGAAGCGCTCAATCGCTTCCGGCACCGTCGGCCCAATCAGTGCGACCTTAATCGCGGCGGCATCGAGGTGATAAAACGAGGTCAGATCGCTCCGCGCCATTGCGCCCGCGTAGAAGCCAATCACGGTGTTGTTCTTCGTGTCCGCCGTGATGAAGCAGGAGGCGGTCATCTCGTCCGGCACGCCGACCACGGGGCCGGTATCGACGCCGATCTGTTCGAGATAGGCGCGGTAGGTGTCGAAGTCGTCCGTACCGGCAGTGGCAAGGATCGAGCACGGTTGCTTGAGGAGGGCGAGCGAATAGGCGATGTTCCCCGCGACCCCACCGCGCTGCTTGGTCATCTTCTCCACAAGGAAGGAGATACTGAGGACGTGGACTTTGTCCGGCATGATGTGGTCGCGAAAATCGCCGGGGAAGTCCATGATGAAATCGTAGGCGAGCGACCCGGTCACCACAACTTCTTGGGGTCGGAGCACCGCATCACTCGCGATCATACTATCGTCGGTCATGCACCCTTCTTCCTCGTGAGTTCTCATGCGGACACCGAAGCGAGCCCCACGCCCGCCATCGCCCGAATTGGTTCGTCGTAGGGAAATCGGAGCACACCCGCATCGGTGATGATCGCCGTGATGCAGTCGGCGGGCGTGATATCGAAGGCGGGATTGGCGACGGTGATCCCGTCCGGCGCGATCCGCACCCCGCCAATGTCGGTCACTTCGTCTGCCGCGCGCTCTTCGATCGGGATCGCATCGCCGTTCGGGATGGAGCGGTCAAAGGTCGAGCGTGGTGCCACCACATAGAACGGGATGCCATGCGCGCGGGCAGCGAGGGCGGCACTGTAGGTGCCGATCTTGTTGGCGGTATCACCATTCGCGGCAATGCGATCCGCGCCCACAATCACCGCCTGAATCAACCCGCGCCGCATCAGAGAAGCCGCCGCGCCGTCCACGATCAGCGTCGCCGGGATGCCCCACCGCTGGAGGTCCCACATCGTGAGCCGCGCACCTTGCAGGCGGGGGCGCGTTTCGTCCGCGAAGACGTGCAATGCAGTTCCCTGTCGCCATGCCGCCCGGATCACCGCGAGGGCCGTCCCGTCGCCGCCCGCCGTTACGAGCGCGCCCGTGTTGCAGTGGGTGAGGATGCCGCCCGCAGGCAGGAGCGATGCACCCGCCGCCGCCATCTGCGCGCTCTGCGCCCGATCCTCATCGGCAATGGCCTGCACCTCGGCAACGAGTGCAGCGCGGAGGGCGGCGGGGCCTGCAGGTGCGGCGGCACGCGCGGCGCGCATCATCCGGTCAATGGCCCAACTGAGATTAGCTGCGGTGGGTCGTGTGGCTCGCAATTCCTCGGCGCGCATCGCGATATGCATGATGAGCATCCGCGTATCCTGGGCGTCCCACTCGTGGGCAGCGAGCGCGACTCCGGCGGCACCGGCAACGCCGATGGCGGGCGCGCCGCGCACCTGCATCGTGCGGATCGCCTGGGCGACTTCGTCCGGCGTGCGGAGCGTTAGCCAGATTTCCTCATGGGGCAGGCGCGTCTGGTCGATCAGCACGACTGCGCCATCGCGCCATCCTACCGCCCGGAAATCGTCTCGCTCGTTCGCCTGCGTCGCCAATGATGCAACCTCATACCATAAAAGCTACGGACAACACAAAACGGCTGCCCAATTTGAGCAGCCGCACGTTCTCCTGGTGTCAGGGGCTTCGGCGGACCGCTCATCGTTCCAGCGCGCGTGCGCTGGCGGCATTGGCACCATCCTCACTTGTGAGGAAGGTTGCCGGGCTTCGTCGGGCCTGTCCCTCCACCGCTCGTGATGAGTGTCCGGAGCTTTTCACTTGTTGCCGCGCAGCATAGCATACTCGTCCGCACGGAGCAACGTATTTTGCCAGTTTTGGGGATCCTGCACGCATTGCACTTCGTCCGCTCGCGACGTACACTTCCTTGTACGCAAAGGAATCATGGTATGGCAAAGACTCACGTCGAAAATCTGGATGCTCTCATCGAGCGGTACATCGAACCGCACCCGAGTAAGCCGGGGATTTCGAATGCGCGGCTGACGACAGACCGTCATGTGCCTGTGTGGGCGCTCATCGGGCACCTCGACGTGACCGAAGGAGACCTCGATCAAGTAGCGCACGATTACGGGGTACCGCGCGAGGCGATAGATGCCGCACTCGCATACTACGAGCGACACAAAGCATCCATCGACGCTCGCCTCGTTCTCAACCGCGAAGGCTGATCCCGCGTGGTGACGTTCTACATCGACGAAAATGTCTCGTTTCTCCTCGACGGATTCCTGCGTATCCATGGCCACACCGTAATTTCCACCCATGACGAGGGGCGCGAAGGCTCACCCGATCCCCATCAACTGTCGTATGCGACAGAGCGCGATTGGGTGCTGATTACTCACAATGCAGATGATTTCAAATTGCTTCACGATGCGTGGCATCTCTGGACGTATCAATGGCAACTGCCGCATCGTCACGCGGGAATCATCATCGCACCGCAAGTGCGAGGATATCCGCCGCCGGTCGTTGCGACGCATATTCACACCCTCACCCAGCAAGAAGGTTCGTTCGCGAACACGCTCTATGATTTGCAGCCACGATTGGGTTGGGTGCGCAATCCGCGCCTGTGATCCCGTTTGGGTATTCTCACAAGTGGTGGATGGGACTCTCGTTATGCTGCCCGATTCACCCTTGTTGCACGCACAAAGCGGGGGATGGTATACTGCGCCATCGCCGGTGGGACGGCGCCCCACACATGCACTGAGGAGAAAATGAAGCGGTCACGCCGCGTGACACGATAGCGGACGCGGGCTTCGATACTCGACGGTTCATGCGTGGGAAGAACGGTCGTAGGGTTAGCCGCCGTTGGGCTGCCCATCGCCCCAATACGGGGAGGTAAATCGGTATGGCAATAGCGAAGGCGCCAGCCAGGGGTAAGAAGGGGTCCGATTGGGACGGACAGGGTCCGCTCATCGATGTCAGTAATCTCAAGACGCAGTTCTTCACCCAGGACGGCGTCGTCAAGGCCGTGGATGGTGTCTCGTTTTACCTGAACCCTGGTGAAACGCTCGGCATCGTCGGCGAGTCCGGCTGCGGCAAGTCGATCACCGCGCTCTCCCTCATGCGCCTGATCCCCTCGCCCCCCGGCAAGATTGTCGACGGCAAGATCATCTTCCAGGGCGACAATATCCTCGAAATGAGCGATGAGGAAGTGCGCAGCATTCGGGGAAACCGGATCGCGATGATCTTCCAGGACCCGATGACTTCCCTCAACCCGGTACTCACCGTGAACCGCCAGATCAGCGAGGCGGTCATGCTCCACCTCGGCATGTCAAAGGCTGAGGCGCGCGAGCGGTCGGTCGAACTGCTTGAAGATGGTTGGCATCCCGAACGCGGAGGAGCGGGTGAATCAGTACCCGCACCAGTTCTCCGGCGGTATGCGCCAGCGCGTGATGATCGCCATGGCGCTCTCCTGCAACCCGGACCTCATCATCGCGGACGAGCCGACCACCGCGCTCGACGTGACGATCCAGGCCCAGATCCTTGAACTCCTTAAGAAGATTCAGGTGGACCGCGGCACCGGCCTGATCATGATCACGCACGACCTCGGGGTCGTCGCAGGCATGACCGACCGCGTGAACGTGATGTATGCCGGGCACATCGTGGAAACCGCGACGACCGATGAGTTGTTCGCCAACCCGCGCCACCCCTACACCCTCGGCCTCCTGAACTCGATCCCGCGCCTCGATGAATTGGAGAAGGGCCGATTGAAGCCGATTCGCGGCCTGCCGCCGGACCTCATCGACCTGCCGAATATGTGCCCCTTCGCGCCTCGCTGCGACTATGCAGAGGAGCAGTGCTTCCAGCAGAATCCACTCCTGCGTGAGGTCGCGACCGGCCATGAGATCGCGTGCTGGTTCAACATCGTCAACGGGGAGAAGGTGTCATAATGGCAGACAATGTCGCCTCACAAACCGAGGCAAAGCGAGCGATGGACGGCAAGGAGGGCGTTGGAGAGACGCTCCTGGAGGTCAACGACCTCGTGATGCACTTCCCGCTCACGCGGGGCATCATCCTGCAGCGCAAGGTCGGTGCCGTGCAGGCGGTGGACGGTGTCTCTTTCGCCGTCAAGAAGGGCGAAACGCTCGGCCTCGTCGGTGAGTCCGGCTGCGGCAAGAGCACGACGGGCCGGGCGATCCTTCAGCTTTATAAGCCGACCTCCGGCGAAGTGAAGTTCCAGGGCAAGGACCTGACGAAGCTCGATGCGGGCGACATGCGCAAGATGCGCCGCCACCTGCAAATGATCTTCCAGGACCCGTACGCCTCGCTCAACCCGCGCATGACGGTCGGCTCAATCATCTCCGAGCCGATGCAGATTCACAATCTCGTCGATCGTGCCCACCGCAATCAGCGTGTCCAGGAACTCCTGGAGACGGTCGGCCTCAACCCGTACTTCGCGAACCGCTACCCGCACGAGTTCTCCGGCGGTCAGCGGCAGCGTATCGGTGTGGCTCGTGCCCTCGCCGCCAGCCCGCAGTTCATCGTCGCCGATGAGCCGGTCTCGGCACTGGACGTGTCGATTCAGGCACAAATCGTCAACCTCCTGGAAGACCTCCAGGAGCAGTTCAACCTCACCTACCTCTTCATCGCCCACGATCTCTCGGTCGTGAAGCACATCTCCGACCGCGTCGCCGTGATGTACCTCGGCAAGATCGTCGAACTCGCCTCGCGCGATAAGATTTACGAAGAGCCGATGCACCCGTACACCAAGGCGCTCCTCTCCGCCGTGCCGATCCCGGACCCGGTGATCGAGAAGAAGCGCGAGCGGGTCATCCTGACCGGTGACGTGCCCAGCCCGATCAATCCGCCGAGCGGATGCCACTTCCACACCCGCTGCCAATACGCCATCAAGGGCGTCTGCGATGTCGTCGAACCACCCTTCGAGGATAAGGGCGGCGAGCACTTCGTTGCCTGCCACCTTTACACGGCGGACGGCAGCGCCGCCAACCTCAAGCCCACCGCGATGGCAGGGGATTAAAAGACCTCACCCCCCGACCCCCTCTCCATCTGCGTGGAGAGGGGGAGCGATCTTCAATGTCACGGCATATCAAGAACGCCACGGTACTTGCAGCGAGTCACCCCTCCCACTTTAGGGGAGGGGCCGGGTGCTCCGTACGAAAGGTTTCTCAGTGTTTGGTACGGCAAATGCCAGCCCACAAGTGTTTGTTTCGATCCTTCTCGCCTTTGTGATCAGTATTACCATCCATGAGTTCGCGCACGCCTACACCGCGACACTCCTCGGGGACCCCACGCCGCGCGATCAGGGCCGTGTCACCCTCAACCCGATCGCGCACCTCGACCCTATTGGTTTCCTCTTCCTCGTTTTCATCGCCCTGACCGGCTTCGGCCTCGGCTGGGGGAAGCCGGTCCAGTTCAATCCCTATCGGATGCGTTGGGGCAAGCATGGCGTCGCGCTCGTTGCGGCAGCGGGGCCAATCTCGAATATCATCCTCGCCCTCGTACTCGCCGTGCCACAACGCATCTTTTCGAGCGGCTTCCATACCTTGCCGGCGAATGCACAGACCTTCGTTGATACCCTAATCACGCTGAATATCGGCCTCGCCGCCTTCAACCTCATCCCTCTGCCGCCGCTCGACGGATTAAAGATTCTGACTGGCATTCTGCCGGATTTCTGGTATCCCATCCTCGCACCACTTGACCGTTACGGCTTTATGATCCTCTTTCTGGTCATCTTCTTTCAACCCCTCCGTCCGATCCTCACCAATATCAGCGCGCCCGTCTATGAGAGCCTGACGCATCTGATCCGTGGCGCGTCCGGATCCTTCGGCAACTTCTGAGGTGGAGAACCTAACCCCCCCGCCCCCTTCCGTAACCCCGGCGTGGGAAGGGGGAGCGAGCTTCGATAGGTCCGTGGCCGATGCATCAGAGCACAGCCTCTTGATGAGTCACCCCCTTCCTCTCGGGAAGGGGGCCGGGGGGTTAGGTCGTCTTCCCTACCGCATCAAACAGGGGATGCATGCGCTGATTGTGCCCTTCATGCCGCTCAACATCGCGGAGCGTGAGGCCGCGCTCGCGATCCTGCCGGAGTCAGCGCGCGTGGCGTTTCGCTCCCTCTCAAAGGGCGATCAGCGCCACGCACTGCATGTCCATCATGTATTGGTCACCGGTGGAGAGCGCGATACGGACCTCCTCGCGGCGGCCCTCCTCCATGATATTGGCAAGCATCCCGGCGTCGGTATCACGCAGCGGTCGGCGCGCGTGCTGCTTGCGCGCTGGCCCCACGCTCTCAATCGGCTGGCCTCGGAGGCAAGATTCCTGCACCGCTGGAGACGCGGTATGGCGATCCTCCTCGATCACGCCGCGCGCGGAGCGGACCACGCCGCCGCTTGGGGCTGCACACCCGCAACCGTCTCCATCATCCGTGCCTCACACGATACCAATGCATCGAAGACCGTGCAGCGTTTGCAGGCAGCAGACGAGCAATGAGTGGGGAGCAATGAGGAAGATCAATCCCCACTCATTGATCATTGCTTGTACGTCGTCGGCCACTCTTGCTCCGCGCCCTCCGGCTCATCTTCGGTGAAGAGGAGATAGCGCGTCGAACCGATCGCGACATCATCGGCATCGAGCCAGTTCATCACGGCATCCTCGGCAGATTCGACCAGGTTCACATCGGGGTCCGCCTCGACCCATGCGGTCGTGAAGGCGCAAAGCACCTGCGCCCAGGGCACGATAAACACGGTGCCCTCTTCTTCCATCGGATCGGCCATGTTGAAGACGTTGACGAAATAGCGCGTCGCCCCATTTTCCGGCGGTCGTTCATGCACGGAGAGAAAGAAAATACTGTCCTCATTCTCGTAGGTGGATCGAGAGACCGATGGATCGCCCGGCACCTCGGTGAAAACGAACATCGGTCGGTTGTCTTGCTGCTGCATACCTGTACCCTCCGTGCGGTTGCCTATTCGTGAGCCGCCAGGGCGGCGAGAATCGAAACGGATGCTTACCGCATCGGCAACCGCTCGAAATCCGGTTGCTCGATCTGCGGCGGGGGTGGAACATACGCCACCAGGCGGAACGCGCGGGGTGGGAACGCAAAGAGGTACCAGCCAACGGCGATGAGCGCCAACCCCATCCACCCTGCCCACGGCGATAACACGATGGCTCGCCCGAACACTGTCGCATAGGCGAGGGGCGAGCGAGGCGCGACGGCGCTCCAATGCGAGAGCAAGAGCGGTACGACGAGCATCGGATAGGCGAGCCAGGTGATGAAGTAGGTACCGAGCAAACGCGGCATCGCGAACGCGACGGTATTGGCGCGATGGGCAAGTACGCCGAGAAGCGCGGGCAGTCCGCAGAGCCAGATATTTGCCCAGAGAATGAAGAGCCGCCGCAGCGGCCACATTCCGAAATTCCAATCGGTCTCCGCGTGCACATCCGGGGTGGACCAGACAACGAGCGGGAAGCCGATCACCGTCCGCTTCGGGAGCGTCTGCACGATGGAGTCGATACCGATACTCCCCGGATCGTGCGCGGGTTCCGTTCGTGGCACGCAGCACCCGAGCACGGCAACGACGAGGCCAACGAAGAAGGCCGCACGCAGTGCATTCTCCTGCGCCCACCGATAGATGGCGCTCATCCCTCCACATACCCGGTTACCCACGCGGTCCCCTTCATCCACGGCGCTTTGCGTACACTGCTCAATGCTCAATGCTCATTGCCCCGGCAGTGTACCGGACGGCCCGTTGATGCACAAATGGGGAGCAGTAGACAGTAGTCGATAGTCAGTAGTCAGAATGGGACCCTCCCCCCTGACTACTGACTACCGACTACTGTCTACTTCCCCGCTGCGTACTGACTACTGCCTACTTCTTCGCCCCATGCAGCATGGCGGCCCAGAGGTGGAAGCGACGGGGGGGAGTGGTGACAATCGCGAATGCCTCCCGGGCGGCGGGGGAGGCGTGATCGAAGAGCGCTTCGAGTTGGGCGATTGCTGCGGGTGGGGTCTGCTGCCGCGCGGTCCAGTCCGCGAAATCGAGCGCCAAATCCCAGCGCGTGACGAGGCGGAAGGGCGCGCCGATTGCTTCGCCCGCAGCACTCCACTCGGAGAGCGTCCAATCCCGACTATGCGAGGGGTCGCGTAGCAGTTCGACCTGATTGATGAAGTCGGCCAGTGCGGGGTCTTCCGGGGAGATGATGTCTACGATGAGCAGTTGCCCGCCGGGCTTCAACACGCGCGCCATCTCCGCAAGTGAGGGAATCAGTGCGGGGAAGTGATGCACGACCATGCGACAGGCGACAATATCGAAGCTGCCGTCCGTATACGGGAGCGAGGCCGCACTCGCTTCCTCCCAGCGCGCATTCGTGACGCCGCGCGTCGCCGCTTGCCGGGCCGCTTCGATGAGCATGTCTCGGCTGAGGTCCACGCCGATCACCTCATGCACATAAGGTGCGAACGCGAGCGCCGTATGACCCGCCGCGCACCCCACATCGAGGACGGTCATCGCGGCAGTCGGATGGGTCGCCTCGATCATCAGCGCGAGGTCGTGCCCCTGTGCGAAGATCGGTGAGGTCCCGTACGCCGCTGCCGCCCGATCAAACTGCCGCCGTATCGCCTCATCCCGCACCATATATCATCCTCCCTGATAAATGAGCCACTAAGAGGGGAACATTAACACAGAGAGCGCAGAGAGCACAGAGGAGAGAAAAGAAGGAGAATCCCTCTGTGCTCTCTGTGTCCTCTGCGCTCTCTGTGTCCTCTGTGCTAAGCCTCCATCCCGGCATCGTGGTAATTCGTCAGACCGCGAGAGAGGCGAGGGAGCGGAGGCGGGCGACGAGGCGGGGGAGAAGGGTCGCGACGGCGTCGATTTCCGCAACGGTATTTTCCGGACCGAGAGAGAAACGCAGCGTGCCGAGCGCATAGGCGTCGGGCACGCCCATTGCCGTGAGCACATGGCTCGGTTCGATGCTCCCACTCGCGCAGGCCGACCCTGCGGAGGCAGCAATGCCTTCCGCGTCGAGCAAGATGAGCAGGGATTCCGCCTCCACACCGGCGAAGCCGAGATTCGCGTTATTAGCGAGGCGCGCGGACGGGTGACCATTGAGACGAACATCCGGGATCGCCGCCATCACCTGTGTGACCAATCGATCACGCAGTGCAGTGCAGTGAGCGACGGTACGTGCTCGCTCCGTTTCCGCCCGTAGGAGTGCGGTCGCCATACCGACCGCGAAGGCGACATTTTCGGTTCCCGCGCGTCGATTCATCTCCTGCCCGCCGCCGGTAATCTGCGGGGTCCAGCGTGTGCCCCGGCGCGTGTACAAGAGGCCGACACCCTTCGGTCCATTAAACTTGTGCGCGGAGAGGGAGAGCAGATCGACCCCCAGGGCATCGACATCGAGGGGCAGGTATCCCGCTGCCTGCACCGCATCGGTGTGAAAGGGGATATGGCGCTCACGGGCGATAGCTGCCAGGTCGGCAATCGGATTGACCGTGCCGACTTCATTGTTCGCGTAGATGATCGAGACGAGACAGGTCTCGGGCCGAATGGCGGCGGCGAGATCGCCGGACGAGGCCCTACCGTCCGCATCGACGGGGAGGTATGTGACGTCCACGCCGTCCTTTTCCAATGCAGCGGCGGTATGCATGACCGCATGATGTTCGACCGCAGTCGTGATGAGATGGGGGCGAGCAAAGGTGTGTCGCGCTTCCGCGATCACGCCACGGAGCGCGAGATTATCGCTCTCCGATCCACCGGACGTGATCGTGATCTCGCGGGGATGGCAATGGAGAACCTGTGCCAGCCCCGCCCGCGCCCGGTCAAGCCCGGCCCGTGCCTGCCGACCCGCCGCATAGAGACTGGAGGGGTTGCCCCATGTTTCCCGCCAATACGGCAGCATCGCGTCGATCACCGTGGGGTCGGTCGCCGTTGTCGCGGCGTGATCGAGATAGATCACCGTCCCGGAAGATGCGGCGACCATCTCCGTCTGCGGTGCATTGAATTCCTGCATAGCGTTTGTCCACTCCTCGTGCCAACCCCGCAGACCATCGTCTCGCCGAGCGCACATCACTCGCCATTGTACGGTGCGTCTTCTCGCCCGACAACGCGCAAGGCTGACAGTGCGACATAAAGAGCGCGCACACGAGGAAACAGGGTGGTGGCGGGCTTCAGCCTGCCAGACCAAAAGGCAGGCTGAAGCCCGCCACCACCGGGAAAACCCGAACGCTGTCGTATGTGCGGCAGCAAAACGTACGAACGCAGCGATTCTACAGATAGTACGGATAGGCGGTATGGATATTGCTTAGATAAAACTGCGATCCTCATCGCCATGTTTACGCACGTTACATCGGGGGCCGACCATGATACAGATCCTCACCGCCGCGCAAGGAACGACACTGCTCCGCCCCGGAATCGCAGCGCTGCATGACGCGGGCTATCGCGTCATGATCTATGCTGCTGCGAACTTGCGAGACATTCGCCGCGCGACACCGGATTTGCTGATTATCGGTGCCGATGCGCCGAAGAAACTGCATAGTCTGCTCGATGACATACGCGCGGACACGATGCTGCACCACCTCCCCGTGATCGTCGTCGGTGCGTCGTGGGATGTCTTCGCGACGCTGCCCGTAGCGCTCCTCACCGATACGATCGTGCTCGCCGCGCCCCTCGATGAGCGCGCGTTCCGCGATGCGACACGCATGTTTGTCCCGACCCTCGTACGAGGGCGTCACCCTTCGCACGCGGTCGCCTGACCCGCGCCTACCCGCCCCAGAGCGAGACTTCCCGCGATCCCATCCACACCCCATGCGACAACGCCTGTGATGAACTCTCCTGCGTTTGCGAGGACTGCGTCGGATAGCGCAGAACGGGATCGGGTATACTGAGGCCGATACGCCGCTCCCGACGATCTACCGGCAGGAGCGAGCGGGGACGACGCCCGGCATCACCTGCGCCAATGCACCGCAAAGGGAGGCAGCCGAATGAATAACGCGCGGACCATCAGGGTTCTGATCGTTGACGATCATCGGATGGTGCGCGGTGGGTTGCGTGGCTTTCTTGAGGGCGAGCCGGGTCTGACCGTTGTCGGTGAAGCAGAAACGGGCGAAGAAGCGATCGATGCGGTGCCCAACCTCCGGCCCGATGTGGTCCTGATGGACCTGATGATGCCCGGTATGGGCGGCGTTGCAGCGATCAGCACCTTGCGCGCCGCTCACCCCGGCCTCAAGATCATGGCGCTGACGAGCTTCGCTGATGATGAGCAGGTTTTCCCCGCCCTGGAAGCGGGTGCGAACGGCTATCTCCTTAAGGACATCGACCCGGACGAACTGGTGACCGCGATTCGCGCCGTCGATGCGGGCGAATCGCCGCTGGATCCGGAAGTCGCGAAGCGGCTCCTCTCCCGCTTCCAGCGCCCCGCCGCCCGGTCAGCCGCGCAGTCCACGCTGCACGAGGCGCTCACCGAACGCGAACTCGATGTGCTCCGACTCCTCACGCAGGGCAAGAGCAACAAAGAGATCGCGAGCGAACTCTATATCGGTGATCGCACCGTCAAGAGCCATCTGAGTGCGATCTTCCAGAAACTGGCGGTCACGGATCGTACCCAGGCCGCCCTCTATGCGGTGCGGCATGGCATGGTAGGCGGCACGTAACAGGATCGACGTTTTCCTCTCGTACTTTCGGACGATCCTCTCGCTTCCCATACGGACGATGTGCCGGTGCCGCTATCTCGGTACAGTGAGAGGCAGGAAGAACGGCCGTTGTTTCGTACTACCCGAATGAGGAACGCGATGACATCAATCCACGAGCCAATCCCCCGAGCGATTCGCGTCCTGCTGGTCGATGATACCGACATGGTACGCCGTGCCTTACGCCTCACGCTGACGATTGAACCAGACCTCGCGGTTATCGGTGAAGCGGCGGACGGCGAGTGTGCCGTCGCGCTCGCGCGGGAACTTCAGCCCGATATCATTTTGATGGACCTCGAACTGCCCGGCATGAACGGTATCGAGGCTACGAAGCAGATCCGGGCAGCGAGCACCGCGAGCGCGGTCATCATGCTGACCGCCTTCGGCGGCGATGAGGCACGCACCGATGCCGCACAGGCAGGCATCGCCCTCTTCCTTGAAAAGGGCGATAACCTCGATGATCTCGCGGAGACCATCCGTGGCATTCACACGCGAAACATGTAGCAGAGCGGTTTTCTGTAATATTGAGCCCTGCAATTGACTGGTGGAGGCAAGCGGGACGCTTGCGCTTCAAGCAAGCAGGATGCTTGCCTCTACCGGAGATGTTACTCGCGGCATGTCACATGCGGCGCGCGATGCGTGTTCTCTTGATAGAAGACTGACGGGCGAGAAAAGAAGGAATGTGTACAGGTATGCGCGTACTCACCTCAATCCTGACCTTCGCAGCGGGGCGGCGGGCCAAGTGGCTCGTTCTGCTTTTCTGGGTCGCCGTGCTCGTTGTCGCGTTCCCATTCGCGAGCAAACTGATGTCTGCCGAGTCGAACGAGGCGTCCAGTTACCTGCCCGGCAACGCCGAATCAACGAAGGTGCTGGACCTGGAAAAGCAATTCCCCTCCGGCCAGACCGTGCCCGCCTTCGTCGTCTACCACCGCGCGGCGGGGCTGACCGATGCGGACCGGACGAAGGCGACTGCCGACGTGCAGGCAATTACGACGCAACATCTCGACCTCTCACTGCCGCCCTCTCCCCCGATTCAATCGCAAGATGGCAAGGCAATCCTCTACACGGTTCCCTTCCAGGAGACGGCAGACTCGGACCGGCTGATTGCCTCGATCAAAGCGCTGCGGAAGATCGTCGATGACGGCGGGAACGGACTCGATGTGAAGGTGACCGGCCCGGCGGGCTTCGCGGTCGATGCGAACGCGGTGTTCGGAGACATCAACTCGAAGTTGCTGCTCGCCACGGTCGGTATTGTGACCGTGCTCCTGCTCATTACCTATCGCAGCCCGTTTCTCTGGCTTCTACCCCTCATTTCCGTCGGTCTCGCGAATCAGATCACCTCCGCAGCGGTCTACGGCGTGGCGCGTGCCGGTCTCACGGTCAATGGATTGAGCGCGGGTATTCTCACGGTCCTGATCTTCGGCGCGGGCACCGACTATGCGCTTCTCCTCATCGCGCGCTACCGCGAGGAATTGCGCCAGCATGAGGATCGCCACGAGGCGATGGCGTCCGCCTTGCGCCGCGCGGGCCCGGCAATCGCCGCATCCGGTGCGACCGTGACGATCAGCCTCCTCTGCTTACTTGTCGCGGAACTGAACAGCAACAAGGGGCTTGGCCCGGTGAGTGCGATTGGGATCGTCCTCACACTCATCGCGATGCTCACACTCCTTCCCGCCTTGCTCGTCATCTTTGGGCGGGGGATGTTCTGGCCGTTCATCCCGCGCTATGGTTCCGCGCCGCACGAGGAGTCCGGCATCTGGGCGCACGTCGGTCAGGGGATTGCGCGCCGACCGCGCCTCGTCTGGATCGTCGCGGTACTCGTGCTCGGTGTGATGGCGATCGGTCTCATCGACACGAGCAACACCCTGACCCAGCAAGACAGCTTCCGCTCGAAGCCCGAATCCGTCGTTGGGCTGGCCCTCGTCGCGGAGAGTTATCCGTCTGGGGCCAGTTCGCCAACGAATGTCGTCGTCCGCCCGGCAGCGAAGGTCGATGCGGCCCGTGCCGTCGTCCAGCGCCACCCGGATGTCGCAGCGGTCGGTCCCACCGAGCAGAGCGGCGCGCCGAACGACCTGGCGCGGTTCGATGTCACACTGAAGTCCGCACCATCGAGCCGGGCATCGTACGATGCGATCAATCAGCTTCGCAGTCAGGTGAAGGAAGCGGCGGGGCCGGAGGCGTTTGTCGGTGGCAATGATGCGATCAGCCTCGATACCGATCGGGCCTCACTCCACGACCGCAAGGTGATCCTGCCGCTCGTGCTGCTCGTTGTCCTCGTCATCCTTGCCCTGCTCCTGCGCGCCATCATCGCGCCCGTGCTCCTTATCCTGACGGTGATCCTCTCCTTCGCGGCGTCGCTCGGCGTGAGCGTCGTCGTCTTCGACAAGCTCTTCCACTTTGCGGGGGAGGATTCGTCGCTACCGCTCTTCGGCTTCATCTTCCTCGTCGCCCTCGGCATCGACTACAACATCTTCCTGATGGCACGGGTTCGCGAGGAGGCGGAGCAGATCGGCACGCGGCGTGGGATGCTCAAGGGCCTGGCCGTGACGGGCGGCGTGATTACCTCTGCGGGTCTCGTGCTCGCCGGGACCTTCTCCGTCCTCGCCATCCTGCCGCTCGTGACGCTCACGGAAGTCGGTTTCATCGTCGCCTTCGGCGTGCTGCTGGATACGCTGCTCGTCCGTTCGATCCTCGTGCCCGCGCTGACGCTGGATGTGGGCTCCTTCATGTGGTGGCCCAGCACGCTCGCCAACCGGGACCGCGACCGTCGCGCCGCCGGTGTGGAGGAGACGGCCGGGGCGATGCATGAGTAGCGGTGCTTGTTTTCCTCACCCCCCGGCCCCCTCTCCATCGCTCCTGGATTGAAGAATAGTAAGGTTGCGTATGGCGATGGAGAGGGGGAGAAATACGGGGTACATTGGGTAAAAGAAGAATACCGTGGCACGCACGTCACGTTCCCCTCCCCTCTCTATCGCCGTACGAAACCTATCTGGACCTCGATCTCTAGGCGATGGCTCCGTACGAGAGGGGCCGGGGGTGAGGAAGAATTCCCCTTTATCCGCGATCCATGATCTCGACGACCTGGGCGAACCGTTCGATGACGGCGGGAGTGGTGGAAGGGCGGAAAATGACGATCAGATGTTTGACGCCGATATCGGCAAACTCCTGGAGTTTGGCGGCAATCTCTTCCGGCGTGCCGGTGATGCTCTTACCGTCCTCATCCGCCGCCTCGCCCGGTCCGGGCATGTTGACGAAGGTGCCCGCCGTCAGTTCGAGCGTGGCGAGGTCGCGCCCGGCTGCGGCGCACGCTTCCTTGAGGGGCGCGTACCGCTCCAGGACGACTGCCGGATCGATATGCCAGACGGTGTTCCAGGCATCGGCGTACTTCGCGGTCAGTTCCAGCATCCGGGGCGCTTTCGAGCCGATCCAGAGCTTCGGGCCGGTCGGTGACGGGCCGCGCGGACGCAAGACGGTATCGGTCGCATCGTAGTATTTACCGTGAAAGTCGACTTTCCCCTCGCGCAAAAGCGGCGCGATGATCGCCATCGCTTCCTCGAAGCGTCCAACGCGGTGATCGAAGGGGTAGCCGAAGGCGTCGTACTCGGGCTGATGCCAGCCACACCCGAGACCGAGGATGAAACGACCACCCGAGATCTCATCAAGGGCGTCCGCCATCTTCGCCAAAAGGGCGGGGTTGCGGAACGAGGTGCAGGCGACGAGCGGGCCGATCTCGATCTTCGAGGTGACCGCCGCCACCGCGCTCAGGAAGGTGAAGACTTCCCAGCAGCCCGATTCATCCCGCTCCGGGTAACGGTAAATGAGATGGTCCGCGAGCCAGAAGGAGTCGAGGCCGATGGCCTCCGCCGTTTGCGCCATCGTCTGGATGTCGGCATAGCGAGGCGTCCCGCCATCCAGCGACCCTTCACCCATCGAGGGCATCACCCCGAGCCTCATTCGCCGCCCCATCGCGCCGTCCGTCATTGCTGCCTCCGTTCATGCTGCCATCCTGTTGTCGCGGCGGTTATCGTATCAGACAGCACGAAGGGCGCAAGCTCAGGCGGTATCGTTGCCGGACGGCCAACGGCCGGAAACGAGCACCAAGCCGAGGATGAGGATGGCGCACGCGAGCGGCACCATGAAGATGAGTAACCGCGGCGCGGTCACGATAAAAACGGTGGGGATGAACATGCCGAGGACGACGAGCACCCACCCGCCGATCTGGAAGAGTTTCGCCTGTTCAGTTCCGCGCATTGGACGTTCTTCCTTCCGGTGCGTCATACACTCTCGCTACCGGATGATAGGCGCGGAATCGCGCGGCGACAAGGGGGAGTAGGCAGTAGGAAGTAGACAGTAGTCGGTAGTCAGTAGGCGGTTGGTCCAGCGCATTTTCTCGCTACTGACTACCGACTACTTCCTACTGCCTACTGATTACCGAAACGCGCGGAGGTAATGCGCCCAGTAGCCCTGGGAGGGGCCGTAGTGTCGGGCGATTGACCGCACGCCTTCGGGCGTCGCTGCTGGTGGGCCGTAGATGTGTGCCGCTGCCCGGATGAGCGCGTCTTCGGTGGAGGAAGACTCCATCCGCCCGAGGCCACGGATGAGGACGAACGCTGCGGACCATTCACCGATCCCCGGTATCCGGCGCAACCAGCCGTTCACTGCATCGTAGGGTGCGGTCCGCAGCCACTGTTCATCCACCTCATCGAAGGCACGCGCGGCAGCATGGAGATAGGGCGCTTTCCGCAGGTGGGGCACGATGGCGAGCAAGTCATCCGGGTCCGTAGTCGCCAACCGCTCGGCGGTCGGGAAGGCGCGATAGGTCTCGCCATCGACCGTGAGACTGCGGCCGTACTGCGCGATCAGGGCATTCCACGTCTTCCGCGCGGTCACCATCGGGGTACGCTGCGAGAGGATCGCCCAGGCCGCGTTCTCGAACGGCGTAAGAAACTTGACGTGATGGTAGCCGTTCAACTGCGCGATCACCGGCGCGAAGGCTGCATCCTCTCGCCCGAGGGCGTAGAAGGGCGTGAGGTCGTCCGCGATACTCAAAAAGAACCCTACGCGATCGAGCGCCGACTCGCGCACCGCATCCGTGATCGGCTTTTCCGTGTAGAGCGTGATATGCAGCGTCGGCGCGTCCACGCTCCCACGCCCCACAACGCGAAAGACGACCGGCTCACCGGCCACCACGACTGCCCGCGTCAAGATGTCCGCCGTAATCGCCACATCCCCGCGTGTCAGTGAGAACCCTGCCAGGAAGGCCAGCGACTGCCCGAAATCAAACGGCGCGACCGGCTTCAATTCAGCACAAACGGTATGCATTACTGTCGTCCTCCAAACAAAATTGCTCCCCCTCTCCATCTTCGTGGAGAGGGGGTCGGGGGGCTCCGTACGTGAGGATTACGCCGCGGGCTTCATCATCGTGAGCGGCGGCTCGCCGTGCGGGGACGGCACATCGAAGATGTCCCCGAAGGGCGGGTGCTGGATCGGCCCGGCATCCACCCCCCGCCCGCGCAATGTCTCACGCAGGCTCTCCAGGTTGTCCGTGTAATAGTAGAGCTGCACGGTGCCTGCCTGCGGGCCGCTCTCCTCGGCGGGGACGACGCCGAACTCGATGCCGCCCTCGCCCGCCGCGAAGAGACGGAAGGCCGGCCCGCTCTGCTCCGGCCGATGGGGAAGACCGAGTTGCTCCGTGAGATAGCGGCACGTCGCGTCGAAATCTTCTACGTACAAGAGCACGAATGAGAGCGTCGGTGTGGAGTTCATCGAAAACCTCCTGAGGGTTTACTGGCGGCACCCCGATGGTCGCTGCCTACCTTCACACCATACCGCCTACCTGTGACAGCATTATGTCAGTAGCGAAAGGGAAGCGGCATGATGTTCGAGAAGCGCCTCTGCTTCTTCCGCGATGAGTTGCCGCAATGACTCCGGTTCGAGCACCTGCACATGGCTTCCCCAGCCGAGCAGCCATTGCAGTACATCCACGTCGCGCCGCACCGCGAGTGTGACGAGCAACCCGTCGGGCCGCTCCTCCTCCGCGACGGTAAAGAACGAGCGTGCCTCCCGCACCCAGCGCGCCGTCTCCGCATCGAAAAGGGCGCGCACGACGAGATCGCGCCCCGTCATCGTGGGCCGCCGCCGTGTGGTGAACGATGCCGGGCGCGTGAAGGTGCGGTCGAGTGAGACGAGCTCTTCGATCCGGTCCAGCCGGAAGTTGCGCAGATCGTGCCGGAGGTGATCGTAGCCCGAGACGTGCCAGACGTTTGCCAGGTGGATAAGGCCGTAGGGATCGATCTCGCGGTACACCGGCGGTCGTTCCTCGCTCGGCCTACGCGCGGTGTAGCGGAAACGGACCGTCCGGCGGTCGAGGATCGCGCGACGCAGGTGTTGCAATCGCTCCTGCTCCGCCAGGTCGCCGGGCGCATAGAAACGGATGCTCTCCTGCACCTGACGGACTTCGTCGCGCAGCTTCTCCGGCAGCACCGCCTCGATCTTTGCCGCCGCCGACTCCGCCGCCGCGCGGTATTGCGCGTCGAACTGCTGCGCCATCACATCGCTACCTAAGAGGAGCATCGTCGCCTCGTCCGTCCGGAACGTCAGTGGTGGCAAGAAATACCCCGCCATGAGCGCGTACCCCTGCCCCGGCAGCGCGACAATCGGCACCCCCGCTTCCGAAAGCGCATCCATGTCCCGGTAGATCGTCCGCGTGCTCGTCTCGAACGTCGCGGCGAGATCTTCCGCCCGTCGCTGCCCCGCCCGCTGCAACTCCAGCACAATCGCCAAGAGCCGATCCGTCCGGTTCATCGCTGACACACCGGGGAGTACCACAGAGAGCACAGAGGACACAGAGGACACAGAGAGAATCCCTTATTTTCTCTTCTCCGTGATCTCTGTGTTCTCCGTGTCCTCTGTGCTTGCATCTCTCTTCCTCTGTGGTTCACCGAGTTTCCTTAGCGATTGAGGACTTTGCGGATGAGGAAGTCGTCGGTGCGCTGGGCGTCGTCGATGAGGGAGGAGACTTTGCGCCAGCCGTGGCCCTCGCCGGGATAGGTGTGATATTCGACATCCTTGCCCGCCTTGCGGAGCGCATCGACCATCATGTTCATCTGGCTCGGGTGGCAGACGATGTCCTCCTCACCTTGGAGGATGAGGAGCGGCTCCTTGACGTCGTTGACGAAATGGATCGCGCTGCGGTCCACGTAGAGATCGCTATTGCGACTCGGCGCACCCATCAGTTTGGCGATGTAGTGGCGCTCGAAAATCCAGGTCTTATCGGTGAAGGTGGCGAGATCGGCGATGCCGAAGCGACAGACACCGGCGCGAAAGAAGTCGGGCGCTTTGGTCATGCAGATGAGCGTGCTGTAGCCACCCGCGCTGCCGCCCATCGCGACGACCTTGCGCGGGTTCGCGAGGCCGCCTTTGAGGACCATTTCCGCGCCGGTAATGTAATCGTCGAGATCGCCGCCGCCCCAATCGCCATAGAGCTTTTCCATGAAGGCGCGGCCGTACCCCTTGCTGCCCCGGTAGTTCGGTTGCAGGACGATCCAGCCGCGTTGCGCCATGTACTGCACCTGCGGCATCCAGTTGCACATCGTCTGCCCGACTGGCCCGCCGTGGATCGAGACGACGAGCGGATGATCCCCCGGCACGGTTTCGGGCGGCGTGATGAGCAGGCCATGCATCGCAAGGCCATCCCGGCTCTCCCACTCCACATGCGTTGGCGCGATCAGGTTGCCGCCGAGGACACCGCCCGTCGCGCTCTGGGTCAGTGGCCGACGCAGCGCTCCATCCGCCGTGAGGACGTAAATATCCGACGGAACGAGCGGGCTGCTGAAGGCGCAGACGAGATGCTCCGCATCGAGCCAACTCACGGTATCATGCACGCCCGGCTGGCTCGTCAGTTGGCGTGTCCGGCCATTCTCCCAGAGCCAGATTTGCACATCGCCATCGTCGTTGCGCGTGTAGGCGATGCGCTGCCCGTCTGGCGACCAGGCAGGCGAGCCGTGCTGATTCGATTCGTGAACGAGCCGTTCCGCGCCGCTGCCATCCGCCCCAATCACCCAGAGGTTGCCGAAATCGCCCTCCCGGTCCGCGATGAAGGCGATCCGCTGCCCATCCGGCGACCACGCCGGGTAGTTGTTCGTCACCCGGCCCCCGCCCGCGATGACGCGCGCATCGTTCCCCTCGGCATCGGCGACGACGATAGCCAGTTCATCCCACGGCATGTCGTAGTGGGGCCACGCGCACCAGAGAAGATGCTTCCCATCGGGTGACCACTTCGGTTCGAGCACGTAGTCATCGCCCCGGCTCACCTTGCGCGTCCACGAGCCATCAATAGCAGCAATGAAGATGTCCACATTCTCACCGCGCTCCGCGACATAGGCGACGCGCGTGCCGTCCGGCGAAATGCTCGGCGAATGGTGGTTGCCCGGCCCCTCGTCGATCTGCCGCACCTTACCACCCATCGCAGGAACGGCGAAGAGCTTACCGTCGTTACGGGAGGCAAAAATGATGGTCCTGCCGTCCGGTGCCCAAGCAATCGCGGAGGCTTGCCGCTGGCTCGGGTCTGGCCCCTGGATCGCCGGATCGTCGCTCAGTTGCACGGAATGCCCGCCCGCCGCTGGCACGACCATCAAATCCACGCGCCCATCGTATCCCCGGCTGTAGGCAACGAACCGCCCATCCGGCGACGGACGCGGCGTCGAAAGCGTCGGGATCATCGCGTACGCCGTCGGCGTGAACGCCGTCTCCCACCGCCCCGGTTCCCTGCTCCAATGTCGCTCTGTGCTCATGCCGTTTCCCCTTCCTTTCATTGCGATACAGCGAAATAGTCCCGCAGCTTGTCTACGTACACGATCCGCTCATCCGGCGTAACCCACCGACTGCTGCCGTTGTTCGTGTAGAGTTTGTCTCCGAGGTAGCGCGGGAAGACATGGACGTGGAAGTGCCAGACATCCTGACCGCCACCGGGTTCGTTGTGCTGACGTGTCGAAGTCCCTTCGCAACGATAGGCTTCCCGCATTGCGACCGCCATCCGTTTACTGACGGTGTAGACATGACTGAGCAGTGTATCGGGCATGGCATAGATGTTCTCGTGGTGCGCTTTCGGGATGACGAGGACGTGCCCCGGATTGTTGGGCCACCATTTCGGCGCAACGAAGGCGAGGGTCACGTCATCCTCATAGACGACGAATCGCGGGCTGTTCAGTTCGTCCGCATCGCCACGGACCAGCCGACAGAAGGGACATTGATAGCCGCTCGGCGCATGACTATGCATGGCGCGAGTATAGCAAATCCCGTGTGCCCGATGCGGCGTTATCGGCCAATCGTGACGATGGTGAAGGCTTCGGCGAGCGGGAGATTCACCGCAGCGCCCGCCGATTCGGCACGCGCGCGGAAGCGTTCGGGGACAAGCGCAGGGTCGGCGGTCTGGCTGACGTGGGCGAGACGGGCGGTGACTTTCTGATCGAAGACCGGCGCGATGTCCACACAGGCGTCCGCGACCGCGCTGGCGAAGAGCCAGACCGCGCCGACCTTGTGGGTCGGCAAGCCGTCGCGCACCTGCTCCGGGAAGGCGAGCGGATCACGCGCGAGGGGGAAGATCGCATCGAGCGCCGCGCGACCGACCGTGCGATGGTCCCGGTGGCTGATGTAGGGCGGCAAGGGGTGCTGCGGATCGAAGGTGAAGACGATCTCCGGCTGCCAGCGACGGATCGCACCGACGATGTCCCCGAGGAGCGCCTGCGTCTCCTCGACCTCGCCATCGGTGTACTGCAGAAAGGCGACCTCCGCGATACCGAGAATTTCCGCCGCCGCCCGCGCTTCGGCTTCCCGCCGCATCGCGAGATCGCGGGGGTCGGTGGTCGGATCGCCGGAGCCTTTATCGCCGGAGGTGACAAGCAGGAGGTGCACGGTCGCACCGCCCTGAATCGCCCGCACCAGAGTCCCGGCGCACCACGCCTCGATGTCGTCCGGATGGGCCGCAATCGCGAGGATCGAGCGCGCACGCGGCGGGTCAATAATCGGCATTGTCGGCACCCCTTTCTCGTATGGCCTTCACGTCTCTCGCGCACCCGTACATGGGCATGATGGATGATCCACGCCCGGTTGTCATCACCTGATACGATCTGCTTGCTCGACAGATGTGGCGTTTTCTCGTACTCTTCGTCCATCGGAGTAATGCAATGGATGCGAAGAGGTGAGGGATCGATGCGCCGTTGGACTGGTGGGATCATTCTGCTCATGCTCGTCACCATCGCCCAACCCCTCGTGTCGCTCGCCGCCCCTTTCGCCGAAGCGCAGGTGCCGCACTTCGAGCCGGGGAAATGCCCGTTCCGGTTGGCGGCGGGGCAAGTCGAGGGAAAAACGGTCGATTGCGGCTTCGTCGTCGTGCCCGAGCAGCATCGTCTCTCGGACAGCCCGACGATTCGCCTCGCCGTCGCCCGTTTCCATAGCACGAAGCGCGATCCCGCGCCGGACCCGGTGATTTTCCTTCAGGGTGGCCCTGGCGGCGCGACCCTGACCTCGGGGTTCGTGCGCTCCTTCACCAATCTCTTCACACCGACGCGGGACTTTATCGCCTTCGATCAGCGCGGCACGGGGTTCTCGGAGCCGAATCTGGATTGCCCCGAAGCACGCGCGCAGGCACTGCGCGATGACGCCCGCCCACTCAGCGTCGTCGAGGAGCAGAACGACGCGATCGCCGCACTCCTCGTCTGTCGAGATCGACTCGTCAGCCAGGGGGTGACGCTCGCCGCCTATAGCAGCGCGGAGAGCGCCGCCGACATTAACGACATCCGCGCCGCCCTCGGCTACGAACAACTGAACCTGCTCGGTATCTCGTACGGTACGCGCTTGGGGTTGACGGTGATGCGCGACTTTCCCGGCATCGTTCGCAGCGCGGTACTCGATTCCGTCTCCGCACCGCAGTCGAACAGCTACGAGGAGTACGCCGTCAGCCTCGACCGGGCGCTCAATCTCCTCTTTGCGGACTGCGCGGCGGACACCCGCTGCAACGACGCCTATCCGACCCTGCGCGACGATTTCAGCCAGGTCTACGCCCAACTGAACGCCACACCGATGACTGTGACGGCGACGAACCCGTATACCAACCGAAGCGACGATCTGATCATCGACGGGCCGCGCTTCGTTTTCCTCCTCTACGATCTCCTCTATTCCCGATACAGCATCGCGCGCATTCCCGCCCTGATTACGCAGGTGAAGAACGGTTCGCAGAAACTCCTCCTGCCGCTGATCGAGGAGAACTATTTCGCGCAGAGCAGCATCGGTATGGGCGTTTCTGTCCGTTGCAATGAATATCTCCCCTTCAACGACCGCGATCACGCCATCGCCGCCACGCAGAACCTGCTCCCCGAAGTCCGCGACAGCCTCGGCATCGACGTCCTGACGAACTTCACACTCTGCCCGCAGTGGCCGACGAAACAGCCCGACCCTGCGGACCATCAGCCCGTCACCAGCGACATCCCGACGCTCGTGATGGAGAGTCGCAACGACCCCGTCACGCCACCGAAATTCGGTCAATCCACCGCGCAGACCTTATCGCACAGCTTCTACATCGAGACGAACGGCATCGGCCACTCGGTGATCGGCAATGGCGGTGCGTGCGGATCGAGCATCGTGCGGGATTTCATCACCACCCCGACGACGGAACCAACCCACGCCTGCATCTCAGCCCTCGGCGTGACCTACGTCATTGCGCGGTAATGTCTGAGCGATCGCACCCGCCAGCTATCTCCTCTGCCATCGCTCGGCAGCGAGCCGTGCAGTGACGAGCGCGGCCATCCATCCCGCGCCGAGCAGCATACTTCCGGCGACATCAGTCGGGTAATGGACACCGAGCACGAGGCGGCTCCCACCGACGATGAGCACGCCGACGACGAGTGCGAGCGTGCCGAATATCTTCATTCCACGCGCGTGCCGACCACGCCAGAGGAAGTAGCCGAGCGCAACGGCGAGACAGGTCGCGCCCAGCGTGTGACCGCTGGGGAAACTGTAGCCGCTCTCCGGCACGCGAAAAAAGGCGAGCGGCCGCTCGCGATGCACGACCAGCTTGACGCCGTACGTCAGGACGACGTAACCGCCAATCGCGGCAGCGACAAAAAGCGCATCGAGCCAGCGGCGGCGCAGGAAGGTGGCGCCGCAAAGCAGGAGGCCAACCGTGCCGACCACTACTTCCGCACCGGGAAACGATGCCGCATTCGCAACGCCGACGGGCACCGAAGCCGTGGCACGGTCGATGGTGCGGAGGATTGATTGGTCGGTCGCGAGCGTATCCCGCTCCCGCACTTCATCGCCGAGGTGGACGAAGAGAGCGCCGAGCAACAGACTGAGGCCCAGCAGCGCCAGGAGCGGCGCGGTAAAGATCGTGCGGAGGGTGCCACGACCGGCGAGAGCGGCGGGGGTCATCGATGGCAATTGACTCACAAATCTTCCTTTTCCGTCTTCCACGCGCGGATAACTGGTCCACGTTTATATTCCTATCATAAAACGCCGCTGATTGTCATCGCGTGACAGGCGACATCACGAATGCCCGCACCTCGCCCGGCACAATTCGTCGGCTTGACGACCATCACCAAACCCGGTACCATAACAGCAATGCGCGGGTAGCTCAGTGGATAGAGCGTCTGCCTCCGGAGCAGAAGGCCGTGGGTTCGAGCCCCTCCCCGCGTACCAGTTTTTCCTTGCTGTAGTTGACTAAAATGAAACGCCCTCCCTGGATTCGGGTGGGCATTTTGCATTCTGACAACCACAGTGACAACCACTGACTTTTCGGGCTATCCTTTTTCAGTCAGTAGAGCATCCATTTTGTTCGCCGCGTCACGTTGCAGGGCGGGTAAAACATGCGCGTATGACGCGGCTGTCGTAGCGATAGTGCTATGTCCGAGTTGTCGCGAGATGGTGAGCAAGTCCACACCCTGCATGAGCATGAGCGTCGCCGCACTGCCCCGCAAATCGTGGAAACGTCGGTCTTCAAGGTTCGCAGCTGCGACGACGGCTTTGAATGCGGTTAGCACCTTGCGCTGATCGAGGGGCGTTCCAACACGCGTGGTAAAGACGTGTCCCAGGTCCTGCCACCGGACGCCAGCGAGCCGACGCGCAAACTGCTGCCGCTCGCTGTGTCGCTTCAACGCGTTCAAGGTAATGGTGGGGATGAGCAATGTACGGCGACTCTTGTCCGTTTTTGGCTCAACGAGTGTGAGTTTTCCGTCCCGTCGTTGTATCTGATAGCGTACTGACAACGTACCTGCCTTCATCTCAATATCCTGCCAACGCAAGGCGAGTACTTCCCCAAAACGAAGCCCCATCGTCAGCGCAACGATAAAGAGGGCTTCGTGCGAATGTTCATGGACGGCTTCGAGGAACGCCCGTGCCTCGTCAGGTGTAAAGGGTTTGCCCTCGTAATGGACAATGCGTGGCGGACTTGCGAGCGACGCGACATTGCGCGGCACAATGTTCCATCGCACCGCCTGATTGAGTGCAGTACGTAGCACGCGCCAGTGGTAGCGGGCTGTTGTCGCGTTGACACCCTTCGTGGCGAGCGAACGGGCGATCATACACTGCACATCGACAGCGGTGAGTCTATCGAGTCGGATACGTCCGATGGCAGGGATGATGTAGAGTTTCGTGGTGTCATCGTAACTCCGGTATGTGGATGGCGCGACCGAAGGCTTCACCTTGTCTTCCAGCCAACGCGTGAGAAATGCCGTGACCGTGAGTCGCCCATCTGTTGGGGCAATCCCTTGCTTCTGATTATGCTTTGCCACCGCGAGCGCGCTCGCAACTTCGGCTCGCGTTTTTCCATAGTAATATTTTCGCTTCCGCTTGCCGTCTGCGTAGCCGAGGTTCAGAACAGCGCACCATCGCCCGTCGGCGCGTTTCACGATGCTACCTTCGTTCTGGCCGCGCTTCCCCGCCACAACAATCTCCCTTTGGAAGTAATGGGCCACATGCCCATCACCACGATTCGCGTCGGCGACGCCCCATCCTGCAGGTGGTGGTGAACGGGCATAGTGGAAACACGTGATCAAGTCATGTTGCGCATGACGACTGACGAAGGACGAGGCAGGCTTTGTGACAATCAGCAGAGGATCACACGAAATGAACTAGGAGTCGTGCAGTGCCAATAGCCGTTCAATCTCATTCGCTGGAACGATGGTGCAACGCCCAAGTTTGATGGTTCGTATGTGTCCTTATAGTGGACCCCAGAATCTGGACAGTGCGGAGGCGTCGCTCTTCGTGAGGGATTGCAGGTATGCGCAAGCAGTTCTCGGCAGCCTTCAAGGCGCAGGTCGTCCAGGACCTCCTCAAGGAGGAGAAGTCCATCGCCCAGCTGGCAGCCGAGTACGGCGTCCATCCCACCCAGCTCGGCAAATGGAAGGCAACGGCGTTGAAGGGTCTGCCCATCCTGTTCGAGGAGCGCTCGGAGATCGGCGCGCTCAAGACGGCGCATGAGGCGCAACTCACCGCGCTCTACGCCGAGATCGGTCGCCTCACCACCCAGGTCGCCTGGCTCAAAAAAAAACTTGGCTTGCCACCTGGATAGGACTGAACGCGTCGCGCTGGTGGAGCGTGAGCGGTCTGAACTGCCGCTCACGGTTCAAGCCGATCTCCTCAGCCTCAGCCGTTCAAGCCTTTACTACCGACCTCATACTCCGTCGCTCGAAGAACTCGCCATCAAGCACCGGATTGATGCGCTCTACACCCAGTACCCCTTTTACGGTTCGCGGCGGATTACCGCCCAACTGCGCCGTGAGGGCATGACGATCAATCGCAAGGCGGTGCAGCGGCACATGCGCGAGATGGGCATCGCCGGGATCGCTCCGGGGCCGCATCTCAGTCGTCGCGACAGCGCGCACCGTATCTATCCCTATCTGCTACGAGACCTCGCCAGCGCCTACCCGAATCACGTCTGGGGCATCGATGTCACATATATCCGTTTGCACGCCGGGTGGCTGTATCTGGTGGCGGTGCTCGATTGGTTCTCGCGCTACGTCGTCAGCTGGGAACTGGACCAGACCCTCGCCCTGCCCTTCGTCCTGACCGCAGTCGAGCGGGCATTGACGCAGGCCACGCCGGTGATCTGGAACAGCGACCAGGGCAGCCACTTCACCAGCCCGCAGTATCTCGAACTGCTGACCGCAGCGGGGGTACAGATCAGCATGGACGGGAAGGGGCGGGCGCTGGACAACGTCTTCGTCGAGCGGCTGTGGCGCACGGTCAAATACGAGGAGGTGTACCTCCGCGACTACGCGAGTCCCCGCGAGGCACGGCAGGGGCTGCGCGCCTACTTCCTGTTCTATAATGAGAGCCGACCGCACCAAGCCCTCGGCTATCGGACGCCCGCCGAGGCCTATTTCGCGCCGCTGTCGCTGCCTTAACGGCGATGCGTCCGGCGAGCGGAGAGAATCGACGGAGGTAGACCATGCGCATCCCCCCGTCGACGAGTACATCGTTCACATTGGTCGGGCGCGACCGTGAACTGGGTGTGCTCCGCGGCCATCTCAATGCCGCGCTCGCCGGGCAGGGCAGCCTCGTGCTTATCGGCGGGGAGGCGGGCATCGGCAAGACGGCCCTCGCAGAGGCGGTGTGCCGAGAGGCGACCGAGCAGGGAGCGCTGGTGCTCGTCGGTCGATGCTACGACCTCACGGAGACGCCGCCGTACGGCCCGTGGGTCGAGCTCTTCGGGCACTATCGGCCAGCGGACGGGTTAGCGTCACTTACCCGACATGTTCGCCACCCGCGGCACCGTCGGCGCGGCGACGAGCCAGGCCGCCCTCCTCCAGCAGGTGCTCGACTTCTTCGCCGCCCTCGCCGCCGAGCATCCGCTGCTCCTCCTGCTCGACGACCTCCACTGGGCCGACCCCGCCTCGCTCGACCTCCTGCGCTTCCTCGCCCGCTCCCTCGCCGACGTGCCTGCCTTGCTCATCGCCACCTACCGCAGCGACGAACTGACCCGCCGCCATCCGCTCTACCGGCTGCTGCCCGCGCTCGTGCGCGAGTCCGGGGCGGAGCGGCTCGATCTGCGTGCCCTCGACCGCGCGGCAATCGGCGCCCTCGTCGCCGCGCGCCATCCGCTGCCGGAGGTAGAGACCGAACGGCTGGCTGATTACCTGCTCGCGCGCACGGAGGGGAACGCGCTCTTCGTCGGCGAGCTGCTGCGCGCCCTCGCGGAGGAGGGGGCGCTGCGGCAGGCGGACGGGCGCTGGGCGCTCGGTCAACTGGCGGGGGTCGCCGTGCCGGCGCTGTTGCGGCAGGTGATCGACGGGCGAGTCGGGCGGCTCGACGAGGGGGCGCAGCGGCTGCTCGCGGTGGCGGCGGTGATCGGACAAGTAGTCCCCCTCGCACTTTGGACGGCGGTGGCCGAGGCGGACGAGGACGCGGTGCTCGCGGTCGTCGAGCAGGGGGTGGAGGCACGGCTGGTGGTCGAGGCTGACGGCGGCATCAACGTGCAGTTCGCGCACGCGCTGATCCGGGAGGCGGTGTACGAGGGGATCGCGCCGCTGCGCCGACGGCAGTTCCACCGCCGCATCGCCGAGGTGCTCGCCGCGACACGCAACCCCGATCCGGACGCGGTGGCGTACCACTTCCAGCGGGTGGGCGACCCGCGCGCCGTGCCGTGGCTGATCGCCGCGGGCGACCGCGCGCAGGATGCCTACTCCTGGCCGACGGCGGCGGCGCGCTTCGCGGCGGCGCTCGCGGCGCTGGAAGCGACGGGTGAGGACCCGGGTCAGCGAGGGTGGCTGCTCTACCGGATCGCGCGGCTGCGGCGCCTCACGGAAGCGGGCACGAGCATCGCCTACCTGGACGCGGCGGCGCGGTTGGCGGCCGCCGCGGGGGACGCGGCGCTGGCGGCAGGCGTCCTGTTCACGCGCGGGGTGTGCCGGGCGTTGCTCGGCGACTTTACCGCCGGCCTACCCGAGTTAGCCGCGGGCGTGGAGGCGATCGAGGCGCTCGCCCCCGCTGAGCGGGGACGGTTGAATGCGCACTCGGACATCGGGGACTTTGCCTTCGTGCGCGGCACGCTGGCGCTCTGGCTGGCGTACCCAGGGCGATTCGCCGAGGCGGAGGCAGTCGGCGAGCGGTTCCTCGCGGACTACCCCGCGCCGGAAGCGGGCGATGCCCGGTGGGGCTCGGCGTATGTCGATGCGGTCGGGGCGCTCGTCATCACGTCGGTCATGTTGGGCAAGGTCGAGCAGGCGCGGCTGGTGCAGGCGCGCGCGACGGCATTGCATCGGGAGCGGGGAACCTTCTTCCAACTGGCGATCACGATGACGATCACGATCCAGTACCGGCTCGTCCCGTACGAGACGGAGCGCGTCGCGGAGCGCCGCGCGCTGGCGGCGGAGACTGTCGGGGCCTGGCGGCGCGTGGGCGGGGTCGCGGACGCGGAGGCCGCCTTCCTCGCCGCGCTGCCGCTGCTGCGGCTCGAAGGGCACTGGCACGAGCTGAACGCCCCCATCCCGCGCGGGCGGGAAGCGTCGCTTGCGTTCGTCGGGGTGCCGATCGAGCAGGCGATCGTCGCCCGTGCGCAGGGAGAGGCCGAGCGTGCATGGGAGACGATCCGGCGCCTGCTGCCGGACGGCCCACGCACGCCCTTCGGCGCGACGTCGTTCTTCACCGGCATGCCGCTCCTGCAACTCGGCGCCGCACTCGCACTGGACGCGGGCGATCTGGCGGAGGCGCGCGCCTGGCTGGAGGCGCAGGACCGCTGGCTCGCCGGGAGCGGCGCGGTGCTCGGTCGGGCGGAAGGGGAAGGGCTCTGGGCGCGGTACCACCAGCAGGCGGGCGATCCGGACCGAGCGCGCGTGCATGCCGAGCGGGCATTGGCCCATGCCACCGCGCCGCGGCAGCCGCTCGCCCTCCTCGCAGCCCATCGCCTCCTCGGCGAATCGGAGACCGACGCGGGACGCTCGGACGAGGCGAGGCGCCATCTCGACGTCTCGCTCCGTCTCGCCGAGGCCTGCGAGGCACCCTACGAGCGCGCGCTGGCGCTCACCGCCCGCGCCGAACTGGACGCCGCGATGGGTGCGCCCGACGAGGCGCGGGCATCGCTCGACGAGGCGCGGGCCATCTGTGAGCCGCTCGACGCGCGTCCCGCCCTCGCCCGCATCGCCGCCCTGCAGGCGCGCCTCGATGTGCCTCCCGTCGTCCCTGCCTACCCCGCCGGGCTCTCGGTGCGGGAGGTCGAGGTGCTGCGCCTCGTCGCACAGGGGATGACCGACGCCGAGGCGGCGGAGCGGCTCTTCCTCTCGCCCCGCACGGTCGGGCAGCACCTGCGCAGCATCTACAACAAGCTCGGCGTCTCCTCGCGCACCGCCGCCACCCGCTTCGCAGTTGAGCACGGTCTCACCTGACACCCACGAGTGCCACGCCCGGTGCGCAGAACTACGCAGTCATCCCGCACGGCAGGCAGATCGCGATTACGCAATCTTCACGATGTTGCGGCAACCGCGCGCCCGCTACAGTGGCGATGTCGGACGATGGCAGGGAGCGAGATGACGGGAGGACCGCGATGGAGAGCTTCGGTGATGTGATCTTTGTGGCGGAGACGACGGCACGACCGGGGACGAGCCCGGCGGCGCGGTGGTACGCGCACCGGTGGGAAGAACCCTGCCCAGCACAGCCGCGGCCTGCGTCGCAGCACCGGGTGCGACAGGTACTCGCTCGGATGCTGTTCGCCCTCGCGAGCGCGCTGGCGGTGCGGGAACAGCGGGAGACGGTGTCAGCGTAGCAGCCCTCCTCAGAGGAGGGGGTACACATTCCGCTCAAGGGAAGGAGACTCTCATGCAGCAGCAGCACGTTACCCAACTCGCATCCGGCGAGGGCCGCGCCGTCCACATGTCGGGCGACACCTATACCTTCAAGGCGGTCGGCGAGACGAGCGGCGGGATGCTCACCCTCTTCGAGGCCATCATCCCGCCGGGAGGCGGGCCACCGCCCCACATCCACCATCGGGAGATCGAGTATTACTACCTGCTCGAAGGCGAGCTCGAGATCATGGATGGGGACGAGACCTTCATGGCGCACGCCGGGGCGTTCATCACGATCCCGAAGGGCGCACTCCACCGGTTCAAGAATGTCGGCACGCAGACAGCGAAGATGCTCATCCTCTTCACCCCCGGTGGCGTCGAGGGGTTGTTCTTCGCCGTCGGCTTACCGGCGGCACCTGGTACCTCGCCGTCCCCTCCCGATGAGGCGGAGAGGGAGCGGTTTCGCACGATCGGCCCGCAATACGCGCTGGAAGTGCCGCCTGCCCAGCCGTAGCGGTGGCGGCGCAACGACGGGGAACGGACGATCGTGCGCGCGGAAGGGACGACGATCTCCGGCGCTTACGCCGAAGTTTCACCAAACCTCGGGGTTCGAAGAGATCACACGTGAGGAGAGCCTCGGCGGGATTGATCTGATCCGTACCCGCAAAGCGGGATGATCGTGATAGGCTGCGGCTAAGGCTGTCACTGATCAGGGGAACAGCCGCGCTTGCTCATCGGCCACACGTGTTGCCGGGCGTGCTCGATACGGCGGCAGTGGCATGACGGTGTGCCATTCCAGATCGTCGAGGGACCACAAATACGGCTGCGGCGACGGATAGCGGGGAGGTGCGGAGACGCTTCCCCGCAACCGGGGATCCAATCTAATCTCCGCCGCCAGAATGAATCGTCTCGGTGTCTTGACAAAGGGGTCCACCGTCCCTTCCCTGATGAGATCGTAAATCTTCGTTCGTCCACACCCAACGATTTGGGCCACTTCAGGTATCCGATACCCTTGACGTTCGAGTGTCGTATGCTCTGCCGCGACTCGCCTCATATCTGCTCCGATCTCGTTTCTGTACCGCACCAAACGTCGGCGTCTGTACCAATAGGATAACGGCATTTGCGGAGTTTATCAAGAGATATACGTGTAGAGCTGACAATCACCTTACTGCGTAGCATCGTGATTGCAGGGTGACCTTATCGCGAGAAGTGAACCCGGATTTGCTACTCCGAGAACCAATAGACTTCTACAGCGCACTTGAGCGGAGAATGGCCAAAGCTCGACCAGGAGATTGATGCGGAGAATCGAGCAAGCTCTAATGACGAGTCCCGATACCACAAACACAACCCTTTCTCCTCAAGACATCCCGTGCCGCGATGGACTGGTATCTCTCGGAGTATGGTCCCTTCATCGGTGTGTGCCTGGGGATAGACCTGACCTACTTTATCCGTCTCGCCGATCAGACCGCCTCTGTCGCACCCTGGCGTGATTCGCCCATGAGTCTCGTAATGACCATCGCACTCAGCAACAACAAATGCCTCAGATAGCGCGTCGCACCCGCTTTGGCGTGATCACCAAGCGAACCCCTCCATGTACGCCCGCTTCCTCGGACTGTCGTACCGATAGCCCCTCACCGCGCATTGCGTGGTTCGTGGCAATGATCAGAGGCACTGCTTCCTCCACCCACTCATGCATCGCACGTTGCATCGCTGGGGCGAGGACTGCCGGTCTTTTCGGATCGAACCGCCGGAGCAGTCCTTCGAGACGAAGGGTCAGCGTCTCGAACGCGTCAAACACGAGGGGGCATGTGCGATGCAGGCTGCGTCACGCAGACTCTCCTCACTCAGCACCAGCGCGACCAGGCGGCGTGGCCCCGCGCTCATGACCCGCTCAATGCGGAAGCCTTTCTCTTGTTGTATCGCTTCCCAACGGGGGAGATGGTAGCTCATGGGGTTTCCTTTCCTGCTGAAATCGACTCAGATTGCTCAGGCGCGGTTGATACGCTCCTGACCGGTTCGGGAGCGTATCAATCATGCCACTGTCGCTAGCTCGCCGGTCCTGAGGACACGGCAACCGTGCCGTTGCGCAGATCGAAGGCGATCAAGGGGATGAGTTGCGGCACCAGGCGGTCCCGAAACGGCTTCGCCTGCGGTTCACGGGCGATCTGTTCGAGGAGATCGATGGCTGGGATCGTGTCAATGGTGATCGGTTTCTTGCCAAAACGCACGACCGTACCGAACTGTGCGCGGAGCTCATCACGCACCGATTCCGCGATGCGGGTCAAGAGCGCGACCCTCTTCTCCGCGATCAACCGGTAGATGACGTATGCACCGATTTCCCCGATCACCCGGTCAATCAAGGCGTGATCGAGGAGTACCAGTCGTTCAGCGGTGCTCATCTCTGGCAATGCCGAAAGGGCGGCCATGGCCATGGCGAAGGTCATCGGCACATTGACGCCGTTCAACACCCGATGCAGATTGCCGTAGTCGAGTCCTGATCGATGGGCAAGTTGGTGTGTGTTGATCGCGCGTGCGTCCATCGCGCGGCGCAGGCGCTGGTGAAAGTATTCCATTGGGGATGTCCTTCCGTTGAAGTGATTCGTAACCGGTTCAGCGTGAGGGGATCAGCGAGGGAGGTCCGGCAGCGGAAGGACGGGCACGTGTCGATGTCGTACGTGGAGGGAAGAAGGGGTGATACACTGGATCGTGGACATAGGGTAACTCCTGTGTCTCGCGCCTCGGGGTGTTACCGCACCGCCGGGGCATTCGTCTGTCAGCAGGCAGTTCCCACTGACCCCTCCATTATATCCGATGCGCGCTATAATGCAAGAGATGCGTGTATGCAGGTTTCTCTCGTGTATGTCCGACACCCACTCTTCATTCTATGAGATATCGCGTATAATAGAGACATGAGATTCGCAGCAGATGACGAGGTCCTGACTTTACAGCAAGCGGCGGAGCGGCTCGGCATGAGTGCGGGGACGTTACGCATTCAGGTGCGCAAGGAGAAGCTCGCGGCGACGCTCGCAGGCAAGACGTACCTCGTGACTGCCTCCGAGGTGGAGCGCTACCGCCGGGAGCATCGGGGTAAGCACGGCTTCGCTTCACCGGATCATCCTGGTCGGGACGCCAAGACCCCAACCGAGTAGGGTGCCTTCTTCCTGACCAGTTCTTCGTTCACGTCGGACCGATCGATGAAAGTGCACGCGCGGCCATGGTGGGCAGAGAATGAGTCAGCAAACATGGATAGACTCCTCTCCTGTCACGGAGTCTATCGCATTAGTGCGGCTGTAGTACTGGCGGCGTTCTACCATCTGTGTGCTGACCGTGACCGGCCACCATTCGGCAACTAAGGATGATATGACGCGGTGGAGGGCGACTGACTACACGACAACCGTCGCGGTCTGCGTGTGGTGCGGCTCGTGGCCGACGGGGCGGTTGCCTGGGAACGCGCCTATAGTGGTGAGCACAAGTACGACGTAGCGTGCGGTCTCGCCCGCACTCAAGATGGCGGCTTGGTGATCGTTGGTGCGACTATGGCGAACGGTTCAGGCAAGACCAACGTCTGGCTCCTGCGCCTCGACAGGGAAAGAAGGCAGCTTTGGGACCGTGTCTTCGGCTCCGTCAGCTGACGCCGGGTCTCCCGCAAAGACGGTGACGCGTCAGGCTCCATGAAGCAATCGTTGACGCAGCAGCACGAACCTCGCGCGCCCGTACATCTGACGCTTGAGCGTCTTCAATCGATTGACGTGCCCTTCCGTCTGCCCGTTGCTCCACTCGAGCGTCAGGCCCGCTCGCACCGCCCCCTCGTCCGGCAATAGTCCCTGCGCGAATCGCCGTAGCTCCGCGACCTCGCTCGCACATGCGTCAGCGATCCATGTATCCAGTCGTTCGCCTTCCCGTTCGCGCAAGAGTACAGCGAAGTCTTGGGCGAGGCTGTGAGCGGCAAAGATGGTGGCATCCGCCGCGCACACCCGATCCACCGTGCTCCGCTCCTCGTCCTGGAGATCGCCGGGGCGGCGGATGAAGAGCATCGCCACCTGGCGGGGAGTCGGCGATCTATCTGCGGTGCCGCGCTCTCGATAGATGCTCGGACGTTGCCCGACCGGGAGGCGCAACTGCGCGAAGAAGCGCGAGACATTGGTATACGAATGCCGGTAACCCATCGCGCGAATCTCGCGCCAGAGCCGCGTTGCGACGTGGCACCCCTCGTCCCATCGCCGCAGCAGGTGCTCCTTGTACGGATCGAGGGGCGTGCGGCGTGCCCGATAACACTTGCGACCCGGCGGGCAGTCAAGGCGGAGATAGCGATAGACCGTCGTGGTGCTGATCCCAGGTTGTCCGGGCGATATCCGTGATTGCCGCGCCCTTTGCCCGCAATGCGACAACCGCCTCATAGCGGGCAAGCCACGGGGCATGTCGCTGCTCGCTCTCCCGCTCCATGCGCTCCTGCCAGGGTTGCAGGCGTGGGGATGGGAGCGGTGACGGCGTCGCGGTCGCCCGCTTGAGCACGGCCCGTTTCTGCTGCAGGAAACGTTCGAGTGCGTCGCCGAGATTCTTCAGGAGATGGAAGCGGTCGGCGACTTGTACTGCCGTAGTGCGCACCGCGTGTCGCGCCGTCGGCGTACAGGTCGCTGCGGTCGCGTGCGATGAGGGTGACCGACGGACGCGACCGAGCCATGTCGCCACGGTATCGGCGGAGCGGTCGGGGAGGAGGTCGACGACCCGATGGCGTTCGAGATCGCAGAGGATCGTGCCATAGCGGGTCGCTTTCCGCCACGCCCAGTCGTCGATGCCGAGGATCTGCGGCGGTTCGATCTCCGCGAGAGGTGCGGCGCAGACGAGTCGCAGCAATGTGTCCGCGCTGGCCGACATCCCGAGGGCAGTCGCGAGACGCCGCCCCGCCTCACCGCCGAGCGCGAATGCGATGTGTTCCAAGGCGGCGCGCAGGCCGTGACTGCGATGGGCACCGGGTGCGACCAGTGCGGGCAAGCGCTCGCGGAATGTCCGGCGCGGGCAGTCGGCGGTCGGGCAGAAGAAGCGGCGGGCGTGGATCACGAGCGCGATCGCGCGTCCGGCGCAGGGCAGGTCAGTGACGTAGCGGCGGTAGCGGCTGTGAATCCGATGACCGCGCCGATGGCAGAGCGGGCACGCCACCGTCCGTGCGATGGTTGTGGCGGTGAGCGTGAGGCCGATAGAGTCGGCGCAGACACGGTCGATGCGCAGCCCATGGAACTGCGGGAACAGGGTGGTGAGACGCATCTGGATCTCCTTCGCGAGGCGGAGTGGCGATGCGAAGGAGTGTAGCGATTATTCAACTACGGCTTCACCGTCTTTGCGGGAGACCCGATCTCATCCACGAACATGCGCAGATCGCGTGCCAAATGCCCGCGTACATCCCGCTTCAGATACCGCCATTCGCGCTCCTTTTCGTTCAGGTGTGGACTGTATTTCGCCAACCAGATCAGATGTAACCATGCTGTGCGTTCTGCCAGCGCTCGCGTACTTGTTTTCCCCGCGTCGGCGATTGCCGCTTCGCAGATCGCCACTGCCTCCGAATCGCGCAGATGATCGAGGGTGTGTTTCAGGCGTCCGCAACGGAAACGATGGCGGATGAGCAGCGTACGCAACCAACTCGAGGCGATGCGCACCCCGGTCGTCTCGGTGAGGTAGGCGCTCAGTCGTGCCGAGGTCCAGGCATCGAACGGGAGGCCAAGCGCACGCGGATCGCGATCCGCAAGGTCGTCGAGGGCAGCGTGGTAGGACAGATCAGCGGTCGGGGGACGACCGGAGCGCGGGGCATCACCATGGGCGGCGATCCCGCCCGTGGCAAAGCGGGTCAACCAGTGACGCACCGTACGTGGTTTCCGACCACTCCAGGCAGCGATCACCTCCCACTCGAAGCCGAGGCTGGCAGCTTTGACCATCTCCAACCGCTCGCGCAGGCGGGGAGAAAGCGTGGGGTGCTGCAACATCGCTTCGACTGCGGCGCGTTCTGCGGGCGTGATCGGAAGCACGACGCCTCCCCGGTGTCGCGGCGATCGCGGTCGTCGTCGGCGCGGTCGTCTGGTCGGGGATGTTCTGGGTGCCGGCACTCGCCGCGTTCATGTTCTTACTCGTGAGTCGCCCCGTGCGTGACTCACTCGTCGTGGCGTTCGGCAATCTCGTCGCCGCGCGATACGACCCGCAAGCGGCGAAGCGAGCTTTCCCGCGGCTCGCCGCAACTGGACAAGTCGGCGCGATTGCTGCGGGGCTGACCCTGCCATTGCTGCTACGCCTCGGCGGTGCCCGCGCTGCCGTGGTCGCGTGGCCGCTGCTGGCGTTGGCCGCGCTTGCAGTAGGGCGGCGGTTGCCCACGGTTCTGGCTGATGGCGGTATGACCGCACAAGGGACGACGCGCGCTGATGACCGCCCTGCCACCACCTTTCAGCGTTCGCCATTGCTCTGGTCGCTCGCCGTCGCAGCGATGCTTGCAGTCGCAACTGCCGCCGCGTTCGGCCTGGCGGCGGCGCAAACGCTCTCGCGGGCGATCCCGGATGCTGCGCAACTTGCCAGTGTCTATTCGATAATCGGTGCGCTCAGTAGCATGTCGGTGCTCGCAGTCCAGGTGCTTTGGTTGCCCGTGTTGCTCAGGCGGGTCGGCACCGCGCGTGCTGCGGCGATACCACCCGCGATTGCGATGGTGGCGGCGGGGTCGGTCGTCGCGGTGGGTGGGTTGGCGACGGGCATCGCCGCGCAGACCAGCAGGCTCACGCTCCGTCCTGCATTGCAGACCCCAATGGAAGATATTTTGCTTGGCTTGCTCCCCGTCGGGGAGCGCGCAGCAGGGCGGGCGTGGTTGCGTGGTGGCGCAGTGCCGGTTGCGGGACTCGCGAGTAGCTTGTTGCTCGCCGCTCTCGCTGCGCTCGGTGCGGGACCACGGATTGTCGCGGGAGTAGCGTTTCTCACTGCCTCTGCCGGTCTCTCCGTCGCGCTCATCGTGCGCCGCCAGCATCGGCGGGCCGCCCTTTCTCTCGCCCGTGACGGCGATCTCCGCGTGGGGCGCGTCGCACTGCCAGCCTTCGGCGGTGTGGACGCATCGGTGACAGACGAGATCGCCCGACGCCTCGCGACAAGCACGGACGACGACGAGCGGCTCATGCTTGTCGCGCTCCTGGCGGACCTTGACCCCGCCGCCGCGACGCATGCTGTCGCATCCCTGATGCCGAACGCAGGCCCCACTCTCGCGATTGCAATGCTCGCTGCGCTCGCGGAGCGACACGCGCCCACCACCGCGCTGCTGCCCCATGCGCCCCAACTTCTCGCTTCACCCCTGCCCGCCATACGTCGTGCGACGCTGGCCGCGCTCGGCCCCGCCCTCACGGCAGATGTCACTCCGTTTCTCGATGACCCTGACCCAGAGACTGCGCTGATCGCGGCGTCATTGCTCATTGGACGAGATCCTAGCCATAGAGAGGCGCGGATGCGACTGCTCGCGCCAGCACGGTCGAACTCTGAAGACATGCGGGCGGCGGCGGCACCGTATGTGTCGCAGCTGGATACCGGGGTGCTCGTCCTCCTCCTGTCGGACCCCGCCACCGTCGTGCGTCGCGCGGCGGCCATGGCAGCGGGCGACCTCACCGCTCCTTCCCCCGATCTTGCCGCAGCGTTGCTGGCAGCGGCGGGTGACGGTGCCACTGCGGTTCGTGTCGGGGCCATCTCCGCGCTGGCCCGGTTGGGAGATGCAGGGATCGCAGTGCTCGTCGTTGCACTCGATGATCCAAGTCCCGCAGTGCGAGCGGCTGCGATAGCGACGTTACTGAGTGGCGGCGCGGCGTGTGCGGAGAGTCTTACACGGCACCTCTCGCCCGCGCATGGGTGGGGGCGAGCGGCGAGCTTGGCAATCCTCGCGCACTGGACACCGTGGCGTTGGCGGGCAATGTTGCTTGCTGAGGAGGGTGTAGCGCTTACTTTCGTCGCGCAACTTGCGGCCGCGCGGCCCGGCAGGATCGCTCCTGCGGCGCGATCTGGACGATGAACTTGCAGACGGCATCGCGCGATGGCAGGAGTACCTGGTTATCACCGATGGAGAGGGCGCGGCGCGGATCATCCACCAAGGGCTATCTTCTGCGGAGCCACTGATACGCGCGCATGCACAGGAGGCGCTCGAGGCGGTGCGCTCTCCTACGCTGGCGCGACGAGTGGCGAGCCTGCTTGCTCCAACCGGACACGCGCTACTCGTAGCGATTGCCCCGGATTCGCTCGTGATCGGCGCAAGCGACTGGCGGCGCGCACTGATCACGGCGGCGGCGCGTGAGGAGCCGGACCTGCCCACCGCACCATGCCCGACAGACGATCCGCTGCAGCGAAGGGATGACTGTATGCTCTCATTGATCGAACGCGCAACGTTGCTCCGTGGTGTACCTCCATTCGCAGATCTTCCGAGCGCGCAGTTGCGGTTGCTCGCCGGAGTCGTGCAAGAAATCGAGGTTGCAGCAGGAGAAACACTCGTGCAATCCGGTGCGGAGGGCAACCACCTCTATGTTGTTGTTGCCGGGCAAATCGCGTTGGAGGAGCGGCGCGGTACCAGCGGCTCGGTTGCACGCATCGGCACGCTCGGCCCCGGTGAAGCCCTCGGTGAGGACGCCGTCTTTGACGGTGGCACCCATGTCCTAAACGCTACCGCGCAGACCGATTGCCAACTCCTTGCGCTCGATCGGAATGTGCTGCTCGCCCTCCTCGATGAGCAGCCCGCTCTCGCTCGTACTCTCATCGCCTGGCTCAGCGCACGCTTGCGCGAGACGACTGGTAAGCTCGCTGAGCGCACCCGTGCCCGACCTCGCTCGGTTATCGATCTGCTCGATAAGATGGACGATTCCCGCCGATAGTGCCGTAGCTCACATGTTTTCTCAGAAGGTTCTCCTGCATTTACCCACGCAATTCACGAAATCGTTGAAGGGATCAACCGAAGGTAACCGCCAATCATCGAGTTGGATCCATTCAAGAGTAACCTCTCGTGCCTAGTTGACAAAAAGCATACTAGGATATTATATTAGACTATAATATATCTGAGAGGGGCGGGAAAGGGAGTGATGGTGACGCGCGGCGTTTCCGATAGGGGAAGTCGCCATCACTGCAATAAGGAGGGGTGCACGGTGAGAGAGGACACGGTGTGTGACATCCGCGTGGTGCGCAGTTCATTTGTTCAGCAGGTCGTGATGCACCATCGCGCCGGTGATCATTACCCCGATCCACGGGTCATTGCTCAAGAATTGCGCCTTTCATCCATGCAAACCGAGACTGTCCTCCAGAACCTGCGCGCACGCGGTTGGATCGCGGCCAGTCCCTACGATCCTGAGCGACTGCGCCTCACGCCGCATTGCTGGGAGTCACTGCGTCGTATGTCGGAATCATCGAGCAGTCTCGGTTAGATCGAGCAGTTGATCTCATAACCAGGGGTCGATTGACGAAACGTCAAATTGAGTACGTTAAGCGAGCGACGGCAGCGTACAAGCGGTATCGGTTGTGGTGCGACCAAGGGCTGTGGCTGCGCATCGTCGACGCTTTGGAAGACCCGACCTACGAAGTGGCCCCGTAGGGATCGGTACCTCCCCTTGGTCGAGTGATATCGAGCATACCCGCCTCCTTCATCTTTTGCCAATCTAAATTGGGAACGTCGAGCTAACAACGAAAAGATACGTGCCCTGCTCATCAGGATTCGGGGCAGGGCACGTATCTTTTTCTTTGCCCCCATCAAGGAAAAGGCGTGCGCTCTTGAAATGCGGCGCAGGGTTCCGATACCTTGCGGTGGCGAGCATTTCCGGTGTTGGAGACGGGCGGATAAGTCTGCACGATTGCAGAGAGAGGTCCCGTGTCACCGTCGGCGTGCGTTGGCCCCTTCCAGCAGGATACGGAGATCGCGACCAACGGTGCTCGGGTGGACACCAAGGAGTCGGGCAATCCGCACGCGTACACCATGGTAAATACCAAATGTGCCAATCAAGTGTGCGACTTTCCGTTGCCGGTCCACCGCACGCAGTTGCTGCAACCGATTGTGGTGCCGTCTTCCCCCGGCACGTTTGCAGACAGTGGCATAGTCCATCGCATACCTCTCATGATCGTCCTCGAAGACCGCGACTCACTCTCAGTCAGGTGCATCACGATCCACCTTCCTACAAACCGAGAGATACCAGTTGGCAAACTGCAGAGCAGTCACTCCACGTGTATGCCATCGGTGCAGATCGCTTATGCAGATTCCAGAATGAGCGGTTCGCTATCGCACACGGGACGCAACGCCTCGACGACCACGGTGATCCACCAGCGGGCATTGCCACCGACATGATCGTCGCGCAGTGCCTCACCGAGATACATCCGCGCACGCCGTTCGCACTCGTCGCGACCATCGTAGAACCCATACTCCTTGATCTTCGGTGGTAGCGTGGCGATCACGCCATCGCGCACCCAGCGACGCAGGGCCAGAATCGCGCGGAACTCATCCACCCTCAGTCGCACGCCTTCGATCTCATCGGTGACCTCTTCGACCTCGACGAACAATCGCAGATGGGCGATCAGCGCTGCCTGATGCTGCCTGATGCGCTCGACCAGCCCCTCAGTAACTACCACGTCCGGCCCTTCGACTTCCAGATGCTCACCGTCGGTCATCACGACAATGCCGTGTGCGACGAGTTCGTGGTACAAATCTGCCGCCCTCATATCCGCACCCGCATTCGACCGGTCGGGATGTCTGCCTTCGTCGCATCGCTGGCGACATCGAGCAGCGTATCCTGCACAAGCGCCTGCTCGGTGTCTCGTACGTGGTGCATGTCGTCGGTGCAATCTACACCGACGATATTCGCTGCTATACCGGAAGAAAGGGGCACGATGGTGCAGGACGGTGCAGGTTCTGGGACCGATTCACGGTTGGACGTAACGACCGGTGCGTTGGGGGACGACTCCAGATCATGTCGAAAACCTACACCGACCTGCACCGATGATTCGCTTTCTCCTTGTGTAGCGTCGGAAACAGGCGGTGCATGTGTGGACGGAGGCAATGCACCATTTGTCTCATCGTCATGAAGCGCGGGCAGCCCAACGACTAGTTGCCAGCGTTTGATGCGCTTCACCGTGCGCACAAACACGACGCGATAGGTGCCGAAGACGCGGTCGCGCTGCTGGGCGAGCTGCTTACCAAATGAGCTGGTCTGCGCCCGCTCATCTCCACGTCCGAATGTGAATCCTTCCACGGTCTTCGCTATCTCAAACAAGTCTGCGGCACTGACTTCGGCGCTCTCATGCTCTTCCCACCAGAGCGTGACGAACTGCCGCCATACTTCCCCTTCGGTATCCGCCTCCTCGAGGAGCGCCTGCTGATTCTCGAGAAACCCTGCGATGCCCGCGTTCTCGAGAATGCCACCGATCACCGCCGCCCAGCGCTCATACGAGCCGAGGGTGGCCGTTCCCGCCTGCTTCCCGTTGGCGATCCACGACTGCACGAGCGTCAGGAAAGCCCAGATGATCTCGCTGCGATGCTCCTTCACCCGTTTTCGCAGATCTTGATGGCGGAAGCCTTTGCGCTGCCATGGACGGTCAACTTTCGGGTCCAGCCGTGTGCGTACGACGCGGCGCGCGATCTCGGTGCTCAGGGTGGGATTATTCGCGGTTGCGACCCACGCGTTGTGGATCGGCACGCGGAGCACATCGTTCGTCCCGAGCAATCGGTCCTCCCATGAAGGGGCCGTGAGCGCGGCGGCGAGAACACCGGAATCGAGCGGTCGGCGCACATTGTCGATGAGGATGACGGGCGTGAGCGTGCGAAACAGGCTGCTAAAGCGCTTGCGCCACTCGTCATCGTCGCGGCACTTGGCAAGGATCGCTACCTGCTCACCGATCACCGGCAAGGTGAGAACGTCCGCCATGAGACTCTTCCCTGTCCCGGCGGAGGGCGCTTCGAAAATATGGAGGGGCATCGGTCCGTCAATCATCTCGCGGGCAATGATCTCAAGCGGAAGCGCCAGTGCATTTGCCCGCTCGGCATATGGCTTTCCCTCGTCCCCGACGAAGGGGAAGTCCATGAGCAGATCATCGATGATACCGAGCGCGGTTGCGATATCGTCCGGGGTCGGGGACACCCGAATCTCGGCGAGCGAGAGTCCTTTGACCGGTGCATAGTAGATACCACTGACCGCGTCATACCCCGGCGTCACGATCAGTGATCCCGCCGCCGTGAAGGTCGGCACCTCCACGATCCGTTTCAAGATCGGTATGGGCATATGCGGGGTCGCGAGCATGTCCTCGACGACATGCAGCGGCGGCAACGCGTCGAGGATATTTCCATCCTTCTCTCGATACCAGGTCGCGACGCGCGCCAACGTATATCGCAATCGAGCACGTGTGAGGAGGACGAGGGTCGGTCGGTCGCTGTCGTTGCGTTCGCAGCGGAAGAGTGCCCCCCCATGAATAAAGAGGTACGGTGGATCATTCGCCACGCCAAGCGCCTCCCACGCTTGTGCGGTCACGTCGGGCAGCTTGAGGTTGCCGGCATCAATGGGCGGCAAGCTGGAGAGCTCCGAGAACTCCTCGTCGGGAGAGACATCGGGACGGATCGGTACCGGTGACTGCCGAAGGTTGCGGCGCTCCTGGAGAATATGCAGGATCTCCGCGGTGTGATGCGTCACGGCCTCCGCAATCTCCGTGGGGATGACGTATTCCGAGGGAGGCACGAGGCGGATACGCGGCTCCTGCCCAGGAAGGTCGACCACCTTGACCTCGACACGCAATGTCCGAAGGTGGGCAACCACGGCCTGGGCCGAAGGTCCGTCGTTCGACGGGTTAGAGTGCGGGTACGGGTTCATATTGAAACGATCTCCCCGATCCGCGCACGCGAGTTATCCAGTGTGCGACGGATCAAATACATCAATCGAGAGGGGTGTTTGCGCTCTGCCAAAGCCACCCCGCGTGGGGAAGCGATAAACGCCCCCGCCACCTCCCTATCCATGAGGCCGCAACCACGCAAGGCGAGGATCAGTGCCGCGTCGCCACGCGAGGCGTCGTTTTCATAGTCCGTGTCATCACCATTCGCGACGCGCATCATGCGCGGGGAGAGGCGTGGATATGCCCATGCCCAGATTGCCTCCGCCGCAATCGGATACGGCTCTACGTCGAGAGTGGTGCGTGCGGCAGCCACCCGATTTGGGAGACGCGGGAGATGGGCGAAGGCCGGCAGCCGATACGAGACATCGTCGAAGTGCGCAATGTGACTGATGGCGTCCGGATATTTCCAGTTGCGCAGACCGGGCAATCGGAGGACCTGCGTGGCGTCCCACCCACTCATATCGGCATGACAGACGATGGCGAGCCGATGGTTGAGATTGGTCGCCGTGGATCGATCCGTCGGTATGTCGAGCCTCCAGAAGGCCTGGTGGCGACCGGGTGACGACGAGAGCAGAATCGTCGGTGGAGGAACATCTGCCGGGACAACACCGGTATCGAGGTCGCTATAAAGAAAACAGAAGGTCTCCGCGTGCGGCTCGACACGCCGCGTTCCCGTGAACAGCGCGGCAGAAAAGTAACACTCTTCACGTTCGGCACGATGTACCGCCGCTGCGGCGATATCGGGCAACGGAGTCCGTGCGAGGTCGTACGGGGTATCACGCCATGGGTAGATCTTGCCATCCGCACTGCGCGGTCCGCCAGCGAGGAAGAGCGTGCCGTGGGATTGATCGCGGAGCAGATGGGTGAGGAACGTGAGAACCGTGTCGCGTGGAGCGGCCTCACAGTGGTTAGTCAACTGATGTGGCGTTGTTGTATCATTGACGCTATGAGCTATACTCATCGGGTTCACTACTTTCCATCGGTCGCAGAGCCGCCGGGTGCAATCCGGCGGTTCCGCACGTAATCGGCGTTCTGCATTACGCGGCGCGATCTGCACCGCGCGCTTGTTGCTCAAGCCATTCCTCGAAAATCGCGCGATGGATACGGATAGAACGGCCTGCACGGACGAATCCGGGGACTATACCGCCCGCTGCCATCTCGTACAGTGTGCTCGCGGGGTATCCGTACCGCGCTTCTCCTTCCTTGATGCGCAGAAGGAGTGAACCCTCTCCATCGTTGTGACTGTGCTCTACTGCTCCCACGTGCGTAACTCCTTTCGGTCTTGACGGCCCATGCCGCTCTCACGTAGGTTCACGATACCAGTCGCAATGGAAAACTTTTGAGTGCGACCAGAGAGAGTGCGAAATGTTGTCGGAAGCAATGCGGTCAGAGATGGCGCAGGAGTTGCGAGTCGAATCTGATAACCCCGATTTCGTTCGCGCCATAGATACGCTTGAAAAAGAGGAGACTTTCGATGGCGTATCGAAGAAGACAGTGCGCAAGTGGAAAGATGCCATTTGCGAATTGCGGGACGAGATGTACAGTTATAGGCAGGTGCGTATTCGGGAGACAGCGAAGGCACTTATGCGTGCTGCAGTGCTCACTGAGGTTGAAATATTACGCGGGCGCGCCATGGATCGTGAGCGCGCAAATTGCGCTGCGCTCGAACCAGCGGTGCGGCACTTTCGGGAACGGGTATTGGAGAATCGACTCTTGGAGAGGGCGGAGGCGATGGCGTTCATCGAGTCGCCTGCGTTGGCACTTCTCTCACAGCGGCAGTGTACGGAGGAGGGAATACCTCTTGTTGGACACCATGCAACCTTCACAGAGCAGAACGCCGAACCGATGCCTCCGACATGGGATGCGAAGCTGACGGTTACACCGCCCGGCCGAACCCTCCATGTACAGCCGCAAGTTCCAGAGCGTCCGGTTCGTTTATGGTATCCACGTGATGAATGGGCACATGCGGTCCGCGTTTGGAAGTCGTCGGTGCTCGGTGAGTTATGGAACATTTGCGAGGATCTCACTCAGCAATATGGTTGGAAGAATGGAAATGCGTCGCTCTTCGTTCTTACAGGTCTGAGGCCGCTAACGTATCCAGTGACCATGCAGTGGCAAAACGACCCAAAACAAGGTGACACCATTACATTAGAAATCGCCTCGTGGGTGAGTGCGAAGACCGTCGAGAGAATATACAAGGCGGCACAGGATGAAATTTACAAGACAGTTCCTGGCGTTTTGAGTAAGCGCAATCTTGCGATTTTCGACTTCGTGACTAAGAATCAAGATATAGGTGGAGAAAATCTCTCGTGGGACACACTCACCGACATGTGGAACCATGAGCACGTAGGTGCCCGGTCGTATCGGTCACATAGGAGAAAATATTTCAAATTCGATTATGATCGGGTGAGGGTTGCATTGTTACACCCAGGGTATCGTAATGATGACCCGAGCCGAACAGCATGGGAGCTACTTGCTGACGATAATGCGGCCACCGCCTCTGACAACCACGCTGACAACCAAGAGGAATAAAAAGGAGGTGTCCTGGTCTCGCCCCACACAGAAAGCTCTCCCGTTTTTCTCTGCATTGTTGACTCTCGTATTCTCCTATCGGCGGGGCAGGGGGTAGGTGTGTGCGGAACGGTGGAGTAGGGGGATGAGACACGAGAATGCGAGTTCGCTAGAATCTTCTTTGTTGAGGAGGAGATTCCATGAACCCGCACGCCGTATTCTGTCCCAATCCCGACTGCCCGGCAAGGGGGCAGGTCAACGAGGGGAATATCTGGATTCACGCGCGTACGCCACCCCGCTACCGCTGCACCATCAGCGGCAAGACGTTCAGCGGACGTGCGGGCACGCTCTATTACCGCCGCTCCACCGACGAAGCGACGATCACCTGTGTCGTGGACCCTGGTGGCCTATGGCTGTCCCCGATCCGGCGACCGAGGCCGCCTTCGGGGTGCGACGCCAGACGATCGCGGACTGGACGGACGCCGCAGGGGGACAATGCGAAGCGCTGCATCACGCGCTCGTCTGCCGACCGCGCGATCTTGGGGCGGTGCAAGCGGACGAGATCCGGGTCAAGCAGCAGGGAGGGGTCGTCTGGATGGCGCTGGCGATGCAGGTGTCACCCGACTCTGGCTCGGCGGGATGGTCAGCGTGCGGCGGGATGGGCGTTGATCGCCCGATTGTGGCGTGTCAAGCGTGTGCACTGCCCGCGCCGCTGCTGGTTGGTGGACGGGTTCGCGGCTATGTCCGAGATGCGGCGGATGGCCCGTTCGCCCCAACCGCGCGACGGGAAGCGGGGACGGTGTCGACTGGTGGAATGGCCGGGGTTGGTGATCAGGCAAGTCGTGAAGCTGCGCGCAAGCCGGTCGGGTGGTTGGGGTGACGCGGCGACGCGCGCATGGCACTGCGCGATGGGCGAAACGGTTGCTGGGCACGGGGACGATCCAGACGGCCTACATCGAACGGCTCAACGGGACGTTTCACGCTCGGTTGGCGAGTTTGGCGCGCCGGACGCGGGGATTGGGCCGGACGGTCGGGCGGTTGGAGCGGGGGATGTGGCTGGTGGGAGCAGTCTACGACTTCTGCACGCCGCACCGCAGTCTGGCGCGGGGGCCGACACCGGCGATGGCGGCGAGGATCAGCGACCATGTCTGGAGCATGGCCGAACTGCTGCACTACCGGGTGCCTCCCGCGCGGTGGAGCGCGACGACGAAATGGGGGAGACGCACGAAGGGGGAGGCGGCGGTGATTGCACGCTGGACCGCATGACCACCGTTCCCCATCCACCTACCAGCCCCGCGATCAGCCAACCAACGACCGCTCCTATGCATACCACCTTTTACATCCGCGATGCTCCCAATGATGTCATCCGCCTACTCATGAGAAGGCGGAAGATACAAGGAGTAGGGAGCGGCGTCAGGGGACGGAAACAGCACGCACATCTGCCCAAGGACGCGGCGAGGGATCGCTCGCAGTCTGGGATAAGGAGGTTACGATGAGCCGAGGCGGCGTCGACCGCGAAACAACTTTATCGCGCCAGGTCGCCTCGAACGTCGTTCGACCAGCGCCAATGCACGCTACGGCTTCTCGGGCAGCGTGGCGGTGTCATTGTCGGCACCATGTACCACGTCTCCGGTGCGTACCATGAGCGTGTTGCGGAGCCGCTGGAGTTCGTACACATAACGCACCGCCGTCCGGCGGTCCATCACACTCCACTGTCCCTCGCTCACCGTCACGATCGCAGCCAACATCGCCTCATCATTCGCGCTCACCGCTTCACCAGGTGGATCATTTCGTCGCGATCCCGCTTCACCTTCTTCAGCATCTTGTCCCTGCACACGCTCACTCCCATTCGCTCGGTGCCACGAACACCGCTCGCGGCTTTGCAAACACACATTGCAAAACGTCACCGAAAGGTGTACGTTCAAGGAGACAACTGCGAGTACGAGAATAGATGTCCGTGGATACGGCACAGCGGCCGATCGCTACTTGATAGAACGAAGGAGGGGCGCAGCGGATGCGGCAGACAAGAGCGGACCTTCTCGGGCCATCAGTGGTGGTGGTGCTGAATGGATGAGGCCCGCAGGTTGCAGCAAATGGAGATGGTGATTGCCGCCGCGCGTCAGTACCGGGACGCGATGCGACGCTATATCGCCGAGCAGGCAATCTTGATGGACCGAGGCACCGCGCTCGATGATCTGGTGACGAGTAACTGGGAGGGGTTCGCACGGGCAGCGGCGGCAGAAGAGGAGTTGTTCGCATTGCTGGACACCCTGGATACCGAGGAGTGAGCCCACCGAAACACTCCGACCAATCGCAGGCAAGCGACGGGTCAGTATGGTGTTAACGTTCGCCAAGCTAATCTAGATCATTGCTCCACCTCGACCGCGCCAACGACCGGCCCCATAGAGAAGTCAAGGGGGAGCGCCATGTCGATGAGATCACACGAGCCCCTCGACCGCCTGCAGAAGGGCGCGTTGGGGTACGCATTCCTCATGCTCCTCGTGATCGCCCTCATCGCCGTAACGGGCGTCGGGCGGGGCGGGTTACTGCAACCGACTCCGTCACCACCCATACCGAACGGCGGTGTGACAGAGAGCGCGGCGGCGACCGTGACACATGCCGATCTTGTTGATTCCCGAATTGGTACCACGCTGATGCCGACCTCGACACCGGCCTCGGGCCCTCAAAGGTTGGCTGTAGGGCCTTCGCCGACTCCCGTACCAGCGCTGATAACTGGAACGTTATCCCCACCCCTACCCACGCCAACGACGCCATCGTCTGCGAGTGCAACAACCACACCCGGCAGTACCGTCGTCCTCGTCCAGAAGGTCGATGCCCTCGCAGGGAACACATTTCGCAACGCGAGCCTCAGCCCCGATGGAATCATGGGTCTCACTCCTACTCTGGCTGACACGTTCTCCGCCACTGGGCTCGATCCAGCCGCCTGGCAAATCGTCCCGTGGGGTACGGGTGGCACGGCGGTGGCGCACGACGGCACCCTGACCGTCAATGTTGCGGCGATCCGCACCGCTCGGCCATTCGTCCAGCGCACGCTCGAAGTGCATGCCCGGTTCACTGCCGGTCCGCCCCCATACCAGAATATCGCCTGGTCCCCGGACCTGAACGGCCCAACGGCAATCCTGGTCGGTGAGCCACCGAGCGACCCCGCGCACATCTACGCGCGCCTCAAGCAGGCAGGCATGGACGACCGCATGGTGAAGCTTCCGGTAACCTTTAATGAGGACCACAACTATGGCATCGCGTGGGAGAAAGATCGCATCGACTTCTCCATAGATGGTGTGCTCGCCGCGACGATCGACGCCGCACTTGACTCCCCGATGTACGCGTGGATCTCATCGGCAACGGCGGGGCACACGCTGACAGCGGCGTGGGCCCATGTGCGTGACTACGACGTGACCGACGGATCATTCGTGTCTGCTCCCCTCGATGCAGGAGCGACCGTGAGGTGGTGGGGGGTCGTGCCGGACGTTGCGGGCACGGTAGGTACGTCTGTCACGGTACAAACGCGAACATCGGTAGATGGCGTGATCTGGAGCGCGTACGCGTCGCTGGACGCGGATGGAAACGTCGCGAGCCCACCAGGCCGGTATCTACGGTACGAGCTTCTCTTGCATGGAACGCCAGCCTCCTCACCCATGATCCGCGCGGTTGCGGTATCACGCAGTACATCGCCGTGATGTCGCGAATGATTGCATCGGGCGAGGGGTACAGCACAAACGACGGTATAGACCATTATGGGCCAACGTCCTTCAGGCTTGCCTCAATAGAGGGTGAGGTTAGTGATCGTCGGGGGTTCGACGAGCATATGGGCATCGTTCAGCTTCAGAAATCGGTGCCAGATTACGCTTCGCCGGACTACGTATGCGGCATCTCCTCGTCCAGAAGTCACACGTGAGATATCCTCGCCGTGCGTTCTATCCCGATGCCCCGTAGGCAGTCGGCGGACTACCCTGGTATCGCTCTCCACTCTGCCATGTCGATGGCAGGCTCGTCAGTGTCGTCTGCGCGCTCACGATCGCCACACCGCCGTTCGCCTGCTCCCAGAACTGGAACGTCCCTCCGCCGCTCGGTGCGAGCAGCACCAGCCAGTAGCGGCTCCCTGCGGTCACGTTGACGGTCGGCACCGCAACGCGATTCCATGCTCCATTCGCAGGTGACGAGATCGTTCCTTGCGTGAGCAATGTGCCGGGGTTGCCACCAATGTCGCTATATACCCCCAGCACGACCCGTGTTGCGGTGCTGCTGCGGTCGAGGTAGATCGCCAGCGTGTTGAGGGTACCGGCGGCGGCGGCGACTTGGAAGGCGTTTGCGGTACCCGGGATCGTGTAATCCTGCTGATCGCCGATCGTGTCCCTGCCGATCAGCAAGGTTGAACCGGCGGGCGTACTCGTCGGCGTGGGAGACGCAGCCGCAGTCGGTGTCGGTGCGAGCGTCGGTGTGGGCGTTGGCGGCACCGTTGTGGATGTCGGGACGGGGGTGTTCGTCGGGGTAGGCGGAACGGTTGATGTAGCGGTCGGCACCGATGTGCTCGTCGGCGTCGGTGCGATTGTCGGTGAGGATGTCGGGAGTGCAGTCGGCGGCGGCATGACGGTTGGGCTGGCGGTTGGTGTCGGGTTACCCGCCGATGCGGTGCCGTTGACACTCATTGCGGTTGGCGGAGGAGCGCTCCCGACATCCACGCGCACCCATTGAGTCGCGCAACTGGCGTTCACCGTGACACTACCCGTCGGGTTAGTCAGGCCCCAGACCGACTGCCATTCGTACGGATCGTTGGCATTGCCGGCCCCGTGGCGTGGGTTCGGAGCCGCCACATCGCACTGGATCGTCGCGCTCGCCGTCCCCGCAGCAAAGGTCGTCGTGACACTCGTGATCGTGGCCGGTGCGGCGAGGGAGTAGAAGCCGTAATGATGCCCGCTCGTATCCGTGCCCGTCGTGAATGTCCCGGTAAGTGAGCCAGGCCTCCGTGTGGCAGTCGGTGCAGGGGTCGAGGTGGATGTCGCGGTCGTGGTCGGCGTCGCGGTCGGGGTTGGAGTCGGGACAGTCGTGGGTGTCGCAGGTACCGAGGTCGCAGTTGGGCTTGCCGTGGCAGTTGAGGTAGCGGTGGGTGGGATAGTGGTCGGTGTCATAGTCGCGGTTGCTGCGGGCGTAGGTGTCGCGGTCCCGCCACCGATAGTATCGGTACCGAGAGAGAGATTGTTCGGATACGCATCAGCCCAGTAGACGATATCGATCTCTTGCGGAAAGGTATGAAAAAACTGTGCCCATCGAGTCGACACCGATGAGTCGTACGATCCTGTCACATAGAGGGTCCACGGCTCCCAAGTCGTCGCCCCTGCTGCCTTGTGGAAGGAGTAGAGGTTATCACCATGCCCATCTACGGGCGTCGGCGTGCCGTGCCCGTAGATGAAGACTCCGCCGTTGCCGTCAGGCCCCAGCGATGGGTCATGCGTTATCTGCGCGGGTGGCTGCCGGTCACCCTGCCAGCCCGCCCCACTGTTATACCAGTAACGCACCTGGTCGGCAGGGTTGGCGGCGAGGAAAGTGAGGTGAATCGTGCCGTCGGGCGTGATCAAGAGTGAGGGCCCGTTATCGATTGTCGTCATCGCGCCATCGGGATCGTTGATCGTCTGCGTCGTTGCCCAGGTGCCCGCACTTGAGCGTGTGCGCAGGCGGATAATGCCGTCGGGGACGTAATTGAACGTCCCCTCAAGCCAGGAAACCACGAGTGCATTCGTCGCCGTGAAAGCGACGGTCGGATGGAGGGTGCGGCGATTGTTACTCAAGGGGATGTCGTCTACTTGCTGCGCGCTCCAACTGCCGCCCTTGTTACCGTAATAGACATGAAGGATACTGTCACTCCCCTTGGCGGACCAGGCTGCGTGCGGCATCCCATTGCTGTCGACGGCAAGGGCGACTCCCTCATCACCCTGCCCGAAGTCTGTCCAGTTAGTCGTCGCAACGACCGTTGTGTTGCTCCAGAGATTGTTGGTCGGCGAGAATGTTCGGTAGTTGACGTTGCCGGCACGGTCATTCCAGAGCACATGAACGGTATCGGTGCCATCGATAGCGATGGCAGACGAGCCGACATTGGCAGGGCGATGCGCGGCGTCTTGCTCGGAAAAGGTCGTGGGTGTGCCGGCCTGATCGGCACGATACACGCGCAGAGAGTTGCCAGGGCAGGAAGGATAGGCGTCGCACGTGGGGGCAACGGTGTAGAGGATATTGGCGCTGGTGCGCACAAGCTGGTGAGGTGAGACATCTGTGAAGCCAGGGCCAATGGCGATGGTATGGTTGCCGGCTGCGGCGACATGCGTATCTCCGTCGGAGGAAGTGATGAAAGCGAAGATACCGACACTGGTCTGGCCGATCAGTAACGCGAATATCAGCACGAGCCGTCGGCTCATCATTGCCTCCTTACCGTCACAGAAAGTCTCTTCTCTCGGTTATAGCAAGTATAATGCCATTGTCTGCTTGAGATTAACATATATTGGTGAACTGACACGTTTGTCAGGTGTGCGCAAACAAATCAAAGATGAACTATCTTCTCGCGAGGGAGAACAGCGCAGATGAATGGGTTATAAGCGACCGAAGATGCGCAGTGGAGTGTGAGGTTTGGCGGAGATGAGAGAACGCAGGTGTACATGGGGATGACACACCGGTCGGTTCATGATCGACAGCAATAGGCGGAACGGAATAGAGCCTGCGACGCTCATTTACCGACGACGCGTCCGCAGGCTGTCTTATCGTTGCTCTGTCTGACTGAGCGTGCGGACGCGCCACGACACCGGAGTACTCCCGTCCAGGTTCGCTACCGGCCGGTGGGTGGTGGAAGTACCCCACCCGTTGATGCGCCGGTCGGCCTCGTATCCAAGGATGGCGCACTGCCACTCGGTGCATCACCCGGCTTGCCTTGCGGAACCGGCATCGCGACATTAGTGAGTGAAAATGACGTTGTCAGTCCGTTCACAGTAGCAGTTACCTGATAACTGCCCGGTATGTTATTCGCAAAGAACGTCGGCGCGCTCGCCACTCCACTGGCATTCGTCGTCGCGGTATTTGCCCCACCCTTAAAGCTCCCGGAGGGACCGTTCGTGGCGGTGGTAAAGCTCACCACGGCATTCGGGACGGGATTGCCAAACGTATCCGTGACGGTCACCGCGAACGGCGTCGCGAAGCTCGCTCCAACTGGTGTCGTCTGGGCTGTGCCAGCCGTCGTGGCGATCGCTGCAGGCAACGCCACCGCATTCGTCAGCGCGAAGGTGGCAGGCGCTGTAACCCCGGTCACCGTTGCATAGACGGTAAACCCTCCTGGAATGCCATTCGCCGTGAGGATCGCTGCGGTAGCAACCCCGCTCGCATTCGTCGTCGCGGTGTGGATCCCACCGCCGAAGCTCCCGGATGGACCAGCGAGAGGTGTCGTGAACGTCACGACGACATCCGGCAGTGGTGTTCCCGCGCTATCTTCGACGATTGCAGTCAGCGTCTTCTCAAAGCTTGCCCCGACGGTAGTAGTTTGCGGCGTTGAGCCTGTACCGGCAATGATTCTGGCAGGTGGCCCAATATTGACCATGGCAAAGGAGGCAGGAGTGGCACCAGTAACGGTCGCGTTCACGACATACGGCCCAGGGATATTATTTGCCACGAAGCTGGGGGCCGTTGCGACACCACTTCCGTTGGTGGTCGCGGTGTTGATCCCACCGACGAAGCTTCCGGACGCGCCACTCGCCGGGGCAGCAAAGGTAATAGTCCAACCCGATACGGGGACACCGGCGACGTTGGTAACTTTCACCGCCAGCACGGTGCCAAAAGCAGTGTTGAGGGGCGCACGTTGTGGCGAGGTGCTTAGCACGGTGATGATCGGCGGCGTGTTCGTCAGATTGATAGAGAGGGGGGGCGCACTAACGGTGGTCGCCGTCACAGCATATACGCCGGAGATGTCGTTTGCAGTCGCAGTCACACTGGCGGTTCCGCCTACGACCGTTGCCGTCGTTCTACTCAATGAGGCGGATGCACCAGTAACTGGTGGGGTGAAGGTGATGACAGAGCCATCGACCGGCAATTCCGGGTCGCTGCAGGTGAGCGTGACCGTCAGTGGATTGGCGAAGGGCTGCGTAATGAGTGAGGATTGGTTGTTGCCACCGCTCACGGTGAGGGTAAAGCGGGACTCGAAGGCACCAATGTCACAGCTGCTCCCCTGTGGTCGGACGACGTCCCGCTGATCATTCGGGACGGTACTACCACAGCCATTAGTCCCCAGCGGGATGGCATCGATGGCGGGCGAACCGAGGAGGGTGGCGTATATCTGCGTCTGACTGCCGTAGGCACCAAGGGCGGCGAGTTTCGCATCGAGGGGAACGGCAATCGTGCCCGTTTTGTCGCTCGCCACCCAACCCGCGGAGCCATCACTCTTGCCGATCAGATTATAGCCACCGCTGGTGATTGAGTTGGAGACGTCGGGGCCGGATCCCCCTGCGGTGTTCCCCGCGACGATCGAGTTCGAGAGGATCGACGTGCCACTATTGTTGATTCCACCACCGTTGCCCGTCGCCGCGTTGCTGGTCAGGGTACTATCTTGGAGCGTCAGGTGCGCGCCGGGGTCGTTGGCGATGCCGCCCCCCTGTCCACCGTGGTTGCCACTGATGGTCGCGCTCGTAATTGTCGCCGTCCCTTGATTATAAATCCCGCCTCCGTAGCCGCCAAAGGCGTTATCACGAATTGTCGTGCGGTTTACGATCAGCGTGGCCCCGCTATTGACGAGCGCTAATCCGCCTCCATTTCGGGACGCCTCATTGTCAATGATGACGCAGTCATTCAGGGTCAGTGTGGATGCGCTCTTCACCCGAATGCTTCCGCCATCCGTCATGCCCTGAGCGTTTCCGTAGCGAACGGTCACTCCATTGAGCGTCGCGTGCAAACCAGTTCCCACACTCATGTCAAAGACGCGATCGATACCGGCACCGCTGTTGACTGAGCTTGCCTGGATAATTGTCGCTTCTCGCCCCGGCACCATTGATCACGATATTGGCATTGATATTCAGGTCACCCGTCGTCGCATCGTCACCACCGATGGGCGCAATCGTCAATGTATACGTGCCGGCGGGAAGAGTAAGTGTGGTCGTGTTGGCAGTACTCTGACTGTTCGCAAAGAGGATCGCATCGCGCAGCGAGCAGCCGGACGCGCCGGGCAAACCAGTGGCCGCGCATCCAGAGGCATGGATACTATCGCTGTTCCCGCTCGGTGCATTTTCGTCGGCCACCGTGACAGAAACGGCGACGGACGCCGCTGCCACCGGTGAGAGGGTGATCGTGATACGCAGCAATATGAGCAGCATTACGACGAGGGAAATGCGACACCATCGGAAGACACGATATGGCCCCATGATTATCCCCTTTGCCCCGCGGGACCCAATAGTACTCGATGTAAACGCTTGGCAGGTGTGCCCATATGTATTGACTCGGGAAACGCGACTTGAGACGCTTCCTGTCCGGTCAATGTGGATCGCCTGAAACGCATGCTCGTCTCATTACGAAGTCCGGCAATAGCCAGCCACGAGAAGCGGCCCAAGCGCGTTATCCTGCAGTCGTGCGCAGCCTCGCTTGCCGCGTGCCAATATACGCAATGCGCCGTTCCTCGACCTCTGGGACGCTTCGTGCGGTTTCTGTCGAGACGCTCGCATCCAGAGTCGTCTCGCTGACAAGGGTCTTCCCTACACTCTCACTGCCGACGCTGCTGAACAATTTCACGGTCTCGATGACCCACTCCGGTCGATCGAAGTGGCCTAAGATGGAGACAACACCCCCTGCCCGCTGCGTCACCCGCACATCGAGACCGGTTTGTTCATGCAGTACCAGCGCGAGATGGAGAGATTCGCTATCCTGCTGTGGCATGACGAGTTCGCCATCAACGAAATAGGTCTGTGGGTCGACGGACAGATTGGTCTGACGGGCCGCATTGTAGTCGCGCAGAATGGCGACGATCTTGTTCCTTGCCTTTTGGAACTGCCGGCCTGCGTCGCGTCGTCGCTGCTCTTCGCGTTCTCGTGGGGTGGGCTCGCGCGGCGTTACCACTTGGAAGCCGAATTTAGAAGTCATCGTACGTTCCTTTCGAACACTGATCCCTGAAATGCCCCGGAGCTACTGCTTGTCACGGGGTGACAGTTGTGCGACGAAGGGAAGCGTCGCCATCATATCTAGCGTGCGCGCGGCCTTGACCGCGAGAGCAGTCCCGCCTGTGTTACGTCCGTGGCGCTAAGATGGGCGAATCGGATTGACCCAGCGCCGGCGAGGTACATCCAGCGCCTCGTCCTCCTTTGTGTCGAACGCTCTCTGTCTCGGTCTGGGATATAGACGCCGTCACCCCGATGTACCGGGATGACGGCGAAAGATTCAGGCAATCTAACCGCGCGCGACTGTAGGTCCCCTATTCAAAACGCTGTGCGGTCCACCGCGTCTGCGGAGGACAATGCCCACGAGAAGGAGTGCTCCACCGATGGCGAGCGGTAGCGTACCGGTGCTGGCTCCCAGCCATCGCGCCATCCCGGTCTGCGGTAGTGTGGCCATCGCGTCTTGGATACCTCGGACTACAGATTGGACAACTGAAGGGGCGGTCGTCGTTCCGTGCTGCGTCGACACGCCCTCCGGCATCCCATTCACCGGTACGCTCGTTTGCGGCATCTGCGGTAACGTCCCCGCCAGCCCTGAGACGATACCAATCACCGGGGTGCTCGTCTGCGGGTCCAGACACAGAGTACCAGGAGAGAGATGGATGAATGATTCAGTTCTCAGGTCATTCTCACATACCGACGGCGCGGTGCCTGCAGTCGGCGCCGCGTACGCCTGGAGTGGTGACGGATCCGGTGCCGTGATCAAGAGCGCGGTGGGCGGCACTGGGAGCGGAGTCATCGTGAGGATCGTCGTCATCTCGCCCCGATTCGGCGGTGCGAGATCCGTCGCGGCTGCACTGAGTATGCCCGGCTCGGCCCGGCTCACCCGTGCAGGAAGAGATGCTCCCAAACTCGCTCCTGGAGGTGCGGTGTCCATCGCAGACGAGCTCTTCACCGCAGGAGCGGGTTCATTGATCGCTGGGGGTAAACCTGGCTGCACGCTCGGTGCCTCCGTCTGTACGTCCGTTGCTTGTTGAGCGACCGATGTGTTGACCGGGGCGACGGCTGGGTTTACCGTCGTTGCTCCTGGCTGGGTGTCAAGGGGCACGGTCGGGGCAGTGAGATTTATCACCTCCGGTAGCGCGGGCTGAACCGCCGTCTCGACTGACGGCGCTACCGGCTGAGTGACGGGAGCAACGACCTCGCTCACTGAGGGCGCCGTGGCTGTCACCATCGACTGCGCCACCGGAGCGACGGCCTGAGTCACCGGTGCAGTCACCGGGGCGACCGCTTGGGCGACTGGCGCGACAGCTTGCGTGACGGGAGCGGTCACGGACGCAACGACCGTCGCCGCTGGATGGGTGACCGGTGCCACAATGGACGCGACCGCCTGGGTCACCGGTGCGACCGCTTGAGTTGCAGGTGCTGCGACGGTCGCCACGGTCTTGGTGACCGGTGCTACGGCCTGGGTCACGGGTGCGACCGCAGTCGCCACGGGTCGGGTGACTGAGGGAGCGGCTTGCACGACGGGTGCAACGACAGTCGCCACCGGCGCGACTGTGTTCGTCACGGTCGTCGTCACCGTCTTCGCCGTGTTCTGCACCGATGGTGGTGCTGCAGGCTTACTCGGTGGTGCCGTTGGCGCAGCAGTCGTCGGTGGCGGTTTGGTTGGTTGCGTGATCGGTACAGCGGTGGCGACACTCTTGACGACACTGGTCGTCGTTTGTGTCACCGGTGCCACTGCCTTCGCTGTCTGATTGACGACGGTGGTGACGTTCGTCGTGGGAGCGGCGGCACCGACTGGGGTGGCGAGGAACAGCAGCAATGCCACGACGAGCAAAGTCCGTTGAAGAATGCCGGATCTGCTCATGATTACCACCTATCTTCAAATGATCCCGCGAGACCGCGCGTGGCCAACGCATAAATGCCTACGCAGAAAACATGCCGATCAGGGAAGGGGTATCCTCGGGGTGCGCTCCGGTTACTGACAATCCGGTCAGTAAGTGGATCGCTACGCGGATGTATAAAGAAGACACCCCGATCCCTATGAGTGACGCGGACGCGACGAAACAACATCGGTGTGTAACCAGTGATTGCCAGCATCCGCAGCCCACAATCGCAGGCGATCTTGATAGCGTAATTGCAATGACGCCGCAGCTGGCGAAGCGAACGGCGCCATCGTTGCAAAGGGGAGGTTCTGTGACACTTCATAGTATCGTGTATGCCCCTGACATTGCGATGATGAGGGGCACGATGAATCTGAGAACTTTGCCAGTTTTACGACCAGCAATTGTGACTCGCTATGGTAACGGTGCGCTGACCGAACTGCGACACGGGCATAGAATATGTCTGATGTCTTGATCGCGCGCCACATAGAGCGCGCTTATCGGCGTGCCACTGGGGCGGTATAGGAAGTTCCACATCGCCCGCCCCTGCATCGGTCGCGTTGCAAACACGATCGCGCACGGGCGCCCACTGGGCAGCATCGGCGATGCGGATCAAACGCTCAGGAGTTGAGTGCAGCAGGCTGAGATCAATGCCGGCACCCGCGACGGGCTGACGACAACCGTACGCGAGGAGTTACGGCGTCTGCGGCGCGAGAACCGCGTCCTCACGCAGGAACGAGACATTGGCAGCCTTCTTCGCCAGGGAAAGCGACGTGAACCGCTAGCGGTGTTCGCGTTCATCGAGGCGGAGAAGGCATCCTCCCCGATCAGCACGATGTGCCGTCTGCTCGGCGTGTCAACGAGCGGGTATTACGCGTGGCGAATACGATCGCCTTCCGCACGTTCACATACCGACCATGCCCTGAGCCAGCGGGTTCGCATGTCCATGAGCGCAGTCGCGGTCCCTACGGGGTGCCCTGCGTCTGGGCCACGTTGCGCTTCGAAGGGGTGTATTGCTCCCGCAAGCGCGTGGCGCGTCTGCTGCGGGTCGCGGGGCTCCAAGGATGCCATCGACGCAAGGGGCCGCGCATCACCCGCCGCAGGCCGGATACCGCGCCCGCGCCCGACCTCGTCAAGCGGGACTTCCTGCCGCCGCCCCGATCGTTTGTTGGTGGCGGACATTACGTATGTGTCGACGTGGATGGGTTTTCTCTGCCAAAGAGCGCATCGCGTAGGCTTTCACTTTCCACCAAACCGGGGTAACTCCAATCTACGGGCAAAGAGCTCGGTGATACTCAGTAGACGATACTCACCCGAACCTAGACTCCGCTGGGTAATTCCCGTGTGGGTTCGACCACCACCTGAGGCACCACTCACGTTCCCTCGTATAGATAGCGAAATATGATCGCCACGAGCGACGCGTTCAGTTAATTGCTGCCGCCAGATGAGTCTGAAAGGAACGCCACGCCCGATGTTGAGATCTTTGTGAGTGGGTTCATGGGAGGGAAAGAATGATCTTGTCCAACTCGGCCACGATCTCCCGGAGAGCATTTGCGAGGTAGCAATACAGCGGTTCGACGGTAGAAGGATCGGGGTAAAGCTCATAGAGGGATCGTGCAGCTGCTTTTGCCTCTTCTAGTAAGATGTACATGTGGTGTATGTCCGGTTTGTCTGCATCTATCAATTCCTTGCCTACCACCCACACGTTTTCACCTCTCCTCTACTTCCTTTTTGACGGACTCCATAGTCGACACATGGGCATATTATATGCTCCATACTAGCGACGCCGATCGGCTATGACATCGGCTAAAGTGCGCATACGCATCTCCTTCAGGGAGCACTACGTCAAACGACGCATCTCCTACGTCAAGACCCAGCGACACACTACACGTTTTCAGATCATTCGCATACGTGTGGCTCGTATTCCAATTGGAGAGCCATGTGCACGAAACGCATTGTCGCGATCGAACCGCAGGCGACCTTCGCCTTGAGGCGGGAGGACAGGGGTGAGCGAAATTTGGATTCGCCGTTACATCAGTGACGATCGTATCGCGCCTATCTTCTCGGTACGAGTCGTATTGCCCTTCTTCGATTAGATTCCGGCAAGGTAATTGTGTTGTGCGGGTGGGCCACTGACCTGTTATCCGAAGGGGGGCAGCTCCAGGAAGCGAAAACCGAAGAAGCTTCCGGAACCAGGAACGACAATCGGGCGTTAGGTGATATATGGTGGATTGAATGACCCAACTTGCAAACGAAACGAGAAGACCGTCTCTAGGGCTGCGCATGGAGTTGCTGTATGCACACCAAAGTCTTGGTTATTGAGAGTGACGATCGTCACGCCAAAACGCTGATGCTCAGTCTTAAGGCAGCCGAGTACGGTGCTACTCATGTTGCTGAACCGCATGTCGCGACGTCGGTACTCCGCGCAGAGGCAATTGGTCTCATTCTCAGTAAAGAGTGCAATGAGCCAGCAGATAATCATATTTCTCGGCCGTACGAGGCTGCCGAGCTGCGGGTTCAGATGCCGACGACGCTCCAACGTAGTCGCCGGAGAGAGCGGAGCATCTACGAAATACTGGTCAAGACAGGCAGTGTGAGCCTCGATCTGGGGCAGTTGCCCTTCCGATCAGCGCGTGGACGCGCTACGGTGGTTTCGCCAGCAGAAACGCAGATGCACAACGATGCACTACACACCGCCACCCCTATTGCTTCGCGGGAGAAACTGACCGCAGGAGTGAGGGAATATGAGGCAGTAAATTCATCTGGTCAGATAGAGATGTACATTCATCGAAAACGACAAATGATTACAGCATATCCGAGGAATCGAAATCGAAATCGGTTCACATACAGATGCTCGCATGGCGTGGGGCGCGTCGTGAGCTTGGCGTGCAGAGGGGGTGAACAAAGCCCATGATGGGTACAGTTCGCGATGGGGATTTACTGGAATTCGTGCACATCGAGCGCATCGAGCACAGCGAACAACTCGATCTCGGCCCGTTGCACCTTGGTAAAATGATCGAAGGTATCGACAACAAGGTCAGCCATCGGTAGTCCGTGTTCAAGCATCTCTACTTGCTCGATCTGATAGAGATGAACGAGATCACGATAGGATCGAGGCGCAGCGATCAGCGCCGTGAGTAGTTGCTCGCGATTGACGTCTTGCACCGTTCACACTGTATCCTCCAGTACACCGATGTGTATATACTACACTGCGGTGATGGATAATACAGACATAATACTGTACGTACGTCTCTGCGTCAACGATTCTGAAGATACTATATAGACCGCACACGCACGCGACAGTGCGAGGGAGATTCCGAGATGTGCCAGGGAGGAGTAGAGGAGTCATTACCAATCACGCAGACAATAATGGGCGAAGAAGATGGCGTCGCGCTCGTTACATCAGAAACCGCCCTACTTCTCCACACCTTGGCCAATGCGTTGTGTGTAGAGGTCGACGATGCTCATAGTCGAGAGGCACTCCAACGCGTACAGATGATCCATCGTTTGGTGTGGGACATCCTCCATCGCTAACGTACTGAGGGCGCAATGCAAGCGGAATGGTATCCCGCATCATGCTCGCAGTATCGTACCGACGTATGCACGTCTGTGCCCCTGATGCCAGACTGTTTGCGGCGATTACTGCTTTTCGAGTGGCTGAGATACCCGAGGGGGCTTCCAAGAGCATGACCTCTGCGGTTCAAGCTCTCTCATCCAGTGCGAGTAAAACCTTCCGATGAGATTTCTCGTCGTAAGATGAGCGTCATCATTCGACTAAAAAGCAGTTGTGGCGGAATATACTTGAGTCCAGTCTCTTCCCCTCCCCCAAGAGCGATCCGTTGGCGCAGATCCTTCTCCGCCTCGTCCTCATTGGGGAAAAGTGCACGCGAATCGTAGACTAATTGTCCCTCATCAACCGCAAGCATGACTGCGATAAAGCCTGACGGCGTCTGAACAACTGTATAGAAGAACAGGTCTTCTTCCATCCACTCCTCGCCAGAATCCGCGTCGGGCCGATCAGATCGCTCAGGCATGCCTCAGTACTCCTCGCCTCTTGTACTCACAGGTCAAATGGCTCACAGTAAATATCCCGGCCTCTTTCGCACGCGATAATCGCAGGGTTCCTATATATACGCAACAGGAACAGCCTGTTAGACTTAGGACTTACGCAGTTGGAGGGAGGAGGTAGCAGGGATGAGCGAGATAGGTCCGTACCGCATCCCGAACGATCGCTGCCCGTGCCACTCCCCAACTGATCCCCGTCCGCAGCCGATGCCACTCCAACCGCACGAATGCTCGGATCGCCAAGCCGATGTGGTTGCGTTGCGCCCGTGCCGCCCGCACCTGTGCCCGCTCAACATGGCATGCCTGCTTCAACGCCCGATGATAGACCTCGATCCCCCACGCAAACGCTGCGTACTTCACCCGCTGCCCCTCACCCATCGCCAGGTCGTTGGTCGCCCAGTATTCCGTCTCGCCGTCCGTGGCGAGCACGCGGAAGACCCGGATCACCCCGTATCCTTCGAGATGGACCGCCGTTCCCGTCTCGGCAATCGGCCAGCTTTCCAGTGCCCGCTTCCCTTGGTAATCAATACTCACCCGCCGGTTCGCCTTCAGCCGCGTCAGCCACCGCCAACCGCACTCGCGGATCAGCCGCAGGTTGTCCACGCTCGCATACCAACTGTCGAAGAGGACGTACTCCGGGGTGAAGCCGCGTTCGCGGGCAGTCAGGAGCATGGCGAGCAGGTGTTCGTTCTTCGTGATGCCATCGTTGGGCTTGTCGTAGACCCGCCAGTCACACGGGATCAGCGATTCGCCCTCGCTCCACAGCAGCGTGATCAGATTGATGCCGTCCACGACGGCATGATGCTTGCCCGACCAGTGGCGATGCACCAGTTCCATCTTGCGCGCGTACGGTTTATCGAGCGTGGTGTCGTCCACGACGAGCACCCCCCGCTGCCGCTCGACGAGGGGGGCGACCTCGTGCCAGAGGGTGGCGGGATCGGGTTCGAGGCGATGCAAGAGACGCGTGAAGGCATCGTGGGCGGGAGCAGCGGTGCGCCGGGGTTGGACGCGCGCGGCCTCAGTTGCACTGATCGTGCGCGGGGAAGCGATGAGAAAGTTGACGTAGTCGGTGTCGGTACAACGCGGTTTGTTCATACCCCTACTCTATCCGCTCGCAGGCCTGCCGCTCAACTGCGTAAGTCCTAAGACTGTCATATCATAATACATACACATAGCTGACTAATGATGTGAGTATGATCGAAAGTGTTGCCTCGTATGAACTCTGGATGTGTCCCTCATTATCAACACGAAACGGTAACATGCTCGCCCATCGATGCTTCGCGGTCGCGGTGTCGATTGACGTTGCTGCCAAGTGACGAAGTCTGCAGCATCTCCGCGAAATTTACCCGAAGTTCTCTTTCCGGCGGCCTGAGGGTTCGCAGTCTCCGCATGGACATTATGTTCTCCTTGTACACTTTCATGTAGGATTGAAATGCATTGTCGGACTCCGTTTCCCGTCGGGGATGATACTGTGGAGGTTACCAGACAGTTCACGAGACAATTTGAGGAGTGAATCCTAGAAGCGCCTTGGTGTGGATTTCAACGTCAAACTTGAGGGAGTCCGAATGCCGTATCCAACTCAACACATTGCCGTGACAATGCCGCTCATCGCGGCGGTACCCTCTCGGCTTCGTCTTCCGATCTTCATTGGTGGTGTTCTCATCGATGTCGATCATTTTGTCGATGTTGGCCTCCATCGCGCGGGTTATGGGAAGAATCGATCGTTCATTCCTTTCCATGGCCTCGATGTGATCGCGGCGCTCGCTCTTCTCGCACTATGGAGAAAGAACCAGGCGCTTGGTGGCGTCGCACTTGGTATGGTGCTCCATCACATGATGGATTATTTCAACGAACGCGACTGGGTAAAGATTGCGCTCGTATGGCGGGTGAAACGACGCTTCATTGCACCACGCGTTCAACGTGGCTGGGAAAAACGGTCACCGCTCACATGGTTGTGAGATCCACTGTCGGAAAAGCATCCCACAACGGTGTGCATGCAGCATCGAAGAATGATACGGATACGACAAGCATCTCCCGCCGTACGCTTATTCGGGTCGCCATTGCTGCAGGCTGTGGCGGGGTCGCGACGGTCACTGCTTGTGCCCAAACGCCGCCAACCCCGACACCAGTACCGATGCCACGTCTTGGCGGATCATCCTTCGCGACGCAGAATACTAGCGTGACGAACGACTTGTCGCCGGACGGCTACTCGTGGGCTCATGCCCGCCCGTTACTGATCGACAAATATGGTAATCAGATCGCTCTTGCACAGCGACAGAATAGTGCGGACAAATACCATTGTTTCGTGTTTGCGAACAGTGACGGGATTTGGGCGGACAGCTCGCTCAAGGAACGTTCGCTTGAAAGAGGTATGGCAGCCTATGATTCTGTAAACGATGTCTTGCATGTGCTCTGGAAGGCCATAAGCGCGACGGACGGGATCATCTATCGCCGATACATCATTCCCCGCAATCAAAGCAACGCGATCAACGATATTACCAAGGATGCTTCGATCAATCTCCAACTGGATAGACAGACCACGGGAATGATGCAATATGAGCACCCGAACCTGATCTGGCTTGCGGATCCAGCTTTTGGCTCTTACGGTGCGCTGGTCGCGGCATGGAGCGCCCGCAATATAGGAGCGAGCGGTCGGGGAAATGAGGTGCGTGCGGCTCAATGTATCCTCGGCACTACCGCCGACACCGGGCGACTTGCAATGGCGTGGGCCCCGCTAAGTGCACATGCAACGACCACGATCGGCAACTTACCACAGGTAGCCTACACCGCCCTCGAAGCGAACACCGGGCCAACGGTCATATATCCATCGCTTGCGCGGAAGCGAGTAGGTACCCATGCGGGTGATCTTTGTCTTTTCTATCATGACGGCAACCTCCTTGATGGAGCAGGTGGGAAGTGGCGATTTCGCCGTATACAATGGGATCGATCGACCAATAATTGGCAGCGAGGACTAACCCCTTCCGTGATTGTTGCACCGATGATCGAGGGAGGGACGGACCGTGGCTATACGCTGAAGAACCAGCTTGGAACGACCATTGTCGAGGATGAGCGCACGGATCACGTATTCGTCGGCTTTGCCGCATGGCGGGGGTTTCGTGGCGACACCTGGGCATTCGCGCAGATTGACGCGTCAGATGTGGTTACGCTCGTGGAAGCGTACAATGCGGGTGGGAGCCACAGTTACGCCCCGACCGGAGACATCGCTTTTGACTCTCGGCATCAGCGGTTGATTGTCGCGTATTGCACGACAGGTTCTCAGCAGATTCGTGTGCGGCTCTATGATGGCACGAAATCGGTGCAGGAAGAGGTGGTCGCCTTTGACGGCCAGCCTGCAGACATCCCGCTTCTGGCCGAGGGCGGGAGTATCGACATGCCGGAACGGACGCCCATTCTCACGCGCGACACGGTGAATACGCCGACACCATCCTACCGTGGCTGGTATGGGACACTTCAGTGGCAATAATTGGTGCGCCGATCTTCAGATTCCTCGACACTCGCCGCGATTTGGGCGCGGCCTGGGCGTGGAAGAGGCTGAATCGCACGCATTCAGGACGATGCCTCCTGAAGATCCTCCAGGTTGTCCAGGGCTTCAAAAAGGCGCTGCTCCGCTCGCGCGACCTCCTCGAAGAGCTTCCAGTTTCCGGCAACCATTTCTTCAACCGTCGTTCCCTGCTCAACCAGCGCCGCCTGTTGAGCCTGGTACGTCTCCATTTGCTGTCGATACACGACTGCCGCGCTGGCAACCATCAGAAGCTTTAGGAAGATATCCCCATCGACTAACGTCATTCGCTCGGTCCCCGGATGTGTATCTCCGCTAGATCCGGGCTCATTCATTGCCAACTTCCCTCACTCATCGTTCTGCGTAACGCCGTCCCATAGATGCTGCTGGAGCGAAACGAGGATGTGGACAAGAGGCACATCGCCGCAGTAGTTCTCGAGATATCGCTCGTCACGCACCACTGAGTAACGGAAGTCGCCGAATTGTGTCAATACATGTGCCTGACATCCGGACATACCTCAGGTACAGAAGCCAAATTCCCGGTGGAAGGAGGCTTTCTAGCCTGCCTTTCGACGGGAGGCAGGCTAGAAAGCCTCCTTCCACCAACAAATCCGAGTTATGTCCGGATGTCAGACGTGCTCGACTCCTGAGAATTCTTGCACTGCGGGGCGATCCCTTTGCGCCCACTTCGGCGAGGAGAGCATCGCGCGGATCGGAGCAGTCATCGGGTATCGGGCAGCATGGAACCTGTCCCCTTCACCACGCTACGGAGACCCTTGCCGAAAAGAGATGCAGCACGTCATTGCTGCATGGTAGGTATGATGGTTTGGTAGCAGCCACGAGAAGAGCCTATCACGGCGATCAGAACTTCCTCCGACACGAGAGAAGGGTCTGCCTGACAATCACGTCAGTCTCCTTCGCAATGACCAAAGGAGATGAATAATGTGGCCCTCCACGATACCAAGAAGCGATGCGTGCCTTGGTGTTTGGCAGAAATCACGGATCGATGAATAGTTTCGATCAAGCTTTACACATGTTATGTAAAGATACACTTGACAAAGATTCGCGCTAGCTCCTATATAGTACGTACAGACAGTGAGCGCGGGTGAATAGCCTACGGCTTCTCGGATTGAGGTCGTGTCTCGATCGTTTGTCTTCGCGTTTTTGGCAACCACCTGCGGTGTTACTCGTTGGACCACTCCATTGCGGGGAGCACACGATTTTGCAATCACCGAAGCCGATATATCGTACTCGCACCCCACGTATCGTGATGCTGTGTGGTGCACTGATCGCTGTAAGCTTTATCGCCACGGCAGCAGCGACATCTGAACCTTCGGAGCCCAGCCTCATCGCGAGTGCGAGTGACATCAAGCAGCGTGTCACTCTATCCGATGGAACGCGCATCGGTGGAGAGGTCACATTTGCCGGAGCGGGCTTTGCACCGGGCGCGCTCATCAGCATTTTCGTCACCTATCCAGATGGCACCGTCGTTCCTGCTGTCAATGTGGCAACCATCGGTAAGACGCTCCCGTGTTGCATGGGCAAAGATCAGACCTTTGCTGATGGAACGGGGAGCTTCTCTTTCACCCTTCGCTTCGGCAACGATATCGATGCGCCAAGAACCGACGCGACGCCTGCCTCATCCGCCAGTACGCGTGGGTTATCTGAGGGTCAAGTATTTCTCGTCCGAAGTACGGACACGAATATCACTCCACCGAACGGTCTCTATGGCATCACTGCGACGGGAAGCAGGCCATTTACCTCTGGGACGCCAACTCCGCTGCCATCGACTCCGGACGCCGAAAGAGACGAAGGGAACCCGAGCACAGAAGACATAACGCGAACCGCGACAACGGCGATCACTATACTCGGCAGTACACGCGACGATTTTTCCCGCTCGACCACGGGTGCGATGACGGTCTACACAACCGTTGGCCATAAGACATTTGGGAAGCACTTCGATTTCGATACGAGGCTCCCATCGAGCTTTGATAAGAGCGATTCCAGAATCACCGCCCCAAATGCAAATGTCGATATTGCCTGCAACGGTCTGATTCCGGGTGAGCGCGTTACGTTCTGGGATACACTCCCCGATGGTTCGGCGTATTGGCTGACCACGATCGTCGCAGACGATGGCGGGACAGGCTTCATCCAGGTGGAACTACTGACCGGAGGCTTTCCTGAGGGCCTCCACACCTTCTCTTGTCGGGGTAACACGTCAAACTACGTCTTCTCCAATTCATTCTTGGTCATGCCGGGAGATCCCGGGTTCAGCCGCCCGCCAATCGCAACGATACAGCCCCGCCCCACAAGTGGGACAAAGATCCTCTGTCAAACGACCGCACAATCTGCCAATACGGACACGACCTGCCACCCGAGATATGCCGAACCAGGGTCCACGCCGACACGGTAGTTCCACGCCGACACGGAAGACTCTCCCGAACTACCGTGCGACTTATCGAAGGCGACGAACACGTTCCCCTCCATCAACACAATCATGCCGCCTAAAAAGGCTAGGGAACGTTTCTGTCAGACAGGCATACAGAATTTGCTAGCAATTGTCACAATCATAGTATACAATCCTTTCTATAAGTGAAACATGAGAAGATGTACGTACGTCATTGTGTTTGACCGTACGTACATGCAGTTACAGTTGTCACAGTACAAATTGCGGCTTTAATGCCGCTTGGGGCGACTTGGATTATGTTCCGACAGGAGGTGCCATGGCATTTTCAAGAGACTCGTTCAGTAGCTAAACAACTGAACAGAATAACCTAAAGGCTGTAACGATCCAACATCTGTAATCTGGTCACCTCGATGTTGGGGAGCAAGTGGTGAACCCGTCCTTATTACAAGGCCCGGTTCACTGATTGCTCCTTTTTTCGTTCGCGCACCCTGCCAATGGGGAAACGGTTCGGTGCGATCACAGCAATCCCCTCATCTCTCGTCGTGCGGTTGCAAACATGGGGGAAGAATTAGTATGAAAACGCACATTCTCGTCGTCGATGACGACGCGCTCCACTGTAAACTCCTCTCATTCTTGCTCAACGAGCATGGTTACGATGTCACCATCCTCACCGATCCCCGGGCCGCGCCCGATGCCTTGCGTCAGCACGCCATCGATCTCATCCTCCTCGCTGTCTCCCTCCCCTACATCGACGGCTTCTCCCTCTGCACCCAACTCAAACGCCAGCACAGCGATACCCCGATCATCCTGCTCAGCGAACAGGTCAAGACGGAGGACCTCGTGCGCGGCTTCACCCAGGGTGCCGACGACTTCATCACCCGTCCCTACGAACCTGCCGAACTCCTCGCCCGCGTCCAAGCCGTCCTCCGCCGCTATCGTCGCCTCGAACGTAACCTCTTCGGCGTCCTCGTCCGCGTCGGTGCCACCGCCCTCGACCTCGGTCGCCTCTCCTTCACCGCTGCCTCCGGTCGCTGTGTCCTCATCACCCCCACCGAGATGCGTCTGCTCGAGTGTCTGATGCGCAATGCCCATGCGGTGATCTCGCGCGAGAAGCTGATCGAGCAGACCTGGGGATACGACTCGGAGAGTGCAGACAACCGGGTGGACGTCTACATCCGGCGGCTGCGGCACAAGATCGAGGCCCACCCCAAGGATCGCAACCTGATCCGCACCATCCGTGGTGTCGGCTACATCTACGAAGGAGACGCTCCGCGCGATCAACGCTCTGCCTGACTATCTTCTCTCCGCGAGACTGACCATACCGTCAGACCTACGTCACGCAGCCCGGGCCATACGTTCAGCCATGTGATGTGTAATAGAGGAGTCAGGTAACGCTACCTGACTCTTCTCGCTATCACGAGAGCATCACGAAGGCGGAGTAACGGATGCGGTCTGGCGACGACCGAGCGCAAGACACCAGTGGGCTGTCAGGGCTCAAACAGCGCGCTCGCTCGCTCGCTATTGGTCTGGGATTCGCAGCTATTTATCTGGGGCCGCGCTCTGCAAGCGCCGCAACACCACCGAGCGGCGTTCCAGCCACACCGCAAGCGCAGGTTTCGACCGTCGTTACGATCAAGCCACCTGCGGTAGCACCGACAGCGACACCGAAACCGCCAACTGCGACACCCATTCCACCCACGGCAACCCCAAAGCCGCCTACCGCCACGCCCAAACCGCCCACGGCGATTCCCGCAACATCCACGCCGACAGCGACACCGAAACCGCCAACTGCGACACCCATTCCACCCACGGCAACCCCAAAGCCACCCACTGCCACATCCAAACCACCGACGGCGATTCCCGCAACGCCCGCGCCGACAGTGAGCGTGGCATCAACAGCGAACCAGACACCTGCTGAGACGGTCAAACCGCCCGTATCGCGTGATAGCTCGCTGCCTACAGCGCCCACTACATCAAATGGGCCCGCAACTGCTCCCGCGCCCGTCAATACTCCTGCACCACGGGATGGATCGGCACCGACAGCGCAGGTTGCGCCTGCAACGATCCTCCCCCGTGGCGGTTCGCCTGTGGTGACATCTCCTTCCACACCGACTGTCGTACCCGCAGTCACATCCACATCTACGCCCACTTCGGCACCGACAGCGACGCCAACGCTTTCCAGTGCGCCAACGACAAACACAACATCGAACGCTTCAAGCGAAAAGTCATCAGACGACGCGCCATCAAATCCCTATTTGATTAGCAAGCAATCATCCGGCGGTGGATCCAGGAGCAGCCGAGCGAGTGGGAACACAAGCTCGGTGACGAACACACCGATCCAGACGCCGCCTGCACCCACGCCGATCCCTACGGCAACACCCATATCTACAACGATTCCCGCCACGGAAGATGCGTCTCGCGCCAATAACGACACAGCGGCGCAATCGATGCCGATAGGCTCCCGCAACTTTTCTGGCCCAAGCGGTCGCTTCTTCCCGTCCCAGCCATCCGCGACCGCAACTGAATCACCGATCACTGTGAAGGGGATTCAGACCGCTGTACCTCGTAAGCCAGCGACAATGTTGACCGGCACGGATGCATTCGCGTCTGGAGTGATCGGTCTACCGAGCCAACATTCGACGCTGTCTCCAACGAATAGCCTCGATAGAGGACTGCAAGATCTCACTCCATCCATCCCCACCACGAGTTTGCGTCCTCCTCAGCGTTCAGCACTCGCTGGGAAGAGCAGCATTTCCGCAGGGATCGCTGCCTTTGGACTTTTCGGTGGGCAGGGGTCGACCGGTGCAGTGATCAATCGTGGTTCAAGTGGAGCCGGTCCCATACCGAACGACCAATCAGCAGCACACAAGCGAAGCGATTGGCCGGCGATTCTCCTCGGCTTAGGATTAGGAGCCCTCCTACTCCTTGGTATCGGTTTCGGTCTCCGACGCCGGGAAGCGATCCTGGCTGCGGGAGGCTGGAGACTCTAGGGAGAGGCGTGCCATACAATTTAATGCGGGCGGCCGTCGGGAACGCCGCGTACAACACAAATGTACGCGGCGTTTTGCTCGTCCGTGGGCGCATGCATATTTGGGGGCGATGCACGCGATATGTTGGCGAGGTTTATCGGCAGGGTCCGCTCACGCCGGAATCAGGCACGGGCAGAACGCGACGCCGCACACGGCGCTCGCTCTCACGGCAGCCATACTGCGTGGGTTGCATCCGTGAGCAACTCACGCGCGCCGGTGCCGTCTGCATGAACGATCCAGATACCACGCTCCGCCGCGCCAGTAACCGTATATCGAGTGGCCGCGAGCATCCCACCATCGGGCGACCAGCAAAGCTCACTGACCCCGCGCCCCTCAGCACTGAAGAGCTGATGCCCCATCTGACCCTCCCGCGTCGCTGTCCAGACTACCCCGGCGATCCCGACCGCATCGGGCGGTGGTGTCTCACTCGTGCGGCGCACGAACGCCAGCACAGATCCCTCTGGTGACCAGGTCGGCCCGATATCGTAGGAATCTTGCATCGATACGAGCGGCCGTTGCCCTGTCCCATCGGCACGGATGAGCATGATTCGGCTACGACCGTTACCCCGGGAAGCGACTTCATCGTATGCGAGCCATTGCCCATCGGGAGACCACGTCGTGCGGGTGGTGAATCCCAAAGGCACTTTGATTGGATCGATGGTGAGATCGGAAATGAGGAGGTTCATCGTTCCCTGCTGTGTGAAGACCTCCCGGAAGACAACGGCTGCGCCCGTGGGCGACCAGACCGGCCCCTCGCCGACTTCGTCGCCACGACCATAGATCCTCTTGAGCGGTTGCCCATCGGCAGTCATGGCCCAGATCTTCGGCGCGCCGATCAAGGGGAAATCTGACGACGGAGTCGGGCGTGGCACGCTGACGATATTGTCGGGCGTGACGAGACCGCGACGAACATACAGAATGACATCGCCGCCGGGGCTCCAGGCAGGATCGGTATAAATCGCCTGATCAGTTGATGCTGTGAGCCGAATGCGCTGAGTGCCATCGATACGGATGCGCCAGAGAGCACTCGCGACCGGACCATCGCGGACGACAAAGACGAGATGGGTGCCGTCAGGCGCGAGTGAAAAGTCTAGCACCTCGCTCGTTTCATTCGTGATGCGGCGCAGCCCACTCCCATCAGCATTGATGAGCCAGACATTGGCAATTGGAGCGCCCCCTGTTGCAGAGGGTTCACGACGAAGAAGGAGGAGTTGTCGGCCATTTGCGCTGGCGGCATCGTCTGGCGATACCGACGACAATCCAAATGGTCGCAGAGCAAATCCGCCGTAGAGTGAGACCGCGAGGAGGAGTATTGCGGTTCCGCCGAGCAAACCCGGACTGAGGCGATGGAATGAGGCAGAAAAAGCTCTGCGAATCACGCTTTTGTGGTGATGCGATGCCATTGTGTCACTCATTTCCTGCGCAATACCTTCAGGCAAGTGTGCACAACACTTGCCTGAGCAGGTACGGACAATCGCATTTACGGCTGCTCGCGGAAGGCGAATGTGGTCAGAATTGCCTTCGCTTGTTCGGCGAATGCATCGGCGTCATCTACTTGCACGGTAAAGGTGAGAATGTATGCGGTATGCGCATTAATCGTGACGACTTGCATCACATGTATTCGCGTCTGCTGTTGCACTCCGGAGAACTCATATTGCTGAGCCGGATTACCACCGAGATGAGTGGGCTGAACCCCCTTTGGGTCCAAGACAAAATCGGGGAAGCTCTTCTTGATGTTCGTGAGCGTTGCGGTTACGTACTGTTCAAGTGCGATATTTGGCGCGTCCTCGGCGACGAGATTGACGTTTCCACGGAGACGATCTGCAACGAACTGCACAGAGATCGTCGGCACTTGCGTCTGCTGGAGTTGCCATCCATCGGGTACGACAAAAGCGTAACGCTTTTGTGGATCGGTATACATTCGTCCACGCACGCTCGACGCTCCCGTGGCTGTCGGTGACGGGCTTGTGATCACTTGCTGCGAAGAAGCTCCCACGCTACCGGTCGGTGTACCATTCGCCCCTGACGTTGAAGTATTTGTAGGACTTTTCGGTAGACTACTGGCGCTTCCATCGGTAGGGGTTGGCATGTGCAATGCATCGATGACACTGGTTGGCGTCTGAATACTGGCGCGAGCACTCGCCGTCGCAGTGTTCGCGATCGCAACAGTCGTTTGCTCAGGCGCGCTCAACCCACCTGCACCGCAGGCAGTGAGAGAGAGTAGCATTGGCACACCGAAGAAAGCCAGACGAGAACGCGAAAGCTGTAGACGTCTGGTACGAACGCCGTGCCGTGCCCTATACCATCGCGCCTGAATCATCTTTCATCCTTCTCCCACATACCGTCTCGCGGCGTGTGAGATATTCGTCTTCTCGTCCGTTCATTCTCGGCGATCACCGACCTCTCGCATCGCATGTCGCTGCAATGTGAGACCAAGGATGATGAGCATGAGGGATCCGGCACCCACGATGAGCGAGAAATTGGCAGAGGGTGATCCCTGGGCTTGTCGCGTGCCTGTGCCGTTTCGTTCTTTTCCGTTACCCGGCCCACTACCAAATGGCTGCGCAGTTGTGGCTAACCCCTGTGGTTTGAGGTTCCGGATATCTGAACGAAGAGCCGCGCCATCTTTTGGAGCGCCAGCGACAGGTACACAGGGCGAAACGGCCGGGACATCTGAGAGAGACGCGAGGGAAACACCTACCCCACAGCGAAATCTCTCCAGTGGATCGGCGCTTGTGCGCGATTGCGGTATACCGACAACTCCGGCAATAAGCGCCCGAGTACCGATCGAAACGTCGGCGTTCTTTGCGCACAATATAATCTCTGGAACACCCGAAACAGCGATGCCTGGTGGGAGATCAGTGCACGTAGACTGAGAAGCCAGTACTGCGGGTGTATTCGGCGTCTCAACAACATCAGAGGTTTCTTGCTTTAGAGCGTCCGCCCCGGTAACAGTGGTACTGCGCGGAGTCGAAGAAGGTCCGCTCCATGGGGCAGGGATTTCTTGCCCATTCGTGGCGATCTTAGCAGTCGTCACGATTGGTGTTGCTGTCGGTTCGGAAAATGTCTCAACAGTTGGAGTGGGAGTGAGTATCGCAATCGCCGTCGCAGTGGGGGCCGGAGTCATCGTCGCAGGAGGGCTCGATGGCTTCATCGGGGCCGAGGTTGGGGAAATCGTTGGAGTGCTCGTTGAGACCGGCGCGGGCATCGCCGTGGGAACCGGTGTAAAAGCTCTCGTCGGGATGGGAGTAACCTCCGCGCGTATCGAATTCACGGGCGTTACTTCCGGTGGGGCGGCCGAAGTAGGGAGCGCCGGGGGTAGTTGCCTCGCGGGATATGAAATCGGAGTTGATGTCGGCGCGGTTGCAGGCGTGTTCGTCGGTTTCGGCGATTCGGTTGGAGCGATGACAACTGGACTTGTCGCCGTCGCTGTTGCGATAAGAGGAGGGCTCACTGCGATAGCGGTCGGGATGACCGTCGCGATCACAACGCCGATGATCGGGGTGTTCGTAGGGGACGGCTTTGGTGTTGCCGTCTGACTATAAGAGGTATGGGTCGCTGAAGGAGCGACTGGACTCGATGTCGGCCCAATAATGGGGGGGATTCCTGGGAGGGAGATCGTGAGGATTGTTGGGATGACAACAACGATGAGGGGGGGGGGTTGTTGGCGATGACTTTGGCAGTGCCGTCGGGGTATGAGATGGAGCTGCGGCTGCGGAGGCGTCCGCTCTAGGAAGGCTCGCAAGAGCGAATATCACGCCGCATGCTCCCATGACAACAATCCCAAATCGTATGCCCCGGCCCACACGACGCGATGAAAGATATCTCATGTGCTCGTCCCCTGTGTGTCGCCAATGCCCCAGAGACGGAGCGTCCCTCTGTTCTCGCTGCGATCTCTCCGTACATTACACACCGTCACCGTGACGTTTGCGCCGCAAAGCGATCTACCAGCCTGATTCTCTTGTCAGTTTCACGGTTTTGACACTCATCCTCTCTGATCAACGCACGGTGGTCACTCGTTGCAGCCAATCACGATTCCTTTTTCTAATAGGCGAACGATGCGCCAGCGAATAATGAGCAGCGACGGACGACACATCGATCGCATGGTGCATACATCCATGCATTGCGACTTCTTCGCAGTCCCACCATCGCGAAGAAGCGCGAGTGCACATAATGGCGAGAGCAGATCGGGGATCTGACCGCTGAGATTCATTCCATTCAATGTGAGGAGAACCGCACTCGTCGCAATGAAGGCCTCTCAGCCGGTGGGGCGATACCTAGGGCGAGAGACGGAAAATGACGTGAGGTACTACAAGGTGTCAGGTTCGAGGCACCGTTTGCCCATGATTTTGTAAGTTGGGTCACGTAGAATTACAAACATAGTGAGTTTTTCGGAACATGCCCCGTCAAAGCATTAGATCGTACATACCATGCACTGCAAACGTGCGCGAGACTATAACTGGAGCACGCCGGAGGTCGCGGAAAAGGAACGATTATCCATGAAGACGCGTATTCTCATCGTCGATAGCGACCCGCTCCGTCGCAAGTTCCTCTCATTCTTGCTGAGCGAACATGGCTATGAAGCAGCAACACTGAGCGATCATCGTGCAGCGGATCCATATGTGAAGCGACATGTCGTTGACTTTATCCTCCTCGATGTAACGCTCCCATTCGGGAGTGGTCTCGACTATTGCGCGCAACTGAAGCGCGATCACGAAGATACCCCGATCATCCTGCTCAGCGAACAGGTCAAGACGGAGGACCTCGTGCGCGGCTTCACCCAGGGTGCCGACGACTTCATCACCCGTCCCTACGAACCTGCCGAACTCCTCGCCCGCGTCCAAGCCGTCCTCCGCCGCTATCGTCGCCTCGAACGTAACCTCTTCGGCGTCCTCGTCCGCGTCGGTGCCACCGCCCTCGACCTCGGTCGCCTCTCCTTCACCGCTGCCTCCGGTCGCTGTGTCCTCATCACCCCCACCGAGATGCGTCTGCTCGAGTGTCTGATGCGCAATGCCCATGCGGTGATCTCGCGCGAGAAGCTGATCGAGCAGACCTGGGGATACGACTCGGAGAGTGCAGACAACCGGGTGGACGTCTACATCCGGCGGCTGCGGCACAAGATCGAGGCCCACCCCAAGGATCGCAACCTGATCCGCACCATCCGTGGTGTCGGTTACATTTTCCAAGGGGATCAGCATGACAACCCAACGGACGGCCTGATACCCATCGAGGACACGCTGGTCGATACGCTCGAGTTGTGATACCCGAAACGTTGCGTGAGCGGAGATAGTATGATCGACCGCACGGAAGAGTATTTCAGTCTTCCGTGCGGTCGCGTTATCACTGCTCTTACGAGTGCCAATCACTAAATGGGTCAGCGCACGTCATTTGCTGGCGTCTGGGGTGATGTTGTTCGCACTTTCGTGCGATAGCGCTGTGTTGTGTAGCCTGCGTCTGCATCTGATGGATTCTCGGTGTGAAGAGGCGTTGCACCGGTTACCTCTCGCTCGACGAGCAGTGTCATGTCGTCCGCGATAGTGACAGTGCCGTTCTCCACCCGTTCTTTCAGACTACGCCAAATCGAGTGACGCATTGGATACCCGAGGGCGGACTCGATACCGCGGCGAGAAAAGAAGAGCCGCCGAGAAGCACTCACTGCGATCTCGCCCGTCTCGAGTTTTGTGATGCTGCCACCACTATCCTGACAGGCAACGCGAGCGATAGTCGTATTATCCCTGATCGCCGGGACAACCACTGTTGGCATACTGATTTCCCTTTCAAGCATTGAGCGTATCGCCGACCCCGACGATCACACGGTCGATCTCCTCATTCGTAAGCGATGGATGGACCGGCAAAGAAAGTACCTCGCGGGCCGCGCGTTCTGCCTCTGGGAACATCCCTTCGCGGTATTGCGCAGCATAGATTTGCTGCTGATGGACGGGGACCGGGTAGTAAATCTCGCTGCCAACCCCCCGTTCCTTCAGGCGCTGGCGTACCCCATCTCGGTCTTGCCGGACCCGTATGGTGTATTGGTGAAAGACGTGTATGTAGCCCGCGCGCACCACCGGCAACTCCAATCGGGCGTCGTACAGGCCCTTGCTCAGTCTTTCGGCATGCTCTTGGCGTAGCGCATTCCACTGATCGAGGTGCTTCAACTGTGTCAGCCCCACAGCTGCATGCAGATCAGTCATACGATAATTGAGGCCAAACACTTCATGATAATAGCGACGGCGCATCCCATGGTGACGAAACAGACGCACTGCGTCGGCGACGGCAGCGTCGTTCGTTGTCACCATCCCGCCTTCACCGCTGGTGATGTTCTTCGTTGGATAAAACGAAAAGCACCCCGCGCCATAGCCACCGACAGGAGTACCGTCTATTTTTGCGCCATGCGCCTGGCATGCATCTTCGATGATCGCCAGAGCGTACTGCTGCGCAATATCTACGAGCGCGGGCATGTTTGCAGCCTGGCCGAAGAGGTGAATCGGCATAATCGCGGCCGTCCGCGGAGTGATCGCGGCCCGGACGGCTGCCACATCGAGCGTGAACGTCCCTGGCTCAATGTCCACGAAAACCGGCACCGCTCCTGTCGCACGAATCGCGTTTGCACTTGCGATGAAGGTAAATGGCGATGTAATCACCTCGTCACCCGGGCCGATGCCGTACGCAAGGAGCGCAGCGTGCAGTGCAAGGGTACCGTTCGTGATTGCAATCGCGTAGCGGACGTTGCACTGCGCGGCAAACGCTTCCTCAAATTCCGCCACGACGGCACCTTGCGCGAGGTTACCTGAGGTCAGGACCGCACAGACGGCTTCCACTTCCTCACCACCAAGCATTGGCCGCGCGATTGGGATGAACTGCGTTCGCTCAATATTCTCAAGCATGGGCGCTCATATGCGCGTCGCCGAACAGCGATCGCATCTCCTCATAGTGCTCGTCCGGCTCCCACCCACATTTTGGGCAGCGTCCGTCGGCGCGAGCACGGCGATTTCCGCAGGCGCACACAAAGCCAATGAGCCGCGCCGGACAGCCAACCACCAGACCATGAGGCGGCACATCCTCCGTGACTACCGCCCCAGCGCCGACCAATGCCCATGCCCCCACAGTGACACCAGGCAAAATCACCGACCGGGCGCCGAGTGACGCTCCATAACGGATCCGTGTCTCGCCACACTGCCAGTCGTCATCGCTTTTGAGTGTACCCGCAGGTGTGATTGCACGCGGCAACCGGTCATTGGTGAGCACAACATGCGGGCCAATAAAGACGCCATCCTCAACAACACTGCCGTGATACAAACAGGCATAATTCTGTATCTTGACGCGATCACCGACACGCACATCGCAATCGATGAAAACGCCCTTACCAATGATGCATTCTCGCCCGACGATCGCGTTCATACGGACCTGTGCCTGATGCCAAATCCGTGTGTGCGTTCCGATCACCGCGCCTGATTCGACGGTTGCAGTCGAATGTACGCGCAGCGGGTCCCTCACAATGTCCGTGGGTATGCGCATCGGCCGATACCTCCCCCTTTACCCGTAGGCTCAGTCATTCCGTATGTGGGTGAAATGTCATACTCGCAGTATCGCAGCGACAAGTGACGGAGGCAGCGGACCATCGCGTTGCGTGCCTGACAGCTCTGTCAGTCATCCTTTCCTGCGACTTTTCCCTTGCTCCACCGGAGCATCCGACACATCGACACCTGCGAGTTGATACCCCACATTACGAATCGTTATCACGCGGTCGGCACCCAACTTTCGCCGCAAACGACTGATGATTGCGTCGAGCGTCGCTGAAGCACGTACGCGCGTAAAGGGAGCAATGAGTCGGGTCAGGTGCTCACGCGGCACGGGTGTATTGATCGCGGCGAGGAGGATCTTAAACACATGATATTCGGAGAGTGTGAGCCGAACTGCGGGGCGGCCGGGTAGGGTCACCGTCCGATCTGCTTCATTGAGCCGATACTCGCTCCGACTATCGTCTGTATGCTTTCCAGGTAGTCGAATGCTGATGATCGCGCGCAGCCTGGTTATCGTCGCTTGGACCGTAATCGGCATGGCGATGAAATCCTCAGCGCCGGCCTCTAATGCAGCACGAACCATCATTGGATGCTGCTCGAGGCCAAACACTACGACCGGCAATGCAGCGTTCGTTGCGAGCTGCCCAATGACTTCGATGACCGACATCGTGAACACGCCGATGGATAAGATAATCACCGTCCGCGGATGCTTTGTCGTTGCCACAAACGCACCGGCGTTTGCATAGGTGACGACATTCCATCCCTGGTCCCCGAGCGCTTCCATGAGACCGGTGGGAAGGGCGGTCGTATTCCCAATGACCGCAATCCATGTCTGTTTGTCATCCCGTGTCGCAGCCACCAATCGCTCCGCCTCGGTACAAGCCTACCGACACCCGAAAGCACAAACCATGTAATCGTCTTATTAGGAGCATATCACTCGGAAGGAACAGAAAGTTTCCATCTTCCCTGTGAGAACTGACGATGTATTCAACTCGCATCAAGGCTGCTCTCTCAACGTCTCCCGTATCCAACCGACCTGTCGTCACGCGCGGGAAACACGACATGCGGCACACATTCAGCCGCTCGCCTTCCTGGGCAGAGGAGGGCTAGGAATTCCTTGCGATCCGATCGCCGGATTAATCCGTGGCAACGGTGGGGAAGGGGGACGTCCAGTGAGAGACGTTCCCTCCCCGTGCGGCTCCGGCGGAGTTGGCGGCAGCGGTATTGGAGTCGATGAGGCAATCGCCGAGGGGATCGGTGAGGCAGTAGATGTTGCAGTTGACGAGGGAGTCGATGAAGGGGTTGGCGAGGCAATCGAGGTAGGAGTTGGTGACGGAGTCGGTGTCCCGAGCTGATCTGTACCGACGAACAGAATGTTCGGGGAAGAGTCCGCCCAATATGCAATATCGATCGTCTGTGGAAAGGCATGGAAGAACTGTGCCCAGCGTGTTGAAACGGACGAGTCGTACGAGCCCGCCACATAGAGTGTCCACGGCCCCCATGCGCCCCCGAGTGCCTTATGGAACGAATAGAGATTGTCGCCATGCCCATCAATCGGCGTCGGCGTGCCATGTCCATAGATGAGGATACCGCCGCTGCCATCCGGGCCAAGTGAAGGATCATGCGTTTGCTGCGTCGGTGGCTGTGTATCTCCGTGCCATGCACCGTTGTAATACCAGTAGCGAATCTCGTCGTTTGTATTCACGAAGGTGAGATGTATCGTGTTATCGGCGGTGACGAGTACCGAGGGGCCATTGTCGATCGTCGTCATCGCAGGATCGTTAATCGCTTCGGTCGCAGGCCAGCTGCCGTTCGCGTTTCGGGTCCGGACACGAATAATACCGTCTGGTTTGTAGTTGAACGTCCCTTCAAGCCACGCGACGACGAGGTCATTATTCGCCTTAAAGGCGATCGTTGGATGCAGCGCGCGGCGGTTGTTCCCCAACGGAACATCATCATCCACTTGCTTCGCACTCCAACTGGTACCGCGGTTCGCATACCAGAGGTGCAATGTGCCACCGCTATCTTTCTCGGACCACACTGCATGTGGTGTGCCTGCACTGTCGACGGCAATCGCAACGCCTTCATCCCCCTGACCAAAATCAGTCCACCCCGTGGCGGCGACTGTAGTGGTGTTCGCGCTCCAGAGTTTGGTGCTTGTGGAGAAGGCCCGGTACTTGAGATTACCGCTACGATCGTTCCAAGCGACATGAATCACATCGTCACTGTCGAGCGCGATTGCGGAGGAGCCAACATTGCTCGGGCGGTTGGCCATGTCCTGCTCGCTAAAGCTGCTTGGTGTGTCGGTCTCGTTCGCCCGGTACACGCGCAACGTATTGTTCGGGCAGGTGGGATACACATCACATGTTGGAGCAACTGTATAGAGCACGTTCGTGCTCGTGCGGATTAGTTGGTGAGGGGAAACATCCGTGAAGCCCTCACCAACTTGAATCGCATGGTTTGTGGCGGCGAAGGAGTGATCACTGATCAGAAGGGATACCGCAACGATGATTCCCGTGCCAACCTGTCCGAGGATCAAGCAAATGAGTGCCACCCGCCGCTTTTCCATACGCCCCCTCGCACGCCGCACTTCAACCGATGCAATTCCATCTGGGCACTTGAGAGCGATCATCGCTGCTGCACCGCAGCACGATGCTTAGGGGATGTGCTGAAGAATCCTTTCCTCAGTCACCCCGTCCGCTGATCGATGATTCGCCAATATGAGCGACGAAACCTCCCGGGCGTGCCGGGTGACGGAATCGCAGTTCGTGAGGGCCGGGTAAATCTGGCTCGTGTTTGCCAGATAGAGGCCGGGGATCTCCGTTGCAATTGGCGCAATGCGATCCGTCCCGCCAATCGGATGGATCGGCTCGACATAGCGCTCACGGAAGAGACGTGTCGTCACAATATCCTCAGCGGTCAGATCGGGGAACATTGCGTGCAAATGTCCCATGAAATCGGCTTCGAGCGCATCGTCGCCCATCGCGGCGTACGGGTTGTCGGGATAAACGTATTTTGGCAGGTAGACAAGGTGATACCCAGCGACGTGTTCAGGCGCGATAAGATTTGTCGTCTCGATCACACCCGTGAAGGGAACGGAAGTATCAGTGACGTTCGTTGTGTAATACGGCGTCAATTGTCGCCGCAGCACCACGAGAAGCAAAATCACGCCAAGATATTGATCGAGTTGCCCCCACCGATCCGCCACCTGGGCGAGATGATCGGGCAATAGGCGGCGAGCGATTGCAGTCGGTGTCGTAAGGACAACCGCGTCTGCTTCAATCTCCCCATGGCTAGTCAGAACGCCTCGAATACGACCCGATGCATCTGTGAGCACGCGAGAAACCGCGCGCTCCGTCTGGACGCTCCCACCACGTTCGACAATCTGCTCTGCGAGTGCATGGACGACTGGGAGGTGGCCGCCGATGAGGTACCCCATCAACTCCTTTTGCGCCGCGCCATCACGCGTGTCCGTCATCCGGACGAGGCGTGACCAGATATAGGTGGCCGGTACCTGGGCGAAATCGCCATCGAACTTTGCCCCCAAGAGTGGCTTCCAAATCGTCCGATACGCGTGAGCGCCACTGAGCCTCGTGAGCCAAGCCTCGACACTGACGCTTTCCAAATCGTGCCAATCCTTGATGCGACGGCAGGCAAGGATAGTAAAGGCGAGACGAGCACGATCAAGTATACCCAGTGGTGGGAAGCGAAGGAACTCCAGCGGGGTAGACATCGGATAGAGGCGACCATCATGATAAAAACCCATCTTGGTTTCCACATGTTGAAGGCGGTCTCCTAACCCGACCTCATCGATCAGATCGATAAAATGGCGATCACTATTGAGAATACAATGGTAATAGCGATCTACCGACACGCCTCCCAACTCATCGAGTTCAATCGGTGCGACGAGTCCGCCGAGATTATCGCTGCGCTCGACCAGATGTACCTCCGCACCGGCCTGTGCGAGGAAATAGCCGAGACTCGTCCCGAGAATGCCACCGCCAACAATCGCAACCCGCATCATTTGCCCCCCAAGTGACCGATTCGCTCGCTACGTTTGCGAAATAAGAAACACGCCAAACATAATCACGGCCATGCCGCCCAATCGCAGCGGAGAGGGATGTTCGTTCAGAAGTGCCCACGACGCGATGACAATCAACACATAGCTGAGACTGGCAAACGGATATGCGTACGAGAGTTGGACGCGGGAGAGCGCCAAGAGCCAGAAAAAGGTCGCCGCGACGTAAATGCCCAGCCCGACGACAACCGTCGGCGTCGTAAAAACGCGGAAAGCCAGATTCGGCGCTTCCTTAGCCGTAAGCGTCAATGGGCCAAGATTCGTCATGGCCTTCTTCAGTGTGAGTTGCCCGACGACGCCGAATATGGTGCTCGTCAGTATGAGGGCCAAATTCATCATCCGAAATGCTCCTAAGCCGAATGGTAGGCGACGGGCAGCGGTATCGGTTGATCCGATGGGAGAAATGTCGCGAGAATTGAGGCGATCCTGCTCGCTGCCCCGACCGATGTCGGCAGGGCGCGCAACCGCAGGGTGTCGAGCGACCCACCGTCGAGTAGTGCGTGGAATTGCGGGATGATCGTCTCTGGTGTCGTCCCAGCCAGATGATGTGTCCCGGCGTTCACGTACGCTTGCCATTCCGTCTCCTCTCGCAAAATAAGTGTCGGGATTCGCAATGCTGCCGCTTCTTCCTGAATCCCTCCAGAGTCCGTGAGGACCACACGTGCGTTGCCAATAAGTTCGAGCGTATCGAGATATCCAAGGGGCGAGGTGACACGAATGTTTGGGTGCAACTCCTTTGCTGGTTTGAGTGACTCGAACACGGCACGCGTTCGGGGATGCATCGGGAAGATCAATGACACATCCGCTGCGATCGCGTTGAGTGCGTCCAGGATGCCGCTGAGAACGTCGGGAACCGTGTTGGCAGCCCGATGGACCGTGACAAGGCCGTAGCTATGCCGTCGCACATTAAGGTCTCTGAGCGTCGGGCGAGTCGATGCATAGCCCCAGTTACGAAGACAGGCATCGACGCCTGTCGAACCAGCCATGAAGATACGATTCGGGTCGATCCCCTCGTGCAGCAAGTTTTCCTTCGCGATTTCATCGGGAGCGAAGAGGTAATCTGCAAGGTGATCGACAACGATGCGGTTCTGTTCTTCTGGCATACGCCGATTATGTGAGCGGCATCCGGCTTCGATATGAACTACAGGGATACCGAGTTGCGTTGCGGCCAATGCCCCGCCGAGGGTCGTGTTCGTGTCCCCCTGCACGATGACCATTTTGGCATGCTCTTGCCTGAGAATCTCTTCGAGGCCCAGGATAATACGCGCAATCTGCTTGGCATGTGAGCCGGATCCCACTGCCAGCGAATAGTTTGGAGCAGATAGCCGCAAATCTTGGAAGAAGATATCTACCATATCGGTGTCATAGTGCTGGCCCGTGTTGACCAGGACGTGCTCCCATCCGTGATCCAGCAACGGAAGTAGCGATGAGAGCTTGATAATCTCCGGGCGGGTACCAAGCACGGTAACGATACTAGTCACCGTCCGCCTCCCTCAAGATACGCATAGACGGTGCGACGGGAGAAGGAATTGGGCGCCGCACCCGGACACGATGCAACAGGATAGTGGCGAGAAAGTTGAGGTGTGTCATGGTGATGCTCGCGACGCGTGCCTTCGATTGCCCGTACTGGCGCGCCCGTAGAACGGTTGGATACTCTGCAATGGTGTATCCCGCCAGCGAGGCTCGGACGAGGATTTCCGCCACCGAGAGGAAGCCTTGATTATCTGGGGCAATGTAGGGCAGGATCTCGCGCCGATATGCGCGGAAGAGGCTCGTATACGTGTGGATCGTCTTTCCGTTTCGCCCGAGCACCATCCGGTAACATTGCGATGCACATCTGCTGAACAGCAATCGCCAGCGCGGCACGCCATCGACGCCACCATCCGGGTGATACGGCGACGCAGTGACAACATCGGTACCGGGCGTCAGTCGCTGAAGAAGCTCAGGGATTTCCCGCAAGGGATACGTCCCATCCGCATCGGTCGTGATCACGATGTTGCCCCGCGCAAAGGCAAATCCTGTGCGTAAGGCCGCACCCAACCCATAGTTCATCGGGTGCCGCAGCAGCCGAACCTCCGGCAGGCGCGCTGTGAGATCCTCGAGGCCGCCCCATGTATCGTCCGTACTACCATCATCGATCAGGATGACCTCGATCGGTCCACGATCGCGAAGGCTCGCAATGACGGGCGATAGCGTGCGCTCGAGCTGGGGCAAGCCGGCTGCTTCGTTGCAGCAGGGAATAATGAGGGAATACGCCACTGGACTATCAAGTGGTCTCCTACTTATTGCGCCCATTGCTGCGCCTCCCCTCCTGCCATCATCGGAATGACGGGCACCAACGGCTGTACTGCGCGCGATTGCACGAGTTCGCGCACGCGCGTCGCGCAGACGAGCGCCTGCTGGCCTTCACGGGCCGAAACGAGTGGGCGTTCGTTTGTGCGAACACAGCCCATAAAGTGATCCAGTTCCAGCACGAGTGGTTCAATCGCGGGAACATGGATCTGCTCGATGAGGCTTTCCTGACGATAGGTGACTGCCTCCGTCGTTGTGGAGTAGTGTGGTGTGGTGTAGTGATGAATGCTGATGCGCTTGTTCAGCAAGTCCGCCTCGATATACGAGCCATCGGCGACGATCTCGATATGCCGCACCTTCTGCTCGGTCACGCGGGATGCGACGATAGTCACAAGCGGGCCACCGCGAAACGTGAGATTTGCGATGGCGTGATCGATGCCGCTTGTCCGTGCGCTCAAGCCATAGGCGTGCATCTCAACGATCTCTGGCCCGTAGAGGTCGAGCGCCAGATCGAGGTCGTGAATCATCAGGTCGAAAATGACATCGATGTTCGTATTCCGTGGGTCGAATGGGCTCATGCGGCGGATCGTCACCGCGAGTGGCTTCATCACTTGGGGAATAAGCCGCAGTTGAGATACCGTTGGATTGAACCGCTCGATGTGCCCGACCTGTACGATGCATTCATATTCCTGCGCTGCACGGACAATGGCATCACCCTGCGCGACCGTCTCTGCGAGCGGCTTCTCGATGAGCACATGCACCCCATGCTGCATGCAACGGATCGCCAGATCGAGATGAGACTGCGTCGGCGTGACAACGCTGATTGCGTCCGCCCAACCGATCATGGCATCAACGGACGCGAACATGCGGACACCATAGTGAGAGGCCACGCGGCGAGCGCGCTGAGCGTCCGCATCATAAATACCAACGGCGCTCACTCCCGGCAACGCGGCATACACCCGCACATGCCGCTCGCCCATCACCCCGACTCCGATTACCCCAACCCGAAGTCCATTCCGCGCACTCATTCCAATGCTCCCTTCACCGATGCGGTCGCGACGGGACCGGGCGCCAGCTGATAGAGGGCGTAGTCACCGATGACGACAATCCGCTGATACTGCGCGGCAATTGTGCTTTCGTTATAGATGCCGGTGTAGCGTGCGAAGGGACCGATGAGGAGGTAGTCCGCACCACCGGCATGTACGTCATAGCCCACAATGGGGGGCCCACCGAGCCATGTGTGGCGTACCGCGCGATCGAGGTACGCAGGGTCCGGATAGTGATATCGGTGGTCCGTCAAGACCCCAAGCTCCGGTTCCCACGTCTCGATAATTGCCGATAGAGGAGTCATCCGGTCGAGATACCGGGCCATTTGCTGTGGGGCGGTATCTGGCGCAGCAAACGTCGTACGAACCTGCCCAGCGAAGGACGCGGCAACGACGAGCGTCAAGACGAGTCCGCTCGCAATCGCTACTCCCCGCTCTCTGCTGCTCCGATGCCAAAGGGCAGTCGCGCAGTCCGCGACGAGGCGTGCAACCGGAAGCGCAGAGAGCGCGAGGGGCAGAAAGGCGTAACGCGGCCACGCAACGGAGGCGAAGACGAACCAGGCGAGACCAACAACCGAGAATGTGAGGAGGACGAGTTCAGCCACCGGCATTCTGCGGCGAAATGCGCGCACGCATCCATAGATGAGCGCGGGGGCAAGCAGGGCGAAGAACGCATGCGGGCCAATCACGAATCGCGCGCCAGCAATCATCCGATGCGGGGCAACGACGATGAGGCTTCCACCAGAGGCCTGACGCAGCAGGGTCAGATTCTCGCGGAGCGATCCCCCTGTGACGATTGTCAGTAATGCGAGTTCCCATCCCGCGAAGATCACGAGCATGACAATCAGCGGTACAATGACGCGCTTCACGCCAATCCGCCGATCCCATCGCCATGCCAGGAGCACGAGAAGCACGAGTGAGGGCACCAGGACGATACCGAGCTGGCTTTTTGTGATGATCGCCAAACCGAAGAATCCGCCCGCGATAATGCACCGTTTCGTACACAGGGTTAGCGATACCTCACCCGTCTCGGCATTGCGTGCGAACCAGATGAGCAGACCACAGAGGAGATACGCGAACGCCGGCACTTCACCAAGGACTTGCCTCCCCGTGGTGATGAAAGCGAGACCTGGCGCTGCGAGCATCAGGATGGTTGCCAGGGTAGCGACCTTCCGCCCCGCGAGGAGAGACGTGAGGAGCGCAAATGCTGCGATGGCAATCACCGTATAGGTGGCAATGACCATTCGCGCATCAAGGAGGCCGATACGGTGGGCCTTGAATACCGCAGCGATCGGCAGCATGACGGTCGGACCGACACCAATTGTCGGTCCGAATGCGCGCACCCCCTCGCTACTGCGGTCGGCATATCGGCCAGTCTGTACAAGGGACTTTGGTACGTGCAGGTGGGAACCTTCATCGAACCAGGTCCGCGGGGTCTGATCGAGATTGGCAAAGATCAAGACCACACAAAGCGCGCAGCCTGCGATCCAGGACGCGAGAGATGCCACACGCCACCTGATACTCCTCGTGGACTGGCGGGTGACGATTGGAAACTCTTGACGCGCTCCGACGGTGTGTCGGCGCACATTTACGGGTACGCGCATGCCTCTAAACCCCTCACCTTCGCTCTTTCAATGCACGCCGTCAGTCTACGCTGGGCATCTGACAGGGGCATATGTGCTTGGATTTAGCCGACTGACAAACACGTCAGAGGTCGGCGCAACACGTATGACCGTGACTGACAGGGGTGTCAGTGAGCATGGAGCGTTCGTTCATCGGTCTGTCCGTTCTGGGTGTTACGATTTCTCTGCAGCGTACACACGGTCCGATAGTCACCGCGGAACGGCTCACGGTTGCTCAGGGAGGGGAAGAAGATGCTAATTGCCCGCGCTCCGTTGCGGATTAGCCTGGGTGGGGGAGGAACGGATCTCGCCGCGTACTACGAACAGTATGGTGGCATGGTCATTAGTACGTCGATTAACAAGTATTTCTATGTGATCGCGTCGCTCTCGGAGATGAACAATCTCCAGATCATCTCCGCAGATTATCGCTCCATCTGGAATTCCGACCGACTGGAAGATATGTTCTGGGATGGTGACCTTGCCTTACCGAAGGCGGTCGCACACCACTTCGGACTCCGCCGGGGAGTCAATCTCTTCCTTGCCAGCGAAGTATCGCCGGGAACCGGGCTAGGTTCATCATCGAGCGTCACCGTTGCGCTCATCAAAGCAATTGGCACGCTCTGCGACAAGCCAATGTCGCGCGAGGAGATCGCCGAACTCGCCTGTGGCGTCGAAATTGACATGCTCAAAATGCCAATCGGCAAGCAGGATCAATATGCCGCAGCTTTTGGCGGCTTAAATGTTCTCAACTTTCGGGCCGACGGGGTGACGGTCGAACCGCTCGCGGTGCCCGAAGGAACAGTCCAACGTCTCGAGCGGCACTTGATGCTTTTCTTTACAGGCATTTCCCGCCACTCCACTTCCATCCTGCGCGAGCAGCGAGCGGCAAGTGCAGAGAACCGCACCGATGTCATCACCTCACTCCATGGCATGAAGAAACTGGCTAGCAAGGTCGTCGAGGCACTGAGCGTCGGAGACGTCGGCGCGATAGGCGGGTTGCTCAACGAATCATGGGAACACAAGCGCCGCCTCGCCAAAGGCGTGACCACCCCGCTCATTGATCGCGCATATGCAGATGCCCTTGAGCATGGTGCGATGGGTGGCAAGATCACGGGAGCGGGCGGCGGCGGATACCTGATGCTGGCATGTCCACCAGAGAAGCAGGAGAACGTCACCCAGGCACTCAAGCGACATGGGCTCGTCCGAATGCATTTTCGATTCGATTCACAAGGTGCCGCAGTGCTCATGAACACGCTCGGCTCCGCTGCGAACCAGGTTTCCTGGCCTACTCAAACGCCGGCCGCCCAGGAGGTATACGCTTGATGCATCATTTCGCAACTCATCATGAGTCCACACGACCGTACATTGCTGAACTGAATGCAGTCCTCGCTGCGACCCCACACCACGGGATCGACGCGGTAATGCGTGCGCTCCTTACCACCTATGAGAACGATCACATGGTCTATATCGCGGGAAATGGCGGGAGCGCCGCGACCGCTTCCCATTTCGCGAATGATCTCGCGAAAGCGACGATCGTCCCTGGGCAGCGGCGCTTTCGCGTTATCGCCCTCACCGATAACGTGCCGCTCTTGACCGCCTGGGCAAATGATTCGTCATATGCGGATGCTTTTTCCGAGCAGTTGATACCCCTTATCCGGCCCGGTGACCTGTTCGTGGCGATCAGTGGGAGCGGCAATAGCGAGAACATTCTTCGTGCAGCCGATGTCGCGCGGATGAGCGGCGCAACTGTTGTTGGCTTCACCGGTTTTGACGGCGGGAAGTTGCTGAAGCGCTGCGATGCATGTGTGTTCGTACCGTGCAATGTCATGGCACAAGTCGAGGACGCACACCTCGTCATTCAGCACGCACTTTGTGCGTATTTGCGGGAGGTCATCGCGAATGCCGAGAGCACGATTAGCTCCGCTGCTGCCGATGGCTAACCGGCTGCAGGCGATCATCCTTGACCGCGACGGCGTCATCAACGTCCGTCGCGTCGCTCATGTCACACGGTGGGAGGAATTCACCTTCCTGGCTGGTGCAACAGCTGCGATTGCACGGCTTTCTGCGTTGCAAGTGCCCGTGTATGTCATCACGAACCAAGCCATCATCAATCGTGGTATCGCCACGAACGAGACGGTCGAGACGATCCACCATCGGATGTGCGCAGCGATCACGGACGCGGGTGGGGCCATCGCGGGCATCGTGTTCTGCCCACATCGCCCAGATGAGCAATGCACCTGCCGGAAACCGGCACCGGGAATGCTTCACATGCTGGCGGCGCGCCATCACCTCGATCTCACACGCTGTCTCATGGTAGGCGACGCATGTACAGATCTTCTCGCAGGACGGGCGGCAGGTTGTCGTACGGCACTTGTGCTGACCGGGCAAGGGTATGAGGAGCACGCCCGCGCCCTCTCACTGGGCATGCACGGTTTCTCCGTGGCATCGAGCCTTTCCACGCTCGCACTTTGGATCGAGCGTGAACTCACCGAGCCAAGGATTCACCCACCGGTCGTTCCTCGCCCTGCGATGGCCGAGGCAGCAGATTAGGAGTCAAGGCAAGCCATCGCGCCAACCGTCATGAGGATGGATGGTACCGGGTCGTGTGGGGTCTATAACAAAGCGAGAAATGAGATGAGTAAGCAGCACAGCCTCAGGTTATCCCGTAGATGGCGTGCTCGCCTGGGGCTCGGCATCATCGGATGCAACCTGGTCGCGATCGTCCTCATCGCATTCGCCGCAGGTGCGCCAGTCTCGCATGTCGCAGGTGCCACCTCGCCGCCCATTCTGCTCGTCACGGATGCCAGTAATACGAACGATCCCTTCGGAACATACCTCGGCGAGATTCTTCGGGCCGAGGGATTCCCAACGTTCGATAGTGTCGACCTGGGATCACTGAACACCTCACTGCTCACCTCATACCCGATCGTCTTGCTTGGCCCGACCACCAATGTTTCACCAACGCTCGTGACCGCGTTCACAAACTACGCACTGGGGGGTGGACGACTCATCGCCATGCATCCTCCCGCATCACTCACTACCCTCTTTGGTGTCTCATCCTCGAATGGCACGACGAGTGAAGGGTACATAAAGATCATCACGACAGGACTCGGCTCGGGCTTTAACGCTACCCCGCTGCAACTTCATTCCGTGGCAGACCAGTACACGGTCATCGATGCCACCAGCATTGCAACGCTCTATTCCTCCGCCACCACCGCAACGCCGTACGCTGCGGTGACCCTTCGGTCGGTTGGGCAGGGGCAGACGATGCTCTGGGCGTATGACCTTGCCCAGAGTGTGGTGTATACACGGCAGAGTAATCCCAGTCGCGTCGGTGAGCACGATGGGAATTCGGGCTACCGCACGACGGACCTCTTCGCGGGTTACGTCGACCTCAATAATGTACCGATCCCCCAGGCAGACGAGCAGCAACGATTGCTTGCGAAGGCCCTCGTGACGCTCAATCCGGCACCCATGCCACACCTCTGGTACTTCCCGCAGAACGCGGGGGCCGTGCTCGTGCTGACGGGGGATGCGCATGGCAATCCCACCTCCTATTACACGAATGAGTTGAACAGCATCCAGCACTATGGTGGGCACATCACGTTCTATGTTTCTCAGGCAGGGCAACCCTCTGCGGCGGAAGTCGCTGCGTGGAAGCAAGCGGGGCATAGCGTTGGCATCCATCCCTACTCGAATCCCGTGCCCCCGGCCGGCCCAAGTTGTGGCACGGCAGACGGCAATGGCATTGGGGCCGGTATTAGCAACTTCAAGACATGGTTCAATCAACAAATGGGGACTGCACCTTCTCCCACGGTGCGGACACACACCGTCGCCTGGCAGTGCTGGTCCGATGCCGCTTCCATCGAGGCGAACGCTGGCATGCAGATGGACACCAACTTCTACGCATGGGGCCCCTGGCTAAAAAAGCCCGACAACTCCTGGGCGCACGGCTTCATCAATGGCAGCGGCTTGCCGATGCAAATGGTTGATGCCACCGGTCATACTATCCCGATTTATCAGCAAGTGACATCGTTGATCGATGAGCAGTTAGTGACGGGGCCGTCCAGTAGCCAGGAGAACCTCGACGGCGCGAGTGCCGCCAATGTCTCGAAACAAATGATCGATGCCAGTCTGACGGACGGCAACTACGCGGCGATCATGACGCAGTTCCATGTCGACTACTATGGATATGGCGACGTGACGACCTTCGCCGAGAGCACGATGGCGTACGCCCAGAGCAAAGGCGTGCCGATCTGGAGTGCGGATGACTGGCTGCGCTTCACGAAGGCACGGGCAGGTTCGACCTTTGGAACGCCAACGTGGAACGGGCAGAGCCTTACCTTCACACTGACAGTACCGAGCGGACCGGACACCATGCCGCTGATGGTTCCATCGACCTCAGGTGGCAATCTCACAGGAATAAAAGTCGATGGCACCACGCAGAGCTACGCGAGTCGCACCGTCAAAGGCGCGGGGAATGCGACACTGCAAATACCAGCGGGTACCCACACGATTGTCGCGACCTATAACAACCCGGCAACGTTCACGCCGACACCGACCAGCTCGATAACGAACACCGCAACGCCGACAAGCACCGCGATAAGCACGGCGACCAGTATGGCAACGAGCATCGCAACCAGCACAGCAACCAGTCCCCCGACCCCGACCCCGGCAGCGACCGCAACGCCGACCTCACCCGGTCAGTTCGTGCAGGGCGCCGCGCAGTTCGCCCAGGGCACACAGAGTGGAGTCGCTGTCACTCTTAACGGCTCTCTCAGCCTGATCCCGGCAATCAGTGATGACTTTACCGGAACGAGCCTCAACAGTGCGATATGGAACACCTCGCAGTGGGCAACCGGTGGCACCGCGACCGTCAGTGGCGGCAATGTGACTGTCAATGCGGCAGGTATCCAAACGACCCAATCCTTCACCCAGCGCACCTTCGAGGCACGCGCCCAGTTCACTGCGGGTCCACCTGCTTATCAGAATATTGGCTGGTCACCGGATCTCAACTCCCAGTGGATCCTCGTCGGCGAGCCGGGCTCTGATCCCTCACATGTATACGCGCGCGTCAATAACGGATCGGGTGAGCAGTTGGTTCAACTGTCCGTCAGCCTCGGCAGCTTCCACACCTACCGGATCGCCTGGGGCGCAAGCCAGATCGACTTCTATGTCGATGGCACCCTCGCCACGACCGTTAATGCGACGATCAACAGCGGGATGAGCGCATGGATTTCTTCCGGAGCCTCAGGGCATCCCTTAGCGGTCGACTGGGCACAAATCCTCCAATATAGTCCGACCAGCGGCACCTTCACCTCGAGTGCTCTCGACGCAGGTGCCTCGACGCCCTGGCAAACTTTGACCATGACCAATACGATACCGAGCGGGACAACACTCACGGTACAGACACGCACCTCCGCGGACGGCACAACCTGGAGCGCCTATCAGCCGCTGGGGAGCGGCGGCGTCATCGCCAGCCCCGCCGGGCGGTACCTCCAATATCAACTGGCCTACGGTGGGAGCGTGACTGCTTCCCCCTCCCTGAGCAGCGTGACGATAAACTTTGGCTCCGGAGGCACTGCAACGCCGACCGCCACCGCTACACCGACGAGCACACCCACGAGTACACCCACGAGTACACCGACCGGGACGCCGATCCCGACGCCGACGAGCACGCCAACCAATACCCCGACACCTACTGCGACACCTACTGCAACCTCCACGAGTACACCGACCTCTCCCGGCCAGTTCGTCCAGAACGGTACCCAGTTCGCGCAGGGCATCCAGAGCACTATCGCCCTCGGTACGGACGGCAATCTTAGCCTCATTCCCCAACTGAGTGATGACTTCAGTGGCACCGCTCTCAATACTGCGGTCTGGTCGACCTCTACGTGGTCTCCGGGAGGCACAGCGACCGTGGCGAATAGTGCCGTGACCGTGGATGGCGCTGCGGTGATGACGCAGCAGACGTTCACGCAGCGCGTCTTTGAGGCGCGGGCGCTCTTTACGGCGGGGCCGCCTTCCTACCAGAACATCGGCTGGTCGCCGGATTTCATTTCCCAGTGGATCCTCATCGGTGAGCCTGGCTTTGACTCCACGCACGTCTATGCCCGCGTACTTACGGGAGTAGGCAGCGAGCAACTGGTCCAGTTGCCAGTTGCCCTCGGCTCGTATCACACCTATCGGATCGACTGGAAAGCGAATCAGATCGACTTCTATGTTGATGACACCCTCGCGACCTCGCTCTCAGCCACACTCAACAACCCAATGAAGGAATGGGTCTCCGTCGGCCCTTCGGGGCACCCATTGACGGCGGATTGGGTGCGCGTGCTCCAGTATCCCGTGACGAGTGGGACATTCATCTCAACGGCGCTGGACGCAGGAAGCTCGACGAGCTGGCAGACCCTCGCATGGGCAGGCAATCTTCCCACCGGTGCTTCGCTCACGCCGCAGACACGTACATCGGTCGATGGGACGACATGGAGTGCCTACCAGCCGTTAGGGAGCGGCGGGGCAATCGCCAGCCCGGCAGGGCGATACCTCCAATATCAGCTAAGTTTCGTTGGGACGGCCACAGCCTCACCATCAGTCAGCACCGTCACGGTGGCCTTCGGCAGTGGAGGCGGTGGCGTTGGCTCCGCTTCCGTTCGGAATAGCGCGCCAGCAGCGCAGCCGATCATTCCTGCGGATGCAGTCGCGCATCCACCAACGATTACCAGTATCACCCCAAGCAATGGCCCCACGACGGGTGGAAACGCCGTGAAGATCATCGGTACCGGATTCGGTACAGGTGCCAAGGTGTTCTTTGGCGATACGCCAGCAACCAACGTCAAGGTGATCAACGCGAATGAGCTTACGGCAACCGCTCCTGCGGCGGCGCTCGGCCTCAGCGATGTGACCGTCGTCGTCGGTACGGAGGCGGCAGCAGTGGCGCACAGTTACACGTACGATACGAGCACATCGCCACCGACGGGCCCGCCCACGTCCAACCAACCGATACCGCGGGTATCTAATTCACCCACGGACACCTCAACGGGTATGCTCACCGTCGTGCCTCCACCGATATCTCGATAGTGTGACGTTCCTTGAAGCCCAGACCAGGTAGTGCGGCACTACCTGGCCGGGCCTTCCCATACGATTCCCCCTTGACGATCTGGCTCCAATGTACCGACGGATACGTGACCACTTTGTTTGCCTACCTGACCATGCGATCTGCAGAACGGGCAAGAGACGCGCGAAAAGGTATCGAAGCCCAGCACTTCGCACTTTCGCGCATGACTGACTACCTTGTCAGTCCAAATGACGGGTAACGACCACGCCCTGTTCACCCTGCCGTGTTAAGGTGCAAATGGCTCTAGAAAAGGCAAAACCGTGTTGTTTGCCGAACGATGGGGGAGAGCGTGACCGCATCAAGACTCACCTTCTATATGCGCGGACAGGCCGACAACTGGGGGGCGTATCTTCGTCAGGAAGTGATCCTCGGCATATTCGGCTGGATGCCGACGGTGATCGGCATCGCTGCCCGCGCGGTCGCCTATCGCACGATCATACGGATGCAAGGTCGGGCAGCCATTGAGCACGGCGTCCGTCTCCGGCACACACGCAACATCACCCTGGGTGAGGGAGTCTACCTCGACTACGGGACGTATCTCCACGCAACACCGGGCGGTATCACCATCGGTGACAACACATTCCTCATGCATGGCGCACTCCTTCACGTCTACAATTTCCGCGACCTTCCGCACGCATTTATTCGGATCGGCGCGAACTGTATCGTCGGAGAAGGCACGGTCATCCGAGGGCAAGGTGGGGTCACGCTTGGTGACCATGTGCTGATCGCACCGAATGTCCAGATCCTCGCGGTCGAACATACCTACGGGGTCCCTGATGTGCCCGTCATGCACCAGGGGATCCGCGCAACCGGGATCACGATCGGCGACGGTGCCTGGTTAGGCGCGGGATGCATCGTGCTTGATGGCGTGACGGTCGGTACGGGGGCGGTGGTTGGGGCAGGGGCGGTAGTCACGAAGGACGTTCCACCCCACACAGTGGCGCTCGGTGTTCCTGCGCGCGTCGTGCGCGACTACGCCGCCGAACCACGAACTGAGGTGGGCAATGCAATCGCACTCCCGCAAGTCTTCGCACTCGCCAAGAACGGTCGACGCGATCGGGAGATGATGACAGTTGGTGCCCAAAAGGGAGGACACTCATGAGCGGGCGGGTCGTCGTTCTCGGTGGTGGAGTCGCGGGCCTCGGTGCTGCGTGGCGAATAACAAAAGTGGGCATAGAAACAGATGTGCTCGAACTGAAACCCTACGTTGGCGGAATGGCGCACACGAACCGGACCGAGGATGGATACCTGTTTGACTTCGGCCCACACCGCTTTCACACACGCAACCCCGAACTCCTCGAAGCGATCCGCGATCTCTTGGGTGAAGAGCTGATCGATCGGGACCGCACGACGCATATCTACTTCATGAAGCAGTATTTCGAGTACCCTCTGAGCGCCACCAACATGTTGCGGTACCTACCGA
>CAVXPY010000015.1:0-90178 GCA_963763655.1 uncultured Chloroflexia bacterium
AACTTTGCAGTATTCCTGTAAATAGACACGTCGCGAGGTTGCCCCAGCGCGCACTCTCCCGGATGAGGTTCAGTTTTTCCTCGGAGTTGATCATCTGCATGTAATGACATCGTCCCGGATGTTGGTGATCGTCGCGTTCGGCAGAAGGGTGCTCACGCCGGGGCCGCGATAGCCGTAGAGCGCGCCGTAACCGTCCCATCGACACCGATATCCACTCCGTGAGGCCAAAAATCGGTCAGGAGGTCTTTCATGAACTCCATCGGGTGCCGCTCGCCGGGATATTCAGGATACGTCACGACGTTGTCGACGAGCGCGAACTCCTCGGCATGTTCCCCCTCCAGGCGGGGCACGAGAAGCGCGGAGCGATTCGCGGTCAGAATGTAGGCCATCGGTCGCTCGGTGGGGATGAAGCCGAACCGGCTGAAATACGAGACATTGTTCGCGCCGAACAGCACGATCGCCGTGATCCCGCGTTCGCCAAGCCGCTCAAGGATGGTGTGGCGGCGGGTCGCGTACTCAGCGTCGCTCAAGCGTAGCTGCACCACGATAGACACTCCCTTTCTACTGCTGTGTGCCCTTCAACCGGGTGCCATCGTAATGCAGCCAATGCGAGAGGGTCAATCGCTGCCCCCTCCCCTGCTCCCCCTCCCTAATGGGGAGGGGATTGGAGGGTGGGTAAACTCCATGACTTTCCAAGTACTCGCATCTATTATTAGACTAGGAGTTTACTTTTGATACTCGTGTCGCATCGACCATCACAAAAGGTAAAGGCACTACGTTATGTAGGTGAAATGTCTCGCTCGTCGGGACAGACGGCAAACTCATCGTGAGATGAGGACGCAAAGCCACGGATCTTATGAGAGACCGCCGGGTTGCCAGCGCCGCCCCTGCTTGGGTGGACAACGCACGAACGCTCCGTGCGCGCGGGCAGCCCTATGATCGAGGTAGGGAAATGTCTGGGACGCGCCCGGGTAGAGGGAACGATACGAGGCGATGGCTCCTTTCGGTGACGTTCGTCATCGCGGCGCTGCTCTCCGGCGTGCCCACGATCGCTGCGGCAGCGGTGACCGCAACAGGAACACTGGGCATCGCCCCACCGCCCGCCCGCGCGCAAGCTGTCACGCCGACCGCGACCCCTGCGCCCACCGCTACGCCAACCACGGCTGTGGCCGCACGCACTGCTTCCGTCACACCCGCCGCGCCCACTGCACCCGCGCCGACTGCGCGCATCGCTCCTGAAACCGCGACCGCCACGAAAATCACACCTGTATCGTTGCACGGACGGGGAGCACGAATGCGACCGCTTCGGCACCACGCAACCTCCTTCGCGCGCCGCATCGACGGTCGTGGGGGGAGGGACGCCCGTACCCGCACCCGGATCGCGCGGCGCGGCGAGCGTCACGCCAACCGAAACAGGCGTCAGTGCAGCCGGGCTCTTACATACGATATTATTCTTGCGGGGAACCCCACTATCCCGAATATCGCCCTCAGCGGCACACGAACAACGACATACCAGCGTGCCAATTATCGTGGACATCCCTCTTGTCGCCGCTGAATTTTCACCTCACAATCGCCGGGACGACATTCTCGGGATCGGGGAAAACGCTTCCATCGGACGCCGCAAAAGTAACCGGCGTCGCGTGTTCGGGCTCGCTACTCTGCGGATTGGTGAACACGGTAGGCTACCCGCACACGATAAATACAACACCGGATTCCTTCTACAGCCTGCTTTTAGGCGGCATAGCCGGTGGTAATTTCACCTCACCCCCACCATCACCGTAACGGCCCCCCCGACCGCCGCGGCAACGGGATATACGAGCACAGTCACGATTGCGATTGCGGCGGGGCCGTAGCAATAGCACGAAGGAGGACCGTATCGAGTACTGAATGATGATGCCCCAACATGCGGTAATTCGTTTCAGGATTAAGGGGAAATGGATGGGATTCCGAACAGGATCATGAAAGGTCCACTTGTTTTCTTCTGTGCCGTAGCGCTCGCGCTCGCAATGGTCGCGCCGTTGCCCGCGAGTGCTGCGCAGTAGCGGTCAGTATACCGCCAGTCTCACCGTCACAGGTGGGGCGCTCGATCTTTCGCTTGGTAGTGCCAGCTATACTGCAACCGGGACGAAATTCCCCGTTCCTCAGCACTGGCTCAGCGAGTTATTCGCCGACGTTCCTCGTCTCCGATATGCGCGGTTTGCTGGTCGGCGGGGGCTGGAACCTCACGATCACCTCGGTTACCTTCAATAACGGCGGGGGAACACCAACCTACTTCACGCCGTCCGGGTCCATCTCGCAGATCGCCCCGCTCACTGCTGCTGCGGCAACCTGTCAGACGACCTCGAGTTGCCTGCCAGCGGTGAATACGATTCTGGCAGCAACGACCGTTCCTGATGACGACCCGCCGCGCCCACAGCGCAGAAGTTCTTCAATGCGGCGCTTCTCACAGGCACCGGCTCTTCGACACTCTCGCCGACGGTCAATGTCACCGTCCCCGCGAATACGCCTTCAGGGACCTATACCAGCCTCGTCACTGTCGCGATTGCTTCGGGGCCGTAACAGGCACCCATCCCTTCTCTCTGGTAAGCCGGAGAGAAGGGATGATTTTCAAGAGCGTATTGGTACACGCATCGAACTGAGGAAGGTGTTTCACTGTGAAGAATGCTGCATGGTCATCCGCTTCGCGCCACGTACGCTGCGGCTTGCCGATCTCGATCCTTCTTCTCCTTTTGCTTGCGCTCTGTGGATCGGTCGTCCGGGCGGATGACGTGCAGGAGCCGAAGTTCGGTATCCGCCCGATCACGTTCGATGGTCCCACTGCGATGGGCTACTATATCTTTGACAGCCAACCCGGCGCTACCGTGTCCAATGCGATCTGGATCGTCAATAACGGGAAAGCCGCCGGGGTCGCGCGGGTATTCGTCGTCGATGCCAGCACGGGGAATACGAGCGGTGCCGTCTATCAAAATGAAACGGATCCACGTCAGGACGTCGGCAGTTGGGTCACCGTTGAGACGAATGAAGTGACGCTCAAGCCTGGTGAGGGACGCACCGTTCCCTTCACAATGACCGTACCGAAGGACGTGCGTCCCGGTCAACATCTCGGTGGGGTCGTCGTCGCGAACAAAACGCAGGAAGATGCGAACACCGACGCTGGCAATAGTGTGCAGGTGAAATTCGCCACACTGAATATCGTCGCCATCCAGGTCAACCTTCCCGGCCCGACGGTGGAGAAGATGACGGTGTCGAGCGTGCGGCCAAGTGGCACGCAGGGCGACCAGACCATCGTCCTCGGTATGCGCAATGATGGCACGACAATGATCAAACCGAAGGGACGCTTGCAGGTCACGAATGCTGCGGGCGCAATGGTGCAGGACCTGCCGCTGGCGCTCGATACCTTCGTGCCGCAGACGGCGATTGATTACCCCGTGCATGTGCAGAATACCGCGCTCGATGTCGGCGATTACGAAGCGAAAGTCGTACTGACCTACGGCGCGACGGAACAGGAGACGCGCTATACCGGTCGCTTCTCGATCACGGCGCCGCAACTGGCGCAGGTCTTCCAGCCCGCTGCCCTGCCGCCCGCGACTCTCGTGCCACCGAAATCCGTGACTGCCGCCCAACCGGGCGCAGGCGCGCCGACGACTGCAACAACGGGCGCGTCTTCAGCCCGCTCGTGGGGGATGATTGGGGCAATCGGTGGAGGCGGCGTGATCGTTCTCTCCTTGATTGTCGGCGCATTCGTGCTCGGTCAACGCAAACGCACCTGACGCGATTTTCGCAATCACTGGACCGCAAAATCTCCGGTGGTGGCGGGCTTCCAGCCTGCCGCAGCAAGGGATGGCAGGCTGGAAGCCCGCCGCCACCGGGGCCGACCGAACATCAGGTAATTCCGGAGGCCGCACGAACTCGTCAGGTGATACTGAAGCCACCATCGACGGTGATCGTCGTGCCCGTCGTCCAGGCGGATTCATCGGAGGCGAGGAAGATCGCCGCACCGACCATATCTTCCGGCTTGCCGGCGCGGCCAAGGGGGATGCGGCTGACGCGAGCGGCAAGCATCTCGGGCGACTGGAAGATGCGCGTCGTCAGGTTCGTTTCCACCAACCCCGGCGCGATGGCATTGACGCGGATACCGTGCGGCGCGAGTTCGAGCGCCATACCGCGCACAAGCATCGCCACCCCCGCCTTCGCCGCCTGGTAATGCACGAGTTCCGGCTGGGCGCTCACGGCGCTCACCGATGAGGTGGTGATGATGCTCCCCGGCGTGCCGCTCTGCACCATCAGTCGGGCCGCCGCCTGCCCGACGAGGAACGGTCCCTTGAGGTCCGTATCGAGCACCCAATCCCACATCGCCTCGTCGATCTCAAGGAACGGCACGCGCCGGTGCGTCCCGGCGTTGCTGACGACGATGGAGAGCGGGCCAAGCGTGGTCGCCTCATCGAGCATCCGCCCCACCTGCGCGGCATCCGCGATATCTCCCTGCACGACGTGCGCGCGTCGGCCCATGCCGCGAATTTCTTCCGCGATCTCCTCCGCCTCATTCTTCCGCGTGCGGTAATGCACGATCACGTCTGCCCCTTCCCGCGCGAAACCGAGCGCAATCGCCTCGCCGATGCCGCTCGATGCCCCCGTGACCAGTGCGATCCGCCCCGCCAGTCGCCCCTCCGCCATCATCTGCCTCCCTCGTTCACTTGCCAATCGTGAGGATCGTGGATCATTGAACCATTGAACCACAGCGACACAAGTGCGACGCGCGATCGACCTCACCCCCCAACCCCCTCTCGTACGGAGCAATCAAGTGGAGAGGGGGAGCGACCTTCTTGAAGGCACAGTGTTCGCGGAATGCCACGGCAATGGCAGTGAGGCACCCCTCTCCGCGCGATGGCTCCGTACGAGAGGGGCCGGGGTGAGGTAGAATATACAAAGTTGAACATCATCAAGGAGTGGAGTGGATGTCTGCCGCGCGGTTACTAATCCTGGGAGTGCTCACGGCCCACTCTCCGGCACACGGATACTCGATCCGCCGCCAGTTGGAAACATGGCGGGCCGAACAGTGGGCGCACATCGCCTACGGCTCGATCTACTTCGCCCTCAGCAAGATGGCCGAGGAAGGGCTGGTCGAGATGATCGCCTCGGATCAGGTCGGCAAGCGACCGGCACGGACCCTCTACGCGGTCACCGATGCGGGCAAAACGGAATTTCAGCGGCTTTTGCGGGAATACTGGTGGGAGCGCAAGCCGGTGGTTGACCCCTTTCAAGTCGCGCTCTCATTCATGCATCGAATGCCGACGGATGAGTTACTCGCCGCCATGCGCACGCGCGCGGGCGTGCTGCGCGCGATGCTTGAGGGCCTCACCTGGGCACCGGATATGAAGGCATTGGGGGCACCGCGCCATATCATCGAGAACTACCGCCTCGTGCGCTATCACATGGAGGCGGAGTTGCGCTGGACCGAAGAAGCGATTGAGAAAGTTGAGCGCGGTGAACTCCCATAAGGGTATTGATGAGAGGAGGTAGGGCATGAAGTTACAGGGGAAGGTCGCGCTGATTACCGGCGGCGGCGGCGCGATGGGTGGGGCGCAGGCGCGCCTCTTCGCCCGCGAAGGCGCGGCGGTCTGCGTCACGGACCTGTTCATGGAGAAGGCCGAGGCGGTCGCGAAGGAGATCGAGGCCGCCGGTGGGCGGGCGATTGCCGTGCCGCTCGATGTGCAGCGCGCGGATCAATGGGCGGCGGCAGTCGCGGCGACGGAGGGAGCGTTCGGCCCTGTCTCGATCCTCTGCAACAACGCGGGCGCGAACTGTCCGCGTCGGTTTCGACGAGCAGACGGAGGAGATGTGGCACCTGATCGTCGGCACGATCCTCACCGGCTCGTTCCTCGGTATCAAAGCGGTCGTTCCCTCGATGCGCCGCGCGGGCGGCGGCGTGATCGTCAATCTCGGCTCGCTCGCCTCGATCCGGCCCGGTGGCGGGCAGCCCCGGCTACGGCGCGGCGAAGATGGGTCTCGTCGGCCTGACGCGCTCCGCCGCCGCCTCGTACGCGCGCGAGAACATCCGCTGCGTGATCGTCTCCCCCGGTCATGTGGATACCCCGTTCATCCGCGAGAACAACCCCGTACAGCCCGAACGACCCGCGTACGAGCATCGACAACCCGGAGAACTACGAGCGCCGCGTGCGCGGTACCCCGCTCGGTCGCCTCCAAACGCCTGAGGACATCGCGAAGAGCATTCCTCTTCGTCGTCTCCGACGATGCTGCGATGATTACCGGCTCGATGCTCACCGTGGATGGCGGCGGGGCGTTGGTCTGACAGACAGAGTGAACCGTCCGCATTGACTGATGGAAGCACATCACCTCGCCGCACCGCTTCTGCGACCGCCAATCACAGCGAAGGTTTGACATACATACGTGCGCATAGTACGTTTGTTCTGAGATGTGCCGGATGCAAGAGATGGAGGGGGTAACGCATGGATGTGACCGAATCTCTCACTGCATTAGCGGAATACCCGGCAGCGATCGCCGCCCTCGCGCGCGTCATGTCCGCCGATCAGGCGCGCTGGCGGCCAAAGCCGACCGATTGGTCGGTGCTGGAAGTGATTAACCATCTCATTGACGAGGAGCGGGACGACTTCAGAGCCCGCCTTGATTTCGTTCTCCATCAACAGGGCAAGGCACCAACGAATCACCCCGGTATTCCGGTCGCTGATCGCGCGTACAATCAGCGCGATCTGGGGGATCGTTGGATCGCTTCCAGAGGGAGCGGCAACAGTCGCTTGCATGGCTGCGAGGGCTGGGCGCGCCCGATTGGTCCCGCGCATGGGAGACCGAGACGGGGCGTCTGCTGCGGGCTGGTGATCTGCTCGTCTCCTGGGTGGCGCACGATCTGCTCCATCTGCGCAATTCGTCGAACTGCAGTATCTCTATCGCGCGCAACAGGCGGCACCGTATCGTGTCGACTATGCGGGTGATTGGTAGTTGCGCGGTCACTACTCGTCTGCCATCGCGGTGATCGCTTGCGCCAACCGCCGCAGTTCTTCTCGGAGTTCGGGCGGCTGATGGATCGTGACCGCGCATCCGAGCGTGACGAGCCAGCGGGCAAGCTGACTGAGATCGTCGAAGCGGCCCCGGAAAAGCACGCCGTCGTCCGTTGGCAGCAGCGTCCCGGCCGCCTCCGAGATGTGGCTGCGGGCCTCTACCATCGTGAGGCCAAGCGTCACCTCGACTGGCCACTGGCCGGGATACGCCGCCATCGCGCGTACGACGTAGCCGTAGCTGTCGAAGTCGGTGCGCGGCGCGAAGGTCTCATCCAGGGGCTCCAGTGCAACGATCCGGTCCAGCCGAAACAGCCGCACGCCGACGCGCAGGTGGCAATAGCCCACGAGATACCAGGCGCGCGACCAGCGGACGATGCCGTACGGCTCGACGGTCCGATCCGTCTCCGCGTCGGCGCGCGAGCGGTAGCGCAGCCGGACGCGGAGACCCGCTTGCGCCGCCTCACCGAGCAGCGCCACCGCCGCGCCCTCCGCTGGCTCGACCGGGGAGGGGGGATCGAGCGCGACGCTCGCCGCCACCGCCTGGACTCGCTCGCGCAGGGCGACCGGAAGGACGCGCTCCAGTTTCGCCTGCAATCCCGCGACGACTGCCGGGGCGATGGCGATGCCCATATGCGGCAGGTCCATCACCGCGAACGCGAACGCGACTGCCTCATCGCTCGTGAGCATGAGGGGTGGGAGCTTATAGCCGGGCCGGAGGCGGTAGCCACCACCGCGCCCCGGTCGCGCCTCGACCGGGATGCCGAGATCGCCAAGTATCGTGATATAGCGCCGCACACTGCGAGTATCCACCTCCAACCGCGCCGCGAGGTCGGCACCGGAGACGGTGCCGTGCGTTTGGAGGAGTTCGAGCACGGCGAGGACGCGCGTCGTCGGGTTATACATTGATCTCTCACACTGCGATATATGTGGACCGATCCTTTCCACATATGATGGCATACTCTCCCTGTTCGAGCAAATCGGACATGGCATGAGTGAGACAGAGAAAGGGAGAACGCGATGACGAACGCACTGCTCGTAATTGACATGCAGAATGCCCTCGTGGAGATGGGGTATCGTGGGGATGCCCTGCTGAAGACCGTGGGTGACCTTCTTGATCGAGCGCGACGCGACGGCGTGCCAGTGATCTATCTGCGGATGGAGCACACCGAAGGCGAGGGGCCGCTCGTGTACGGCACGCCGGGATGGGAGATTCACCCCGCCGTCGCGCCGCAGGAGGGGGACGCCGTACTCGATAAGCGAAACCCCGACTCGTTTTACCAAACCGCACTCGGTGATGAACTACGGGCGCGGGGTGTCACGCACCTCGTTATTACCGGGATGGCAACCGAGCAATGCGTGGACGTGACTGCCCGAAGCGCGCATGTCCGCGATTATGATGTGACTGTCGTCGCGGATGGGCATACCTCGGGCGGCGACTATCCCGGCGCGCTCCCGGTGGCAGAGCGAATCGCCTATCACAACATGCTGCTCGCCCACATCGCGAATCCCGAGCACGCGATCACCCTCGTTCCGGCCGCAGAGGTCCGTTTCGTGACCGGCGAGCGCGCATAACCAACGACCGCACAACACCCCGCAAATTACGGCGCGTCAGTTGACTTCTCATATACAAGCTTGTATATTTATCCTCGATGAGGATGTAGATGGCCGCGCATTCATGCGCGGCTATCCGGGGTATAGTCTCCGCGATCCTCGACGTGTGCGGCACGCGCGGGTTGCAAAGAAAGGCACGGCAGTCATGGCGCAAACGACATCTCCTCCTCTGGCATCTGCAGCCATTCCGCCCGTCATGGAGACAATGGACAGCGACCCGATCATGGCAGTCGAGGGCTTGGAAAAGCAGTATTCCGGTCGCCCCGTCAAAGCGGTGGACGGCATCAGTTTCACCGTGCGGCAGGGCGAGATCTTCGGCCTGCTCGGCCCGAACGGTGCGGGCAAGACGACGACTATCGGCGTCCTGACGACGCGTGTCATGCCGACGGGTGGACGCGCCATGATTGACGGCATCGATGTCGTGGCGGACCCGGTGGGTGTCAAGCCGCATATCGCGGTCGTGCCACAGATGAACAACCTCGACCGCTCGCTGACGGCGATTGAGAACCTGACCTTCCACGCCGCTTACTTCGGCTACGGTCGGCAGGAGCGACAGGAACGCGCGATGAGCCTCCTCACGCAGTTCGGTCTCGCCGACCGCGCGAAGGAGAAGGTGGATCGCTACAGCGGCGGCATGGCGCAGCGCCTCTTGATCGCCCGTGCATTGATGCATGCGCCGGACATTCTCTTTCTCGATGAGCCGACGACGGGTCTCGATCCGCAGGCGCGCCTCTTCCTCTGGGAGACGATCGAGACCCTCAATCGCAATGGCCTGACCGTCCTCCTGACGACACACGACATGGAGGAAGCGGAAAAGCTCTGCCATCGCGTCGCGATCATGGATCACGGCAAAATCCTCGCACTCGACACCGCGCAGAACCTGCGTGGTCTCGTCCCTGCTGGGACGCGCGTCGAGTTGCGCGTTCGCGATGGCGTTGCGCCGCTCAGTGAGGAAACGAAGGCGGCCATTCTCGCCACGGTGCAGGAGTTGCCGGGTGTGACGGCGGCGGAGTGGACGACCGCGCGGTCGCAGGGTGAGGCGGCGGGTGGCCCGCCGCCGTGGGTCGCCGCGATGATGGGCGGTGGCGGCTTCGGTGGTGGACGGGGTAAGGGCAAGGGTGGCCCCGGTGGCTCGCCGGGTGGGATGCCACCCTTCGCCGCGCCGGATGCTGCCGAACCGATGCTGCGGCTCTATGCGGAGCGCGCCGGTGAACTGGCGGTGCGGGCGGCCCAGGTCGTGCTCGACAGCGGGTTGGAACTGGCCGACCTCCACCTTGCCCAACCGAGCCTCGAGGATGTCTTCATTCACCTGACCGGAAAGGGGCTACGCGATTGAGCACGATCACCCTCGCGCCGGGCCACGCGCTCCGCGCGACACCGAACCGCACGCGCATGATTGCGACCGCGTTCATCTTTATGCTCTGGCGCGATCTCTGGGTGACATTGCGTGAGTGGCCGGCCTTTCTGGCGCAGACCTTCATGCAGCCACTCTTCTTCCTCTTCATCTTCGGCAAGGTGCTGCCGAAGATCGGCGCGGCGCAGGGCAGTTATGGCGTCCTCCTCCTCCCCGGCATCATCGGCCTGACGACGCTCCTCACCGCGATGCAGGCGGTCTCGCTCCCGCTCACGCTCGAATTCGGCTTCACGAAAGAGATCGAGGATCGCCTACTTTCCCCGCTGCCGGTCTGGATGGTCGCCATTCAGAAGATCGTTTTCGCCGCGATTCGCGGTCTGATCGCGGGGGCAACCATCTTTCCGCTCGGGCGGATCATCCTCGGCAGTGGGTTCAAGGTCAGCACGGCGCATCTCGGCCTCCTCGTCGTGGTCTCGATCCTCGGCGCATTGGGTGGCGCGGCGCTCGGTCTGACGCTCGGCACCTTCGTCCAACCGAGCCAGATCGGCTTGATGTTCTCGTTGATCCTCACCCCGCTCCTCTTCACCGGCTGCGTCTACTATCCGTGGGCGGGCCTGAAGAGCTTGCGCTGGTTCCAGGTCGTCACCTGCTTCAGTCCCCTGACCTACGCGAGTGAAGGCTTTCGCGCCGCCCTCGTCCCGCAATCGCCGCACATGGCGGTGGGATTCCTCCTCCTTGGGCAAGTCTTTTTTCTCGCCCTCTTCACCGCCCTCGGCGTGCGTGGCTTCCTGCGCAAAGCAATCGGCTGAGAGGGAACGGAGCACAGAGGACGCAGAGGACACAGAGGACACAGAGAAAAGGGATGAGGAGGATAAGAAATCCTTTCTCCCTCTCCGTGTTCTCTGTGCTCTCTGTGTCCTCTGTGGTGCGTTTTCGCTGCCTATGCTACGGTTCCCTGGGGAACGAAGAATGATCGAGGAGGGGCGGACGTGCAGGACGAGCAGGATGATGTGCGCGAGATGGGGGATACGGGCGCGGAGCAGGAGACACCGGAGAGGCGCAGTGAACCGCTTTTGCCGAGCGCCGAGGGGCGGCGCTACGACCTGATCAGTGTCGGGGAGGCGATGGTGCGTTTCACGCCCCCGAACGGGCTGCGGATCGAGCAGACACTCTCGCTCGATATTGCGGTGGGGGGTGCGGAACTGAATGTCGCGGTCGCGATGAGCCGGATCGGGGGGCGCACGGCGTGGCTCTCCCGGCTCCCCGATACGTCACTGGGGCATATCATCGGCAATCAGGCGCGCATTCATGGCGTCGATACCAGTCACATTATCTGGACGGACGCCGCGTCTTCTCGCCTCGGACTGTTCTTCCTCGAATCGGGCGCGGTGCCGCGCGCAGGCGAGATCGTCTACGACCGGAAGGAGTCCGCCGCGTCGACGATGGCCCCGGACGATTGGGACTGGGCGACGCTTCTCAAAGAGACGCGGGTTCTCCATATCACGGGGATCACACCCGCGCTCTCGGCGAGTTGCCGCGCGATGACCTTTGCAGCGGTCGCAGCGGCGAAAGAGGCCGGCTGCGCCGTCTCGTGTGACCTCAATTACCGCTCGAAGCTCTGGACGCCCGACGAAGCGGCCGCGTGCTTCCGTGAACTCCTGCCGCAGGTCGATGTTATCCTCACAGGCAGCAGCGATCTGAAGATCATCTTCGGCGCGACGGGCAAACCGGCGGAACTGGCGCAATGGCTGCGTGCGGAGTTCGGCGTGCCGGTCGCGAGCGTCGGCAAGCGGCGGGGCAATGCGGCGAGCGGATTACAGGCGCGGCGCAGTGTCGTAGCGACCGAGCGCGGCGTTTTCACTAGCCCCGGCGCGGAGTTCCAGCCGCTCGATCCTATCGGCGCGGGCGATGCCTACGGCGCGGGCTTCCTCTACGGCCTCCTGACGACCGACGACGAGGAGCAAGCCGTCACCTACGGCGACGCGATGGCCGCCCTCAAGCACACCGTCCCCGGCGATTTCTGCGTCGTCTCCCGCGCAGAACTCGATGCAGTCCTCTCCGGTCAGGGAATGCGCCTACGTCGGTGACAAGGCGTACCGGGGCACGAGAGGAGGCGCAGTGGCGGATGATTCGAGCGGCGAGGGTCAAGATCGGGAAGACGAGCGGGTGAGCCAGCATCCGGTAGCGCAGGCTGCCTTTCAGGACATCGAGAAACTCCTTGAATCGCTGACATGGCAATGGGAACGGTTGCCTGAAGTCGAGGCCGAAATCGATCAATGGGATCTCATCGAGCAACTGAATTTTATCGAGGAATGGCCACTTGAGGAGGATCGTCTGTTGCGACTCAAGCGGTATGCCGAGGAAGGATTGCTCACGCCAGAGCAAATCGCTCGATACGATGCGTTGCAAGGCATCGTCGCCCGAAATCGCCCGATCATCCGCCGCTTGCAGGAAAGTTGATGCACTAGAGCGCCTGGCGACCACCGTAGCCGCCGTCCAACTCGTGCCAGGCGACGATGGCTGGTTCGTCCATCCGCCAGCAGAGATAGACGACGCGCCCATCGCGCGCGCTCGGGAAGTCCACAAGGCCATGAGCGAGGTCCTTCACTTCCACGCCGAGCGCGTGGATGGCGGCGATCTCGGTATTGAGGTCATGGACGAGCGTCTGTAATTCCTTTTCCAGTTCGTTCGCCCGTTTGCCGTGGCCATTGGCGCGGGCGTACTGCCGCAAGTCGTTGAACTCGCGCTTTACCCTATCAAGGCGCTGCGTGAATGCCGCAATCTGCTGGAGGCGTGGGCGAAGCACCGGCAAGAGCGCGGTCGCTTCTTCCTGGGTGAAAAGGCGCGAAAAGGGCGGCTGGTCCGGTTGCTCCGCCATTGACTCCCTCCTGAATCCGCAGAGCGTATCATCGGCACCCGGTTTGGGCAAACGAAAGCGCAGGCACGAAGGGTGCCTGCGCTCTTGCCCTAACCCCCCATCCGCCCAGAGGGCACCCGGCTTCCCCACAGGGAAGTGGGAGCAATACGATACTTCGTCTAGGAGTTCGGGTCCTGGCCCTCTGCGAGCTTCTTTAGTCGCTCAAGGTCGGATGAGAGGCGGTGCGTGGGATCGGCAATCACTTTGGAGACAATTTCGCCGACCTTCCCACCGGGTGGGTCTGAGTAGCCGAGCGAGACGGTCGCCTCGGTCCGGTTCGGGCCGAGCGCCTTGAGGGTGACACGCCCCTCATTCTCGATATTGCCGGAGCCCTCGACGGACTTCCAGGCGATGATGCTGTTCGGTACCTGCTCGGTCGTAATCGCGTCCCATTCCAGGGTCTTGCCGAGTGGGCCATCCATCTTCCAGTGCGTCTTGTTTGGCCCGATCGTGCTCACCTCTTCGATATTCTCCATGAAGCGGGGGAACATCTGCGGGTTCGTCCAAATGGCATACAACCGCTCGGTGGGAGCATTGATCTCAATCGTTTTCTCTACTGTCGCCATAGTCTACGGGACTCCTTACTTCATGCAATGCGTCGATTGTGGCCCGCTGTTTCTTACGTGCCGACCTACCAATGAAGAAGGCAAGAAGGGTGCCACGCTACCGCCCTCGGTGCCTATCTCTCCTTGACAGCGAGTGCTACACTCGGCCCATATCGCGACGTTTCACCGCCTGAAAGGGTGTCATCAGCGTGCTTCAAGCTCTTCGTCAACGTCGCGTCGAATCGGGCGCGGCTTCCTTTGGTGCCCTGCAATCGCGGGCATTTGCGCTCTTCTGGCCCGCGATCACGATCGCGCTCGGTGGCCAATGGATGCGGATACTCGTGCAGGGGTACTTCGTCTATGACCGCACGCGCGACCCCTTTCAGACGGCGCTCGTGCAGTTCTTTTCGGGGTTACCCGTCCTCGTCCTCTCACCTATCGCGGGTGTCGCGGCGGATCGCTTTGACCGCCGGAAGTTGCTCGCCATCATTCAGGTTGGTAACGCGGTGCCGGCGTTCACGGTCGCCATTCTCAGCGCCGCTGGCCGCCTCGAAGTCTGGCATGTCTATCTCATGGCGCTCTGTATCGGGGCATCCTCATCGTTCGATTGGCCCGCCCGCCTCTCGCTCGTGCCGAACCTCGTGCCGCGCGAGCAGTTGCAATCTGCGGTCGCGCTCAATGCCGCCTCATTCAACTTCAGCCGCATCATCGGCCCCGCAATTGGCGGCGTGCTGATCGGTCCCCTCGGGGTGACGGGCTGCTTCTTTCTCGCGGCATTCTGCTATCTGCCGTTCATCCTCACCTTGCTCACCGTGCTCATGCGCATGGACCTTGGGCAACCCTCAACAGGCAAGGAGCATCATCCCTTTGCGACACTGCGCGAGGGCTATCGCTATATCTGGTCACACGCGACGCTCCGCTCGCTTCTCTCCATCGATCTCGTCCCAGTGATGCTCGGCATGACCTACTTCGGCCTCCTGCCCGCCCTCGCGCGCGACGTGCTCCATCGCGGGAGCGGTGGTCTCGGCGTCTTGCAAGCCAGTGCGGGGTTGGGGGCGCTCGTCGGCGTGCTGATCGTCGCGGCGCTGACCGGCATTCATGGCCGGGGGAAGATCGTCCTCAGTGGCATGACGGGGTTCGGTCTCGCCCTCCTCTGCTTCGGCATCTCGCACAACTTCTATCTCTCGTGCGCGATTCTCTTCATGCAAGGCGTGCTCTCGGACCTCTACGGTTCGATGAATGACACGCTCGTCCAGACCGTCACCGAGAATGCTATCGCGGGCGCGTGATGGCGGTCTACAGCATGATCTGGGGGCTTACGCCGATCGGCAGCCTCGAAGGCGGCACGCTCGCCCACTTCTTCGGCGTGCGCGCCGCCCTGATGACCAATGGCGTCCTCGTCATCTGTTTCGGTTTACTCATGTGGCGCTTCCTCGACCGCGTCCGCCGCCTTGACTAACCGGGGAGAACCGCAAAGACGCAAAGAACGCAGAGAACGCAAAGAAATCCAACCGAACAAGGACATTTACAGAGATGCGTCATTGCCCTTCATTTGTTGATCTTTCCCTCTTTATGTTCTTTGTGCCCTTTGCGTTCTTTGCGTCTTTGCGATTCTCCCCGGTTTCAGGAGGTGCAGGATGGAGCCGATCACGAATATTGTCGGGGAACGCGTGGCGTTGGGGCCACGAGACCGCGCATTGATGCGATCGTTTCAGCGCTGGCACAACGACTGGTTGACCCGCCGGACACTCGATGACCCGCCGAAGCCGTGGACATTGGAGGGCGAGCGCGCGTGGTACGAATTCCTGGAGGGGCCGAATAACGCCCTCTTCGTGATCTACGAACGAGTCGCCCCCGACGGGTCTGTGCTACGGCCTATTGGGGAGACAGGTCTCTTTGGTATCGACTACCGCAACCGGACAGGGGAATTCGGCATCCTGATCGGCGAAGCGGACGCGCGTGGCAAGGGGTATGGAACGGAGGCGACGACGTTGATGCTCGATTATGCCTTCACCGCGCTCGGTCTCCACAATGTCATGCTTGATGTCGCGTCCTTTTAACCCGCAGCGATCCGCGCGTATGAGAAAGCGGGTTTCCGTGTAATCGGTCGCCGCCGGGAATCCTGGCTCCTGAACGGTGCGTACTACGACAAGGTCTATATGGAAGCGCTCGCGACCGCGTTCACCAGCCCGGTGCTTGCCCGCCTCTTCATGCCCAATGCGCCGCGAGAAAACTGAACCGCGAAGGCGCGAAGGTTGTGTCCGGGAAGTTCTGTACTTTTTTCCACCGGTGAGACATGCCGCGACTACGCGCCCACCCAGCCGACCGCGTGGCAGTGGACCGCCGCGTAGAATGCGTCCGACTGCGCCGCCCACGCGTCCAGCTCTGCTGCCATCGCCCCTACGGTCTCCGTGTCTACCCACCCCTCCGCTAGCGCCGTCTGCACAACCCCCTGCATCTGTGCACGGTGGTACGCGGCATTGCGGTGCGTCTCCTCCGGCGTCCCCGCGCTGTCGACCATTGCGCCCGCCTCGGTGCGCGCGAACCCCGCCTCGCGCAGGAGTCGCCGGTGGGCACGGCCGAGCGCGTTGTCGGCGCCGTTGTGCTGCCGCACGCGGAGGCGCAGGGCAAGGTACTGCTCAAACAACGGCGTGAGTGGAAAAAAGAGCACCGCGCTGAAATCCATATCGCTCACCCCGACCACGCCGCCCGGCCGCAGCACCCGGCGCACCTCCGCCAGCGCGCGCATCGGCTCGCGCAGGTGCATCAAGACGAAGTGCGCGAAGGCGGCGTCGAAGGAGGCGTCCGCGAACGGGAGCGCGTACACGGAGCCGACCTCGAAGCGGACATTGGCGATCCCGCGCCGGGCCGCAGCGGCGTGGGCCTGCGTGAGCGGCTCGGCGCGCAGGTCAAGCCCGACGACCTCGCCCGGTGCGATGGTCTCGGCGAGGCCGAGGGTGATCGAGCCGGGGCCGCAGCCGACGTCCAAGAGGCGCATGTTGGGACGGAGATGGGGGAGGAAGAAGGCGGCCTCGCGGGCGGCGGTGCGCGCGGTCATCGCCGCGTCGAAGGCGAGATTATCCTGGTGGGTGTACGCGTCGCGATGCCCCGCGGTCGGTACGCGCTCCTGATCGGCCATTAGCTCGCCTCCTCCTGCATCGGTCGGTCCCCGCTTACCGTGCGTCGTTCCTTCCTTGCCTGTCCTGGCGTGCGGCTATGGGAGCATTATACGCTGCGAGACACGACGCGCAAGCAGTGGGGATGAGTGGGAAAGGTCGCCGCACTCGCGCGCGCCGGTTGTGTCCGAGAAGTTCTGTGCATTCCTCCACGTCGTTCAACTTCGCGAAACGACTACCTCCTCTCCTCACGCTGACAGCAGCGGTTGTTTCTCCACCGCCAGCCGTTCGAGCAGCGCGACCGCGTGCTCCGGCCCCGGCATGGCCGCCATCTCCTCGCCCATCCGCGCCGCGTTCTCCCGGTATGACGGCTCCACGAGCACTGCCCGCACCGCTTCCCGGATCGCCTCCGGCGCGCGCTCCTCGCTGCCGATGTGTCGGCCGACTCCGAGGGCCGCGCAGCGCCGGGCGTTGACCGGCTGGTCCGCCCCAACCGGGATTACCACCATCGGCAGGCCGTCGTCGAGGCACGTCATCACCGTGCCGAACCCGCCTGCGGTGATCACCACGTCGCAGTGCGGGGCGAGCAGCGTCTGCGGGATGTACCGCTCGATGTGGATGTGCTCCGGCTGCGGACCGAACTGCGCGGGATCTTGATTGCGACCGACGGTAAGGATGAGGTTGACCGGCTCGTCGCGCAGGGCCGCGAGGATGGCCGCGAAGATCGCCGACGCCTCGTTGAAAACGGTGCCGAGCGTGGCGTAAACCGTGGGGCGGTCCGGCAAGTCGCCGACCCAATCAGGCAGCGCCTCGTCGCCGGAGCGGTCGAACGGCACCGGGCGCAGGAAGTGCATCGTCGGCGCGATGTACGACCCGAAGGGGATCTCCGCGGGGATTGCGTCGTCTGCGATGACGAAGCGGGGTGGCACCCACGCGAATCCCAGGTAGCGGAAGAGCATCGCCAGTTCGGGGTCGTCCGGCAGGCCGTGCGCGCGCCGCAGCCGCGCCATCGGCTCGCCGAGGTACGCCTGCCAGCGCGCGGGCGGGAGGAAGCGATTCTCCCTGCCGGACACATGCGGGATGCCGAGACACTCGGCGGCGATGCAGCCGCCGAACTCGACCGGGTCGCGGACGATGAGGTCGGGCTGCCAGGACCGGCAGAGGCTGAGGAGATCGGGCGTCATCTGTCGCGCGGTCACACCACCGAAGAAATCGGTGAGGACGGAATAGGCCGGGTCGCTGCCTGCGCGCACACCGCCGAGCCGGGGAGCGCTCCTGCCCCGGCAGCCAGTCCATCCCGGCGGGGAAGGCGCGGAACCCGCTCGCCTCGACGCTTGGGTGGAAGGAGGACGCGGTGGCGAATGCGACCGCGTGCCCGACATCGACGAGCGCGCGGGCGAGGGGGACGAGGGGATGGAGATGGCTCGGCACTGGCTGGGTCGTGAACAGCACTCGCATGGCGATGCTCCTCGTTATCCGGTGTACTTGTGTACCCACGCGCCGAGAAACGGTGACGCGATGATACCGTCGCAGCGCAGGGGAGGCAAACAGTGCCGTGTGTGGTGCGCGGATCAGTCCATGGCCGCATCGATCGTCCAGGTCAAGGTGATTGGATCGCCCATATCGAGGTAGCGCCGCCCGCTCACCCACTCCTCCGATTGCTCCACGCACAACGCCGTCACAAGGCGCAAACATGCCTCCGCGTTCGGGAAGATGCAGAGGGCAGGCACCACCCGCGTGCGCCGCTTGATCTCTTCGTTCAGCCGCTCCAATCCGTTCGTGGTGCGGATCCGGGCGCGATGCGCCAAGGGGAATGCCAGACAGGCGAGGCAATCCTCCATAGCCTCTTCCAGGAGCCGTGCCACTCTCGGATGCGTCGGTTCCCAGCGTGCCGCCACGATTTCTGCGGTCGCCATTGCCTGCTCCCGCGTCGTCGCCGCGAAGATTTCGCGCAGGTCCTCCGCCAACTCTCTGCGTCGCCCTGCTCCCACCATGCCGACCAGATCGCGAGCAAAATGCACCTGGCATCTTTGCCAGCTCGCGCCCTGGAAATGCCGGTCAATCGCTGCCTTCAGCCCTTGTGGGCATCGCTCGTCACCAACCGCACGCCGCTGAGGCCGCGCTCCTTGAGGTCCTGAAAGAGGTGATGATACGTCGCCGCGCTCTCGGTATCGGCAACCGCGACGGCGAGAATCTCCCTATGCCCATCCCCTCGGACACCGGCGACGATCAAGACACCCTGGCTGACGACTTGCCCGCCTTGCCGAACATGTTCGTAGCGCGCGTCCACGCTCAGGTACGGGTAGACTGTATCCGTAGGCGGACGGCTCCGCCATGCTTCCATCTCTGCGTCCAATTGTCCCGCCAACTCCGAGACGAGACTCTTCGAGAAACTCGTCCCGCACAGCACTTCGGTGATCTCGCGGACTTTGCGGGTCGAGACGCCTTCGACATACATCTCCATGAGCGCGAGGACGAGGGCTTTCTCGCTGCGCTGATAGCGGGCGAAGAGTTGCGTCGAGAACGTCCCGTCCCGATCCTGCGGCACCTGCAACGATGAGCGTGCCGACGCGGGTGTTCAGTTGGCGCGGCTTGTACCCGTTGCGGTAGCCTCGCCGTTCCGAACTGACGCTCGTAGGGTTCGGCGTGCAGATGGGCGGTCATCTCCGCGTCGAGCACTTCCTGAATGACCCGCTCCACGATGAAGCGCAGAAAGTCTGGGATCATCGGTCAGGATGGATTGCGTCGCCGCAGGGATGCCGATACGCTGTTTGTAGGCCATCATTCTCCTCCTTCGATCCGGTCTGTTCGCACTACCGATCGTGGAGGACGATGGCCGCTCTGACGAGGGGCCCCGCTAATTACAGAACTCTCTGGACACAACCTTCGGCGGCGAAGAACGCGAAGAGGAGAAGAGAGAAAAAAACATCTACTTTCCCCTCTTCGTGTTCTTCGCGCCTTCGTGGTTCAATCGTTTGCAATCACGCATGTCCCCAGACCCGCTCCGCGACGCGGACGACGAGTTCCAGCTTCTTGCGCTGGGCGTCTTCGGTAATCGCGTTGCCTTCCATTGTCGAGGCGAAGCCGCACTGGGTGGAGAGCGCGAGCCGCTCGACGGGTACGTATCTCGCGGCGTCCTCGATACGGTGTAGCAGCGCGTCTTCGTCCTCCAACTCGGATCGCTTCGTCGTCACGAGGCCGAGGACGACCGTCGTGGTTGGTGGGACGAAGCGGAGCGCGGAGAAGTCGCCGGAACGATAGTCATCGTATTCGAGCAGGTAGCGGTCAAACTTCAGCGAGCCGAAGAGGGTCTCGGCATAGGCGTCATAGGGCTGGGTGCCGGTGAACATGCTGCGGTAGTTGCCCCGGCAGATATGGATCGCGGTCACGGCGCCCGTCACTCCCTCAAAGACGCGGTTATCGAGCGCGGCCATCTCGCGCATCATCGCGTCCATCTGGCGCGAGCATCTGGCGTGGCCGGTCTCGTGCATCATGGCGAAGTGGGGCGCGTCAATTTGCAGGTAGGCGGCTCCCGCCGCCGCGAGCGCCCGCGCATCCTCGTTCTCGATGGCGATCAGGTCATCCATGTAGTCGGCTTTGCTCGCGTATGCTCGGTCCGAGACGCCGTCCTTCCAGTAGCGGCGCATCATCGAGGGGCTGGGGAGCGTCACCTTGATCGGTCGGGTGGTGTGCTTCTGCGTGAAGGCGAGTTCGACATCGACCTGGCTCGCCTTGCGTGTCAGCTTCGCGACGGGCGTCGGCGTGCCGAAGTGCAGTTCATTCCCTTCCTCGTCGCGGTGGAAGCGCTCGTAGCCGTAGGGATCATAGCCATTCGCGACAGCGACGACGGTGGAGAAGAAGAGTTCGCGGCGGAACTCGCCATCGGTGGCGATCGGCATCCCCGCCTCTTCCTGCATCCTGAGCACATCGACGATGGCGCGATCCTCCAAGGCGCGCAGTTCCTCTGGCGGGGCCTTGCGCGCGTGCGCGTCGAGCAGATACTGCGGGCGCAGGAAACTGCCGAGATTGTCGGCGTTGAATTGGTTCGCCATCGTGGTTCCTTTCGCCTAATCCCCCAACCCTCTTCCTTTCAGGGAAGGGGGAGTGAGCCTCCGATAGACCAGGGCGTCATTCAGAATACTCGGATGTCACGGCTGAGTCACCCCTTCCTTTTAGGGAAGGGGCCGGGGGTTAGGTCTCCCATGTGCGATACTGCGCGCAAAATGCCGGAGATGATCGAGGGAGGATGACCCGTGGCCGATGACGCGCTCTGCTTTATGCCCGCGACCGAACTTGCCGCTGTGATCCGCGACCGGCGGCTTTCGCCCGTCGAACTCGTTAATGCGGTGCTGGCGCGGATCGCGCGCCTCAACCCGCGCCTCAATGCCTATCTGACCGTCACAGATGCAGAGGCGCGGCAGGGGGCACAGCAGGCAGAGGCGGCGGTGATGCGCGGCGATCCGCTCGGCCCACTGCATGGCATCCCGGTCGCGGTGAAGGACCTCTCCTACACGAAGGGTATCCGCACGACGCGCGGATCGCTTCTCTACAAAGATTTCGTGCCGGATGAGAACCATCCGATGGTCGATCGCCTGCTCGATGCCGGGGCGATCATCGTCGGCAAGACGAATACGCCGGAGTTTGGCTGGAAGGGCGCGACGGACAACCGCCTCGGCCCGCCCTGCGTCAACCCGTGGGATACCGAGCGGACACCCGGCGGGTCGAGCGGTGGGAGCGCGGTCGCGGTGGCGGCCGGGATGGCACCAATCGCGACGGGGAGCGACGGGGTCTGCTCGATCCGCACGCCCGCCAGTTTCTGCGGCATCTTCGGCCTGAAGCCGCAGTACGCGCGCATTCCCTCACCGACCGCCGGGCTGGATGTCGCCCACCTCGGCCCGATGACGCGCACGGTGCGGGACGCCGCCCTGATGCTCAACGTGCTCGCCGGGCCGCACGAGTCTGATCGCCAGTCCCTGCCCGCGAGTGGTATCGACTATCTCGCCGCCTGCGATGGCGGCATCCGGGGCTTGCGCGTTGCGTGGAGTGCGGACCTCGGCTACCTGCCGGTGGACCCGGAAGTGCGCGCGATCACGACTGCGGCGGCCGAGCGCTTCGTGGACCTCGGTTGCACGGTGGAGGAAGCGACCCCCGGCTTCAGTGACCCGAGCCACGCCATTGACGTACTCTTTCATGGCCTGATCGCCGGTCGCAATGCGCACCTGACACCCGATGAACTCGCCCTGATGGACTCCGGCCTGGCGGCGGTTATCGCGCGGTATCGGAGCCTCACGGTTGCAGAGATCATGGCCGCGCACGCCGAGCGCGAGCAACTCTGGCAGCAGACGTGGCCCTTCTTCGCAACCTACGACCTGCTCTTGACGCCGACCGTCGCCTGCCCCCCCTTCGGCCTCAACCGCTTCGGGCCGGACGCAATCGACGGTCAGCCGACTGCGGGGTGGCAATGGACCGCCTTCACCTATCCCTTCAATCTGACCGGCCAACCCGCCGCCACCATCCCCTGTGGCTGGACTACAAGCGGCCTCCCCATCGGCCTGCACATCGTGGGCCGTCGCAACGACGAAGCGACCATCCTTCGCGCCTCGGCAGCCTTTGAGTTGGCATATCCGTGGGCTGGGCACACACCAGCCCTAGGGTAACGCACGTAGTTCGCGGCAGCGGGAGAGGCCGCGCATGGCGGGAGCAATGATCCGCGAAATCGCCATGTCGCTTGACCGCCCGCTATAAACTGATTCAAAATGACCGACTATCTGGAGCCTCTCATCGCATTAAATCTCTCCCTTTACGCGCGACTGAGACGATGAAGGGGCTTTGCATCGTGCTCGCCGCTGTATTGCGTCTATCGGGCCAGTGCCTACTTCGGAGAGGAGGAATCTGATGGCTACACCGCAACTCAGCAATCAAGACTGGGAGATGCGCCTTTTCATCTATCACTTCTTCATCGAACACGCGCGTCCGCCAACCGATGCGGAGGCCGCACAGCATTTCGGTGTTTCTCCCGATGATGCGCGGGGAACGTTTCGCCGCCTACACGACCGTCATATCCTATTCCTCACACCCGACACAGCGAGTATCCGCATCGCCAATCCGCTCTCTGCGGTGGAGACGTCCTACGTCGTCGTGGCGGATGGTTATCGATTGTGGGCAAACTGCGCCTGGGACTCACTCGGCATTCCGGCAATGCTCCACACCGATGCCCGGATCGAGGCGAAGTATGGACTGGGCCACATGATGCTCCACAGATACTGGCACTGCCCCCTGTCAAACACGCGACAAACCGGCGCACCACGCGCTGCTCCGCTCGCAGCGACTCGAGGACCGGAGTGGTAGAATCGTCGCACGCCTCACCAAGCGTTCGCGCTCTCGCTCACAGGGAGGGTCGCCATGCCAAGCTTCGGACGTCTCCTGCACGCTGGTCTCACCGTGCGCGATATGCGCGCCAGCGCCGCCTGGTACATGCGTGTGCTCGGCTTCCGCTTCGTCAAGGAGTTCCGCTTCGCCCCCGGTGAGGCGGGTATCCCGCGCATCCTGCTCCTGCATCCCGACAGCGGCTTCCTCGTCGGCCTCTACAACCACGAGCAGCGCTCCGGCGATGCCTTCAGCCCCTTCCGGACCGGGCTGGACCATCTCGCGTTGGCGGTGGGCAGCGAAGCGGAGTTGGCAAAATGGATGGCACATTTCGACGCGCAGGGAGTGGAGCACTCGCCGGTGCGCGACCTTGGGCACTCCGCCTTCGTCTCGTTCGAGGACCCGGATGGGATCCAGTACGAGGTCTGGTTCACGCGCACGCCCCATGAGGCGACGAAGGATGCAGATCTCGATGCGTGAGCGCCCGCGGCGTGGGGAAGCGATCACCTGAGCGGGGTCCCTTCCCGCCTCAACCTAGCCAAGACATAACGGCCTTCCGCCATCGCGGTATGCGTGCCACTGCGTTTGCGCACGGTCGGGCAGGAATGGATGCTTTGACGTATGGGGAGCGTCGCTTACCCCCTGGAGATTCCCTTGCCACACCTCGCAGACTCCACTTTCTTCGTTCACCGTCTTTGCGGGAGACCCGACATACCCAGCGCGCGTTTGCAGTAGCCGTGGCAAGAACGCGGTCAGAGCGTGTTTGGCGAATGACGTCGTCACAGTGGATGATCGGTCGGCGGTGGTATAGTGACCGCGGCTGCTCACTACCACGCCGCTTGCGATGCGCGACGACACCCGCGCCCGGCACGCAGGACGCCGTGTACGCCACCCGGAGGACTACTGATGGAAGCTGACAACGCCGCCACGCTCCCCGCTGGCCCCGCGCCGGAGCAGGTGCAGGAACTCTACCGCCTCATGAGCGGCTACCGCGTGTCGCAGGCGATCTACATCGTCGCCGCCCTCGGCATCGCCGACCTCCTAGCGGACGGCCCGCACGACAGCCACGACCTCGCGCGGGCGACGGACACTGACGAGGATGCGCTCTACCGCGTCCTGCGCCTGCTCGTCGGCGTCGGGCTCTTCGACGAGGTCGCCCCGCGCCGCCTCTCCCTGACCCCGCTCGGCGTCGGTCTGCGTGCCGACGTCCCCGGCTCGGTGCGCCCGCAGGTGCTGCTCTGGCTGGACGAATACAAGTGGCGCCCATGGGGCCACCTGCTGCACAGCGTGCGCACTGGCGAGACCGCCTTCATCCATGTCCACGGCATGGGGCACTTCGACTACCTGCGCGCGCGTCCGGAGACCGCGGCCCGCTTCAATGCGGCGATGACCAGCAACTCCGCGCGCTCGAGCGAGGCGCTCCTCCAGGCATATGACTTCGCGGGCATTGCGCGTCTCGTGGATGTGGGCGGCGGGCATGGCCTGCTGCTCGCCACCATCCTGCGGGCATACCCCGCGCTGCGTGGCGTGCTCTTCGACCTGCCCGCAGTGGTCGCAGGCGCCCCCCCGGTGCTCGATGCAGCGGGAGTCTCCGGTCGCTGCAAGATCGTGGCCGGGGACTTCTTCGCAGCGGTGCCCACGGGCGATGCGTTCATCCTGCGGCAGATCATCCACGACTGGGACGACGCGCAGGCGACGGCGATTCTGGCGAACTGCCGCCGCGCGCTGGCGGGGAGAGGCAAGGTGCTGGTGATGGAACGGGGGCTCGCGTCCGATTACCGCCAAGCGCTACCAGAACTGCATCTCGACCTGGAGATGATGGTGAACCTCGGCGGGCGGCAGCGCACCGATGCAGAGTACGATGCGCTCTTCGCCGCGGCAGGGCTGCGGCTGAACCGCGTCATCCCGCTGGGTGATGTGCTGCACTACAGCATTTTCGAGGGGCTGTCGGCCTGATCGGGGCGCGCCGGGGCAGCGCCTGCCATGCGACAGAGGGCGAGCGACCGAGCGGAAAGCACGGCGCTACATCAACATTATGTCGAGTCCCGAGCGGGGATGATAGTCATTTGCCAGTCGACGTGCAAATAGACGCTGGGTATGCTGGGTCTCCCGCAAAGACGGTGAACGAAGAAAGTGGAGTGTGCGAGGTGTGGCAAGGGAATCTCCGGGGGTAAGCGACGCTCCCCATACGTCAGAGATCCACTGCCCGATTTTCCTTGTCCCGACAAGCCGGAGCGGTCAAAACGCATCACCGCGATTGCGGAAGAGCCGGTATATGCTCTGGCTAAGTGTGCTTCCCGCCTTCCTCTTCGACGTTTGAGACGAAGGGGCCCCCTCGTCCTATCCCATGTCGAGGATGAAGAGCGTGGGCTGTGCGACCGCCTCGTGCCGGGCAGCACGGGGCGCATAGGGCGGGCGGCGGACCACTTTCAACCAGTGCTCGTCACTCAGTTCCCACAACGGCAACTGCGGCGACTGGAAGGGTGTCTCAAACAGCCGCGGCTCCGTGACCCCCCGCAGATGTTTCTTATCCGGTTCATACCGGACACGATATTGCGCCAACAGTTCATCGGCGAACTCGATCGTCAGCGTCTCTCCGTACAGCCACACCGCTGCGCGCTCTCGCGCCGGGCCCCGTTCGCCGTAGACCCGCCAATCGCGGAAGCGCACGTAGCCCAACCGGTCCAGCTTCCGGCCGAAGCGCGTGCGGTAGAAGAGGCGGTGCAACTCCTCCGGCGTCACCGGTCGGCCATTCACCCCAGCCCAAGACATCACGGGGCGTGCGCCGATCGTCGTCCCGTTCCTGATGCGCCCAATGGACTTGGTAGTTGTAGTTCATCACCCACTGGTCATGCACCGCGAGCAACTCCGCCCATGTTGTCGCCTTGGCGAAGTGCCAATCGGCCATCCGCAGATACTGGTAGAGCGTCTCCCGACTGATACCGAACTCCCGCGCGACCCGCGTTTTCTGCTCGCCGGTCGCGATGCGGCGACGGAGTTCGGCCCGTTGCGCGGCGGAGAGCGCGGGCTTGCGGCCGCGATACGCCCCGCGCTGCTTGGCCAAGGCGACCCCCTCGCGCTGGCGCTCGCGGATCAGCGCGCGCTCGAACTCGGCGAACGCTCCCATCACCGACAACAAGAGCGTCGCCATCGGCGAGTCCTCGCCCGTGAAGGTCAGGTGCTCCTTGACGAACTCGACGCGCACCCCGCGCTCCGTGAGCGCGCGCACGAGGCGACGCAGATCGTCGAGGTTGCGCGCCAAGCGGTCCATGCAGTGCACGACGACCGTGTCTCCCTCACGCGCGAAGTGCATGAGGGCATCCAGTTGCGGCCGCGCGACATCCTTCCCCGACGCGTGATCGGTGAAAGTGCGGTCCACGGGAATCTGTTCGAGTTGGCGGTCCAGATTCTGGTCGAGCGAGCTGACCCGGACATAGCCGATGCGCTGTCCATTCATCGCATTTCCTCTATCTGTCAGGAAAAAGTCTATAATGTTCTAGCACAGATGTCAAAAAATAAAGAAAATGATCCTATGCTGACGCCGTTGGCGGGGCTGCCTGACATCAGGCTGGGGTGTACCCCAGTTGGACATATGCTGCAGAATCACCGTCTCCACATCCTGATGAGATATGGTACATTCGCTGCATACTCCATCCGCATCGATGCGGCGCACGGACGCGACAGCCTTTACCGCGCACACCATGCACCGAAGGTGGTGCCACATGACGCAGCAACCGAGCCAATCCGTCATCTGTCCGGTGCTGGTCGGGCGCGACGCGCAGCTTCGCGTGCTGCATGCCGCCATCGAGCGGGCCGGTGGTGGCGCCGGCGGGGTCGTGCTGGTCTCCGGCGAGGCGGGCATCGGCAAGTCGCGGCTGATCGCCGAGGCGAAGCGGCATGCGAGCGCGTCCGGCACGGGGATGCGCGCCGTGCAGGGAACCTGCTTCGAACCGGATCGCTCACTCCCCTTCGCACCGTTCCTCGACCTGCTCCAGTCGTGGTGCTTGGCGCCGTTGCCAGACGCGCTCATCGATGACTTGCAGGCATTCGCTCCCGACCTGCTCAAGCTCGTCCCCGATCTCGCGAGCATCTTCCCCGGTTGCGCCGCGGCGGCGCGCCTCGATCCCGAGCAGGAACAACGCCGCCTGTTCCAGGCACTCACCCATAGCTTCACGCGTCTTGCCGCAGGCTCGCCGCTGCTGCTCGTGATCGAGGATGTGCACTGGGCCGACGACACCAGCCTCGCCTTACTCCTCCAACTTGCGCGGCGGATTGGCGATCAGCGGATCCTGCTCCTGATCAGCTACCGCGTCGATGAGGTTGGTCCGCAGCTTGCCCATTTGCTCGCCGAACTCGACCGGCAACGCCTCGCGACCGAACTTGCGCTCATGCCACTCGCGCCCACCGATGTCGCCGAAATGTTGCGTGCGACCTTCGCAGGGCAACGCTCCGTGACGCTCGGCTTCCTGCACCGCCTCTATCAGTTAACCGATGGCAACCCGTTCTATGTCGAGGAGGTCATCAAGTCGCTGTTCACCGATGAACCGCGCGCCACCCCGGCGGAGCAGACGATGTGGGATCATGTGCCGTTGAGCGCGTTGCGCGTCCCACGCGGCGTGCAGGACGTGATCCAACGGCGCATGGCGCGGGTGGGGCCGGTGGCGCGGGATGTGCTCGGCACCGCCGCCGTCGTGGGGCAGCGCTTCCGCTTCGACACGATCCTGGCGCTTGCGGAGCTGGACGAACACGCGCTGATCCGGGCGATGAAGGAGCTGATCGCGGCGCAGCTGATCGTCGAACTGTCCGAGGAGCGCTTCCAGTTCCGCCACGCGCTGACGCGCCAGGCGATCTACGCCAACCTCCTCGCGCGCGAGCGACGCGCGCTCCACCGCGCGGTTGCCGACACGCTACTCTGTCTGTCAACCGACGGCGCCGATCCGCCGATCCCCGAACTGGCTTACCATTTCTATGCGGCCGGCGCCTGGCGGCAGGCGCTCGACTACGCGCAGCAGGCGGCCGAACAAGCCGTCGCCCTCTACGCGCCGCGCGAGGCGATTGAGCACTTCGCGCGTGCGATCGACGCTGCCGAGCGCCTGCGCGGCGATTCCGCGCACACCGCCGCGGATGTCCCCCCATCCGCGCTCCTCGCCCGACTTCACGCGCGGCGCGGGGAGTGCCACGAGACACTCGGCGCGTTCGAGGACGCCCTGAGCGACTACGAATGTGCCCTGACGATCGCCGAGCGCGAGGGGGACCGTGCAGCGATGTGGCAGACGCAAATCCAGTTGGGCATGCTCTGGGCCGGCCGCGATTATGCCCAGAGCGCGGCGCGGTACGAGCGCGCACTGGCCCTCGCACGCGAGATGGACGACCCGCGCCTGCTCGGCCATAGCCTCAACCGCATCGGCAACTGGCGGCTCAACGCCGCCCAGCCGCGCGACGCCGTGCGTCTGCACCGCGAGGCGCTCGCCATCTTCGAGCGGGTGCACGATGCTCCGGGCATGGCGACGACCTTCGACCTACTGGGGATGGCCAGCTATCACACCGCCGATCTCCCCGCGAGCGCCGACTATTACACGCGCGCGATCGCGCAGCTCCGTGCTCTCGACGATCGGCAGAGCCTGATCTCCAGCCTCTCCCTCCTCTCAGCACGCGGCGGCAACTTGGACCTCGACCCGCTGGCCGTTGGTCCGTCGGCGGCGGCGGCGGGGGTGCGCGCCGGGGAAGAGGCGGTCCGGTTGGCGCGGGAGATCGACTGGCGCGCAGGCGAAGCGTTTGCGCGCTTCATGCTGGGCATGGCCGCCGGGGCACGCGGCGACTACGCCCTGGCATTAGAGCACGGACAAACTGCCCTCGCGATCGCCGAAGCGATCGAGCATCGCCAGTGGATGACCGCTGCGCATCGGCTGCTCGGCCACCTGCATCTCGATCTCCTCTCCCTCGGCGACGCACAGCACCACCTTGAGCGCGCCCTCGCGCTGGCCCGCGCGATCGATTCATCATTCTGGATCCAGAGCGTGAGCTCGTTCCTCGCCTCCACGTACATCCTTTGTGGGGTGACGCACCAGGCCGACACACTGCTCGCCGCGGCCGGCGTGCCGGAGGCCACTGTCGAGACGCTCGGACAGCAACTCATCGTGCGCGCTCGGATCGAACTGGCGCTCGCCAACCATGACCCGGCGCGTGCGCTCGCGCTGGTCGAGGGCGCACGCGCCGCGGGACCGCCGCCCGGCGCGCGCCTGGAACTGTTGCGTGCGGCCGCGCTCGTCGCCGCGCGACGCCACGCCGAGGCCGAGGTGCACCTGCTTGCGTTGCGCGAGCGCATCGACGCGACGGGCCTGCGGCCGCTCACCTGGCGCGTCGAGCAGCAACTCGGCGCGCTCTACCGCATAATAGGGCGGCGGGGTAAGGCGGACCGCTCGTTCCAACGAGCGCGTTCGTCCGCGGCGGAGTTGGTGGCGAATCTACTCGACGCGCGACTGCGCGCGGCGTTCTTGGAAGGTGTCGTGCGGCAGTGCCTCGCACCGGCGTCGCGCGCGCGCGGCGACACGGCATCATCCGCGAGCGGCGGCTTGACACCGCGCGAGCGTGAGGTCGCGACGCTGATCGGTCGCGGTCTCTCCAACGGCGAGATCGCCGACGCGCTGTACGTCGGCAAGCGCACGATCGAGACGCATATCAGCGGCATCTACCGCAAACTCGGCTACACCTCCCGCACCGAGATTGCGCTCTGGATAGTCGAAACCGGACTGCCGGAAGGCGAACTTGCCGACTCCAGCGCCGACGTCGCTCCCACAACACGTTCGAACGCCTCGGCGTAGGCGCGCGCATGCCGCAGCAGGTTCGACATCTCCGTGCGGCGCGCCCGCCCGTCTCCGTGTGACCCCCAGCAGGCGTGAAATCTCCGTGTAACTCACCCGCCCAACTCCGTGCGCGCCACGATGCGATGCGCGGCATGGTGCCCTATCCTGCTCCCACCGGCCGGCACAACGGCATCCGCGCTCAGGATCACCAGGAAAGGAGATGGCGACATGGCATACCAGCTCGAGGGACGGCTGCTGGAAGTCTGCGACTGCAATATCCTGTGCCCCTGCTGGGTCGGTGAAGACCCGGACAACGGCACCTGCGACTCGGCCCAGGCGTGGCGCATCGACAGCGGGACGATCGACGGCCTCGACGTCACGGGGCGCACGATCGCCGTCCTGGCGCATATCCCGGGCAACGTGCTCAAGGGCAACTGGCGCACCGTCTTCTTCGTCGATGACGGCGCGACCGACGAGCAGCGCCAGGCGCTCGTGGATGTCTGGATGGGCAAACGCGGCGGCCCGGTCGCCGATCTGGCACAGCTCTTCGGCGAAATCGTCGCCGTCGAGCAGGTGCCCATCGCGTTCGAGGTCGAGGGCGGTCGGGGTTACCTGCACATCGGCAATGTCACCGAAGCGGAACTCGCCCCCTTCCAGGGAGCGACCGGCGGCGTGACGGTCTTGCAAGATACCCTCTTCTCGACCATCCCCGGCTCACCCGCCTACGTCGGCAAGGCCTCGTCGTACACCCGCACCACCAAGCAGTATGGCCTGCGCGACGTCAGCCTCTCCGGCCACAACGCGATCCAGGGTCTCTTCCGGTTCTCCTCGTAACCGCCGGTTCATCGCTGAACGGAGCCGCGCGACGAGGCGCGTTGGACCATTCCAGGCTTGCGCAAAGGGTCTGGAATGGTCCCCATCTATCCTGACCACCAGGAGGAGGGCACCATGCGAGCTGTAAGCGATGACCGGTTGTCCATCCCTCGCGTGATGGCCACTCCACACACGGCGGAGGCGTGCGTGCGGTCGCCGCGCGTCCTGCGCACCCCGACTGTCGAAGAGGCTGCGATTGTCGGTATCGCCCTGCTCACCTGGGCGCTCGCGCTGCTCGCCGTGGCGACCGGAAACGGGCGGTTCGCGGACCATCACGCGCTGATGGGGCGCCGCACGCTGCCGTGGGCGCTCGGGCTCCTCTCCTTCCTCGCCACCTGGCAGCTGATGATCGCGGCGATGATGCTGCCGACCAGTTTGCCCATGATCCGGCTCTTCGCGCGGGCCAGCGGCGGGCAGCGGCGGGCGGGGATCGTGCGGGCCATGTTCGTCGCTGCCTATCTCGCGGTCTGGACGGGCTTCGCCGCGCTCGCCTACGTGTGTGACGCCGCCCTGCACGCGCTTGCCGTCTGGGCGGGCTGGCCGGGGGACCACCCCGCCGCGATCATGGGCGGCGCGCTCCTGCTCGCGGGCTGGTTCCAGTTCAGCAAGATCAAGGAGCGCTGCCTGCACGAATGCCGCCACCCGGCGAGCTTTCTGCTGCGCTGGTACCGGCGTGGACCGGGGGCGGCGTGGGCACTGGGCGTGCGCCATGGGCTCTTCTGCCTGGGGTGCTGTTGGGCGCTGATGCTGCTCATGTTCGCCGTCGGGGTGGGCGGTGTGACGTGGATGGCGCTCCTCACCGGCGTGATGCTCTTCGAGAAGACGGTGCGTTGGGGGAAGCGGCTGGTGCCGTGGGTGGGACTGCTGCTGCTCGTGTGGGGGAATCTGGTGCTCTTCCAGCCTGGCTGGCTGCCGAGTGGATTGCGCGGTGATACGGTAGAGCACGTGCATCACCACACGCAGCCCTGACCGATCGGCGATTGTATGGCGTTAGTGCCCCGCACAAGGGGAGCCGGTCGAGGATGAGGAAGGTGTGTGCGATCGGCAGGATCTCCCCGGCGCGGAAGCCCACCTCCCATCGCTGGGCGGATACTCGGATAGGCCATCCAATCACTTGGTGGATGCAGGAGCACCAGTCAAGGAGGACTGAGCCATGCACATTCGACACTGGCGTCGAATCGTTACCGCATTCGGGCTTCTGAGCCTGCTCTGTATAGGCGCTACTACGGTATCGGCCCATGCACGCCTAGTCAATTCGACCCCCGCAGATAAAGCGGTCGTCACGACGCAGCCAGCACAAATCCTCCTCACGTTCTCCCAGGAGACGAGCGCTACCCAGAGCAACGGCTCGGTGGTCGATACAAATGGTGCCGCGGTTTCAACCGGCTTCAAGGTTGATCTGAATGACCGCACAAAGATGACGATCGATCTCAAGCCGAACCTGCCCAACGGCGTCTACACCGTGAAGTATCACACGCTCACCGAGGACGACAACGGCATGGTGGACGGCACGTTCGCCTTCATGTTGCAAGCGGCAGCGCAACAGGCAGCGCCACCCGCTGCCACGAGTGGGGCGGGAACGGCGACGACTGGCACCGCCGCACCGACCGCAACAATAGCGGCTGCCACGGCCACCATGGCGGCGACCGCGACCCGTCCTGCCGGCTCAGTCGTCGCAACTGGAACGGGTGGGAGAGTGACACCAATAGCACCAGTAACCCTGCCGCAGACAGGTCAAAGCGCAAGCGGGAAGGGGTCCCTATGGCTCATGCTCGTCGTGTTGCTCGCGGCCGCAGCAATCGGGGTGGGATTCCTCTTCAGGGCGCGAACGCGGTAACGCTGCGTGGACTAGGCCACATGATGTTGGCTCTTGCTCATTGACGGTGAATGGCTTTAGGCCTTTGAATAGGCACGCCAAGGAGAATCGGTAGAGAGGATGCGGTGGGGATGCCCGTGCGTGCTTGGGCCTGAATCCCCTGTTTCTGCGTACCTCCATAGTGCATTGAGCTTCACCGCGAATGAGCAAGAGCCAGGATCATGTGGCTGAGTCCACGAAGTATGCCCATGTTGACACACCGGCGATGTACACGATCACGGCCGGAACACTCGATGGCGACGATGGGGTTGTCCATTTTCCTCTCCCCTTCCGCCAATGGTATGACGATCTCATCCATACCTGAGCAACCATGCTGCTCTTCCGGTCGGAAGAAGGGGTGGATGCCTGGTGTGCGGCAACGGGGGAACCGCGTGGGGAGACAGTTCCACTCGCGCAAGTGTGGGAACTGGCGCGTGCCTGGTATGGTGATCGGCTGGCGCCAGACTTCCGGGGTCGTACAGCCGAGCAGGCGGAGCAGATTTTTCAAAGCGTCGGCCTCACATCCACGTTTTGGCGCGCGAGTGGATAGGATGCATCATGGTACCTATCTGCTTTCCATCGCGGACATGGCGTTGCTGAGCGTGGGCGAAGCCTGCCGAGAGTTGGCGGTCGGTGCCACGACGCTTTCGCTGTCACTGCGGAGTGGGGTCGTCGGCGCAACATCATCGCGGTATAGATAGAGAAGATCCCAGCCGAAAGTATCGTCGGATAACCAGCCGATTGAGGGATCGTTCCCCAGATGCACGAAGGTTCGTTCGAGAAGATCGCCCAGTGCGGAGATTGACCGTGTAAAGAAGCGGTACATGCGAAACCCCTTTCGCCGCGGCGCGGCATTCATCAGAAATCGATACCTCGCCCTATTCTTCTGACTCCTGCGCTGGCATAGGCAGGTACCGTGATTACGGTAGTGCACGTATCGCGGGCGCACCATGCAAGACCTACAGAAAAAGCTGAAAAAGTGGCCACGCTTTCTCCCGGTTGGCATACCGCGTGCAAGGGCCTTCGCTACGAAGTCCAATTGTGAGGACAGATGCGAGGGTGAGGAGTTGGCTGTGGGTAAGAACAAGCACACGCAGGGGAAGGCGAAGCTGATCGTGCAGGTACCGCTTGAGGCGCGCTATCTCGAACGATTGCAGCAGGAGTTCCCGGACGTCGATTTTCCGCTCTGTACAACGCCGGAGTCGCTGCGCGAAGAAATTGCCGATGCGGATGCGCTGATCGGCGGCACATCATTGACGGCGGATTTGCTTGAGGCCGCGCCAAAACTGCGCTGGGTTGCGGCGACGAGTGCGGGCGTCGAGAAGCTACCGATTGCCGATCTCGCCGCGCGCGATATTCTCCTGACGAACTTCAGCGGCATCGCGGCACCGAACATTGCCGAGCATGTACTGGCAATGATGCTCGTCTTCGCGCGCGCACTCAAACCCCTTTTTCACCAGCAGGATCAACACCGTTGGCCGGAGGAGAGCGATGTGCTCCCCACCTTCGAACTCGGCGGTCAGACCGTCGGTATCATCGGTATGGGGGAAATCGGTCACGCATTGGCCCACAAGGCGCACGGTATCGGCATGCGTGTGCTCGCTATCCAGCGGCATCCCGCGCAGAAACCCGCCTATGTCGCACGTCTTCTCGCGGGTGATCAACTCCCGGAACTGCTCGCGGAGGCGGATCACGTCGTCCTCTGCCTACCCCTGACGAATGCGACGAAATACACCATTGACCGAGACGAACTGAGCCAGATGAAGCGCACCGCCTATCTCTACAATATCGGTCGTGGGGCGCTCATCAATCAGGAGGCATTGGTTGCCGTCCTGCGCGGTGGCACGCTCGCGGGCGCGGGGTTAGATGTGACAACACCGGAACCGCTGCCGCCGGACTCCCCTCTCTGGGAGATGCCGAATGTGCTCGTCACCGGCCATACGGCCGCCAGAACCCCGCATTACTGGGAGCGTGGCATCGACCTGCTTGTCGCGAATGTCCGTCGATTCCTCGCTGGCGACATGCTCGATGATGTGGTCGATATTAAGGCCGGGTACTGACACAAGGCGCTAATGGACGTTCACCGAGACGCGGTGATAGCCGGTCGCACCGAGGGGGATGGGGTCGGTGGTGTCAGCGGATTGGGTGGCACCCATGCCATCCGTCGCGCGGACGACGAGCTTGTAGTCGCCCGCGCGTGTCGGCATCCATTGATACGCCCAGAAGACCCAGGTGAGCGGACCGAGCGGCGGTTGAAGGGCGGCTGCACTCCACGACCCGCCATTATCGGTGCTCACCTCGACGCGTGAGATACCCCGATTGCCCGCGTAGGCAATGCCCGCGATCACCGCCTGAGTGCCAGACGTGAGGCTATCTTTATGCGTCGGGGTGTCGATGCGGGACATCGTCTGGACGACTGCGCTGTCCGTCCAGCCCTGCCGTTCCCAGTAGCCCAGGTAATTATCGCTGGTCAGGGTGATGCCGGTGATCCATTTCGGGTTCTTCATGCCGTAGTGCGCGGGGAAAATCAGTCGCGCCGGGTAGCCGTGACGCTCCGGGAGAGGGATACCATTCAAGTGGTAGGCGAGGATCGTCTGATCCTCCATCGCCTCGGTCAGCGGGATCGCCGTCGTGTATCCGTCGTATGCGGTGAACTGCACCTTGATCGTGCCCGGCGTCACGCCCGCCTGGTTCAGCACCATCCTGAGCGGCACGCCCGTCCACTCCCCATTGCTGATCAGGTTGTCCCCGATGTCGTTGCTGATGCACTCCATCGTGCGGAGGAAGGTGACGCTCGGCATCGCGAGGAGGTCCGTGTACGTCAGCATAAATGGACGCTCCACCATCCCGTCGATCTTGATCTGCCACTTATCCAGGTGTACCACGGGATCGCTGAAGTTCTTCGAGATCACGTAGAAATTCTCCGTGTCCGTCACCTCGGGCGGCAGCTTCGATGCGACTGCCGCGAATCCTGGATCGGTCGCCGGGCCTGCCTTGGCGCGGGCGGCTTGCGCGATCGCCTCCGCCTGCTGTTGCGCGGGCGTCACCTCCGCCGATGATGCGCCCGGTGCGGTGCCCGGTACGGAGTGGAAGGCGAAACGCCGGACCTGCACGACGAGTCCGCCGAGCGAGAGGACCGCCGCACCGATGGCGACGTTATGCAGCAGCGCGCGACGTCGCTCGTCTACGGGCGGTCGCTTCATGCGCGTCGTCTTCTCAGGCGTCTCCGGTGGGGCGAACGCGCGACGTAGTAACTCGATCATGCCAGCGAGTGTCCCCGCGTAGATCGCGCAGAGCAGTAACGCGGTGAGGAGATAGCCCGTCGGCCCTGACGCGAGAGACCAGCCGAGCAACCCCGCCCCGACGAGCGGCGAGAAGAGGAGCATGAGGACGAGCCAGATGATTCCACCGAGCCGTACGGCGGGGTAGAGCGTACCGCGCCAGCCACGGTCGGGGTGATACAGTCGGCGGGCATAGCCGATACCGAGCAATCCGCCGACCGCAATCATCAGCGCGGTGATGACGGAAAAGAGCGCGGGCTTCGTCTCCGTGCCGAGTGTGCCGGTGGAGAGATTGAACAGGGCGATCGGCACGTTCTTCGTGAGCACATTGCCGATCAGTTCCGGGTAGGTCGGGACACCCGCTGCCATGCGGATGCCGAGCATAACGATGCCCATCAGCGCCGCCGCCACCACGCCCGCCCCGAACCCGATCCACCCCGCCTGTCGCTGGCTCATCTCACGCTCCTTGCATACCCTCTCATATGAGTATACGCACGGAAAGTGACAATTGGCTTACAAGATTTGCCTACCCCCTGCCCCCTCGCTAAAGGGAAGGGGTGTCTCTATGCGATATTCGAGCCAATTCCCCCAACGCCACGGCATCGCAGCGAGTCACCCCCTTCCTTTTAGGGAAGGGGGCAGGGGGGTTGGGCCCTTACGGCAAGAATTTCGGTGGTGTACATTTCCTCGGGCTTCGGGTCGCCCTTGACGAGCGCGGTCTCTTTCATGAAGGTCGCCATGCGCGTCCAGGCTGCCGGATCGATGGTGCCGTATTTGGCGGGGTCACCGCAGAGGGTAATCGTCGCGGCGAGGACTTGCTGCTGCACATCCGCGCTCTTTGCCACTTCCGGCACGAGCTTCACGAACTCCGCGAATGCGCCCTTTGGGTCTGCCTGTGCATCGCGCATCCCGGCAAGCGTGGCCCGCAGGAAGGCACGGACGGTGTCGGGATGCTCCGCAATCATCTTCTCGCTCGTCACGATCCCTGCGGAGGGCAGGTTATAGACGTCCGAAACACGCAAGACATCCAGGGGAATTCCCTGCGCCTCCAACTGGATCGTGTCATTGTTCGGTGTAGCCGATGCCCGCGTCCACTTTCCCCTGCGCGATCGACTGGGATTGCGAGAAGCCGATCTCCTGCAAATTCACCTTGCTCTCGTCGATCTTGTTCGCATAGAGGATCGCTTTGAAGCCGATGTAGTTCGCGCCGTTTCGGCTGGGAATGCCCACCTTCAGTTTCGTCAGTGACTGCGCGTCCGTCAGCCCCTTGCCCTTCGGCGCGAAGACGGCGATCGGGTATTGCTGATAGACGGCGGCGATGTAGACGACGGGCAACCCTTGCGCCCGCGCCAGCGCGACTTCGTCGCCACTGGCATTGAGGAAGTCCCGCTCGCCGCGCGCCAGGAGTTGCATCTCGTCGGTCAGTTGAGCCGTAATCGAACTGGGTCTTGATGCCCTCCGCGGCGTATCGCCCCTTCGCATCCGCCATATAGAAGGGGGCGAACTGGACATTGGGGATGTAACTGAAGGCGAACTTCACGGTCGTCAGCGGCTTGCCGGAAACGGCGGACGGTGCCGCCGTCGTGCTCGCGGCAGCGGTCGTGGCGAGGCGCGGTCGTTGCGGCGGGTGCCGTAGTCGCGACGGGTGCCGTGGCGTTTGGCGTACGCTTGAGTTCGATCCACCGCAGGCGGTGAGCAGGGGCGCGATGAAGTGGCATTTGCGAGCAGAAGTGGGGTGCGACGAAGCATGTAGATTAGTCCTCCCACGAGAGAAGCAGCGTTCAAGACACGCGACGATCACATAGCCGAGCGCGGAGATAGCCATCAGGCAAAAGAGCGCGACGAACTTCAGCGGCGTGTCATAGAGGAATTCCGCCTGCTTCAGGAGATACCCGAGTCCCTGACGCGCCGAGACGAACTCGCCGACGACTGCGCCGATCACCGAGAGAGTGAAGGCGATGCGAATGCCGCCGAGCAGCGAAGGGAGCGCGAGCGGCACTTCGACATACCGGAGGACCTGCCAGCGGTTCGCGCCTGCGAGATCTGCCACGCCGATCAGGTCCTGCTCTATCGCACGCAGCCCGATCATCCACGTCACCAGGGTGGGGAAAAAGACGATCAGCGCGCAGATCAGGATTTTCGGCAGCAACCCCGTGCCAAACCAGAGGATGAGGATCGGGCGCGATGGCGACGATCGGCATCGCCTGACAGGCGGCGATCACCGGCGAGAGCGCGCGGTCGAGCAGCGGGATGTGGACGAGTACGTAGCCGAGCACGAAGGCGACGGCAATCCCGGCGAGCGCGCCATATCCTGCCTCGATGAGCGTCGTGCGGAGGTGCGGCCAGAGGATGCCGTCCCGCAGTGCGTCCCAGAAGGACCGCGCGACCGTCTCGGGTGGCGGCAGGAGGAAGGGTTTGTACCCGCCGACGACCACAACGAGTTTCCAGACAATGATGAGCAGCGCGAAGGCGATGATCGGCGCGAGCGTGTTCGAGCCGCGAGCGGTTGCGCCGCGGTTCCGTGGGCGCGGTGGCAGCGAGGCGCAGCGCGTGGCGGATACCGTGTGTGACGTGTGTTCCAGTGTCCCAACCATACGGCGTACCTCCCGGTACGGAGAACCACGCCGGGGGCATAAAAAATCCCGGCGACCGCAGTCGTCGGGGCATTGCGTGTGCGCGAAGACCGAAGTCGGCAAATACGGCAGTGACGCTGTGGCCGCATACGCCCGCCACATCGCACAGGCAAACACCCATGCATAGCATCATGTCCGCCGCGTCCCCTTCGGGATCGCGTTACCCGCCACACTAATGCGATGCGTCTTCTCCCATCCGGACTCTCACCGTCGGCCCCGGAATCACACCGGAGTCTGCCATACCCGTTGGGACGTATCGGTATAGCTCGCGGGCTTGGCATGCGGGTAACTGCTGCCTCACCGCCGGTCGGGGATTACACCCTGCCCCGAAGACTGCACCCACCAATCATCGTGCGACACTTCACAGAAGTCAAGAGGAGGGAAGTTCGACCTCACCCCCGGCCCTCCCCTTCGCAAGCTCAGGAGAGGGGTGCCTCGCCCAAAATACCGTGGTGTTCCTCACCTATCGTGATCTAGGGAAGGTTGCTCCCCCTCCCTGATGGGGAGGGGTTGGGGGGTGGGTGATCCCCAGAAGGCAACGCCCTGTTGCGACCAATGCTCCTACTTGTAGATCGTCTTCAGTTGATCCTCGGCGAACTTGATCGCGTCTTCCGGCTTGGTGCCATTGACGGCCTTCGCCATCATCTGGGACATCAGGTAGGTATTGTTCACCTGCGCGGCCTTGGTGTCCGGCGGGCCGGGGAAGCCAAAGATGACGGTGCTCTGATCGTTGATCGTGTCCTGAAGGATACTGAACTTCGGCACATCGCTGAGGACCGGCATCGGCTTCTTCAGCCACGCATTGGTCGTCGGCAGTTCGTATCCTTGATTCGCCTTCTGACCGTTCAGCCAGTCATCCATGTGGTCAACGATCAGTTGCTGAGCCGCACCCTGCTGCTTGGACCAGTTCCAGACGCCCCAACTGTACGGGCCGGATGCGACCATGAAGCGCCCTTTCGGCCCGGCAGGTGGCAATGAGAAGAGGCAGTTATCCTGAATCTCCTTCTTCGCCGAGAGATAGGCGCTGATTGGGTTCATAATGTAGCTGCCTGCCCCTGAGGTGAGTAGGAGATTATTGCCGGAGTCGTCCCAACCGAGCACTTCGGGCGTCATCGCATTCTTGTAGAGTTCCACGACGTAGTTGATCGCGTCTTTCGTCTCGGGTGAGTTGATCGCGATTGTTTTGCCATCTTTCTCGATCCACTTGCCGCCGAAACCGAGGAGAATCGAAACCATATGGCTGGTCGAGTCAAATGAGCCCTGGTTGATCCCCAGTCCGACCGGGTGACCGCCCTTCTTGAGTGCGGTGCCTGCTTTGAGGAGATCATCCCAGGTGTCAACGGGCTTAGTGATCCCTGCTGCATCGAAGTAATCCTTGCGATAAATGCCGGGATAGGGGATGACGAAGTCGGGCACGCCCTTCCAGACGCCGTCCACCATCGCCACCTGCTTCGCCGCGTCGATGTAGCCACCGTATTTCTGTTCGAGATACTTGGCGGGCGCGGAGACATCGACGAGGTTCTCGGCGAACAAATGGTCGTCCGTCGGGAACTGCAATTGCGTGAGGTCGTGGCCGCCCTTGATCGCGACATCCGCCGAGGCTTTCGTGACGACGGTGTTCGTCGGCACATGGTCCACTGTCACTTTGAGGCCGTTCTTGGTGCCCCAGTCGGTCGCCCACTTGTCGAAATACTCGTCGTACGCGGGGACATAATGCGCCCACATTAGGATCTTGAGCGTGCCACCCTTCTCAATCGTCGGGCCGGCGTACTTCGCGTTCGGATCGCCCGTCGTCGCGGTTGTCCCACCCGCTGATGGGGCGGTCGTCGCGCTGCTCCCTGCTGCGGCACTGCCGGTGGTCGTCGTCGCTGCGGCGGGCGCCTTTGTTGCCGCAGCCGTCGCGGCAGCCGTGCCAGCCGGTGCCGCAGTCGCTCCCGCGGCTTTCGGTGTATCGGTCGCGCTGCTCCCGCCGCACGCGGCCAGAATCGCGGTGACCGCAGCCGCCGCCGCGCCACCGAGGAAGCCACGACGCGACAGGGATACGCGCCCGAGTCGAAGATCACGTTCATCCATGTTGTCTTCCCTCCAATGTGTCATACGATCCACCCAACAGCGCGCCGCGCCGCCACCCGCAGCGATGCGGCGCGCTTCCGCTACTTGACCGAACCCGCCGTGATGCCGGAGATGAAATCATCCAGAAAGAAGTTGTAGAGGATCGCCACCGGCAGCCCGGCGATGATGCCGCCCGCCATCAACTCACCCCAGTAGAAGACATCACCGCGAATCAGGTCCGTCACGACGCCGAGCGTGACGGGCTTGTTCTCCTTCGTGGAAATGAAGGTCAATGCGTAAATGAACTCCTGCAGCGCCAGCGTGAACGCGAACATCATGATCGAAAAGATGCCCGCCCGGCTAAGGGGCAGCACAACCCGCCGAATCGCCTCGATGCGATTGCAGCCGTCAATCAGTGCGGCCTCCTCGATGTCGAAGGGGATCGTTTTGAAGAATCCCATCATCAGCCAGGTACAAAAAGGGATGGTGAATGTCGGATAGATAATAATGAGCGCCCAGACATTGTCCGTCAGGTGCAATCGGGCGACGACCTGCGAGAGCGGGATGAACAAGAGCGACGGGGGTACGAGGTAGGTGAGGAAGATACCGATCGAGAGCGCGCCCGCGCCGGGAAGATTGAGCCGCGCGAGGGCGTAGCCCGCAGGGACCGCCGCGAGAACGGTAATGATAACGGTTCCGAGGGCGATGCCGTAGGAGTTGACCAGCCAGCGGCGAAACTCCGTCTTCTGGAAGAGATACTGCACATGCCCGAAGGTCGGCTTCTCCGTGAACCAGAGCGGGAAATGCGTGAGGTTGTAGAGATCGTCGTTCGTTTTGAAGGTCGTGATCACCATGTAATAGACGGGGAATATCGCGATCACGATGAAAAGGAGGATACCGAGCAGGAACAAGATCCGGCGAATGACATCCCCGGCAGTTACCGGCGCGGTTCGCTGTTCAGTGATGTTGCCCGAGGGAGCAAGCGGCGCGATCGTTCCACGTACAGCCACGGCTAGAGCTCCCTCTTACGTAGCTGGCGGAGAAAAACGACCGAGAAGAGGAGCAAGATCGGAAAAAGGAAGAGCGTCACCGCCGCGCCTTTCCCCAGCTGCCCGGAGGCGATACCTACTTTGAAAGCGTAACTGGCCAGCACCTCCGTCGCATTGCCCGGCCCGCCCTGGGTGAGCAGATAGACGATCGTCAGGTCGGTGAAGTTGAAGACGAGATTGAAGAGCAGGCCAATGAAGAGGATCGGGCGCGATCATCGGCACGATGATCTTCCGGTAGCGCGTGATCCAGTTCGCGCCGTCGATCTTCGCGGCGTCAATGATGTCCTGCGGGATCGAGGTGAGCCCGGCAAGCAGGATGACCGCCGAGAAGGGGAAGTTGCGCCAGACATTGACCATAATGATCGAGGCCATCGCCGGCTTCGGTTGACCGAGCCATTGGATGCCGTACTGCGCGGTAAGGAGGTGCGAATGCTTGCCAAGCCAGTTGAGGACGCTGTACTGCGGGTGGAACATCCATTTCCACGCCTGAATCGTCAGCGCGATGGGGATCGTCCACGGCAGGAGGACGAGATAGCGGACGATCTTCTTGCCGCGGAATTTCGCCAGCAGGATGAAGGCCAGCGTCGTGCCGAGAATCGAGTTGATGATCGCGGTCACGACCGAGTAGAAGATCGTATTGCGTAATGCGGCGAGGAAGGTGGCATCCTTGAGGAGGCCGGTGAAGTTTTCCAGCCCGATGAAGCCGCGCTCGCCATTGAGGTTGCTGACCGTCGCGTCCGTGAGGCTGAACTTCAGCGCCAGCAGGAACGGTATGCCAACGAGACCGATGATGTAGATCATCGCCGGGGCCAGAAGCAGATAGCCGAGAACTCGTGAGCGAAAAACGACGCCGCGTGTGCTGACACGACCGCGCTTCCGCGCGCCAACAGCAATTGCCACCCAATCACTCCATCTTCGTTTCGATTGTGACCCGTCCCGTCAGCCCACTGATTTGGAATTCGCCGCAGTATAGCGTACGTGTGATTCTTTGTCTACCGACACGAATTGCACGATCTTCGCTGTAACGATGCCAGGATTGATTCATTGTCCGGTATCGGGGCTGACGGCGGCAAGCGCCTATGGGGTGGCGTGGCGATATCCGGGGTAGCCCACGCCACCCCGGACTCGCTTTTCCCGGTATCCCGTCCGCGATTACCTGGCGTATTCCAGTGGGCGCTCCCGTGCCTCCGGTGGGCGCAGCAACTCGCGCAACTTCTCCGTCGCCAGCCGCAACCGTCCCTTCACCGTCCCCAGCGGTATCCCCATCCGCTCCGCGATCTGCTGATGCGTGTATCCCCCGTAGTACACCAGCGCCACCACCTGCTCTTGCTCCTGCGGCAAGTTCGCCAGCGCTGCTCGCACCCGCTCCCCCTCCAGTCGCTGTGCCACCGCTGCCCACGTGTCTTCGTGCGACACCAGCGGCACCGTCTCCTTGATCGCGATGTCCGCTCCCATCCGCGCGCGCATACTGCGTACCTGATCGATCGCCCGGTGATGGACGATCGTCAGCACCCAGGTGCGTGCCGAGCCCCGCTGCGCGTCGTAGCGTGCTCCCTGTCGCCAGATATTGAGGAACGCTTCCTGCACGACGTCCTCGGCCATCCCCCGCTCCCCGAGGATGCGGTAGGCGAGGGCGAAGGCCACGCCACCGTACTGATCGTAAAGCATCTCCAGAGCACGCGGATCGCGCGCTGCCCCGCGTTGTGTCGCCACCATCGGTTGCTCCCTGGTGCATCGCGCACCCGCATTCCACCAATCCACATGATCGCGGGATGGTTGACGTGCATACCCAGCAGAGGGGCAATGCACGCAATGCGCTGGGTTTAGCCGGGAGAGACGAGGGGCGTGTGGAAGCGCTGACGGAGCGTCAGCCGGGGGAAGGTGAGGCGTCGGCTGGTGCCGAGGATGGCCCCGCCGAGGGCGGCGAGGACGAGGAGGAGGGTGAGACCGTGACCGCCACTGCTCGTGGAGGAGGCGGTTTGGGAGGCAGGGGCGAGCGGCCCCAGCGGGACACCGGGCGGTGCAGGACCGGGCGGTGCCGCTGGCTGCATCTGTAGGGTGGGCGGACTGCCCCCCACCCCCACCCCACTCGGCAGGGCGGTGAAGGCACCGGTCACGGCCCGCGCCATGACGGGCAATGCCCCGAAGCGGGCGAGCGCCTCCGGGCGGCCTACCGGGAGGGTAACGGTGGGAGCGCGGGCGGCAGGCAGGGTGAGGAGAGGAGTTGCGAGGCGGGGTGGTCCGCGCGGCACGAGCGGAGCAACGGGAAGGCTCAGGTCCGGCAGGGGCAGGGCACGCGGTAGCGCGGCGGGCACGCTGTCCGGTGTCAGCGAGCGGGCGGGCAGAAGCAGCACCGGCACCGGCGTCAGCACCGGTAGGTCGCGCGCAATTGTTGGCTCCACGTCACTCATGCGGGCCGTCGGTACCCCGGCGGGCGGGCGGGATTCCACGCGACTGACGGGTGCAGTGGCGGCAGAATCCAGCACGAGAGCCACCGGAGCCACCGGGGTCGCGGGAGGAGCCGTTTGCGTCGTCCCGGACGGTGGCGGTGCAGTGCTGAGTACCGGCCCCGGTCGCTCTTGCGGCGCGGCCGGCGGCGGCGTGCTGCCGTTGTGCGTGAGCGGGTCCGTCCCCGATGCTGGTTCAGACGGTACCACGGTCGTGGCAGGGGTTGTTACATCGTTCACAACGGTCATCACCGGCGTCACCGGCCCGACGGGCGCGAGGATGACCGCCGGTGACATCGGCAGCACGGGCGCGACACTCGTCACGATCGGCGCGATGAGCGTCGCGACCGGGTCGGTGATCGGGGCGAGCACGGGGGCAATCGGTGCGGTGACGCTCTGAAGGGTAGTGCGCACTGTCTGAATGATCGGCGCGACGATCGGGGCGACCGCCTGAACGATCGGTGCCACGATCGGCGCAACCGCCTGAACGATGGGCGGGATGACGGGTGCCACGGCCTGCATCACCGGAGCGACCACTGCGACGACCGGTTGGAGGACGGGTGCAACGACTTGCACGACTGGCGCGACGGTGGGGGCAACGCTCTGGGTGACGGGTTGGACGGCAGTCGTGACGGGCTGGGTCACGGTCGCGACCGTCTGGACGACCGGGGCAACGATCGGTGTCACCGGCGCGACGACCTGCGTGACGGGAGCGACGACTGGGGCAACAACTTGCGTCACGGGCTGGGTGATCGTCTGCCCCTCCGCCACGATCGGTGTCAGGGCGACCTGTGCGACCGGCGCGACAGGTGCGGTGACCGTCGTGACCGTCTGCGTAAGCGAACCAATAATGGGCGCGGTGGAGGAGAGCGGCGTCGTTGCGACCTGTGTCGCGGGTAGGGAGAGCATCTGGGCAGGCGGTGCTGCGGACGACGGAGAGGATGTACCGGCAGGCGGCGTCTGCCCGACAGGTGCGAGCGTGTTCGCTGCCGGTGGATCACCGTTCGTGCCGTGCGGATCGACCGCCGGGGCTGCCTGGCTCACGCCCCGTGTCACCGAATCCACGGTTGAGACGACCGTCCGGGTGGCATTGTCAGTCGCGCCCTTTATCGTATCAGTTGCACCTTTTACCGTCTCTGTGGTGCTCTTCGCAGTATCGGTTGCGCCTGTTGCCGTCTCGGTCGTGCTCTTTGCGGCGTCAGTTGTGCCTTTTGCCGTCTCCTTCGTACTTTTGGCGGTATCGGTCGCACCCTTTGCCGTGTCGGTAGCGCCCTTGACGGTGTCGGTCACCCCTTTGACAGTGTCGGTCGCCCCCTTCACGGTATCGGTGACACCTTTCACCGTCTCGGTGGTGGTTTTCACCACCTCCTGAACGGTGCCGCCCACCGCAGGCGATCCTGCGTTGCCGCCCGCAGGGCTGGATTGGTTCGCGGGACCTTGCGCGCCGGTGCTGGATGAACCGGCATTTCCGACCGCGTTGCCGACGTTGCCCACGGTGTTGCTGACACTATTGACCGTGCTGTTGACCGTGTTGGTGACGCCTTTGGTCGTCTCGTTGACCGTCGCGGTCACGGCGCGCGTCACATCGGTGAGCGGGTTGGCGGCGTCGGCGTGCGCCGTGATGAGCAACGAGAGCACGACCCCACAGGCACCGAAAAGGAGAGGCACGAGGCGCAGGCGTAGCCAACTGCCTCGTGCAGCCCTCTCCTTCTCACGCATCGGGATGTTGGTCCGTGCGCTCTCCATATGTTTCCATGCATTCGTGTGGATGATCCGGAGCCAAGAGGGACGACGCCTGTCGTCACCTAATCACAGAGCTACATTTATATCCAAGATTAACATACCTGTCAACACGAGCTGCGCATCTCTCTTCTCATTGTGGAACGATCATTAAGAGATTTAGTTGTCATACTGAAGCGAAGTGACGACGATGCCCTTTTCGTCTGGCGCATACAACTGCATTATTGTCGACCAGACTTGCCGTATCACGTCGCGTGATACGAGCTAACCTCTCGCAAAAACAGTGCCAGTGTGGAAAACGACCTATTCATGACGCACGATGTCATCATTGCGAGGTATGCTCTTAACGGTGTGAACTCAAGGAGCAGCGGATGCGTGCGGACCGGCTATTGTCATTGATCCTCCTTCTGCAAGCGCGTGATCGGGTGCCCGCGCGGGAACTGGCGGCCCGACTCGAAGTCTCGGAGCGGACGATTTACCGCGATCTCGATGCCCTCAGCGCGGCGGGTATCCCGGTCTATGCCGAGCGTGGGCCGGGCGGTGGGTGTGCGCTCGCGGCGGGCTATCGGACGACGCTCAACGGGCTGACGGAGCGTGAGGTACGTACCCTCTTCCTCTCCGGTTTCCCCGGCTCAATAGCGAACCTCGACGTCGATCGTGCGCTTGATGGGGTGCTCCTGAAGTTCCTCGCCGCGCTCCCCGCCGCACAGCGCGACGATGCCGAGCGTGCGCGCGCCCGCGTCCATCTCGATCCCACGCCGTGGTTTCACACCGAGCGTCCGCTGCCGCATGTGCAGGTCTTGCAGGACGCGGTCTGGCAGGATCGGCGCGTCCGTATCATCTATCGGAGTCGGGATGGGCAGATGCGCGCGCGTCTCGTCGCGCCGTATGGCCTCGTTGCCAAGGCGGGTGTCTGGTATCTCGTCGCGGGGACCGATCGTGGATCGCGCACCTTCCGCGTCTCACGGATGCAGGAGGTGATGCTCACCGATGAGCGGTTCGACCGCCCCACCGATTTCGACCTCACAGCGCACTGGGCCGCGTGGTGCACCGCCTTCGAGGGCGGGTTCCCACGCTATCATGTGACCGTCCGCATCGCGCCACCGGCGATACCTCTGATCGTCAATTTGCTTGGCGAAGGGATGTACGCACATATCGAGGCGTGCGGTGTGCCGGACGGGGATGGATGGACGCGGCTCCCCCTTACCTTCGAGACAATGGAGCAAGCGCAGACAAGTCTCCTCATGCTCGGCGCGCATGGTGAAGCGCTCGCACCGGACGAACTGCGCGCAAGCCTCGCAGAAACCGCAGCGCGTATCGTCAGCCTCTACGAGCAGGACGAAACCGATTGAACCGCAAAAGGGATTCGAGCACAGAGACCACAGAGGACACAGAGATCGCAGAGAAGAGAAAAATAGGGGATTCTCTCTTCTCTGTGTCCTCTGTGTCCTCTGTGTTGTTCCCTTTCGTTGCTGCCCTCTACGTCGATTCGGTTTGCCAACCTGCCGTCAGGCGGGGACGGGCACGGCGGCTGCGGCGATGAACTCCGCGAGGGCGGCGCGATTCCAGCCGTCCAACCGCTCCTTGCGCCACGGGCCAAGCGCGACGAAGAGCGTTTGCCGCGCCTCGGGGGTCAGCGCGCTGATTGGCTGACCGGCAGCGCCGAGATCGGGATGACGCGTGAAGAAATCTGCCATGAACGCCGCCATCTCCTGATGACCGACCTGAGGCCGTTCGAGGAAGCGACCGCGCTCCTGCATCTCCTGATCGAAGAAGACGATAATCGGGATCGCCACGCGGCCGGTCGGCATCGGGAACTGGGCGGCTAGCTCCTTGTGTTCGTCTCGCTTGAAGATGCGGACATGCAGCCGGTCGCCGGATTCCCGCGCGAGGCGAAAGAGGACGGGCAGATGCGCGAGTGAATCGCCACACCAGTCCTCCGTGATGACGAGGACATTGAGCGGTTCGGGCAGCGCGGCGAACCCGGCAACATCCGCCGCCGTCACTGGGGCGCTGGCGATATTCGCCGCGAATTGCTCCTGGTTCTGGTTCATCTGAGCGAGGTATTCATCGATCGTCATACCGGTCGCGAGTTGTGCAGCGGTAATCGCCATACCATGCTCCCTTCAATGCAGTCGCGCCAATCGTTGCCACTCTCTAACCGCATCCCGCGTGCCGCTATTCCACAACCGAGATACGCTATACTCGTCACAATAGGCTCGTGATGAAACGGAAGTCAAAATGACCGTAGAGACACAGGGAGGGATTAACACAGAGGACGCAGAGAACACAGAGGTCACAGGGAGGTTTTTTTATTCTCTCTTCTCTGCGTCCTCTGTGTCATCTGTGCCCTCTGTGTTAAATCCTTGTGGAGGAGCAGATATGGCGGCAGAAGCGGTGGAGAATGTGCGGATTGTGCATGGGGTTTGCCCGCATGACTGCCCGGACACCTGTTCGTTCCACGTCACGGTGCGGGATGGTGTGGCGGTCGAGATCAAGGGCGACAAGCGGCATCCGGTCACGCAGGGTTTCCTCTGCGTCAAGGTGAACGATTATCTCTCCCGTACCTATAACGAGACGCGCGTCCTCACGCCGCGCCGACGGGTCGGGCCGAAGGGGCTGGGTCTCTTCGAGGAGATCACCTGGGATGAAGCGCTGGACGAGATCGCCGCGCGTTTCCAGGCGATTATTGCCGCAGACGGCCCCGAGGCGATCCTCCCCTATAACTACAGTGGCACGCTCGGCAGGCTGCACAACGAGAGTATGGATTATCGCTTCTTCAATCGTCTCGGCGCGAGCGAACTGGACCGGACGATCTGCTCCGTCGCGGGGGGAGAGGCGATTGTCCACACCCTCGGCGCGAAGACGGGCACGGACCCGGAGACCTACATCTACAGCAAGTTGATCGTCGTCTGGGGCTCCAATCCGGTCTCGACGAACCCGCACCTGATGCCCTTCATCAAGAAGGCGCGGCAGAACGGCGCGCAACTGGTCGTCATCGACCCCCGGCGCACCCGCACCGCCGCGCAGGCGGATTGGCATATCCAGCCGCAACCGGGGACGGACGCCGCCCTCGCCCTCGGCGTCATGCACGTCCTCATCACGGAAGGGATGACGGATGCAGCGTACATCGCGGCGCACACGCACGGCTACGAGGCGCTCAAAGAACGCGCAATGGAGTATCCGCCCGCCCGCGTCGCGCAGATCACCGGGCTATCGGAAGAGGAGATCGTCCGTTTCGCGCGGCTCTATGGCACCGTGACGCCCGCCGTGATCCGTGTCAACTACGGGATGCAGCGACACACGAACGGCGGCATGATGATCCGCACTGTGGCCTGCCTCCCCGCGCTCACCGGCTCCTACGGCACCCTCGGTGGTGGGTTGACGCTCTCGACGAGTGGCGGCCCGAAGATCGACACCGCCGCGCTGCAGCGACCGGACCTGCGGACGAAACCGGCGCGGCACATCAACATGATCCAGATCGGTGACGCGCTGACGGGCGACCTCGATCCGCCGATCCGGGCGATGTACGTCTACAACGCGAACCCGGCCTCCGCCGCGCCGGATCAGCAGAAGGTCCGCGATGGCCTGATGCGCGATGACCTCTTTCTCGTCGTCCACGACCCCTTCTTCTCGGACACGGCGATGTACGCCGATATCGTCCTTCCCGCGACGACGCAACTGGAACATCTGGACCTCCATACGGCGTACGGTACCTATTACCTCAATCTCAACCAGCCCGCCATCGCGCCCTTGGGTGAGAGCATCCGCAATACCGAAGTCTTCCGCCTGCTCGCCGCGCGAATGGGCTTCGATGAACCCTGCTTCCGCGACACGGACGAAGACCTCGTCGATCAGGCGCTTGTCTCCGATCATCCGCACATGCGCGGCATCACCCGGCAGCGGCTAATGGAGGAGGGGTTCGTGCGGCTCAATGTCTCCGCGCCCGGCACGCCCTATGCCTCCTACGCGGACGGCGTTTTCCCGACACCCTCCGGCAAGATCGAACTCTTCTCCGAAACGCTCGCACAGATGGGGTTGGACCCACTGCCGACGCATACCCCGCTCGCGGAAAGCCCGGACGGCAGCCCGGAGTTGCACGCGAAGTACCCGCTCGCCCTCCTCACGCCGAGCACCCATCACTTCCTCAATACGACCTTCGGCAACGTGCCGTCGCTCGTCCATAAGGAAGGGACGCCGTTCATCGAGATCAACGGCGCCGATGCCGCCGCGCGGGGCATCACACACGGCGATCTCGTGCGCGTCTTCAACGACCGGGGCGAGACGTACGTCACCGCCATCGTCGGGGAGACGACCAAGCCGGGTGTCGCGGTCGCCCCGGCGATCTGGTGGAACAAACACCACAAGGTCCATACCGGCCTCAATGCCCTCACCAGCCAACGCACCGCCGATATGGGCGGCGGCGCGACCTTCTACACCAACCTCGTTCAAGTCGAGCGAAGCAGCCCATAACTGAAACCGAACCGCAAGGGCCAGAGAGGCGAACACAGAGAGCACAGAGGACACAGAGGACGCAGAGAGGGATTACTCTTTTTCTCTCCTCTGTGCTCTCTGTGTTCTCTGTGGTAAGACCCCTTCTCGTTCATGGAAAGAACCGCAGCCGTGTGACATGCGTTCTATCAGTACGCGGATGGGTGATGTGGTACGTTTCTCATCCGATACTCTCCCCCGCGTTTGTGCGTAGCTATTTTTGCTATTCTCTGGATTATCCGTCGCATTTCGGTATAATGCATACTTACAGTTGCGAAAAAGATGAAGGGAGGTTCTATGGTCCATGCGATCTAATGCGTGTGCTCCGCGCGCTGGCTTGTGCCGCGAGGGAGGATGCAGAAGCCGTGACATCGGTAAGCAAACTATAGTGTGGGGAGGACAGTCCCGATGGACGCGACAGTAGTATTGGATCGTGAGAGGTATCGCGACGGTGAAGACAGCACACGCGCGGTACGGTGGCTGATTACCGCCGTCGCTGCGCTCGCGCTCGTGGCGCTCTTTCTTCTGCACGGGTCATCCGCAGAAGCGGCGGCACCGATGCCGAACGACGATGTGGTGTATCACGAGATGGCGGCCCCGTACACGAACTGCCTGAATGGAGATTACCGCTTCTGCACCTACAATCTCGGCTACGCAGGCTATGCAGGGTATGGCTGTATCCTCGGTAATCTCTCCTGCAATGTAAACTACGTCTATCCCACCTTCAACTATAACTACAACGGCTGCTACCTGTATCTCTGCGGGTATGGCGCGCGGTACTACGGCGGGTTCTACTCGAACTACATCTTTGCCAACAATGCCTGCCCGAGCGGGAACTTCACCGCTTGCTTCAATGGCAACGTCTGCCCGAGTGGCAACTTCACTGCCTGCTTCGGTGGCAACTTCTCCTACTTCACGAACCCCTTCTTCTTCGGCTACACCGGCGTCGTTCCTACCAACGTCACCGTGATCGCCCCTGGCGGTAACGCGATCGCCGTCGGCCCCCCCTTCCGCCCGAAGGAAGTCGGCACCCCGACCGTCGTGACCCAGAGTGATGCCCCGGCGGCCGTTCCCGCTCCTGCCCCGGTAGTGGTGACGACGAGTGTCGCAGCGGCACCGGTCGCGGTCACGCCCGCCCAAGTGGCAGCGCCGGTGACGGCGGCACCGAGTGGGAACATGGCGACAGCGCTGAACGCTGCCCCGGCGAGCGTACCGGAGGCAGCCCCGGCCGGTGGGACGGGCGTGAAGATCCTGAGCGCGCCAGCGGCGAGCGCCCCGGCAGCGAAGGTGGAGAACGGTCGCGACGACCGCGACTGATCGTGCGCCCACCTGACGGTTATCTGGAATAGTCAATGGATTCTACGCCCCTCTCTTGCCGAGAGGGGCGTCTTTCTCGTTGATGGCTGCTGGGAGCGGGTACAGGTCGTGGCACGCAGTTTGGCGGCGTGTGGGATACTGGAAGAAGAACACCCTCGCGCTTGTAGCGAGTCACCCACCGCCCGTGTCGGGCAGTGGCAGGGGGTGGGTCACCATAAGGAGAGAACCACAATGTCTTCCCGTCCACCACGCCGACCGACGAGCGCTCCCGGAGGGCGGCCGCATCGGGGCGATGGCGACGGTCCGCGCCGCCCGCGTCGTCCGGTCACCTCGAACCTGGCGATGAACGATACCGCGCCCGCCGTGCCTGCCGAATCCGTCGAATCCGCGCCGCTCCCGACCTTCGCCGATCTCGGCCTCTCGCCGGAAACCCTGCAAGCGATTTCAGACGCCGGCTACGAAGAGCCGACGCCGATTCAGGCGCGCACGATCCCCTTCCTCCTTGAGGGGAAGGATGTGATCGCGCAAGCGCAGACGGGTACGGGAAAGACGGCGGCGTACGCGCTGCCGATGCTCGAACGGATCGACCGCGAGATGCGCGATCCGCAAGCGCTCGTTCTCTGCCCAACGCGCGAGCTGGCAATCCAGGTCGCCGGGGCGATGCACCAACTTGGCCGCTACCGCAATGTCACGACCCTGCCGATCTATGGCGGGCAGCCGATCGAGCGGCAGTTGCGCGCCCTCGCGCACGGCGTGCAGATCGTCGTCGGCACGCCGGGGCGCGTGATGGATCATATGCGCCGGGGCACGCTCGACCTCTCCGGCGTCAAGATCGTCGCGCTCGATGAAGCGGACGAGATGCTGGATATGGGGTTCGTCGAAGATATCGAGTTCATTTTCGAGGCGATCCCGGAGGAGCGGCAAACGGCGCTCTTCTCCGCGACGATCCCGCCGCGCATCACCGCGCTCGCCCGGAAGTACCTGCGCGACCCGCAGCGCGTCAGTGTCAGTGTCGTCGCACGTCACGGTGCCGCGACACGACGCAGACGGCGTACGAAGTCGCCGGTGGGCGATAAGTTCGATGCCCTGACGCGCATCCTCGATGTCGAGACGCCGCAATCCGCGATCATCTTCTGCCGCACGAAGAACGAGACAAACGAACTGGCGGAACGGCTCGGTGGCGCGGGCTACACGGCGGAAGCGATCAATGGCGATCTGCCGCAGACGGTGCGGGACCGGGTGATGCGTCGCTTCCGCGATGGGCAGATCGATTTGCTCGTCGCGACGGACGTGGCGGCGCGCGGCCTCGACATTCCGGATGTCTCGCACGTCATCAACTACGATATCCCGACCGATCCCGAAGCCTACGTCCACCGCATCGGGCGGACGGGCCGCGCCGGGCGGGCGGGCGAGGCGATCACCCTCGCCTCGCCACGCGAGCGATACACCTTGCGGATGATCGAGCGCGTCATCGGGCAGCAAATCACCATCAAGCGGTTGCCCTCGCTGGCAGATGTCGCGGCGCGCCGGCGCGAGGCATTCAAGGCGGCACTGACGGGTGTGCTGGAGGAAGGGAACTTCGCGCAGGAGCACTTGATCGTCGAATCGCTCGCGGACCAGTTCGATTCCCTGGACATCGCGGCGGCGGCGATCCGCATGGCACGCGGTGATGCGGCGCAACGCCTCGATGAAGCGGCAGTCGAAACCGTTGACGGCGACGCGGACGGTGTGGAGCAGGGCATGACCCGCCTCTTCTTCGGCGCGGGGCGGCAAGCGGGCATCCGGCCAATGGACCTCGTCGGCGCGATTGCCAACGAGGCGGGCATCCCCGGCAAGTCCATCGGCGCGATCGACATCTACGATGCCTTCGCCTTCGTGGAAGTGCCGAGCGCAGCAGCGCAGCGCGTCATCCAGGTGATGAGTAATACGAACCTGCGCGGTCGCCGCGTCAATGTCACTATCGCCCGCCCGCGTGAGGAGATGGACAGCCGCGACGGTCGCCGCGACCGCCGCCGGTAGAGGGAGGCAACAATGATCCGCCTCGGTGTCATCGGCTACGGTCGGCGTCTGCGCCATGTCCTGGGGGTGATCGACCGCTTCGAGGCGGGCACGCGCGTGGTCGCGCTCCTCGATCCGAATGCCGAGGCGCTGCGCGCCGAGTTCCCGGACGCCCTCGCCGACGCGACGATCTACGACGACCCCACGCGGATGCTGGACGAGGGCAAGCTCGATGGCGTGCTGATCGGCACGCGCTGCGCGCTGCACACGCCCTATGCCATCGCAGTGCTCGCGCGCCACCTGCCCCTCTTTCTGGAAAAGCCCGTGGCGATCGATGCGGAGCAACTCGCCGCGCTCGCCGGAGCGGCGCGGCAATCGCGCAGTCCGGTCGTCGTCTCCTTCCCCTTGCGCGTTTCAGCGATCTGCGAGACGGCCCGCAGGCTGATCGACGCGGACGCGATCGGGACGGTCGAGCACGTCCAGGCCGTCAACAATGTCCCCTTCTACGCGGGTGGCTACTATCACGGCTGGATGCGGAATGAGGCGGAGACCGGCGGCCTCTGGCTCCAGAAGACGACGCACGATTTCGATTATCTGAACGCCTTGATCCGCCAGCAGCCTGTCAGTATCTGTGCGATGGAGTCGAAGACCGTCTTCCGGGGCGATATGCCCGTGGGGCTGCGCTGTGTCGATTGCGGGCGGCAGGCGGAATGCCCGGAAAGCCCCCTCAATCTTTTTTATCTTCAGGAAGTTCGGCCCCGCGTCGAGCCGAACGACTGGCTCTGCTCCTTCGCGCCCGATACCGGCAACCACGATTCCGCCAGCGCCATCATTCGCTACGCCTCCGGGTTGCACGCGGTCTATACGCAGAACTTCTATACCCGGCGGGGTGCGGCGGCGCGGGGTGCGAAACTGATTGGCTATCGCGGCACCATCGAGTTTGACTGGTACCGGAACGAACTCGTCGTCCATTCCCACCACACCAACCATGTCGAGCGCCACCAATTCGACGCCACCGGCGAGGGGCATCACGGCGGCGATAAAGAACTGGCGCACGATTTCCTCAATGCGCTCGCTGGCAAAGGGGTGTCACGCACCCCGCTTGAAACCGGCCTCGCCAGCGTTCACCTCTGCCTGATGGCCCGCGAATCGTGCCGCACCAACACCTTCCAACCCGTTCATCCCCTCGCTGCATTGGTCTGACCAAGAAACCGGATGAACCGCAGAGGACACAAAGGAATCAAGAAGAGGTCTTAACACAGAGATCACAGAGATCACAGAGAAGAGAAAGGGGAAAATAACTCTCTGTGCGCTCTGTGTCCTCTGTGTTCGTATCTCTCTTCCTTCTCTTCACTCTATGTTCTCTGCGCCCTCTGCGCCTCTGTGGTTCAATCGGTTTCCGCTCACCCGGCGTATGAGGGATTGCTTGATGGGAGAGAGGAGCGTTGCGGGGATGCCTTCGGGGTCGAGGGCGCGCACGACTGCGCGGATGAGGCGGGGGCGACGAAGGCCGTGTGGCCACCAGGTGAAGAAGGTCTCTTCGTTGAAGGCGGGGCCGAACTTCTCTTTATAGAAGCGCAATGATTGGAAGTGATAGAAGGTATTGAGCCGGGTATAGATCGTCTCGAACACCCACCCCGTGCGGCGGTGTGCGGGCGGTTGATGCGTGGGACCGCAGTCCGCCAGGGCGGCCATGCCGAGTGTCCCGTAGGTCGCGCCTTCCGCCTTGAGCGCGGCGACGCTCTCCTGAAAAAGCAGTTCCGTCACACCGACCGGCGCATCGTCATCGCGGATGATGTCTTCCAGGTACCACGCATCGCGCGCGGGGATCGGGGAGCAGGCGAGAAAGCCGACGACCTTCCCATCCTTCCAGGCGAGGAAGAGGCGGCGGTCTTCCATCAGGGCGAAGGGATGGATACCGAGGAGAAACGAGAGCGCAGTCATCCCCCGTGTCGTCAGCCATGCGTCGATCAGTTGCACGACCTGCGTGCGGATCGCGTCGGTCACCTCGTGCGGCGCGCACCGGCGGACGGTGACGCCTTCGCGGACCGCGCGGTTAATGTTCGCGCGGATGTGCTTCATCTTCTGACCGCGCGTGCTCCAGGTGCGAAGATCGTAGAAGTTATCCTCACCGATCTTCACATGATCGAAGCCGAGTTGCGCAGTCAGGAGCCGCGTCGCGCGCGGTGTAGCGGGGAGGAAGGCAATTGCCATGCGCCTGCGCCGCGCCGCGTGCATGAAGGCCGCCGTGAGGGGAACGATGTCCGCTTCGGCACAGATCGGGTCGCCGCCACAGAGCCAGACGCGACCGTAGCGCTGATAGGCGATCGTGCCATCGATACCGGGGGCGGTGAAATAGGTGAAAGGGGGCGGCAAGAGTGTGACGTAGGCGTTCGTGTTGTAGCCGTGGCGGAGGATGAGGGATCGCACCTGCTCGGATGTCACCTGCGCCGTGGGTCCCATACCGCTCCCTCTCTCCGCTGCCGCGCTCTCACTCTGCGTACTGGCAGTATACGCTGCCGAGGGGCGAAACCGATGGAACCGCAGAGGACGCAGAGAGCAAAGAGGACACAAAATGGTTCCCCTTTTACTCTTCTCTGCGTTCTCTGCGTCCTCTGTGCTCTCTGCGTCGATCCGGTTTGGCAACCGGGCTAAATCTGGAACATCGCCGCGTTATCGTGGCGCTGACGCTGCTCGACGAGCATTGCGAGCGTAATGTGACCGAGAGCGTCCGCGATCGCGGCATTCACCTGCTCCCACGCCGCGCGTACGACGAGATCGGTGGCCATATCATTGCCGCGCGCATCGCTCGGTGGGTGCGCCGCCCTCCGTCGCGGTGGGGCCATCCAGGGCATCGACGATGTCCGCGATGGTGATCGCGCGGGGTGGGCGGGCGAGATGATGGCCGCCTTGCGGGCCGCGCAGGGAGCGGATCAGCCCGGCGCGGCGCAGGAGAATGAGCAGTTGGTTGAGGTACGATTCCGGAATGCCCTGGCGCACGGCGATATCGTGGCTCTGCACGGGCAGGCCGCCGCCATGAAGCGCGAGATCGATCAGTGCCCGCAGGCCGTAATCGGTCTTGCTACTGAGTCGCATTGCCGCCCACCGCAGAAACGGGGTTCAGGCTGCCGCTCTTGAATCCGGCAAGATCGAGCGTCACGAACGCGAAGCCGATATCCTTGAGCGCATCCACAATCGCCGCGCGGTGCTCAAGCGCCCTCGGGAAATCCGCAAGTTGCAGTTCCAGTCGGGCAATCTCGCCATGATGCCGCACGCGGAAGCCCCGGAAGCCAAGGACACGCAGATACGCCTCTGACTGCCCGACCTGATCGAGTTTCTCGATCGTGATGAAGGTGCCGTGTGGGATGCGCGATGAGAGGCAGGGATGCGACGGCTTGTTCCACGTCGGCAGGCCAAGTGCGCCGGAGACCGCGCGGATATCCGCCTTTGTCAGCCCCACTTCCTGGAGCGGAGAGCGGACATGCCGTTCCTTGCCCGCGTCCATACCGGGGCGAAATTCGCCAAGGTCATCGACATTCGAGCCGTCCACCACGACGGCATAGCCCCGTTCTTGCGCAATCGGGATCAGCTTGTCCCAGAGTTCGCTCTTACAGAAATAGCAGCGGTTGACGGGGTTGGTGACGTAGTTCGGGTCGTCCATCTCCTCGGTGCGGATTTCGCGGTAGGGGATGCCGATGTGCGCGGCGATCTTCGGGCACTCGTTCGCTTCCTCGACCATCAGCGAGGGCGAGATGCCCGTCACGGCCAGCGCGCGTTCCCCGAGGGCGTCGTAGGCGGCCTTCGCGATGAGGGTCGAATCCACGCCGCCACTGAAGCCGATGAGAACCGAGCCCATTTCCACGAAGAGCGCGTGCAGTCGGTCATATTTCTCCCGGAGGTCCGGGGCAAGGTTCGAGAGTGGCGGTGCGACGGTTTGCATGATCCCAAGGCTCCTGCCGGTATACGCTGATCTCCCTGAACAGGACGGTAGCACCCGCCCCGCAGGCTGTCAACGCGGGCGAGCGAGTAACGAGAGGGAACCCCATTCTCGTTACTCGTTACTCGTTACTCGCTACTCGCTCGCCCGCGTTGCTCGTTAGTCGTCCGCAAGCATGAACAGGCTATGATCGTTGTGCGGGGGCGCGACGGGAAGCGTCGGCACGTACTCGCCGACGAGCGAGAGCAGGAGTTCCGCGCTCACGGGCTTCAGATGGGCGCTCACCTGCAAATAGGCGCGGCTGGTGATCGCCGTATAGGTGACGGGGTCATCGAGCATGACGAGCACCGGACACGCGGCCGTGCGCGGGTCGTGCCGCAGGGCATCAAGGAGGAAGAGACCGTGATCGCGCTCCGCAGGGGAGAAATCGAGCAGGATTGCGACGGGTTGATGCTCCCGCACGCGGGCGAGCAACCGGTGATTGAGCGGATGGGGCGCGGTGCGAATACCGCGCGGTAAGAGGATGCGGTTGTAATCGTAGACGAGTTCCCAGGTATCCGTCGCGATGAGCAGCGTGGGCACCAACGGACGTTCCATGTCACAGCCCTTTCCACATGGCGCGACTCCGGAAAGTCACGTACTCCCGTGACTTCCATTGCGCGCGACTTGTGGTGCAGCCGGGAAGGGCTTGACAGGAGACCTGGCGCCCCGTTCCCTCTCGATGATGCCTACGAGGTTAGCTGACGGATTCGGGCCGGAGAGACGGCCCTACAACGGTTTCTCCCGTTGATTCACCCCAATGTGTTGGGTCCCCCGCTCGTGATCGTTCACAATTCGGCGTGAAATGGGCGCTGCACCGATGGAGACATCTCCATCACCGCTATGATAGCGGAGCGACGAGTAATGAGCAATGCTGAGTAGCGAGTAGCGAGAGTGGGCCCGATCCCTTCTCGTTACTCGTTACTCGTTACTCGCTATGAGATAGGCGAAGTTTTTCGTGTACATATCGGCGCGGCGGACGGTGAAGCCGTGGCGTTCGAGGAGCCAGCGAATATCGTCCAGCGCGTAGCGATTGAACTCGGCAAAGCGCTGGAAGCAGAAGCCCTCGGGGTCGTCGGGTCGGGGTGCATCGGGCGCGCTGCTCTCGATTGCGGCTCGTGCGGTGTTCTTCCAGAAGTCATAGAAGTCTGCCATCGAAGAGCGCACCCAGCCTGTCATCACGAACGCACCGCCGGGTCGGAGCGCGTCATGCATCATCGTGAGGAGATGGCGCGGATCGGCGAAGAAATGGAGGACGAAGTGCATCGCGATCACATCGCAGGATTGTGGCTTGAGAGTGAAGTCCGGCGCGCTGACGTCCACGCTGCGCCACTTCGCCTGTTTCAGCCCCAGGCCCCGCGCGGCATCGAGCATCTGCGCATCGCGGTCGTACCCGGCGAGCGTTGCATCGGGGCGGAGGGTGGCGACATCGCGTAGCCAGAGGCCGGGGCCGCAGCCGAGGTCCACGATATGCGGCTTTGGCCCGAGCGCGGTAATCGCTTCCGCCGCGATGATCGCCCGCACCTCTGCCGGGATGCGATTCTCGTAGGAGCGGGTCATCATCGCGCAGAATTGCCCGGGATCGCGCGGTGGTTGCAACGGCGCACTCACGATGCCGCCTCCTCGCTCACACCACGCACGGCGGTTTTGCGTGCATCGTCCGTGTTCTTCCAGAGCGCGCCGCCGAGCGGTTCTTCGAGCGCGCGCCGGAGGGCGATCCGTTCCGGCGCGGTCAGGCCATCGAGTTGTACCGTGCCGTCGAGGACGCGGCGCATCGCCATCGCCTCCTGCGTCAGATCGCGCCAGCCTACCTTCGCCGTGCTGTCGATCAGCAGCGCGCAGGCGATCATTCCTTCATAGTGCGCGGTCTCCGGCTCCTTATCCCGCACGCCGAGGAAGACCATCGCGACGCGCCTGCCCTCCGGCACATCCGCCGGATCGCGCGAGAACTGGATACCCTGTTGCGCCTGCGAGCGCCCGTGGAGCGCGCCCGCATCGAAGAAGGCGTAGTCACCGTCGATGACCACTGCGGTGAGCGTGATGCCCATGAACTCCTCGCCGCCAATCGCGCTGGCGAGATTCATCCCAAAGTGCATCGGTAATGCGTCGTAATGCGGTTTCTCTCCTGCCATCGTCCCATCCTTTATGGTGTCACGTATGCACCCATGCGAGAGCGTACGCCGCATTCGGCGGTTCGGCAAGCCGAGCCACGAAGAATGGATGTCCGCATGCTACGTATCCGGTGGATCACGAACATCGTGTGGGCAGATAGGTTCATAGTCCAGGTGGATGGGGCGCGGTCGAACTCGGTCGCTGGGCTTGAGTATGAGGATGTCATTAGCAGTTAAAGTATAAACTCTAGGTGCACGTACATTTAGACCACCTGTTAATCAAATTTTCCTTGACCGCATTGGAATTCTGCGGTATACTTTGAGTAATCCGGTTATCCGGAGGTGGAAGGCAATGCCTTCGCGGCCCTTCGGGGCCGTTTTTTATGGAAGCCACTTGACGCCCCATCCCTCCAGTCTGCCGCTCGTTGATCGATCATACTTCTTTTCCCTAATGATTTGCGCGATTTGCCCGCCGAAGTTCTCCGGCATCGCGTCGTTGTTCTTGCTGGCTTTCGCCGCCGCAAAGCAAGGGTGCGCGATGAGGTCCGCCAGTTGCAGGCCGGAGATGTTGTTGCTCTTCTGCTTGACTTTCAGTTGCTTGCTTGTCAGGTACGGACGGATATGATCCGGCGGCACCTGATCAGTACCCCGCTCCCAGATGCGTTCGAATGAGATTTTGAGACGCCGGTCCTCGTTTCCGCCGCGTGATTCCGCCATTACATCGCCGACAGCACCATGTCTTTCGAGCCAGCGGACGTACCGCTCTACGAGGACAGTCATGCAGTAGTGGTACGGATCGAATCGCCACGTCGTGTAACGCTTGAAATGTTCTTCCTTATCGATGACGGCGGTGATGACCGTATAGTCGAGTTCCCGCAACAATGTTAGCAAGTCCTCGTTGAAGCACATTTCCGTCCACTCATCACGCAAAGCTTCAAACGGCGGCTTCTTGTTTACCATCTCCTTCCGGTGAAAGATAATCGGATCGTCTGGGTGTGAAGAGAAGTAGGTCGCCTTGAGTGATTCCAGCGCGGGAAAAACAGTCGCACTGACGTAATCGAGGCCCATGATAATTCCGGTGAGGCTCAGGTAACGATTATTTCCCTGATGCGTCGCCTTCATGTCGGGCGTGCCTACCTCGTCAATGTAGAAGCGGTTTTTCTCGGCCAAGAGATCATTCCCCACCCCTATGATCACACCGTGCGTGACTGCTGTATCCGTCTGAAACTTAAGCCGGACCGTGGACCACGAGGAAGCCCTAACGCGCTCACCCCGTTTTTCCGCGACCGCAGATCATCGAGATGTGCTTGGCAGGAGATGATCTGGCCCTCCGAGATCTTCTGCCCGGTTCGGGGTTCATCTACTTCCTGAGCGCGGTATACCTCGGCCTGCTCCTGACCCTCTTCGAGCAGCTTCCTACAGAGACCACGCATGTAATAGACATTGAACTCGCCCTCAGCGAATGTCTCCGCAGCCTCGGTGGCACGATCACTATTGGTACCTGATGACCCAAAGCCCGGGGAACTGATAAACCCAGATCGTGTCTGTCGCACCGGACGGGTTGGTCGCGGACTGCGAGAACCACTACTACCAAAAGGGAAGGACCAGAACCCAATAAATCGAAGCGCGTGGGTCAGCGTGCCTTCGTCTCCTTCTTGGACAGCTTTTCTGAGTAGGTTGGGGTAATTCGTCTTTCCAGATGCGCTGAAATACTTGCTCATATACAGCTTGCCGTCCGCGATGTCTTGCTCGACTTCATCGAGCATGTATTTGCGTGTCGTCTGATCGAGCTCTTCAAAATGAAACATTACACGTCCTCATCTATCCATATTTTCTGATCCGCCCGAGTGGACGAACGTACATGACGGGTGAACAGAATTTGATTTTGCTACATGTCACCATCCTACGTTTCCCTCGGTGGCCCACTGGTCACACCGGATCGAATAGCCGCCCCGCAACATCACACCGGCACGCAGGCTCGTCGAGACCGACGTGTTCTCATCCTTTGTCCCACGGGCATCTCTAGGAGAGCGTACGATGCATTCGATTGATCGGCAAGACAACTTCATGCGCTCGTACTGGCAATTGCGAGTTCAGCGATGTTTCAGGTAGCACTCAGGTCTCCTTTAGGTGGGTGGCTGATACTGAACGTGAAGCATACGGTGTTGTGCGGTATCAGTCATCGAAAGGGGTCTGCTCCTATGTCACTCAAACGTCTTTTCGGCGGGATAGCCGTCTTTGCGCTCATCCTCGCCCTCACCCTTACGCATACGGTCTCGATCTCCGTCGGGCATGGGTCCTCCGCGTCTGCGGCGCTCTTCGCAACTTCCAATACCAGTGGGATCGACACCGAGCAGATCACGGCACAGGTCAATCCTGCCGTCGTGACGGTGATTAACAATCAGCAGGTCAGGACGACGGGGCGCTCCGGGCGCGGCATCACGCCGCAAATTCCCGGCGGGAACGGCTCGGGCTCCGGGAGCAGCGGCACCGCCGTTCCGACCGGCCTTGGCAGCGGCGTGATCTTCGACAACCAGGGCGATATCCTCACCAATAACCACGTTGTGGAGGGCGCTGCCACGCTCAGCGTCGAACTCGCGGATGGCACCCAGGTCGATGCAACGCTCGTCGGGCGTGACCCCTCGCAGGACATCGCGGTCGTCAAGATCGACGCCGCCAAAGCACCCGCCATTGCCCAGCTTGGCGACTCGAACACGGTCAAGCCCGGCCAGCCCGTTGTCGCGCTTGGTAGCCCCGAGACGCTGACGAACACGGTCACCGCAGGCATCGTCTCCGGGCTCAACCGGCAGATCGACACCTACTCCGGCCTGATCCAGACCGATGCGGCGATCAACCCCGGTAACAGCGGCGGCCCGCTTGTCAACGCGCAGGGTCAGGTGATCGGCTTGAACACCCTCGGCCTCGCGTCGCAGGGCGATCAGGGGCTGAACTTCGCCATCCCGATCAACACGGCCAAGCAGGCGGCTCAGACGCTGATGGGTAAGGGCAACGGCGCGGTGGTGAGCACCAAGGCGTTCCTCGGTGTCGAGGTCAGTGGCCTCACCGCGACCCAAGGCGCGACCGTCAGCAAGGTGGATGCGGGCACACCCGCTGAGAAAGCCGGCCTCAAGGCGGGCGACATCATCACCGCAGTGAATGGCACGACCTTGAATGGCACCGTGACGCTTGGCACGATGCTCGGTACGCTGAAACCGGGCGATACCGTGACGCTGACGGTCAATCGCAACGGCAGCACGCAGACGCTCACCGCGACCCTCGTGGAGTATCCCGCGAACAGCACCAGCCGCACCACCCCGTAGGTGCGCACTCATCCCACTCTCCTCACGAATGGCCCGGCAGCATTGCCGGGCCATTCTTTTGACACATCTCGCCGTTATGATGCACCCGTCATTCGTGCATCATACTGGCATGACTTCTTTCTTTCTGATTGTTTTTCTTCCGATACGGCGGCTTGCGAGGAGGCACATGGCGAAACAACTCACCGGCACCGTCCTGCGTATCTGGCGCGCTTTCGGTCGTGTTCGCCTCACCGTGGCATGGGAGACGGGCGAGACGGCAACCATCACCGTGCCGAAGCGGCAGATCGAGGCGACGATCCGTGCGGGCGATACGGTGGGAACCATCGTGGCGGACCCGACCTATAGCGCCGAAGACCTGATGCGATGGAACGCCGCTGATCGGGATCCCGCAGCGGGGCCAGTACCGATGGCGGACATGACACCGGATGTACCGCCGCACGCACGCCACTATCACCGGGTGGGTGGCGTGCCGAAGCGATGAGGTTCGCGACGCAGATCGGCCCGCGCGGGGCAGAGGGTGCGCGCCGCTCCCCTTACCGCCCCGTGGGTGGCGGTAAGGGTTTGTTTCCGTTCGTCCCGCCACCGGGTGCGGAGATCGGGAGCGAGGCGGGTGGTCCCGGCACATTGGCACCGGGGACACCGCTTGCCCGACTGCCGGGAGGCGCGATCCCGGTGAAGCCGAGAGGGAGAACGGTCAGCGTCAGCGTCCCGGTGATGCCGTTCGCGCTGGCAGTGAGCGTGACCGTCCCCGGTACGAGACCCATCACATTGCCTCTGGCGTCCACGCTCGCCTTCGTCGGGTCGCTCACCGTCCATTGCACGCTGGCGGAGAGGTCTTGCTGCGATGCGTCCGCGAACGCGCCGACCGCCTTGAAGTTCACCTTCTCACCGACATGCACCGTCGATGCCGCATTCGTGATGACGATGGTCAGGAGCTTCGCGGTGCTGAGGGTGAGCGTATAGGTCTGGGTGCCGGTGGAACCGTTCGCATCGGTCGCAGTGACGGTGAAGGTCGTCTGCCCCGCGCCGGTTGGCGTGCCGCTCAGAATGCCGGCGGCGGTGAGAGTCAGCCCCGCCGGGAGGGTGCCGCCGGTCAAAGTGAATTGGTACGGCCCGGTGCCGCCACTCGCCCCGAGAGGAACGCTATACGGCACTCCCACGATGCCAACGGGCAGGGTCGTCACCGTGACGACGATCCCCGGCGCGGTATTCGTCAAGGTGAAGGTCACGGACGCTGCGCTCCCCGGCGCGCTCGCCGTCACCGCATAGGTACCAGGGGTCGTGTTTGCGGTAAACATCGGCGTGGTCGCGACGCCCGCAGCGTTCGTGATTGCGGTCGTCCCGCCGCCGACGAAGCTGCCACTCGCGCCGCTTGTGGGCAGTGTGAAGGTGACGGTCACATTTGGGGTCGGCTTCGCGAACTCATCCGTGATCGTGACCGAGAGGGGGGCGGCAAAGTTCGTGCCAATCAGCGTACTCTGTGGGGTGCCGCCGGTCGCCGTCAATGTCGCGGGCTGTGGCTCATATGCACCGATGGCGCAGGTCGTCTGCGGGCGGGCGAGCCCTCGCTGATCCTTGCCGCCCGCGCCAAAATTGCCGACTGCGGCTTCCGAGGGTGCCGCCGCGTTGCAGGCACCTGCCGCGCCCGTGCCGATGGCGACCGAGTTCAGGCCGAGGCGGAGGGTCTGGGTGAGGCCGCCGTTGTCGGCAAGGTCCGTCGCGAGTTTCGGGTCACCGATCACATCGCCGTTGGCAACCGTGAAGCCACAAGACGTTCCGGGCGGGGGCGCGGGGAACTCCAGATTATGCCCGGCGTCAGTGATGCCGGAGCCGCCCGCGCCGTTGCTGCATGAAGAGCCGGTTGCTGCAGCATTATTGACGAATAGGGTGTTTGTCACTGACGTAGGCGGGCCGAAACTGAAGATTGCCCCGCCCGTACCGTTCGGACCATTGGTGTCGTTGGCAGCATTGTTGAAGAAGGTATTGTTGGTGAGGTGCGTGGTCGCCGCACCGGTTGCGATTGCCCCCCCGACACTAGGAAAGCCAACGGGCGCGTCAGCATGATTGCCAACGAATGTCGAGTTGACAATCGTCAGCGTACCAGCCGGACCACCACCAATGAGACCCTTTGCAATCGCGCCGCCAATCGCAAAGGAAGGAGGGGGGCCGAAAGGCGTGCCAGTGAACGCGCGATTGCCGGCGAAGGTCGAGTTACTCACGATCAGATTCCCATCGGAGAAATCGGCGATTGCGCCACCGATGCCGCCCGGGGTGCAGAAACAGTCAGTGGCGGCATTGCGCACGAATGTCGTATTCGTCACGAAAAGTGTGCCGCCAGTGCCGCCAACGATGATGGCACCCTTACCGATCCCGTTTTGCATCGTCAATGCATTGATCTTCACCGTGAACGGATTCGTGTAGTCGATCGCGAAGATCGGTGGGGCAGAGGAGAAATCGGTCCCCCCACCATCAAGAGCGATCTTTCGACCGCTGCCGTCGATGACGATATTTGAGATTGGGTTGGGGGAGGAAATGTCGAGCGGGATTTCGAGCAAGATGGGGTTGAAGGTCGGGCAATCGACACCGAATGTGATGATGCCCTGACCGGCAGCTACTGCCTGCTCAACAGCATCCCGCAACGAGCCTGGAGTCGTATTTCTCATCATATCGAGATCAAGGCAGTTCGAGACGGTAAAGGCTGCTGCAGAGACCGGTGCCGCAGGTACGAGCGGCATCAACGCGAGCGCCAGAAGACACGCACCCACCCATCGCACAAAGCGCTGATTCCCCCGCATCCCCATCTCCCCTGCATTCACTTCCCATCGAACACCCCAATAACCCCACGCTAGTATGTACGTTCAGCGTCAAAAGGTCAATGCAGGTACTGGCTGAAAAGATGCCATTCTGTATTTATCGTGACATCTCTTTTCAAGACCGATGTCGCACATCGCCGCCCTGGGAGAAACCAATGGAACCGCAGAGGCGCAAAGGACGCAGAGGACGCAGAGGTTCTTTTGTTCTTCCCTCTTTGCGTTCTCTGCGTCGATCCGGTTTCTAACCCGTGCTATGCCGCGTCCATCGATCCGTTGATCGGTGGCGGATCGCCGCCGGGAGGTGCGGTATGGATCATCAAGACGACCCAGAGTGGGCCGTTCGTGATGGGTGCGGGAGCTTCGGGCGCGATGTTCGCGGTCTCCCATCCGCCTTTCGCGGCGGCGTTTCGCGCGGCGGTGAATGCCTCGTTGTATGTCCCGCCGTAGCCGACGAAGGCCGCATTCCAGTAGTCCAACCACTCAATCGGCGGGAAGTCGCCCGTTGCGGAGGTGAGGATGCGGTATTCCTGCGGGGGTTTGCCCTCTGCGGCCACGGGCGCGGCACCGCAGAGCGCGAGCATGATGGCGCAGGCGGTCAGCAATCGCATACTCTCCCCCATTCCCGTTATCGTCAGGCCGCATGAGAGAATCTATCATACCGAATCGATCACGCGCGCGTATGGTGAGTTGGGCGGGGACGATGGTGGCGTTATTCCTGCGATAGATGCGCGACGGACCCAGTACCGGTAATCAGGTGTGGGAGTGCGATGGGGCAGAACGAAAGAGGAACGATGCAGAACACCGAGCGCCTGGGCGCAACCTATCTTGGCAACGGTCAGTGCCATTTTTGTGTCTGGGCCCCCCTTGCCGCCCGTGTCGAGATCGTTGTCACCGCGCCGGAGCTGCGCACGGTGGCGATGGAGCGGGACGCGCGCGGCTACCATCGCGCGGTGGTGTCGGGCGTCGCGCCCGGTGCCCGCTACCGCTACCGCCTCGATGGCGAGAAAGAGCGTCCGGACCCGGCCTCCCGCTTTCAACCGGAGGGCGTGCATGGCCCCTCCGCAGTAGTCGATCCCGGCACATTCCCTGGGGAGATGGCGCGTGGACGCGGCCTGCCATTGGCGCGGTTCGTCATGTACGAACTGCACATCGGCACCTTCTCGCGGAAGGGACGTTCGATGGCGCTATTGCGCACCTCGACAGACTCGCGGCGCTCGGGGTCACGGCAATCGAGATCATGCCCGTCGCGCAGTGCCCCGGCACGCGCAACTGGGGTTACGACGGCGTCGCACTCTTCGCGGTGCAGAACTCCTACGGTGGGCCGGAGGGGTTGATGCGGCTCGTCGATGGCTGCCACGCGCGCGGCATGGCGGTGATCCTCGATGTGGTCTACAACCACTTCGGGCCGGAAGGGAACTATCTCTGGGATTACGCGCCCTACTTCACCGACCGCTATACGACGCCGTGGGGCGCGGCGGTGAATTTCGATGGTCCTGAGAGTGATGAGGTGCGCCGCTTCTTCCTCGAAAACGCGCTGCAATGGATGACGGACTTCCATCTCGATGGCCTGCGGCTCGATGCGATTGACGCGATCAAGGACGCGCTCCGCCTACCCGTTCCTGCGCGAACTGGCCGATGTCGTCCATGCGCGGGCGGCGGAGCGCGGCCATCCCTTTTATCTGATCGCTGAGAGCGACATGAACGACGCCGAAGGTGATCCGGCCGCCGGAAGAGCACGGTTGGGGCATGGACGCGCAGTGGAGCGACGACTTCCATCACGCGCTGCATGTCCTCCTGACGGGCGAGCAGACGCGGCTATTACGCGGACTTCACGGGCATCGAGGACCTCGCGCAGGCTTATCCGCGAGAGCTTCGTCTATACCGGCAAGTACTCGCCGCACCGGCAGCGGCGGCATGGCAACCGGCGCGATGCCCGCGCCGGGATGGCAGCTTCGTCGTTTGCGCCAGAACCACGATCAGGTCGGCAACCGCGCGACGGGCGACCGCCTCAGTCAGATCATCCCCTACGAGGTGCTGAAACTGGCGGCGGCGGCGGTGATCCTCTCGCCGTTCGTGCCGCTCCTCTTCATGGGTGAGGAGTATGGCGAGCCCGCGCCCTTCCAGTATTTCACCAGCCACGGTGATCCGGCGCTGATCGCGGCGGTGCGGCGGGGCGGCGCGCGGAGTTCGCCTCCTTCCGCTGGCAGGGCGAGGTGCCGGACCCGGACGACCCCGCGACCTTCGCACGCTCCAACTGACTCACCGCGAGGCGGAAGACAGCCGCACCGGACGCTCTGGGAGTTCTATCAGGAACTTTTCCGCCTGCGCCGCACCATGCCTGCCCTCGCCTCCCTCGATCTGGAACGTATTGCGGTCGCGGCGGATGAGGCGACGCAGGTGCTGACCGTGCGCCGCTGGGCCGGGGAGAGCCAGACCCTCGACCCTCTTCAACTTCAGCGACCGCGAGCAGAGTTGTCCCAGCCCCCGGCCCGCGCCATACTGCCCAGAGGGCACCCGCACGCCGAGCCTCCCGAAACGGGAGGGGGAAGGGGGTGGGTAACCCTCCTCGATTCCGCCGATCCGCGCTGGCGCGGGCCGGGCAGCAGCGACCCGGTATACTGGCAGAGGAAAATACCGCGACGATCATCCTCCAACCGTGGAGCGTCGCGCTCTTTGGCAATCGATAAAGGGAAACCGGGACTCATATGACCGACGAACGATACGTCTGTATTCATGGCCACTTTTACCAACCGCCGCGGGAGAACCCGTGGCTCGAAGCGATCGAGTTGCAGGACTCCGCCTATCCGTATCACGATTGGAACGAGCGGATCACGGCGGAATGCTACGCGCCGAACGCCGCCTCGCGCATCCTCGATGGTGAGGGGCGGATCGCGCAGATCGTGCAGAACTACGCGCGCATCAGTTTCAACTTCGGCCCGACACTGCTCGCCTGGATGGAGGCAAGGCGCCCGCAGATCTATCACGGCGATCCTCGACGCCGACCGTGACAGCCTGGAGCGTTTCTCCGGTCATGGCTCGGCGATCGCGCAGGCATACAACCACATGATCCTGCCCCTCGCGAATCGGCGGGATAAGTGGACGCAAATCCTCTGGGGTATCGCGGACTTCACGCATCGCTTTGGTCGCGCCCCGGAAGGGTTGTGGCTCGCGGAAACCGCCGTGGACCTCGAAACGCTCGACATCATGGCGGAACGCGGCCTGACCTTCACCATCCTCGCGCCGTCGCAGGCGGGGCGGATGCGCGCAGATGGGCGCGGAGGAGTGGGAAGATGTCTCCGGGGCGCGCATTGACCCGACGCGCGCCTATCTGCAGCGGTTGCCCTCCGGTCGGAGCATCGCGCTCTTCTTCTACGACGGGCCGATCTCGCGCGGTGTCGCCTTCGAGGGGTTGCTGGACCGGGGCGAGAATCTGGCGAACCGCCTCCTCGGCGCATTCTCCGACGAGCGCGACCGGGCCGCAACTCGTCCATATCGCGACGGATGGCGAGACCTACGGCCACCACCACGCGCACGGCGACATGGCGCTCGCCTACGCGCTCCACCACATCGAAGCGAACGACCTCGCGCGCTCGACGAACTACGGCGAATATCTCGAGACGCTTCCCGCCGACCCACGAAGTGGAGATCATCGAAAACACCGCGTGGAGTTGCGCGCACGGCGTCGAGCGCTGGCGGAGCGATTGCGGCTGCAACACGGGCGGCCGCCCGGACTGGAACCAGAAGTGGCGCGGGCCGCTCCGCGCGGCGCTCGACTGGTTGCGCGACGCGGTCGCGCCCGTCTACGAGGCCGGAATGCGCGATCTCGTCCATGATCCGTGGGCGGCGCGCGATGCCTATGTGCAGGTGATCCTCGACCGCTCGGACGAGAGTGCCGCAGCGATTCCTCGCCGACGCACACGCACGCGCGAACTGACCGAGGCGGAGCGCGTGCGGCTCTGGGAACTGCTCGAACTGCAGCGGCACGCGATGCTGATGTACACCAGTTGCGGCTGGTTCTTCGATGAACTCTCCGGCATCGAGACGGTGCAGGTGATCCAGTACGCCGGGCGGGTGATCCAACTCGCGGAGACGATCTCCGGGGAGTCGTTCGAGCCACAGTTTCCTCGATCTGCTTGAGAAGGCGAAGAGCAACCTCCGCGAGCACCGCGACGGGCGCGCGCATCTACGAGCGGTTCGTCAAGCCCGCCGTCGTGGACACCGCGAAACTCGCCGCGCACTACGCGATCAGCTCGCTCTTCGAGGAATATCCCGGAGGAACGCGGCGATCTACTGCTACCCCGTGGAGCGCGAGGATTATCAGCGGCTACGAAGCGGGCCGGGCGGCGCTCGTCGTCGGGCGCGCGCGCTTCACCTCGCGCATTACGGGCGAATCTGCCGTCGAGACCTTCGGCGCGCTCTCGCTCGGCGATCACACGATCAGCAGCGGCGTCGGCGCCGACGACGGATGTGGACGGCTATGCCGCCTTCGTCGCGCAGATCACCGAAGCATTCACGCGGGTGGATTTCCCCGAGGTGATCCGGGTGATCGACCGCTATCTTCGGTGCGTCCACTTACTCACTGAAGACGCTCTTCCGCGACGAGCAGCGCAAGATTCTCGATGTCGTACTCGACGCGACCCTCGCGGAAGATGAGGCGAGCTTATCGCCAGATGTACGAGCGGCAAGCGCCGCTGATGCGCTTCGTGCATGATCTCCATGTGCCGCTGCCGCAAGCCTTCCAGACCGCCGCCGCAGTTCATCATTGCAATAGCGATCTCCGGCGCGCCTTCGATGCGGACGACGCTCGATCGCGACCGCATTCAGACACTGCTCGCGGATGCCGGAGACATGGCATGTCGCGCTCGATACCGCCGGGCTTTCCTATCATCCTGCGGCGGCGGGCGGAGCGGCTGGCTGAGCGAGTTCGAGGCAGACACCGACGACCTCGTGCCCGCTCGTCGCGTTGGAAGCGAGTCGTCGATCGGCGCGGTCGTTGCCCTTCGGCATCGTCTTCTGGCACGCGCAAAATGTCTACTACGATCTCTTGCAGACGCGCTATCCGGCGATCGTATCGGCGGGCACGGCGCGGCGATGAGCAGGCGCACGAGCATGGGTGACACATTTCATCGCGCTTGGGAGAGGGGCTCGGAATGGAAGTAGAGGAGAGCGACACTTGAAGAGATCCGTGCCCTTCCCTCGGTGACGAACGTCGCGCAGGAGACGCTCGACCGGGCGCGCATCCCGCGCGCGACCTACCGCCTTCAGTTCAACCGCGCACTTCAGCCTTCACGGATGCGCAGGCGCTCGTCGCCTACCTCGCCGATCTCGGCATCAGCGATCTCTACGCCTCGCCGCTCCTCAAGGCGTGCGCGGGCAGCGAGCATGGCTACGACATCTGCGATCACAGCCAGTTGAACCCCGAAATCGGCACGCCGCAGGAGTTCGACGCCTTCGCGGCGGCCCTGGCGGAGCGGCAGATGGGCCTCGATCTTCGATATGGTGCCGAACCACATGGGCATCGCCGACCCCGGCAATGGCTGGTGGATGGACGTGCTGGAGAATGGCCCCAGTTCGCTCTACGCGACGACCTTCGACATCAACTGGCACCCGGTGAAGCGCGAGCTGGCGAATAAGGTGCTGCTGCCCATCCTCGGTGACCAGTATGGGGGCGTCCTCGAGAGCGGTCAGTTGCGTCTCACCTACGAGAACGGCGCGTTCTTCCTCCATTACTGGGAGACGACGCTGCCCGTCGCGCCGCATACCTACGACCGCATCCTCGGTTACCAACTCGATAGGCTGATCGAGCAGTTGGGCGCAGGAGACGCGCATTCTGCTCGAACTGGAAAGCATCCTCACGGCGCTCGGCTACCTGCCCGCCACGGACGAGACGGATGCCGAGCAAGATGGCGGAGCGGAACCGGGAGAAAGAAGTCATCAAGCGGCGCATCGCCGCCTTGTACGATGCCAGTCCGGAAATCCGTGATGCCGTCATGGCGGCACTCGAGCTTCAACGACCGCGGACGCGGTGTGCGAGATGCTCGATGCGCTGCTCGACGCGCAGCCGTACCGTCCCGCCTTCTGGCGCGTCGCGGCGGAGGAGATCAACTACCGCCGCTTCTTCGATATCAACCAACTGGCGGCGATCCGCGTGGAGGAACCGTCGAGGTCTTCCGCGCGACGCACGAACTCGTCTTCCGATTGCTTGCCGAGGGCAAGGTGACGGGACTGCGCATCGATCACCCGGACGGCCTCTGGAATCCGCCGCAGTATTTCCGGCAGTTGCAGGAGCAGTATATCCTCGCCCGCGTCCGCGCCCGCCTGCCGGAGCACGACGACGAAGAGGCGGGGGAACAGGAAGAGGCCGTGCGTGCATGGTTCGACGCCTATGCCGAGGGCAATGGCGCGACACCCGCGCGCCTGCCGCTCTACGTCGTTGCGGAGAAGATTCTCGCCGAGGGGGAATCCTTGCCGGAAGACTGGATGGTCGCCGGGACGACGGGGTACGACTTCCTCAATGAGGCGAACGGCCTGTTCGTGGACGCCGCAGCACCGCAAGGCGATCGATGAGATGTACGCACGCTTCACCGGCAACCAGACCACCTTCCATAACCTGGTGAACGGCACGAAGAAGATGATTATGCTCATCTCGCTCGCCAGTGAGATCAACGCGCTCTCCTATCAATTGGAGCGCATCTCGGAGCGCAACCGCTCCTACCGCGATTTCACGCTCAATAGCCTCACCTTCGCCCTGCGCGAGGTGATTGCCTGCCTGCCCGTCTATCGCACCTACACGACGGACGCGGCGATCACCGTCACGCAGCACGATGCGCAGTACGTCGAAGCGGCAGTTGCGGAAGCGAAGCGGCGCAACCCGCGGACCGCGGGCCAGCTCTTCGATTTCCTCCGCGATACTTTGCTTCTCCGGAATATCGAAAGCTTTCGCCCGGAGGATCGCCCGCGGCTCCTCGATTTCGTGATGAAGTTCCAGCAGATCACCGGCCCGGTGATGGCGAAAGGCGTCGAGGACACCGCATTCTATGTCTACAACCGCCTCACGTCGCTCAACGAGGTCGGCGGGCATCCGGTCGCCTTCGGTGTTTCCGTCGCGGAGTTCCATCGCTCCAACCTCGCGCGGGCGCGCCACTGGCCGCACGCGATGCTCGCCTCCTCCACGCACGACACAAAGCGGAGCGAGGATGTACGGGCACGCATCAATGTCCTCTCAGAATTACCCGAGGAATGGCGCGCCGCGCTCAACCGCTGGGGGCGGATCAATGCGCGCCTGAAGACCGAGATCGCGGGGGAGCGCTACCCGGACAGGAACGCGGAATATCTCCTCTACCAGACGCTGCTCGGTGCGTGGCCGACGGACTTTCTGTCGCCCGAGTCGTTCGATGCGTTCCGCGAGCGGATCGCGGCCTACATGCTCAAGGCAGCCAGGGAAGCGAAGGTCTCCACAAGCTGGATCAACCCAACGATGCGTATGACCGCGCGCTGCAGGAGTTCGTCGCGCGGCGTGCTGGCAGAGGGCGAGCCAAACGCCTTCCTCGCGGACTTCGCGCCGCTTGCGCGACGGGTCGCCTTCTTCGGTCAGTTCAATGCACTGGCGCAGACCCTCCTCAAGCTCACCGCACCCGGTGTGCCGGACCTCTACCAGGGAACGGAACTCTGGGACCTCAGCCTCGTGGACCCGGACAATCGCCGCCCGGTAGATTACGACCACCGACGTGCCATCCTCGCGGACCTGCGGGAGCGCGCCGCCTGTGCGGATTGCGGCGGCACCACGCTCGCCCGCGAACTGTTGGAGACGAGCGACGATGGTCGGATCAAACTCTTCCTCACCGCGCGCACGCTCGATCTCCGCCATGCCCATGACGCGCTCTTCACCGATGGCGACTACCTTCCGCTCGACACGCACGGGACGAAGGCGAACCACGTCTGCGCCTTCGCGCGCACGCAGGGTGATAATGCGGCGCTCGTCGTCGTGCCGCGGCTTGTGGTGGGCCTGACGGGCGGCGAGCAGGTCGCGCCCCTCGGCGCGGACATCTGGGGCGATACCTGGCTCGCCCTCCCACCGGAGCAGATGGGCCGCCGCTATCGCAATGCCTTCACCGGCGAAGAACTGACCGTCTCCGACCACGACGGCACCCCCGGCCTCCCCCTCGCCTCCCTCTGCGCCCATTTCCCCGTCGCCCTCCTCGAACACCTCGCGGAGACGGAAACCACTTGAACCGCAAAGGCGCAAAGAGCGCAAAGGACGCAAAGAAAAGAAAGAGAAAGGAAACGATACACTTCCCCTTCTTTTCTCCTTTGCGTCCTTTGCGCCTTTGCGCCTTTGCGCTGCTCCCCGGTTTCCGGCTTCCTGCCCTTGCCGTGCCGAGGGGTTCTTGCTACGCTCTCGGGAGTGGTGTGCATACCCTAGGGTGAAGGAGTTGGGCAATGGGGAGACCGATTTCGTGGCGACGTGGCCTCGCGCGGACGCCGGATCCCTCCTTCTGGGAGCACGCCCGCTGGTATGACATTCACATCAACTATCTCGAACCACACTTCGCCGCGATGGTCGCGGCGATTGTCTGGGCGGTGCCACCGCTACCGACGGATGCCTCCGTCGTGGATATTGGCTGTGGTGTGGGCACGCTCGCCTCGCGCTTTCACGCGGCGTACCCGGAATCGCGCCTCACCCTCCTTGATACGGATGAGGAGAATATCGAGACGGCGCAGAAGAAGATGGGCAAGGGCGGCACGCCTGCCGTTCCGCTCCCCTATCGGATCGACCCGGATGCCCCCGCGCAACCGCTCCCCGGCACACCCTACGCGCTCGCGGTCTCCTCGACTACCTTCGGCGGGATCGTTGGTGAGGAGAGCACCGATACGGTCTTCCGCGCGCGTTTGAGCAACTTGCTGCGGATGGTCTATGCGTCGCTGGAAGAGGGCGGCTGCCTGATCTACGGCGACTTTCTCAGCCACGGCCTTGGGGTGCGCGAGCATATCATCCTGCTCGATGAAGCGGGCTTCACCGATGCCGAATGCGTCTGGCGCGATGGCGATCTCGTCGTCGTGGGGGGGCAGCGGCGGGCTTCACCATTTGCGCAGTAGCCGCTCCGCCTCCTCCGCCATCTCGCGCACGATCGCCGCTGCGGGCTGCACCCGCGTGACTGACCCCACCGTCTGCCCGGCATACAGCGCCATCGCCGCCATATCGCCCGTCGTGCCGAGCGTCGGCGGCGGCGGCGCGTAGCGCGGGATCGGCATGTGCGCCTCGCCCATCGCCATCTCCGCGACGATCTCCCCGCCGCCTGCCTGCGCCGCCGCGATGGAGGAACGCAGCACCCGGTGCGGCGCGTGGGGGAAGCCTTGCGAGAAGGTCTCCGTGAACACGGCATCCTCGGGCTGCGCCGCCAGCAGCGCCCGGACATACTCGGGGTGGGCTGCCGATTCCTCCGCCGCCACGAAGCGGGTGCCGATTCGCACGGCGTCCGCCCCCGCCGCCAGCGCCGCCGCCATCGCGCGACCGGTCGCGATCCCGCCCGTGGCGACCACCGGGATTTGCTACCGCCTCAAGCACCTGATCGAGCAGTGGCAGCAGGGCTATTTGGCCGCGTACATGCCCGCCCGCTTCCACCCCCTGGGCGACGATCAGGTCACATCCGGCATCTGCGGCAGCGATCGCCTCTGCCAGCGAACCAATCTGCCAGCAGGCGAGTGCACCGCCCGCATGGACAATATCGACCAGGCGCGCATCCGGGTAGCCGTAGAAGAACTCGATGATCCGGGCGCGACTCGCTGCGATCTGCACGCACTTGGGATCGACGTAGGGGACGAGGAAGTTGACACCGAAGGGGCGCGTCGTCTGCGCGCGGAGTCCGTCGAGCATCCGGGAAAGCACGGGCGGGGGGATCAACACCGCCCCGAGCATCGCCACGCCCCCCGCCTCGGAAACCGCCTGGACGAGCGGCGGCATCGCGATGCCGCCCATGCCCGCTTGCTGAATCGGCACCTGGCAGCCCACGAGCTCGGTGAAACGGGTCGTCAACATCGTTGGCCTCCTCGCATACATGTGGCGGTGATTCGTTCGATCTCTCGGGGGCGTGTCACGATCAGCATTCTGTCGCCTATACGACTGCGGCTGCGGCGGGCGTGCGCCAGCCGTGCGCGGTGAGGAATGCCGCCGTCCGCTCGGGGTCGCGCAATACTGCCCAGCCGTGTAGCGGGTCGGTGAAACAGTTGACGAACCCATCTGCGACCGCCGGTATCTGTGTCGCGGTCATCAGCAGTTCGCCGACGTGCGGCGGCGGGGCTGGAGGAACGCGTTGGACCACGCGGCCGCCGGGAGGAGATATTCCCAGGCACGGCGCTCTACCGCCGCACAGAATGACGCATCGAAGGGGCCACCGTCGCGGATCGCCTCCCCGAGCGCCCAGGCGGCGTAGGATGCGCCGTTCGCCCCTTGCGCCAGGATCGGGTCGTGCGTCACATGCACATCGCCCAGGGCGACGGCGAAGGTATCGGCGGTCAGTTGGTGATACCCACGCCGGACGGTCGGGGTAATGGCACCCTGCAAGAGATCGAGCGGCCGCGTGAGGGCGAAGGCATCCGGGTCGATCCGCGCATACAACCCAGGCGTATGCTCCCGCAGGATGCCCAGTAGCGTCGTCTCGAACCGGCGGGGGTCGTCCTCATAGCGCATCTGGATGAGGAGATCGAGCGCGCCGCCGGGAATCGCTTCGACGAGGATGCCGCTCTGCCGCCCCGCGAAGGAGAGGATCGGGAGGTCAAAGATCTCGCCCTGGCCGGGAACGGTCGAGAAAGCAACACCGAGCGGTTCCGGGTGGGTGATGCCGTGGAAGAGGCCCGCGCAGAGATGCCGCTGTGGCACCGTATACGGCGAGTGCTCGGGGAGGCGGGGGAACAACTCCGTCAGGCTCCCCCGCCCGGACGACACGACGATCAGATCGTGCTCGTCTGCGAGCCGCGCCAGATCGTCCGCCTCGATCGTACCGTTCATGACGCACCCACCCTGCGCCGCGAACATCTCGAGGAGGGTCGCATAGTAGATGCGCAGATCGGCAGAGATGCCGGGATGCGCGAAGTGCCCCGTGAACGCGAGGGGCTGCGGGCCGTTCACGGAGAAATAGACCGCGAAGAGCCCGAAGTCCGGGGAATCCCAGTGAGGAATACCGAGCGCCCGCTCCCGCTCCAGTGTGGGCGCGAAGCGCGCGACCAGCGCGGGTAATCGACCCGCCAATATCTGCTCCGGCGTCTTCTCGGAGTAGATCGTCGCGGGGATGTCGTGTTGCCGCAAGAACAAGCCGAGTTGCAAGCCGGCGACGCCGGCGCCGATGATCCCGATCCCTGCCATATGCTCCTCCTTGCGCGACTCGCGCAATCCTGGCTTCTGGTTCCGTGCTCCTTGCTCCTTCGTGTCTACGTCAGCGATAGCCGGTATGCGTCAGGCATTGTCGGCATAGAAGTAGTAGGTCGCTTGATAGGGGACACGTACCTCACTCTCCGGTGTGCTCGCGTCGCATCCTGACGTGGGTGCCTTGCCGCCGACGGTATCGATGCGCTGGACGGCGCGCACGGATGCCAAAGTCCCGGTGCCTTCATTCTTCACGGCCTTGAGAAGGAGCCAGGGGATGCCGTCACCGCTCGGTGCTGCGAGCGTTGCCTGGGCCATACCGACCACTTTGCTCCCGTCGGGCAATTCCCAGGTCGGTCCTTCGTAATGTTTGCCGATCACTACCCCGTGCTCATCCTGTAGGGCGGCTTCCGGTGCCTTCAATGTCCATGCATAGGTCTGCATCCCCGCTGCTTGCCCAGGGGTGACACGACAGGCATAGATCTGGACGCCGACTCCCCGCGCCTTCAGGATCAGTCGTTGGGAACTGAGAACGTTGAGCGTGGTTGGGACTACCGGTGTCGATAACGCCGGGGTGCTTGTGGCGGACGTCTTGCCACCGCAGCCCGCTAACAGGCCGAGAGAGAGCAGCGAGGCGACCCCGATCAAGGTGAGACGCGCGCGAATCGCTGATCCACTTCCCGCGCGTTGTGTCTGCTGTGCGATGCGATTGCTCATTGCGATAATCCTTTGCGCGGTGTAAGGACCACATAGCTCTTTCGGCGGTGCCTTCGTGGCATCCGCTCGTGTCGTGCCTCCGGCAATCCCAGCGACCGAGAAACAGCGCGCAGGGCTGCGGCGATCATCGGCCCGATGCGCCGATGAAGGGCGGGTTTCTCTCCGACGGTTGCGAACATGGGGGTTCCTCCCAGTAGTGTGCGGTGAACAGTTCACCGTTTCTCCTGCGAGTCAGAGTAGTGCGTCGTTCCTGAAGGAGCGCTGGATAGGCTGGCAATCAGACTGAAGATCTCCTGAAAGCAGAACGTGTGCCCCATCCTGGCTTTCCTGCCGTTACCGATGCACCTCCTAGACTCGCTGGCACCAAATGTGATATGAACAAGTTCACCTCACTCACGAGGCGCGCTTCATCAACCTCGTCCTTCCGCGTGTATACCCTGTCCTCCGGCAGTGAAGACCGGAAAATTGACTAGTTGTTACGAGGAAGGGATGCCTGTGATGGAGCGTAAGGTCATCGTCGTGGTGGACGACACCGATGGCATCCGCGACTTAATTGCCGACACGCTGACCGACGCGGGGTATACCGTCGCGTGTGCCGCCAACGGTGCCGATGCGCTGGGGGTTGTCGCGGATACCGACCCCGCCCTGATTCTGCTCGATCTCCATATGCCGATCATGGACGGCTGGCAGTTCATGCGCGCCCTCGCCGACCGCTCGCTGCGGACCCCGGTCGTTGTCATGACGGCGGCGGGCGAGGCATCCCGGCACGCGCATGAGTTACGCGCGGTGGGATGGCTCCGTAAACCCTTTGATCTCACGGACCTGCTTGGGATCGTCGATCAAGTGTACCGGACGGCGGAGCCATCGCCGTGACATTGCCATCACGCCTCTCCCATCGCTACGGTGGGGGAATTATCGGGTTTCTCCGCTTCGGAAGGGTCAGCGGGTGACACGGCCTGCTCCGCGGTGGCGCGATTCCATCGTATCGGCGTGGGGCCAACCACGGTCTCGATTGCACGCAGCAGTTCCTGAGCATCGAACGGTTCCGCCAGGACATGGCACTGCATCGATCGCAGCAACTCCTCCTGCCCCGGCAATATCCCCCTCTGCCCGGAGGCGATGATCGTTGGGATGTGCATCGTCCTGAGGTCAGCACACATACGCGTGAGGAGCGTCCAGCCGTCCTCGCGCTTCGTCAACCAGAGATCGAGGATTACGAGGTCCGACTGCGCATATTTCACTATCGCAAGCGCATCGGTCATATCCTGCGGACGGCAACGGAATATGCGATAGCCCTCGTGGATGAGCAGAGTGTACATCGCGGTGAGTGAGGCTGCATCATTGCTCAGGAGCACGATTCTTGGGGCTGTCATCGAGCCCTCTTCCCACAACACTGGATGAGACGACAGAGGCGAGGAGTGGCTGTGGACCACCTTCCCGTGGGACGCTTGGTCGTCATCAGCGTTGCCTACCTACCGTAACACATTACGAATGAGTTCATGCACTATTCACCGAGATAACTTGCAGAAATCTATAGAATCTGTTGAATGTGAATATTCTTATGCGAAATACACTTAAGAGGCAGTATCGTGGTATCATGATCGTGTCTAGTTCTTGACCCCCGCTCGACACCCCCGACATTGTGGGCCGCGCCGGATGATGGCGGCGGCAATGCGAGAATCTTTTGGGTCGCAGCCCACCGTGCATGCATCGCGCGCACATGGGACGCGAGGAGATTCGCATGACCACGACACCGGACGGGCGACCCCCGCCGAAAAATCGCCCCGGCCCCAAGCCCCGCGGGCGTACGGTCGTTCCTCTGACGATCACCGTCACCCATGCCCAGCGCATCGCCCTTGAGGCACGGGCAGACACAGAGCAGGTCAGCATCAGTACGATTGTGCGCCGGTTCGTCGCCCTGGGCCTTGCTGCTGGCGGACTGTTCGTTTTCCTGGTACTGATCGCGATTACCACTGCACGCCGCACCCCCGCAGGGGCATGGCAATCGTCTTGAGCAAAGGAGCATCCACGATGCAGCAACAAGAAGCACCCATCGAAGGGGCGAATGACAGCCAGGCAATGCCCCCAACCCGCACCGGTGATGACGTGCCGACAAGCACGCTCATCCCTACAGAAATCAAGACGATGGGTGCCGTCCCATTTCTCTTCGGCGGGACCGCTGCGCTGATCGCCGCGATCATCATGGTCATCTTCATCGTCATCCGCTAGGTCGCGCACCGGACACCCGGAATGGTCAACGTTCGGGAGGGAGAAACAACTTGGCATCATCGATCGAGCAATCCCGCAGTCCACATACGGATGAGAGAGAGGTAGCGTCCTCACGTGGAAAGAAGCAGGCTACCGCGGTGCCAGCCTCCGAAAGAGCGAGGAAGCGTGCTGTGCGGAGAGGTGCGAACATTCATATCCAGGACGAGGACCAGGCATCGACCGGCAAGAACGCGGGCGACGAGCAAGCAGCGGCCGAAGTCGCTGAATCCAGGGAGAGCAAGAGCGGGAATGCCCGCACCGCATCGTTGAGCGGACAGGCGGACCGGACACGCGGCGATAGCTGACCCATGCCCGATACCGATGTCGCATACGTGAAAGGATAAGGAAAGGAGATCGGCGGATGCCAACCGTCATCCTCATTAATCCCATCGATGTACCAGTCGGTGAGGAGGAGCAATTCCTGCCGGTATGGCGCGAAGCAGCTGCGCACATGCGCCGTGCACCCGGCTTCCGCTCCCTCCGGCTTCATAAGAGTGTCGACCCGCAGGCGAAGTTTCGCTTTGTTAATGTCGCAGAGTGGGGGTCTCAAGAGCAATGGCAGGAGGCCGTCAGGAGTCAGCCTTCCCAGATCACCGCAGTGATGCGAGCGCGGTGGCCCACTGCCTACCCCGCTTTGTATGAGGTGATCGTCGAGTAGACTGGCAGGATGTGCGCGATCGCCACTTGCCAGCGAACGCGCAATTTTCGTCGCGATGTGACCCCCACAGAAGTCAGGTCGGTTGTGGCACGTAGTATTACGTGGGGCGACCAATCTGGCTGGTATGGGCGAGTGCGCCGATCATGTTCAGGATGAGCCGCGCTGCGAGGAAGCTCGTCATCTCCCCGACATCGAGCGCGGGGGCAACCTCGACGAAATCGAAGCCGACGACGTTGCCCTTCGCCGCGATACCGCGCAGCAGGTTCGTCGCCTCGTCGTACGTCACACCGCCGAAGGCAAGCGCACGCGTGGCGGGAGCGATCGCGGGGTCCAGACCGTCCACGTCGAACGTGATGTAGTACCGCTCCGCAGTCGGTATCTGGGCGAGCGTCGCATCGACGCCGATGCGATGGAGTTCCTGCGCGCCAATCAGCACGCTCCCATACGCGCGGGCGTCGTCGTACTCGCTCTGCCGCGCGCTACCGACGGAGCGCAATCCGATCTGCGCCATGCCGCGCACCCAGGGCAATTCCGATGCCCGGCGCATCGAACTGCTCAGTCCGTCGCGCACCCCGTTGCGCTCGTCGCGCCAGTCGAGATGGGCGTCGATCTGGACGAGACAGAATGGGTCCTGACCCTCGTATGCCCGGTGCACGGGAATCGGAATAGCATGGTCGCCACCGAGCACGAACGGCACCGCGCCCCGGTCGAGGATGGCGCGGATGACCGCCGTGGCCGCGCGGTTGTTCGCCTCGAACGCGCCCGGCGTCATCGCCACATCGCCGCAGTCCACGATCCGGACGGCGCGGCCTGCGAAGATGTCCCCACCGAAGTCGTAGTCGTAGTGGGTCAGATAGCGCGCCGGGCGCAGTGATTGCGCGCGGATCGCGTCCGGCGCGGTGCTGCAATCGCCGCGTGACGCCGCCATGTCATACGGAGGGCTGTATGGGATGCCGACGATTGCGATGTCCGCATCAAGCGCGGCGAGGTCCGTGCAGCGCGGCATATCGAGGAACGTCGGGCGACCGCTCGGCACTGGCTGAATCTCGCCACGCATCACATGCCTCCATAGTAATAGAAACCAATTGAACCGCAGAGGCGCAGAGAACGCAGAGGACACAGAATGGTTTCTCTTTTTCTCTTCTCTGCGTTCTCTGCGTTGGACTCTGCGCTCAAATCTCTTTCCCTCTCTGCGTCCTCTGTGTCTCTGCGGTTCAATCGCTTTCCCTCAGACATTCCGCATCGTCGGGTCGAGCACATCCCGCAGCCAGTCGCCGATGCGGCTGACGGAGATCGTCGTCAGCGTGAGGAGGATACCAGGGAAGGTGCTGATCCACCACGCGGTGTTCAGGTACTCGCGACCCTCGCCGAGCATCCCGCCCCACGAGGCGGTGGGGGGCTGCACGCCGAGGCCGAGGAAGGAGAGGGTGCTTTCGAGGATGATCGTCCGCGCGAGGTCGAGTGAGCCGACGACGATGAGCGATGCGGCGATGTTTATAGTGGACCCTAGAATTTGGACAGTGCGGAGGCACAGCTCTTCGTGATGGATTGTAGCCATGCGCAAGCAGTTCTCTCCCACTTTCAAGGCTCAGGTCGTCCACGAACTCCTCAAAGAGGAGAAGTCAGTCGCGCAACTGGCCGCTGAGTACGGCGTCCATCCCACCCAGCTCGGCAAGTGGAAGGCGACCGCGTTGAAAGGTCTGCCAAGCCTGTTTGAGGAACGCGCTCGGAACTCGGCACGCTCAAGACGGCGCACGAGGCGCAACTCACCGCACTCTATGCCGAGATCGGTCGCCTCACCACCCAGGTCGCCTGGCTCAAAAAAAAACTTGGCTTGCCACCTGGATAGGGACGCGCGTCTCGCGCTGGTGGAGCGTGAGCAGTCTGAACTGCCGCTCACCGTGCAAGCCGACCTCCTGAGCCTCAGCCGTTCCAGCCTGTACTACCATCCCCGTCCTCCGTCGCTCGAAGAAGTCGCCATCAAACACCGGATCGACGCGCTCTACACCCAGTATCCCTTCTACGGCTCGCGACGGATCGCCGCGCAACTGCGCCGCGAGGGATTGGCGATCAACCGCAAGGCGGTGCAGCGGCATATGCGCGAGATGGGCATCGCCGGGATCGCTCCGGGGCCGAACCTGAGTCGCCGCGACAGCGAGCACCGCGTCTATCCCTACCTGCTGCGCGATCTCGCCAGCTGCCTATCCAAACCATGTCTGGGGCATCGATGTCACATACATCCGCTTGCACGCCGGGTGGCTGTATCTGGTGGCGGTCCTCGATTGGTTCTCGCGCTATGTCGTCAGTTGGGAACTGGACCAGACCTTGGCGCTACCCTTCGTCCTCACGGCGGTCGAGCGGGCACTTGGCGCAGGCCACGCCGGTGATCTGGAACAGCGACCAGGGCAGCCACTTCACCAGCCCGCAGTATCTCGAACTGCTGACGCGGCGGGCGTACAGATCAGCATGGACGGGAAGGGGCGGGCGCTGGACAACATCTTCGTCGAGCGGCTGTGGCGCACGGTCAAGTACGAGGAGGTCTACCTCCGCGACTACGCGAGCCCCCGCGAGGCGCGGCAGGGGCTGAGCGCCTACTTCCTGTTCTATAATGAGGACCCGACCGCACCAAGCCCTCGGCTATCGGACGCCCGCCGAGGCCTATTTCGCGCCGCTGTCGCTGCCTCAACGGCGATGCGTCCTGCCGAGTAGCCGATGCATGACGCGAGGTACACCATGAGCAGCACCCCATCGCCGAGTACCCCGTTCACATTGGTCGGGCGCGACCGTGAACTCGGATGTGCTCTGCGTGATCATCTCGCTGCCGCGCTTGCCGGGCCAGGGCAGCCTCGTGCTCATCGGCGGTGAGGCGGGCATCGGCAAGACGGCACTCGCGGAAGCCGTCTGCCGACGAGGCGGCGGAGCGGGGCGCGCTCGTCCTCGTCGGACGGTGTTACGACCTCACCGAGACGCCGCCGTACGGCCCCTGGGTCGAGCTCTTTGGCCGCTGCCGGCCGCACGGACGGGTCAGCCGCCGCTCCCCGATGTGCTCGCCACCCGCGGCACCGTCGGCGCGGCCACGAGCCAGGCCGCGCTCTTTCAGCAGGTCCTCGATTTCTTCACCGCCCTCGCCGACCACGCGTCCGCTGCTCCTGCTGCTCGATGACCTGCACTGGGCGGACCCCGCCTCGCTCGACCTCCTGCGCTTCCTCGCCCGCTCCCTCGCCGACCTGCCCGTCGCTGCTCCTCGCCACCTACCGCAGCGACGAACTGACTCGCCGCCACCCGCTCTATCAGCTGCTCCCATGCTGGTGCGCGAGTCGGGCGCGGACCGCCTTGACCTGCGCCCCCTCGACCGTGCGGCGATCCGCGCCCTCGTCGCCGCGCGCTACCCGCTGCCGGATGCGCAGAGCCGCGCGGCTGGCTGACTACCTGCACGCGCGGACGGAGGGAAACGCGCTCTTCGTCGGCGAGCTGCTGCGCGCCCTCGCAGAGGAGGGCGCGCTGCGGCAGGCGGATGGGGGCTGGGCAACTCGGTCGATCTGGCCGGGATCGCCGTCCCGCCCCTGCTGCGGCAGGTGATCGACGGGCGGGTCGTGCGGCTCGACGAGCGAGGCACAGCGCCTGCTCGACCGTCGCGGCGGTGATCGGCCGAGACGGTGCCGCTGGACATCTGGGCAACAGTCGCCGCGGTGGCGGAGGACACGGTGCTGGCGGTCGTCGAGCAGGGAATGGAGGCACGGCTGCTGATCGAGGCTGGCAGGTGGGGAGCGGGGTGCGATTTGCGCACGCGCTGATCCGCGAGGCGGTATACGAGGGGATCCCGCCGCTGCGACGGCGGCAGCTCCACCGCCGCGTCGCCGAGGTGCTGGCGGGGACGCGCGCCCCGGACCCGGACGCGGTCGCGTACCACTTCCGGCGGGCGAATGATGATCGCGCGCCGTGCTGTGGCTCCTCGCTAGCGGGCGAGCGGGCGCAGGCGGCCGACGCGTGGCTGATGGCGGCGGTGCGGTTCGAGGCGGCGCTTGCGCCTGGATGGAGCGGGCCGACGCCGACACCTTGGAGCGGGGGTGGCTGCTGTTGCGGCTCTCCCGCCTGCTACGCTACAGCGAAGCGTGAGGCCCGTGCGTTCGCTACCTGGACGAGGCAGACGCGCTGGGGCAGCCGCCGATGACGGGACACTCTCGGCCTTCGCCCGGTTCCAGCGTGGCCTGTGCCGGCGCCGCGGGCGACATCGCGGGCGGTCTGCCGGAGTTGGAGGCAGGTGCCGCAGCGCGAGGCGGCACTCACCGCGACGGAACGGGACGGACTCTGCGGCGCACGTCGCCGCGCCTGGACTGCGCCGTCTTTCGATGGACAGGGGACGGTGGTGTTGTGGCGCGCCGAAACGGGGCGTTTGCCACGCGGGCACGGGAGCGATACTGGGGGAGCACCCTGCTCGGCTGCGGGCGAGCGGTGAGGCGTTGCAGCGCTTCGGGGACGGGCTTGCCGGTCTCGCTCTCACCTATGCCACGCTGGGGATGCCGGACGAGGCGACGGCAATGCATCGCCGCGCCCACGACGCCTATGCATGCGGAATGGCGATGGGTACCTGCTTCGCACATGTCGATGCGGGAGAGCCAATGCGGTGGTATTGCCCTATCGAGACGGCGCGACATCGCGGGGCGGCGCGGCTGATGGAGGAGACGGAGGGGGAACAGCGGCAGGCGAGCGGCGGTCGCGGACGCAAGATGCCGTCGGACTTCGTCTGGCTGCCAGTGCTGCGGGTGGAAGGGCGGTGGGAGGAAGCTGTGCGGCTGGCCGTGACGGGGAGCGACGCGGGAAGCGAGAGTCTCGCGTGCTGGGTGAGCGGATCGAACAGGCGATCCTCACCCGTGCTTTGCGGGGCGGAGCCCGACCGGGCATGGTGGGCCGATGACGAGTACTTGCCCCTGAGGCCAGCGAGACCGTGCGGGGACGTCGTGTCGTTCACGGCATGCCGCCTTCGTGCAGCTAGGTGGCGGCCTCGCACTGGACGCGGGCGACCTGGCGGACGCGCGGGCGTGGCTGGATGCGCTGGAGCGATGGCTGGCGTGGGCGCGGTGCGGTGCGCGGCCGATCGGAGAGGGAAACGCTGTGGGCGCAGTACTTCCGGCAGGCGGGCACATCGACCGAGGGCGCGAGCACGCCGAGCGTGCCCTGGCCCATGCCAGCGAGCCGCGCCAACCCCTCGCGCTCCTCGCCGCCCAGCGACTGCGCGGTGAACTCGGACAGCGATGCAGGACGACTTCGATGTCGGCGAGGCGGCATCTGAGCGAGTCGCTCGCGCGCGCGACCGCGTGCGCCGCCCCCTACGAGCGGGCCCTGACGCTACCGCGCTCGCCACCCTGCGCGCCGCCCAAGGGGCGCACCGACGAAGCGCGCACCTTCCTCGACGAGGCGCGGACCATTTGCACCCCCTCGGCGCGCAACCGACCCTCGCACGCATCGCGGCCTTGCGCGAGCGACTCGAGCCGCCGTCCCCGCTCCCGCGTACCCCGCCGGCCTCTCCGCACGCGAGGTCGAGGTCCTGCGCCTCGTGGCGCAAGGGCTGACCGACGCCGAGGTGGCGGAGCGTCTCTTCCTTTCGCCCCGCACCGTCGGGCAGCACCTGCGCAGCGTCTACAACAAGCTCGGCGTCTCCTCGCGCACCGCCGCCACCCGCTTCGCCGTCGCACACGATCTCACCTGACACCCACCCGTCCAACCCCCGGTGCGTAGAATTACGCAATCACCGCACACGGTGCGCGGATCACGATTGCGCAATCCTCACGATGTGCGGCCACCGCGCGCGGGCTACAGTGGACCTGTCGGACGATGGCACAGCGGAAGACGATGGAGGCCCGCGATGGAGAGCTTCGGTGATGCAATCGTGGTGATGGAGGCGACGGCCCGACCGGGTGCGAGCACGACGGCGCGGTGGTACGCGCACCGGTGGGAGGAGCCGCGCGAGACGACGACCCGGCCCGTGTCGCAGCACCGGGTGCGGCAGGCGGTCGCTAGGGTGCTGTTCGCCCTCGCAACGGCGCTGGCGGTGCCCGTGCAGCGGGAGCGGGTGTCGGCGTAGCAGCCCTCCTCAGAATGAGGTACACATTCCGCTCAAGGGAAGGAGACTCTCATGCAGCAGCAGCACGTTACCCATCTAGCATCCAGCGAGGGCCGCGCCGTCCACATGTCGGGCGACACCTATACCTTCAAGGCGGTCGGCGATACGAGCGGCGGCATGCTCACCCTCTTCGAGGCCATCATCCCGCCGGAGGTGAGCCACCGCCCCACATCCACCATCGGGAGATCGAGTATTACTACCTGCTCGAAGGCGAGCTCGGGATCATGGATGGGGACGAGACCTTCATGGCGCACGCCGGGGCGTTCATCACGATCCCGAAGGGCGCACTCCACCGGTTCAAGAATGTCGGCACGCAGACAGCGAAGATGCTCATCCTCTTCACCCCCGGTGGCGTCGAGGGTTTTCCTTCGCCGTCGGCTTACCGGCGGCACCTGGTACCTCGCCGTCCCCTCCCGATGAGCGGAGAGGGAGCGGTTTCGCACGATCGGCCCGCAATACGCGCTGGAAGTGCCGCCTGACCAGCCGTAGCGGTGGCGGCGCAACGACAGGGAACGGACGATCGTGCGCGCGGAAGGGACGACGATCTCCGGCGCTTACGCCGAAGTTTCACCAAACCTCGGGGTTCCAATCTAATCTCCGCCGCCAGAATGAATCGTCTCGGTGTTGACAAAGGGGCTGTTCGGCAGGATATGCCGGAAGAGGATGCGCCCGGCCGTTGCGCCAATGGCGCGCTCCGCCGTGACGAACTCACGCTCCTTGACCGCGAGCACTTGCGCCCGCGCAATGCGCGCGTAGGTCACCCAGCCGCTGATGCCGACGACGATAATCAGGTTCCGGAGCGACGGGCCAAGCACCGCGATCACCGCGATGGCGAGGAGGATGAAAGGGAAGGCGAGTTGCATATCGCCGAGCGTCATGATCGTCTCATCCAGCCAGCCGCCCACATATCCCGCAATCAACCCCAGCAGCGAGCCAACAGCCCCGCCGATCAGGGCCGCCAGGAAGCCAACGGTGAGCGAGATACGCGCCCCATAAAGCATCCGGGAAAGGACATCGCGCCCGATCTGATCCGATCCGAGAGGATAGGTCTTGTCAGTGGAAAGGAACGCGGGTGCGTGCAGACGCCCGGCGAGCGTGCCTTTCGTCGGATCGTACGGTGCGATTAGGGGTGCGAAGAGCGCGATCAGGATGACGAGCGCGAGGAAGCCCATGAAGAACCAAATGGGTAGCGGGACGCGCGCCCGCCGCCGTTTGCCGATGCGCGGCGCTGCGTCATCAGCGAAGACGGCTTGAGCCGCACCACCTATCGGTCGTACCGCTTCACCTTGGATGACCATCCGCCGCTCCTCTGCTCCGTATCAGACATCTTTGAGAACGGAGCACAATGATGGGTAAAAATCGGTGGCGGCGGGCTTTAGCCTGCCATCCCTTGGTGCGGCAGGCTGAAGCCCGCCGCCACCGGGGAAATCGGGCCTGCACGGATGTCAGTCCTCATGCCTTGCGGATACGCGGATCGAGCCGCCCATAGAGGAGGTCCGTCGCGAGATTGACGAGGACGAAGGCTGTAGCCGCGAGAAAGACGGTTGCCTGCACAACGGGGTAATCCCGGTTGCGGATCGCATCAATCGCGAGCTGGCCCATCCCCGGCCAGGAGAAGATCGTTTCCGTGACGACCGCGCCGCCCAAGAGCGCGCCGAACTGCAACCCCATGATGGTGATGACCGGGACGAGCGCGTTGCGGAAGCCATGTGCGAGCGTCACGACGTGGGGTGCGAGCCCTTTCGCCCGCGCCGTGCGGATGAACTCCTGCCCCATCGTCTCCAGCATCGCGGAGCGCGTCAGCCGCGCAATCGAGGCCATCGCGAAGGTGCCGAGCGTGATCGTCGGCATGACGAGATGCGTAATGCCTCCCTGCCCGCCAACTGGGAAGAGGTGGAACCGCACCGAGAAGAAGAGGATGAGCAGGATGCCGAGGTAGAACGTCGGCAATGCCTGACCGATGACCGCGATCGTCATCGTCAGGTTGTCCACGAAACTGCGCGGTCGCACGCCCGCGATGATGCCGAGCGGCAGCCCGACGACGATCGCGAAGAGGAACGACGAGAGGGCGAGCATGATCGTCGCGGGGAGCCGCCCGAGGGCGAGCGCGAACGCCGGTTGGTGCTGGCGGATCGACTCGCCGAGGTCGCCATACGCCGCCCTGCCGAGGAAGAGCGCGTACTGCGCGGGTAGCGGATCGTTCAATCCGTATCGGTCACGCACGCGCTGGACCTCCGCCGGTGGGGCGTCCGGCGGGAGGATGAGCGTGATCGGATCGCCCGAGAGGCGGGTGACGAAGAAGACAATCGTGCTGACGCCCCAGAGGACGATGATCGTCCTGATGAGGCGGCGGAGAAGAAATTGCCCCATCGCGCGCTAACTCGTCACGAGGTTGAGGTTCTCCTTGCGGAGGTTGAGGTAGCCATTACTGTAGTAGCGGAAGTTGAGGTAGTTCGCCGCCCCGTAGGAGATCACGGGCTGGAGCACGGGGATCCACGGGAAGTTCTCGCGGAAGATCGCGTTCATCCGCTTGTAATCTTTCAGGCGGAGGTTGGCATCGAGCGATGTCCGCCCCTCCGCACCAAGTTTGTCCCACTCCTCGTCGCGCCAGTAATCCTGCGCGCCACCGGGGCCGAGGAGCCGCCACATCATGCCGTCCGGATCGAGCACCGTGCTCGTCGGGTCGGTCCACCACATCCCCTTGAAGCTCTTGCTCGTGTTCTTCTGCGCGCGGACGGAAATCTCGATCAACTCCGCCTTCGCGTTGATGCCGACATCCTTCCACATCTGGACGATCGCCTCCGACATCTGGCGGTCATTGGCGATGTACCCCTGCGTCGTCTCGATGATCACTTCCTCGTTGTTGTAGTTCGCCTGTTTGAGGAGCGCCTTCGCTTGTGTCGGGTCGTAGGCGAGTGGCGAGAGGGTCTCATCGTAGGCGAAATCGCCCTTCGCGATGCCACCGTTCGGTACGAGCCCCTGACCGCGGAAAAGCTCCTTGATGATGGACTGCCGGTCTACCGACAACGCGAGCGCCTGCTTGACGAACTTATTGTTGAGTGGCGGCACTTTGGAGTTGACCGCGAGCACCCAGAGCCCGGCGTAGAGCGCCGGTTCCGTCCGCGTCTTGCCGCCCTTGTTCACCTGATCGGTCTGATCCGGGGGGATGCTGGCGGCGAGGTCTGATTCGCCGGAGACGAGCGAGGCGATCCGCGCGGCCGTTTCCGGGCGGGGCTTGACCGTCACCTTGCTGATCGCCGGTGCGCCGCCCCAGTACGCCGTATTCGCTTCGAGCACCACACGGTCGTCCTTCACCTGCTCGACGAACTTGTAGGGGCCGGAGCCAATCGGCT
>CAVXPY010000016.1:0-13501 GCA_963763655.1 uncultured Chloroflexia bacterium
TGGAGGAATCGAAGCATGAAAACGCTGACACGGCGAACGTTCCTCAAGGCGATCGCAGGTCTCGTCGCCTTCATACCGGTAGCGCGCGAACTTGCGAAAGCGCCGCCGGTTGGCGCAGACTGCGGTTGCGGCTACCCGCCGCCCGTCGCCGGCCCTCCGCCCCCGGATTATCAGCTCTGCGATGCGGTCCGGGTATTAATCGCCGAGGAGTTATGCTTGCAAAACGAGGATGGCTCCTGGACGATCTATCTCGACCAGAAACTGCTCGACGCCTTCTACGGCGTGGACTGCTCGGAGTGGTACCTCTTCAACACCGGCATCCCCTGCCCGGCCGCATATTAACGGAGGAAACCCATGGATGACATCAAAGTTAACCCCTTCCGCGACGGCGACCCCGACTATCAGATCGTCGGAACGGACGGGAAGACCTATCCCGGCGGCGACACCATCGCCGAATGGAAGAAGCGCCTGGGCGGCGACGAAGGGCAGGTCGCCCATCCCCTCACAAAGCGGAACCTGCACCTGTCGCTCAAGCCCTACGCACATCTCGACCCAAACAAAACGCGCCTACAGATCGCCTTCCGCAATGATGCACCGCATCCGGCATCGGGCCGTTCGGCGACACAGCCCGCGATGTCCGGCCCATCCCATATCGCGCATGCAGGGAAACGGGTGTCGGAATTCCTGAAGAAGAGGTAGCGGCGGCACCGAATGGCAGTCTTTCGCTTCATCCTGAGCCTCTATTTCGCGGCGATGCTCGGTGTTGCCGGGATCGCCAAGATGGAGCAACCCGCCCTGTTCGCGGCGATCCTGCAACGGCAACGGCTGTTCCCCGCATGGGGAATCGGCGCGGTCAGTCGGGTGTTCCCGTGGTGCGAGATCGTCCTCGCCATCGCGCTCGTTGCCGGTATCGCGCCCCGGTTCGTCGCGGTGCTGCTCTTCGCCCTGTTCGCAGCCTTGACCGTCGTGCAGGCATACCTGCTGGTCGCACGGCGTGCGGCCCCTTGCGGGTGTTACGGCGCCTGGTCCACCCGCAACATTGCCGGTGCGAGCGCGACGACAAGTGCCCTGCTGAACGGCTTCTCCGGTCTCTATCTGGGGCTTGTATTCCACGGAGCGGCGAGCGCCGCTCCGTGGCGCGTCCTCGCCGTCGTGCTGTTTGTCGGGTTCGAGGCGTGGATCGGATGGCGCACCTGGCAACGGCATCGACCATCGCACCGCGCGTCATGCACCGCTCGCGCCATCACCGAACATTGATCACGCGGCGCGCGGTGAATCCGATGACAGCGGGGCGATGAAAGCGGAACTTGAAGTTAGGAGAAAAGGCCTCGACCTGTGGGTGTGCCGCGTTGCGACGATACGTCCGTGCTCACGGCTATGGACCGACGCGAAAATACGGTAGCAGTCCCCTTTGCCCCGAGCCTGAGGAATGCAATCGGCGGAGGGGCGTAGCGAATGTTTCGGGATCAGGCCGGCAGCGGGAGCGCAACCGTCTGGCCGCTGCGTGCAGAGATCAATGCCGCTTGGCAGAGTTCGACGGCGGCGCGCCCGTCTGCCCCCGTGACGAGAGGAGGGATGCCGTCGCAGATGCAGTCGATGAATGCCTGCATCTGGCCCGTGAATGACTCGAGACGGATGGGGTCGAACGGGTCCAGCGGATCGAACGGCGGCTGCGTCCAGATCCGACGCCACGCGCCACCGGTCGCCATGTCGAGATGTGTGTACCCGTCGAAGTCGAGCAACCCGCGCTCGCCGACCACCTGCGAGCGGAACTGGCTGTCGGGAAACGAGGCGTCGGGAAGCTCCATGTTGATCCAGAGGTGGCCGGTTGCGCCGCCAGCGAACTCAACCACCGCGACCGCGCTGAGATTCGGGATCCCATGGGCACCGTGGCTGGTGACGCGCGCGTAGATGCTGCGGGCCCCGTCGCCGACGAGCCAGCGCAGCAAGTCGAAATTGTGGACACCCTGACTCATGAAGAGGCCGGCATGCGGATCGCGGTACCACGGGCGGGACTGGACGACCGGCTCCGACCACGAGGCGGGGAAGAGGGACCAGAGCCGCATTTCGCGGAGGCGGCCAATGTGCCCCTCGTCGATCAGGCGCTTGGCGCGTTGGTGAACGCCGCGAAATCGCTGGCTCTGGACCACCATCAGTTGCACCCCGGCGGCGTCGCAGGCGGCGATCATGGCGTCGCAGGCAGCGACGCTCGTCGCCATCGGCTTCTCCGCGAGGATGTGTTTGCCTGCCGCCGCCGCGAGCGCGGCCTGCTCGGGGCGCACCTGCTCCGGCCCGGCGAGCACGACCGCGTCCAGATCGGCGCGGGAGAGCAGGTCTTCCAGCGTCGGCGCGTGGGCGACTGCGTACTGAGCGGCGAGCGCGGGCGCACGCGTGCCGCCGGTGACGGCGACGAGGCGCCCACCGCGCGCGTGGTGGGCGAGGACCTCGGCGTAGGTGCGCGCCATGAAACCGGACCCGATGATGCCGATCCCGACGTTCTCCACGAGTCTCTCCTCTCCCATGTGCGGCGATCCTCAGCGCCGCTCACGCGCCGCCGTAGGTGAGGACCACCGTGGGTGGCCGGTCGGGGCGCTGCAGGTGCTCATAGGCGCGCGGGGCCTCCGCGAACGGGACGCGGACGGTGGCGAGCGAGGCGACATCGACGGCACCCTCCGCCAGGAGGCGGAGGAAGGCCACCTGATTGCGATTCTCGGTCCACCGGACGTAGCCGACCGGGTAGTCAATATTCCCCTCCTCGTAGACCGGGTCATAGCGACCGGGGCCGTAGGCGATGGCGGGGTGGAAGGTCGCGTCGCGGGCGTACATGCGATCGCGGTCGATCTCCATGCCGAAGAGGCCGACGCCGACGACACGGCCGCGCTGCCGGCAGAGATCGAAGGAGAGATTGAGGGGTTCGCTCGATGGTGTCGCGACAGCGAGGAGGACGCCATCGGCCCCCATGTCGTCGGTCATCGCGAGGACGGCGGCGCGTGGGTCCTCGCGCTGCGGATCTAGCGCCCGATGCGCGCCGAACGCGAGCGCTTGCTGAATGCGGCGCTCGTCGAGGTCAAGACCGAGGACATACATCCCCGCGTGACGCGCAATCTGGGTGGCGATGAGGCCGAGCAGTCCAAGGCCGAAGATGACGACGGTCTCGCCGAGGCCGCAGCGCGTGCGGCGCAGGCCGTTCATGGCGATGGAGCCCAAAGTGACGAAGGCGGCGTGTTCGAGCGGGAGGCCGTCCGGCACACGCGCTACGAGATTGCGCGGCACTGCAACCTGTTCCGCATGGACCGCGCACTGATTCCCGGAGCAGGCGACGCGGTCGCCGGGGCGAATATCGGTAATATTCGGCGCGACAGCGAGGACCGTCCCGGCAAGGCTGTACCCGATGGCGGCGAGCGGTGGCACGACGATACGTGGCTGCGGCCCGTCCCAGCGGGTGCCGCCATTGCGGATCTGCGGTCGGGGCGCGGCGTGCGGGCCGGGATAGGTGTCGGTGCCCGTGGTCTCGGGCCGGGCCGTGCTGCTGATGATGTGCAGCTCGGTCCCGCTGCTGATGACGGAGTAGGCGGAGGCGACGAGGACTTCCCCGGCGCGCAATTCGGGCGTGGGGGTGTCGAGGAGGACGACCCGCCCTTCGATGGCATAGGCACGCTTCATCTTGCCTCCTCAGATAGTTATTCGATCGCCGGTGGCGGTATCGAAGCAATGAAGTTTCGCGTGCGGGAGGGTGAGGGAGACCGCATCGCCGACGCGCAATTGGCGATCCGGCTCGACCCGCCCGGTGAGGGTCGCTCCGCCGCGATTGACCTCCACGAAGGTGTCGGAACCGAGCGGTTCGAGGAGGCTCACCGCACCGACGATCTGATCCGGCGCGGGCGTGCCGGTGGCGGCGGTAATGCGGACATCCTCGGCGCGGATACCGAGGATGGCCTGCGTGTCGAGCGTCGGTGCCGGTCGCTCGTTGGGCGCGGGGGCCCACGAGAGCTGGAGATCGGGCGACTCGAAATCGATCCGGTCGGGCGAGGTGCGCAGGCGGCCCGCGATAGTGCTCATCTGCGGCTTGCCGATGAAGGTCGCGACATAGAGGTGCTGCGGATGCCGGTAGATCTCGTCGGCGGACGCATATTGGACGATCAGCCCATCGCGCATGACGGCAATGGAGTCGGAGAGCATCATCGCCTCCTCCTGGTCGTGGGTCACGAAGATCGAGGTGGCACCGAGTCGCTGATGCAGCCGCTTGATCTCGCTGCGCATCCGCGCACGGAGCGCGGCGTCGAGATTCGAGAGCGGTTCGTCGAAGAGGAAGACTTGCGGTTCTTTGACCATCGCGCGCGCGAGCGCGACGCGCTGCTGCTGACCGCCGGAGAGTTGGGCGACACGCCGGTCGAGGAGGTGATCGATCTCCAGGGCACGCGCGACGCCGCGCACGCGCACATCGATCTCGCGCCCCGGTTGCTTGGCGAGTTTGAGCGAGAAGGCCATGTTGCCGTAGACATTCATGTGCGGATAGAGCGCGTAATTCTGGAAGACCATAGCCATGCGGCGCTCGTGCGGCGCCCAGTCGGTGATGCGCTGCGCGTCGAGGAAGATCTCACCACGGGTGGGGGTCTCCAGCCCGGCGATCAGATTGAGCGTCGTCGTCTTGCCGCACCCCGAGGGCCCGAGGAGCGTGACGAACGCCCCGTCCTGGATCTCGAATGACACGCCGCGCACCGCCCGGACGGGGCCAAACGACTTCTCTACGTCGTGCAGCGCGACCCGGCTCATCGATGACTCCTTGGCATGTCCGTGATCGAGTGAGAGGGTGATGAATCGGGGGATTCTGATCGCATGTGGTCGTCCTCTACGGGCGTACTCAATATTTCACACCTTCCATGAGGCCTCGCACGATGTAACGGTTGAGGATGAAGACGAGCGCGACGACGGGCAGGATGGCCAGGATCCCGGTCGCGGCGACGAGCGAGTTGTCGGTGTGGAATGTGCCGCCGACGAGCCCGGAGAGCTTGACCGTCATCGGGACGGCAACCTTGTTCGAGAGGATCAGGCCAAAGAGGAACTCGTTCCACGCACCGATGAAGGCGAAGATCGCCGTCGCAACGACTCCGGGCGCGGCAACCGGGATGATGACCCGGAAGAGCGCCCCTAGGCGCGAGCATCCGTCCATCCGCGCCGCAGCCTCCAGGGCGTACGGGATCTGCTCGAAGAAATTCTTGAGCATCCAGATCACATAGGGGAGGAGGAAGGTGGTGTAGACGATGATGAGCGCGGCGTAGGTATCGAGGAGGTGCAGGTTCCGGATCAGCAGGAACATCGGGATGATGAGGATGATGGCGGGGACCATCCGGGTGGCGATAGTGAAGACCAGGAAGACATTCTTGAAGGGGACGCGCAGCCGCGCCAGGGGATAGGCCGCGAGGGAGCCGATGACGAGGCAGAGCGCCATCGTGGCGAGGGAGACGATGAGGGAAGTGCGGAGCGCATTACGAATCGCCTCCTGCGCGAGGGTCTGCGCGAACCACTGCAAGCTGACATCGCGCCAGTGCAGATGCGGCGGCACGGAGATGTAGTTGATCTCCGGCTGGACGCTCATCGTGGCGATCCACGCGACGGGTGCCACGGTCCAGAGGAGGAAAAGGGTAACGAGGGCGTAGAGGAGTGTCGGGCGGAACTTGGAGGAGATCGAGCGGTACACGGTTGATCCCTCCACCTATGCCGACCGGGCGGTGCGCGTACGACGCGCGACAATAAGCGAGAGCGTGAGGCCGCTGAGGGCGAGAATCATCACCGAAAGGAGGACTGCCATCGCCGAGGCGCGACCGAGGCTCAGGCGCTCGAAGGCGTTGATGTAGATGAGATAGCTCAAGACGGTCGTGCCGCGACCGGGCCCGCCGCGCGTGAGGGTGAAGATCAGGTCGAACACCTGGAGCGAGACGATCAGTTCGAGGAGCGTGGCGAAGATGAGCGTGTTGCGGAGATGAGGCAGGGTGATGTAGCGGAAACGGGAGAAGACCCCCGCGCCGTCCATTTTAGCCGCGCGGTAGAGCGACTCGGGGATGCCCTGGAGAGAGGCGAGGAGAATCAGCGTCTGGAACGGCATTCCCTTCCACGCGGTCGCGACGGCGGCGATGGCGATCGCGAGGGTGGCGTTGTCGAGCCAGACCCGATAGTGTGAGATCAGCCCGAGACTCGAGAGGACGGCGTTGACGAGGCCGTAATTGCTCTGGAAGAGGTAGCGCCACATCACACCGTTGACGACCGGGGCGACAGCCCACGGCAGGAGGATCAAGACGCGCACGAGTTTGCGGCCTCGGAATGTTTCGTTGAGCGTGAGCGCGAGGATGAGCGAGAGCGTGACGCTGACGACGACAGTGAGCGCAGCGAACGCGAAGGTGCGCGTGACCGCGTCGCGCACCGCCGGGTCACTGAGGATGTAGGTGTAGTTGTCCGCCCCGACCCAGCGCTGCTTGGGGGAGACGGTCAACTCGACCCGCTTGAAGCTCATCACTACCGCGTACGCGATCGGGTAGACGAGGAAGACGAGCAAGATGAGCGCCGTCGGCAGCAGCAGGAGCAGCCCGAAGCGCGATTCGTCCATCCGATGGAAGCGCTGCGCCAGCGAGGGCGCGCGCGCGGTGTCTGATTGCGCCGGCAGCGAGGCGGTCATGCACACTCCCTTGTGGCGGAGGCGCGGGGTATGGGGAGCGTCCGCTCCCGCCCCGCGCCTCCATCCGGACGCCGCTAGCTGACCTTGGCCCAGTAGTCGTCGATCACTTTCTGGCCATCCTTCTGGATCGCGGTGATGGCCTCCTGGGGCTCCTTTTCCCCCTTGATGACGCGGATCGTCCACTCATTGACGACCGAGCCGAGGTCGAAGTAGTAGGGGGAGCCGTAGCGCGCGGCGGGATACTTGCCCTGCTCCTTCACGGCGGCGAATTGGGGGGCGACCTTGGCGACATCGGGGTCGTCGAAGACGGACTGCAACGCCGGCGGGCGGCCCCATTTGAGCGCGACGAGTTTCTGGATCTCGGGCGAGACCGTGAACTCGACCCACGCGGCGGCCAGTTCCTTGTTGGTGGAGAACTTGTTGACGGCGTACCCCTCGAAGCCGTTGATCGAGGCGCTGCGGAGCTTGATGCCCGGCACGATGCCGGTGGCGGCCTTGCCGACGATCTGCGACTGGGTGGGGTCCTGGGCGAGGGCGAAGTGGTTCGGGAAGGCGAAGTAGTGGCCCATATTCCCGGTGCGGAAGATCTTGCCCTGCTCGATCGAGCTGCTGACGGTGATGCCGGACGGGTCGGCGACCTTCGATTTGACGTGCGCATCCTGGAGCGCCGCCATCGTCGCAAGGCCGAAGGCGTTGTCGATCTGCAATTTCCTCAGGTCGTCGGAGAGCAACTGCCCGCCGGTCGTGTTGAAGAGCTGGGCGAAACTGACGAAGCCCGAGTTCGGGTCGCCGAAGGTGAAGAGGGTGGCGTACTTGCCCCCGGTCGTCATCTTCTTGCTGAAATCCATGAACTCCTGCCAGCTCTGCGGCCCTTTTGTGGGGTCGAGGCCCGCCGCCTTGTAGATGTCCTGATTCCACATGAAGATGGACATATTGGCGTCGAACGGTACGCCGTAGAGCTTGCCGAGAAAGGTGAGTGCCTTCACCGGCGCGAGGACGAGGCCGTCCAGGGTCGATTTGCTGACCTTCGCGCTCAGGTCCTCCATCAGAGAAGGGCCATACTTCGCGCCCAGAGTCTCCCAACTGTAGAACGTGTCGAAGGTTTTGTCCTGCGAGGCGACGAAGATGGCGTACTTCGCATCGACATCGCCGGTGCCAATCTCGGTCCAGTTGACCTTTGCCCCAGTCTTCTCCTGGAAGATCGGCACCCAGAGGTCCTTAACGTTCGCGGTGTGGTGGTTGGGGCCGAGGATGTTGAGTTCTTTGCCCGCGAATTGCCGACTGATGACGGCGGGGGCGCTCGCCGCCGTGGAACCTGTAGTAGCAGGTGCGGATGTGGACGCCCCGGCCGGGGCTTTGGTCGGTGTGGCGGGAGTCCCCCCGCCGCAACTACTGAGCGCGGCGACGGCGACGCCGAGCCCCGTGACTTTCAGGAGCCCCCGCCGTGACATGGAGACGCGAGACAATTTGCCAGCCATCTTCTCCCCCTCGTCATAGCCATCGTTGCGCGCAATCTGCCGCACTGTAGCGCCGCGCTCCATCCGCGGACGCCGACCAGAGTATCCCCACCCCTCCTCTCGTCGCGTCAGCGATCCGCGCGCACCGGCGCGGATGCACCGTGGCGGCTCAATCGCACGCTGTCGTAATGCCCGCGCGTTCCCGCTCCAATCCCCCCAGGACCTGCTCGGCAGTGTCGAGGATATGCGCGCGGAGGATCTGCACGGCACGTTCCGCGTCGCGGTCCCGCAGGGCGTCGAGGATCGGCTGGTGGCTGCCCGCGATGAGCGCGGAATCGTCATAGAGCGCGTATTTGAGGAGGAGGAACGTGCGGAGCATCGTCTCCATGCCGCGCCACGTCTCGCTGAGCCGCTTGCTCCGTGCGAGAGCGCAGATACCGAGATGGAACTGCAAGTCGAGATCGACGATCCGCTCGAAATCCTGCCGTGCCGCCACCGTATGCAACTCGTCGATCAGATCCTGAAGGGCGACCAATTCCGCGTCCGTGGCGCTGCTTGCGCCGACCACCACCGCGTGGGTCTCGAGCACGCGGCGGAAACTACACGCGTCACGGAGATCGTCCGGCGTCAACTCGGCGACGAAGGCGCCGCGCCGATGCCTGATGTCGACGAGGCCCCGACTCTCGAGCATGCGTAGCGCCTCGCGCACGGTCGCGCGGCTCACCTGGAGCACCTTCGCGAGTTCGCTATCGAGCAGACGCTCCCCCGGCTTGAGGTGGCCGACGTGGATCGCGTGGCGCAGGCGCTCGTAAACGTGATCCGGGAGTGTTTGCGACTCGACAGGCACGATTTCACTGAGGAGCGGCATCATCAGACCTCGCCCGCCGTGTTGTGGGATTGTCGACATTCAGATTAGTAGACCCGTAACAAAATAGCACATCGGATTGTCGGAGTCAATCGCGCGTTACCTCATCAGGAAACTTTCTTTGGCGGAGTCATTGCCTCGTGAGTATTTCTTACCCCGGCTAATTGCCAGAGCGTCCTTGGTGCCGCCTCGATCTCCTGATGGATCGCCGCCAGGTTGGAGCGTCCAACACGCGTCGCGCAACTGCCCTGCTATCCTCTCATCGGGTTGCGTGGGGATCGATCAGCAGGTGCCGAGAAAGAGAAAAGTCGGCGCTTCTCCGCGCTTTGGAAAGTGTACGTATGGATAAATCCGAGCGCAACGGGAAACGAAGGGCATGCAGTGCGCTGTCGTTTACATAAATCGGCACTTTACGCTCCATCGATCTCCGCGCCAGGTTGCGGCTGGTAACGGCTTCCGTAACACCGGACCCTACTCGGAACGCTTCGTTGCGCATTTCATCGGCTGCTTCCACGTCTGCCTGTCGCCCCCAGTGATGCATAGGGGCGACCCTCTTCATCCGGCAGCGTTCACTACACGGCGACGGAATGCTGGTCGGTGTCCGTAATCGCCACGATAAGCTGATGCGCGACCTGCTGGATCGCCGCGAGGTTGCGACGGAATACCGTTATCTCCCGCGCCCAGTGTGCAACGTAGTTGGGTAGGCTGCCAGCGAGGTGGATGGACGGGCCATCTCCTTTTCCAACAGCCCCCCGCCGAACCGGACGTGATACTTTCGCATCATCCGGCTCTCCAGTTTCCCATGTCCGGCTTCCCATCCAGTCTGCCTGCGTGAAGGTCTGTGTGACACTTCTTGCAGAGCACAAGGGTTTTCCGTTGGCGAGTGATCATCACCTGCTTCCAGTAGGGGAGTGCCCTTTTCCCTTGCGCTTGGAGGTTGCGCAGCTTGTTGATGTGGTGGACTTCCACGTCTCCCTGTGAGCCACAAATCTCACAGGTTTCCGCGAGGAGTCGTTGCACCAACTCGCTGTGCGTGTTCCGCAACTGTGCGGGCTGGTCGTCCATCACGACCGATCCGATGCTCTTGACGCGGGCGCAGGAGATTCCTCCCCAATACGCCACCAGCGACGCTTTGCCCTCGCGGTTCACCACGACTTTGAGTCCCTTGTAGGAGCCGTGTTCATTGACAATGGTGGCACGGTAGCGGGTGTACACCTGTTGCACGCTGATCTTTTGCTTGCTCGCAAGCGTTTTGGTCAGCGACGTTTCCATGAACCACTTCAATGGACCGAACCGCTTGGATCGGTTGTGGGCGAGCGCGTAGTATTGCGCAAGTCCACGATACGCCTGCTGGTATTGGGTGATGATGTCGAACACACTGTTGTTGAGCAGTTCCGCTCGGTGGAGCGGCTTGCCGTTCCGACTGTAGTCTCGCATCTTCGCCGTGATCACGTCACGGGGCACGAGCAGTGAGATGGTGCCACTCTGTCGTTGTCGGTATCGCCCAAAGGTGCGTCCGCCGTGCAGGGTGGTTTTCACCTCGTAGCCGAGGAAACGCGCCGCGTCGGTGAGTCCATGCGTGATGAGCGTTTTCTCCGCCGACAGGGTAAGCCCCAGTTCGTTACGAAGGAACTCCGTGAGCGTTTGTTTGATTTCCTCCGCCTCCGCGCGTGGCCCGGTGAATCCGAGGAGGAAGTCGTCCGCATACCGGACGTATCGCAGCCGACGGTAGTTCGGGTCATTGGGATCGTGGGAGGGAAGCTTTCGCAGTTCCCGTAGGACCGCATCGGCCTCTTCCCTTTTCCCTTTGCGCCGAAGCTTGAGCCGTCGGGATGCCAACGTGTTGTACACATTGTTGTGTGTACGCCTTCCTGCCCGGTTGTACATCGGGACGAGCGTGCGCTCGACGAACTGATCGAGTCGGTCGAGATAGATATTGGCGAGGATGGGGCTGACGATTCCCCCTTGCGGCGTACCGCTCAGGGTGGCGTGGTATTTCCATTCCTCCAGGTATCCCGCTTTGAGCAAGCTCTCGATCAGAAGCGTAAAACGGTTGTCCACGATCTTCTCGCGCAGGAATCCCATCAATCTCGCGTGGTCAATGTGGTCGAAACATCCGGAGATGTCCCCCTCAATGAACCACGTTGTACCCTTCCATGTGCGGTCGATTGTTCGGAGCGCCGTATGGCACCCCCTTCCCGGTCGGAAGCCATGCGAGCGTTCTGAGAACTGCGGCTCGTAGTAGGCGTTCAGAATGGTTCTGATTACCTCTTGGAGCAGTTTGTCCGACCACGTAGGAATGCCGAGCGGTCGCTTCTCCTTCGACTCTTTTTTCTCATCAACACCCGGCGTGCCGGGGTCCACCGATACCGCTCGTGGCGGAGGAGTTCGATGATCCGGGCGATCTTCCGTTCGCTCATCCCGTCGGCGGTTTCGCTCGTCACTCCCTTGGTCATGGCCCCTTGGTTCCGGTAAATCTTCCCGTACGCTTCTCGGTACAGTGCCGGGTTGAACAGTTGTCGGTACACGTCGTCCAGGGGTAACTGACGTTCCCCCCGTTGCCGGATGACCGCCAGCACCGATTCAGCGTTTCGCATCGCGCGTACCTCCTCGTGCTCGCGGTCGAGAAACCTGCCTCCCTTTGCCATGCGGATGGCTTTCCCATCCCCGGACTACTATGGAGGCTCCGTCGTCATAGGACTCGCGTCCCGTAGACGATCCCACACTTCCGCAGGGGTGAACGACAGCGTGACGTAGGTACTTCGTTCGTGTCCTTGAACGATCTCGTTGATCGTCGCTCCGAGGATGGAGGATTCCGCTTTCGGATTCGGTTACTCCGTACGTCGCTCCCCGGTCTCCGCACATAGACGTGGTGTCGGAGGCGTACAGTTTTCGCGCTGGACACTGAAGTTCAAGCAGTCGAGCTTTTACCGTATCACGCGGGTCTTGCCGGGCAACGCCCCTACACGTCTTCGTGACATTCCGGCTTTACCACCATGCTCTTGTCCCCGTGGACTTTCGTCTCAAGGTGAGGTGGTTGACCCCTCGGCGTCTCCTCCAGCCGAGGCTATCTGAGATAGCGATTCATCCCTGCCTATTGTGGCGCACGCCAAAAGAGTAGTCGCCTGTGTCCATGCCGAAATGCGCCAGGACGACGTAGGCGCTCGACTCCGCCACGGTCTCGGCATCCTCCCACCGCACCCCGCCGCAGTGGTCGGCGACGAAGTGCGCTGCCTCATGCACGAGCGTCTTCAGTTCCCGTATCCCCGTCAGGTGATGATGGATGGCGATCTCGCGGGTGCGCGGATTATAGTAGCCGTTCGCCCTGCCGGTGTTATGGCGTGTCAGTGTCACGCCTCGTCCCTGCAACCATCCCACCAGTTCCTCGCGCACCACCTCCGCCACGGTCGCATCGCCGAAGAGCGCGCCATTGATCGGCGTCGCAATGAGCGGCTTCCCTTCTGTCTGGGCAATGTCGAACACGCTGCGCGCTCCCCAGCCCGCCACGGTCTCCACCCGCTGCCCTTCCTCCTCCGGCGCGATGGGGGTGCGATAGGGAACAACGATGCGGATACCCCGCTCGCCTCTCCGCACCTGCCGCCCCAGCGTCTGCCATGCGCGGTATCCGGCCACGCGCGTCGCCTCCGGTCGTTGGGCGAGGATGAGGGCGACGTTGCTCGGGCTGTACGAATGGAAGCGAGCAAGGCAGCGCAAGTAACGGGCGAATCCCTCGGAATTCATGATTGCCGCGATGCCCTGTTCCAGCGTCGCGAGCACCTGCCGGAATGTATCATCTCGTGCGTCGGTCTTACCTGAAGGCAATGCGTCCATAGGGCGGGGCGTCCGTGTCGGGTTCGGTGATCCAGTCATTATCAGTCTCCTCGATTTGGTCAGCCCAGTCGCGCATGTCCCGGAACTCGGACAGGTTTACTGCCGGGAGTTGCATACGGTCGCGCGTCGCACACTCGAAGCGGTACTCATCCCAGAGATCGCCGGGGAGTCGCCGCCCCGATGGGGTGAAGGTATGCCGTTGCCTCGCGATCCAGCCGCCTCCGTCTGCCGGGTATGCGGCGATGCATGTGAGTTCCGGGGTGGGTGCTACCGCGCCGTCCAGCGCGAGCGCACTCTGGGTGTAGGGCACAGCAACGCCTCCCGTTCGCTCCGTCGAGTAAGGGGGGATGGGTGGGGGACGGCTAGTACCGTCCCCTGCGGGCGTTACGCCGCCGCGACCTCGCCGGGGAAGGTGACGGGTGAACGCAGCGCATCCGGTCGAGACGGAACGTCTGAGTCCGTTGGCGGAAGGTGCAGTATGCCTTGCACGCGACGTAATGCTCCTCGGTCAGCATCACGGCACTGGGGTAGAGGGTGCGGGCGGTCTGCTCGTGCTTCGCGTCCTCGTAGAGCACCGTCACCGCGCCGCTCTCCATCAGGGCGGTCACGAACGCTTGGATGGTTTCGCGGGTCGCGAGCACGCCGTCGCCGTCCTGATGGTTGTGCCATGAGTAGGTG
>CAVXPY010000017.1:0-122327 GCA_963763655.1 uncultured Chloroflexia bacterium
GGGAAGCTTCATCTCGGCTACGGCCAGGAATTCAAAATCGGCAATGGCTACAATGAAACGGGCCAGCAGATGGAACTCGAGCCGAAGGGCGAAGAATGTGAGTTCAAAATCAGCTCGCTCTACGCCGTGCCGGTCGGCATTGAATTACAGCACAAACGCATAAAGCTTGAGACAGCGGGCCCTGCCAAAGACCGATCTCGTCATCGATCTGCCGTAGAAGAGCATGATGACGGCGATAGATCGAGGACGGTTCTGTCATAACCGTCAACGTCACCTTGGAGGCCAGTCAATCTTGCAATCCAGCACCTTCCACTCCCGCTTCCCGTTGTCCTTTGACTTTTCAGGTGACGCATAGCCGGTAAATACTCGCTCTGTCATGAAAACGTGCAGGGTGCCCTCGGATCGGCCCCTTACGGGCACAAGCCAGCCAGCGTTCACGAAATAGTCTCCATCGGCGGCGTTGGCCGCATGAAGAATGCATTCGATCTCCAACGGCACTCGATGCTTCCTATCCCCTGCATCCGATCCATCCGCCGCGTCAATTTCAAAAACAAATCCATGTCCCGCATCTTCGCTCGTGGCCTGAATCTTGTGCGTCGCTACAACCAGGGAGTGTTTGCCCGTGAGGAAAACGGCACCGTAATATTCCTTGCTCTGCTGCTTGTAGAGGAGCCGGTAACCGGGTTGCTCAACGAATGAAAGCCACTTGTCCAGATTCGCAAAAGCAGGCCTCCAGCTTCTCTGGGCATCCGCCGAACCGACGTTGACCCCCACCTGCCGGATAATCTTCGTCTCAATCTGAGCTTCGCCGCGCTCGGGCGGCGCATCTAGGGCTGGAGATTTGGCAAAGCTTCCTTGTCCGGGATCGGCCATGCTCTGCGCGAATAGGATCGGCGAACTCGCGACAAGCAGCGCTGGGAAGAACAGGAAAAAACGATTCATCACGTCTTGCCTGAGACTGAAAGGTGCACGCGTCAAGCCACAAGTTGAAAATGGAGTGCGCCGATTTCTAATCGTGCGGTATTCCGTCGGTCACCCAATTCACGTTTCAACTGTCTCTCTGCCAAAAGCCGAAAGACGCACACGTTTCTTCGCTATGGCAATAGAGAGCGGGAGTTTACGTCAAAACCTAACAGTTGCCATTGATCCCCGTGCTTTATGAGTGAAATTCGGATGGTAGCAGGTCCTGTATAAAACTGTGCAGCGACTCTGTATTGTGCAGTGATACGGAGACCTTTCTGGTTGAGACCGATGTGGCTATCTCCGACTGCGCCATCATAACGGACAAGAACACCGAGGCGTCGCGCAAGTCCAGAGAACAAAGTCGATACATCGCCGTCCTTTACGCCTTGCGTAAATTCTGGACTCGCACGCAGCAGCAGTTGCTCCTTGCTCCAGCGTGTAAAGATGGCTGGCACGGCAGCATCGGCGTATGCCTTGCTTTGGGCATCAAGAATCGGTCCCCTGCCAAAACCCATATCCGACGAAAGCGGCCGCGATAAGAATCAGAATCAAGAATATTTGCCCGAGGCATCGCATATTCGTGCTTTATAAGAAAGTTCATGATGAGTGCAACACCATTTGCGGCTGGCAACTGAGGGCGGATCTGGTTGCGGCAATTATTCCGAAAGAGTATTTCGATTTTCCTGCTTCCCAGTTGCAGCAGCTTCATGCCGATACCCGCCCCCCCAAGACTGGATTACATTCTTCCTCGTTACCGAGTTGGATTTGCAAGCGCCTGTCACCGGAGCTAAATGTTCCTCGCATCGTTTCGAAGTGAGTCTCAAAGCCGGACAGTCTCCATCTCAGTCAGGAAACTGGCAGCAGCGGCCTAAACCCCGCCGCCGCAAAATGCTTGTCCGTAGTCAACGCGTCTCGAATGCGCAATTCACGCATTAGACAAAACTCGTGCAATCTGTGAAGGAATATCCGCGATCGGAATTCTTCCGGAAAAATGCTTTTGTTTGCTCGAAACGCTCGCTCCCGATAAACACCACCCGGAATGCTTCACTTAGCTCCACGATCTCCAGCAACCGAATCGCTGCTGCCCCCGGCCCTCGCCTTTGCGAGGGTGCAGGACTCGTCGATGATGTAGTCGGTCAACACCAGCCAACTCCCCGAGTTGATCAGCTTTGCGACGCACCGCTCCGCTGCGATCCGAGCGGCATCATTGCGATCTGCCAGGGCGTAAAGTCCTGACGAATCCACGAAGACCTCACGCCCCGCCATAGAGGAGTCGGTCGATCTCCGAATTGCTCAATGTGCCACCCGGCCCTTCGAACCCGAACTTGTCCAGGTTCAGAATTGGATCGTCCGGTGACAGCTTCCGCCGTCTAGTCCTCGGTGCCGGCCCGAGTTGCGCCACCGGCTTCCCAGCCCTCGCTATCGTGATCCGCTCTCCCTTCTCGGCCAAAGCTACAAGCTGTGACAGCCGCGTCCGGGCGGCGTGGATATTCACAATTGTTTCGGACATCCTCCCATCTTAGCTAAGGGAATAAGACTAAGCAAAACGTTTTGCACCCAACGATGGCCCGCTAATCTATGAGCGAAGCGCTTGTATTAAACCGGTTCTAGCGGCTCCCGCCGGCACGCAGGCGGCATTCGCCTTCTTACCTCTCCTCCCCCTTTGCGCTCTTGGCGGCTCCAGATCATTTGCGATCGCGAACGTATTCCGGCTTGGCGGTCTGAAACCGCACATAAACGTCCCACTTAACGAAAGCTCCCTTGCCGTCGATGGTAGCAACTTTGTATTCGGCGTTTTGACGTGGCTCAGTCGTGATGCCGTGGAGAGTGACCGCTATATCCTTAACGGTTGAGGCGGCATTAAACTGACGGATCGTAGTTCCATCCCCCTCGTCGCCTTTCGTCGCGATGCCCCGGATCGTGATTTTAGGTTCGACGAAGCTAAAATGAGCGGGATTAGACACTTCGCCGTTCGAATATCCAAACTCCACCCTGAATCTTTTAAACCGTCCCCAAGGGCCGCTCCATTCTTTCACAGACGCACCAGAACCGCTCACGCTTGGAATCAGCTTAATCTGAGCGTAAACCGAATCCTTTAGATTCCACGTCTCGCTCTGGAGAAACGTGTCAGGAGATGCCGTCTCCTCTTCCTTTCCGAGAGCCTCCCCTCCCCGAACGTTTGGGCGAAGAAATGCAGACCCCAACAACGCGCTGACGCCGACGGTTTTCACGAGCGCCATGAACGTTATCCTCGTTCGCCGACGCGGCCCGAACCGGCCCATCTCGCCCCTCATATTCCAGGCAACTGCGCCTGGGGTACGCACGACGTGAATGCGGGTGCGGCCATCCGGAGTCGAGGTAAACGTAATTTGGTCGGTCTGGTTGCCCCCGGCCCTGATGGTCACCACTCGATTCATCAATGCCGTCTCGGGCAAAGCGCCTCCGGGCGGCGCAAGGGAACAGGAGAATTTTAAAATCGGGTGTCACGGCATTTACTTTGATGTCGAGAACCGGTTACAGTTCGGCTGCCCCCGCAGGCAGAAACGGCACTTGCCGCACGGCGCGCGCCAGGCGAGGATGACATGATCGCCCACCTGCGGCTTCTCGACGCCCGGCCCGACCTTCTCGATGATCCCCGCGCCCTCATGACCGAGGAGGAAGGGGAAGCCACTCGTGCCATAGGTGCCCATCTTGACCCCGAGGTCCGTGTGGCAGACACCGGACGCCAGAATGCGCACCAGCACCTCGTTCGGCCCCGGATCATCGATCAGGAACTCCTCCACCGCCGCCGCCGCGCCCGGCGTCCGTGCGATTACTCCCCGTGCGGTCAATGCCATGACTGCGTCTCCTTTTTACCTACCAATCGTCGTATCGAGAACGCCCGCATCCTGCCATGAGGGGATTGTGGCGTCAAGGAGATGAGCGGGTTCCGGCTCGCGGTTCAGAGGTCATCCCCCGAACTTCTCTTACCCCCCTTTGCGAAGATTTTTACAAGTGAAACTTCATGGCACGGAACGTGTTCTTATGAGTGAACCCCTCCGTTGGAAGGGGGTCGGTACTCTCCAAAGATGCGGGGCAATACCGTTCATCGGTCTCTATCAGCAGCGCAATGCACCGGGCATACTGAAGAGCAGCAACGGGAGTCGGGGTCGGGAACATCAAGAGCGGGAGAAAGGAGTGACGAGATGAGCGACAGCGCCCTCTATAGCCATATCGCGGTTGCTCTCGTCGTCCTGGTCGCCGCCTTCGGCCTGCCGCTGCCGGTTGCCGGAATGCTCACCGCCGCCGGTGTCCTCGCCGCCCACGGGGAGATGAATATCGGTCTCCTCATTGTCGTGTCCGCCGGTGCGGCGATCCTCGGGGACGCCCTCGGCTATGTTGCTGGTTGGCTCGGTGTCCGCTGGCTGGCCCAGCGCGCGACGGCCCGCGATACGCGCGTCACTGCCTCGATGCGCCGAATGAAGCAGATCACCGATCGCGTGCTGGCGTGGAAATCTGTTCGTCAGGCAACGGGATGGTCCAACGCGATGCTCGAACAACGCGGCAGCATGGACATCCTCATCCTTCTGAGCCGGACTATTCTTGCTGCCTTCGGCCCGGTCGTCAATATCGTGAGTGGCGCGCGGCGCTACCCGCTCGGTCGCTTCCTCCTCTACGACGCGATCGGCGAAGTCCTCTGGGCAGGCACCTATGTCGGCTTCGGCTATATCGCCGGTGAGCAGGGGGGCGACGCCGTAAGCATCCTGACTAATCCCTATGTGATTGTGATCGCAATCGCTCTCACCGTTATCCCAATGGCAATCACGGCACGGATCAAACCGCCACTCCAACCGCAACCGGTCTATCTCGAAAACCGCATCAGCGATTAGCACAGCGTATCCATTGTCCCAAATCCGTAAACTCCTTCCTCCCTTCCTCCCACCGCCACGGCTCCCCCCGTGGCGGTTTTCTTTTGGCAGAAGAACCGGGAGCGAAACCAATTGAACCGCAGAGATGCGCTGTTCGCCCTAACCCCCCAACCCCCTTCCCCACCGAGGGTCAGGGGCGGACAGTTTCAGGAAATACCCCCGCCTTGCCTGGGTAGGGGCGGTTCGTGAACCGCCCAGCCGGGGGAGTCGTGCCGCCGATCCAGAGGGATCAACGCAGGGGGAGGGCGGTTCGCGAACCGCCCCTACGAATGGATATTGCCAGCCAGGGCAAGGGAAATTATCAAACTGTCCGCCTCTGAACCCCACCGGGGAAGGGGGAGAAAATGCCTCGTACGTACGATGATCCCTTGATCCGTTTCCCTGCGAACGCGCCGGAAACTCTCAACATACAAGGACGCAGAGGACGCAGCGACCACAGAGAAGGTATCTAGGACTTACGGAGTCGAGGCTTTTTTCTGGTGGTGGCAAGCTTTCTAGTCTCCCTCTCCGGTCAAACGGCAGGCTAGAAAGCCTGCTACCACTGGGTTTTCCCTGCTGAACTGCGTAGCCCTAGGATTCTTATTTTCTCTCTTCTTTGCGTCCTCTGCGCCTTTGCGGTTCAATCGGTTTCGACCGTAAGGGGCCACGATGGGTCTGCTATACTCGCGCCACCGAATTCCACGCGAATGCTTAATCGAGGAGGCAGACGGATGGGCGGATGCGGGCGATTGGGAGGACGGACGGCGCGCGGCTCGGTCATCGCCCTGATGCTTCCCGTCGCGCTCGCGCTCGCGCTTGCCACGCCGACAGCCGCCTCGACCTTCTTCGCATCCCCCAGGTTCGAGGCGCAGTGGCAGCAGGGCGAGGCGATCCTGCCGAACTTCTGGGGGCCCCTCGCTACCGCGCGGGACGGCCAGATCGAGCCATACGCGGAAGGGACGGCGGGGCAGGTCTGCTCGCCGGGACTCGTCTGCACCGCCGTCGTCATGCCGGGCAAGCGGCTCGTGCAATACTTCGATAAGGCACGGATGGAGCAAACGACACCGGGCAGTTCGGTCACGAACGGCCTCCTGACCGTCGAACTCCTCTCCGGCAAGGTGCAGACGGGCGATACAACCTTCGAGCAGCGCCAGCCCGCCGCAGTGCCCGTCGCCGGCGACCCGGACAACACCTTTCCGACCTACGCGGACCTCCAGACGGTCACGCCGCGCGCCACGCAGGACAGCGCGCCCGTGACGCTCCTCCTCCGGCCCAGCGGCCCGCCACCGCAGTACGCCGCCGGGGCGTCGGACCCGCTCGCCGCCGTCAACGACTACGACAGTGTCACCGGCCACCGCGTACCGAAAGCCTTTGTGGACTTCCGGGCGAAGGCAGGCGTACCGGCGGTTGGCCTCGCTGTCACCGAGCCATTCTGGGCGGAGGTGAAGGTGGCGGGCATCGCGCGGACCCTGATGGCGCAGGGCTTCGAGCGGCGCGTGCTCACCTATACGCCAACGAACCCGGACGCCTTCAAAGTCGAGTTCGGCAACATCGGCCAGCACTATTACACCTGGCGCTATCTCACGACCCCGACGCCCGGACCAACCACGACGCCCACGACGACACCGACCATTACGCCTTCATCTCTGCCGTTACCGACCGCACCCACCGGGTTCGCGATCCATAGTGTGCTTGATTTCGCCAAGGACGACGGCCCGCCGATCCGCGCGCTCTTCCACCCGCAAACGGGCATCCTTCATGTGCTGACGAACACCGGCAATCTCTTCCAGGTGGACCGCGCGGCGGGCACAAAGAAGCTCGTTCTCAGCCTCAAGAGCAGTGATCCCACCGCGCAGGTCTTCTACGGCGCGGACTTCGGGCCGGACGGCGTCTTCTACGCGGTCCGTGTGCTCCAACCCGCCAGCCAACCCGGTCAGAGCGTGACGCATACCGGCGAGGTACTGCGCGTCACGGACACGAACGGCGATAACGCAGTGGACAGCATCGCCGTGCTAAACCGCATCCAGTACCCCGGCGGCAACCTCCGCTTCAATCATGAGATCACCGCGCTGAAAGTCGGGCCGGATGGGCTGCTCTACATCGGCGCGGGCTCGCACACCGATCACGGCGAGCAGGACGGCGGCAAGGGCGAGGTGCCGGAAACCTCAGCGATCTTCCGCATCAGCGCGACCGTGCCAAATAGCCCGTTCGAGTTGTTCGCAGACGGCCTGCGCAACCCCTTCGCCTCCGCCTTCCGCGCAGACGGCAAGCTCTTCACCGCAGACCACGGCCCGCAGAATGATCTGCCTGAGGAACTCGACTACGTCCAGCAGGGCAAGCATTACGGCTTCCCGTACCGCTTCGGCAACAATGTCAAGAACCCGGAGCCGGACGCGCCACCGGAACCGGCGGGTCAGACCTTCACCCCGCCGATCCCGAATGTCGGCCCCGACTCGCTCAACGGCGACGGCGCGGACAGCCAGAACCCCTCGTACACCTTCACGCCGCACTCCGCGCCGGGCGGCCTCGTCTTCTACAACGCCACCGCAGGCAGCCATCTCTTCCCCGCCGAGTACCGGGGCGATGGCTTCCTCGCCATGTACGGCAACGTCGAGCGTTCGGGCGAGGTGCGCGGCTTCTCCGTCCTGCGGCTGACGCTGAAGGAGAAATCCCCCGGCGTCTTCGAGGTGAGTGTCCATACCTTCCTCACCGGCCTGCGCCGCCCCACCGATGTCGCGGTCGCCCCCGACGGCGCCATGATCGTCCTCGAATCGAGCGCCGCCGCCACCCCAACCGATCAGACGGTCGGCTATGGGCGGATATTGGAGGTCGCACCCGCTTGATTTGTAGGGCGGAAATCCGTACGGTTCTATGACGCGTACGCTATCGCCACGAAAAGGAGTGATTGAATGGTTGCAGATTCAGAAGAATCAGAATCGGATCAGACCATTGAGGAGCCGGAAAGGCTCGTATTGACCTCTGAAGAGAGTGTGTGGTTCATCAATTATCTCATGCAACCACCGCGAGAACCGACCCCGCGCTTTTGCGTGCGGCGGAGCGGTATCGTGAACTCTTCGGGCACGATCCGAGGTGACAGAGCCCTATCGTTTCGAATTGCTCGCGCGGACTCATGCCCGCGCCGCATTCTCCAGCGGGAAGCGGCAGCTTGACGATTGGTTCCACACGCAAGCAGGGCAAGCATCACGCAAAGGTATTGCTACCGTTCATGTGCTGGTAGACGACGCAACGGACGCTGTGATCGGCTTCTATACGTTGAGCAACTTCACCATGCTCTCGACCGATCTCCCCGCAGAAAATCGGCAGGGCCTTAGAGGATCGCATCCCCTTGCCCGCGCATTTGATCGGCCAACTCGCGGTCGATGCGCGGCAGCAAGGGAAGGGATATGGCAGTATCCTGCTACTTGATGCGCTCATCGCGCATACCGGACAACAGCACATTCGGCTTCGCTTGCGGTTGTGGTTCACGCGCTCGACACCGATGCGGCAGCGTGGTACGCACGATATGGTTTCGCTCCTCTTTCCGCCCACCCCCTTCACCTCTTCATACCAATGAAAGACATCACTCGTTTCCCTTCTCACCAAGCGACTGACGACACCTCGGCATGACCGTAGGCGCGGCGTATTGCTGCATAATGCCTGCACGATTCGTTGAGAGATGAAGGATAGTGATGGGCGAGACGCGACACGAAGCCGTAATTGCGGTGATAGACCATGATGAACCGATTCAGAAATTCCGCGAAAGCATCTCACCGGACTACCGCCGTTTGCTCATCATTTCGAGGAATCCCGTCCTCGGATACTCTTGTGTGTTATTACCGGATGGAAGCAACGAAGGATTCGTGGTCAGCCGTACGATGGATGAGGTACGTCTGGCATTTATTGAGCTGCTCAAAGACCTCGGTGCAGATTGGGCACACGTCATGCTTTACGATGAAGCAGCGATTGGAGAACCGTTGGAAGGTCCCGGACCGCGTATCGTCGCATCGACGCGATGGGGATTTAGTAGAAAACATTGGAAACGCCTGAGACGTCAGGACTGATGATGATCGTGGCGGAAAGAATAGCAAAGAAAGGAGGATGCAATGCCGGCAAAGAAACGATCCGGCTGACGATGGCGCAGGCAGTCGTCAAGTACCTGCAAGTGCAGCAGAGCGAGCGGGATGGGCAGACACGGCGGCTGATTCCGGCGATCTTCGGCATCTTCGGGCATGGCAATGTCGCGGGGATGGGGCAGGCGCTCTACGAGTACGGGCAGGACTTGCCGTATTATCAGCCGTGCAACGAGCAGTCGATGGTGCATACGGCGATGGGCTTCGCGAAGGCGAATCTGCGCTGCGCCACCCTCGCCTGCACCTCGTCCATCGGCCCCGGCGCGACGAACATGATTACCGGCGCAGCGACGGCGACGATCAACCGCATCCCCGTCCTGCTCTTCCCCTCCGATTACTACGCCACGCGCCATCAAGGGCCGGTCTTGCAGCAATTGGAGCACCCCATCTCCGCCGATCTGAGCGTCAATGATTGCTTCCGGCCTGTCTCGCGCTTCTTCGACCGCATCTCGCGCCCCGAGCAACTGCTGACCGCGCTGCCGGAGGCGATGCGCGTACTCACCGACCCGGCGGAAACGGGCGCGGTGACGCTTTCCCTGCCGCAGGACATTCAGGCACATGCCTACGACTATCCCGCCCATTTCTTCACCGAGCGTGTCTGGCGCATCGAGCGCCGCCCGCCCGATCCACAGCGGATTACCGAGGCGGTGGCACTGCTGCGAGCGGCGACGCGGCCCGTCATTATCACGGGCGGTGGCGTCCAGTACGCCGCCGCCTCGGTGGAACTACGCGCCTTCGCAGAGGGCTACGGGATCCCGGTCGCGGAGACCTCCGGTGGCAAGGGCTCCATGCCCGGCGAGTCACCGCTGCTCCTCGGTGGCAGCGGCCTCAATGGCACGCCCGCCGCCGCGCAGATCGTGCGTGATGCGGACCTCATCATTGCCATCGGCACGCGGCTGACGGATTTCACGACCGGCTCGCAGTCCGCCTTCCAGCATCCAAATGTCCGCTTCATCGCGATCAATGTCTGCGCCCATGACGCCTATAAGCAAGGGGCGCTCCCCGTTATCGGTGATGCGCGCGAAACGCTCCGCGCCCTGCGCGACGCCACTGCGGGGATGGCGACAGACGCGGCCTACCGCGCGGAGGTCGCCGCCGCCAAGGATGCCTGGGTGACGCAACTGCGCGAGGAGATCTATACGCCGGTACCGGGCGAGGCGATGAGCCAGGGGCAACTGATCGGTACGCTCAACGCAGCGGCACAGGCGGGGGACACCGTGATCGCCGCCGCCGGTGGCGCGCCCGGTGACTTACTCAAGCTCTGGGAGACGAGCGGCGGGCGGCAGTGTCATCTGGAGTTCGGTTTCTCCTGCATGGGATACGAGTTGCCCGCCGGGATCGGGGTGCGCATGGCGCAGCCAGCGGGCGAGGTCTATGTTCTGATCGGTGACGGCACCTATCTGATGAACCCGAGCGAGCTTGTCACGGCGCTGCAAGAAGGGCTCAAGGTGACGATTGTCCTCTCAGAGAACCACGGCTATCAGGTGATCCGTCAGTTGCAGATGAACCGCGCGGGGCGGAGCTTCGGCAACGAGTTTCGCGCGCGGGACGACGCCACGAATCGCCTCGAAGGTGCCTATGTGACGATCGACTTCGCGCAGAACGCCGCGAGCATGGGCGCGCGCACCTGGCATGTCACCACTACTGCGAACCTGAAGCACGCCCTTGCCGAGGCCCGGGATGAATCGCGCTCCTGCGTGATCGTCGTGGAGACGGAACCGCATCGCTACCTGCCCGGCACCGGTGTCTGGTGGGATGTCGCGCCCGCCGAAGCGACGCACGACCCCGCCACCGACGAGCGCCGCACCGCCTACGAGAACGAACGTGCCCAGTTACAGCGATTCTATTATTGAAGTAACGAGTAATGAGTAACGAGTAACGAGTGCATCTGCCTACGTCCTCGTTACTCGTTACTCATTACTTCCGACCGAAGGGAGGACGACGTGGATGTGACGATTGGCACTGCGCCGGATTCGTGGGGGGTCTGGTTTCCGAGCGACGAGCGGCAGACACCGTGGCATCGTTGCCTCGATGAGATCGCCGAGGCGGGGTACGAGTGGACCGAACTCGGGCCGTACGGCTACCTGCCGACGGATGTGCCCACGCTGCGCGCCGAACTGGCGAAGCGGAACTTGCGGGTGACCGGCAGCGCCGTCGCAGCAGCATCTCGATGACCCGGCGGCGTGGCCCGCATTGGAGAAGGAAGTCCACGGCGCGTGTGAGGTGATCGCCGCTACCGGTGGCAAATTCCTCGTCCTGATCGACGATACCTATACCGATCTCTTCACCGGCGAAGGCCGTCGCGCCGCAAGCAACTGGACGATGACGGGTGGGAGCGGCTGATCCAGTCGACGCACCGCGTCGCAGACATCGCGCGCGATCACTTTGGCCTGCAACTCGTCTTCCATCCGCACGCCGAAACGCATGTTGAGTACGAAGACGCAAATCGAGCGCTTCCTTGCCGACACGGACCCGGAGCGCGTCTCCCTCGCCTTCGACACCGGCCACCATGCCTATCGCGGTGGCGATCCTATCGGTTTCATGCGCGCGCATCACGATCGCATCCCCTATCTGCATCTCAAGAGCGTCCGCCCGGAGATGATCGCGAAGGTCGAGCGCGAGAATATCCCCTTCGCCATCGCGGTCGGCAATGATATGTTCTGCGAGCCCTCCGAAGGCGCGGTGGACTTCCTCGCCTTCCGCGACGTCCTGCGCGAGATCGACTACACGGGCTTGGGCAATCGTCGAGCAGGATATGTACCCCGCCCCCTTCGATAAGCCCCTCCCCATCGCCAAACGCACCCGCGCCTACCTGCGCGAGATCGGTATTGGATAAATCATGGAAGCAATCTACGAAATCTGGGATAGCGACGCCGCGTACCCCATCATCGAATATGACGATCTCCCCGAAGCGCTCGCTTTCGTCGTGGCGACGGTGCAACGACGTGGCGATGCAGCAGTCGCGTCGTGGTGTCTTCTGCGTTCCCTGCCGAATGGAGACGAAACGGAGACGATCGCGGTAGGCGCAGACCTCGCCCGCCTTGCCCGCACAGAGACACACGCACTACCGTCATAGGGTGGTTCCAGCGACGCTCCATAGACGCGCAGTGACGGTAGGTCGGGCATCTGGCGAGACCTGATGGGTTATATGTAGTGGGATGTGAAGTGGGAACGGCGAATTTTGTGCTCTGCCGCTGAGCTACGTCTCTCGAAAGAAACGACAGGATTCGAACCTGCTACCCCGCAATCTACCGTCCCACTTCATTGTCTATTTTACCATCTGTAAGATATTGATCTATCGTCCCTTTGCCGCTGTCCTTCTTGAGTTTCGACTCCTTGGGCGGCGATATGATGTTCATCGAGCGGGCACATCCTGTATCTCCTTGAGGAGGCATCGCGATGACATCAACATCTGTCGTGCAATCGGACTGGCTGGTGCAGCTTGCTGCATCTCGTGAACGCACCCTCGCGTGGGCGGGCACGGATGCGGCGAATCTTGCGGCACTCCGCAGTGTTGCCGACCTCGAAGCGTTCTCCGCCTTGAATCTCACGCCGATGCCGACCGATCCCGTCGCGCATCTGCGGGTTGGCTATGAGAAGACCCGCCGGTATCTTGAGGGATTGGCGCGCTACGATCCCGCACACATCGTCGCCATCAGCGCGAGTGACGGCTACGTGTACCCGATGACACCACGGAAAATCCTCCGGCGGGTCCTCGATCATGCACTCGACCACTTCAACCAGATCAATCAATGGATCGATTGGCGCGCGCACGGCAGTGTGCCCGTTCCCACGGACGGTTGGGCTCCCTCAAGTGTGACCTTTGACGAGGACCGCGTGCCCCTCTCTGCTGCGGAACTCTCCGCGTGGTTGTGGCGCATCGATCGTGTGATGGGGCTGCTCATTCACCGCGCGGCACAACTGACTGCGGACGAGTTGAACTGGCAGCCACCCGATGGTAGTTGGGATTTGCGCCGGGTGCTGCACCATGTCGCGTACAGCTACGGCTACGCAGCGTGGCTGGACGAGGCATTACCAGACGAGGCAGTTGCGCGCTATATCGAGGCGAATCAGCGTCTTTGCACCGCGCTCAACCGCCTGCGCGATCTATCTCCAAACCCGGAACGCGGGTTCTATCTCGGAGTAGGTCGACCGTTCACCGTTGCGGACGCAGTCCGCGAAGCGCTCGCGGTAGAGGCGCATCTGCACACATCAGGTGAGTTCGTCCCCGTTGTCAGCGAACTGGCAACTGCCGTGGGTTGGGCAGAACCATAGGTGCGGTCCGATCCTGCCCCGTGGCGAGGCGAGACCGTGGTTTCCGGGCGAGTGTCTCGTTCTTGATGATCTTGTTCTGCAAGGTCAGGATGCCGTACGCCAGCGCCTCGGGCGTCGGCGGGCAACCGGGGACATAGACGTCCACCGGTACGACCGCATCCACACCCTGGACGACGGCATAGGTATCGAAGGGGCCGCCGACATTCGCGCACGAGCCCATCGAGAGCACCCATTTCGGGTCCGGCATCTGATCGTAGAGCGTGCGCAGCACCGGGGCCATCTTCTTGGTCAGTGTCCCCGCAACGATCATCAGGTCCGCCTGACGCGGCGAGGAGCGGTACAACATGCCGAAGCGTTCTGAGATGTCGAACCGGGGCATGGAGGCAGAGATCATCTCCATGCCGCAGCAGGCGAGGCCGAACTGCAGCGGCCAGAGCGAGGAGCGACGCGCCCAATTGACCATAAAATCGAGACTCGTGATGATCGCGTTCCGGTCGTAGGTGTTCTCGATACCCATAGATGCCCGTCCCTCGTACAACGATCCAGCGATGGCGCTCTGCACCCGATGGTGCGCGGCGGGCCGGTTCATGCCGGTCTGTACAGGAGACGGATTGAGGCAGCGAAATGTGACAACCCCTCTCCCAGTGCGCGGAGAGGGGCCAGGGATGGGGCAGCTACGCCGTTTCGTGCAGCGCGGCGGCGAAGGCGTCGACAAAGGTAGTGATTTCCGCCTCGCCCATCGGCGTGGAGACGCAGCCCATCATGCTCGGGGACATGAAGATGCCGTGCGCCATCAGCGATTGATAGACCGCCGCCGTGCGCGCCTGCTCCGCCGGGGTGAGCGACGTGCTGCGGTAATCCGAGAGCGGGCGGGCGTGGAGATGGAGATTGAACACGGAACCCGCACCTGTCACCTGCCCCGGCATCCGCGCGCTGTCCATCGCTTCCGCCAACCCCTCGCGCAGGCGCTCGCCGAGCGCGTTGAGCCGGTCGAAGGCGGCGGGCGTCATCTTCTCCATTGCGGTCTGTCCCGCCACCATCGTAATTGGGTTTGCGTTGAATGTCCCGCCGTGGGGCACTTTCGCACCGCTCGCCGGGTCGAAGACCGCCATGATCGCTGCCGCCCCGCCGACCGCACCGACCGGGAAGCCGCCACCGATGATCTTCGCCATCGTCGTCATGTCCGGCGTGATCCCAATGGTGGATTGCATACCGCCGTAGGCGACGCGCAGCGTGATGACCTCATCGAATATCAGCACGATGCCGTACGTCTTCGTCATCTCTCGGAGTGCACTGAGAAAGGCGTGCGTCGCGGGGACATTGCCAACGCGCGAGGGCATCGGATCGACGAGCACGGCGGCGATCTCGCGGTGATGACGGGTGATGACGCGCTCGGCGTCCGCGATATCGTTGTATCGCGCGACGAGCACATTATCCATCACCCCCTCGGGCGTGCCGAAGGCGGTCGCGGTGGAGGGCGTATCCGCATCCTCCCAGCGCGATTGGGGCGTCACTTGGCTCACCTCCGCGAAATCGTACGAGCCGTGGTAGCACCCCTCGAACTTGACGATCTTCGGGCGGCCCGTGTAGGCACGCGCGCCCTTGATCGCCATCATCACCGCTTCCGTGCCGGAGTTCGTGAACCGCATCTGCTCGACGGCGGGGATGCGGTCAACAATCAACTCCGCAAGCATCACTTCGTGCCGGGTTGGCATCGCGTACGAGGTGCCGTACTGAAGCTGGTCGATCACCGCCGCGTTGATTTCCGGGTCCGCATGACCGTGAATAAGCGAGGTGTAATTGTTGATGAAATCGAGCCGCTCATCGCCATCGACATCGACGATACGCGCCCCCTTCCCGTACGCGACATAGGGCGGATGGGGTGACTGATAGACAGTGGTGCGGGTATTACCGCCCGGCATCACCGCGCGCGCCCGCGCGGCAAGCTCCGCCGACGCGGACGACATCGCACGAAACGCATCCCGCCGCTGATCACTCGCTGCCATCCCGCGCCCCCCTCTTTCTCAAGTTCCACAAGTCGTGTCCGCAGTATACGCGGAAATCGAAACCAAATGAACCGCGAAGGCGCAAAGATCGCAGAGAACACAAAGAAGGGAGAAGAATAGTAATCTTTCCCCTTCTTTGCGTCCTTTGTGCTCTTTGCGCCTTTGCGGTTCTCCCCGGTTTCCGTCTCCTACTTCGTGACGGACATGAACTTGAGGCGCGGGTAGGTGCCGAGGACTGCGGGGTGATAGACGCCTTGGAGGTTCGGCTTGGTGACGAAGAAGACTTGGTTGAAGTTGATCGGGATGCTCGCGCCCTGCTGCACGAGGATCATTTCCGCATCCTGATACATCTTCGTGCGCGCCGTCACGTCGGTCATACCCTTCGCCTTCGCGATCATGCTCTCGAACTGGTCGTTCTTCCAGTGCGTGTGGTAGAAGTCCGTCTGCGAGGAGAAGAGGAAGTTGTGCCAGTTGCTCGGGTCGCCGTAGTCGGAACCCCACGCACCGTAATAGCGTATTGAACGGCTGCGTCGCTCGTGCGCTGCGCCACTGCCACATACGCCTTGGATTCGAGGGCCTGCAACTGCGACGTTGATACCGAGGTTCTTCTTCCACTCGTTCTGGAGGTATTCGACGATCGTCTTCGTCACCGAACTAGTCGAGTAGACGAGGGTGAAGTCGGCCGGGAAGCCCTGCCCGTTCGGGAAGCCCGCGTCCGCCATCAGTTGCTTCGCCTTGTCCACACCGCCCGTGAGCGCCGCCGCCGGGTTGTAGCCCGCGATGTCCGGCGGCAGGATCGTCTGTGCCTTGATGTAGTACTTCTTCAGCACGATGTCAATCAGCGGGTCGCGGTCGAAGCCGAGCGAGAGGGCGTTCCGCACGCGGACATCGCTCGTCGGCTTGTTCGTGGCGTCGCACGTGGATCATGTTCGTCTGGGAGAGCGGGTACCCCTTCAGTTCCTTCGAGAGTTTGGCATCTTTGAGCACGCGGTCATAGTCGCCGGGGGAGACCTGCGCGGTGTCGAGTTCGTTGTTCTCGTAGGCGGGGAGGCCCTTCGTGAGCGGATCATCGTAGATGATGAAGTCGGCGTGCGTGATCGTCGGCTTCGGCCCCCAGTAGTTCGGGTTCGGCTCGAAGGCCATCGAACTGATCGTGCTTCCAATCCTTGAGGATATACGGGCCATTGCCGACGAGATTCCCCGCCTCCAGCCATTTCGCCCCGAACTTGTCGATGATGTGCTTCGGCGTCGGATAGCAGGTCCACGTCGCGGCGAGGAGCGGGAAATAGGGCGCTGGCTCGTTCAGCGTCACCTCGAAGGTCGCATCATCGAGCGCCTTCGCGCCGAGTTGCTCGAGCGGCATCTTGCCACGTGACGATATCCAGAGCATTCTTGACGCTCGCCAGCGAGGCGGTATAGATCGAGGCCGTCTTCGGGTCCACGACGCGCCGCCACGCGTACTCGAAGTCCTTCGCGGTCAGCGGCGTGCCGTCGGACCACTTCATGCCGGGGCGCATCTTGAAGGTCCAGACCGTCGCGTCGGCATTTGCCTGATAACTTGTCGCCATCGCCGATTCGAGCGTCCCGTCTTTCCAACTGACGGTCACGAGCCCCTCGAAAACTTGCGGCTCATTGACCGGGTCTTGGCAGTTCGCGGGGTCGAAGTTGATCGGCTCTGGGCCTGCGAAGCGAACCGTCTGCTTGTCGGCGAGGTTCGTCGCGCTTGCTGCTGCGGATGGGGCGGCGGTTGCGGCGGCAGCCACCGTGGGCGCAGCCGTCGCGGCGGTGGCCGATCCGGTCGTTGCCGGGGCGGTTGTCGCTGCCGGGGCGGTCGCGGGCGTCGTCGCCGCACCGAGCGACTGTGGGACCGCCGTCGCGGTCGGTGCGGGGCCAGTGGTCGCTGCCGGTTTTGTTGGTGCCGGGGTATCGGTCGGGGCCGGAGCTGCTCCCGCCACATGCGGCGAGCGCGGCTGCCGCTGCTCCTCCTGCCGAGAGCGCGAGGACACTCCGTCGCGTGACATACCGGACGATGATCAGTGTGCGACCATCTGCCATAGCGTACCCCTTCCCTTCTTCGATTCCACATGCGTCGCATCCGCGAGATAAACTGAGCGGGGACGACGAGACACAGAAGCTGCAAAGAAAGAGAGAAGGAGACCGCGGATGCTTGTTTCCGGCCTCCTTCTCCCTTTCGTTTATCGTAATGTTGCGTACCGAAGCGCTCCATCACGATGAAGCGGGGACAGGAAGTACGGCCCTAGCCCTTCGTGAAGAAGGCGTGCTTCGGGCGCGGCACGGTGCCGAGGATCGCCGGGTGGAAGACCCCCTGCAGACCGGGCTTGATGACGAAGTAGAATCTGTCCGTGATAGAACGTCGTATGCGACTGCTCGCGAACGAGGATCACTTCCGCATCCTGATACATCTTCGTCCGGGCATCTTTGTCCGTCACACCCTTCGCCTTCGCGACAAGGCTGTCGAACTCATCGTTCTTCCAGTGAGAGTTATAGAAGTCCGTGCCGCTGGCAAAGAGGAAGTTGTGCCAGTTGAAGGGATCGCCGTAGTCCGAACCCCAGTTGCCCATGTGGCCACCCGTGTAGGGCTGGGTCTTGCGGGAGACGCGGAACTCCGTGAATGCCTTCGCTTCGAGGACTTGCAACTTGACATCAATGCCGAGATTCTTCTTCCACTCCCCTTGCAGATATTCAAGGGTGAGTTTAAAGGTCGCGTTCGTAGAGTAGACGATCGTAAAGTCGGCCGGCCAGCCCTGCCCGTTCGCGAAGCCCGCGTCCGCCAGCAGTTGCTTCGCCTTGTCCACCCCGCCGGTGAGCGCGGCGGCCGGGTTGTAGCCCGCAATATCCGGCGGTAGCATCGTTGGCGCGTCAAGGTAGTAGTTCTTCAGCACGGTCTTGATGAGGGCGTCCCGGTCGAAGCCAAGCGCCAGCGCCTGCCGGACTTTCACATCGCTCGTCGGCTTGTTCGTGCAGTCCCATGTGATGAAGTACGAACTGGAGCCGGGGAAGCCCTTGATCTCTTTGGAGAGTTTCGCGTCCTTCTGCGCCCGGTCATATTCAGCAGCAGAGACCTGCGCGGTGTCGAGTTCGTTGTTCTCGTACGCGGCGAGGCCCTTCGCCACCGGGTCATCATAGATCGTCATTTCCGCGCGGGTGATGATCGGCTTCGGCCCCCAGTAGTTCGGGTTCTGCTCGAAGGCCATCGACTGGTCGTGCTTCCACTCCTTGAGAATGTACGGCCCGTTGGAGACGATGTTCGCCGCTTCCGTCCACTTGTCGCCGAACTTGTCGATGACGTGCTTCGGCGTCGGCAGGAAGGACCACGTCGACACGAGCAGCGGGAAGAAGGGCGTCGGCGCGACGAGCGTGAATTCCAGGGTGCTGTCATCGAGCGCCTTGACGCCGAGCGTGTCCGGCGCGGCCTTCCCCGCCGCGATCTCCGTGCCATTCTTGATGCTCTCCGCCGCCGCCGTGTACTTGGAGGCGGTCTTCGGGTCCGGAAGGCGCTTGACTGGAGTACTCGAAAGTCCTTCGCCGTCATCGGCGTAGCCATCGGACCACTTGAGGCCGGGGCGCATCTTGAACGTCCAGACCGTCGCGTCCGCGTTCGCCGCATAACTCACCGCCGCCGCCGGTTTCAACTGGTTGTCCGTCCAGTCTTGGAAGATCAACCCCTCGAAGACAGTTGGCGTCGCGTACGGAGTCGAAGGTACCACAGGGTCGAAGGATTGCGGCTCGAAGTCCGCGAAGCGGAAGACCTGCTTGTCCGCGAGGTTCGCGGGTTTCGTCGGCTGTGCGGCTGCCGCGACTGCTGAGCCGGCGGCCGTGGTGCTGCGTCGCCGCCGCTGCTGCCGGAGCGCAGTGCTTGCCGCCGCAGCGCTCCGCCGGCTGGTGCCGTCACGCCGAGCGTCTGCGGGACATTCGTCGCGGTCGGGGCCGGGCCGGTCGTTGCCGCAGGCCTTCGTCGGTGCCGGGGTATCGGTTGGCGCAGACCGTGGTGCCACCACATGCGGCGAGTGCGGCCGCCGCGACTCCCGCTGCCGAGAAGGCGAGGAATTTGCGCCGAGTATAGGCGTGTGCCGTGAGTTTCGTACCGTCGTCCACGTGTCAAACCCTCCTATGAATCTCTCCCCAACGTCCGCACGTTGGTGCGACGACCCTTATTTCTTCATCCACGGGTCGAACGCGTCCCGCAGACCATCCCCGATAAAGTTGAACGAGAGCACCGTGAGCGACAAGAGAATCGCGGGAGAAATGAGCATGTACGGATACGAGCGCATATCCGCGATACCCTCCGAAATCATCAGGCCCCAAGACGGCGTCGGCGGATTGACACCGAGGCCGAGGAAACTGATCCCCGCTTCACCGAGGATGGCGGCGGGGATACCGAGCGTGGCGGCGACGATGATGACGGCGAGCGTATTCGGCAAGAGATGCCGCGTGATGATCCGGCCTCCCGGCGCACCAATGCATCGCGCCGCCTCGACGAACTCCTTCTTCTTCAGCGAGAGCACTTGCCCGCGCACGAGCCGCGAGACCGTCAGCCATGAGAAGAGGCCGAGACCGAGGAAGACGCCAAGCATCCCCCCCGTCGCACTATCAAATGTTTTGAGCGGGAGAAGCCAGCCACCATCAACATGCTGGAACTTTCGCCTTGAGATAGGTCATGAAAATGATGATGAACAACAGGTTCGGGATCGCATAGAGGACATCAACGATCCGCATCAGCGATTGTATCCGTCCAGCCACCGCGATAGCCCGCGATCAGCCCAACCGGTACGCCAATCAGGACAATCATGATTGGAATAACGATACCCACCAACAGCGAGATGCGCGTTCCGTAAATGATGCGACTAAGGATGTCCCGACCGAGCCGGTCAGTGCCGAGGAGATGTCCCGGTGAGCCCGGCGATTGCGTCGTCGCTTTGATGTCCTGCGTCGCGTAGTTGTAGGGAGCGACGATCGGAGCGGCAACAGCAGTGAAAATGATGATCCCAATAAAGATCATTCCGGAGAGTGCCGCCTTGTTGCGGATGAAGCGTTGCCACGCATCTTGCGTGAGCGATCTGCTCTTCGGCGCCGCGATCTGCGCGGCGCGCACCAGTGGGGTCGTCGTTGCATCGGTCGTTACGGTCGTATTTGTTGCCATCGCGTTCGGCTCTCCGTACTGAGGGAAATCTATTCGTACGCGATCCGGGGATCAAGGACACCATAGAGGAGGTCCACGATGAGATTCATAACGGCGATGATCGCCGCGAAGAGCAGCACAGTCCCGAGCATGACGGGGTAATCCCGCCCTTGAACGCTCTTGACGAAGTATCGCCCGATGCCGGGGACGTTGCACGTTGTCTCGATGAAGAACGAACCGGTAATGACATTCGCAAATGAGAGCCCCATCACGGTCACGACAGGGATGAGTGCATTGCGGAGCGCGTGCCGAATAATCACGCCACGCTCATTCAGCCCTTTCGCGCGGGAGGTACGAATGTAGTCCTGCCGTAGGACATCAAGCAGGCTTGCGCGTGTATACCGGGCGAGGATCGCAGCGGGGCCAAGCGCGAGCGCGAATGCGGGGATAAAGGTCGTCTTCGAGAAGATACCATTCCAGCCGCCGGTCGGCAGCAGATGAAGCGTGTTGGCGAAGAGCAGAATGAGCAGGGACGCAATCACGAACGAAGGGGCGGAGATGCCGATGATCGCACCGAAGGTGCAGAAGTAATCGACTGGTGGTGTTCTGCTTGATCGCGCTGAACGTTCCCGCCGTAATGCCGATCGATGCGGAGATGATGATCGCGAGGATGCCGAGTTGAATCGAGATTGGGAAGAAGTCTTTGAAGATGTCGGAAACATCGCGGCCCCGCTGCGCGAACGAGGGGCCAAAGTCACCGTGCAATGCGTTCCAGAGGTAGTTCGTGTATTGCCGGTAGAGCGGAAGTCCGGTGCCATATTTCTCATTGAGCGCTTTGAGGACTTCCGGCGTGACTGGCTTGTCCGATTCGTCCCATGGCCCACCGGGCGTTGCATGGATGAGAAAGAATGAGATCGTGTAGACCGAGAGCAATGTCGGTATCAGTAGCAATATGCGGCGAATCGCGTACCGGCCCATCTCTTCCTGTATCCTCTCCCGTCACCCTTACGAATCAACGGCCAAATGCACAAAAACGCGTTGCCGAGGGAATAACACACCTTATTCTCGGTCGCATCGCGCACGTGTCTATAGGGCGCGAACACATGCATTCTTACGAGAATTGTGCAGTGATACTAACAGCAGAGCCACCTGCTGTAAAGGGCCACTCACCGCACGCGAATGAATTCCATTTGGGTCCACAAGTCGAGCAATGAGCAACGAGGCAATGAGCAATGAGTGGGGAACTCCCTTCCTCATTGCTCATTGCTCGTTGCCTCCTGCAACGCGCGGATCGGGGAGAGGGCAATCAGCAGCGGGGCGATCAATTGCCCGCCCACAGAGATGAACAGCGCGGGCCGCAGCCCGATCACTTGCCCCAGGACACCGCCGACGAGCAGGCCGCCGAGCATCGTGCTCCATTCGATGAAGCGGATACTGGCATTCATCCGCCCCAACAGCCGCTCCGGCGTGCTGGCCTGCAGGAGGCTGACCTGTTCGATCTCATAGACCGTCGCCGCACCGTCACCGAGAATCTGGGGGATGACGAGGAGAATGACGATCACCACGAGCGGGCCGGAGGCGAGCGGGATGAGGATCGATGACGATACCGTGAGCACGAGCGCCCAGAGCATCGTCGGGCCGACCCCCCATCGCCGCGTGAGCCGCTCCGCCAGGACCGCGCCACCGAACGAACTGACGCCGCCGACCGAGTAGATCACGCCCTGCAAGGCGGGCGAGACGGCGAGATCGCGCGTGATGAAGACCATGATCGTCGCACCCAGGATGCTCCGGAAGAAATACCAGGTGCCCGTCACACTCGCGAGCGTGCGGAACACGTCGTTCTCCCGCACGAGCCGGATTCCCTCGCCGATCTCCTGCCACGTTCCCTGCCGCTCCGCGATGGGAACTGCGACGATTTCTTCCTTGCGGATCGTCGCAAGAGAGAAGGCAGAAACGAGAAAGGAGAGCGCGTCGATGACGATAGCCCCCGGCGCGGTCAGGAGCTGAACGAGCACCCCCGCGATACCGAAACCGGAAAACTCCGCCACCGATGCGCTCGCCTGGAGCTTGCTATTTCCCTCCAGGAGCTCCTCCCGCCGCACGAGTGAGGGTAGGTAAGAGCGATACGCCACATCGAAGAAGACCGTCAGGACGCTGACGACGAGCACAATCGTATAGAGGAGTCCGATGGTCAGGTGGTGAAGCGCCGCCGCGAGCGGGATCGCCCCGAGCGCCACCGCACGCCCGACATCCACGACGATCATCACGGGTCGACGGCGCAATCGGTCCACCCACACCCCGGCGAAGAGGCCGACGACGAGCCCCGGCGCGAGTTGCGCCGCGCTCAGGAGCGCCACCTGCAACGGGGTCGCATCGAGAAAGATGATCGCGACAAAGGTGAGCGAAAGCTTGCCGACGAGCGTGCCAAAGAGCGAAATTGTCTGCCCCGCCCACAGCTTGAGAAAGTCCGGGTGCCGCCACAGCCCCCGGAAGCGGGCAGGCTTTGGTTCGAGAATCGTTTCCACGCAAAAACTCCCTCAGATGGTTCAGCGTCTGTCGCCACGACCACGAGCGGCGCGGCGAATGACCGGCGCATGAGGGAGACGCAAGCGGAGAGAAGTCCGTCAATACACATCAAGAGCTCGAATAATCAACGGTGGGCGCGGGCTTTAGCCTGCGCCAGACTCGGCAGGCTAAAGGCCGCCGCCACCCGCAATTATCGGATTAAGTTGTTGACGGTCATCGACGAAGCGAGCTTCGCGTCATCAGTGTGTGAGGATTCCTCCGCACGCTGATGATAGACATAATCTGCCAGTGTGGCAGTGTGTGCTCCGCGTGCGCCCCTACAGCGCGGCGGTTCTGACGATGGTGCTGAAACACACCTCGCGGCGTACGTTCATTGGATTTCCCTTTCGTGCGGCACGAACGCGCGGACACGGTACGAAGAGCATAGCGGGAGTGCGGGAGCGACGTCAATCACATCAGGCCGCTTACTCGTACCGCAGGGCGTCGATCGGCTTGAGACGGGAGGCGCGGCGGGCGGGGTACACGCCGAAGAAGAGGCCCGTCGCGCAGTCGCGAAGACGACGGCGATGACGACGGACTCCGGCGAGACAATCGTCCGCTGCCAGGTCTTCCCGACGATGAAGGCCGCCGCCAGGCCGAAGCACCACGCCGGTCAGCGCGCCGATCAGGCTGATGAGCACCGCCTCCGTGATGAACTGCGTGAGAATGTCCTTCCCCTTCGCCCCAATCGCCTTGCGGATGCCGATCTCCCGCGTCCGCTCCGTGACGCAGACGAGCATGATATTCATGATGCCGATGCCGCCGACCAGGAGCGAGATGCTGGCAATGACGAGCAGGAAGATCTGGTAGGTCTTCTGCGTATCCTCGGCGGCCTTGATCTGGTCCGCCTGATTCGTTACTTGCCAGTCCGGCGTGCCATTCTTCGTGCGGTGCTGCGCGGCGAGGGCGTCGTTGATCTCGGCGATCGCCTTGTCCACATTTGCCGGGCTGGTCGCCTTGATGGAGATCGTTTCGATCGTGTGGCCCGCGCCGATCGGCTGCTGCCGGTTCCCGGTGAGGACGCGTCAGCACCGTCGTGATCGGTACATAGACCTGGTTATCGCGCGAGCCGAAGCCGTTGCCGCCCTTCGTCTCCATCACCCCAATCACCTGGAAGCGCATTGCCGTTGAGCCGGACGGTCTTGCCGATCGGGTCGGTGGCGGGGAAGAGCGCGGTGGCGATATTCGCGCCGAGGTCGACGACCCGGTGCGTTGCTCGTCACGTCCTGATCGGAGATGAAGTCGCCCGACGACGGGGTTGTAACTGTGCACGTCCTGATACGAGGGCCAGACGCCGAGCATCTCCCCGAAGGTGTTGACCGTGCCGACGTTCATCCGACCGCCGCGTGCCGACCTCCGGGCGAGATCGCTGCGGCATCTGGGACAGCACCCGGCTCTGCCAGCGCGTCCGCATCTTCCAGCGTCAGCGTATTCTGCAGATTGCCCGTTGCGACGCCCGCCGTGACCTGGTTCGCGCCCTGGACGGTGAGAGATTCGTCCCGTTGCGCTTCGAGTTTGTCTCGCGCGGTCGCGACGACGCCGTTGCCGATGGCGAGCAGCGCGATGACGGCGCCGACGCCGATGATGATGCCGAGCATCGTCAGGGCGGTGCGCATCACATTCGCGCCGAGGCTATGGAGCGAGGAACGCAGGCTCTCGCTCAGCGGCACGCCACCCCGACCGCGGGATGTTGGTGGCACACTGAGGATGGAGAGGGGCGCGGACGGCTCCTTCTGTACGGCAACTTTCCCGTCCGGGGCCACGACGATTGGTTGTGCCATGCTCCCACTCCTTAAGAGGTGGTACCGCACCCACCCAGGAAGGGTCCCATTTCTCCACATCATACTCGCCTATGCGTTCACGTCTCACTATTCTATACGTAATCGGCCGAAATGTGCGCGGGGAAAACCTCACCCCCGGCCCCTCTCCGTCAAGCGGAGAGGGGTGCCTCAATGCAAGTACCGTGGCGTTCCTGATATACCGAGGCTTGCTGAAGGTCGCTCCCCCTCTCCACGCGATGGAAAGGGGGCTGGGGGTGAGGTTTTCTCTCGAACAATCACATCGCCGTAAGAAACGTCTCGATCCAGCCAATGATCTGGTCCGGGGCGTCTTCCTGAAGGAAGTGGCTGGCGTCTTCCATCTCGTAGGTCGTTGCGTGTGGATAGATCGCCTGCCAGCGACGGAGCACGGTAGGTGGAAGCACCGGATCGTGCATACCCCAGATGAGCAGCACGGGTATGTGCGCGAACTGACTGAGCCCGTCTTCGATGCGCTGCATCTCCGCGTAGGAAGCGTCCGTTTCGGATACGGGAATATCGCGCGACCAGCAGAGCATGGCGAGGCGCGATTCCGGCGTCGGATACGGCGCGCGATACGCTGCCAACACCGTCTCGGTCAGGTGCTCCGGGTGATGCGTACTGCCAACGATTGCCGGTTCGAGGTAACCGTTTCGCTTCAGCACGAATGCCTCCCCGCGCGCGGAACGGATCAGTTCGACGAGCCGGGGGAAGGGTCCGCCCGGCCACGCCGCGAACGCCCAGGTATTGAGCAGGACCAGCCGCTTAATTCGTGTGGGATGGCGCGTGGCGAAGCCGAGCCCGACCGGGCCGCCCCAGTCATGCAGGACGAGTGTGATGTCCCGCAGATCGAGATGCAGCAATAGCGATTCAAGGTTGTCGATGTGCTCCCGGAGGTGGTATCGCGCCGGATCAGCGGGGATGCCGGACTTGCCCATGCCCATCTGATCCGGCACGATGCACCGCGCGCCGCGCGCCAGCGGCGGGATGAAGTGGCGAAAGAGATAGCCCCAGGTCGGATCGCCGTGGAGCATCACGAGCGGTTCCCCGCTCCCCTCATCCACGTAATGCATCGCGAAGTCGTTGATCTGATGGTAGTGCGGGGTGAACATGAACGTCCCCGCGAATGTCTCATCTGCAATGTCGCGCACGCCTGCCCCCTCACGCTCTTTCACAATAGCGATGACGTGATACATCCGTAGGGGCGGTTCGCGAACCGCCCTCCGGGCCTCGTCAGTGGGAGAGAATCACGGCAATCTGGGCCGGGCGGTTCACGAACTGCCCCTACGAACTACTGGCGGAGCCGGATGCGACTGCCATGAGCTTACGGGGGTTCGCGGGGCGAAGTCAATTCATGACAGGCATTTGTCGCATCTCCGACCGCTGGCTATACCGACGCGTCTGCCGTTCGTGCGGCGACCATCGCGGCGAGGCCCTGCGGGAGCGTGTACTCGGGTCGCCACAGACCCTGTCGGATGATGCGCTCGTTCGAGAGGCGCGAGATGCGGACATCGCCCGCGCGCGGCGGGCCGTATCGACGACGGTCGGCGTGACGCCGAGCGCTTGCCCGACATGCCATGCCAGATCATTGATTGTCGTGTCCGCGCCGCTGGCGACATTCCAGATGCCCGAGACGTTCCACGATAGCGCCGAGCGCACCGCCGCCGCGACATCCGCGACGTAGACGAAGTCGCGCACCTGCTCGCCGTCGCCATTGATCATGAGTGGTTCGCCGCGTGCGAGGCGATCCACGAAGGTCGGCGATCACCCCGCCGTCCGTGCCGGCGCGCTGCCGGGGGCCGTAGACATTCGCGGGCCGGAGGATGGCGTACGAGAGGCCACTGAGCGCGACGTAGGACTCCGCCGCCAGTTTATGCGCGCCGTACGGGCTGAGCGGGGCGGGGAGGGTCGTTTCATCGGCGCGGACGGCCGTATCGCCATAGACCGCGCCGCCGGAGGAGAAGAAGACGAAGCGGCCCACGCCCGTCGCCTGTCGCGCAGCGCAGGACATTCTCCGTGCCAACGAGGTTGACGTGCCGGTCAAACGCCGGGTCCGCGACCGACATGCGGCACGGAGGTCTGCGCCGCGCAGTGGATCACTGCATCGAACGCGTGCGCCGCGAAAACGTCCATCGAGCGCGGGATCGGTGATGTCGCAGAGGACGAAGGCGACTCCGACCGGGAGATTCGCGCGGTCGCCGCCGGAGAGATCATCCACGACGCGTGACGCGCCAACCGTCGTGCAGGAGCATTTCGACGATGTGGCTGCCGATAAAGCCCGCGCCACCGGTGACCAGTACATTGCGCTGTTTCCCGTTTGCATTCGCGTTAGTTTCCCTTCGTCTGCGGCAGGCCGAGCATCTCACTCACGGTGACGAACCGATAGCCCCGCGCTTTGAGTGTTTCGATAATGCCCGCGTACCGCCGCGACCTGCTGGCTGCGATCCGTTCCCAGCCGGGTATTGTCGCCATCATGCAGGAGAATAATGGACCCTGGCTGAACGTGGTCTACCGTCCGCATGACAATCGTGTCCACACCCGGCTCGTCCCAGTCATTCGATTCGACATCCCAGCCGATCGCGCGAAGTCCATGTTCCCCCACCGCGCGGAGCGACCACGGCGTATGAAATCCATTCGGTGCGCGATAGAGGCGCGGGCAAGGTGCCGGTAATGCCGCGCAAAATGTCATTCGTGCGCGCCATGTCATTGTAATGGAGGTCGAGCAGCGCATCACGCTTGCGGTGACGGTAGGAATGATTACCGAGGTCATTCCCTTCCGCGACGATCCGGCGCACTGTCCCCGGTTGCCGCTCCGCATTTTCCCGACGACAGAAAAACGTCGCATGAACGCCTTCCTGCTTGAGCACATCAAGGATTTGCGTCGTATACGGGTCATTCGGGCCATCATCGAAGGTGAGCGCGACGACTTTCTCCGTGCGCGGCCCATGCACATAGATATCGCCGAAGAGTTGCGATGAGGGCGTCCGCGCCGCATAGCATCCATAGCCGAGCGGGAGCCAGCACGACGAGCGCCATCAGCCAGACGAACCGCCCTCTCGGCGTCAAGAAGCCATGCGAAGGCGCGCGCCGCATCGGTGTCCGCACGGCCATATGGCGAGGCATTGGCTCTCATTCCCTGACACACGGAACGGACGTACGTCATAGATCACATAGCGCTCTTGCGGATCGCGATAGACGGCGCGGGCGAGATCGCGCTGCGTCAGGGCGTCGAGCAGTTGCTGCTCGTTCGTCTCGTATTGCTGCGAGGTAGCCGCGCTCGATCGAGACGTAGTCGATCTGCTTCTTGGCGAGGAAGTCGCGGTACTCGCCCTCCGTCCAGGAGCGGCGGAACATGCTCTCGGAGAAGAACTCGTTGGCGAGGCGCGCGCCATGCCGCAGGAAGTAGTACTGCCCGTCCTCGAACTGGTTCGGCTCCATCACGCGGTAGGTTGCCTGCGGGTCGAACTGTGCGGAGGCAAAGTACGGCGCGTAGATGTCGTGCGAGTCTTGAAATAGCCCATCATATCCGCCCTGCGCGTAGCCGAACGCACCGTTGACCATCACGATTGAGAAGATCAGCCCGGCGATCCAGACGGCGAAGATCGGGCGGTACCAGCGGCGCAAAGAGACGACGAGATAGGTCGCGAGGAAGGGAAAGGCGAGCACCGTCGCGCGCCGCACGAAGCCGTCCGCGATGGAGGAGACGATCACGCGCGTCGAGTTCTCCGCCAGCGCGGGCGTGCCACGGGCGAGAAGAATCGGCGGGCAGGCTCGCCAAGCCCGCGAGGAGGCCCATGACGAAGAAGCGCCTACCGCCGCTCCGGCTCGCTGAGGAAATGCGCCGCGAGGTAGCAGAGCGCGCCGATACCGCCCGCGAGCGGATGCGTCGTGATGCAGAGCCAGAGCAGGACGCCCGCCGCGACATCCCGTTTGCGGTCCAGCGCGATGACAAAGAGAAAGAAAAAGAAGGCGGACCAGAGAAAGGGGAATTGAAAGGCGAGCAGACCATCAAGATAGAAAGGGTTGAGGAGAAAGAGCAGCAGCACCCACGGATCGCGCATCACGGGCCGGGCGACGCAGGCGGCGACGGGCGTGCCGACCGCCGCGACGACCATCAGGAGCGTCACGCCCCAGTTGTGAAAGAGCGGCCAGAGAGCGCGCCGAGCAGCCACGGCGCGAGCGCATAGGGGAAGGTGACCGCCCGCCCGCCATCGAGCGACGCCAATCGTGCGCGGGATGCCGTTACCGCTCCACAAGCGATCCTGGATGAACCAGACATGCGCGTAGTTGCTCATCGAGTCATCGCCTAAAAAAATGCGCTTGACCGCCACGAGCAGGAGGCAACGAGCAGCACGCGCGAAGAAAAAGCCGGGGAGCCACGGTGCCCAGCGCTCCTTGATTCCCGCGGGGCGGGCGCGCTGCGTCATCACGCGCCACCAGGCGAGCGGCATCGCGAGCGAGGTCAATGAAGACATCCTTCATGCGCGTGTTGGAGCGATAGACCGGCACGGGCACGAGGTGATTGTTGCCGAGCTTGTAGCCGAGGCGGGGAAGGATCATCGCCAACTCGACCGTCTCGCTATAGCGGTAGCCCTCGTAGTACTGCGTCGCCTCGCCGAGTGGCCCGGCGCGGAAGACGCGGTAGCCGGACTCGACATCGTAGAAACGCTGCCCGCTCCAGAGCGTCGCCCAGGCAGACATCAACCAGTTGCCGACCTTCTTGTAGCCCGGATAGAGCGAGAAATCCCGCCGCGCCATCAGACCGTCCAGCCCACCTTGCTCCAACGCCGCGACGAGTGCATTTACATCGTCCGGGTCGTGCTGACCGTCCGCGTCCACGGTGAGGATCAGATCGCTCGCGTCCAGCCGCCCGGCGGCGACCTCCCGGCGGACGAAACGGAAGGCCGCGCCGTACCCCGCCGAAAGGCCCCGGTTCGCATCGAAGGCGATCAAGGAGGCGTGCGGCTTGTCCGCAATCCACCGCGTGACGATCGCGCGCGTCTCGTCCCGGCTGCCGTCATCGACGATGATGAGGCCGTCCACCATCGGATAGAGCCGCGTCAGGACGCCCTCGACGGTGGGCGCTTCGTTGTAGGCAGGCACGACCGCGATCAGCCGCCGCTCGACGGTGGATGGCCCCCATGTCCCATGAATGCGAAGATCGTCCACATCGCTGTGGACGCGCCGTCCAACCATTGTGTTCCCTTCTCTTCCCCTCACGAGCAACGAGTGCTGAGTCCCGATCTCATTGCTCATTGCTCATCACTCATTTGCTCGTTGCAGTGTATGCGCCCCAAGATGACGATGAGATGAATGAGGGGGTGAGGCAGCATACCATTTCATCTTCCATTCATGGTCACTATGCCATCATCGCGCTGGGAACGGGCGGGGCCCGTGGCTCACGGCGTGGGAAGAGGAAAGAACAGAAGGGGCGAAGACGCGATGAAAGTACCCGCGGCGAGTATCTATTTCCCGCCGGAGGACCGCGCGGCGATTCTCAGCCAGATCGATGAAATTCTCCAGACCGGCCAACTGACGCTCGGCAAGTACGGGCGGGAGTTCGAGGAGCAGTTCGCGGCGAAGATTGGTATCGCGCACGCCGTCGCCGTATCGAGCGGCACGAGTGCGATCGAGATCCCGCTCCGCGCGCTCGGCGTCGAGGGCAAGGAAGTCCTCGTGCCGACGAACACCTTTTTCGCCACCCCCGCCGCCGTCCTCCACGCGGGCGGGCGCGTGCGCTTCATCGACACGGACCCGACGACGCTCTCGGTCGATATGGACCATCTGCGCGCCTCGATTGGGCCGGAGACGGCAGGGGTGATCGTCGTGCATATCGGCGGCATCATCACCCCCCACATGGACGCGATTCGCGCACTCTGCGACGCGCATGGCATCTGGCTCTTTGAGGATGCCGCGCACGCGCAGGGCAGCACACTCGATGGCCGCAGCGCGGGGACCTGGGGCGACGCGGCGTCGTTCTCCTTCTATCCGACGAAGGTGATGACCTCCGGTGAGGGCGGCATGATCGTCACGAACGATGCCCGCATCGCGGAAGAAGCGCGCATCTATCGCGATCAGGGCAAGGCCGGTTTCCTGACGAACTTCCATACCCGCCTCGGTAATAACTGGCGGATGTCCGAAGTCCACGCCGTGATTGGCCTCTCGCAACTGGGGCGGCTGGACGAGTTCATCGCCCACCGCAATCACATCGCGGACATCTACGACGAGGGTCTGCCGGGCTTGCCGGAGATCACGCCGATCCGCCCCTCGGAAAACGGCGTCTCCTGCGATTACAAGTACCCCGTCCTCCTCCCTGCCGGAGTGGATCGCGCCGCGCTCAAGCAGCGGCTGCGCGACGAGTACGAAGTCTCCTGCTCCGGTGAGGTCTATGACGTGCCGTGCCACGAGCAGCCCGTCTTCGCGGAGTGGAAGCGCGAATCGCTCCCGCACGCGGAAGATGCCTGTGCCCGCCATCTCTGCCTGCCGATCTCCGCCACGATGACGGACGATCAGGCCCGGCATGTCCTCAAGGCACTCGCGGCAGTCCTGAGCGAGCAGAAGGTGACGACCTAACCCCCCAACCCCCTTCTCTAAAGGGAAGGGGGAGCAATGCGGGAGGATGCGGAGACTGGGTTCCCCTTCCCTTTAGGGAGGGGGTCAGGGGGTAGGTAAAATGCAACACGTTCTTGTCACGGGTGCGGGTGGGTTCATCGGGTCGCATGTGGTGGATGCGCTGATGGGCGCGGGAAAGACGGTGACGGCGCTCGATTTTCCGGGGGTGCGGTTGCACCGCGGCGATCTCGCGTTCGTCCCGGCGACAATTGACGATGTGGACGCGCTCGCCGCCGCGTTCGCGGGGCAGGAAGCGGTCTTCCACCTCGCCGCCATCGCCAATGTCAACCACGCCTACAACGATCCCATTGGCTGCGTGCGCACAAATATCCTCGGCACGGCGAATGTGCTCGAAGCGGCGCGGCGGGCGGGCGTGGGGCGCGTCATCCTTGCCTCGACGGTCTGGGTCTACAACGCCGCGCCGATGGACGCGCCCGAACCGCTGACGGAGGCGACCACGCTCGCTGCGAATGCGACGAATCATGTCTATACCTCCTCGAAGATCGCGGGGGAGATGCTGCTCTCGGACTGGAGCCACCTGTACGGCATCCCGTACACCGTGCTCCGCTACGGTATCCCCTACGGCCCCCGGATGCGCGACGAACTGGTGATCGCGAAGTTCCTCGGCAAGGCGATGCGCGGTGAGCCGCTCACCGTCGGCCACGCCAGCCGCCATTTCCTCTATGTCGGTGATCTCGCCCGCGCGCATGTCCTCGCCCTCGGTGAGATCGCGAAGAATCAGACCTACAATCTCGAAGGGCCGGAGACGATCACGATCCGTCAGGTGGCGGATGCGGTACGCGATCTCGTCGGCACGGACGTGACGATCGAGGAGCAACCGGGCCGCCCCGGTGATTACCGGGACCGGGTCATCTCCGCCGCCAAGGCGAAGCGCGACCTCGGTTGGGAGCCGGAAGTACCTTTCCGTGAAGGGATGCGTCGCACGTACGATTGGTTCTCTGCCCAACAGCACGCCACCGAGCCACAGATGGCCGTGGCGGCGGGAATGTAGCCGTCGTGGCAACGATTTCGTCGCGGGAGTTACCCACCCCCCAACCCCCTCCCCAATGGGGAGGGGGAGCAAGAGAAGCCGACGTCATCTTCTCCCCCTCCCCCAATGGGGAGGGTGGCCGGGGGGATAGGTATCCCCTGGCGCGCGATCGGCATCCTCGGGGGCGTGACGCTCATCGCGGTCGTCGCGCTCGCCCGATCCGGTGAGTTACTGGCAGTCCTGGGGGCGCTACGCGGCGCGGACCCACGCTGGCTGCTCGTGGCGATCCTCTCGCAGACCCTCCCCTACCTTGCCCTGACGCGCATCTACGCCTCGCTCTTCGGCCAGCAGGGGTACCCCCAACCGGCAGGGTTGCTCGCGCGCGTCGCGACGGTCGTCCTGACGATCAACCGGGTTCTGCCGACGATGGGCGTGACGAGCAGCGTCTATCTCGTGACAACGCTGCGCCGCCGCCGCATCCCGGAGGCACGCATTCTCGTCGTGCATACGATGGAGATCGTCTCCTATACCGTCGCCTTCGCGATCGTGACGACCTGGGGGTTGCTCGTTTTCGTGACGCGGAGCGCGATCGAGCAGGTCGAAATCCTCGTGCCGGTCGTCCTTGCGGTCGTCAGCGCGGTCGTCGGACTACGCTGGCTGCGGCGGCGCGGCCTCAAACCGATCGTGCTCCGATGGGCCTTCGCGGGGAACCGCGTTTTCGGGCGGATCATTCCGCTGCGTGCTTTCCGCATCACCGAGCAGCGGATCGAGCGGTTCATCGACGAGGTCTGGCATGGCGCACGGCTCGCGGCGACGCGCCCCAACTGGTTCGTGCGTGCGGTCCTCTGGCAACTCGCCTCGCTCGGCGGGGACTGCATGACGATTGGGTTCGCCCTCGCCGCGCTCGGCGTCCCGACGCACCCGAACACGATCGTCATCGCCTTCGCGGCAGCGACCGCGCTTTCGGCGATCTCCTTCCTCCCCGGCGGTGCGGGCTCGTTCGAGGCGACGATGGTCGTCATCCTCGTGCGGCGCGGTATCCCCTTCGAAGCGGCCCTCGCGGCGACCCTCATCTTCCGCGGCCTCACCTTCTGGCTCCCGCTCGTGCTCGCCCCTGCCATGTTCGCGCGCCGGGAGCGGACCCTGCTCGCCTAGCATCGAGAACGCACCGTTTACCCGGTGTATGGCCCCTTCACCTCGCCCCATCCCCATGCCGGCATCGGGGAATCAGGCGGGGGCGGTGTTGCGCCGGGTTGAGAGTTGAGCACTGCCAGACGCGATCCCCACTCGATATAGGCAACAAATGCGGACCGGAACTCCGGATCGGTGGGAAGACCGACCTCGTCCGCGCAATCGAGGAGCAGATTGACCCAGCGTCGCCGCTGCGCCTCAGTGAGTTGCCGACCGAGATGGCGGGCGATCATGCCTGCGTGGCTGCCATGCGCTGCGCTATACGTCTTGGGTCCGCCGAAGACTTCCGCGATGAACTGGGCGACGTACTGGGCGTGCTGTGGGTCCATCGCGGCAAAGATCGGCGCGAGGACTGCGTCCTCTTTGACGCGGTCGTAAAAGAGTGCCATCAAGCGCTCGAAAGCCTCGGTGCCACCTGCCCATTTGTAGAGCGATGGCGGCTGTGGATGCATATCGGACATTTTCGTCCTCCTTGTGCGTGCATTCTCCGAGTCCCAACCTCACGCTAACAGGGATGCAACGCACCGTCTACCGCCCGTTGGGGTAGGGCGCTGGTGGAAAAATTGGGAGGCCACCTGCGTGCGAGAATACGCGCAGGTGGCGGGAGAGCAGAGGAGAAGACGATGGAGAACGACGCGCGGGCGCTCGCCCACTATGACCTGGCACCGCCCATCGAGATATTCATCCTGCCGAACGCGGGTGGCATCAACAACCGCATCCGGGGTGTGCGCACCGGCGCGGAGACGTATGTGTGGAAGACCTATCTCACACACCGCAACCCCGCAGTAATCCGCTACGAGCATCGCCTCCTCAGATGGCTGGCCGCACAGCCGCTCTCCTTCGCCACGCCGGTGCCCCTGCCGACACGGACGGGCGAGACGCTCTGCCCGACTGAAGAGGGCGAGGGTTGGCAGGCGCTCTTCAGCTATCTCCCCGGCGTCCCGCTCGACTGCAATGATCCGGCGCTGATCGAAGCGTTAGGTGTGGCACTGGGCGAACTGCACGACACACTGCGCCGGTACCCGATGGACCCGCTACCGGGTTTGGATTGCTATGCCGCTCTCGATCACATCCATCCAGCGGTCCCGGACCCGTTCAGACTGACACCGGCGCTGCTCGGTCTCCCTTCGACCACGCGGAGCGAGGCGCTCTTCGATTGGTGGCGCGAGACCGTCCGCGACCTTCAGGTTTTTATCGACGGGCCGTATCGGACGCTGCCCCGGCAGATGATGCATGGCGACTTTGGGCCGAGCAACGCGCTCGCGGAGGATGGTCGGGTGGTCGCCATCCACGACTTCGAGTTCACGATGCCGGATGCGCGCGCTATCGATGTGGCGAGCGGCCTCGCCTTCGTGATGCGCCTCTGGGAACGCGACGATGAGGATGCCCTCGCGATGGCGCACCGTTTCTCGCATGGCCATGCGCGACGCGGCGGCCTGACGGCGGCGGAGATCGCGGCGCTCCCACACCTGATGCTCCTTCGTGATGTGGTCGGCGCGATCTGGTGGACCGGGCGCGATCTGGCAGCGGGTGACACACGCAAATCCATCGAACGGATCACGGCGATGCAGACCGCCCGCCGCTGGATGCGGGAGCATGAAGCCACATTCTTCGCAGCGGTGCGGCAGCACGATTGATCCGTGACTCTCTCGACAGAGTAGTAGACGGGCGATCAGTGGGGTTGTAACCTCGTCCCATGAATGTGGCTGCCCGCTACCTCTGGATCATTGGGATATGTTTCATGCTCATCGGGATGCTCACAGGTTGTGTGCGAGGCACGCCTGCGCCAACCGTGACGGCCTCCCCAATCGCGCCCGCGAAGCTCCCCCTCATTGGTGTCAGCCTCGCCAGTGTGGACGCGACGGACATGACGCTGATCCAGAAAGGTCTTGCGGACAACCAACGCAAGAACGATGTCTCGTTGATCTACCGCTCGGCAGATGGGAAAGCGGAGAAGCAGAACTCCGATATTGGGGACCTCGTGCGGCTCGGTGTCGTTGGTCTGATCGTCGTGCCCGTCGATGCGACGCTCGTTGGCCCCGCCATCGCGGCCGTACGCGATAAGGATATCCCCGTATTGACGATCGATACCCCACCTGTCGGGACGGCGATCGACTCCCTCGTGCGCCCCGACTATCGCGCGAACGGGCGCGCAGCCGCGAAGTATCTGACGAATAAAGCATCGCCGAAAGGGCTCACACTGATCCTCGCGCCGAACGACGATACCGGTGCCGACTTCGCCGCCGGGGCGCAGGAGGAAATGGTGAAAGCGAATCTACCCGCGCAGGTCGTCACGGTCGCGAGCACGATCGGTGTGCCGGGAAGTGTCATCCCGGCAGTCCAGGAGCAGGGTGTGCGGGCCATCCTCGCGGGGAATGACGCGCTCGCCCTCACGGCAGTAGATACGCTCAAGAGCGCGGGATTGCTCGCGGATGTCGAAATTATCGGACAGGGCGGCACGAAAGACGCGATCCACGCGATCCTCGATGGCACACTGACCGGCGATGTCGATACACGCCCCCAGGACCTCGGTGTTGCGGCAGTCGGCGGCATCGCGGCCCTCGCGCGCAAGAAGCAGCCATCAACCGACCTGATCGTGCGCGTTAATGGTGTGGACATCTCCGTCAATGCCGTGCCGGGCCGCCTCATCACCCGCGACAACACGCGCGATATGCAGGAACGTTGGCCGGACCTCGTCTACACTGCCGCACCAACCCCGACCCCGGCGTCGAAACCGTAAGAGACTCCTGCGATCCTCTAACTCGCGGACAATCCCGGTGAGCTAGATTTTGGGCTTGAGCTGACCACTGAGCACTCCTGCGGCGAGGCCCGCGCCTGCCATGAGCAACGCCTTATTACCGAGAATGCGATGCAGCACATCAGGCTGGTTCTGATACTGCGCCGCCGTCGCTGCCAATGCACCAGGATTGTTCTGCTGCGCGTGCGTGGCAAGTTTCGCTACGTCCTGATCGTCCATCTGCTGTGGATCCGTGTGATTGAGGCCAAGCATAGATGCCAGACCGCCGATACCGCCCTGTGACATCTGACCGCCCAGCAGGCTACCTGCAAGCGAGCCCGCAAGGCTGCTCGTGCCCCCACCCATTTGCTTGCCGAGCAAGTTGCCAACGAGGCCACCCGCGAGTGAGCCGAGCAGCCCCTTGCCGAGACCACCCAGTGGATTTGTCCCGCCCACCCCTGGTGTGATGTGATTCTGGTACTCCTGTGGGTCCACCTGCGACAAAGCATTGGCGGTATGCTGCTGAAAATCCTCCTGCGGCACGCCGCCCATCAACTGCCCCTCTCCCGCGCATGCGGTGGAGCGGGGTCCATGTTGCCGCCCGTAAGCCGCTCAAGGAAGTGCGGGCTCAGTGCATTGAGAAAACTCATTACTAGCGATCCTTTCTCTCATATTCGATGCATCGTCTTCATCACTACGGACAATACTGCAATGTTGATGCCACCTTCACAATCGCATGAGGCGTAGTTTACATTTGAAACAAATAAACACAATCGGCTAGAAGTCTCGCTGCTTGCGCGAGTTACCACGACTCGTAGATGGCATATGCATTGCTTTAGCGGAAGCCGTAGTGTCATTCAACTGTGAATGACAACAAGAGTTATTGGTTTCTGACGAAAGGAAATGACATGGGTGCAGCATTGATACGGAGGGCGATCTTCGCCTGCTCCGTGACGGTTCTCCTCGGATTGTCGATGGTGAGCGTGGTCGCACAGACGCCGACCGCAGCTCCGACAACGGGCGGTACCTTCACCGGTAAGGTTTCCAAGACGAGCCCGCTGACGGTGAACTCGAATGGGCAAGACCGCCAAGTCAATACAACCGCCAGCACGACCATCGTGCGTGATGGCAAGACGGCGACTGTCGGTGATCTCAAGGTCGGTGACCAGGTCAATGTGACCTCGAACCCGGACAACACTGTTTCGCGCGTTGAGACGACGAGCGTCGCGAAGAGTGGCAGCAACATTTGGAAGTGGCTGATCCCGCTGTTGATCGCGCTGATCGTGATTGGTCTGCTCGCCTACTTCCTCAGTCGGCGCAAGAAGGATGACTTCGCCCTCGAACGCGACCGCGCCAGCAACCCACGCGCCTAAACGAGCCGCACTCACGCATGGCAGAGAGTACGAAAGGAAACAGAGACGATGGCTGAAATGGAGATTCACCGCAACGACCGGGTACTGACCTCTGATGGGATGGAAGTTGGCCACGTCACACATGTGATTGTCGATGGACCGACCCGGCAGGTAACCGATATCGTTGTCAACCAGGACGACCACGAATGGCTCGTGCCTTTGAGCGCGGTGCTGCAGAATGCTGGTAATAGCCTGACGCTCCGTTCGACGAGCGCTGAGTTGGCAACATCGGAGATGTTCAATCGCCACGAGTACCACGCCTTAGATGACGATACGGTGAATGACGGGGAGTACGGGCGAGCGACACCCGGTAGCGCTACGCTCGAGCATGTCGACGCTGATAAAGCAGTCATTCAGGACGCGCGCGGTACGAACCCCGCGTCCGACCGACAGTATAACGACGAACGGCTGGCACGCCGTGAGACGGGACGCACGTATGGGCGCGACGACGAGAATATCTCCGTACCCATCGTCGAAGAGCAACTCACGGCGGGTGTGCGCGAGACCGAGGCGGGTCGTGCCCGAGTTGTCAAAGACGTGCACGAGGAGCAGAAAACGATCACCGTACCAGTGGAGCGCGAGGAAATCGATGTGACCGAGCGCGCGGTCAACCGACCCGCCACCGAGGCCGACCTGAACATGCGCGACCGGGACATCGAGATCCCGCTACGAGAGCAAAAGGTTGTGATGCAGAAGCAGGCGGTCGTCACCGGCGAGGTAAATATCCGCAAAGAGACAGTGACTGATACACAGCGGGTCACGGACACCGTGCGCCGCGAGGAAGCTCATGTCGAGGATCCGAGTAACCCGCGCGTCCATGTGGAGGGGAATCTGAACACCGCAGGGCAGGCGGTCGGACGCGGAGAGAGCGGGACAGGGAAGACCGTCACCGACAAGCGTCGATACGATGCACAGGGCAACCTCGTCTCTGAAACAGAGCGCGTGGATGAGGAGCCGAACCGCTCACGGTAACGGTGGCATCGTTCGCATCGCAGACGACGGGACGCCCATAGCCTCCCGTCGTTTCGTGTACCCGATGGCCCGTGTGTCGAAGATACAGAAGGGAAGAAACAAGAATGGCGATGAAGCAGGGATCAGGATCGTGGAAGAAAGAGCGCACCACCGGGCGGAAGTATTCCGGGCGGGGACCAGGGGAAAGAACCGGCACCCGGCGAGCGCGAAAAGTTCTGGGTCTCCGGTTACACCCGCGCGGATGGCAGGAAAGTAGCAGGCTATTATCGTACGAATCCGGATGCCAAGGACGGCTCAGCCCACCATTGATCGTTGACCGCAGCCTTGTTGCTCCGTTCTTCATTGCCGGGAGATCACCGTATGAATGAGAGTTGTACCGCGATGGAGGGAGGAGGAAAGCGTTCTTCAATGCGATCAAGTCACCGTTTCACATGAAACAAGCAAAAGAAAAGCCCCGCAGGTGGGAGAGCCTGCGGGGTCGGGGAACCGTGCGGGGAACGGGGGGAGCGCTCGCCTGCACGCGGGAGGAGAGAGACAAAGAGGTTACAGAGCGTCGACTACCTAGTACCGCTCCCTCCCCCTCTCCATCGCCGTAAAAATCTGATTCCTATCGTAATCTTCTAGCGATGGAGAGGGGCCGGGGGTGAGGAAATCTACCCGTCGATCAGGGTGCCGTAACGCACCTTCAGCGCGACGGAGGAGCCGTCATCCGCCTTGCGCGAGGCCACAGAGACGGTGTCACCGGTTTTGAGTGCGCTCAGACTCCCCTTCTCGTCCTTGCTTACTACCGTCTGGGCGTCGGTCGTGACGGTGACGGTCGTACCGTCCGGCTGCGAGAGGGTGAGGGTCGTGCCCTCGATCTTCGTCACTTTGCCGATCACCGGCATGGTGCCATCACCCGGCTTCGCGGCGATGTAGGTGATATTCTCCCCGGCGGTCACGTTCGGCGGTGCGCCGACGGTGAAATCCCCCTTCCCGGTCACAATAGTACCGGCGAGAACCCCTGGCTTTCCCGCAGGGACGCCATCGATGGCGATGGCTGCCGGCGCGGGCGTACCTGACGCGGAAATCTCCTTGCCATCTGCATTGACGCGGATCGCGACGCTGAATCCATCCCCCATCGTCTTGAGTGTGCGGGCACGGTAGGTGCCATCGCTCGCCTTGTCGCCCTGCACCATCACCAGGTCGCCCGCCTTCAGATCGCTCACCGAGCGTGCGACGGTCGTCAGATAGCCGGTCTGCGCATTGAGCGTGAATGAGGCGGTGGTGCCGTCCGTCTGCCTCACCGTCAGCGTCGTGCCGCTCACGCCAGTGACGGTGCCTTTGATCTCCGTGATCGAGACGACGCCCGCCGTGTTGGCCGCCATCTCCGCGCCGACACTGAGGGTGCTGAGTACGGCGAGCGCGAGCACGCCGAGAAATCCGACCGAGCGTACCGCGCGGTGCCCCCGACAGCGAACGATCCGAACGAGCCCTTTGCAATCCATCATCGAAACTCCTTTCACCGCCGTCCACCTGTCTGCCTTCACGATAAGGGGTGCGTCTCAACAGGCTGGGAGCGGAATTCTCAACAAACCATCAACAGACCGTTACCGTTCGGTCCGTCACTGGTATTCGGGAAATCGGCCCGGCATAATGGGTGGCAGGTGGCGGCGACGGGAGGAACTAATGGAGAGACAGCGTGACATGCCCGCCCCTCCACGGCCCGCGACGATACTCGTCGTGGACGACGACACCGAGATCGCGGAGTTGATGCGCGATTTCCTCGTGTCGGCGGGCTTCGTGGTGATTACTGCTGAGGATGGCGCGACCGCCCGCACCATGCTCGACACGACCGCCGTCGATTGCCTCCTCCTTGATGTGATGATGCCCGGTCAGTCCGGTTTCGATCTCTGCCGCCAGGTACGCGAGACGCGCGACCTGCCCGTGCTCTTCCTCAGTGCACGGGAGAGCGACATGGACAAGATTCGCGGCCTCAGCCTCGGCGGGGACGACTACATCGTCAAAACCGCCACACCCGCAGAGGTCGTCGCGCGCGTGCAGGCGGTCCTGCGGCGCTATCAGCGGGGCGAACCGTCTCCGACGGCGCTCGACTTCGGGCGACTCGCGATCGATGTCCGCGCGCGCGAGGTCTCGGTGGCAGGGCGGACCGTCCCCTTCACCGCGCGGGAATTCGATCTCCTGCGCCTCCTTGCCGAGCATCCCCGGCAGGTGTTCACGCGGGACGGCCTCTTCGAGCGGTTCTGGGGCGAGTTCGGGGACCGCCACACCGTGACGGTCCATATCGGGCGTATCCGCGAGAAGATTGAGGTGAATCCGGCCCGGCCCGCATACATCATCACCGTCTGGGGCGTGGGCTATCGATTCGAGGGGAAACAACAATGAAGAGCGCGCAAAAGACGCTGCCGATCCGCCTCTGGTTGGGGCTGGCCCTGGTCCTCGTCGTTGGGATGCCGGTACTGGCGATGACCGTGATGGCCGCCCTCTCGGTGCGGGAGCAGCGCGATCTGACGCCCGCTGTCACCGCCGTCCGTGAGGCCGTGACGGACAATGTTGGGCAATGGACGAATCCAACCTGGCAGGCGGCTATCCAGGGCAAGCTGGTCGCGGCAGGCACCGATGTCGTGCTCTACAACAAGGCCGGCCAGGAAGTCTTTCGCAGTGTGCCGGACCCCCTCGGGCCCCCCGCCGAACTCCGCGATGGCACCCACTATACCTCCATGACGATTGAGGGGCAGGCAGGCACGCCAGCTACCTTCGTTACGTCAGCTCAATCAGATACACCGGGGAATGTCGTCTACATCGGCAGTAGCTTCATTCGGCCCTTCACGCAAGTCGCAGTCACCGATGGGCAGCAACCCGTCGGGACAGCCCAGTTCTTTGTCGGACCGGGAAGCCCTTCGCGCCGCAAGTGCTCGCGCTCAATCCGTTCCGCAGATGGCTGCTCGCGCTCGCCGGTCCATCCGGCCTCCGCATGGCGGCGGCGGGGATCATTGCGCTCCTCATCACCGCCGGGTTGGTCGCCTGGTTCCTCGGTCGCGCGCTGCTCGGGCCGCTCGCCGCCACGAGCCGCGCGGCGCGGGCAATCGCGGCGGGCAACCTCGATTTCACGCTCCCTGCTTCGCATGTGCAGGAGGTGGCGGAAGTCGGTATCGCCTTCCGGGCGATGGGTGAGGCGCTACGCGCGTCCCTCACGCAGCAGGAAGCAGTCGAGCAAGAGCGGCGCTACTTCATCGCGGCGATTGTCCACGACCTGCGTACGCCGCTCTTCTCGCTGCGCGGTTATCTCGACGGGTTGATTGGCGGGATCGCGGAGCCCCCCGCGATGGCGGCGAAGTACCTCACCGTCTGCCGGGAGAAAGCCGCAGTGCTGGACCGGCTCGTGACTGACCTCTTCGCCTATGCACGGACGGAGTATCTCGACCAGCCCATCCAAACCGAGCCGGTCGAACTCGGCGCATTGCTCCGCACAGCGGTCGAGGGCGCGCAGCGACAGGCGGAGGAGAAGGCCATCGGGCTTACCTCCGATGACCCCGAAACTCCATGCACGGCTCCCGTCGATGCCCATCTCGTCACGCGGGCTGTCGAGAACGTGCTCGATAACGCGCTTCGCTATACCCCGATAGGGGGAACCGTGCGCGTGCGATGGCGGCAGGAGGGGGACAAACTCACCTTCACCGTCGCAGACAGTGGGCCGGGCATCGCGCCGGACGACATGGCGCACCTCTTCACACCACTTTTCCGCGGGGAGGCATCGCGCAACCGACGGACCGGCGGCGTCGGGCTGGGGCTGACCATCGCCCGGCGCATCCTCCAGGCGCACGGTGGCGACCTCACTGCCGCGAATGGACCGGACGGGGGCGCGATCTTCACGGGCCGCCTCCCGATCCGCGCAGGATCAACCGAGGGAGAAGAGACACGCACCGCATCTGCACTCCGCCCCGCACTCGCAATGCCTGCGGTAGGGTCGAACGGTCGATAGAGGTGAGGGAACAATGTTTCAGAATGATTTCAGGTCGCGCTCAGATGCGCCTCAGTGAGCGGGCCTATGATGATGGCAACGGTTGAACCGTTTTTTCTCTCAACTATCCGTCCACCCGCCGTGTCGTTTCCTCCTCCTCGGCACCGGCAACGGTTGGACGGCCTCCCTCGGGAGCGGCATCACTGCTGCTCCCGTTTCTTTTGAACGAATCCGCCTCTGCGAGTATGTGCTCGGCCTGCCGTCTCTGTGACAACCGGTGGATATGCAGAAAAAGCATGATGGACACCCCGATGAAAAAGATGGCGCAGAGAAAGAAGCCGAATGATGAGGGAAAGAGGAAGTTGTGGATATCGGGTGGGGGTTCGAGGAGGAAAATGAAGAGGATCGCGACGAGCACCCAGAGAAGAAGGCCAAAGAGGAGGATCAGCACAGAAGAATAGAAACAGAGGACACCCAGCACTGCGGCAATGATCGCGAGTACCGTCAGCGGCCCGCGAGAGGCGCTTCGGTGCGTGGGGCGATACGGTGGGGGGACATGCGCCATTGGAACACGCTCCCGGTTGCACGGCAGTGATTGGCGAACAACACGCGCGATCTCGCCGTCAGTGCAAACGCTCCGGCACTCGCTTGGGTTCCACGATGATCGATGGGTGCGACCCGCTCTTCGCCCGCCACCACTACGGCATCTTCTGGGTTCGCGATCAGCGTACGTTCGCTGCCGGCCGGTACGCGCCGGGGGCGACACGGAAGCTGATGTTGACGCGGTTCCAGCTATTGATGGCCGTCACCGCCAGCGTGAGATTGGTCAGTTCCGGTGGGCTGAACTGCTCAAGCGCCTGTGCGTAGACTGCGTCGGAGACTTCGCCGTTGGGGAGGCGCGTCACTTCCTCCGCCCAGGCGAGGGCGGCGCGCTCTCGCTCGCTGTAGAGCGGCGCTTCCCGCCATGCATTGAGCAGGTAGAGCCGCTCCTCGCTCTCGCCTCGCGCCCGTAAGTCCTTCGCGTGCATATCGATGCAGAACGCGCAGCCATTGATCTGTGAGACGCGCAAGCGCACCAGATCGAGCAAAACCGGCTCCAGCCCGCATGACCCAAGATACTCCTCGATGCCGAGCAAGGCATGGTACGCACCCGGCGCAGCCACTTTGTAGCGAATACGTGATGACATCGCGGTCCTCCCTTCGCGGTTCGCTGCTGCCATGATGGGACAGCCTCACCACTCACGATACTCCCCAAGTGGCCTCCCCTCAAGGGCCAATGGCGCGCTTCGTGAGCCGTTTACGCAAGCCCGATGCGAGAAGTGGGCAGGCAGCGAGGGCTTCGGTATCGGGATGGTGGCGGTCGTAGATGATCGCGTTGACATGGGCGACGGTCCATGCGGGGAACGGTCGTGCGAGCAGGGTGATCGGCATCCCCGGCGCAACCGAACCCTCAGTGAGAACGCGCACGTACCAGCCCGTCCGGCCCGTTTCGAGGACGCGTGCCGTCAGGTCGGGAAGCCGCCAGCGACGCGCGATCTTCCAGCACGGCCCGCGCGGCTGCGAGACTTGCACGCGCACCGTGTCAATTGCGTAGGTATCGCCGATGCAGACGTTCTCCTCGGCGAGGCCCGCGATCGTGAAGTTCTCCCCGAAGCCGCCATGCGGGAAGTCCGGGCGATCCAATGTGGCGCGCCACTCGGGATAATGGCTGGCCGCGTAGCAGAGGGCGGCTTTGTCCGGCCCGCCGTGATTGACGGTGTCCGCCTGCTGATTACCCGCGAGGTTCTCTCGCCCCAGCAAGCACGGCCCGGTGACGGGCTGCTTAGCGAAGCTCGTCACCCACGCCCGGTCCATCTCGTCTGCCGCACCCTCGGTGCCGTAGTGCGTCGGCATCCCGACCTGAATGGAGCTAAGCACCGGATCATTTGTCGGCACGTTCGTTCCCTTCCCCATCCCCGTCTTCTCCGAGTTTACAATAGCGCGTGATCTCCGCCATCACCTGCGCGGTATCCCGAAAGTGTATCCCGGTCATGCCAACGGCCTGCGCGCCCTCGACATTCCGGGCTACATCATCGACGAATATCGCTTCTTCCGGCACCACGCCGAGCCGCCGCGCAGCCAGGCGATAGATACGTGGGTCCGGTTTCGCGATGCCCTCTTCATCGGAGAAGATCATCAGATCGACCAACCGATCCACGCCATAATGCGCGCTGATCGCCTCCCGCGTGCCGGACCACGCGTTGCTCACGATCCCCATTCGATAGGTCGGGCGCAGCGTCTGAAGAAAGGTCGCGAAGTCCGCGTTCAGTCGTTCACCGGCAAAGAAATCGCGTCGCAGTTCCTGGACCTCTGCGGCGCTGAGCGAGAGACGCTTCGCCATATCGTTCCAGACATCTGCAGCGGAAACCTCGCCAATCGTCGCCTTCCCGGAAAGGTCCGTATGAAAGAGGGCCTTTGCGAACCCACCACGCGCGAAACCCAACCGTTCTTCCCATTGGCGGTGCGCGGCCACATCCTCGCGGAGGAGGAGCACACCGCCAACGTCAACAATGATCGCCCGTATCGGCATCAGTCACCTCGTCTCAGCGCGGTGCATCCGGCGTGAAGACCTGCGCGAGCACCGGGCTTGTAAAGTCCGTGGCGATGCAGTCCATCGCAATCTCATCCCAGCGTCGCCCGCCCATCATCCAGCACTGCCGCCGCCTGCCGTACTCCCGAAATCCTGCCTTCTCGTAGGCGCGCTGCCCGGCGATATTCCACTCGCCGACGGTCAGTGCGACATTGTGCAGCCCCAGCCCGGTGAAGGCGTAATCGAGAGTCAGCCGCGTCGCTTCGGTGCCGTACCCCTTGCCGCGCGCGTCTGCCTCACCGATCAGGATGCCGAAATCCGCGCGCCCATTGCGATAGTTGATCTCCATCAGCCCTGTCGTGCCGATTGGCCGCCAGTTCGCATGTTCGTAGATCATAAAACTCACCTGGTTCTCGTCTGTCGCGGCGCGCTCGTACCAGGCCATCTCTTGTTCGAGCGTTTGGGGAGCGACGCCACCGAGATTGCGGCGCGCACCGAAGTCATTCATCCACCGCTGGAGGAGCGGCACAAGATCGCGCCGGAACGGCCCAAGGGCGATCACATCCCCCACGATGTTGATGATGGGTTGGTCTATTTCACTCACTACGGCTCCCGATTATTGTAGTGGCAACCCCCCGTGGTTGCCCAGGGACACTCCCTGTGATCGCATGGACAACGATGGCGTTCGGCAACCACGGGGGGTTGCCACTACAGACCTACAGCTTCCGGTTCCTGCGTGTTGAGCACCTGTATCATTGCTGTCCCACCGAGATATTCCGTCACGAGAGCGGCGAGGGCGATACAGGCGGCCTCAAGGGCGGCGCGATCGGTCGGCGGTAACGCTTCGATGCAGAGGAAGGCATCGGTCGTTGCCTCGGTCAGCTTCGTGCGGTCGGCCTCGCGCCAGTTCCAGGCGCGGCAAATGACGCCGACATCGTCGCGGTAGATCACCTCGCCGGGCTGTGGGGGTTGCGGCTCGCTGCTGCCGAGCGGCACGAAATCCTCACCGCCCACCGCGCGCGTCAGCCGAATACTGCCCCGGACTGCCCGCAAATCCTCACCGCCGCAGGGGAGCAGGTGGCGGAGGGAGACTGTGTTGTAGAGGTCCACCAAGGGGTTGATGCTACGCAGATGACCGCTGATCGCGGAGCGCACCAGATTCTCGATGGAGGAGCGCTGCTTCGCGGGCTTCACGCCGAACGCCCGGTACGCCTCGCGCCACGGCGCGATCGCGGGATAGGTCGCGATGTCCGCCGCCCCGACGGTCTGCGTCGCCTGCACCATCGCCCCTTGCAGAAGCGCGGCACACGCCTCGCCACTGCGGGTATTCTCCACGCCGCGCACGACGATGACCCCGATGCGCGCCGCCGGAAAGAGCGACCAGAACGATTCTTCGGCGACAAAATGTACTGCGATCATGGGACGATACTACTCAGGTCCACGACATCACCGCGGTCGATCACGCCATCGAGGAGGATTTCGGCGCGGATGCCGCCTCGGTCCGTCAGGCCGCGATTGAGACCCGGCTTCTTCGTCAGCGCTTCCAAGTAGCCGCAGGGCGGGCAGAGCCGTTCACCGTAGCACTCAATCGCCCCAACGCGAAAGCGCTTGCCAATGAGATCATCGAGCACGATACCGCGCGTGACGAGGTTGCGGCGACACTCGTGCGGGGCGAGGCTGATCTCTGTCTCGCGTGCCAGCGCTTCGAGCGATTCCGCCGCGATCAATGTCAGACGACGCCCGGTCAGGGGCGGCACCTGCGAGTAATAGCCGCGCCCATCGAAGTATCGGTCCCCCTCCAACCCGCGCCCCGCGACGACCTGCACCCGCTCCAGCGCGACCATTGGTGCGCCCGCTGCCGGTGCAATGAATATCCCCTCCACGCGCCCGACCCCTATCCCGGTACGAACCGGCGCGATTTGCGTCGCCATGCATCATCCTCCCTGCCCAGATCGAAGATCGCGAACCCAACCCCCCCATTGTACAGGACACGGACTAACCGATTGAGGGGTCTTAGCACAGAGGACATAGAGACCACAGAGATCATCGAGAAGAGGAAATAAGGGATTCTCTCTGTGTCCTCTGCGCCCTCTGCGTTCTCGGTGCTCGCATCTCTCTTCCTCTTCGTGGCTCAGTCCTCTTTCGTCAGGCTGAAAATGTCTGTGACAGTGTGCCAGAGGAGCGTGAGGCCGAAATAACAGAGGCCGATGCCGCAGAGGGTGTTGATCCAGCGGAAGAGGGCCGGGCGCACGAATCGCCGTCCCCAACTGATCGCGAATGGGATGCAGAGGCACCAGAGCAAGGCACCGAGCACGAAGCCGCCGAGCAGGAGAGCGAAACGACCCGCAGGCGCGGCGTTCGTGTCCGTGCTCGCGAGGCCCGCGCCAATCCCCGTCCAGAAAGCGAGGGCGAAGGGGTTGGCGAGCGAGAAGACGGCACCCGTTACGAAGTCGCCGCGCGCGACGCGACCATGCGCGCGGGGCAAGCCGCCGGACCATGCCTCCTGGAGCGCGCTCCATGCCAGCCGCAGGAGGAAACACGCACCCGCCACGCCAAGGACGAGACGGAGCGGCCGACTCTGGACGAGAAACGCGGTGCCGGTGAGCGCGAGCGCCGCCCAGGTCGTGTCACCGATCAGCGCGCCCAACTGCACGAGCAGGGCGGGCCGAAAGCCGCGCGCCAGCCCCCGCCGCACCGCCTCGGTGTTCACCGCTCCTGGCGCGGCGTTATAGGCAATGCCGAGGCCGAACGCGCTGACGAGCAATCCCCATGTACCAGCCATTGATCCTCCCTCAGCGACGATGATCGAGTGTCTATGTACAGTAGCAGTTTCGGCTCACTCACGCGGTACGACTACGGGCCGGCTGATCAGAAAGATGCCCGCCGCGACCGCACCCAACCCCAACCCATCGCGCGCACTGAACGGCTCACCGAGCAATAGGGCGGCGAGGCCGATGCCGAAGATCGGCGTCAGAAAGAAATAGGCGCTCACGACACTCGCCTCCCCGCGTGCGAGCAACCAGAACCAGAGAAGCGATGCGGCGATGCTGATCACGAAGACGAGATAGAGGAAAGCCCAGACGAACGACGGGTCCAGCCGCACCCGACCGGGCCGCTCGAACAGGAGCGCCACTGGAGTGAGTACGAGTCCGGCAGCGGCGAGTTGCACCGCATTGACGACCAGGGGATGCTCGGTCGGTGGCATCCTTTTATACAGGAAGGTGGCGGTAACGAGCGAGAGAACATGGAGAGAGGAGAGGAGGATGCCGAGCGGGGTGTCGATGCCGACGCCGAGGCGCGCCGCCATCACGAAGATGACGCCGCCGAAGCCGAGCCCTAACCCAACGATCCGCATCCTCGCGAGGTGTTCCCCAAGGAGACGCGGGGCAATGAGGGCGACGACGAGCGGGTTGGTGGCGGCGATGATCGCGCCGGTGCCCGCCGAGAGGTGACGGAGCGCCTCGAAGTTGAACGCGAGCGGGAGGGCGGAGTTGAGCAGGCCGAAGAGCGCGAGACGCCGCCATGCCGCCCTTCCCTGCGGGCGGGACAGGCCGCGCATCCGGGCCAGCAGCGCCATAATACCTGCGGCCACGAGGAAGCGCGCGGTGAGCAGCGTCAGTGGCGGGCTATGACGAAGGACGACCTTGGTGGCGATGAACGAAGAACTCCAGAGCACGATATAGAGGAGTGCGACCGCGACGACGGCGAGCGAGCGTCGCGGTAGTCGCGCTGCTACCGCCATCGGCAATCCACCCTCTCCTGCAAAGCTACACCGGCAATCAGCCCGTGGCACCGCTCATGCCAGATCCTTCTCCCGCATCGTCGCGCGGCCCGCTTCCCGCTCCGTGTCGATGAATGACTCGTACGGATAAGGGTAGGCCGGGTAGTCGTCCGGCTTCACATTATGCTTGCCGACGCGCGTCTCGATTTCCAGGCGATAGACGCTCGTGATGGCGATGTCGCTCTCGGGCATCGGCTCGTAATCGACGCCCGCGACGAGATGCGCCGCGTATTTGCTCATCACGCCTTCCAGCGCGTACTTTTTCTCGGTCGTATCCGCGACGACCCGCACCGTACCGTAGAGGATGACGCTCGCATACTCGGTGCTGAAATCGAAGGGTGTCCCGGCGGGCAGCACCCGGCCGAACTCCGTCACGGTGAAGCAGGCGCGCGCGACGCCGGTTTCGAGGACCGCCCGCAGCTTGCCAACTTGCGCGGTATGCCAGTAGATGTGTGTGCCATCGAACCAGAAGAAGTTGCTATGGATGAGCGGCTGCCCCTCGTAGTTCACCGCGAGATGACCGGCCGCGCTCATCGTAAGGAAGCGATCCACCCACTCCTCATCCGTCAGCGCCCGATCCTTCCGCCGCACCTGTGTCAATGGCCGATGAAGATACCGCTCCACTGCTTTCCCTCCAACGATTGTATCTAATAACAACTCAACATTGTCCCTATTGTGAGCATAACATCCTTCGTGATGCTGTCAAGATCCAAAGAGGGGGCAAATCGCTGGTGCATCGCCGTGCGAAGGAGAAAACATGATGAGAGCGGGCATTCCCGCCGGTTCCCACGATCGGGAAACAGGCGGGAATGCCCGCTCTCAACGAAAAACCAATTATCAGGCTGCGATATCTGCGACGATTTCGGGTGGCGATGCGATCGGTCGCGCAGTGCGAACACGCGCCCCGGTGACGAGGGCGACGCTTGTGAGGATAATGAGAAGACCGATTACGGTGCCGACACGCAACCGTTCGTGGAGGAAGAGCGCGCCCCACGCGATGCCGCACACCGGCATGAGATAGGTGACGCTCAGCGTCTTCGTCGGGCCGACGCTGGCGATCAGGGAGAAGTAGATCAGGTAACCGAGCGATGTACACAAGAGCGCCAGCCCGACCAGCGCGAGCACGAACAGCGCCCGACGGCCGATGGGGCGGAGCGATCGCCGCCGCCGGCAACGCGAGTGGGAAGAGCAACACGCTCGCGCCGACTTGCTGGCCGATCGCGACCGCCAGCGGCGGCGTGCCAACGAAAGCGATCTTCGAGAAGACGCCTGCAAACCCGTACGAGAGCGCCGCGACGAGCGCCGCGCCAATGGAGAGGAGGATGATTCCGTCCACCGGCAGCGGGCTCCACCCAACGATCACCGCGACGCCGAGAACCCCGAGGACCAGCCCGATGCCTTTTTTGAGGTCCAACCGATCCCGCAGCCAGAACGCGGCGACGATTGCGGTGAAGAGCGGGGTCGTTGCATTCAGGATGACGCCGAGCGACGCCGTCAGATGCAGTTCGGCGAGACCAATGAGCGCATAGGGGATGGCGGCGTTGAGGGCACCGATGATGAGGTAGTTCCTCGCCTGCGACCGCAGCGTTGGTATCGACCGGGTCACCGCCGCGTAGAGTAGCAGTGCGGCCCCGGCGATACCGACCCGCAATGCGGCGAACAGGAAGGGACCGAACACTGGCGACGTGACCCGGATGAAGAGAAACGAGCCGCCCCAGAGCGCGGCAAGCAGCAACAACGCGCCCACATCCTTGATCCGCATCTCTCGCCTATTTCCTTTCCCATGAAACACAGCGACGCGCGATGGCGACGGCTTCATCCTCGGAGAAAGGCCGGGCACGATCTATCCGAATCTTGCGGTCGATATGCCAGGACAATGATGCGCGGATGAAGCCTCCGCAATCGCGATTCGCCCTACCGTATGCTTCCGACGTTGCGACGTGCCGTATACTGTCGATAGTGCGCGAACGTACGGCGGAGGCAGCATGGCAGTTGGCGACGACCTTGACCTCGGACCGTTGGAACCGGGCAGTGGCACGCCGCTCTACCGGCAGATCGCGGACCGCATCACCGGAGCGATCACGAGCGGGCAGCTTCCGCCAGGAACACGGCTGCCGACCGTGCGCGGGCTGGCGAAGACGCTTGGGGTCGGGGTGATCACCGTCGCGCAGGCGTATGAGGCCCTCCGCGAGGCGCATCTCGTCTCCGGGCAGGTGGGCCGCGGTACCTTCGTGCGGGATCGGACCGAGGCGGAAACGACCGGCCACCATTCCTACCTGCCGTCCTATGTCGTGCCGCCGATTGGCGACCCGGAGATGCTGCCCCCCTCGCCCGCGCTGACCCTCCCGCCATTCCCCCTGCCGGTGCGCGCCGCCCGCCCGAATCAACTGATGACCCCCGCCCATCGTGCCGGGGTGATCTCGCTCGCCTCCGGCCAACCGGCAGCGGATATGTTGCCTGTCGCCCACCTCAAGAAGGCATGGCGCACAGCCATCGATGAAGTCGATGGCGATCTGCTCGGTTATGGCCCGGCGCTCGGCGATCCCGACTTACGTGTCGCCATCGCGGAGCGGTGCGCGGGGTGGGGCTTCACCGCGACGGAAAATGATGTCCTGATCACGACGGGCGGGCAGCAAGGCATCGATCTCGTGGCGCGCTCCCTCGTCGGACCCGGTGAGCGCGTGGCGACCGAAGTACCAACCTTCGCCGCCGCCCTCGATATCTTCGCTGCTGCAGGCGCGCGCATCGTCCCCGTCATGACCGACGATCAGGGGATGGATATGGCTATGCTGGCGGCAGTTTGCGAGCGGGAGCGTCCCCGCCTCATCTACACCGTGCCGACCTCACACAACCCGATGGGCACGGTGCTCTCTGTGGATCGCCGCCGCGCGATGCTCCAGATCGCAGCGCGGCACGGTGTCCTGATCCTCGAAGATGACCATTGCAACCCCTTCGTCTACGACCGCGAGATGCCACCCCCCATCAAGGCAGGTGACACCGACGGGCGCGTTATCTATGTCTGGAGCGCGGCGAAGACCGTCTCCCCCGATCTGCGCGTCGGGGCAGTCATTGCCGGGCCACCTCTGATGGCGCGGCTGACGGCGATGAAGATGGTGACGGATCGCTTCACGGCGCGCTTGCCGCAGCGCGCACTCATCCATTACTGGGATCAGGGAAACGGCAAGATCGCCGCGCGCGATGTCGCGGCGATGCGTGCGACCTATCGGGAGCGACGGGATGCGATGATCGCCGCCCTCGGTACGCACCTTTTACCATATGTGGATTGGCTCGTGCCGAAGAGCGGCCTCAATGTCTGGCTCACCCTCCGCGATGGTCTGACAGCACAGGAAGTGACCGCCGTCGCACTCGCGGAGGGCGTCGCGACCGTTGCCGGTGAAGCCTTCTACCCGGCGGGTGTCGATGTTGCCTCGAACCGTCTTCGCCTCACCTACGCAGACAACACACCGGAAATCCTCACTGAAGGCATCCACCGTCTCGCCTACACCTTCGAGCGTGTGACCGCCCTCGGCCCCACCGTTCGCCGGGTGACGACTGCCCCGGTCTAGAGATGCGCCGAGGAATATTCGGTGGAGGCGGGCTTCAGCCTGCTGTAGCAAGGGATAGCAGGCTAAAGCCCGCCTCCACCGGGGCCGACCAGTCAATTACAAGGCTCAATAGCACTGAAAATGCGCCGCCTTACGACGCCGGGGGCGGGGCGAAGGGACGCGCATCGAAGTACAACCGGACCGCCGCGATCCGGCCCTCGCGGACCTTCAGCCATTGCGCCACCCGCAAGGTGGCTGCGGGCATGGCGAGGGTCATGTGATAGATCTGGCACACATCCTCGCCTGCGGCGAACAGGGCCTGGCGCTCCAGACCCGTCATGCTCGCCGTTACTCTCTTCAGCGATTCGATATATTCATCGACCCCGTCGGTGGTCCCTAACGGTCCGACGAAGGTGATATCGTCATGCAAGAGGGGGCGCATGGTGTCGAAATCTTTCTTCTTCAATGCAGAGAAGTACTGATCGACGACATCGCGGGCGTTGCTCATCGTCATAACGGGTACCTCCAATTGACTCACTGCGTAGGGCGCACCCCTTGTGGGTGCCCTGTTTCGGGGTACCTATAGCCCCCGAGGGCACCCACAAGGGGTGCGCCCTACGCAACCATTCTGAAAGCCGCCCTATTTACGAAGGGCGCGGGCGGCCATGTAGCCAAGACCGGCGGCAACGAGGACGGATTCAATCGGCTTGCGCGAAATCAGCTGCTTCAGGTCGCTCATCCAGTCATCCGGGGTGCTTTCCTGCAGGTAGTTGCCGGTCTGCTCAAGGGCACCTGCCGCCCTGGTCGCGACATTCGCGACGGTGCTGTCCGCCCCAATCGTTTGGCTCTTTTCCCGCAACGTACCGGCGAGCCCGGTCAGTTTGTCGCCTGCGAGGGTTGACCGCTCATTCGCGACCTGCTTGACTTGATCGCCCTTTTCGCCGACCGTACCGACCCATTGATCGGTCTTACCGGAAACGGTCTCTTTCATCTGATCGGTCTTACCGAGCACCGTCTCTTTCAGTTGGTCGGACTTGGTCTGTAAACTTGCCTTCACGCCTTCGAGCGTATCCTGCGCCTGGTTCGTGACCGAATCTAATTTGCCTTGCGCCTGCTCCTTCACCCCATCCAATGCGCCCTGCGCCTGGCTTTTCACCTCGGTCAACTTCGTCTGCGCCTGATCCTTCACCTCGGACGCCTTCTGTTGCGCCTGAGCGACGCCGCCCTGACTCGGCGTGCTACTGCCGGTGGTGTGTTCCCCGGTCGCTGATCCACCGCCGCTGCTGTGGCGCGGAGTGCCTTCTGTGCTCCGGTAGGTGGTCGCTCCACTCGTATCGGTTTCCGCAGTCGATGGGCGGGGCGTATGGCTCTGCGCGGTGCTGCCCGCTCCCTGTGTCGGGGGCACACTGCCCGTACTCTGCTGGCTACCCTGCGACCCACCGCCGGTGCCGGGCTTGTGCCCACCACCCGTCGATTGCTGGTGCTGTTGCTGCTCGGGCTGACGCCGCGGCGCATTCGCGGTGTCTTTGTCATCTGCGCGTTTCGGCGTGTCGTTGCGGCTCATCGTCTCCTCCTGTTCACCGTAAGCGGCGCTTCCCTCACCGGCATAGCCAACCCCCGTCCCGTGCGGGTTGTCGGTGCGGCCGGGATCTGCCATTTTCTCCCGCTGTGCCTCGAGCGCTTTGCGTTCGTGTGTTCCACCTGCCGCCATCTCGACGGCATTATCCCGCGATCCCTTTGGCTTGATATTTTCCGGGGTGGGGGGAACAAAGGTAGCACTGCGGTCTTCATCTCGCCGCTCGACCATAGAAAACCTCCTTGAACGTATTGCAATGCCACCGTGTGGCACGCAAGCAGCCACCACGGATAGCGAGATAGTGAGTAAGGTAAGCAACGAACGTGCCATTGCCGTTCTGTTGATAGTGACTTCCTGCGCTCTCTATGTATCGCACGTTCGCTGCAGAGTCGGATTGACAGGAACCCTCTACTCGGTATAGTTGAGAGGAAGGAATCTCGTTCATCGATTAATACCAACTCGGTTAGGAGGGGAGCATGGCAGCCAGTGCACCAGCCGCGACTTGGCACGCCCGCGGTGACTACTTCGAGACCTGCAACTGCGACTACCTTTGCCCCTGCATCTACACCAACCTCGCCGGTAAGCCGACCAAGGGGCGCTGCGACTTCGCGCTCATCTTCCATATCACCAACGGCGCGTATCAAGGCACTCGCCTCGATGACCGTACCTTCGCCGTCGTCGGCTATACCCCCGGTGTGATGGGCGAGGGCAATGGTGGCGTCGGCATTATCATCGATGAGCGTGCCGATTCCGCGCAGGAGGCGGCCATGACCGCCATCGCGAGCGGTCAGGCCGGTGGACCGATGGCAGGACTCGCCCCCGCCCTGCCCAACTTCCTCGGTGTCGAGCGCAAGCCGATCACCTTCACCGTGAGCGGCACGACCCGTGCGGTCTCCATTCCCGGTGTGCTCGATCAGGCGGCGGCAGGCGTCGAGAACCCGATGACGCCGGGGCAGTTGCTCGCCGTCGATAACACGGTCCACCCCGCCAACCGGCGACTGGGACTGGCGAAGGCGCTGCGCAGCCACATCAACATCTTTGGCCTCAAATGGGACGATGACAGCGGCACAAACAACGGTCACATCGCCCCCTTCGACTGGCATGGTGTGTAGGAGAGTCGCAGGATGGACGTACCGAGCGCGTATCCCCTGCCCCGCGAGCGGAACCTGATCCTCGGCGCGCTCCTCGTTCTCGCTGCCGCCGCCTGGGGTATGCTCATCTGGCAGTCGGCGATGATGGACGATGCGGCAATGGGGCTGACGATGGGGATGGGCGCGCCGCTCTTCGTCGCCATCTGGGTGGCGATGATGGTGGCGATGATGTTCCCGACCGCCGCGCCAATGATTTTGATGTTCGACCGCATCGCGGCGGGCAAACGGGAACGCGCGCAGGCGTTCGTGCCGACGTGGATCTTCGTCGCCGCGTATCTGGTCGTCTGGACGCTTTTCGGAGTGCTCGCCTACCTGCTGGCCGTTGGCGCGGAGCGGCTGGCTGACCGGTCGATGTGGCTGATGGCGCATGCAACACGCATCGGCGGCGGCGTGCTCATCCTGGCCGGCCTGTACCAACTCTCGCCGCTGAAGACGACCTGCCTGACAAAATGCCGCTCGCCGTTCTCCTTCGTACTCAACTCGTGGCGCGATGGATATCGCGGCGCGTTCCAGATGGGACTCGCGCACGGCGCGTACTGCCTTGGATGCTGCTGGCTCTTGTTCGTCATCCTGTTCCCCCTGGGAGTGATGAACGTGGCGGCGATGGCGTTGGTAACGGCGGTGATCTTCGCGGAGAAGGTGCTGCCGATTGGGGCATGGGTGGTGCGGGTGGCGGCAGTGGTGCTCGTTGCGTATGGGGTGCTGGTGCTGATCATGCCGAATGCTCTGCCGACGATGATGTAGAAGGAAGAGGAGGGAGCCGAGGCCCCCTCCTCTCTGCACTGTCTACTGCCTACCGCCTACTGCCGACTGCTTACTTCTTCTGCCAGTAGGCAACATTCCACAGTGCCGAGTCCCACGGCGTGTAGTTGGTGTTGACGAGTTCCTTGGCGTGGCCGTTGCTTGAGTAGCGGTCCACCATCGGGATATGGACGAAGTTATTGACGACGAGATCGTTGAGTTGCACTTCGATCTGCGCCCGCTTCTCCGGGTTCAACTCCTTGGTGAGTTGATCGTAGAGCTTGTCGTAGTCCGCATTGCTCCAGCGGCTGTAGTTGTTGCCCTTCCAGCCATTGTTCTTCTGCGTGATCTGGGTGGTCGTCCAGCCCGCGAGGTAGCTCTGCGCGTCCGGGTCAGTCGGTCCGTTCGTGAACATCTCCATGTCCTTCTCGAACCGGGACGCCGCATCCGGATTGTCCGGCTGGCCGAAGAAGACACCCGCGTCGGCGTTCTTGATCTCCATCGAGATTCCTGCCGCCGTGAATGCCTGCTTGAGCACCTGCTCTTCTTTCTCACGCACCGAGTTCACCGATGAACTGAAGGTGATCTTCATCTGCACGCCGTTCTTGGCGCGGATGCCGTCTCCACCCTTCTTCCACCCGGCGTCATCGAGGAGTTGATTCGCCTTCGCCATGTCGAAGCTGCACTTGCTCGTCTTCGACTGAAGGGCGGGCGGGATGCCGAGGAGGACGTTACAGGTCGGCTTTGCGACGGGATAGAGGTTCTTCGCGATGCTGTCTCGATCGACAAGGTACGAGATTGCCTCGCGCACCTTCGGATCGGAGAGGAAGGGATGCGGTGCCTTGAGCGAAGCCTTCTCGCCGTCCACGTCCTTGTTCGGGTCCGTGAAGTTGATCAGGATGCGCTCGACACCGAAGCCCGGCCCCGCATCGATCACCTTCCCGGCATCGGTCAATTGCTTGATGATGTCCGGTGTGACCTGAAGGTTCCAGGCGAAGTCCACCTGCCCGGTCTGGACCGCCTTCGCTGCCGTCCCCGCGTCGCCACCGCCCTTGAGGTCAATCGCATCGAAGAAGGGAGCGTTTGTCTCGCGGTAGTTGTCGTTGATGACGTACTGAACATTGTCACCGGAAACAAACGACTTGAGCTTGTAGGGGCCCGTGCCGATTGGGGCCAGATCGATGGGGCAGTTCTTCGGGTCCGCGACGCACTTGTCCGCTTGCGCCTTCTGGTTGATGACGCCCTGCAAGTTCGTGAAGGGGGTGTACCAGAGTGCGGTCGCCTCCTTGAAGTTGATCTTCACCGTCATGGCGTCCGGGGTATCGATTGTATCGATATTCTGATACGACGCGATATCCGTGGCACCGCTTTCCGGCTTGCTCACGTATTGCCAGGTGGCCTTCACATCCGCAGAGGTCACGGGCGTGCCATCGGACCACTTCAGGCCGTCCTTGAGCTTCCAGGTGACGCTCTTGCCATCTGGAGCAACTGAGCCGTCCGCCGCAGAGGGGATCGACTTCGCGAGGACGGGGACATTCGGGTAGACCCCATCGATGGAGGTCACCGCGAGCGGTTCGGAGATGACGCGCGAGGCATCTTCGTCCTTGGTGCCTTGCGCGGTATGGTCATTGAGAATGGTCGGGGCCTGCCACCAGAGCAGGTGCAAGGTGCCGCCGCCGCCCCGCTTGGTCGGTGCCGCGCCGCGCGGGTCGGGGCCGGTGCTCGCCGTTGTCGAGGCGGATGCCGTCGTGCCCGAGGCAGTCGTGCTCGAAGCGGTCGTGCTCGCTGATGCAGTTGTGCTGGAGGCGGTCGTGCTTGCGGCGGGTGCGGTGCTCCCCGCAGTTGCGGCGGGCTTTGTCGCTGCCGCAGCGGACCCGCTGACGGTGGTCGCCGCGCCGCTCGCGGTCGTCGCCGCTGGCGCAGGCGTCGAGGTCGCGCTGCCGCCGCAGGCAGCGAGCAGCATCGGCACAATCAGGCTGAGCAGCGCGAACGACAGCACGCGCCCCCACGTTTTCTTGCCTCGGGTCTGTCCCATGACCATGATTTCCTCCTGATCGTCCCGTTGGTCTCAATCCCACTTCTCGGCCTATCCCCGAGAAATGATGCAGTGATGGCGAATCGCGATGCCGATCTACGCCGCTCTCCCGCCCCTCGCTCCTCCTCTCCTCGGTCCTCAGTTCCAATGTGCTGGTCCCAGGCCCGGTAGGACGCCGCCCCGGAAGCGTGGCCCCCGTGGCTGGCATTCGTTCCGCATGGCGGCGGTAGGTGTACCGGGAATACAGATTCTTGTCAAGCGTCAAATTCGGAATAATGGATAGGACCACTTTTCACCCACTACGCGCAACGAAAGAGGGAGCCGAAGCTCCCTCTCCATTGCGCGAGATTTCTGACTACTGACGACCGACTCCTGGCTACTTCTTCTGCCAGTATGCGACGTTCCACATGGCGGAGTCCCACGGGGTATACGCCGTATTGATCAGTTCCTTAGCGTGGCCGTTATTGGAGTAGCGGTCCACGAGCGGGATGCGCGCATTGTTGCTGATAATGAGATCGTTCAACTGCACTTCGATCGCTGCACGCTTCTCCGGGTTCAGTTCCTTGGTCAGCGTATCGAAGAGTTTGTCGTAGTCCGCATTGCTCCACCGGCCGGTGTTATTCAGCTTCCAGCCATTGGCCTTCTGCGGGATCTGCTTCGTCGTGAACTGCGCCAGGAAATCCTGCGCGTCCGGATCGGCCGGGCCGGTCGTGAACATCTCGAGGTCTTTCTCGAACCGCGAAGATGCGTCTGGATTGTCCGGCTGTCCGAAGTAGACACCGGCGTCCGCGTTCTTGATCTCCATCGCGATACCGGCCTGCGTGAAGGCTTGCTTGATGACCTGCTCTTCCTTCTCACGCACCGGGTTGACGGAGGTCGCGAAGACGACCGAGAGCTTCACGCCATTCTTGGCGCGGATGCCGTCGGAACCCTTCGCATATCCCGCAGCGTCGAGCAGTTGGTTTGCCTTCGCCACATCGAACGAGCACTTCGTCGTTTTTGACTGAAGGGCGGATGGGATACCGAGGAGGACGTTGCAGTTCGGCTTGGCAGCCGCGTAGAGGTTCTTCGCGATGCTGTCTCGGTCCATCAGGTAGGTGAGTGCTTCGCGCACCTTCGGGTCGGTCAGGAAGGGGTGCGGCGCCTTGACGGACGACTTCTCGCCATCGACGTCCTTGTTTGGGTCCGTGAAGTTGACGACGACTTGCTCGACACCGAAGCCCGGCCCCTGATCGAGGACTTTCCCGGCGTCCGTGACTTGCTTGGCGATGTCCGGCGTCACCTGGAGGTTCCAGGCGAAATCGACTTGTCCGGTCTGAACGGCCTTGGCCGCCGTGCCCGCGTCGCCGCCGCCCTTGAGATCGACTGCGTCGAAGAACGGACCATTCGGGTCCCGGTAGTTCTCATTGATGACGTACTGCGCGTTATCACCGGAGGCGAAGGACTTCACCTTGTACGGCCCGGTGCCGACCGGGGTCTTGATGAGGTCGCAGTCCTTCGGGTTGGTGCAGGCATCGATCTGCTTCTTCTGGTTGACCACACCATTGACGTTCGTGAACGGGGTGTACCAGAGCGCGGTCGCGTCCTTGAAGGTGATCTTGACCGTCATGGCGTCCGGCGTGTCAACAGTGGCGATATTCTCGTACTGCGCCACCGTCGTCGCGCCGTTCTCAGGCTTATTGATGTAATCAGCGGTCGCCTTCACATCTGCGGAAGTAAGGGGCGTGCCGTCAGACCATTTGACGCCATCCTTGAGCTTCCAGGTGACGCTCTTGCCGTCCGCAGAAACTGAGCCGTCCGCCGCAGAGGGGATCGACTTCGCCAGCACCGGCACATTGGGGTAGACCGAGTCGATCGAGGTCACCGCGAGCGGCTCAAGGACGATGCGCGAGGCATCCGTGTCCTTCGTCCCCTGCGCGAGGTGGACACTGAGGATCGTCGGGGCCTGCCACCAGAGCAGCTTCAGTGTGCCACCACCGCCGCGCTTCGTCGGGGCCGCGCCACGTGGATCAGGGCCGGTACTCGCCGTCGTTGAGGCGGCCGCCGTCGTGCCCGATGCCGTGGTGCTTGCGGAGGCGGTCGTGCTGGAGGCGGTCGTGCTTGCTGCCGGTGCGCTCGTCGCTCCCGGTGCGCTGGTTGCCGCCGCTGAAGGCGCGGTCGTTGCCGCTGCCGCCGTCGTCGGGGCCGCGCCCGTCGTCGCTGCGGGCTTCGTCGCCGCCGGTGCCGGCGTTGAGGTGGCGCTACCGCCGCAAGCAGCGAGGAGCATCGGCACAATGAGGCTCAGGAGCGCGAACGACGTCACGCGTCCCCATTTTCGTTTACCAGATTTCCAGTCGGTCGTCATGGTTTCCTTCTCCTTACAGGTTGTGCCCTTATCCCAAGCATCACAAAGCGCTATCGCGCACCGGCGATGGCGATCGTTCGATCTGAGCGTTGCCCTCCTCCCCTGGCACCATCCACCGTAGTCCCCAGGACTCAGGAATAGTTGATCACCGACGCGCGCTCCCACGGAGAGATATCTGTTCCGTTCGTTGGTGGCTTCTATTGTCTGAGTATTCAGGATATTGTCAAGGACGTCGCGGCGGCCGCAATGGAAGAGGGAGCCGAAGCCCCCTCTTCCTTGCGTTGATTACTGACTTCCAACTACTTCTTCTGCCAGTACGCGACGTTCCAGGTCGCGGTGTCCCACGGCGTGTAGTTCGTGTTGATCAGTTCCTTGGCGTGGCCGTTATTGGAATAGCGGTCCACCATCGGGATCTGGAAGTAGTTGGTGACGATGATGTCATTCATCTGCTTCTCGATGGTCGCCCGCTTCTCCGGGTTCAGCTCCTTCGCAAGCTGCACGGCGAGGTCGTCGTACTGCTTGTTGCTCCAGCGGCCGGGTGAGCCATTCTTCCAGCCGTTCGCCTTCTGCGGGATGAACTTGCTCTGATAGTTATTGAGGAAGTCCCCTGCGTCCGGGTCGGCCGGGCCGGTCGTGTACATGACGATATCTTTGCCGTCCGCGCGCTGTGCAGCGTCTGGATTGTCCGGCTGACCGAAGAAGACACCCGCGTCGGCGTTCTTGATTTCCATCGAGATCCCTGCCGATGTGAATGCCTGCTTGACGACCTGCTCTTCTTTCTCACGCACCGGGTTGACGCTGCTTTCAAAGACGAGCTTCAGTTGCACGCCATTCTTGGCGCGGATACCGTCGCTGCCCTTCTTCCAGCCGGCGTCCTCAAGGATCTGGTTCGCCTTCGCTACATCGAAGCCGCACTTGTTCGTCTGCGATTGGATCGCAGCCGGGATGCCGAGGAGGACGTTGCAGGTCGGCTTTGCGGCGGCGTAGAGGTTCTTCGCGATGCTATCCCGGTCTACCAGCCAGGAGATCGCCTCGCGCACCTTCGGGTCGGTCAGGAAGGGATGCGGGGCTTTGAGGGAGGACTTCTCGCCGTCCACGTCCTTGTTCGGATCGGTCTGATTGAGGATCATTTGCTCGACGCCGAAGCCCGGCCCCTGGTCGAGCACCTTGCCTGCGTCCGTCACTTGCTTCGAGATATCGGGGGTGACCTGGAGGTTCCAGGCGAAGTCCACCTGCCCGGTCTGGACAGCCTTCGATGCGGTGCCCGCGTCACCGCCGCCCTTGAGATCGATCGCGTCGAAGAACGGCGCGTTCGCCTCGCGGAAGGTATCGTTCATCACGTACTGGACGTTGTCGCCGGAAACGAACGATTTGAGCTTAAACGCTCCCGTACCGACCGGTGCATTGATCAGGTCGCACGCCTTGATGTCTTTGCAGGCGTCGATCTGCTTCTTCTGGTTGACGACACCGTTGACGTTGGTGAAGGAGGTATACCAGAGCGCGGTTGCCTCCTTGAAAGTGATCTTCACCGTCGTCGGATCCGGCGTGTCGATGCTTGCGATATTGTCGTACTGGGCGAGATCGGACGCGCCGTTCTCCGGCTTCGCGATGAACTGCCAGGTCGCCTTGACGTCATCGGAGGTGAAGGCGCTGCCGTCGGACCACTTGACGCCGTCCTTCAGCTTCCAGGTCACGCTCTTGCCGTCTGCCGCCACTGAGCCATCCGTCGCAGAGGGGATGGACTTGGCAAGGACGGGAATGTTCGGATAGACCGAATCAATCGAGGTGATCGCGAGCGGTTCGAGGATGATACGCGATGCTTCCGTATCTTTCGTGCCATTGGCGAGGTGGACGCTGAGGATCGTCGGGGCCTGCCAATAGAGCAGCTTCAGAGTGCCACCACCGCCACGCTTCGTCGGTGCCGCGCCGCGGGGGTCCGGGCCGGTGCTCGCGGTGGTCGTGCCCGAAGCCGTCGTGCTTGCGGAGGCGGTCGTACTGGAGGCAGTGGTGCTCGCGGCTGGCGCGCTCGTTGCAGCCGGTGCACTGGTCGCTGCCGCAGCAGGTGCGGTCGTCGCCGCAGCGGCAGATGGCGCGGTCGTTGCTGCTGCCGCCGTCGTCGGGGCCGCGCCCGTCGTCGCTGCGGGTTTCGTCGCCGCCGGTGCCGGCGTTGAGGTGGCGCTACCGCCGCAGGCAGCGAGGAGCATCGGCACAATGAGGCTCAGGAGCGCGAACGACGTCACACGCCCCCATGAACCTCGACGAGGTTTCCAGACAGTACCCATTATTCCCTCCTCACATCTTCCCAACACTTCGCACATCTGGACTGCTCGCAAGAGACTGCCCGTGCAATTGCACGATCTCGATATCCTTGTAGTGCTCCCCTCCTCCCCGCACCAGACGCATCCGTGAGAGAGCGAACTATGCGGGATTACCGGAGGCAATCCGCGAGGCTGATGAACGTTGTAGGGTCCCTGCTGGGCATGACGCCTGGCTATGTCACGAGTGCATTCATCATACATTCGTGTGTCAAGAGTGCAAAGGCATAACGGCAGATAGCGGCTCTTGTACCGTGTGCATGACGCGCGCAGCGAGAATGCGGTGGGAGCACGTCTCAGATTCGCTGCACACAAGAAAGGAGGGAGCCCTCGCTCCCTCCCCGCTCATTGCTCGTTGCGCCACGTAGACGTTGCTACTTCTTGATCTGCCAGTACGCGATGTTCCAGGTGTTCCAGTCCCACGGCGTTGGGTTGGTGTTGATGAGGTCCGGCCGACGACCGTCGACGCTGTTCCGCTCGATGAGCGGCAGGGTGACGAAGTTATTGACGAGATAGTCGTTGAGCTGGATTTCGAGCTGGGCGCGCTTCTCCGCGTTCAGTTCCTTGCCGAGCTGGGTGACCATGTCATCGAACTTCGGATCGCTCCAGCGCGCGTAGTTATTGCCTTTCCAGCCATTGGACTTCTGAGAGATCTGGCTGGTGGTGAAGTTATTGAGGAAATAGGCTTCCGAGTCGGGGCTGCCCACGCTCTGCGTGAACATCTCCAGGTCCTTCTCGAACCGGGAGGCAGCGTCCGCATTGGACGGTTGACCGAAGAAGACACCGGCATCCGCGTTCTTGAGGTCGATACTGATCCCTGCCTGCTGGAAGGACTGCTTGATGACCTGCTCCTCCTTCTCACGCACCGCGTTGACGGAGGTGCTGAAGGTGAACTGCATCTTGACGCCGTTCTTGGCGCGGATACCGTCCGAACCCTTCATCCAGCCTGCTGCGTCGAGCAGTTGGTTCGCCTTCGCCACATCGAAGCCGCACTTCGTGTTCTTCGAATTCGTCTGCGGTGGCACGCTACTGAGGATGTTGCAGGTCGCGTTCCCAGCGGGGCCATAGAGATTCTTCGCCATCGCGTCACGATCCATCAACCACGAGAGCGCCTCGCGTACCTTCGGGTCCGTGAAGGCCGGGTGGGGTGCCTTGGGAGATGACTTCTCGCCATCGACATCCTTGTTCGGGTCGGAGAAGTTGATGAGAACGCGCTCCGTGCCGCCACCGGGTGTCAGGTTGAGCATCTTCCCCGCGTCGGTGATCTGCTTGAGGATGTCCGGTGTCACCTGGAGGTTCCAACCGAAATCGACCTGCCCGGTCTGAACGGCCTTGGCCGCCGTGCCCGCGTCGCCGCCGCCCTTGAGGTCGATTGCATCGAAGAAGGGGGCGTTCGGGTCGCGGAAGTTGTCATTGATGACGTACTGCACATTGTCACCCGGTGTGAAAGACTTCACCTTGAAGGCACCCGTTCCCACAGGATTGCTGATCAGATCGCAGTCCTTCGGGTTCGTGCATTTGTCGATCTGCGCCTTCTGCATCACGGGGCCGTTCTGACCGATGAAGGCAGCGTACCAGACTGCGGTTGCCGCCTTGAAGTTGAGCTTGGCCGTCGTCGGGTCCGGCGTGTCGACGCTGACGATGTTCGAATAGGCAGCGGTCGTCGTCGCGCCGTTCTCCGGCTTCTGGATGAACTGCCACGTCGCCTTGACATCGTCAGAGGTGAAAGGCGTACCGTCCGACCACTTGACGCTGGGGAGCAGCTTCCATGTGACGCTCAATCCGTCCGCCGCTACCTCACCGTTCGCGGTGGAGGGGATCTCCTTTGCCAGTATTGGCACGTCCGGGGTCGCCGAGTTTCCTGAGATCGTCGCGAGCGTCTCCAGGACGATTGCCGAGGAAGCAGAATCCTTCGTGCCCTGAGAGACATGCACATTGAGCACAGTCGGTGCCTGCCAGTAGAGAAGGTGGAGTGTACCACCACCACCACGCTTCGCCACCGCCTGACCGCGCGGGTTCGCGGCGGCGCTCGGGGCGACAGTGCCCGCTGCGGTGCTTGCGGAGGCGGTCGTGCTGGAGGCGGTCGTGCTTGCTGCCGGTGCGCTCGTCGCTCCCGGTGCGCTGGTTGCCGCCGCTGAAGGCGCGGTCGTTGCCGCTGCCGCCGTCGTCGGGGCCGCGCCCGTCGTCGCTGCGGGCTTCGTCGCCGCCGGTGCCGGCGTTGAGGTGGCGCTACCGCCGCAGGCAGCGAGGAGCATCGGCACAATGAGGCTCAGGAGCGCGAACGATGTCACGCGCCCCCATACACGACCAGGTTTCCTTAGGATACGCATTAATCCCCTCCTAAATCTCCCACACATTCGGACCGCTCCCTACGGGCAGTCCGTCGTATCTCACAATCGCGTTTCTCTCGTCGTCCCCCTCTCATTGTCCGAAGCACCGTGATTCCGCACCGTACACGGGACTATCGATTGCGATAACCCACGGCACTGTTGAACATTGTGAGACCCGGCTCGACACTCCATCTGGTATGTCACGCGTGCAGTCATCATAACATCGGTAACTGGCGAGTGCAAAGCGATAACGGACCTGCGCGCCCTGCCGACCGCTGGTTACACAGAGAGGTGGCTGGTACACTTTTTGTCCGGTATCTGGCGCGTATGAAAGAGGCGCCGACGATCGAGCGAGGCAGGTGAGAGAGATGATCGTTCTGAATATCGTCTTCGCGCTCCTCGCCGTTGGCGTCATCTACGGAGCGTTTATCGTTCCGGTGTACAACTTCGCGACGCGGCCGGTGCGGGCAGGGCGCGATATCTTCATCGTCGTTTTCTCCGTCATTTTCACCGTGGCGATCCTGCAAATCCTCTGGAGCATTCTTCAGGACCTCCATCACTGGCTCGGTTAGCCTTCGTGCCCACCAGTCACCGCCACCTTTCAGTTATCCCCGCTATCCACGAAATGGTGCATAACCGAGGGGCAATTTCCCTGTCAGGGCAGAGAAAATACGCGATTCCGTAACGGACGAAGTGACCGTACACTCGATGCGCATCGAAGGAAGAGGCGGTGCGATTGCCGGCGGCGATTTCGGGCAGAAAAAAGGCGGTGGAGAGGGCGTACGGTGTTTGTGCAATTCCCTTTCTTAAAAGAGAGCAGAGATGCCGTGGTCGTCGTAGGGGCAGTGGATAGTGTGGATAACCGGCGTTTCCGCAGTGCAAGCAAGTAAAAACCACTTCCCCAAATCTGTCGAGGAGTTATCCACCTATCCACATTCCCCGTGGATAACCACGATTTCTGCCAGTAGGGTGTTGATGCGAATGGGGGCTCTCCGCTACTGATCCACACCTGCCCCACGAGTCCCCATTTCACCCACGCGATACGCACGGATTATCCACAATGTCAGCGACTTATCCACCGAAACAGGCGGGTTATCCCCAGGGGGTGTGGAGAAGGTTGTTCGCCATTCATCAGGCAGACTAGCCAAATGAATGCGTACGTACTATGCTCTTGTGGACAGGGGGATGAGGCGAACAGTACACGAGAGTTATCCACCGCCCATCTTTTCCACAATTGGTGGGTGCACAAGTGGATAAATCGGCCGGGCTGTGGATAGCGAATTACTGGTAGGATAGAGAGCAGAATTCGGACAACGAAATGGGGGAACAGAGATGCAGCGCACGACTGATCCAGGACCTGCCGCGCAACCACTTCGCTTTCGGACGGAGCAGGCAAATCGGAAAGACCTCCCGCGGTTCAGGCCCTTGCCGGGTGTCGAGATGGAGGTCTTTAGTGGCGGGCGGATGATGATGAACTTCGTCGTCATCGAGCCCGGTGCGGTGGTGACATGGCATAGCCACCCGCACGAGCAATGCGGGACCGTCATCAAGGGAGAGATCCATCTGCGTGTTGGGGCGGAGGATGCCGAGCCGTGGGTGCTGCGCGAGGGCGATGTCTATGCGATTGCCCCAAACACCCCGCACAGCGCCACTGTCGGGCCGGAAGGCGTGACTGCCCTCGACATCTTCTCGCCCCCGCGTGAGGATTACATCGCGCAAGCCATGAGCGGGCGTGATACCGCAGAGGGAACGTATCTCGCGGAATCACCTTCGCCGCAATCATAAGGGAGTTTGCACGAGGGCTCGGCATACGTCTCCATCTGGCATCCAGCGTGTGCGAGAGGGAAGAGGGTTATGAAAGGGTAAGGGGGAGCCGATGTACGAAGTAGGAACGCGCGTGATTGTGATGAGCCGGGGACGCATTTCGGTTGGCGATATTGTCGGGGTGCATGGCGATGAAGCGCAACCGGGCTATGATGTCCAGTTCGGTGAGTTCCGCACCGTGACCTATGATACGCGCTCGGTGATCCGCTATACCTCCACTCGGTTCGATGCGCTCAATAACGCGCTCGATGCGATTTTTGCGGGATTCCAGGCTGAGGATAACGCGAAGAGGGCCAACCGGAAATAAGCGCCCGGTACACCACGAGACAGCGAAAAAGAGGCCCGACGGTCATTCCGTCGGGCCTCTCGTGATGGGTTGATACTGCCCCCACCCCCGACCCCTCTCCCGCCATGCGGGAGAGGGGTCGGGGGTGGGGGCCTTCGGCGGGCGCCATTCGCTCTAAGAACCATGAATGTGAGAGCGAGCGGGGTGAACGAATCACACCCGCTCGCCTACGAGGGAACGATCAGTCGCGGTCGTCGCGACCGTTCTCCACCTTCGCTGCCGGGGCACTCGCCGCTGGCGCGCTCAGGATCTTCACGCCCGTCCCACCGGCCGGGGCTGCCTCCGGTACGCTCGCCGGGGCAGCATTCAGCGCTGTCGCCATGTTCCCACTCGGTGCCGCCGTCACCGGCGCTGCCACTGCTGCGGGCGCGACCGCGACCGGTGCCGCTGCGACACTCGTCGTCACCACCACCGGGGCAGGAGCGGGAGCGGCCGCCGGGGCATCACTCTGGGTCACGACGGTCGGGGTGCCGACTTCCTTCGGGCGGAAGGGGGGGCCGACGGCGATCGCGTTACCGCCAGGGGCGATCACGGTGACGTTGGTAGGAACGACGCCGGTGTAGCCGAAGAAGAAGGGGTTCGTGAAGTAGGAGAAGTTGCCACCGAAGCAGGCAGTGAAGTTGCCGCTCGGGCAGGGGTTATTGGGGTTGATGTAGTTCGGGTTGAACCCGTTGTAGCAGGCAGAGAAGTTGCCGCTCTGACAGATATTGTTGGGGTTGACATAGATCGGGTTGAACCCGTTGTAGTAGCGGTTGTACACGTTCGAGTTCACGTAGTTCGGGGCATTGTAGAATGCGCCCGCGTAGCCGTTGCCATAATCCAGGTAGACGGGATAGATCCGCTGACCCGTGGTCGTGCAGACGTCGATGAGGTTACCGTACTGATCCGTGACGACCGAGACGAGGCCGTCGCAGTAGCGAGGATCGAAATAGGTGCTCACGGCGGTATTCGGTGGGTACGCAGATTGCGCGCCGACCGCACTACTGTGACTGACCGCGAGCACGCAGAGCGCGAGCGCCGCGACACCGATAATGAGCCAACGCAGCAAGGGGAGCGAAATGCCGCGATCCTCCGCAGAAAGCGGAGCGGCAGCGAGATACGCCTCAGAAGAACCGGTAACCATGATGAACCTCCGCGTGTTGATATGACCATCAATGCCCATGCTTCACATAATACAGAATCCGCGCAGAAAGTCTAGCATTTGTAAAAAACAGGTTCGCGAATTCCTTCACCGCCGCAATAGACTGCGGTGTGCCCGCGCGTGCTCGCATCGCGTGATGCCTGTTACAATCGCGGTAGATCGTTCTGACCTACCACGAGACGACGAAGATACGAAGGAGTCGCAGTGTCTATTCCGAATTCGCTCGACCGCTTGCTCGAACCCGCCGAAGCTGCCGCGATCATCCGCGCGCATACATCGCTCCTCCCCCCGAGCGTGCCCCGCTCGCGGACCTCGCCGGGCGCGTTCTCCGGGAAGACATTGTCAGCGCAGAGGATCAGCCGCCCTTCCCCGCCGCGACGATGGATGGCTACGCGGTCGTGAGCGCCGATACGCAGCTGGTACGGCGGATCGTCGGCGATCAGTTCGCGGGTGTCGTTGAAGCGTTTCATGTGAAACCCGGCACCGTCGCCTATATCACGACGGGTGCGCCCCTGCCACCGGGCGCGGACGCGGTCGTGCAGATCGAGCGCACGATGCAAGAGGCGGACGGCGTGCGGATCGATGACACGCCGCGCGCCGGGCAGAATATTCGCCCGATTGGCAGCGATCTGAAACGAGGGGATCGCGTGCTCGCCGCCGGGACGGTGCTGACGCCCGCCGCAGTGGGGTTGCTCGCCTCACTCGGTCGCATCGATGCGCTCGTTACCCGGCGACCGCGTGTCAGTGTCCTCGCCACCGGGGATGAGTTGGTCGAACCGGGCCAGCCGGTGGGGCCGGGGCAGATTCGCGACTCGAACCGCTTCGCGCTCGTCGCGGCGCTCGCGCCGCTCGGCGTGACGATCCCCTATGCGGGCCTCGCCCCGGATACGGATGCCGCACAGCGCGCCTTCCTGATCGAGCGGATCGCCGATTCGGATGTGGTGCTTACCTCGGGGGGCGTCTCGATGGGGCGCAAGGACCTGATCAAGGGGCTGTTGGTCGAACTCGCGACGGTCCACTTCCGCCAGCTACGTATGCGGCCCGGCAAGCCCTTCACCTTCGCCACCGCCGCTTCTTCCGCAGGCGCAGAAGAAACGACGCTCTTGTTCGGTTTGCCAGGTAATCCGGTTTCCGGTCTCGTTGGCTTCGAGGTCTTCGTCCGCCCGGCGCTGCGCGCGATGCAGGGGCATGAAATGGCGAGTCGCCCGCACGCCCGCGTTCGCCTCATGCATGACGTGACGCCCATCGACCGGATCGACTATATGCGCGTCACACTCCATCGTGCGGACGATGGCGCGCTGGAAGCCGCCTCTACCGGACCGCAGCAATCCTCCCGGCTCGCCTCCTTTATCGGTGCGAACGCGCTCGCGATCATCCCACCGCGCGCGACGCCCTACGCTGCGGGCGAACTCGTCGATGCCCTCATGCTCGATCCGGTGTAGTGGCATCGTGCTTGCTCCTTCCTCTGTGCAATCACGGCCCGTCATGTGGCGGAGCGCGCCGTGAGCCAGAGAGAAAGGGGCATCCTCAGTGGAACGAAGCGACCTGCCAGATAAACTCTTTGCCGACGACACGCTCTCATACCCGGAATCAGTCGATGGCGAGCGACCGGCCCGGACAGAAGCACCCGCGCGGTGGGATGCCGCACCCGGCTCGCCCGATGACGATATGCTGGTGGTGGAATACCGCGAAGAAGAGACCCGCGTTACAACCGACCCCCCGGAGCATATGCCCGCTCGGGAAGAGGCCCCTGCCCGGCGCGACTAGTCGATCTGATACGCCGCAACATCGAAGATCATGGGATTGATGGTCGCGAAGAGGACGCTATCGAGCGCTTCCAACTCCTCTTTCTGCAAACCGCGATCCGGTACGACGAGGGTCAGTTGTCGCCCGTTCGAGCGGCAGTAGCCGAGAAGGGCGGTGAGGGCATCGAGCCCTTCCCTGCTGCCGAGCGTGTCGGTGGACATGACGGTGTAGAGATAGCGGAGCGCGTAGACCCCCGCATCGTTGGGATACCAGAACTCGATGTCCGGCACAATACCGCGCCGTACGCCGGGCGGCGGCATTCCCTCAAGGGTGGCACGAAGCTTCGCCTGCGGCCACCGACTCATCAGCACCCCGACCAGCCATCGCACCCACGCGTCGTGCGGGGCGTTGCTCGCGGGAACCTCGTCCCCACTGAGATCTCCGCCATTCATACTCATTGCGCACCCTCACCCTTTGTTCGGCACTGTGCCTCCCCGCCCAATCGACACGCCGCTATTGTATGTTAAACCTCACCCCTCGGCCCCCTCTCCATCGCCGTACAAAACCTGACGCTTTCCCAATCTCAGGGCGATGGAGAGGGGGAGAGAGAAGGGGAAAAAGGAATGCGAGAGAACGCCACGGCATTTCCCGTGAGCCACCCCTCTCCATCGCCGTATAAACCTCATACATACCGTGATTGATGAGCGATGGAGAGGGGCCGGGGGTGAGGTCAAATTCCGCGCTTGCCAACGGGCGGACGAGACGCTACGATCTCCACCGGAGGTAGCACTCATGCACCGGACACTCGCTGAGCGGCATTGGCTCAGCCGGAGACATGCACAAACATTCTGCTTCGCCGCGTATCCGCCTCTCGTGCCTGGATACGCGGCAGGATAGGCGGCACGGCTTCTCCCCATGCGCTCGTGTGGGGCTGTCGTGTCGTACGCTCCTGCCACATCGTTGGAGGAGCGCTCTCCCATGCACCATTCACCCGAAGGAATTGAAGAAGCTCTCGCCATGACCGCTATCGCGACTCCGGTCGCGCGCTGGCGGCTGCTGCCATTTATCGCATTCCAATTGCTGACTGCGGGAACGTTCACCTCGTCTATCTGGGTGCTCTGGCTCCTCCATCGCGGCTACTCGCTGGGAGAGATCGGCATTGCGGAGGCGTGCTATCACATCGCCAAGGTCGCCCTCGAAGTGCCGACGGGCGCGTTTGCGGACACCATCGGGCGGAAATGGAGCCTCGTTTTCTCGACAATCGCCGTCTGCATCGCGACCGCGCTCACCTGGTGGTCGCCCGTCTTTCTGGTCGTCATGATGGCGCTGCTTGTGGATGGCGCGTCCGGCGCGTTCCGCTACGGCGCGGATCAGGCGTATCTCTTCGATGCGCTGAAAGATGAGGGGCGGTCGCACGGCTTCGTGCGCATCCTCGCCAATGTGCTCGCGGCCTCATACTTTGTCGCTGCGGTGATCAGTTGGGTGGGGGCGTGGCTCTCCGAGTGGTCGTATGCATGGCCCTTCTGCCTCAATATCGCGGCGGCGATCATCACCGGCATCCTCGCCGTTCTCCTGCCGGAGCCGCCCCACGCAAGCGCGCACCGAACGCTCGGGGGCGTCCTCCGCACGATGGTCACGGGTATCCGCACCGTACGTGAGCGGCCGATACTGCTCCGGCTCGTCCTCTTTGCCGCCTTCTTCTTCACGGCCAGTACGCTGGGCAATATCTATATGCAGTCGGTCCTCAAGGGGCATGGCTTCGCGAATGGCGCGATTGGCCTGACGCTCGGCGTCTCCGGTATCGTCAGCGCGGCGGCGACGTGGCTCGGTGGGCGGTTGCCCGCATCGTGGCGGGCCTGGCTGCCTTTCACACTGCTCGCGGCGACCCTCGCCCTCGGGACGATCTTTCAGGGGATGGCGTGGGTGCCTCTGGTGCTCGTCGGCCTGGGCATACGAGAGATCGCCATCGGCATCTTCGAGCCGCTCTTCTCCACCTGGATCAACGAGCACGCGCCCTCCGAGACTCGCGCGACGGTGCTCTCGCTTGCTGAATTTGGCTTCAGTGTCACGATGGTCTGGTCGTTCCCGCTCACCGGCCTGCTCGCCGATCGCGCCGGGTGGGGCGTCGCCTACGGCGCGGTCGCACTCACACTCATGATGATCGTCGGAGCAATCCTGCTTGCGGGTCGCCGCACCCGCGTCATGCTGCCCGATGTCGCGTGATACGCACGTCACGCGGGTTTCATAATCATTGGCCCTGCCAAAGGCCCCGGTGGTAGCGGGCTTTAGCCTGCTATCCCTTGCTGTAGCAGGCTAAAGCCCGCCGCCACCCAGCATCTCTCGGCTCAGTAGTTCCGGAATCGCTCTAATCCTCAAGCCAGTCAGTAATCATGCGCTCGCTGATGTGAATATCGATCTGGCGTAGCGGCCCGTCGCCGGAGTTGATGAACTTGTGCGGATGGTTGGGGGGCACGATCAGGATCTGGCCGCCGGTCGCTTCGATCTCGGAGTCGCCGACCGTGAAGGTGGCCTGCCCCTCCTGCACAATGAAGACCTCCGGATAAGGATGGCGATGCAGCTTCGGGCCGCTCCCTGGTCTCCCATCAAACAACAAGAACGAAATGCCGACCGCCCCGTACTGGTATCCCTCGAATTCATATGAGGAGCCACTATACGGAAGCTCGCCTCTCGAAATGCTCACAGTCACGATCAATGCTCCTTCTCGCCGCACATGGGCGCAATCTCATAAGGAAGCGCAAGCGGTGGCTCAGTGGCCCGCGAGTTGCGCGACGACGGGCGCGAGTGCTTCCATTAGCTCGTCAGATACCATGATGTAGGAGATGCCCAGGGCGTCGCGGCGCGCTACGAGTTGCGCGCACATCTCGTCCGTCGTCCCCGTGAGCACGGGGATTGCGCCGGATGCAAGGAGCGCCTCTGCATCGAACTGCGCCGCGATCCATCGGGGTATCTGCCCGCCGACGGCCATCAGGTTGAGATTGATCTCCAACTGCGCGAACCGTTCCCCCGCTGCCTCCCGCAAGATGGCGATTTTCTCCGCCACTGCGGCCTCGCTCGCATCCGGGGAGATGCCGAGCGCGACGATGTCCGCCTCTCGTGCGGCCAAGGCCAGCAGCCGCTTCCCACTCCCCGCGATGAGGATCGGCGACCGAGGCTGTTGGACCGAGCGCGGGGCGATCTGCGCGTCCGCGACGGCGTAGTGAGGACCGGTCGCGCTCACGCGCTCCCCCGCAAGCAGCGATTTGAGGATGTGCAGCGATTCCGCCAGCCGTTCGACGCGGTCGCCGCCCGACGCAAATGGGATGCCGAGCATCTGGTTGTCGCGCGCCGCAGAGGGGCGGCCCGCACCGATCCCCAGTTCAAAGCGCCCACCGGAGAGGAAATCGAGGGTGGCTGCTTCCTTCGCGAGGAGTACAGGATTGCGGTAGTCGTTGGCGATCACATATGTACCCACACGTAGGGTGCGTGTCGCGGCGGCGACAGCAGTGAGCGCGGGAAGCGGGGCAAGGGTATGTTCGATGGTATCGGGAATAACGAGGGTCGCGTAGCCAAGCGCCTCGATCCGGCGGGCCTTCTCGGCCCACTCTTCTCCCGAGCGCGCATACGCCGCCACGACGCCAAAGCGGAAGGGATGATGTGCCATTTTTCTCTCCTAATGCTCGTATCCGACGATTACGCGGGCTTTTCGGTGGGTGGTCCTGCCATGCCGCTCGCAGTCGGGCTCAGATGCAGCCCCGCAAGCAGCCAGCGCTCACGCTGCCGCACGAAGACCTGCGTGACACGAAACTCGCCGGTGATGTCGTGATCTTTGAAGGTGCCCTGCTGCGCTTGGCGGCCCGTTGCGATCGCTGCGTCCCCGTAGACCCGCACCTGCACATCGTTCCATGTGAAAACGTGTTGCCGAAGATCGCCGGACTGATAGCGCGCCAGCCACTGCTCCTTCGTGAGCATGAAGCCGCGTGGCCCGATGCCAACGAAGTCATCCGTGAGGGTCTCTTCGAGGAATGCGACATCGCCGCGCTGTTCGGCCACCGCCCAGTCCTGCCCAAGATGCGCTACCAGTGCTTCAACGACACTATTCATGTGAATCCTCCCTTTCATGATGCACGTTTTTCGTTACGGGATATTGAATCTCGGTGATGCCATCCGCGCTATCCACCCCGGCAAAGTGCAGGGCGAGTGTGCGCGTTGGCCCCGCGAGGTCATAGTCATTCGTCTCGATCCAACCGAGCAGAGCCAGATGTGCCTCGCCGACGGTCATCATCGGGCCGTGATGCTGGACACATGCCATCGTCTCGACCGCAGGCAAGGTACTTTCCTTGATGCGCGCGTGTGGTGGCAGCGGATCAGCGGTGGTGAAGGTCGCTTCAGCATCGATGCCCGACTCATAGAACCCCTCGTCGAGCCAGAGTGCCGTCCATGCGGTCGCGTGTACGCCATACTGATGCTGATAGGCATGCAGTTCGCCAAAGAGCGCGCCGATTGCGGGATACGCGGGTAGTACGGCCCGAAGCGATGCGACGCGTTGCGCCGTGACCTGCTTCAGCGTCACGGCGTACCGTGCGCCCGGCGGTTCTCGCTCGATCTGCCGCAGATGCGCCTCGATCCGCTCCTGCCGCTCCTGCTCTGTCGCGATCAGGCCGTGGATTTCCTGCTGCTTGAGAAGGAGCATGCCCCGCAATTGGGCGGGCGACAAATCAGCATCGAGGAGTTGGCCGATCTGTTCCAGCGTGAAGCCAAGGTCCTTCAGGACGAGGATGCGGTTGAGTCGTGGAACTTGAGCCCCCGTGTAATAGCGATAGCTGCTCGCGGGATCGATATGATCGGGTTTGAGCAGCCCGAGGCGGTCATAGTGCCGCAGTGCCTTGACCGTTATCTGTGTCAGCCGGGAGAAGTCGCCAATTTTGAACACCTGATCCTGCCCCTTGCTAGTGCGTCCTCGCACCCTTCAAAGCAAGGGTAAACCCTGCCCTTGGGGGAGAGTCAAGGGGCAAAACCGACAACATCCAAAGGGGTGAAGGAGATTTGAACGCAGAGGACGCAGAGGACGCAGAGGACACAGAGGAGAGAAAAAGGAAACCATTCTCTGCGCTCTCTGCGCCCTCTGCGTTACGACCCTTCGCCCCCTTCGTGGCTCAATCGCTCGTCAGTGTATTATGCGCTGCCGATCAGGGCACCGGCGGCGAAGACGAGCGCGCCACCGACGACGACCTGAAGGACGGAAAGGATGAACCGCGAGCCGAAGTATTTGGTGCGGATCATCGCGATGACGATCAGTTCAACGCCGACGACGAGATACGCGACGATGAGCGCGAGATGAATATCGGCAATCAGGAAGGGAAGGGCATGACCGACGCCGCCGACAAAAGTCATGCCGCCCGTGATGACGCCGCGCATCACCGGGTGGCCGCGCCCGGTGAGCACGCCATCGTCGGAGAGGGCCTCCGCGAAGCCCATGCTGATCGCCGCGCCCACCGCCGCTGCCAGGCCAACGAGGAGGGTCTTCGTGTGGTCCCCGGTCGCGAACGCGGCGGCAAAGAGGGGGGCGAGCGTTGAGACGGAGCCATCCATCAGGCCGACCAGGCCCGGCTGCACGACTTTCAGAAGGAACTCGTTGTCCTTGTCTTCCTTCGTCTGCGTTGCGCTGGCTGCCGTAGCCTCTGCGGGCGCGGGGGGCGCGACTGCTGCGGGGCGCACGACCTGCGGCATCGTCACGCGCTCGGGCTGGATACTGATCCGACCGACGCGCTGCAATGCGGTCGTGGGCACGAGGTGGGGCTTGCCATCGAGCCGCCCGACCGTCTGGAAGTGCGGCTTTCCGGTCGGCGGCTCGGCTTCGGGCCGGTAGAGGGCGGGCCGGAGCAGGTTCGCGACCGCCTCGACGCGGTCCCGGCTCGTGCGGCGCGGGTCGTATCGAAGGGCGAGGGTATTATCCTTGTCGAGTTCCACGCCGGTAATACCGTCATTGGCGAGCAGGGCATCGAGGACGAGTGCGCCGCATCGGGGCAGCACATCTTCCGTGGAGAGTTCTTCGGGTTTCGCGTCAATCATCATCTCACCTCTGGTCTTTCCGGAACCGGACACCGCACTGTCAGCGCCAGTCTGAAACCAATGTTCGCATTTTCTCTGCCCATTGTGAGCGTTTGCAACGGCAAATGTCAAGATGAGGCGAACGAAATTAGTACACATAAATCTGCTTATTGGTTTTCTTTCGTGTCCCTCTTTTTGCTCCGCAATGTGTGCAAAACTAATGTGCCTTCTGGTTGCAAAACCTCTCTTCGTTGCGCGCTCCGCTATGGTACCATCGAGGCCCCTGGCGTGGCGCAGGGGGCGTCAGACGAGGAGGATGGGGTGATCGTGTATCTCGATAGTGGCCGCGGGATGACTGCGGCGCTCATGCTCGGCGCGCTCTTGGACGCGGGGGCGGATGCCGCGCTCATCCAACGTATCCTTGGCACGATCACACTCCCGAGGATCGCGCTGATGCGGACGAAGGAGCATGGCGGGGCGGTGTCCGGCACAGTCGCCTCCGTCGCCATCGGCCCGGTGCAACGCGGGACCGCAGCGATAGAGGTCATTCGTGCCCTCGAAAATGGCAAGGTACCCCTCGCGGTACGTACCTGGGGCGGTGGGATGATCGCGCGGCTGTTGGAAGCGGAAGCGCTCGCACACGGCGAACCGCTCGATGCCGTCCCATTGACCGACCCCGTCACGATTGCCGAATTGCTGACCGTCAGCGCCGCGCTGGCCGCCTTGCAGGTCGTGCGTGTCAAGGAGTTGCAGGCGAACTACAAGCAAACCCGACCCGAGGCCGGGGTATACCGCATCGTCAATCGCAAGAACAACAGAGCCCTCCTGGGTTCCACGCCCGACCTGACCAGTATCCGCAATAAGCTCGCGTTCTTCAAAACGACGAACTCGCCGGGTGTACTCGATTATCGGCTCCGCGACGACGTCCGTGCATTCGGCATCGACGCCTTCTCGCTTGAGGTGCTTGAGGTGTTTGACACCGAGGCTGAGATGACCAGAGAGGAAACCCTGCGCGATCTCGCCACGTTGGAAGATCTCTGGCGCGAGAATCTCGATCCCGCGCTGCTCTATTGATCATATGTAGGCGGACGATACCATATTTTCGTGCATTCACAGCACAACGAAGGATCAATGTCTGGCTCGTGATGAACCGGACGGCCTGATGCCGATTCTTTACCTTGATGAGGATCGCAAGCCAGCTTCCATCGATGCGAGTGCGATGCGCACATTCTGTGACGGGCGATAGGTCACCGATTTCGCCAACCGCTCCGGGTCAGCCCCTGCTGCGAGCAGTTGCGCGATGCCCGCCCGCGCAATCGTTGTAGCGAGCGGTGCGCCGGGACAGGCATGAGGGCCGGTGCCGAAGCTGAAGACGCGCCGGTCTGCCCGAAAGATGTCGAAGTGCTCGGGGTGCGGATTGACCGACGGGTCGCGACCCGCAGCGGCGAGGATGACAAGAATCCCATCCCCTTCATGCATTTTTTGTCCCGCGATCGCTCCGTCGCCCACGACGAAGCGGCGTGTGTTCTGGACCGAGGGATCGTAGCGGAGAACCTCGTCGATCACGTTGGGCAGGAGGCCGGGATCGGCGACGAGCCGGCTGTATACCTCGGGATGGGACGCCAGTGCCAGGAGCGTATTCCCGATCAGCCCGGCGGTCGCGTCGTACGCCTGGAACAGGAACCCGATCCCGTTCGCGACGATGATGCCCGTGTCGTCGCGCCCGACGCGTCGCGCCTCCCGCGCGAGGATCGCCAGGAGCGTGTCGGTCGCTCCGTCCCGGAGTGTAGGTACGAGGGCGTCGAACATCGTGAGCAGATTGCCCGCCGCCGCCGTCCCCCGCGCGACCTGCGCGGGGCCGCTGCCGGGCGCGAGACAGTGCGCGAAATCACCTGCCCACGCCGCAGTCTGAGGGAGCAGATCGTCGGGGATGCCGAGCAGGCTCGCCGCGACGTAGATCGGTAGGTGGAAGGCGAAGCGGGAGAGGCAGCCGGGGTCGCGCGTCGGCTCAATCTCCTCCACGAGCGCGCGTGCCCATGCCCTGCTCCGTTCGGTCGCCTGGGTTGCGCTGATCGCCTCGAGTGCAGCGGACACGGCCCCCTTGAATGGGCAATGCCCTGCGCCGTCGTTGAAGCGGACCAGGTGCCCGAAGATCATCCCGGCTGATGACCCGCGCAGCGCCGCCGGGACCGGCTCCGTCGGTGGCCGCACCCGACAGCGGTCGCTCGTCAGGACGGCCGTCACGGCGGCGGCGCTTGCGGCGACCCACAGCCCCAGGGTCGCGTCGCGATAAAGCGGTCGGTGCGCTGCGAGGTCCGCGTAATATGGGTAGGGGTCGGGGTGAGTCACTGCCGCGATCGGATCGTTGGGGAATGCCATCATCATTCCTCCCTTCCTTCATACTACCGCGACACTTTCGATGTCCGTACTGCTCTGCCAATCAGATGCAGCAGGCATTCCCCATCTTCGTCCTGCTGCAAGCGCTCTCTGATCGAGAAATGTCACAGGAGTGCGGCGATTTCCCGGGTGATTCCTTTGCGGCGACCGTCTGCGCAGCACCGCACATTCTGAGCGTATCGTGCGTGGCATCATTTGTCGAATAGATAGATGTTGTCCCAGCTATCGATAATGCTGATAGATATGGAGACGATCGAGAGCGAGGCATTCGTGATATACCCTGCAACGGTAATCTGCACGCTTGTCGATCAGATTGGGCGGGAGGGCGTATACTTCTATCTCACGGATTGAGCAGGGGAGATTCGTCGGCGTCGGAGCGGATGTGCGAAGCGTTACGCCCGGCGTCATATCCCTTTGTGAAGGGGTCACTCGAAGGATGCTCGCCGGGAGATGCACCAGTGATCGCACACGCATAACCGGCAGTGAATGCTTCGGTGTCTTCTACATCAGATTCGATTGCACGTTTACCCACAACGAATAGGACATCCGCATCATCAAGATCGAGGGCAAGATACACGTTGTATCGCTCGTCGTGCGCATCGCGCGACTCATCCGGCGTCATCGTCGCACGGATGAGTCGCGAGCAGGGCGGCAGCGGCGTTGTCGAGCGTAGCGTTCATCATTCCAGTCCCTTCGCTTTCTTTAGCCGTCATAGCGGCCGAAGACGAGGCTGGCGTTCATGCCACCGAAACCGAAGGAGTTGGAGAGCATGTAGCGGTAGTTCCCATCGCGCGGGCCCTCGGGCACGTAATCAAGGTCACAGCCGGGGCCGGGAGTCTCCAGGTTCGTCGTACCGGGAATGCGCTGATGGGTGAGGGCGAGGGCACAGAGCGCGGCCTCGATCGCGCCGGATGCGCCGAGGGAATGCGCCGTCATCCCTTTCGTGCCGGAGACCGGGATGCGGTAGGCGTGCGAGCCGAACACGTCGCGGATCGATTTCGTCTCCGTCGCATCATTGAGCGGCGTACTACTCGCGTGCGCGTTGATGTAGTCGATCTGCTCCGGTGCGAGATGGGCGGTCGCGAGGGCGTCCCGCATCGCGCGGGCGGTGTGGATGCCTTCCGGGTGCGGCGCGGTCATGTGGTAGGCATCATTCGTCGTCGCGTAGCCGAGCATTTCGCCGTAAATCTGCGCGCCCCGCGCGATGGCATGGGCCTCTGTTTCGAGGATCAGCACAGCCGCACCCTCGCCCATCACGAAGCCGTCACGCGCCGCGTCGAAGGGGCGTGAGGCGTGTTGCGGGTCGTCATTGCGCGTGGACATCGCCTTGATGATCGAGAACGAGCCAAAGGTGAGCGGATACAGAGGCGCTTCGGAGCCGCCCGCGATGGCGACATCGACATGCCCCTGCTGGAGAAGCCGCCATGCCTCGCCGATGGCGATCGCACCCGAGGCGCAGCCGTTCGCGTTCGAGACGGTCGGGCCGGTGACGCCGAGTTCAATCGCCACATTCGACGAGGAGGCACCGCCGAAAACGGAGAGGGCGAGCGCCGGATTGACGGCACGGATGCCCTCATGGACGTACTTCTCGTGCTGCGTCTCCGCGTAGCCGATGCCGCCGAGCGCGCTCCCGACATAGATCGCCGTCCGCTCGCAGATCTGCGGGGTGAACGTGAGGTGCGCATCCTCGACGGCGAGGAGGCTGGACGCAAGGGAAAACTGGGCGAAACGGTCCAGCCGGTTCTCGCGCCGCTTATCCATGTAGGTGAGCGGATCGAAGTCTTCGATTTGCCCGGCGACACGCGAGCGGAAGGGAGAGGCGTCGAAGCGGGTGAGGCAACGCACCGTGCTCTCACCGCGCATCGCACCCTCCCAGAGCGCCGCCCGACCCGTACCGATGGTGGTCACGGCCCCGATGCCGGTAATCAGCACGCGCGTCGGCTCAGTCACGCGCTACCCCTGCCGCTGTCACTTCAACGTTTCCCGTATTTTCTCCCCCTTCCCCTATGGGGAGGAGGGTTGGGGGGGTAGGGCTTTCCTCAACTATCGACTTGATGCAGTGGAGTGTCCGGCGCGCGATGGCGTCAACGAAGAACTGCCCCACAATGCGGTGCGCCACGAATTCACCGATCAGCGGCCAGGTGAGCGTGAAATCGTGGGTGATCGTCACGCGCGTTGCGTCGCCGTCGGGCGTGAGATGCCAGTAGACATCCATCCCCTTCGTGAAGCCACCGATGTGGACGAAGTGGAGCAGGTCGCTCTCCGGGTTGCTGTCCTGGATCGTCTTCCAGCCCACGGGGATCTTCCCGAACGGGAGCAGCCGCCACGCCTTCATGATCGCGACCTTGTGTGTCGTACCATCGGGTTGCACGGTCCGCTCCGTCAGCGTCACGGCGCGATAATGCGGCAGGATGTGTGGCCACTCCTCGATCCCGGCACCGAGCGCGAAGATGCGTTCTCGTGGCCCATCCATGACGACGCTGGTTTCGGTATACATCGACTCTCCCTTACCGCGATAAGCAATGAGCAACGTCTACGTGGCGCAATGAGTAATCATTCATAGATGCGTCTCTTATTTACTCATTGCGCCACGTAGACGTTGCTCATTGCTCCCTCAGGGTCGCAACAGATTCCATAAATATACGGGAGAGAGCAACCCGCGTTGCTCCCGTTTCGTACCGAGATCGCCGAGAACGAGCACCAATTGTCGTGCCAGGGCGGGGCGGGAGCCGAGGCGCGGCGTGACGTAGTTCATCAGCACCGGCATATGGACGAATAATTGGACGAGGTAATTCGCCAGCGTCTTCTCCATGAACGCATATCGCCGCGCCGCGAGGTACGGTCGGAGCATCGTCGCATCGGTTCGCCCGGCGCGCAATGCCCGGTCCGCCGTCTCGAACGCAAGTTCCGCGCCCCGCAGCGCCTTGTAGACCCCTTCGCCCGTGAACGGATCGAGGTAGACCGCCGCATCCCCGACGAGCAGTACCCCATCCGCCACCGCGCGTCGCGCGCCCTGCGCCAGCGGCCCGACACCATGAATCTTGCTCACCCGCCGCGCCCCGGCCAACGCCTCACGAACTGGCGGGAGCGCCTCAATCGACTGCGCGAAGAACTGCTCCATCGACACCCCGCGCCGCTTCATCGCCGCCATATCGACGACAAAGGCGACGTTCGTCAGGCCACCACCGAGGGGTGCGATACCGCTATAGCCGTGGAAGTCGCGCGGCCCGACGACCATCGCCCCGTAGCGATCCATCGTCGTCACACCCTCGTAATGCGCCATGACGCCGACCCGTTGGGGCCAGCGGTGCTGCCAGCGCGCTGCTATGAGCCCCGCGCCTTTCGCCACGACCGAGTGATGCCCGTCTGCACCGATCACGAGCCCGGCCCGAATCTGTGCCTCGCCCGTTTTTGTCTGCACCGTGAGCGTGCGGCCACCATCCACGTATGGCCCGACGGCTTTCACGCGCACCCCCTCGCGCACCTCGACACCCTGCCGCTTCGCACCATCGAGGATGAGTGTATCGAGCGAGAGGCGGGGGATGGAGAGGGCGTAGTGCTCGCCCGTCACGGCATGGTAATCGACGGTGTAATGCGTGCCGTTCGGTGCGTAGACACGCATCCCGTAGAGGCGGTGAGGCGATAGTGCCTCGACCGCGTCGGCGACACCGAGCCGCCGCAGGATCGTGATCGTCTGCGGACTGCTGTACTCGCCGCACGGTTTGTCCCGTGGGAAGGTCGCGCGATCGAGGAGGAGGACATCGTGCCCTGCCTGCCTGAGCAGGATCGCCGTCGCCGCGCCCGCCGGGCCACCGCCGACTACCACCACCGCGCGCGATTCGGGCACCGCGCCTACCATGCGGGCCGTCGCGCCACGAGCGCCATCCGCCAGAAGAGATGCGGCGTCACGGAGATACTCAGGAGCCCCGCTTCCCGCGCCATCGCTGCCAGTTCGTCCGGCGTGAAGGCGCGCAGGATGGAGAGCGGTGCGTCGTGGCGGGTGAGGCGGTTGGTCGTCGTCGCATTGCCGAGCAACCACGCACCCACATATCCCGGCCAGGTACGGACGAGATCATTGAGGATCATGCCGCGCCGGGAGACGCGCCCCATCTCCGCCAGCACCCGCACCGCCTCCGCACGCGGGAAGTGATGGAGCGCGAGCGAGCAGATGCGATGTCAAAAGCGCCATCGCGATAGGGGAGGGTGCGCGCGTCGCACGCCTCGACGGTAATCCGGGGCTCGTCTGCCGTCTCGCGCCGTGCAACCGCCAGCACATCATCGCTCACATCCGTCGCCAGCACGCGCAAATCGTAGCCCTGCCGCCTGCCCCAGCGGACGAGCGCGCGGGGGATGTCGCCCGAGCCGGTCGCGATGTCGAGAGCGTCACGGTCGTTCCACGGGAAACATCCGTGAGCAGTTCCGGCAAATGGCGCAGCACGACCGCCGTGCCGCCCGCGAAGCGATTGACGCGCCGGATATCGCGAAGATTATGCGCGAGTGTCGGCGCGGGGATCGTGCCGGGCGCATCGAGCAGTTCCGCCGCGTCGCTGTGCGGTGGCGTCGGCAGGAGCGGACGCGAGAGAAGGAGTGATCCGGGCCATTGCGCGTCGTCCATTCCATAGATGAGAGATCGACGGGTGATCTGCGCACTGCAAACGATACGCGGGGAACGCATCGGAAAGCGCACACGAAACATACCGCATCCAGGCGCGCCCGACAACGGCAGCCTGCCACTTAGGATCGTTCATCCCCTCATTAGCTCGTGGCATATCTTTTGCGGACGCTTCTCTTCGTCATCTGAATTTCCGCATTCAAACGAGGAGGAAGCAACCATGCAACACGAACGCGGTGCCGTACCTGGTCCGACTAGCAAAGAGGGCGAGCGTGCCACGGACAGTGCGGAGCCGGGCGAGCAGGCCGCAACGCAGCAGGCATCGCCGCCCGCGCCGCTTGGCTATGGTGAGGAGGCGAGCGAAAATCTCGGCAGTAGCGATCATACGCCGAACCCACCCCGCGAGAAGTATCGCTCCCCAAGCGAGGGCGAATCAGAGACGCAGACGAGCGCGCCGCACCGGGGCGGTGGCTATCTATTCCTCCCCGGCGAAGATTCCTGACGGGCCAGAAGCGCACCATGCAGTAATGCCGCGCGTGGCAGCTCAATGACGCAGGCAGGCCCCCACCACAATCGGTGGGGGTCACGCCATGAAAGGATTTCATCATGCGAGACGACCGCGAACGTGACGCCATCCCCGGTGACCGCTACCGGGACGACCGCACCCTGCCCGACGAGACCGACCCCGCGACCGGCGAATCGGCGGATGACGCGCTTGAAGCAACGCGCACCGTCTCAGAGTATCTCTTCCCTGTGGAGGACGCATCGCCTGAGCCGGTCAATTGGGGCACCAACCCGACGCAGGACAGCACGCAGGAAGCGGAATGGGAGGAACCCTTCGATGCGCCGCAGAACAACGCGACCGGCGGCGATGATACCGATCTGCTCGCTGCGGAGGGATCGTCCGATATGGGCGTGGATCGCGTAGTGGACGCGTCCTACTTCGAGAATGAGGAGGACGACCTGAACGACGATGAGGAGGCTGCACTTCAGCAGGCGGCGACAATCGATGACCCTCATCCCGGCTCGCATACCCCCGATCTTGCTGATGCGGATATACTGCCCTCCGATGATGAAACGACGCGCGGCGGGGCATCTCGCCGCTGAGACTGCCACCGGACAGGAGAGAACGCCGCCATGCCGTTCGCCGCTCGTGACGATCAGTTCACCCTCCGTGGGACATTCGTCGAGCGGCTGACGCTCGCCGGGCCGCAACATTCGGTCTATCACTTCCTCATTGACCCTGAGACCTTGCTGCCGCTCGTGCCGGGAGTCGATCGGATCGTCGCGCACGGCGAGGGCGCGTACCGCCTCGTCTTCGCGCCCGTCGGAGCGGCAGGCTTGCAGTTCATCCTCGAACTCGAGCTCGGCGTGACGGGCGATGGCACGCGGAAAGTGACCCTCCAATCCGTCCCGACCGAGATTCCACCCCTCGATCCGAAGGGCGCACTCGGCGATTTCACCGCTACCCTCACACTCACCGAGCGGGGCGGCGAGACCGCGATTGACGGCAATGCGTCACTCACCGTTGTCGATACGATCCCACCGATGCTGCGCCGTATGCCCCGGATGCTCCTCGAAAAGACGACCTCGCTCGCGGTCGGCAAGCAGATGGAGACGATTGGCCGCGATCTGATGCGCAACATCGCCGCTGCATACCGAAGGACTGAGGACTAAGGACTGAGGACTGAGTGGGGATCGGTGACCGCCTCATTGCTCATTGCTCGTTGCTCCTTGGGCGCGGCGCTTGCCAGCCGAACCGGATTGCGAGAACGCGTAGGACGAAGGTTGCGCTAATGCCGACGAGGGCCGCCGCAGTGCGGTTCATGCCGAAGCGGACCATCGCCGCGAAGAGGGCGGCGCCGAGGAGCGCGGCGAGGGCGTAGATGTCCCGCCGCAGAATGAGTGGAATCTCCGATGCCAGGAGGTCGCGCACTACGCCGCCACCCGCTCCGGTGACGACGCCCAGCAAGACCGCCGGGACGATCGCCAGCCCGCGATCGAGCGATTTCGCTGTCCCGGAGACGGCGACGAAGCCCAGGCCGAGCGCGTCGATGAAGAGGATACTGGCGCTGAGGCGCGTGATCTGCGGATGGAAGAAGAAGCCGATCATCGCCGCTGCGGCAGCGACAAAGAGGTATGTCTCATTGCGGAAGGCGGCGGGCGGTGTATCGCCGAGCATCACATCGCGGATCATGCCGCCGCCAAGACCCGCAGAGACCGAGAGGACGACCATGCCGACGATGTCCAGGTTCTTCCGCACCGCGACGAGCGCGCCGCTCAGGGCGAAGACGAAGGTGCCGACGAGGTCGAGTGAGAGCGCAATCCAATGTGGCAGCATCGCTCTCTCCTCACTCCGATCGACGGACTCACCCCCAGCCTTGAATATACCGTATACAGTCTCAGTTTCATGCTGCCGCACATCAGAGCGGATGCGCAACGCTTGACGCGGGAATGCGCCCGCGTTTCACTGTGTAGCAGCAGTGTCCCCCCTTCCCTAAAGGGAAGGGGGCCAGGGGGTTAGGTCAAAGGAGTATCGCAGTGGCAAACAAGCTTCCCACCATCGGTATCGAGTACTGCCATGAGTGTGGCTACCTCGGCTTCGCGACGAAGCTCACCGAGGCGCTTTTGCGCACCTTCGAGGGGCAGTTGGGCGGTGTCCTCGTCATCCCCTCCACCGGCGGCGCGTACGAGATCACGCTCGACAACCGCTCGATCTACTCGACCTTCGAGGAAGGGATGCCGACGCAGGATGAGGCGGTCGAGCGTGTCCGCGAGGTGCTGGCAGCATCGACCGTCACGGCGTAGCGGGCTCACCGACATGCGGATCGACATCCTCACCATCTTTCCCGGCATGTTTGCGGGCGCGGGGCCGCTCGGCGCGAGCATCATTGGCCGGGCGGTCGCGCGGGGCAGGTCGATCTGCATATCCATGATCTACGCGACTGGACGACCGACCGCCACCACTCGACCGACGATTATCCCTATGGGGGCGGCGCGGGCATGGTGATGAAAGCGCCGCCGGTCGTTGATGCGATTGAATCCTTGCTCGGCGATGACGTGGGCAGCGAACCGCGCGTGCCCGTGCTGCTCATGTCTGCCGCCGGGCGCACCTTCACGCAGGGGATGGCGCACGCACTGGCGCAGACGGATCGGTTCGTCATCCTCTGCGCGCATTATGAGGGGGTGGACGAGCGGGCAATTGCCCTCGCGGTGACGGACGAGGTGAGCATCGGTGATTACGTACTGACCGGAGGCGAGTTGCCCGCAATGGTGATCACCGACGCCGTCGTGCGGCTCCTGCCGGGCGTGATCGAGGCGGAATCGCTCGCCGAAGAATCGTTCGCAGACGGCCTGCTCGAATACCCTCACTACACCCGTCCGCCGGAGTTTCGCGGCCTCAGCGTGCCGGAGGTCCTCGTCAGTGGCAATCACGCGCGGATCGCCCGCTGGCGGCGTGAGCAGGCCCTACTTCGCACCCGTGCCCGCCGCCCGGACCTCTTCGCTCATGTTTCCCTCACCGCCGCCGACCGACGCTTCCTCGCCACCGATGACGAGCGCGCCGATGATGCCTGATCAGCAAGACCACAGCAGCCTTCAGCCGCGTTTCACATGAAATGAACATATCGTTCTCTCCCTCTCGACACGTACACAATTGCGCGGCATCGCGCGGTCGTCTCTTTATGTTTCAGTATTGACTGAAACATCTGAATGGTGCTATCATCGGAGCGAAGGATGCGCGCTTGTGCGTTTCTGCTCGTTCCTCAACGGAGGCCCGCGTTGGACGATCACATCACTCTCTCACCGGGCGTGCAGCGGTTTATCGAAGCCATTGGCGGTTACTTCACACAGTACGGCCTGCCGCGGGTTGCCGGGCGTCTCCTGGGGCTGGTGATGGTGGTCGATCGCCCGCTGACGCTCGATGACATGGCGGCGGCGCTCGGTGTCTCGCGCGCGTCGATCTCGACGAATATCCGCTTGATCGAATCCGTCGGGTTCGTGGAGCGGGTGACGGTGCCCAAAGATCGGCGGGATTACTACCGATGCAGCGACGATCCCTGGGATGCACGGGTGCGATCCGGCATCGTGCAAATCGATATTCTGGCAGAAATTGCCCGGCGAGGACTGGCAGCGACTGGGGAAGGAGAGGCATTTGCGCACGCCCATCTGGAGGATTTGCTCGACTTCTGCGAATTCCTGCTCGAAGAGGAGCGCGGCTTGTTGCAGCGCTGGCGCGCGCATCGCGCGCGACGTGCCGCGTCACCGCGCGATGAGGGAGCGGCATCATCATGACGAACATCATTGACACTGAGGCGTTGACGAAACAGTACGGGCAGAGCCGGGGCATCGCTAGGGTGACATTCGCCGTCTCTGAGGGCGAGGTCTTTGGCTTCCTCGGGCCGAACGGCGCGGGCAAAACGACGACGATCCGCCTCCTCATGGGTTTGCTGCATCCGACCGACGGGTCCGCGCATATTGCGGGGCTGGATTGCTGGTCCCAGGCGGCCGAGGTGAAGCGGCTCATTGGCTATCTTCCGGGCGAATTCAATGTCGATCCTACCCTGACGGGCGCGCAGATCATCGAATACCTCGGCAATCTGCGGGGCGGCGTCGATCAGGGCGAAGTCAAACGCCTCGTCGAGCGTCTGGAGTTCGATCTCGGCAAACGCTTTCGTGACTACTCGCGCGGCAACAAGCAGAAAGTCGGGCTCATCCAGGCATTCATGCACAAGCCGCGCCTCTTGATCCTCGATGAGCCTACCGGGGGCCTCGATCCACTCAACCAGCAGGTATTCTCTGCGATGGTGACGGAAGTCAAGGCGGAGGGCCGGACAGTCTTTCTCTCCTCACACATCTTGCCGGAGGTCGAGCATCTTTGCGACCGAGTCGGGATCATCCGGGAGGGTGAACTGGTGCGAGTGGATCACATCTCCGCCCTCAAAGATCTGCGGCATCATGTGGTCACGGTGACCTTCCCGTGCCCTGCTGCAACGGAGTGGTTCAACAGTCTGCCCAATGTCCGCGATGTCACGCTCGTCAATGGCGGCGAGAGTGTGCAACTCACCGCTCAGGCCGATCTGGCAGGCGTGATTCAGGTCGCGGCGCAGCATCACGCGGTAGCGCTCTCCGTGCATGAGCCGAGCCTGGATGAAGTCTTTCTGCGCTACTACCAACCTGAGCCGGTCGCGAAAGGATGACCCCATGCTGCGGTCGATCTTCGGGAAAACACTGCGGGAGCAACGCTGGGCGCTCCTCATCTGGAGCGTGCTCATTACGCTCATCCTGAGCACCGTCTATGCATCGCTGAGCCAGATCGATCTCAGCCAGCTTGGGAATCTCACACAGAATCGTGCCTACGTCTTCCTCGGTGAACCGGTCGCTACCGATACCGCCTCTGGTTACGTGACATGGAAGTACGGCTTCTCCTTTTCGCTGATGCTCAGTATCTTCGCGATGCTCGTCGGCAGCCGCATGGTGCGCGGCGAAGAAGCGCGCGGGTCGATGGATCTCCTTCTCGCGACGCCGCACTCCCGTAAGGACCTGCTGCGTGAGAAGGTGCTGGCGACCGTTGTCAGCGTGTCGGTGTTGGGACTGGCGTTCGGGATCGGTGCATTGCTGGGCGAGGCGAGTCAGCATGATGCGGCTTCGGTCGGAGGCGCAGTGCTGGCGGGCTTCAATTTGAGCCTCCAGCTCTTCTTCTACGCGATGCTCGCCCTCTTCATCTCGCAGTACACGCGGACAGCGGGCACCGCTGCGGGCGCGACGGGCGCGCTCTATGCGCTCTTCTTCGTCCTGGACGGCAGGGGCCGCGCGTACCCGAACATTACCTGGGTAAAGTACCTCTCGCCGAACTACTACTACGGTCTCAGCAAGCCGCTCATCCCCTCCTATGGCACGAATATCGGTGCGATGGCGCTCCTGCTCGGGCTCGGCCTCCTCCTGCTCGCTGGCAGCGCCGTCATCTTTCTGCGACGCGATATGGGTGCCGTTGCGACACTCCCCCTGCGTCGCATCCTCAGGAGTGGCACCGCAAAAACAGTCTCCCCGGATGCACAGATCGACCGTGCCGCGCGCGACCCCTGGCTGCGGTCGGTGCTGGCGCGCGCGCTGCGTGCCGGTGGCCCCGGGTTGGGGTGGTGGATGCTGGGAATCTTCCTCTACGCCGCCTATGGTGCGGGCATCGTGAAATCATCTGAGCAGCAACTCCGCGATGCCATCAAAGGATCGCCCGCCTTCGCGCAACTCTTTGGCGACAATCTCCTGGCAACGGATTACGGCTTTGTCTCGCTCGTCGTCTTCCTCATCATCTCAATCGCGGCGATGCTCTATGCCCTCATCCGCGCGAACGACTGGCCCGCGAATCAGGACAATGGGCGGTTGGACATCGTATTGAGTACGCCGCAGCCGCGTTGGCGCGTGGCGCTGCAATGGTATGCGACGGCCCTGGTCGGGTTCATCCTCCTCGCGCTCGCCAACGCACTCGGCATCATGGTCGGGGCTGTTGCCACGAACCTGACGCTCGACGCGGGGCGAGTATTCGCTGCCTCGCTGGCGCTCGTGCCGCCAATGGCGCTGATCGCCGGTGCGGTCTACGCGCTTGGCGCGCGTCTGCGCTCCACCATCGATCTGGAGATCGTCGGCGGCTATCTCGGGATCGCCTTCTTTATGGACCTGCTCCGTTCCACCCTGAAGTTGCCGGGTTGGACGCAACATCTGTCCATCTTCACCGCCTACGGAACGCCCATTGCGGATGGGGTCAACTGGACCGGCTCCAGCGTGATGCTCCTTCTCGCGGCGCTCTTCACGGGGATCGGCATCTATCTCTTCCAGACAGGAGACCTACGGCAAGGCGGATAGTGGTTTCGGCCCCGTCGGATGCCTGCCTCTCGTGCATGGCTTCAATACAGAGGCATATTCGCCACGCCTCGTCAGAAGAGGGAGTACGCCCAATCGATGACGGATTGGCGGATACCTCCCGCAGCAGGTACGATGAGCGCAGTTCTGAGAACGAAGAGAGCCTGATGGGGAAGGGTGCCGACATGCAAACCGAATTCGCCGCCAAGCGCATTGAAGTCAACGAAATTACGCTCAACGTCGTCGATGAGGGGGCGGGGGAGCCGGTGCTGCTCCTGCATGGCTTCCCGGATTCGTCACGGCTCTGGCGGCATCAGATTCCCGCGCTTGTCGCGGCGGGGTACCGGGTGATCGCGCCGGATCAGCGCGGCTTCGGAGAGTCCGACAAGCCGGAAGGTGTGGCGCAGTACGCGATGCAGTCCATCGTCGCGGACGCCCTCGGCGTCCTCGATGCGTGCGGCGTCGGGCGCGCGCATGTCGTCGGGCACGATTGGGGCGCGGCGGTCGCGTGGGCATTGGGGATGTTCGTACCGCAGCGCGTGCGCACGCTCGCCGCGCTCTCCGTCTCGCCACCCGCGACCTATTTCGGCTCGATCGCGCAGTACGAGAAGAGTTGGTATATGCTCCTCTTCCAGTTCGAGGGGATCGCGGAGCAGGTACTGATGCGGGACGACTGGCGGCTCCTGCGGGCGTGGCTCCCGGAGGCGAAGGATCTGGAAACCTACATCCGCGATCTCAGCCGTCCCGGCGCGCTGACGGCGGGGTTGAACTGGTACCGCGCGAATGCCACCCCTGCGGGGATGTTCGGTCTCGGTACACCGCCCCTGCGGGTGCCAATCACGATGCCGACGCTCGGCATCTGGAGCAGCGGGGATCGCTACTGCAACGAAGCGGGATTTCTCGACCCGCAGGGCCACATCACCGGCCCGTACCGCTACGAGCGCGTCGAGGAAGCCGGCCACTGGATCCCGCTCGACCAACCGGAGCGCGTCACGCAGTTGCTCCTCGATCATCTCCGTTCCTGAAGCGGGCGGTATCGCGTAGGGTTGCGATCGTCCATATGGCGCAGGGGACGTTTCTCTCATGAAGATAACCGGAAGGGGCTTACCCCACGTCCTGACGACGTAGGCATATTCGCGCTGCGTCGTGCGCCATGCGAAAATGACTGCCATGCTAACGCGTATCCCTCTAACCTTGCCACCGCCAACCACGACCGCCGACACCCCGGACGCGATACGGATCACGACCCCGGAGCAGGTGACAATCACGCTGCCACTCGCGGGGGTGGGGACACGGCTGCTCGCCGCGCTCCTCGATGCGCTCATAATCCTGGCAGTCCTCTTCGTCTCTCTGATCGCTCTCCTCCTCCTCAGTAGTCTTATCGCGCTGCAACCGAACAGTTTCGCGGCAGGGTCGGTGATCGGTGCGTTCGCGCTCCTCTTCCTGTTCGGGTTCGTCTTCGCCTACTATGCGGTGTTGGAACTCCTCTGGGACGGTCAGACCGTCGGCAAACGCGCGCTCAAACTCCGCGTGCTGCGCGATAATGGTGCGCCGGTCGATCCCGCCGCCGTGCTTGCGCGGACCGTGGTGCGGCTCGTCGATTTCCTTCCCTTCGGCTACCTCGTCGGTTTCATTAGCATGATCGTGGACGGACGCGCGCGGCGTTTGGGAGACATCGTTGGCGGCACGATCGTCGTGCGAGAGTGGGACAGTGCGCCGACGCTGCGTGAGATCGCCATCGGCGCGCAACCCGCCGCCTGGGGGCCACCCGCGCCGGGCCAGGAAGCACCCGTCCATCTCCTCACGGTGGACGAACTGGCGGCGGCGCGGGAGTTCCTGCGCCGCGCCGGGACCTTCCCTCCGCAGGAGCGCGCCGCCCTCGCCTGGCGCGTCGCGACGACGCTCGCCATCCGCATCGGCTACCCCGATCCCCTCGCCCATCCCGAATGGTTCCTCATCTGGATCGTCCGTAGCGCGGCTCTCGCCTAACCCCCGCTGCCCAGATCGGGTTCCCCTTCCCTTTAGGGAGGGGGCCGGGGGGTAGGTCCGGGTATTGCGTGCTACCATGTGAGGAGGAATATAAACGGCGTCTACCGAAGGAGCGCACCGTGGCACGACAGAAGAATGGCAGCGACGCGGACCGCGCGAGCGAGATCCCCTTCCATGCACGCGGCTCCGGCGAGCGGCGCAATGTCGCGATGGGCAGGAGCGGCATGGTCGCGACCGCGCACCCACTGGCGACCGCTGCGGGTCTCTGGGCGCTCGAACGGGGCGGCAATGCGATGGACGCGGCGCTCGCGGCGGCGGGGGTCTGCTGCGTGGTGCTGCCCGCATCGTGCGGCCTCGGCGGCGACTGTTTCCTCCTCCATTACGACGCAAAGACGCAGAAGGTGACGGCGGTGAACGGCAGCGGTGGCGCGCCAATGGCCGCCACCCCGGCGCGCTATCAGGAGCACGGGCACATCAGCAAAATGCCGCTCAATGGGCCGCTGTCGGTCGGTATCCCCGGTGCCGTGGATGCCTATTTCACAGCGTTCGAGCGATGGGGCAGCATCCGCATGAGCGACCTCCTCCGGCCTGCCGAGCAGTACGCCCGGCAGGGATTCGCGCTCACGCCCCACGGCGCGGAGATGATCGAAAGCCAGATGGAACGGCTGAAGCAGCAGCCCGGCGGTGCGGCAAAGACCCTCCTCAAAGATGGCAAGCACGCCCCGCACACGGGCCAAATCCTCAAGAACGAGGACCTCGCGGACTCGATCAGTCTCATCCGTCGGCACGGGCCGAAGGCGTTCTACACGGGCGAATTGGCGCAGAAAATCGCGGCATGGATGGAGAAGAACGGCGGCCTCATCACGGAAGAAGACCTCGCCGCCTACGAGACGGAGACCTACCCCGCGATCAGCACGACCTATCGCGGCCACACGATCTACACGACCGCGCCGCCCTCGCAGGGCCTGATTCTTCTGCAGGAGTTGAATATCATCGCCAATGCGGACCTCGCGGCGATGGACGCGCGCGGTGGTGCGGCGCTCCATCTGATGATCGAGGCGAAGAAGCTCGCCTTCGCAGATCGCAATCGCTACGCGGGCGATCCGAAATTCGTCGATTTCCCGCTGGAGAAACTGATCAGCGCGGCACATGGCGCGTCCCACTTCGTCTCCATCGATCAGAAGCGCGCGCGCGTCGATGATCCCGCGCTCGCGCTCATCCCGGAAATGGCGGGTGATACGACCTCGCTCTGCACGGTGGACCAGGAGGGCAACGCCGTTTCGCTCATCCACTCGCTCTCCGCCGCCTTCGGTTCCGGCTGCCTCGTCGATGGCACGGGCATCTTCCTCAACAACCGCGCCGGGCGGGGCTTCTCACTGCAACCCGGCCACCCGAACCTCCTCGCGCCGGGCAAGCGGACGATGCACACGCTCCACTGTTACGCCGCTACCCGCAAGGATGGCACCCTCGCGTTCGTCGGCGGCACACCGGGTGGCGATCAGCAGGCGCAGTGGAATATGCAGGTGATCTCGCACATGCTGGACTATGGCCTGTCCCCCCAGGAGGCGGTTGAAGCGCCCCGCTGGACGAGCTTCCCCGGCACCGATCCCGCCAATCTACCAAACCCGTACGAGGTCCGCATCGAACGCCGCTTCCCCGATCAGACGCTGATGGCGCTCAGGCAGCGCGGCCACACCGTCCATGCCTTGCCGGAATGGGGCGCGGCGGGCGCGGCCCAGGTGATCGCCTGGGAGGACGGCATCTGCTACGGTGGCTCCGACCCCCGCACCGAAGGCGTCGCGCTCGGTTTCTGAACGCGGTACACTGCGATGTGCGGTTATAAAGGATTTCACCATGCCTGACGACCAGAAGCCGAAGACCGGACGTGAACTCTACCAAATCATCGTGGAGAACGGCCTCATCGGGATGTGGAAGGATCGCACCGATATTGGTGATAGCGTTGAGTACGTGCAGAGATTGAAAGATGAGGGACGTGAACGCCGACAGGCTCGCCTCCGTACGCACCTACAGGATTAGTTCGTGCGCCTGCTTGACGCGGAAGTGATGACCGACATCATCCGCAGTTATCCTGCCGCGCTCATCGGGTTCGGCTCGACGGATGAAGAGATCGCGCTCCCCGGTCCGGTGATTCTGGAACTCATGAGAGGTTGTCGGACTAGGCGCGAAATGCAACAACTTCGGCGACTACTCATACCTTTCGCAGTATATTGGCCAACCCCAAGTGATAGTAACCGGGCGCTCGACAGCTATGCGAGGGGATCGCTCAGCCACGGCCTCGGTATCCTTGATGCGCTGATCGGGGAATGTGCAGTGGGGTTGGGCGTGCCACTCTGCACATTCAATGTGCGGCATTTCCGTGCGGTCGCGAATCTGACGACCGAACAACCCTACGAGCGCGTATGACGGCTCCAGCGACGGTACAAGAGGCGACAACCGACGCGGCAGCACAGAAACGGCAGCGGTGGCTCCTGCTCGCGCTCGGTGGGGCGATCTTCATGATCAACCTCGATTCCCGCGTGATCGCGCCGCTCCTGCCGACAATCGCCGATGCCTTCCATACCTCCGTCTCCTCGGCGGGCATCCTCATTACGGCGTATATGCTGCCGTACGGCTTCTTTCAACTTTTCTACGGGCCGCTCTCCGATCGCGTCGGCAAGGTGAAGGTCGTCGCGGTCGCGATGGTCTTCTTCAGCGTCGGGACCGCGCTTTGCGGTGCTTCATCGTCGCTCGGTGTCGTCACGCTCCTGCGCTTTCTCACCGGGATCGCGGCGGCGGCGATTTTCCCGCTCACGCTCGCCTATGTCGGTGATACGGTCCCGTACGCGCAGCGGCAGGCGAAGATCGCCATCCTTACCTCCTCCTCGGCGGCGGCGACTGCTTTCAGCACGAGTGTCGGTGGGCTGATCGCGGCGGTCGTTTCGTGGCGGCTCGTCTTTCCGATCTTCGGCGTCGCTTCCGGTATCGTCGCGGTTGCCCTCCTCCTCTTGATGAAGGAGGAGATCCGCCTCCCTGTCGCCCAGCCGCGCCCACGACCGCGCGCGATCTATCTCGCCGCGATCCGCGCGCCCCGGATGCTGCCGCTCTTGCTGCTCGTCATGCTCGAAGGCTTTCTCTACAACGGCGTCTTTTCCTACCTCGGCGGCTATCTCAATCATCGCTTCGCGCTCGGTTCACTGGCGATTGGCCTCCTGCTCGGCTTCGCGGGCGTGATGCAACTAGGCACCTCGCGGGTGCTCCGCTATCTCGTGCTCCGGCTCGGCGAGCGGCGGTTGATCCTGATTGGTGGCGGCATGATGGGCGCGGCGTATCTCACGGCGGCGTTCATTCCCCGTTGGCCCTTCTTTCTCTTCTCGATGTTTCTGTCAGGCGTCGGCTTCGTGCTCTGCCACACCACACTCCAGACCCGCGCGACCGAGACCTTCCCGCAGGCGCGCGGGACGGCGGTCGCGCTCTTCGCCTTCTCGCTCTTCCTCGGCGGTGGGGTGGGAACCGCGCTCGTTGGCAGCATCATCGACCGTACGGGCTACATCGCGACGCTGATTGTGTCTGGGCTCCTCCTCTGGGGCTTCGCCGCGACCGCCGCGCGCCTGCTCATCGCCATGCCAAAACGGCCCGCTGCACTCCCTACGCCGGTAACCGAATAAAAAGGGCGAAACCGGGGCTAACCGAAGAGAATAGACGCGAGCACAGAGGACACAGAGGACACAGAGATCGCAGAGAAGAGAGAAGAAAAGGGAACCACTCTCGGTGCTCTCTGTGTCCTCTGTGTCCTCTGTATTGAGCCTTCTGTTGATGTCTCCGCGTTGATTCAGTTTGGCAACCGGCGCTAATGGACGAGGAACCCGCGTCCGGCTTCGTCTTCGGGGTCGAGGATGAAGGTGTGGAAGCCGGTGAGGAAGCCTCGGCCGCCGATTTCCGGAACGACTGCCGGGTAATCGGCGACGCGGGTTTCCGCGATGGCGCGGCCCGTGAATCGGGTGCCGATGATGCTCTCGTTCACCCACTCGGTACCGAGAGCGAGCGTACCCCGCGCGATGAAGGCGGCGGTTGTGGCGGCGGTGCCGGTGCCGCAGGGGGAGCGATCCACCTCGCCCTCGGCAAAAACCGTCACATTCCGCTGGCGCGCTCCCGCTCCTTCCGCCGGGCCGGTGATGATCGTGCCGTAGATGCCGCGTAGTTCCGGTTCGGTAGGATGGGCGATGTCGGCTGCCGCTTCTACCGCGTGCTTCACCGCCATGCCGCGCGCGATCAGTTCCGTGACGCGCTCCGGGCGTACTACGAGATCAGGGGCGAGCGCCGCTGCCGGGACGAGGGCATAGAATGCGCCGCCGAAGACGACATCGACCGCGACGGATCTCCCTTCCACCGTGATGCGTAGATCGGTGGTGTGCACAAAGGAAGGGACATTGCGGAAGGTGACGCGGCGCACACGGTCGCCCGCCACCTCCGCACGGGCGAGGATGAATCCGGCGGGTGTGTCGTAGCCGACTTCCGTCACCGGCGCGGTGCGCGGCAGTTGCCCGGTTTCGAGGAGCGCGGTCGTCAGCGCGATGATGCCGTGGCCACACATCGTGCTATAGCCCTCGTTGTGCATGAAGAGCACGCCGTACGCCGCCGCAGGGGTGACGGGTGGTGTGAGGATGCAGCCGTACATATCGGCGTGGCCGCGCGGCTCCCACATGAGAATGCGCCGGAGGTCGTCGTACTGCGCCAGCATCGCTCGCCGCCGTTCGAGGATCGTCGCACCAGCGAGTGGTGGCAGACCCGCCGTGACGATGCGGAGCGGCTCGCCCGCCGCGTGGGCGTCAATCGTCGTGATGGTGCGAGAAACAGACATGGTATGCTCTCTCCGGCTTCCTGGCTCAACAGCGTTCAATCGTCCGCACAAAACTACCCGACCTGCTCCCGGTAATCAAGGAATACGCACCATGCGACTGATTACGCTCAATGTGCGCGGTGCGAGCCGCACAAGAAAGGGAATGGTCCCCTATCAGGTTGAGGCGATGATGGCCCACGCGCCGGACATCGTCGCACTGTCCGAAGTCGCCATTGCCCGCTTTGCGGACTACCGCGCGGCCTTCGCACGGTGCGGCCTGGTCCATGTGCTCGATAGTGCCGCAGTAGTCACTCCCGAACTCGTTGGTAGCCGCAGTGTCGGTACGATGCTCGCCAGCCGTTTCACATGCAACACGCGGGCAGATGCCCCCGTTCCCCTGCGTATTCCCTGGCCGGAACGCCTTCTTTCCGCAGTGATCGAGAGCGATACGGGGCCGATAGAGATTGATGTTGTCTATATCCCGTACTACTATCAGGGCGACCCGGTATTGATCGAGATCAAGATTGAGACGTTGAACGGGCTCTATGACGGGCTCGCGCATCAGTCGAAGCATCATCGCATCCTCTGCGGCGACTTCAACATCCCGTACGCGGAAACGGCGGAGGGTGGCATCGTTTCCACCGGCAAGACGGCGAGGCAGATACGCATGTATGAGGCGGAACGCCGGGTGCTGCTCGATCTTGCCGGGTACGATCTCTGGGATGTCTTCCGGGGCCTGCACGGCTACGCGGTCCAGCAGTATAGCTGGCACGTTCCCCGGACGAAAAATGGCTTCCGACTCGATCACGTCCTCGCCTCATCATCGCTGAATCCGGTGGTCTGCCAGTATCTTCATCATTTCCGCGCCGTGCATGAAACGCGGCCGTGGGGGCCAAGCCCGCAATCGCTCACCGATCATTCGGCGCTGGAAGTGGTGTTCGATCCTAATAACCAATTGCAAAACCGGATCGGCACAGAGAACACAGAGAACACAGAGGAACACAAAGAAGAGAGAGAATGAGCATCATTGCCCTTCTTTGCGCTCTTTGCGTCTTTGCGGTTCAATCGTTTTCGTCCCTCACGTTTTGAAACCGGCTGTGAGTCTGAGGGAGCAAGGGAGGGGCGCGATGCAGACGCATGCACAGGTCGTCATTATCGGCGCGGGGATTGTCGGATGCAGCACGGCGTACTACCTCACGCAGATGGGTTGGCGGGATATTGTCGTCCTCGAACAGGGGCCGCTCGGGCAGAACTGGGGATCGACTTCGCACGCGCCGGGAATGATGTTCCAGCACAACGTCTCGAAGAGTGTCAGCCAGCTCGCCATGTGGAGCGCGGAACTCTACAGCCAAGTCAACACGCCCCAGCAGGCATTCTGGCGCACCGGCAGCATGGAGATCGCCTCGACGCCGGAGCGGTGGGAGGAACTGAAGCGACGTCTCGGGCAGGCAATGTCCTGGGGGCTGGACGCGGCACTCGTCAGCGCGGATGAGGCGGGCCGGATGCTCCCTCTTCTCCGCACGGACGACCTCGCGGGCGCGTTCTTCGTGCCCGGTGATTGCGTCGTCGATGCGGCGCGCATTGCGATGGGTCTCGCAGACGTGGCAGCGGCACGCGGCGCAACCTTTCATGCCCATACGCCGGTGACCGGGATCGCGGTGGAGCATGGGCGTGTGCAGGCGGTCATCACGCCACAAGGCCGGATTGCCACGGAGATTGTGGTATCGGCGGCGGGCATCTGGGGGCCGCTGATTGGCACGATGGTCGGCGTGCCAATGCCGCTCACGCCGATGCAGCATATCTTCGCGAAGACGCATCCCCTGCCGGAACTCGCGGCGGAGCGCGAAATCCTCCGCCTGCCGATCCTCCGTCATCAAGATAAGGATCTCTACTTCCGTCAGTACGGCAGCGCGTACGGTTTCGGCTCCTATCGCCACGATCCCCTGCCCGTCGATGCGGAAGCGCTCCTGCCGAACGATCATCCCGCGATCATGCCGTACACCCCGGAGCATTTCGCTGCATCGCTGGAGGATGCCTACGCGCGCATCCCCGCGCTCCGCAATGCAGGGATAGAATCAGTCTTCAATGGCCTCTTCTCCTTCACGCCGGACGGGTTCTCGCTCCTCGGGGAATCACCGGACGTGCGGGGCTTCTGGTCCGCTGAAGCGGTCTGGATCACGCACGCCGGGGGCGTCGGGCGGGCGATGGCGGAGTGGATCATCGAGGGATCGCCGAGCATCGACCTGCGGGAGAGCGATCTGAACCGCTTCCATCCGCACGCCTTCAACCGCGCGTACATCCGCACGCGCGCGAACCAGCAGTACATCGAGGTCTACGATGTCATCCATCCGCTCGATCAGATGCAGCAACCGCGCGGTCTGCGCGTCAGCCCCTTCTATGCTTCGGCAGAAGGAACTCGGCGCGCACTTCTTCGAGAGCGCGGGCTGGGAGCGACCGCAGTGGTACGACGCGAATGCGGGCGGAACTGGCGACGCGCGGCGCATCGTGGCCGGAACGCTCCGCATGGACGGCGCGCAATTGGTCGCCGATCATCGGCGCGGAACACCTCGCGACGCGAGAGCGGGTCGCGCTCTTCGATCTGACGCCCTTCACGAAGCTGGAGATCAGCGGGCCGGATGCGCTCGAGTATCTCCAGTGGATGGCGGCCAACGAGATGGATCAGCCGGTCGGCAAAGTGACGTACACCGCCATGCTCACCGCGCGGGGCGGCATCCGGTGCGATCTGACCGTCACGCGACTCGCCACCGACCGCTTCATGGTCATCACCGGCGGCGCGTCCGGGATGCACGATCTCGCCTGGCTCCGCAGCCACCTGCCCGCCGATGGCTCAGTGCAGATCGACGACCGGACATCGCTGCCTACTGCTGCCTCGGGCTCTGGGGGCCGCGCGCCCGCGACTGCATCCAGCGCGTCAGCGACGATGATTTCTCGCCTGCGGGCTTCCCGTACTTCACCGCCCGGAACGTGACGATCGGGCATGTCCCGGTGCGGGCGGCGCGCGTCTCGTATGTCGGTGAACTTGGCTGGGAACTTTACGCGCCCACCGACTATGGGCGCGCGCTGTGGGAAACACTCTGGCAGGCGGGGCAACCGCTCGGCATCATCGCGGCGGGTGGCGGGGCGTTCGATTCGCTCCGGCTGGAAAAGGGCTATCGTCTCTGGGGGGCGGACATTCACACAGAATATCACCCCGACGAAGCGGGCCTCGGGTTCGCCGTCAAGCGCAAGAAAGGTGATTTCCTCGGCCGGGAAGCCCTGTTGCGCGCCCGTGCAGACGGCGTGGCGCGCACGCTCTGCTGCCTCACCGTTGACGACCCACGCGTTGTCGTGATGGGTAAGGAACCGATCCTCGATGGCGACCGTGTCCTTGGCTACGTGACGAGCGCGAACTACGGCTATTCGGTGGGTGCCAGCATCGCCTATGGCTACCTGCCGGTGGCATACGCGACGCCCAGTACCGCTGTGACCATCCAGTTCTTCGGCAAGCGGTACGCCGCGACGGTCGCGCGCGAGCCACTCTACGACGCCGAGAACGCGCGATTGAAGGCATAACCGGGGTTGGGTGTGCATGATAGGCGACAAAATCAGGGAGGGGAATAATGGCAGTTTCCGGGCAGATCACGGTAGGGAGTATGACCATCGGCTATGACCGCGCGGGGGAGGGGCTATCCCTCGTTCTGATGCACGGCATCGGCGCGAACGCCGCGCAGTTTCGCGCGCAGATGGCAGACCTTTCGGATGCCTTCGATGTGATCGCGTGGGACGCGCCGGGCTACGGGCGTTCATCCGATCCACCGGGCGATTGGACGATGGCAGAATATGCCGACACGCTCGCGGGCTTTCTCGATGCGCTCGGTATCGAGAAAGCCCATCTCCTCGGCCAGTCGTGGGGCGGCGTGCTCGCGCAGCAGTTCTATGGTCAGTATGGTGATCGTGTGCGGTCGCTCATCCTCTCCGATACCACACTCGGCGGCGATGCCGCCCGGTCAGATACTGATACCCGGCTACAGGCGCGGCTTCGCGCGGCGGACACGATGACTCCCGCTGCGTTCGCCCACGCCCGCGCCCCGCAACTGCTCGCGCCGAACGCACCGCCCGCGCTCCTGCACGAAGTTGAGGCGGTGCTCGCGCAGATTCACCCGGAAGGATTTCGCACCGCCGCGATTGCGCTCGCTCATGCAGACACGCGCGCGATCCTGCCGCGAATCATGGTCCCCACGCTCGTCCTCTGTGGCGAATTGGATCAAGTCACCCGACCGATGGTCGGCACACGCTTGCTATCTGAGATTCCCGGCGCGCGCATTGTGGAATTCGCGGACGCGGGCCATCTGGCCAATCAGGAGCAACCCGACCGTTATAACGCCACCGTGCGCGACTTCCTGCGCACCGTCGCGCCGTTTGGGACGGAAAGCGATTGAACCGCACAGAAACCGGGGATTAACCGCAGAGACCGCAGAGAGGCGGTATTCTTCTCCGTGTCCTCTGCGGTTAATCCCCGGTTTCTGTGCGGTCGTGAGCTACTGAACTTCGCCGAAGCGCTCGCGGTGACCGAGGACGCGCGGGAAGGTACCATACGCGCGCGGGTGGGGCGTGCCCTTGCCATCGATGACGGTGCCATTGTGAATCATGAGGTCCAACATGCCCCGTACTCCCTATCGCGACCCTTCCGCGCGCCATTGTCGCACAGATGGATCAGGCGATAGCAGGTGAGCATTTGGGGCGTGGGGCGTCCATTGCCGTCGTTTGTGCATGGACGAACAGGATGATGCGTTCGTGCTCGAAGATGCCATAGAAGAGCACGAGATCACCGAGAGTCATGAGACGATATGTCTCCGGCATATCGAGGAGCGTGTCGTAGCGCGTGCCGCACCACAAGCCACTATATGGGAACTGGGCAATTCGCTGGAGCGCGCGATCAAGGGCGAACCGCTCCGCGCGGCTGCGGGTTGGCGTGAGGAGCCGACTACGCTCTCTGAGCCATGCTCGGGGAGGGTCTCTCCATCTCAGCCGCCACCGTTCACCGCTGTTCATTGGTCGGCGCGATTGCGTTCATCTTCGTCAAGTATCCGCATGAACTCGTCGTGGTCCATCCACTCGGAAGGATCCTCATTCTGCGCATCGGCAAATGCCTGTCTGATCTCCGCCACTTGCGTCGGTGTCAGGCCGGGAAGCGGCGCGATGGCGGTGAGCGTTGCCAGGATTGTGCCGTCTGCGGCGAGAATGACGGCCTCGCTCGATTCCGGCAGGCTGCGGATCGTCCCCTCGGGGTCGATTCGCAAGTCTTCAACGGTGATCTGAATCGGCCTTGTGTCTGTCCGCATTGGTCGCTCCTCGTAATTGCTCGCGTCCGTTCATGCACTATTGTCGCACAGATGGATTGGACGTTATGAGGTGAGCATGTCAGGTCGTGGTATGTCCATCGCGGTCGTTTGCATATGCGTGATGATCGTCTGCGTCTGTTCCTGAAGATAATAGAAGATTAGCAGATCACCGACAGTGATCACACTCGGCAACGGTGATGTGATCGGGGGATGTATCTGTCCGCATTGGGTCGCTCCTCGTAGAAGATGATCGTTCCCGACCAATTCAGGCATAGAGAGGAATTTTGTGCTCTTCCAACACCCGGATAATATCCTCCCGATAGGGAAGATCATCGATGTGGACGCCTTCACTGACACCAAGTAACTCGACGCCGATCACCTCTCCGTTCGCCGCATAATCAATGCGACGATCATCGTCGAGGTCTTTCCCGTACGCATATGGCATATCGCTAAGGCGGATGTAGATCGCACAGCCGTTTTGCTATGCTCGAACTGGATCATGTTTGTCTCCTCAATCCGCAATTGATACGACGCAGCATATCATCATTCGCTCACCTGCACGGGGGATTCGCGGCTATACTCCTCATACGGAAGATGGGCGCGAAGGAGGGTGCGATTGTCCGCTATTGAGCCTGCGAACGAGGCGGTACCGACGGCTTCCGTAGACGAAACGGCGATCATCGCGCGGCCACCCGGCGCGCTTAAGGACGTCGCGCTCCTGATGTTCCGGTTCGGATGGACGGCGTTCGGCGGGCCGGCGGCGCACATCGCCATGCTGCGCGGGGAGGTCGTCAAGCGGCGGCGATGGATGACCGAACAGCGCTTCCTCGATATGGTTGGTGCAGCGAATCTCGTGCCCGGCCCGACCTCCACGCAGACGGTGATGCATTCCAGCTATGCCCGTGCGGGCTGGCCGGGCCTGTTCGTCGGCGGGGTGCTCTTTATCCTTCCCGCCGCCTTCCTCGTCCTCGTCCTCGCCTGGCTCTATGTGCGATACGGCACGACAACGGGTGGGGTGTGGCTCCTCTACGGGATCAAGCCGGTCATCATCGCGGTTGTGGTACAGGCGCTCTGGGGGCTGGGGCGCACGGCGGTGAAGAATATCCTGCTCGGGATCGTGGGCATTGCGGTCTTCGCGGGCTATCTGCTCGGCCTCAATGTGATCGCGCTCCTGTTTGGCGCGGCGATCCTCATCATGCTGATCGAGAATGGGCGGCGCATCCAGATGGGACGGGGCGCAGTGGCGGCCCTCATGCCGTTCCCCGGCCTCAAAGGGGTGGCGCTCTTTGCCGTTGCGGCGGGTGCGACAGTCGCCTATCGCCCCCTTCGCCTCTTTCTCACCTTCCTGAAGATCGGCTCCGTTCTCTATGGCTCCGGGTATGTGCTTCTTGCCTTCTTGCGGAACGATTTCGTCGATCATCTTGGCTGGCTCACGAACCAGCAATTGCTCGATGCCGTCGCGGTCGGGCAGTTCACACCGGGGCCGGTCTTCACGACCGCGACCTTCATCGGCTACCTCGTCGGCGGATTCACCGGCGCGGTGCTCGCCACGCTCGGTATCTTCCTGCCCGCGTTCGTCTTCGTTTCGCTCTCCGTGCCCCTCCTGCCGCACCTGCGCCGCTCGCCGTGGACCGCCGCCGCGCTCGATGGCGTCAATGTCGCGGCGGTCGGCCTGATGGCAGGCGTCGCGTGGGAACTCGGGCGCGCGGCGGTCATTGATTGGTTCACCGCGCTTCTCGCAATCATCACGGCGGTCGTCCTCATTCGGTTCCGCGTCAATTCGGTCTGGCTCGTCCTCGGCGGCGGGGCCGCAGGGAATTCTTTATCACACGCTGACGCGCTGACCCATCCCCGAAGCGGAGAGGGGAGAAAATGCGCTCCCTCTGCTCTCGGAACGGTGGTATCCTGCGAGTAGCAATCTGGCAATAATAAAGGAGTATGCGGTATGGCAGCATCCGATATCCGCACCGAGCGTGTCGCCTTCGCCTCGAACGGCGATACGGCACATGGCTACCTCGCGCGACCGACCGGCGAGGGGCCATTCCCGGCGGTTGTCGTCATTCAGGAGTGGTGGGGGCTGGACGCACATATCGAGGACCTCGCGGAGCGGTTCGCACGCGAGGGGTTCGTTGCCCTCGCGCCGGACCTCTATCATGGGCAGGTCGCCACCGAGCCGGATGATGCCCGCAAACTGGTGATGATGCTCAATCTGCCGATCGCGATGCGCGAGATTGGCGGAGCAATTGGCTGCCTAAGTGACCGACCAGACGTCGAGCCGAAATCCGTCGGGGTGATCGGCTTCTGCGCGGGCGGGCGGCTCGCACTGAATGCTGCCTCCAGCGGCGATGACCGAATCGGCGCGGCCATTGCCTTCTACGGGGGTGGAGTGCAGGTGACGCCCGAGTTCGTCGGTGGCATCAAAGCGCCCGTGCTCGCCGTCTATGGCGCGGAGGACGGCGGTATCCCGCCGGAGCACTACAACGCCCTCGCGGCGGAGATGGATCGGCAGGAAAAGACCTTCGATATGGTCGTCTATCCCGGCGCGGGTCACGCCTTCCTGAACGATACGCGCCCCGCCTACAATGCCAACGCCGCGGCGGATGCCTGGGTGCGTGCCGTGCAATGGTTCCATACCTACCTCGCCTGATACCGAGGAGTAACGAGTAACGAGTCGAAAGTAACAAGAAGGGGACCGAGTTCCCCCTTGTTACTTTCGACTCGTTACTCGTTACTCGTTACAGCATTCAGAGGATGGAAAGCTCGCTCTCGCCATCGAAGACGTGCAGGTTGTCGGGCTTGAAGAGGACTTCCATCTTGTCGCCCGGCTTGACCTTCGTGCGCGGCTCGGCGCGGACGATCATCGGCGTCTCGGTGCCGTAATCGAGATAGAGGAGCACTTCGGAGCCGAGCGGTTCGACGACATCCACCGTCGCGGGGAGGCCCGCCATGCCGCTCATGCCGTTGGCGCTCGCGCGATCGAGGACATCTTCCGGGCGGACGCCGATCACGACCGGCTTGCCGACGCGCCCCGCGAGGTTTTCTTTGATCTCATTCGAGAGGCTACCGATCGGCAGCGGCACGCTGTAGTTATCGTGCGTCAGCATCAGGTTGCCGCCCTGAGATTGCAGGGTGCCCGCAACGAAGTTCATGGCGGGTGAGCCGATGAACCCCGCGACGAAGATATTCGATGGGTGGTCGTAGAGGTTTTGCGGCGTATCGAGTTGCTGTAGGACGCCTTCCTTCATAACGGCGATCCGGTCGCCCATCGTCATCGCTTCGACCTGGTCGTGCGTGACATAGACGGTGGTCACGGCGAGGCGTGTCTGGAGCTTGGTAATCTCCGCGCGCGTCTGGACGCGGAGCGCGGCGTCGAGGTTCGAGAGCGGCTCGTCCATCAGGAAGACTTGCGGCTCCCGCACGAGGGCCCGACCGAGAGCGACACGTTGCCGCTGACCGCCGGAGAGTTGCCGCGGCTTGCGCTGGAGGAGCGTGCGCAACCCCAGCATCCCGCCCGCCTGATCGACGCGCTTCTGGATGTCCGGCTTGTCATACTTGCGGAGTTTGAGCGCGAAGGAGAGGTTGTCGAAGACGCTCATGTGCGGGTAGAGCGCGTAGTTCTGGAAGACCATCGCGATATCGCGGTCCTTCGGCGCGAGGTCCGTCACGCGGCGGTCACCGATGTAGATCTCGCCAGTCGACACTTCCTCCAGCCCCGCGAGCATTCGCAGCGCCGTCGTCTTGCCGCAACCGGAGGGACCGACAAGGACCAGAAACTCTTCATCCTCGATCTCGAGATTGAGATCGTTGACCGCAGTGACGTCACCGAACCGCTTGGAAATGTGGTCAAAGACTACACGGGCCATCGCGTTCCCTCCTCAATTCCTGAACCGCGCTCACCCCGCCGAGCGGGCACTTCTGATTATCACGCACTGAAGCCGGATTCTGTAGCGTGAGGGTAGTGGAGAAACGATGGTGCTGTCAAGTGGGACGGTCTACTCAACAAAAATCTGTGCGTCTGCCTATACGAAACCAATTGAACCGCAAAGACGCAAAGACGCAAAGAGCGCAGAGGACGCAAAGATGGGGGAAATTTCTTCTTCTCTCCTCTTTGCGCTCTTTGTGTCCTTTGCGTCTTTGCGGTTCTCCCCGGTTTCCGTTCTCCCGGCTTCCGTTTCTATTTGCCGAGGCGAAAACCGGCGAGGGTGAGGATGAAGCCGATCAGGATGCCGAAGATGCCGAACCCGATGGACAAGAGCCCAAGATACCCCTCCCGCAACCACAAGGCAGCGACCCCGCAACCAAGCGCGAGCAGACCAGGAATATAGAAGTATCCCGGTGTCAGCGCTGCGAAGAGCGCGAGCAGCAACCCGAGATAGCCAAGCCCGCGCGCGAGGCTTTGTTTCGATGTTTCACTCATGCAGCCCCCACCCCGACCCTCCGCCCGCCATGCGGGGGAGGGAGCAACGCTTTACCATCGCGTTGATTGTATGCCAAAACCATGATAGTCGGCACGAACCCCTCCTCTTGGCGAGGGAAAGACGAACCACCAATCTGCCCTTACTTTACTCGTACCGGAGCGCCTCCGCGATCGGGACGCGGCTGGCGCGCCGCGCCGGGATGACCGTCATGATGAAGGCCGCGACGAGGGAGACGACGACGAAGAGGGCGATCTGCCCGACCGGAACGACCATGCTGCTCGCCTGCGCGCCCGCGTTGCCGCTGGCGATCAGGTTGCGCGAGAGTACCAATCCTGTCGCCACACCAACAACGACACCGGAGACGGCGATGAACATCGATTCAATGAGGAAGGACGCGCTCACCATGCCGCGTTGGTAGCCGAGGGCGCGGAGCATCCCAATCTGCTGCCGCCGCTCGACGACCGAGCGGAGGGCGATCACCCCGAGCGCCGCGATACCGACAACCAGCCCGATCGCGAGGAACCCTTGCAGCAGATAGAGGAAGCCCTGATTCTGCCGCTGGCTCTTCTTCAATTCATCGCGCAGATCAATCGCCTGCACGCCGTTCTGCACGAGCGTCGCCTTGACGCCGAGTTTGAAGGCGCGTGTATCCGTTCCGTTTTTGAGGGCGATGAAATACGCGGTATTCTGCTGATCCACTGGGAAGACCTGTGCAAATGTCGCGTCGTTCATGAAGATGCCGCCGCCCTCGGTGAGGCTTAGGCCGTCCGTCAGGTTCATCGTCTGATCGAGGATGCCGATAATCTTCACCTGCTGCTGCTTGCCTGTCCGCCGGTCGCGCACATCCACGGGGATTGGCTGCATCGTCTTGGCGTCGGACTTGAGACCGGTGAGTTCAAATCGCTTATCGCCGCCACCGCCGAAGCCGCCCTGCTGCGGGAGCGCTGTCGCGTCTATCACCGCGAGCGTCGGATCCTTCTTGAGCGCGTCCCAGATGGCGCGATCTGAGTCATATCCCGTCGCGCGGGTCTGGAAGATATAGGTGTTCGCGTCCACGAAGGCGTTGTCCGCACCGCGGACCGTGTACTGCTTGAAATCGCTCGTATTCGCGAGGCGCACCTGGGTGGTGTTTGGGTAGACGATGTGGTTCACCCCGAGGGCGGTAATCGCGTTCACATCCACCTTGCCCGCTTTCGCGAGTGCGCCCTTGAAATCGCCCACCGGGTTGTTGCTGTTCGTCGCCGCTGCGACATCGAAGCCGCCCAGTGTCGTGTCCTGCGTATAGGCTTTACTGAAGGTGACGTTGAGCGTGCTGATGACGACGAGAGCGAAGATAATCAGCCCGAACATCGCCAGCGTCATGCCCGTGCGCCCCCGGTTCGCCATCGGATAGGCGACCCCCGTCTTGAAGGCGGGCGCGTACCGTCCGAACGGTTTGCCGAGCCAGGTGACAAAGCGGAGCGTGATATCTGCGTTGAAGACCATCAGCAGCACCGCCCCCGTGACGAGCGCGATCCCGCTGAAGAAGAACATCTCGATGCCGCCGTTCATCTTGCCCCAGAGCCGGTCATGCACCGAGAACGGCACGCACCACCAGACGAGCACGAAGAGCCCGATCGCGGTGAAGACGCCGCGCTCCGGCACGCCGAAGCGACGCAATATCAGGCCGAGCCCGAAGATGAGGAGCATCACGCCGAGATTGAACGGAAAGGTCTGCTTGCCCGAAAGGCCGAGCGCCGTGAACAGGACGCCGAAGGCGACCATGATGATGCCCCAGATCAGGCTCCGTCGCCCCGCCTTGCGGCGTACCGGCTCCTCCGTATCCCGGATCGCGGCAACGATATTCAACCGGCTCACGCGGTAGGACGAGAAGGCGATGGTGCCGAAGGTGATGACAACGCCGAGGCAGTACGCCACCACCAGCGAGCGGAGTTGCACATGCGGCGACAGCGGGAGATCGCTGCCGAGGATCGCCTTCATCGCTAGCACCATGCCGAGCGCAACGCCGATCCCGAGGAGCGCGCCAACCGCGGCGGAGAGGAGGTCGTACGCGGTGCCTTCCGCGATGAACATCTGCACGAGGTGGCGGCGCTGCGTGCCGATCGCCCGCGCCATACCCATCTCCGCTTTGCGTTCCGCCGCGAGCATGGTGAAGATGAGGAAGATGAGCAGCACGCCCGCCGCGATCGCGAAGAGGCCGAGGACAACGAAGAGCGTCGTGAAGATATTGGCGAACAGTTCCGCGAACTTCACACTGTCCTGCTTGATCTTGTTGACTTCCAGATTCTGCCCGCCAAGCACCGGGTCGAGCTTGCCGGTGACGACATCCGTGCGATCCACACCGCTGCGCACGGTGCCGGTGTTGGCGACGAAGATCGCGTCGTAATCGCCCTGTCGGTTGAATAAGGTCTGCGCCCGGTCCAGCGGGATGAGCATACCAGGGAGGGCGTTCCCGTTGGTGTTGCCGTTATAGACGCTGTCGCGCACGATCCCCGCGACTTTGAAGGTGATCGGCTGGTTGTTGTAGAAGGATTGCAGCGTGTCGCCGACCTGCGCGTCCAGTTTGTCCGCGCCCGTCACGCTCAGGTACACCTCGTCCGGCTTCAGGGTGGCGATGTCCAGTTTATTGCCGTTCTTGTCGAGCACGCCGCCAATCACATCGATACGCTTCGCGTCCACACCCGCAAGCGAAACGATGGGCTCGCTCTGTGCGGTGCGCGGATTGAGCGCGGGCACAGCCTTGCCGAGTGACGGGACGAATCCCGCGATGTCCGGGTCACCCTTGAAGCGCGTTTCCAAGTCCGTCAGCACGGCAGCCGGTATCTTGTCCGTTCCCTGCACTGTCGCGTTCGGGTCTCGCTTCGGTTGGATGACCTCATCAACGCGCCCGAGCGATTTGTAGACGATATTACCGATTGAATAGTTCATCGAGTCGCCCGTAGTGAAGGCGGCGGCAATGAGGAGGGTGGAGAGCATGAGGCCAATGACGATCAACCCCGTCTGTGCCTTCCTGCGCGGTACATTGCGAATGCCCAGCCGGAAGATCACCGGGTTGCGCACCGCCACGTACACCGTGATCGCCAGCACGCCACCGAGGATCACCAGGAGTGTGATCATAATCGTCGTCATCGGGATACCAAACAGTTTGTTCATATCGTTCCTCCGGGGAAGTAGGCAGTAGACAGTAGGCAGTAGGCAGAAACGCAGAGATCTGTAGCGATCAGTCAGCGGTCAGCGGACATACTGCGACGCTCGCTCCCGTCTGCCTACTGCCTACTGCCTACCGACTACTGACTACTGGTCGCGCCTGGCCGTCGCCGGAGAAGGTGAGCGGGTCGATCGCATTCCCCAATCCGTCGTCGATGATCTGCCCGTCACGCATCTTGATTACTCGCCCGCACCGCGCGCCCACACCCGCATCGTGGGTGACGATCACGAACGTCTGCCCGTGGCGCGTGTTGAGGTCCTGCATCAGGCCGATGATCTCGTCCGCCGTCTCCGAATCCAAGTCCCCCGTCGGCTCGTCTGCCCAGACGATCGCCGGCTCGTTGACCAAGGCGCGGGCGATCGTGACGCGCTGCCGCTGACCGCCGGAGAGTTCCGCTGGCTTGTGCCCCGCCCACTCTCGCAGCCGCACCAGATCGAGCGCCCGCATCGCCCGCTCCCGCGCCTCCTTCGTGTTGACGCCGCTCACCACGAGTGGCAGCTCGACGTTCTCCACGGCAGAGAGGACGGGCAGGAGGTTGTAGAACTGGAAGACGAAGCCCATGTGCTTGGCGCGATAATCGGTCTTCACCCGGTCGTTCATCGTGGCGATATCGGTGCCGTCCACGATGATCTGACCGGCATCGATCGCCTCCAAACCGGCGAGGCAGTTGAGCAGGGTCGTCTTGCCGGAGCCGGAGGGACCCATGATGGCGACCATCTCGCCCCGACCGACGGCGAAGGAGACGCCGCGCAGCGCGGGCACCTTCACCTTGCCGGTATCGAAGGTCTTGACGATCGAAAGGGCAGCGATGATCGGGTCCGCTACTGAGGGATGTTGCGCCGCCGCCAGCGGCATCGGATCGGGCATCTGCGCCTGTGGCGCGCTCATATAAGGCGCGGGATTGGGGGCTGGCGCGCTGGCCGGCGCCTGCCGCCCATTCGCCTGTGGCATCGGTTCCTGCTCCCGCAAATTGAATCGCTTCTCCATCGTGATATGATTCCTTTCTTCTCCTGTATCCCGCACGATCCGTCCCCATGAGCCGTATCCGTGTCCGCTTGAGAACACCGTCCGCGACGATTTCTTGACACTCGGCACCTGGCACGCGCACCGCACCTACGGCTCTGCGATTGACACTACTCCGTCTACCCCGTGTATCACATCGTCCTCCGGTCTGATTTCGTCACCCTCCGAATGGACAGGTAACCGGCGCGTCGTCGCACGATACCTGCTTCCTGTGTCAAAATTGTTGCAAAGCGATGGGCATGACATGAAAAAGCGGCCTCCATCGCTCAATGAGAGAGACCGCCAATCGATCAAAGTTGTTTCGTTCACTGGCCCAAAGTCTCCGGTGGTAGCGGGCTTTAGCCTGCTACAGCAAGGGATAGCAGGCTAAAGCCCGCTACCACCGAACATCTCGGCTCAGTAATTCCGCAAACCGCTCTAACGGTGATAGTCCTGACCTGTCTCGCGCTCGTACTCCGCCGCCTTGTCCGGGTTCGGCGGGTAGTAGTCATGCACTGAGCCGCCCGCCTCGACCTTGCTGCGGATCCAGACTTCCTGCCGCTCTTTCGCCGGGCCGTGCGCCGCGATGTACTCCGCCAGATCGAGAGACATCGCCAGCACGCCCTCATCGTCCGCGAGGATGATGTCACCGGGGATCAGATAGACGCCCGCCATGTCGATTGGCACATCGTAATCGACCGCGACGACATCCCGCCCGCTGGCGGAAGGATGGAAGGTCTTGCTGAAGACGGGCAGCCCGACCTGCTTGAGATAGGGCGTATCGCGAACGGCACCATGAATGACCGCCGCGAGCGTGCCGCGAAACTTGAGGCGCGTGGCGAGAATGTCGCCAATGATCCCCGCAGTTGGCACGCCGAGCGCATCGACGCAGAAGAAGTCGCCCGGTTCGATGGATTCGATCAGCACGATCTCGGCGGAAGTGCGGCGGCGTTCGGGATCGGGCTGCCCTTCCTGCCCGCGGCGCATCAGATAGCGGCAGGTCCGTGCCCGCCCGACGAGCCGCTTGCCGAGACCGAGCGGTTCCAGCGGCAAGAGCCCCATCATATAGGCATTGCGCCACCCCTGCTGTATCAGCAATTGGCACGCGGACGCGGTGCTGACCTGTGCCAGATCGTCGCGAAGCGCATCGAGACGGGCTTGTTGCTCAGATCCCCATACCAAACCGGCCATCGCGATTCCTCCTTGGTGTGCTCGTATCTGTCCACCGCTGCCACCGATTGTAGCGCACGCATCGCCCATATGGGTGCCACCGTGGCCCGGCAATCTTGCTTCACTCCTTGACAAATCACTTCATTCAATGGTAGCGTAGCCTCAACTTCTGCACTAGGAAAACGTCGCGTTTCATCGCACCGCCCGTGCTATTGGCATAGGCGTGCAGCCGATGAGACGCTCGAGATAACACCATTGCGTGGCATTCTCACGACGCTTTCGCGCGTGTGCAAACGGACGCTGAGAAGGTCACGGTCGGTCGTCGTAGCGGAGAGGGAGGCGAGCACATGACAGGTCAAACGGCGCGGGATTCCAGGTTGACGCGGCGCGGTTTCCTTGGCGGCATTGCGGCGAGCGCGGCAGCGGCCATCCTCGCCGCGTGCGGTGGCAGCAACGCGACCGATACCCCGAAACCCGCCGCGCCGACGGCTGCGGCTGCGGCACCGACGACTGCCCCTGCGGCAACTACTGCTCCCGCAGTGGCAACCACCGCCCCGGCAGCAGCGACGCGACCAGCGGGCAGCGCGGCAGCCGGTGCGACCACTGCACCGAGCGGTAGTGCGGCAGCGGGCGGGACGACGACGGCCGCCTCGACCGGTCCGGTCGGCACGGTCCCCATTCCGCCGCCGGACAAGTTCAAGGGCCAGAAGCTGGCGATGATCTCCCGCCAGGAATACTTCAAGGGCACGCAGGACATCATCGACACCGAGTTGCAGAGCTTCGCCAAGCAGATCGGCGTGGACATCTCGAACGACCACCTCAACGTGGATGAGGGCAGTACCGTCACCCGGATGGATGCCGCCGTGAAGTCCGGCAATCCACCGGACATGTTTTATGGCGCCGGGTACGCGCCGCAGTGGCACCAACTGGACGACATCGTAGACGTCTCGGACGTCGTCGAGGAATTGCAGAAGGTGTACGGCCCGGCTGAGGACGCCGCGAAGCTGGTCGGGTTCTTCGATGGCAAGTGGTACATCATCCCGTACCAATCCAACGCAGGCGGCTATTTCGCCCGCAAGGACTGGCTGGACGAGAAGGGGATCAAGGTTGACGACATCAATACCTGGGAGAACGCGCGGGACGTCGCCCTCGCGATCTCCGACCCGTCCAAGAACCGCTTCGGTTGGGGCAATACCTGGAATCGCAGTGGTGACGGCAACACAAATATCACGTCACCTATCTACTCGTACGGCGGCTCGTTCGTCAATAATGAGGGGACGAAAGTCGTCTTCAACTCGCCGGAGACGGTCGCTGGGGTCAGCTTCCTGGCGGACATGTTCACCAACCCAAAGTACAAGAACATGCTGCCGCCCGGCATCAACGCCTGGACGGACCCCTCGAATAATGAGGCGTGGCTGGCGGGCACAGTTGGCATCACCCAGAACGCATATACGCTCTACGCCAAGTCGTTCGCGGACAAGAATCCGATCTATGAGAAGACGGCGATCATCGCCGGCTTCACCGGCCCCGGCACGGATCAGATCATCAACCAACCCGGCAACACGTACATCGTCATCTTCAAGGGCGCCAAGAACATCCCATTGGCGAAGGAAGTGGCGAAGCATATGGTGGGCGGCAGTCCTTTGCTGAACGTTACGAAAGTATCGCTCGGGCTCGTGATGCCATCGTACAAGAACCTCTGGGGCACCGACCCCTACTACACGAACGGTGATCCCTCCTTCCCCGCGTTGCGAAAACTGATCCAAGCGCCGCTGCCGATCAAGAGCAAGACGGGCTTCACATTCCCGCAGGCGCAGACGCCCGGTCAGAACGCGGTGCTGAGCCAGTACATCCTGCCGGACATGATGGGTGAGATCATCCTCAAGGGCGAAAAGGTGCAGGACGCGGTCAAGGCCGCGCACGACCGGATGGTGAAGTTATTCGAGGAACTCGGCTTCAAGCAGTAACGGGCTGAGGATCACTGCGGAAAAGCGTGAAGGAACCATCATGGCCGGAAATGCCAGCCATGATAGTTCCTTCACGCTTGTTACTTGCCTCTGTAAGCATTCGCCGCGGTTTCCGCTTGACACAGTGCTTCTGCGAATGGTAGGGTGCGTGTGACTTCCGGGATGGAAAAATATCGTCTGTTGTAGGGCCATTCGGGTCATGTGCGTGAGCCAGGAATGCGTGATAGGCGAGAGGATAGTCGTGCGGCAGACACCTCTCTGGGTTTTCGGGTGCGTGTCGGTATGAGGATGGGCGGTCATCGCCCATTCAGTGGTTATGGAGGTAGCGGGCATGACGAATCAGACACTGCGGGATCCTCAACTGACACGGCGCGGTTTCTTGAGCGGCATCGCGGCAAGTGCGGCGGTCGCCATTCTCGCGGCGTGCGGTGGCAGTAAGGCAACCGACACACCGAAACCCGCCGCCACTACCGGCGCGGCACCCGACCACCGCAGCGGCAGCCCCGACCACGGCCTCCGCGGCGGCGACGACGGCTCCCGCAGTCGCGACTGCACCGGCTGGGCAGCGCGGCAGCCGCAGCAACAAAGCCCGCAGCCAGTGCGGCAGCGGCGGGCACCACTGCCCCGAGCGGCAGTGCGGCAGCAGGGTCACGACGACCGCCGCCTCATCCGGCCCGATCGGCACCTTCCCACCAATCGCGGCGGACAAGTTCAAGGGTATGAAGCTGTTGACGATCACGCGGCAGGAATACTTCCCCGATACGCAGAAGGCGATGGACGCGGAACTGCAAATGTACGCGAAGCAGGGCGGCTTCGAGGTCACGAATGACCATGTCAATACCGACGATGGTGCTGCCGTCGCCAAGCTCGATGCCGCCGTCAAGTCCGGCAACTCGGTGGACATGCAGTACGTCGACCGCTTCGTCTCGCAGTTCACCCAACTCGGCGACATCATCGATGTCACCGATGTGGTCGAGGAGATGCAGAAGACTTACGGCCCGACCGAGGACTACATCAAGAACTCCCTCTTCATCAACGGCAAGTGGATGGGGATCCCCTACTTCTCCAACTCGGGCGCCTGGTTCGTGCGCAAGGACTGGTTGGATGAGAAGGGCATCAAGATGGAGGACTTCAAGACCTTCGAGAGCTGCCCGCGATATCGCGCTGCAAATTTCCGATCCCTCCAAGAACCGCTTCGGCTGGGGCATGACCGTCAATCAGGGTGGCGACGCGAACGGCCTGATCGAGGACTGTATCCAGGCGTACGGCGGCGCGATAAACGACGACACCGGCAAGAAGGTGACGCTCAACTCGCCGGAGACCGTCGCCGCCATCACCTTCCTCGCGGATATCTACACGAACGCGAAGTACAAGAACATGCTGCCTCCCGGCGTCGGTGGCTGGAATGACACCGGCAATAACGAGGCGTGGGCGGCAGGCACGCTCGGCATCACCAAGAACGCCTACTCCCTCTATGCCAAGTCCTTCGCGGACAAGAGCCCGATCTACAGCAAGACGGGGGTCTTTCCTGGGTTGCTCGGCCCCGGTACGGACAAGATCCTCGTCGCCGGCGGCGGCTGGGGCGCGTGGATCATCTTCAAGACCGCGAAGAACCCCGAACTGGCAAAAGAGGTCGCCAAGCGCATGGCCGGCGGCTCCTCGTTGCTCGCGATCGTCAAGCCCTCAGTCGGCCTGACCATGCCCGCCTACAAGAAGCAGTGGGATTCCGACCCCTTCTACACGACGGGCGAGCCATCGTTCCCCGCGCTGCGCAAGGTGATCGAGGTGGACCTGCCGATCAAGCGTCAAGACCGGCTTCCATTCCCGCAGACGCCGAGCCCGGGCCACGATCAAGCGCGAGACAGCGCCTTCGTCCTGACGAATATGATGGCTGACATCATCACGAAGGGTACGAAGGTTCCTGACGCGGTCAAGGCCGCGCACGACGCGACGGTCAAGATCTTCGAGCAACTTGGCATCAAGCAGTAGCGAAGTAACGAGTGAGTGCGTAGCGAGTAATGAGTAGGAGCACCCTCCTCGTTACTCGCTTACTAATTACTCGTCACGGGCCGTGATTGCACGAAGTTGTGCTATACTCCAAGAAGCACTCAACTGTGATGAGATCAGACGTAACCGGTTGGCGCGGGCTATCCCCGCCCACACGCACAGAAGCAGGGAAGAAATGGCACAGACGACGAGATCAGCGAACGACTTGCCGCCCCGATCGCTGCACCGCGCACCAGATCGTGGACGCGGCGGGCATTCGGCCCGGACTGGAATGTGGCGTTCCCCTTCATCTTGCCACTGATCATCTTACTCGGGGTCCTGATCGCGTGGCCATTCTTCAAAGCGATTCAGCTCAGTTTCACGACACGGCAACTGACGAAGCCGCAGCATTATGTCGGCCTCCAAAACTACCGTGACCTCCTTCATGACAAGTTTTTCAAGGATGCCGTCAAGAATACCGATGCCTTTACACTGCCTATTCGATCATCTTCAAGGTCGTCACCGGGCATCATCGCGGCGATGCTCCTCCATAACCTGAAGCGCGGGCGCGCGATCCTTACCGGCCTCGTGCTGCTGCCGTGGATCGTCCCGACCGTCGTGACCGCCCTCGCGTGGCGGTCGATCTATGATCCGATCTTCGGTGGACTGAACAAGGCGCTCATCTACAGCCCATCTCGACGGGCTGGTCGTGACCTGCATCTGGCCGATCGCATCCCCGCTTCCTGGCTCGGGCAAGCGGATCTGGCAATGCCGTCCGTCATCCTCGTCAATATCTGGAAGGGTATCCCCTTCTTCACCTTGAATATCCTCGCCGGCCTCAAGGCGATTGATAACGACCTCTATGAGGCCGCCTCAGTAGATGGCGCGAACTCCTGGCAAAAGTTTACCAATGTGACGCTGCCGGGTCTGCGCTATGTCCTCCTCGTCACGACGCTGCTCTCGACGATCTGGACCTTCAACACCTTCGATGTGATTTACCTCCTGACCGGCGGTGGGCCGGGCGGCTCCACGCGTCCGTTCGTCGTCTTCGCCTATGAGAAGGCGATCCAGGGGTTGCAGTTCGGCCCCGGCGCGGCGGTCGCCATCCTGATGGTGCCGATCCTTGCGATCTTCATCTTCTTCCTCGCCCGCTACATGCGTCCCGCCGAGCAGCAGACCCAGAGCGCGCGCGCCGCGTCGCTCACCGAGCAGGTGAAGCCGGTCATCATCTCAGGAATCGTGCTCATCGTCGGGTTGATCGTATCCCTGCTCATTACCGATCCGAGTATCGCCCTGGCGGTGCGCCTCAGTGTCGCGGTCCTCTTCGCGGTTTTCCTCGTTCGGTTTATCGTTGCGGCGCTTGGTCAGGTCTTGCAGGGGTTGGGGGTTGGCGACAAGCTCACCGACCTGATCCAGGTATTCAAGGGGTATGAGGTATTCCGGCTCAGTCTTGTATTCCCCCTCGTCGCCTACTTTGCCCTCCAAGGATTGAGTAGGATAGGTCTCATCAGTTCCGATAGTGCGGTACGAGCCCTTGAGGTTTGTGTCGTTCTCGCGGCGGTGCTGCTGCTCCTCAATGGAGCTGCGCGGCGTGAGCCGATGCCGGCGCTGTGCGGCGTGCTGTACTTCCTCGCGCTCGGACTCTATGCCCTCAATCATGGCATGTTCATCCGGGCCGGGGCGATGCTTCGCAGTGATTCTCTTCTTCGGCGTCACATTTGGTCGCGTCAGTGCCTGGCTCACCGATCGCGGGGAGGCAGCCGCCGTTCCCAAGGTCTGACGCGCCAGCACTCGCAGAAGGAGCGACCGAATATTCTCGGTCGCCTGCCGGCGTGGGCTGCGCTGGTGTTGCTGCTCTTCTTCGTCCTCGCTCCCTTCTACTGGATCCTGATCACCGCCTTCAAGTCCGAGTTGCAAGTCACCTCGCAGCAAGGCAACGTCTTCTGGCCGCAGCCGTGGACGCTCGAGCCAGTTCCATAAGCTCTTCAGCGAGCATCCCTTCTGGACATGGATGCGCAACTCGTTCATCGTCGCGATCTGTCGCCACGCTCTTCTCGGTGACCTTCGCCTCCCTCGCGGGCTACGCACTGGCGCGGCTCCGCTTCCGTGGCGCGCAGGCGCTCACGGGCGTCGTGCTGCTCACCTATCTCGTTCCGAGCGCACTCCTCTTCATTCCGCTCTATCAGATTCTCAGCCGGTTCCATCTGATCAACACCCTCGGTTCACTGATCATCACGTATCCGACTTTCGCGCTTGCCCTTCGCGACGTGGCTGATGATGGGTTACTTCCGCAGCATCCCGGAGGAACTGGAGAACGCCGCAATGATTGACGGCGCGACTCGCTTCCAGGCGTTCCGCCGCGTCACGTTGCCGCTGGCGACGCCCGCGCTGCTCGCGGTTTCCCTCTTCACCTTCACGAACTGCCTTCAATGAGTTCCTCCTCGCCTTCGTCTTCATCACGAAGGAGCAACTGAAGACCCTGCCCGTCGGTTTGCAATCGATGATCTTCGGCGACATCTATCCCTATGGGCAGTTGATGGCGGGCGCGCTCGATCATGGCGTCCCGGTCGTCGATGCTCTACAGCTACGGTCAGAAGTTCCTCGTCGAAGGGCCTGACTGCGGGGAGCGTCAAGGGATAAACGCTTTCACGCATGCCGAGAAACGGGGACGAACGGTAGCGTTCGTCCCCGTTTTGCGCGATAGTGACGGCCTAACCCCCCGGCCCCCTTCCTCTAAAAGGAAGGGGGAGAAATGCGGGCGAACGAATGGAGGGGCGCATCGCGATGCGCCCCCGGTTCCCCTTCCCTTTAGGGAGGGGGCAGGGGGTAGGAGACTATGGCGACTCAACGGCGACACTCGGTGTCGGGATTATCGGGACGGGGCGCGTCTCCGGCGGGCACGCGAAGGCGGTCGAGGCAGACGGCGACCACGCGGCTCGTCGCGGCGGCAGACGTCGATCAGGGGCGTGTCGAGCAGTTCGCGGAGATGAATTACTGCACGCCCTACACCGATTACACCGAGATGCTGAAGCGCGACGATGTCGACTTCGTCATCATCGCCTTGCCGCACTGGCTCCATTACGGCGCGACCGTCGCGGCGGCGGCGGCGAAGAAGCACATCTTCATCGAGAAGCCGATGGCGATGACGCTCGATGAGTGCGACCGGATGGCCGAAGCGGCGGACCGAAACGGCGTCAAGCTCATGGTCGGCCACTCGGAGCACTACCAGGCACCGAACATCACCGCGCGTCGCATCCTGCATAGTGGCGAACTGGGCGACATCGTCTTCGCCAATGATGTCTGGTACAAGCCCTTCAGCCTCGGCATCCGCCCGCCGTGGTTTCTCGACCGCGCGCAGGGTGGCGGCATGTGGCAGATGAACGGCGCGCATATGCTGGACCGCATCATCTGGCTTGATGGATAGCAAGGTTACGGCGGTCAAGGCATGGATCGGCAACCCGATGGTCCATCAGAAGGCGGACGATTCCTGCGCCGTGATGCTCGATTTCGCGAGTGGCACGCATGCCGTCTTCACGCATACCGGCTACGCCAAGGAAAAGGGCGGCGAGTGGAGCGAGGGCGAGTATATCCTCACGCGGCGGTATGCTCCGCGTCAACTCGCGCATGAACGCGGGCGTTTGGACGGCGACGGACGGTCACTACGAACCTGTCCCGCTCGATGAGGTCCCCACGGGCACCGGCTTCACGGGCGAAATCACGGACTTTGCCAATAGCATCCTCACCGGCGCACCCGTCCCCCATCGGCCCCGAGTACGCCCGCCACATCATGGAAGTCCTCCTCGCCGCCGAGAAGTCCAGCGAGACGGGGCGCGAAGTCGTGATTAAGTGACCTAACCCCCCAACCCCCTTCCCTAAAAAGGAAGGGGGAGAAATGCGGGGAGATGCCGAGATTGAGTTCCCCTTCCCTTTAGGGAGGGGGTTAGGGGGTAGGTAAAAGCATGAAGATCAGCCAGATGCAGGTCACGACCGTTGCCGCGCCGGATCCGCCGTTGCGGAACTCGTGGGGCGTGCATGAGCCGTATTTCGTCCGCGTCATCCTGAAACTGACGACGGATGACGGTCTCGTCGGCTGGGGTGAAGTCGGCGGCGGCGCGGCGATGGTGCGGCAGATCGAGGGGGCGCGGGCGCATATCGTCGGTCAAAGCCCGTACAGCCTCGAGCCGATGCGCCTACTGCTGCGCGGCAACGCGCAGGTATTCTCCGCTGTCGAAGTCGCGTGCCTCGACATCATCGGCAAGGCGACCGGGCAGCGGCTCGTGGACCTGCTCGGCGGGCAGGTGCGCGCGAAGGTGCCGTATGCATCGTACCTCTTCTACAAGTACGCCGATCAGGACGCGCGACGACCCGTGGGGCAGAAGTGATGACGCCCGAGGCGATGGTACGAGGAGGCGGAGATATTTCACGAGCGGTGGGGCTTCACCACGCACAAAGTGAAGGGCGGCGTCCTCCCACCGGATGAGGAAGTGCGCACGATGCTCCTGCATGCGCGAGCGGTTCCCGACTCATCAACTGCGGATTGATCCGAACGCGATCTGGTCCGTCGAGACGAGTATCCGCGTCGCGTACAAGCTCCGGGATATTGACCTCGAATACCTCGAAGACCCGACGGCCGGAGAATGTCGGTATGGCTGCCGTCTCGCGCACGACGCATATCCCGCTCTCGCACAAATATGTGCGTGACGCGCTTTGAACATATCCCCGAAGCCGTGCGCGCTCAACGCGGTGCAGGTCATTCTCGGCGACCATCACGGCTGGGGCGGGGTGCGGGCCTTCGTGGACCTCGGCACGCTTCTGCCACACCTTTGCGCTCGGCCTCTCGCAGCACTCGAACAACCACCTCTGCATCTCGATGGCGGCGATGACCGCAGTCGGTGCGGCGATCCCGAACCTCCTGTATGCCTCTGACATCCCACTACCCCTGGAACACGGAGGACATCATCAAGGGCGACATGATGACCTTCAAAGACGGCTGTCAGGAAGTGCCGAGCGGCCCCGGCCTCGGAGTGGAGATTGACGAAGACAAGCTGATGACGCTGCCCGAGAAGTTCCAGCGCCAGAGCGTCCTCGCCCGCGACGACATCACCGAGATGCGCAAGCGCGACCCCTTCTGGCTGCCGATGAAGCCACGCTGGTAGAATCGTCCGGGTGTTCGCATTCCGGCGACGTTCAAGTGCATCGCGGGGTATCGGGCGCATACTCATCGATAGACGAGATAGCCTACGAGCCCCGCCAGAGCGAGGATGATCGGCAATCGTACCTTTCGGCTCGCTGCCAGCCCGAAGGCACCGACGGCGATCAACAGACCCTTCCCGTCCACCCCCGGCTGGCGCAGGACGGTCCACGCGACGGTGAGCAAAATGCCGACGACCGCCAGCGAGACGCCACGCATCCCTCCCTGAATCCAGCGCCACTGCGCGATGCGCGCGTACCCCGCCGAGATGATGAGGACCAGCATCGCGGGGATGATGATCGCCACCAGCGCGAGGACGGCACCGAGGTAGCCATTGGTCAGGTAGCCCAGGCTGACCACCCATAAGCCGGTCGGGCCGGGACTTAGTTGACCGATCACTACCGCATGTCCGAAATCGGTGTCGATCGCCCAATGGCGGGCGGTAAGGTCCTGGCGCAGGCTCGGCAGATTGCTGAGCCCACCCGTGGAGAAGAGCGACGCTTTGAGGAAGAGGAGGAAGTAGATGACGGCATCGGTCACGACTGCCCCGCCCGCTTCTCCTCGACGATCGGGGGAGCGGGGCGGCGGGTGAAGAGGAGCGCCCCGAGGCCGATCGACCCGAAGATGACGGCGATCACCGAGAGCTTGAGCAGGATAACGCTGAGGGCGCACGCGAGGATCACCCCGCAACTGACCAAGAGGAAGAACGGCCCCTCCTCGCGCGCCCTGCGTAGGAGCGGGCGGGCGAAGTTGCTCCCCACGAGTAGCATCACCCCTCCGGTGGCAGGCACGACGCCGCGCAGGATCGCCCCGACCGCCGCGACACCGGCGATGTGCTGGAAGATCGCCGCCAGGATGCACGTAATCGTCGCGCTCGGCAGGAGCAGCCCCGCGAGCGAGGCGGCGATCCCCCGCACCCCACCCAGCTTCCGCCCGATCAGGACGGTGAGGGCGATCATGTTGATGCCGGGAGAGAGGATGCACAGAGCTCCAGAGGTGCAGGTACTCCTCCGTCGAGAGCCAGCCGTGCTGCTCGATGAAGGAGCGCTGAATGAGGAACTGCGCCGAGGAGCCGCCGCCGAAGGACTGAAAACCGATGGTCGCCCAGATACGGAAGAGTTGCCAGGGTGTGGGTAGGGGGCTGGAAACGCTCATCGGGCTCTCTCCTCGTGGCGACCGACGGTCGGGACGCCTGCTAGATGGGTGGGACGAAAACATCGGGG
>CAVXPY010000018.1:0-50651 GCA_963763655.1 uncultured Chloroflexia bacterium
GCCGACCAGCTCGAATCCGCAGGATCGGTGCAGCCGGATCGATGCCTCGTGGGTGCCGACGATCCTCGCCATGACCGCGTGGAAGCCGCTCGTCGAGGCCAGGGAGAGGATCTCGGAAACAACACGCCGCCCACCCCGCGACCTCGGTGGCGCTCGTCCACATACACCGAGTCCTCCACCGTCGTCGTGTACGCCGGTCGGCTCCGGTATGGCGTCAAGGAGGCGAATCCGACCACCTCGTCATCGATCTCCGCGACGAGTGCGGGATGGACACCCGAGTGCTCCTCGATCCACCGCTGCTGCTCCTCGAGGGTGCGGGGCACCAGGTCGAACGTGACGGTCGTCTCCGTGACCTCCCGGTTGTAGATGCGGCGAAGCGCCTCTGCGTCACTCGGCCGCGCCAATCGAGTGGTGGCCTGGCCGGGACCCGGGGAGCGGAACGCGGTGATTCGGCCAGCGTAGGCGTCGTCGTGCGTGCCTGAGTGGTTAGCCCAGGGCCATCAGCGTGCCCGCGCCGGTGGCCACGTACATCACACCGCTGTCGATGGTCACCGGCCCGTAGATGGGCCCCGGAACTGTATAGGTGGCCACCTGGGCGCCACTGGCCTTCAGGACGACGTGGATGGTGCCCTTGATGTCGCCGAAGGCGATCACATCACCGGATGGCGTCCCCGGCGCCACCACCGTGGCCGCCTCGGGGTCCTGCCAGACAACGGCGCCGGTCGAAGGATCGAGCGCCACGAGGCTACCCGGCGACGAGGTCGTACCGATCGTGACCGTGCCGCCGCCCAGATACAGATCCGTCCCGTCGAACACCGCAGGCACGATGGAGGAGCCGCCGTTCTGGCACTGAGGGCAGTCACCGAGTTCGGCGACAGTGGTCTGCCACACAGGACCGGCTGCGATCGATGACCGCCGCAGGGCGTAGAAGACGCCGTTCTTGTTGACCGCGCCGACGAGCGGAGTGGAGCTTCCCGCGATGGTGCCCGTGAACAGGGTCGGGGTGGCTACGAAGTCGCTGTCTCCGGGGGCCTGCGCGGTCGGGACCTGCCAGGAGGCGATCAGCGCCATGGAGGACGCGCTGATCTTCACGATCGCCTCACCGAGCGCGAGGCCGCAGTCGGCGTTTCCGGTCGTGATGTACAGGCTGTCGTCCGTGGCGTCATAGGCAGGGGACGACGTGACGTCGGCACCCAGGCATGCGCTCGTGCCGTTCTGACCGTCCGCGTAGAAGACGCTCTTGACGAGACCGGTCCCCGCGTCGAGCTCGGCAACGGCACCGTGGACCAGCGGGCAGTCCCCGAAGGACGAGATTCCGATGTAGATGTTGCCGTTGACGATGATCGGCGAGCCCCAGATGAAGTGCGCCGGCGATGCGCCCAGCGTCGTCTGCCAGAGGATGGCGCCGGTGGCGCCATCCAGGGCGTAGTAGGTGGCGTTGCCGCCGGCGACGAACACCTCCGTCTTGCCACCGACGGTACCGACCGTCGCGGTGCTCGACACGCCGGCCTCCTGCGGGACGCACCCGTCGACCGTGTCGTCGGTCACGCCGAGGCTGGTCGACCACTGGTCGGCGCCCGTCGTGACGTTGGTCGCGTGCTCGTTGCCGTTCCAGTCACCCCAGTAGGCGACGCCGCCGACCACGATCGGTTGGGCGGACGCGGCGGCAAAGTTGCCCTTGGCGCTGGCCGGACCGGTCGCGGCCGTCCACTTGGTCGTCAGCGTTCCGGCGTTGCTGCTGTTGATGCCCGTTTGACCCGGGGTGATACCGGTCCGGCTGTTGTCCCCGAGATACATGCCCAACACCTGGACCGACACCGGCGGGCTGACCGGGCCGGCGGTGATGGCGACGTTTTCGACGGCGTGGCGGTCGGTGAGGCCGCCGGTGCCGCCGGTGAAGCCGACGTAGACGTTGGAGGGGATGGTGCCGGTGTAGGTGATGACCTGGGCGCCGTTGACGGTGACGTTCAGCCCGGAGGTGGTGGTCGTGACGCTGACATGCACGGGGGTGCCGCGCAGCGACGCGACGTTCGTGGCGGTCGCTCCCCAGGTGAGGGTGTCGGGGCTGGGCCCGGCGCCGGTCGCGACGCCGACGAAGTTGGCGGAGGGGTTGACCTGGTTGTGGTAGGTGTCGAGCGCGACGGCGAGCCCTTTGTTGCCCGAGAAGCCGAGCCCGCCGCCGGTGACCCCGAGGATGGGTTGGCCGGCGGTCGCGTCGGCGAGCATGAACGTCAGGCCGTCAGCGCCGGTGCCCGAGTCGATCAGCGCGTCGAAGCTGGCCGTGATCCCCGCCGCCGGGAACCGCGGTCGGGTAGAACGCGGTGCCCGCCTGGTTCGCCGTCGCGCTCGTCAACTGCAGCGTCGCAGGCGACGTCGACGACACCACCGACGAACTGCCCAGCAACGTCCAACCCCCCACCACCGGCGACGGCACCGTCGTCGTGCCGCCTGAGGTGACGCCGGTGCCGCTGAGGCTGACGACGTGGGCCGGCTGACCGTCGTTGACGGTGATGGAGTAGGAGCCGCTGGCCGGCCCGGTCGTGGTCGGGCTGAACGTGACGTTCTGGGTGAGCGTCTGGCCCGGGTTGATCGTCGTGCCGACCGTCAGCGGTGCGGGCGCATTGAACGGCGCGGCCGGCGCGCTGACCGCCGTGACCGACAACGCGGTGCCGCCGGTGTTGGACAGCGTGAACGCGCCGTTGGCGCTCTGCCCGACGTTGACGTTGCCGAACGACAGCGTCGAGGCCGACATCGACAGCGCGCCGGGCGGCGGTGGGCCGGCGGTGATGGCGACGTTTTCGACGGCGTGGCGGTCGGTGAGGCCGCCGGTGCCGCCGGTGAAGCCGACGTAGACGTTGGAGGGGATGGTGCCGGTGTAGGTGATGACCTGGGCGCCGTTGACGGTGACGTTCAGCCCGGAGGTGGTGGTCGTGACGCTGACATGCACGGGGGTGCCGCGCAGCGACGCGACGTTCGTGGCGGTCGCTCCCCAGGTGAGGGTGTCGGGGCTGGGCCCGGCGCCGGTCGCGACGCCGACGAAGTTGGCGGAGGGGTTGACCTGGTTGTGGTAGGTGTCGAGCGCGACGGCGAGCCCTTTGTTGCCCGAGAAGCCGAGCCCGCCGCCGGTGACCCCGAGGATGGGTTGGCCGGCGGTCGCGTCGGCGAGCATGAACGTCAGGCCGTCAGCGCCGGTGCCCGAGTCGATCAGCGCGTCGAAGCTGGCCGTGATCCCCGCGCCGGGAACCGCGGTCGGGTAGAACGCGGTGCCCGCCTGGTTCGCCGTCGCGCTCGTCAACTGCAGCGTCGCAGGCGACGTCGACGACACCACCGACGAACTGCCCAGCAACGTCCAACCCCCCACCACCGGCGACGGCACCGTCGTCGTGCCGCCTGAGGTGACGCCGGTGCCGCTGAGGCTGACGACGTGGGCCGGCTGACCGTCGTTGACGGTGATGGAGTAGGAGCCGCTGGCCGGCCCGGTCGTGGTCGGGCTGAACGTGACGTTCTGGGTGAGCGTCTGGCCCGGGTTGATCGTCGTGCCGACCGTCAGCGGTGCGGGCGCATTGAACGGCGCGGCCGGCGCGCTGACCGCCGTGACCGACAACGCGGTGCCGCCGGTGTTGGACAGCGTGAACGCGCCGTTGGCGCTCTGCCCGACGTTGACGTTGCCGAACGACAGCGTCGAGGCCGACATCGACAGCGCGCCGGGCGGCGGTGGGCCGGCGGTGATGGCGACGTTTTCGACGGCGTGGCGGTCGGTGAGGCCGCCGGTGCCGCCGGTGAAGCCGACGTAGACGTTGGAGGGGATGGTGCCGGTGTAGGTGATGACCTGGGCGCCGTTGACGGTGACGTTCAGCCCGGAGGTGGTGGTCGTGACGCTGACATGCACGGGGGTGCCGCGCAGCGACGCGACGTTCGTGGCGGTCGCTCCCCAGGTGAGGGTGTCGGGGCTGGGCCCGGCGCCGGTCGCGACGCCGACGAAGTTGGCGGAGGGGTTGACCTGGTTCTGGTAGGTGTCGAGCGCGACGGCGAGCCCTTTGTTGCCCGAGAAGCCGAGCCCGCCGCCGGTGACCCCGAGGACTGGGTTGGCCGGCGGTCGCGTCGGCGAGCATGAACGTCAGGCCGTCAGCGCCGGTGCCCGAGTCGATCAGCGCGTCGAAGCTGGCCGTGATCCCCGCGCCGGGAACCGCGGTCGGGTAGAACGCGGTGCCCGCCTGGTTCGCCGTCGCGCTCGTCAACTGCAGCGTCGCAGGCGACGTCGACGACACCACCGACGAACTGCCCAGCAACGTCCAACCCCCCACCACCGGCGACGGCACCGACGTGGTGACGGCGCCGCCTGGAGACGCGGCGACGACCACGGAGAGCGTTCCTAGCAACGCGACGACGGACAGCGCGGCTCCGGCCCGCCGCCCGAATTCCGTGCGTGCCGACGTCCGGTTTGTCCGGAACGACGGCCTTTTACCCCATTTGATAGACACCCAGCTCACGGAGACCACTGTACGCGGTCACGAGGCCGTGTGCGGCGGCAGTAGTGACCGTTTTAGGTGCGGCCGCTGAACTCCACCATGGGCACGGACGCTTCGGCGTCGGGCGACGGTTCGAGGACGGAGAGGTGGCCGGCGATGGCCTCGAGGCGGGCCCATGCCGCCACCTCGGGATCGGCCGTGAGGAAGATGACCTGCGGCGAGCCGGCGGAGCGCCCGATGAGCTCGAGGATCCATTGCTTGACCCCTGCGTCGACGCCCATCAGGGGGTCATCCATGATCAGGGGGACGCTCTCGCCGGAAGGCCCGACGCGGCGGAGGGCGGTGAAGCGGGCTGCCAGCCAGTGGGCCAACTCGGCGGGGTCCACATCGGGGAGGAGGCCGTCGCCCGACAGCCCGTCGCGCAACCTGCTGCTCAGCGATTCGATCGTCTCGCGGTTGTGCAGGGCCCACGTCGGGGCTGATGTCGCCGGCGAGAGCCTGCCAGGCGGCTCCGGCTTTTCGCTGTTCCTCGGAGGCCATCGCCACGCGCGCCAGGCTCTTCTGGCCATCGAGCATCCGGTCGACCCGTTGCAGCTGGAAGCCGATGTACGACTGCTTGCCCGCCCGTGAGAGCGCTTCGTCCTGCGACTTCCGCGCCTTGGTCATCCGCGTCCGCACGAGCACCGCCGCCAGCATGGTGAGGCAGGCGATCCCGAGCAGGACATCGCCGGCGATCGCCTGGTGGGCGACCAGCGTGGCGATGAGCGCCAACGGGATGCACGCCGCGGCCAGGATGAGGCCCTCACGGCGGATGCGCTCGTCCTGCATCTGGGCCCGTTCGAGCGTCGCCTGGCGTCGCTCGATCTCCTCGATCAGCGGCGCGTCCTCCACGTCGGAGCCGGCCGCTTCAGCTCTCCGACGCGAGGAATGCCTCGGCGGTGAGCAGGCGTTCGGCCGCCCGCCACAGGCTGGGCTGATCCAGCGTGGCCATGGCCGTGATGAGGCTGTCTCCCTGGCTCTCGACGGCCAGCTCCGCGGCGGTGAGCCGGCAGGTCTGGCGGGCATCGGCGCTGGTCAGTCCGAGCCGTGCCAGGAGGTCGACCTTGCCGTCCTCGCCGGTGAACTCGGGCGTCACGTCGTCACCGGTGTCGACTTCGAGCACCCGGTCCCGCCCGCCGTCGGCCGGCCGGAGTGAACGCGAGGCGGCGACCGGCGTCGTCGACGAGCTCGAGGTTGGCCCCGGGTCGCCCTCCGGAAAGTGATCCGAGCAGCTCCGTCACCAGCAGCTCGCCGCTCCTGGCGACCGACGCCCGCCACGACCGTCAGCCGGGGATGGAAGCGCACCGTGACGGCGTTTCGTCCCGCTTCGAGAATCAGACGCTGATAGCGCACTTCCCGTAGGTCGACCGACTCATCGTCGACCTTGAGGCCGGCGGATCCCCGCTCGGCCGCGAGGCGGGGCCGGTCGGCTACCATCGTTGGGCCGCATCCTTCTGGTGTCGGCGCGCCCTCTTAGCTCAGTCGGCAGAGCACAGCCATGGTAAGGCTGGTGTCGTGGGTTCGATTCCCACAGAGGGCTCGGCGGCGTAGCTCAGTTGGTTAGAGCACACGGCTCATAATCGTGTGGTCGTCGGTTCGAGTCCGACCGCCGCTACACCCCTGGATCATCTCATCGTCGAAGGACACGCCATGGCCAAGCAGAAGTTTGAGCGGAATAAGCCTCATTTGAATGTGGGGACGATGGGTCATATTGATCATGGGAAGACGACGTTGACGGCGGCGATCACGAAGACGTTGGCGGAGCGGGTGGCGGGGAACTCCGCGACGGCGTTTGATCAGATTGATAAGGCGCCGGAGGAGAAGGCGCGGGGGATCACGATTTCGATCGCGCATGTGGAGTATCAGACGGACAAGCGGCATTACGCGCATGTGGATATGCCGGGTCATGCGGATTACATCAAGAACATGATCACGGGTGCGGCGCAGGTGGACGGGGCGATTTTGGTGGTGTCGGCGGCGGATGGTCCGATGCCTCAGACGCGTGAGCATGTGTTGTTGGCCCGCCAGGTGGGTGTGCCGTTCATCGTGGTGGCGTTGAACAAGGCGGACATGGTCGACGATGAGGAGTTGTTGGATCTGGTGGAGTTGGAGGTCCGGGAGTTGTTGACGGAGTACGAGTTCCCCGGTGATGACACTCCGGTGGTGCGGGTGAGCGCGTTGAAGGCGTTGGAGGGTGAGGCGGAGTGGCAGGACAAGATCATGGAGTTGATGGACGCGGTGGATACCTACATCCCGGAGCCGGAGCGGGCGTTGGACAGGCCGTTCCAGATGCCGATCGAGGATGTGTTCACGATTTCGGGGCGGGGGACGGTCGTGACCGGCAAGGTTGAGCAGGGGATCGTGAAGGTCGGTGACGAGGTCGAGATCGTCGGGTTGCGCCCGACGGCGAAGACGGTGTGTACCGGGGTGGAGATGTTCAAGAAGTTGTTGGATCAGGGGCAGGCGGGGGACAACATCGGTGCGTTGTTGCGGGGGACGAAGAAGGAGGAGGTGGAGCGGGGGCAGGTGTTGTGCAAGCCGGGTTCGATCACTCCGCACACCAATTTCGAGGGGCAGGTGTATGTGTTGACGAAGGAGGAGGGCGGCCGGCACAAGCCGTTCTTCAACAATTACCGCCCGCAGTTCTACTTCCGGACGACGGATGTGACGGGGTCGGTGACGTTGCCTGAGGGCACGGAGATGGTGATGCCGGGGGATAACACGACGATGACGGTCGAGTTGGGCAAGACGATCGGGCGGTGCCCGCGGCATCCGCGACCGTGATCGTGTACGTCACCTGGTCACCGGTGACGACCGCCGCCGGTGAGGCGCTCTTGGCGATCGAGAGCACGGCATTAGTGGCACGGTTGGTCGAGCTCGTCGTCACCATCGCCGTGCTCTCCGGGCTCGTCACCGTCGCGGTGTTCGTGATGCTGCCAGCCAGCGTCGGCGTGACAGTGATCGTCACGAATGCGGACGCGCCCGCCACGATCGTGCCGAGGTCGCACGCGACCGTCGCCGTGCCGCTGCACGTGCCCTGCGAGGGGGTGGCACTGTTGAAGGTCAAGCCCGGTTGCAGCGTGTCCGCGAGGTGGACCAGCGTCGCGTCCGAGGGACCGCTGTTGCTGATCGTCTCGGTGTAGTCGAACGGCGTGCCCACCAGCAACGGGTTGATCGAGGCGGTCTTGGTGATCGCCAGGTTGGCGCGCGAGGTGATCGTCGTCTGGTCGGTGGCGCTGTCGTTGCTCGTGTTCGTCTCGCTGCCGCCGCCCACCGTCACCGTGTTGCTCACCGCAGCGGTCGCGTTCTGTCCGACGGCGACGGTCACCGTGATCACCGGGTAGCTGGTGCCCGCAGCCAGCGCGTCACCGCGCGTGCAGATGAGGGTTGCCAGGGTGCACGTCCATCCGGTACCGCTGATCGCGGTGGCGGTCAGTCCCGCGGGCAAGGTATCGGTGACGGTCACCGTCCCCGTCGTTGCGCCGGTGCCGCCATTCGTCGCAGTGAGGGTGTAGGTGCCGCTCGTGCCGCGGACGAAGCTGCCCGTGTGGCTCTTGGCGATGACGAGGTCGGGACGCAGCACCGTCGTCGGATCGGTCGTGATGTTGTTGATCGAGTTCGGATCGCCCGTCGTCGTCACCGTCGCGCTGTTCGTCGGGGTGCTCGCTGCCGTCCCGAGTACTGCCACCGTCAGCGTGATCGCTGGATAGCTGGCGCCAGGGGCGAGCGCGTCACTGCGTGTGCAGGTCACTGTCGGTGCGGCGACGGTGCAGGTCCACCCCGTGCCACTCGCGGCGGTCGGATTGAGCCCCGTCGGCAGCGTATCGCTCACCGTCACCGGTCCGTACGTCGCACCGACCGTGGCACTGGCGGGGGCATTGCTCACCGTCAAGGTATAGCTGCCGTTCTGCCCCACCGTGAAGGTGCCACTGTGGGTCTTCGCGAGCGAGAGGTCCGGTGGTGGCACCGACGCGCCCGTGTCCGTGCCCGTTCCCGGTGTCCCGCTGGTGCCCGTCGGCGGTGTGGCGACCGCGGTGTTGACGATCGCACCGGTGGTGTTCAGCGGCACGACACCGGTCAAAGTGAAGATCGCCACGCCGCCATTGACGAGGTTGACCATCGTGTGGATGTCGCCCGCCCCGCTCGCGGCGCCGCAGGCGTTGCCCGCCCCGCTCGTGGTGCAGGACCAGGTGAAGCCCGCGATCGGGGCGGGCAGGGTGTCGTCCACCGTCGCGCCCGTCACGTCGCTCGGCCCCTGGTTGGTGACGGTGATCGTGTAGGCGAGTGGCTGGCCGGGGATATAGGGGTTGGGCGCGCTCGACTTGGTCACCGCGAGCGTCGCACGCGGGGCGGGTTGGGAGGTGGCGGGGCCGGTGTTGTTGCCGGGGATCGGATCGGTCGTCCCGGTGGGCGGAGCAATCGTCGCAGTGTTGGTGAGCGCGCCGGTCGCGCCCGATGCCACCGTGCCGGTGAGGGTGAAGGTGGCGGTGCCGCCGACCGCGAGATTCAGCGTGGTGTGGATGCTGCCCGTGCCGCTCGCGGCGCCGCAAGCGTTGCCCGCGCTCGGTGTGCACGTCCAGGAGGAGTTGGTGATCGAGGCGGGGAGGGCATCGTCCACCGTCGCACCGAGGACGGGCGACGGGCCATTGTTGGTGGCGGTCATGGTGTAGGAGATGGGTGCACCGGGCGTGTAGGTGGCCGCCGTCGTTTTGGTGATCGCGAGGTCGGAGACGCCAACGGTCAATGGTGTGGTACCGGGCGGGTTGAGACCGACGGTGGTGACATTGCTCGGGCCGTTACTGTAGGTACCCACAGTGCTCGACGTGACGTTGACGCTTGCCGTGCAGGAGACCTGATTGACGTTCAGATTGCCGGTGACGGCGACGCTCGTGCCGCCTGCCGTGGCGGTGACGGCGCCGCTCGAGCAGGTCGTGGTGGCGCTGCTGGGATTGGTGATGGTGAGCCCGGCGGGAAGGGCATCGGTGAAGGACCAGCCGTTCTTGGCGGAGAGGTCGTTCGTGTTCGTGATCGTAAAGGTCAGGGTGGACGTACCGCCAACCGCGATGGCGGCGGGGCTGAAGGACTTGTCCAACTGCGGCGTCGCGTCCAGGATGCGGACATCGTCAAACGCCATGTCGTTGCCGCTGCCGGTGGTGTTCAAGTTGTGCACGATGAAATCGAGTTGGCCGACTGTGCTGACGAGGACGGAGTTCGCGGGGAAGTATTTCCCCACTCGGATCGCGCCGCCTCCGCCGGTCGTGACGGTGCTGGTATGGCCGCGCGGGTCGGTGCAGGGGTTGATCCCGGTGCCGGTCGGAATCTCGATGCTGTTCGTGATCAGCCCGAGGGCGAGATTCGGTCGTCCCCCTGCCAACTGACAGGTTGTCACCGCAATGGTGATGCCGAAGGTCACGAACCGGCCGTTGAGCGACTGGGCCGTGGAGACGCCGTTGGTGCTCTTCAACTGGATGTCGGCAGTGGTCGGGTTGCTGCCGGCCGTGATCTCCAGCAGGCCGTAGTTCTTGTTGGGGTCGGCGGAGCCGTTCTCGATCCCCATGGCCTTCATCAGCCCGGCGCCAAACGAGGCATACGTCGAGGTCGCGCAGCTTTGGGCGCTCGTGGTACTGAAGTCTGCGACGACGCCATTGCAGACAGCGGTATTACGCCAGTATGCGTCCGCCGTGTACTGTGTGCCAGTCGTTGAGACGTAGCTGGAAATGATCTGGGAGGTATTCGGCGTCGGTGTCTGCGGGACGTTCTGGAAGTCCTCGGTGAAGACGGTGACAGGCGCGGACGGGATACCCGGCGTACCGGGAGCGCTCAGCACCCCGACCGACGATGCAGGCGGCGGGACCAGCAGCGCACTGACGAATGTCACCGCCCCACTCGCAAGGAGGTTGCTCGCCGCCAGCGTCAGTGCGACGATGAGCCGCAGGAAGGCCGCGCGTTGCCGTCGCATCGAGGCCTGCCGATGTGTCAAGTACCCCATTACCGTCCCCCTTTGCACTCCCCAAACCACCTGCACCCCATCATGCAGGCAGAATCAGACCATGCCGAGAACTCCGCCGCAGGTACCGTCGATACCGAGAGAGCTGGCGCACATCGGGCTATTTTTCTAGACGCGCGTCTAGGAAAATAGCACTGTCGATACTTCTTCGTCACCGAGATAATGTATACGCGAGGTAGGTGTAAGTCAATGGTTGGTTTGTTTACCTTTTCTGTACTCTACGTGTACGTACATTATGGGATATCCTTTCTCTCTTCTATAGGGCACGGCGCACCCCACCCATTGCAGGCACGAGATACTATCTCCCAAGCGATCCATCGTGCCTGCGATGGGGACGTCTGACACCCCGACCACCGACAATAACCCGACCGTGAGCTCGCCTCTCGTTGCTCATTGCTCATTGCTTCTTGGAGGCTCCGATGACCTATCTTGTCCTTGTGCGGCACGGGCAGTCGCAGTGGAACCTTGAAAACCGCTTCACGGGCTGGCGCGATGTGCCGCTCACGGATGCCGGGCGGCGGGAGGCGGCGGGCGAGGCGAAATGCTGAACGACCTCCCGCTCGATCGTGCGTTCACGTCTACCCTCCAGCGGGCGCAAGAGACCCTGACGATCATCCTGCGCGTACTGCACCGGGAAGCGATGCCGATGGAGAAGGACGCCGCGCTGAACGAGCGCGATTACGGCGACCTGACCGGGATGAACAAAGATGACGCCGCGACCCGTTTCGGCGCGGATCAGGTACTTCAGTGGCGTCGTTCATGGGATGCGCGACCACCCGATGGCGAAAGCCTCGCGGATACGAATGCCCGCGCCTTCCCGTACTTTCGCGAAATGATCCTGCCCCTCGTGAAGAATGGCACGCACAGCCTCATCGTCGCCCACGGCAACAGCCTGCGCGCTATCGTCAAGGAGATCGAAGGATTGACAGCCGCACAGGTCGTCTCATTGGAGATCCCCACTGCGACGCCCTATGTCTACACGCTCGACACGGAGGGTCGGATCATCCACAAGGAAATCCGCACGCCACCGACGCCGCCCACGCCCGTTCCACAGCCAGACGAGCCCCACGAGGCGCACGAACCAGGCACCCATCGCGGCCTGCACATCACGCGACCACCGACCATGTAACTCTCCGCCCATCTCTTTATCAATCAATTGATTGACAACTGACACACCTTCATGTATCGTACCTGTCAACTGATTGATGGAGGGTACGATGCAGACGATAGAGCATGAGCGGACGGAGCGCCGCACGGGAGACGAGCGGCGGCAGGAGCTGGTGCGGGCAGCATATGAAATCATCGCGGAGCAAGGGTTCGAGGGATTGCGGACACGGAATGTCGCAGCGCGGGCGGGCGTCAATATCGCGACGCTGCATTACTACTTCTCGACGAAGGAAGACCTGATTCGGGGAGTCGTGGACTACATTCAGCAACAATTCATTGAACAGCATGAGCGCCTGCGGATGCATGGGTCATCGGCGCGCGCGCAGCTCCATGCCGAACTGTGGCAGGCACTGGAGATCAAGCGCGAGCGACCGGAGCTCCAAACCGTCCTTCATGAACTCTTCCTGCGCTCGCTGCGCGACGAGGCGATCTATGCCATCTGGCGCGACATCGATACCCACTGGCATGTCTCTCTCGTGGAGATTGTGCGCGCCGGTATCGACGAAGGGTCACTGCGGGCAGACCTCGATGTGGACGCCACGGCTTCGACGATCATTGCTTTCATCAAGGGCGCGTCGATCCAGTTGGCGCGCGATCCCGCGATACCTTCCCGTACGACCGCGTCATCGCGGAGTTTGAGCGCTGGCTGAGCGCAGGCATCGAAGGAGGTGCCTCCGACGCCCCGTCTTCCTCCCCATCGTCCGTCGTCATATCATCCGCCAGCGGAAAGGATTGAGCAGTATGGCAGAAGCAATCCACAGCGCGCCCGCCTGGGGCAGCGCCGCGAATCAACCGAAAGACCCGCGTCGATGGCTCACCCTGGCGGCGGTCAACTTCGCCCTCTTTATGGCGCTCCTCGATATCACCGTCGTCAATGTCGCGTTACCGAGCATCGCGCAGGATTTCAAAAGCTCCTTCTAGCGAACTCCAATGGGTGATCGACACGTATGCACTGGTGATCGCCGCCCTGATCCTGACGATGGCGAAGCTCGGTGATCTCTTCGGGCGAAAGCGGCTCTTTCTGATCGGTCTCTTCATCTTCTCAGCGGCGTCGCTCGGCTGCGCGCTCTCCCAGAATGTCACCCAGTTGCAGATCGCCCGTGGCGTGCAGGGCATCGGCGGCGCGATCCTCTCCCCCATCGCGGCGGCGATCATCTCCGCCACCTTCTGGGGGCCGGAACTCGGCACCGCGTTCGGCATCTATGGCGGTGTCTCCGGCATCGCGCTCATCGCCGGGCCGATCATCGGCGGCGTGCTCGTCAAGTACGTCAACTGGCAGTCGGTCTTTCTCATCAATGTACCGATCGGCATCATCGGCATCATCGCGGGCGCAATCGTCATCAAGGAGTCGCGCAACACGCAGGCGCGGCGCTACATGGACTTCATGGGCGTCGCTCCTCAGTATCGCGTACGCTCTTCGCGCTCACCCTCGCCCTCATCAAGGGTGCCGAGTGGGGCTGGACGAGCGGCAAGACACTCGGCTGGCTGCGCGGCGTCGGTCATTTTCTTCGTGCTCTTCATCGTTGCGGAGCTCGTGCAGGCGCGGCGCGGGCTGGACGCGATGATGGACCTCTCGCTCTTCCGCGTACCGACCTTCAGCGGTACCGCGGTCATCACGATCATCGTCAGTTTCGTCTACGCCGGGTTGCTCTTTATTATGGCGCTGCTCTTCCAAAATGTGCTGGGATATGACGCGCTTGGTACGGGGCTGCGCTATATCCCCTTCGTCATCGGCAGCATCATCATTGCGCCGGTGATCGGCGCGAACGCCAACCGGCTCGGCGGGCGGCTGATCTTCGGCGTCGGCCTCGCGATCCTGGGGATCGGCTTCCTGCTCCTGACACGCATCACGCCGTCCTCCGACTGGGATGCGCTGCTCATTGGTCTCCTGATTGCGGGGATCGGTGGCGCGGCGGTGCAGGCACAACTGACGAATGTGGCGGTCGGTGCCGCGCCCCGCCAACGCGCAGGAATCGCCAGTGGCATCAGCGCCACGATGCGGCAGGTGGGATCGAGTATGGGAATCGCCTTGCTCGGTTCCATCTTCACCTCACGATACTCCCACTACCTGCCCACTGCCCTCGCCACCGCGCAGGTGCCGAAGGATTTCGCGGACCAACTGGTGCGCGGCGTCGGCGGCAATGTCTCCTTCGCCGGGCGCGTCCCACCGGGAGTGCCGCCCGCGCTCGCCTCCCCAATCCAGCAGGCGACGCATACCGCGTTCATCTCCAGTTTCAACGATGCGATCCGCATCGCCGCCCTCTTCATCGCCGTCGCAGTGGTCATCGCCCTCCTCTTTGTGCGGCGACAGGATTCTGAGCAGGAGCAGGCACAGCCCGCACCTGCACGCGCCCAAGCCAGCGAAGAAGCACCTACACCAGCCTGAAACCGGGGAGAACCGCAAAGACGCAAAGAGCGCAGAGGACGCAAAGAAGGGAAAGGATTCTTATTTTCTCTCTTCTTTGCGCTCTTTGTGTCCTTTGCGTCTTTGCGGTTCAATCGGTTTCGTCCCTCGAACTCGTCAGGGCGCGAGGCGGTGCAGGTCGCGCGGGAAGAGGGTCGTTTCGCGGACATTGCGTGCGCCGATCAGTTGCATGACGAGCCGTTCGAGACCGATCGCAAAGCCGCCATGCGGCGGCATCCCGGCACGAAACGCTTCCAGATAGCCCGCGAACGGCTCCGGCGAGACGACCGAAGCGCGCCATGCTCGCCAGCAATTGCGCGGGCCGGTGGATGCGCTGCCCGCCCGTCGTCACTTCCAACCCGCGAAAGAGGAGGTCGAACCCGTACGTGTAGGCCGGTTCCGCCGGGTCCGGCATCGTGTAGAAGGGTCGCTTGATCGTCGGGTAGTGCGTGACGAAGAGGAACGGGCTGCCGTGCTCCGCCATCGCCCATTCGCATAGCCAGCGCTCGTGCTGCGGCGCGAGGTCCGGCTCATGGCGCGCATCCTCGCCGTAGCGCTCGTAGATCAGTTGCAGCGCATCGCGGAAATGGATGGTGGGAATCTCCCCGATCGCCGGCACCGTGACACCGAGCAGGGCGAGGTCCGCCGTGTGCGTCTCCGCGAGCGACGCGAATGCCGCCGCAAGCGATGATGCAGGAACGCCATCACGGTGCGATGGTCCGCGATAAAGCCGATCTCGACATCCACACTGACATACTCGTTCAGGTGGCGGGTCGTCGCGTGCGGCTCGGCGCGGAAGACGGGCGCGATCTCGAAAACACGCTCGAAGACGCCGACCATGATCTGCTTGTAGAGTTGCGGGCTCTGCGCGAGACAGGCACGCCGGTCGAAATAGTCCACGGGGAAGAGGTTCGCGCCGCCCTTCCGTCGCACCCGCGACGAGCTTCGGCGTGTGAATTTCCGTGCAGCCGCGCGCGATGAACGCCGCCCGGAGCGCCTGCCCCATCGCCGCCACGATCCGCAGCGTCGCCTGCTTCGTCGGGTGGCGCAAGCCAACCGGCGCGTGATCCAGGAATGTTTCCAGCGTCGGCTTGAGTACCTTCTTGTTCAACTCGAAGGGCAATACGTCGGTCACCGGCGCGATCACCGCCACCGCTGCATCGTGGATTTCAACCCCCAAAGCCGCGCGAGGTTCCGCGACGACGGTGCCCGTGACCGCGATGACGCTCTCCGCCTGCAATCCCACGAGCGCCGGCGGCGCGTGGTCGAAGACTGCTTGCACGATGCCACTGCGGTCGCGCACGAGGACGAAGGTCACGCCGCCGAGCGCCCGGACCTGATGCAGCCACCCCGCGACGCGCACCACCTGCCCGACGTTCCCGACCAGTTCACCCGCCAGTACCCGTTCCTGCTGCCCGATTTCGACACCGATGCCAACCATCCGTTCACCTCCACGCGCACTTAAAAAGCATCGCGCCTCATCCGCATCGGACGAGGCGCGTTCTCGTGGTGCCACCGACATTTGCCCTCACCTGGCGGCGAAAGCCTTTTGGAGTGCGCGTGGGCGCATCCCAGCCCGGTAACGGAGGCGACCGAGGGAGTAACGAGTCGCGAGTAACGAGGGGTTCATTGCCGCTCGTTACTCGTTACTCGTTACTCGCGTGCGGCTCGGGAGGTGTCTTGGCGTTCGGTCGGGGTACGGCCTCGCACCAGATGGCCGCTCGCTGAAACCCGTCGCGTACGTCGCTGTCTCCGTCATTGCCGCATGGGTGCGAATTATTGATCTCAGCGTGCCACAAGTATCGCGATATGTCAATACGGCGATGCCTGCCTACCCCCGGCCCTCACTGCGCCAATGCCGCTTTGACGACGCTGGGAGTAAAGGGGACGGTGCGGAGGCGGCGGCCAGTGGCGTCGAAGATGGCGTTGGCGATGGCGGGAGCGATCGGCAGGATGGCCGGCTCGCCCGCGCCGACCGGCGGTTCGTTCGGCTGGTTGATCAGGGCGATATCGACCGTAGGCACCTCCGGGAAGGTGAGGATCGGGTACGAGCGCCAATCCACGCTCGTCACGCGAGATTGGTCGAAGGTCACCTGCTCCTTGAGGGCCCGGCTTGTCCCCTGGATGACATTCCCCTCGATCTGGTTCCTCAGTCCGTCCGGGTTGATGATCAGACCGCAGTCGTGCGCGATGCTCACGTGCGTGACGCGCACTTGCCCGCTCTCCCGGTTGACCTCGACCTCCACAGCGGCCGCGACATAGGCGAGAGTGTTCTCGTAGCGCATGAAGGCGAAGCCGCGCCCCGTCGTTCCCGCGCCGCTCGCGTCCGGCCCCGGCGCGGGGCGCGACTGCCACCCGGCGAGGTCCGCCGTCTTCTGTACGATGGCGATCGCGCGCGGGTCATCGAGGTGGCGGAGGCGGAACTCAACGGGATCGACGCCCGCTGCCGCCGCCAACTCGTCCATGAACGATTCGTTCGCGAACGTGTTCGCCACGCCGCCCAGGCTGCGCAGTGCGGAGGGGCGGAGGGGCGACGTCGCCAGCCAATGCGCCGTGACACGGTTGTTCTTGAAGGTGTAATTCGTCGGCGCGTTGCGGTCGCCGCCCGTCGTCCCATTCTGCGCGGGCGGGGCGGGCGGATCAATCAATGTACCGGCAAGCAGGTTGCCCGCCAGGCCGCCGGGACGCGTGCTGTGCGTCGGCGTCCAGACGGCGTAGTCCCAAGCGATGACGTTCCCCTGGGCGTCCAGCCCCCCTTTGACCTCCATCACCATCACCGGGCCCTTCGGCTCCCAGGTGTGCTCATCCTGCCGCATCCACTGCACGCGCACAGGCTTGCCGACCGCTTTCGACAGGATCGCCGCCTCTCCCGCCGCATCGTCCGCACCGTTATGCCCGTAGCAGCCGGAGCCTTCGATGTGGGAGACCTGCACCGCATCGGCGGGCATGCCGAGCAGTTGGGCGACCGCGCCGCGCAGCGGGTAGACGCCCTGCGTGCTCGACCAGATCGTCACCGTGTCCGCCTGCACGTCCGCGACGGCGCACGAGGGGCCGATGGCGCCATGCATCTGGTAAGGCTGGTTGTATGTCGCCTGGAGTGTCTTCGCGGCGCTCGTAAGGGCGCCATCGACGTCTCCATCGCTCTTCAGCGACTTATCGCTCGTCTGCTGGCTGCGCACGAAGGAGAAGAGGTCCTCCATCTTCGGCAGGCCCGACGCGGTCTGCCATGTCACCTTCAGCTGCCGCGCCGCCTTGATCGCCTGCTCTTCGCGCTCGGCAACGACACCGACGAAGTTGCCGCTCCGCACGATTTGCACGATGCCGGGGATATCGGCGATCGAACTGTCATCGACATTCTGGAGTGTCGCGCCGATGCCCGCCGGATGGACGACGCGCGCGTGCAGCATCCCTGGCACGGTGAAGTCCTGCACGAAGGCCGTGCCGCCCGTGACCTTCGCCGGGATATCGACGCGCTGCATCGGCGTGCCGACGACGGTGTATTTGTCCGGGCTCTTGACGGGCGCTTTGCCGGAAACGGTGCGGTTGAACTTCTGGTTGCCGATCAGGGCGGCGTAGGTGACTTGCTTCGACGGATCGCCCGACACGCTGATCGTGCCGTCCTTCACCACGAACTGCGTGGCGGGCGATCCGAGGCGGTCCGACGCGAGGGAGAGGAGGAACTGCCGGGCCTCTGCGCTCGCCTTGCGCAGCGATGCGCCGCCGACCTGAATCGTCGCGCTCCCCGCCGTGTAGCCCTCGTCCGGCGCGCGGGTGGTGTCGCCCATCACCATCGTGATCCGCCCGAAGGGGATGTCCAGTTCGTCGGCGACGATCTGCGCGAGTGCGGTGCGGACGCCGGTGCCGAGTTCGACCTTGCCGCTGAAGACGATCGCGTTCCCGTCATTGAGGATCGCGAGCCAGGAATCGACCTGATCGGCGGCGGGGGCGGCGGCCATTGCGGCATCGGTCGCGGCCGGAAGTGGCGCGGCCTCGGCATGGGAGAGGCCGAATTCCGCGAGCGAGAAGCCGATGACGAGCGCGCCGGAACCCTTGAGGAGCGCGCGGCGTGAGACCTTGTGCGTCAGCATGACGGGCTCCTTTCTTATTGGGGGTTGCCCGCCGCGCGGGCGACGGCGCGGAGGATGCGCAGGTGCGTACCGCAGCGGCAGAGGTTGCCCGCCAGGGCGGTGCGCATCTGCGCGTCGGTCGGGGTCGGATTCGTCTTGAGGAGGGCGGCGCTCGTCATGATCATGCCGGAGATGCAGTAGCCGCACTGCGCCGCCTGCTCCATCAGGAAGGCTTGCTGCAAGGGATGCGGCTTCTCCAGCGTGCCCAACCCTTCCAATGTCGTCACCTCGGCATTCACGGCGGAGATGGGGGTCACGCAGGAGCGGATCGCCTTGTCACCGAGATGGACGGTGCACGCGCCGCATTGCGACAGCCCGCAGCCGAATTTCGGCCCGTGCAACCCCAGTTCGTTGCGCAGCATGTAGAGGAGCGACGTATCCGCTGTTGCCGTGACATCATGCGGCGCCCCGTTGACCGTGATTGTGAGGGTAGCTGCCATCCCGTGCTCGCTTTCTTCCGCACCATGCCTGCGCCACATCGCCCTTTCCTATAGGTACGGCGAGTATACCGCGATGGATTGACTGGCGCGAAGACAGTCCGATCATCCGATCATCCCTCCATCACGCCGCAGCGCACAGATCTCGGCACACGCCGTCACATTTCTCGTACGCTTGCGTTATGTAAAGCGTACGTGCATATTTGGACGTACGGCAAACCCGTCGTGAGGCGGGGACGCAAAGCCACGGACCTCTTCGGAGGCAGCCGGGTTGCCAGTACCGCTCCTGCCTGAGTGGGTAGCATGGCAACCCCCACGTTGAGGGGGTCTCTCATGACGTTGACGCACGCACGTGCCGGTTCCCGTATCAATCGGCTCCGCAGGCCCAATCCCCACCACCGATCCGGTCTCCATCGCATCCCGCGTGTCACCGTATTCTTGTTGGCGCTCGCCCTCTTGCCACTCGCAGTTGCAACCCAGCCCGTTTCTGCGGCAAGCACATCCTCGGTAACCGACCCGCGCTTGCAACAGGCCGTTGTCTGGGCGAAGCAGCAGATGTACGGGCGAAAACTCTGGATCGAGGACGGCGACACACTCTGCGGCAAGTTCGTCGAGAATGCCTTCGGGGTCTCAGGGCTGTATCCCACCGCGTATGACATGTATCGCGCCCTCGGCCAATCGAGCGACGCATCGCGCCATACACTGGCGGGCCTCCAACGCGCCCCGGCGGGAGCGATCGTCTTCTTCGCACCGAACGCCCGCAACGGTTACAGCGGGCATGTCGGTCTCTATGTCGGCGGCGGGCAGTTCATCGGCATCGGCTCCGGCGGGCATGTGCGCCAGTACGGTGTCCAGTGGTGGAGCGGCGCAATGGCAAAGTTCATTGGTTGGGCATATCCGCCGCCCAACTGGCCCGGCATCAGCAAGGCTGGCACGACGAAGTAAGCCATCCTTACCATGAGTATCACCGCATATCGCGCGATAGCCTACGGACGTTCAGCGCGGGGGCAGAGCGGTCGTACCATGCGTCAGCCGCAATCCCAGTGTTTCTGCCATCGCCCGGAGCGCCGCCTGCGCCTCGCTGATCGCGCCCTGTGGTGCGTCGGCGATCGCGTGAGCGAGTGCGCGGAAAGCGGTGATCGCGGCGGGGGTATCGAGATCATTTCCGAGGGCATGGTCGAAGGCGGTGAGGAAGGGGCGGGCATCGAGGGCCGCGCCAGCGCCGGAAGGTAGCGCGAGTGTGTCCACCGCTTGCCGGACGAGCGGGAGGAACGCGGCGGGACTATCGTCTTCGTACTCCCAGGCGGAGCGGTAGTGGTGATCGAGAAGATAAAGGCGAATGGCATCCGCATCATACTGCCGCAGGGCATTACGCACGAAAACCATATTCCCGAGCGACTTCGACATCTTCTCGCCCTGATAGCGGACCATCGCCGTGTGCATCCAGACACGCACGAAGGGATGCACGCCCGTCGCGCATTCGGACTGGGCGATCTCGCTCTCGTGATGCGGAAAGATGAGGTCCGCACCACCGCCGTGAATGTCCACCGTCGGGCCGAGGAAGTGCATCGCCATCGCGGAGCACTCGATATGCCATCCCGGTCTCCCCGCACCCCACGGTGAATCCCACGACGGTTCGTCCGGTTGCGCGGCCTGCCAGAGGAGAAAATCGAGCGGATCGCGTTTATCGGGGTCGTTCGGGTTGCCGCCCCGCTCGGCGGCGATGGTCCGCATCTCCGCGCGGCTATACCGGCTGAGGCTGCCGTATTCGGGGTCGCTGGCGACCGAGAAGTAGACATTACCGCCCGCTGCGTAGGCGTGCTCCTTCTCAAGGAGCGTCGCGATCAGCGGAATCATCTGGTCGATCTCATCGGTGGCGCGAAGCAAGTGCGTTGGCGGTTCGACATTGAGGGCGCGCGTATCCGTCTCGTACTGCGCCGTCTGGGCGCGCCCGAGTTCGTCCCACTGCTGGCCTGTTTCGCGCGCACGCTTGAGGATGTCGTCGTCGATGTCCGTGACATTCTGGACATAGGTAACGGACCAACCCGCGCGCCGCAGCACACGCCGCAGCGTATCGAAGAGGACATAGGTAAAGGCGTGGCCCATATGTGTCGTATCGTACGGCGTCACACCGCAGACGTAGAGGCTGACGCGCTCACCACGCGGAACGAAGCGTTCGATCGCGCGCGTGGCGGTATTGTACAAATGGAGATTGTCCGTCATCGGCTCATCTACCCGTACTCCGCGGGCTGCGCTGCCCATGTACGTAGGTGGCGATCAGATCATCGAAGCGGTCGATATCGAATGGCTTGCCGAGAAAGGCATTCGCGCCACACGATCGGAGGTCAGGGGGCAAGGCGGCGCTCATCAGGATGACGGGGAGACTGGCGGGATCATGCTCCTCACGGAGCCGCTTACACAACTGGATGCCATCCACGAACGGCATCATCACGTCACTGATGACGAGGTCGGGCGAGTGATGCGCGACGATCTCGAGCGCCGCCCGCCCATTATAGGCGGGGATGACCGTATGACCGTCATCTTCCAGCATATCCGTCAGGAGGTCCACGACGGGCGCTTCGTCGTCAACGACGAGAATAGTCGCCATCTTAGACGGTCCCATCATGGCGCATCGGATGCATCTCACGCTGTTCCTGCGCGGCAATGCCCGTCAGCACGCCAACACCACTCTCATCAACGGGCACCACACGCACCAGGCCATCTTCGATGCGGAATTCACGCAAACCAGGATCGAAACCACTCTGGCGCATCTTGAGGATTGAGAGAATGCGGTACATCTGGCTGCGATATTCGACCGAGCGAAGGCGGATGAGGTTATCCGCGAAGACCGCACCGATCGATTCACCGAGCCCACCATCGAAGGAATCACTCTCCTGGGTCATGATGGTCGTGACGTCGTGCTCGCGCAGGTAATTGATCAGAGAGGCGAAGAACCCCGGCGCGCGATTCGGCTCAAGAATTGCCCCCTGAACCGCCGCGTTGGAGTCGATGACGAGCCGCCGGATACTCAGTCGCTCGACATGATTACGCAGCGTCGCGGCGAGGACATCCACTTCCATCTCGACAGGCGCGACACAGAGAAGCGTGACCTTGCCTTCCGCAACAGCGCGCCGCAGATCGAGGTTGAAGCTCTCGGCTTTGAGATAGAGTTGCGCTTCGCTTTCGTTGAAGCAGACGAACAATCCCGGCTCACCCGCTGCCGCACCCGCCATGATGTAATGGAGCGCCGTAAGCGTCTTCCCACTACCGGGGCTGCCCGCAAGAAAGGTTACCGTGCCGCGATTGACGCCACCCCGAAGGACGGCGTCGAGTTCGGGGAGGCCGAGGCTGGCGCGATCCTTGCTCACGACGTAATTCGCTGTCCGATAGACCGCCTCATGGCGCGGATAGCAGGTGATCCCGTCCACAGTGATCGCCATGCTGTGTAGCCCATTCAGATGCCGCATCGCCCGCAACTTCTGCACCTCAATATGGCGGCGGTGCCGCACCCCCCAGAGCGTGTTGTGCAGTTTGAGAATGCCGTCCGCGACGGTCAATGCGCCGGAATCACTTTCCTGCTGCGGGTTCGCTTCGAGCGTGACAAGGGTCGTCACTTCGAGGAGGGCGAGACGCGTCCGCACCTCATAGAGGAAGAGGCGCACATCACGCTCCGCATCCGCGAACCCCGAGATACCCCGCAAGCCATCGAGAACGACCAACGAGGCATCATGCGCGCGGACCATCTCCACGATCGCATCTGCAGTCGCTTCGAGGCCATCGTGGAGAAGTGTCTGGATACTGAGGAATCGGATACGGTCGCCGATCAGGCTCTCATCGAAAAAGGAGAACTGCCGAAGCGATGTCAGCAATTGCTCGTGCGACTCAGAGAGCGCGGTGAGGATCAACACGCGCGCTCCCTCTTTTGCCTGCCGCATGGCGATCTGCTCGGCGAGGATTGTCTTTCCCGCCCCCGGCGTACCGAGGATTAGCGTCATCGAGCGGAGCGGAATGCCCCCGCCGAGAATTTCATCCAAACCCGCGACCTGCGTCGCGATGACAGGAACCACGCCCTACTTCCCTTCCCACCAACCAGACACAACACGCCACTTCCGCTCACGCGCCCGGTCATCCGAAGGCGTATTGCAAGAATAATGCCGCAGGGGAGAAGTAACGAGTAACGAGTAGCGAGTAACGAGAAGGAGCGGACCCTCTCGTTATAGGAGTTACGCAGTTGAGGCTTTTTTCTGGTGGTAGCAGGCTTTCCAGCCTGCCCATTCGAGGTGGGGAGGCAGGCTGGAAAGCCTGCTACCACCGGGTTTTCCCTGTTGAACTGCGTAACTCCTATCGTTACTCATTACTCACTACTCGTTACTATCCCAGTTGGGGCAGAATGTCGCGGATATCGAGGGCGCGGCAGGTCATCATGGGGGTGTCACGTAGGGTGTAGGCGCTCGCCTGTGTCTCGCGCAGCGCGGCGACGAGGTCGAGGAAATCCTGCGGGTAATCGCTCTCGAAGGCAACGACCCACTCCTGGTCATCGAGGCCGAAGGAGTAGGTGGTATTGATCTTCACCGAGGGGTAACCCTGCCCGACCTCGATATGCTCGCGCATCATTTCCTGCCGCGCATCGAGCGAGAGGGCGAACCAGGCGCGCGTCTTCACGAAGGGATAGACGAAGAGGTAGGCGCGGCCCCCCGGTTCGATCGTCAGGCGGTTCGACTCGCTATCGCGGTCCTTCGGGTCCACATACTGGGAACGGCGGGTCATGGAGAGGTAGGCATAAGGCGTCGAGAGATAGCGACCAAACCCTGTGCGGTTGAGCTTCGCAGCGAAGCTCTGGAAATCGTTCAGATCGTACGAGACTTGCCAGAGGAGGAAATCGGCGTCGCTCCGCAACCCGACACAGGAGTATGAGCGGACGAGCATCGTCGGTGTCGTTTCATCGATCACGGCGAGAAATTCGGCGTATCCCTGCGCTTGCTCGGCGTTCGGCAGGCGACGCCAGGCGGGGTCAACGCGGTAGAAGGCAAAGCGCACATACTGGCGGCGCGTCGGCGCTTTCGGCGTACCGGACTGCGGCGCGGACACGGATGCGGCGGTTGTGGTCATGGTTCACTCCCCTTCGGTATCTGCCATGCTGGCGCGCTTCATTGCGCGCACCTTCCATGATAACACCCTGCCGGAATGGTGGTAGGCTATTCGCTGTTGAAGTGCGCAGAGGGCGTGCACCGCGCACGACGCACGACGTACGACGCACCAAAGAAGGAGACCGATATGGCTGACACCCCAACCCCGGCCACCGAGGCCACCACTGTACCGGGCCGCGCGATGACGATCCTTGCCCACCCGGACGATGCCGAGTTCGGCTGCGGCGGCACGCTCGCCATCTGGGCGCGGCAGGGCACGGAGATCACGATGGTCATCGTCACCGATGGCTCCAAAGGCAACGATGACCGTTCGATCACCTCAGAAGACCTCGTGGTACTACGCACGGGGGAGCAGGATCGGGCGGCGCGCGTCCTCGGCGTCGCGCATGTCGTCAACCTCGGCTACGAGGACGGCGTGCTCCAGCCGACAATTGGGCTGCGGCGCGATATCGCCCGCGTCATCCGCCAGCACAAACCGGACGTCATCATCACCGGGGACCCGGACAATCGCTTCGGTGGCGACTTCTACATCAACCACCCGGACCACCGCGCGGCGGCGGAAGCGGCCCTCTACGGCATCTTCCCGGCGGCGGGAAACTTCAATTTCTACCCCGAACTGCTCGCGGAAGGGTTGGAGCCCCATGAGGTGAAGGAAGTCTGGGTCGAGGGATGGGGTGACGGCACGACCTTCGTCGATGTCACTGCGGCGATGGACACGAAGATTGCCGCTCTGGCGGAGCACAAGAGCCAGTTCGACATCAAAGATGTCGAGCCATTCATCCGCCGCTGGACCGAGGAGACGGGCAAGAAGCATGGCGTCGCCTATGCCGAAGTCTACCGCAAGATCATCCTCCAGCGCCCACCGGACGCCGATGCCGCTGCACAGATCGTGCGCGAGGGCGCGAGCGAAATGGAAGAAACACCCGTCGGCGCGAACGACTGATCCGACTCAATCACCCGGTTCTCAGGGAGGGGCACCCACTAGGGGTACACCTACACATCGGGTCAATGTTCCTGCAAAACGCGGTCGGCGAACAGCGAAACGGGCACCCTCGCAGGTGCCCGAACCATTCTCATTGCTCATCGCTCATTGCTCATTGCTCGTTGCTGCTTAGAGCGATCCCTTCGCGACGATGTCGCCGGTTGGGGCGGCGCTGCCGCCTGCGGGTTCGACACTGATCGCGATGGCTTGCGCCTGTGTCACATTGCCATGCACGAGGCCGCTCCACGAGCCGTCCGTATTCGGGGAGAAGAGACCCGCGCCGACGGGTGTGCTGCCGTTGATGAACCAGACCTGATAGATATGGCCGCTCGCGAGTGCCGGGAGGCCGGTGATCGTGAGGACCGCGGCCTGGTTATTCGCCAGCCGCAGGAGCTCGCCGCGCGCGGACGCGTTCGGGGTGGTCGCGAGCACCGGCTTCGCCATTCCCGCTGCCGCGATTACCTGATCCTTATCGCTGAGGTCCCGATTGAGCGAAACGGCCCAACTGCCAAACCCGAGAGTGAGGACGAGCAGGATAACCGCCGCGAACTGCCAGATCAGGCCACGTTCTCGCCGGGCGCGCGCGCGTTCGAGTGAGACCGGCGGCGGCGCCCGCTGCGGTTCGCCCGCTTCGGAGAGCGCATCCTGATAGACATCGGCCATCAACCGCAGACGAAGTTGAGGGCTGGGAGTGATGGATGGTACGCCATACGGGAGCATTGCCGCCGCCTCTTTCAGCATCGTCAAATCATCCGCTGCATCGGGATGCGCGGCGAGATAGGCATCCACCGCTGCCTCGTCTTCACGGGAAAGCGCGTGCAGTGCGTACGCCGCGAGAAGACTGGACGGATCTTCGGCATCAGTTTCCGGCGTATCAACGGGGCGTTCATTCTCCGGGGCCATCACCGTGCGCGCTCCATTCCGTCATCCACCGCGTCAGGCACATGTAAGAGATCGTGCAGCTTATTGAGCGCCAGACGCATACGCCCTTTCACCGTCCCGAGAGGAATACCGATGCGCTGCGCGATCTGCGTGTGGGTGAACCCACCGTAATAGGCGAGATCGACGACTTGCCGCTGTTCGGGGGGCAACATCGCCATTGCCTGCTGCACCCGCTCGTGTTCCAATTCCTGTATCACTTCAGTCCACGTATCCTCTTTGGCGACGAGTGGCATCTCATCATCGATCACCGTGTCCGCACTCATCTTCGACCGCACCTTGCGCAACTGATCGATGGTACGGTGATGCACAATCGTCAACACCCAGGTACGCACCGTGCCACGGCGTGTGTCATAGGTCGCACCTTGCCGCCAGACACTCAGGAACGCCTCCTGAACGACATCCTCCGCGCTTCCCCGCTCGCGGAGCAGGCGGTAGGCAAGCGCGAACGCGACACCGCCATATCGGTCGTAGAGCAGTTCGATGCCGCGTGGGTCCCGGTCCGCGATCTGGCGGAGAATCGCGGCATCGACATTTTGTCCCGCACTGTCGTCCACCGTCACGCTCTTCCTAACCGTACGGAAATCGATCCGCACCGGATCACTGCACGAATCATACACCAGCGAATAAGATCATCGAAACGCCTCAACCAAGAAAACCCTCTCGCTTCTGGCAACCTTCTTGCGCATCACCACTGGGGTTTTCTTCTCATCTTATTCTCAACCTTTCGGTGCGTCTTGGGAAGGAGCGGTGCGGCCAGGGGGGAGAATATCGTTTGAATGGTACACGGTTGATCCGATTCATCGATTGTTACGTACGTCGGGTTAGGGACCACGACGGGCTCGCAGGACCCGTCATCGGAATATAGTCCTCGTTATGAGGAAGGAGCATCGAGATCGTGGAAGATCGCATTTTACGCATCGTACACGCGGAAGTCTCTCGTCGGTCGCTATTGAAAGGGACGCTGGGCGCGGCGGCAGTCGCTGCGATGCCGTTCAGCAGCATCGCGTTTACGCAGTCGGAGGCGATTGCCGCCGATCTCCCCGATGATTTCGCCATCCTGAACTTCGCGCTCACGCTCGAGCATCTCGAAGATGTCGCCTATCGGCAGGCCATCGCCAGCGGCAAGCTGACCGGCAAGAACCTCGCGGCGGCACAAGCCTACGGCAAGCAAGAATCGGAGCACGTCGCGCTTCTCACGGGCGCGCTCACGCAGGCCGGTCAGAAGGCCGTTGCGGAGCAGGCGAAGTACAACTTCCCCGCCTTCACCGATGAGAAGACCATCGTTGACTTCCTGCGCGTCCTCGAAGATACCGGTGTCGGCGCCTACACGGGCGCGGCCCGCTACATCAAGGACAAGGGTATCCTCACCGTTGCCGGTGGCATCGTGCAGGTCGAAGCCCGGCACGCCGCCGTTCTCCGTATCCTCGATGGCATGCCTCCCGTCCCCGGTGCCCTGGACAAGGTACTGACCCCGGACCAGACGCTCGCGGCCGCCGGCCCAATCCTTGGCGGCTAATCGCTACCAGAAGCTTCACCGGACGCTTCGTATGAAGGGAGACAAGAGCCACGATGGTTACCTTTAACAACGATCTCGATGTCCTCAACTACGCGCTCACGCTCGAACATTTCGAGACGGCGCTCTACAAGGCGCTCATCGGCACGAACATCCTCACCGGCGTCGAGGCGCAATACCTCACGACCTTCGGTCAGCAGGAAGCGGCGCATGTCAGCGCGCTGACTGATACGATCAAGAAGCTCGGCGGGACGCCCGTTTCCGCGATGCCTTCCTATAACCTCGCGGCGGCCGGTCCGATCACGAATCGGGACCAACTCGTCAACGTCATTCTCACCGTCGAAGATGTCGGCGCGTCCGCCTATCTCGGCGCGGCGGGCTTCCTTCAGAACAAGGACCTCCTCGAAGTTGCGGTCAACATCCACAACGTCGAAGCCGAGCACGCCGCTGTCTGGCGCTTCCAGCAGAACATGCCTGCCGCGCCGGACACCGTCGCCAAGGGCCGTACACCCGATGAGGTGATCGCGATCGTCACGCCGTTCCTGTCGGCTGCGACGACGGCCCCTGCTCCTGCTTCCGGATCGGCACCAGCGCCGAGCACGGGCACCGGATCGAGCGGCCCCGTGGGCTCAGGGTCGGGAAGCTCGACGCCTGGCGGCGCATCAACGACGCCAACCACGTCAACTGCCGGTCCGTCCGGTGGTCAGCCGAGCAATTTCGTTCGCCGGTTGGGCGACGGATAACTCGCGTTCCCGATGCACGACACACGAAAGGGAGCGGCATCTGCCGCTCCCTTTCCTTTACTTTCCGCTCTCTATCTTTCCGCTGCCGCCCGCACGATGGCGGCGAACTCGTCGGCCCGCAGGCTCGCGCCACCGACGAGCGCGCCATCGATTTCCGGTTGCGCCATCAATTCCGCGATCGTGCGGCCACTCACACTGCCGCCATACTGGATGCGCACGCCCTCGGCGGTCTCTTGCCCGTAGAGGGTGGCGATCTCGCTGCGGATGATACCGACGACGCGGTTCGCTTCCTCAGCGGTCGCGGCGCGGCCCGTGCCAATCGCCCAGATCGGCTCATAGGCGACGACCACCCCTAGCGCATCCTCCGCCGAGACGCCCACGAACGCCGCACGGACCTGTGCGGTCACGAAAGCGTCGGTCTCGCCCGCCTCGCGCTCCTCCAGCCGCTCGCCGACGCAGCAGATCGGATGAATGCCGTGACCGAGGAGCGCGTGCATCTTCTTATTGACCGATTCGTCCGTCTCACCGAAGAGTGCGCGCCGCTCGGAGTGACCGACGATGCAGTACTGCGCGAGGTCCTTGAGCATCAATGCCGAGACTTCGCCAGTGAAGGCACCGTCGTCCGCCCAGTAACAATCCTGCGCGCCGAGTTGGATCGGTGTCTCCTCCAGATACTCTGCGACCGCAAGCAGCCAGGGAAAGGGCGGGCACAGCACGACTTCCGCTCCCTCGACGTTGTCGAGTTCGTCCATCAGCGCCTCGACAAGGTCCATCGCCTCATCGTAGGTCTTATGCATCTTCCAGTTACCCGCAATGATCGGCATCCGCATGGGCGCTCACTCCGTTCGCTTCAGCAATGAGCAACGAGCAATGAGTAATGAGTGGGGACGGTCTCCTCTCATTACTCATTGCTCGTTGCTCATTGCTTCTCTTTGAGGGCGGCGACGCCGGGGAGCGTCTTGCCTTCGAGGAATTCCAGGGAGGCACCGCCGCCGGTCGAGACGTGCGTGATCCTGTCCGCAACGCCCGCCTCCTCGATGGCCGCGACTGAGTCACCGCCCCCGACCACGCTCACCGTGCCTTTGCTCGATGCGTCTGCGACCGCGCGGGCGAGCGCCATCGTCCCCTGCGCGAAGGCGGGCACCTCGAACATCCCCATCGGGCCGTTCCAGAGCACGGTCCGCGCGCCTTTGACGACACTACTGTAGTACGAGGCCGTCATCGGGCCGATATCGTAGATCGCGTCGTCCGGCCCCACATCCTCAATCGCTACCGTGCGCGTCACCGGCTCCGGCCCGTTTTCGCTGAGGAGTTCCTTCGCGCTCTGTGTCGAGACGACCGCATCGGTCGGGACGTGGAGGCCGACGCGCCGGGTCGAGGTGCGCGCGAGGATATCATGCGCGGTGGAGCGCGCCTCTTCCTCGACGAGCGATTTGCCGACCGTATAATTCTGCGCGAGGAGGAAGGTGTTCGCCATGCCGCCACCGATACAGAAGCCGTCCACCTTGCGCATCAGGTTCTCGATCACGCCGATCTTGTCGGAAATCTTCGCGCCGCCGAGCACGACGATGAAGGGCCGCTTTGCGCCCGCGAGTAAGCCGCCGAGCACTTCCAGTTCCTTCTCCATCAGTAACCCCGCATAGGCGGGCAGGAGATGCGCGACCCCTTCGGTGCTCGCGTGCGCGCGGTGCGCGGTGCCGAAGGCGTCATTGACATAGAGATCACCGAGGCGGGCGAGTTGCGCCGCGAACGCGGGATCGTTCTCCTCCTCCTCGGCATGGAAGCGCAGGTTCTCTAACAGCAACACCGCGCCCGGCTGCGCCGCGCGCACCGCCGCCTCGGCCTCCTCGCCGATGCACGCGCCCACGAAGCGCACGGGCACCCCGAGATGTGCCGCAAGTACCGGCGCGATAGGCGCAAGGCTCTGCTTCGGATCGACTTTTCCCTTGGGGCGACCGAGATGCGACATGAGCACGACGATTGCCCCCGCGTCGCGCAGGAAGCGGATCGTCGGGATCGCCGCCGTGATGCGCGTCGTGTCACCGACCACGCCATCATGCACCGGCACATTGAAGTCCACACGCACCAGCGCCCGCTTCCCGGTAAGGTCCGCGGGCGGAATATCACGGATCGTCTGCTTTTCGATAGCCACGCGCCTACCCCCTAACCCCCTCCCTAAAGGGAAGGGGAATGGGCGGTTCACGAACCGCCCCCTACGAGATGCGATCTTGCTCCCCCTTCCTTTTAGGGAAGGGGGTTGGGGGGTTAGGACCAGCCCTTTTCCGCGATCATGTTCGTCAGGTCTGCGAGGCGGCAGGAGTAGCCCCACTCGTTGTCGTACCACGCGACGACCTTCACCATGTTGCCGCCGACGACGATGGTCGAGAGGCTGTCAAGGATGGCGGAACGGTCATCCTGCTTGTAATCCGACGAGACGAGTGGCTCATCGCTGTAGCCGAGGATGCCGAATAACGCGCCCTCTTCATCTTCCGCTGCCGCCAGGAAAGCGTCATTGACCGCCTGCACGCTCGTTTCCTTCTCCGTCTCGACGGTCAGATCGAGGATGGAGACCGTCGGCGTCGGGACGCGCAGCGAATAGCCGTCCAGCTTGCCTTTCAGTTCGGGGATGACGAGTGAGAGCGCGCGGGCCGCGCCGGTGGAGGTCGGGACGATGTTCTGCCCGGCGCTGCGCGCGCGGCGCAGGTCCTTGTGCGGGCCATCGAGCAATACCTGATCGCTGGTGTAGGAGTGGATGGTGACCATCGTCCCCTTGACGATCCCGAAGTTCTCCATCAGCACCTTCGCGGTCGGCGCGATGCAGTTCGTCGTGCAGGAACCGTTGGAGATGACATGGTGCTGCGCGGGGTCGTACATTTCGTGGTTGACACCGAGCACGAGGGTGATGTCCTCGTTCGTGGCGGGGGCGGAGATGATAACTTTCTTCGCGCCGCCATTCATGTGCGCCTTCGCCTTGTTGGCGTCTGTGAAGAGGCCCGTGGACTCGATCACGATATCGACACCGTAGTCGCGCCACGGGATATTGCCGGGATCGCGCTCGCTGAAGATATGGACGGGGTTGCCATCGACGACCAGATCACGGTCGTTGACCTCGATTTCCTCCTCCGCGATACCGTAGGTGGAGTCGTATTTGTAGAGGTGCGCGATCGTATGAAGGTCCATCAGGTCATTGACCGCGACGACCTGCAAGAGCCCTTCCGGATTGTCATCGTCCGGCCCATACCCGCCATAGATGGTTTTGAAGACCTGCCGTCCGATACGCCCAAACCCGTTGATGCCGATCTTGACTACCATCGCCGCGTTCCTCCTATCTGAAACCACTGTCGCCGCATTCTCAAGAGCATCCGTGTGCGGTCCATGCACTACACGCGCAAGACCGCGTGGGCGCTAAGCATACTCTACGCACGCCGCACATGAGAAGGACTGAGGACTAAGGACTGAGGACTGAGTGTTCAGCCCTCATTGCTCATCGCTCGTCACGGGCCCGATGAAGGTCCGGACTTTCGTGAGAAGGTCTTCGAGAAGAAATGGTTTCTCCAGAACATCGCACCCCTTCTCGTGCAGGTACCCCGCCTTCTCACGGATACGCTGCGTGTCCGCAGAGCAGATAATGACAGGGATATGTGCGGTCCCCGGATTGAGGCGGGTGAGTTCGAGCACCATCCAGCCGGTATCGGGATGCTCCATGCGAATATCGAGGATGACGAGGGCGGGCTGATGCTCTTTGATCATCGCGTAGGCAGTATCGCCCTCTTTCCAGATGGCGGCGCGATAGCCCTCCTCGGTCAGAAGATCATGCATCAGTTCGAGAAAGAGCGTGTCATCGTTGACAACCGCGATCAATGGCTTCGTCACAATTCCCCCTCCTCCGATCCCGGCATTCACTGAGTAACAGGTGCGGGATCCCGATGCGCATCTCGCACCTTCCGTACCAGCGCAAGCCCTCTCGCTCACATCGGTTTCAGCCTGCCAAGCGAAATACTTCTCTCTCCATCGCCATACAAACTTATCACTCTCTTGATTTCGGGGCGATGGAGAGGGTTGGGGGTGAGGAATAGCCCTTAGCTGCCTACCGCCGCGCCGCCTGCGACGACCTCATCGCGTAGGATCGTTGGTCGCTCGGTGCGACCGGTGCCGCGCGATTCATAGAGGCGCATGAGTGCCATCGCGAGCTTCTCGGGGTCATGGCGGAGGGGGTTGGCGACATTGACGACATCCGCCTCGATGATCTCGACCCCGAGGGAACGCGCTTCTTCCTGAAGCCGTACGGCATCGACCGCATCGACGCGCCACTCCGGCTTGATCTTGTCTTTCGACTCGAAATTCGTGTTGACCAGCACGTAATCGAAGAGGCGTTTACCGATCTGCTCCTGGAGGGCACGGACATGGGCGAGGGCGTCGAAGTGGTCCGTCTCGCCAGGTTGTGTCGCGACATTGCAGACATAGACCTTCAGTGCCGTCGGGTTGTTCTTGATCGCCTGCTTGATGTCACCGACGAGCAGCGGCGGGACGACGCTCGTGTAGAGCGAGCCGGGGCCGAAGATAATCATATCCGCCCCCCAGACCGCCTGCACCGCCGGGATGTATCCCTGGGGGTCCTCCGGTTGGAGGAAGACCTTGCGGATACGCCCGTGCGCCCGGCCAATCTCCGATTCACCTTCGAGTGTCGTGCCATCTTCCGCGATGCCGCGCAGTTGCACATTCTCCAGTGTCGAGGGAAAAACCGTGCCGCGCACCGCGAGAATACGGCTCGATTCGAGCACTGCCTGCTCAAAATTCCCCGTCACATCGACCATCGCCGTGATAAAGAGGTTACCGAACGAGTGTCCGTGCAGTTCCGAGCCGTCCTTCTCGAAGCGATACTGGAAAAGCTCCTGCATGAGTGGCTCGGCATCGGAGAGGGCCGCGATGCAGTTGCGGAAGTCTCCGGGTGGGAGAATACCGAACTCCTTACGCAGCCGCCCGGTGCTGCCACCATCGTCCGCCATCGTCACGATCGCTGTGAGGTTTCCGGTGCGCTCCTTCAGACCGCGCAAGAGGTTCGGCAGTCCCGTACCGCCACCGATGGCGACAATCTTCGGGCCGCGTGTACCAAAGCGATAATCGTAGAGGATGTCCCCGATCCGCTTTGTCTGCCCGGCAAGCAGCGGGATGAGGAGCGAGTGACTGAGATAGAAGACGCTCGCCCCGATCACCCCAAAACCGAGGAGACCGACCACCATCTCACGCCACGGATGCGGGATGAATTGCAGCGTGATCCCACGGACGATATCCGTGCTGTACCCTGGGAAATCGACGTTGCGATAGAGGGTGGCGAGCGCCATAGCGAGCGCAAGGCTGGTGAATGTAATACCGAGCGCGAGCGCGAGCAAATAGCGCTTCACCCGCATCCCGACGCGGAGCCATTTCCGCACCTCTGACCCTCCTCGACCGTACGTACGCTGGTTGCCAGCGTCAATATCCTAACACCGCGAGACAATTTCGGCAATTTCTGCCCTCTTGCCATCGCGCGTATCACCTTCGATACTACTCACGTGTGGCATGACTCATCCAGCGGTGCGTATTTCGGCGTAAGGAGTGTGTAAGTACACGCTCTCATTTTTTATGACAAGGAGCCACACATGAACCGGAAAGCCATCGTCGGAATCGTCATTGCCATCCCCATCCTCGTCGTCGCTGGCTTCGTATTCTTCTTGCTCGGGCAAGCAAACGAGTTGCCCTGGCAGACCCAACCCACGGCAATCCCGGTAACACCGTTCGCGAATATCGGTGGGACAACTCCCGCAGGGACAACCGTTGCCGCCAGCACCGCAACGACCGCTCCCGTTGCTGCGGCAGCCACCACGGCACCGACCACTGCTCCGGCTGCGGCAAGTACGAGCGCACCCGCATACGGCGCACCCGCATCCACCACCACGGCTGCCAGCACACCCGCCGCCAGTACGCCAGCCGCCAGCGCAGCGACGGCCCCCAGCGGTTCGGCCGCAACCAAGGCACCCTCCGGGGCAACCACCTACGCGATTGCAGGGGATAAGTCGGAGGCGAAAATCACCGTCAATGAGAAGTTGGCGCAGCTTCCCGCACCCTCCGATGCCGTCCTGACCACGAACGCGATTCAGGGACAACTCTTCCTCGGTGCCGACACCAAGCCGGTCGAGGGCGCGAAGATCCTCGTGGACCTGCGCACACTGAAGAGCGACAAGACCCAGCGCGATAACTTCATCCGCATGAATACGCTCCAGTCCGATCAGTTCCCGCTCGCCGAGTACGTCATCACCGGCGTCGATGGCTGGACCGGGCCCCTGAAGGAAGGGCAGATGTCCTCCTTCAAGATTCTCGGCAATATGACGATTCATGGCGTCACGAAGCCTGTGATCTTTGACACGAACGCGATGATGCAGGGTGGAACCGTCATCGGCACCGCGAAGACGAGCTTCAAGTTCCAGGATTTCGGCATGACCGCGCCGAATCTCTCCATCGTCAAGGCGGACGACACGATCAAGCTGGACCTGACCATTAACGCGCCCAAGGCCGCTTGAGTAGGCAGTAGGCGGTAGACAGTAGGCAGAAATGGGAAGGGCGCACACTGGTGCGCCCTTTCGCATGTCCTCAGACCTAGGGACCGGACCACGATACGACCACGGGACCGCTCGGTGTCGCGTTGCCACCGGTCGGTTCAAGGGTTACTTCCAGGGCGTCGGGGGTTGTCGCGATCGCCGGGCGTTCGATGATGAGCAATCCATCCCCTGAACTATCGAGTTGGATCGTGCCGAGGGCGCTCCACTGCCCATTCTGTCGTGCCCATACCTGATAGCTCTTCCCGGCGGGTGCGGGGGCGAAGTGCTCGAAGGTCATCACGGCGATCGATTCGCCCGCGTGGCCCCGATAGGTCGCGTGCATCTCTGCCGGGAGACCGGGCGCGGCGGTGAGACGAATCGGCACCACCTCACTGGACGTGACGAGACGAAGGGCGCGGATTTGCTGCGCCACCGTCGCCTGCTGCCCATGCGCGCGGAGACCGAGCGCGGCGAGGAGACCGGCGAGAAGCACGAGGACGGCCACCAAGACCGGCGTGAGATAGACGCGCAGCTTTTGCAGCCCGGCCCGAATGCGCGTCTTCGTCGTGCCGAGCGGTACACCCAGGAAGGTGGCGATCTGTTCGTGTGTCAGATCGTCGAAGAAGGCGAGACTGAGCGCCTGCCGCTGCGGGGGCGGCAAGTGCGCGACGGCGTTCTGCACCGCCGTGCGCTGATATTCCTGCCACGCCGCCTCGTCCGGCGCGGGGCTGCCATCCGGGAGCGTCATCAGCCGCAACCCCTCCGGGTCCGGTACGGCCTTCGGACGACGACCCCGACGGCGTAGTTCATTGATAATGCGGAGATGCGCGATGCGCAGCACCCACGGTCGGAACGAACCGCGCGCCGGGTCGAACGTCTCCGCTTTGCGCCAGACGACGAGGAAGACATCTTGCACGATCTCCTCCGCCGCCGCGCGGTCGAGCGTCTGCGCGGCGAGATTGAAGATCAAGGCCGCGTACCGGCTATGGAGCGGCCCGAGCGCTTCCTGCCGCCCGGCGGCAAGCTCGCGCATCAAGTCCTCATCGCTACGATCATGATAGGGCCGCACGAGGCGAACGGTGGTCATGGGACGAACCTCACCCCCGGCCCCTCTCCATCAAGCGGAGAGGGGTGACTCATGGAACGCGCCGTGACATTCCACAAACATCGTACCATCCCCGCATTGCTCCCCCTCTCCACTTGATGGCTCCGTACGAGAGGGGGCTGGGGGGCTCCGTACGTGAGGTTCTTCACTTCACCACCACCATGCCAGTCATAAACGGGTGGATCGCGCAGTGGTAGGTGAAGGTGCCTGCCGTCGCGAATTTCTGCGAAAAGGTCGCACCGACCGCGAGGCTCTTGGAGTCCCATTCGCCCTTGTCGGCGGTCGTGGTGTGCGCGACGCTGTCCTTGTTCGTCCAGGTGACGGTCTGACCCGGTGCGACAGTGATCGTCTGCGGTGCGAAGGCGAAGCTCGCGATGGTGACTGCGTTCCCGCCCGCCGTTGCCGGAGCGGGTGCGGCGGCGGATGCAGCGGGAGCCACCGTCGCGCCCGTCGCGGGTGCGGTCGCGCTCCGCATGATCATCCCCGGTTGCAGGACGATCTTCCGTGGCGCGTTGCCGACGGGGACGGTCGCAATCACCTTCTGCGCCTCGACATCGACGACCGAGAGGTCATTGGAGGCTTCGTTCGTCACGTATGCCGTGTCACCGTCGCTACTGGCAGCAATCCAGTGCGGCATCGTGCCGACTTCCACGGTGCCGGTGATCTTGTTGCCCTCCGGTGCCCAGGTCGTGAGTTCACCCGGCCCCTGACTGACGACGAGGCCGTATTCACCCGTCGCCGTGATGAGCGGGTGGTGCGGCGATGCGCCGACAGCGATCTGCCCGACGATCTTGTTCGTTGCCGGGTCGAGCACCTGCACCGCGTCCACCCCGGCGAGCGTGAAGTAGAGTTGCTTGCCCGCCATATCGAAATTGAGGGCGCGCGGCGTCTTGTCGAGAGCGACGGAGCCGGTCTGCTTCTTCTCCGCGATGCTGACGATAGCGAGGGCGGTCGCCCCCTGCTGCTGCGCTGCGACGTAGGCGGTTTTGCCGTCCGGTGTCACCGCGATATTGTGCGGCTGCGGGACGGCGACCTGCCCGGTGACTTTGTTTGTCGTCGCGTCGATGAGCATCAGTTGATTCGTGCCGAAACCGGCGACGAGCACCGTCTTGCCGTCCGGCGTGATCGCCAGGCCATGCGGGGCCTGCCCAACCTCGATGCTGCCCGTCACCTTGTCCGTCGCGGTGTCGATGACACTGACGACGGTCGCGCCATCGCTGCTGGCATAGACCGTCTTCCCGTCCGGCGTCATCACGAGCCCATGCGGCCCGGTCGGGATGGGGATCGTCGTGAGGACCTTGTTGGTCATCGTATCGAAGACGGCAACCGTGTTGTCCTTGAAGAGCCCGATATACGCCTTCGGCATCCCCGACGCTTTCGCCGTCGTTGGCGCGCTGGCGCTTCCTGCCGCAGTGGTCGCCCCGACAGGTGCCGTGGCACGTGCCGTTCCCGCCGCCGCGCTGCCGCTCGTTGATGCTGCGCTCGCCGTGGTTGCAGCCGGTGCGCTTGCCCCGGTGGTCGTCGCGCTCGCTGCCGCTGTTGGCGCCGTGCCCGGAGCAGTGGGCGCAGTCGTTGGTGCGGCACCCGGCGCACTCGGTGCCTTCGTCGCGGCGGGCGGTGGCGTATCCGTCGCCTTGCTCCCACCGCAGGCAGCGAGGAGCGCCGCCCCCGCACTGGCAGCCGCCCCCGCGAGGAAGTGCCGCCGCGAGAGGCTTCTCCCAAACGCTCGCTCGATGATCGGATTGTTGCGTTCTCTCATGTGTGTCTCCCTTTCCTATTTGGCGCAGTTCCGATAGCGGATGAATCCCGAACCGCGCATCTCATCAACCGAGTGTCGTATCGACGATCGCCAGCGGACTCTTGTGCTCCTTGTAATCGACACTCGTGATGCCCAACATGCTCTTCAGTCGATCTGCCGGTACTTTCAGCGGGCCGGGCGCGGGTGCGGTGCCGGGTGCGGGCTGTGGGAAGGCGGTGCCGCGCGCGGTGTGGAAGGTGATGTTCCCTCCACCTTCTGCAGCACCTGGTGAATATGCCCGTTCAGCACCGTCACCGAGCCGAATCGCCGCAGGTAGCCGAGCGCCTGCTCGCTGTCATCGGTGCCCCAGCCCCAGTCCGGATAGATCGTCCAGAGCGGGATATGCGCGTAGACGACAATCGGCGTGCTGCTGGCGAGGGTGGCGACATCCTTCTGTAACCAGTCCAACTGCTCCGCGCCGAGCGTGCCGAGGCCGTTTTCCTTGAGATTGAGGACATTGACGAGGCCGACGAAATGCACGCCCTTGAAGTCGAAGCTCTGCCAGCCGCCCCCTTTCGTCCCCTTGCCGTAGCGGTCGAGATACATCTTGCCATTGTCGCTGAAGACATCGTGCTCGCCGGGGGTATAGAAGACCTTACCCGTCTTGGCGCTCTTCAGCGCCTGATCGACGGTATCGAACTCCTCCGGCTTCGAGAGATGGCTGAGATCGCCCGTGTGGAGGATGAATTCGGGCTGCTTCGGCAACCCGTTCACCTTCGCGATCGCCTCACCCAGTGTCGCGGCGACATCGGCGTTCGGTTCCTTGTTGAAGCCGATGTGGCTGTCGCTGATCTGCGCGAAGGTGAAATCCCCCGTATGCGACGACCCCCCGAACGTGCAGGCGGTGAGGATGCCGCCGGTCATCGTCCAGACGACGCCCGTACCGACCCACGCCATGCATTTGAGGAAACCGCGACGGTCGATACCGTCACCCTCGCCTTCTTCCCCACCAATGGCACCACCGGCGACGCGCGCGAAGCGGCGGTGGTCGTGGCTGCGATCTGCGGTCATGTTCGGGTCCCTTTCGCTCTCACTTGACGACGATCTCGGCGGTCATGATCGGATGAATGGCGCAGAAGTAGGCGTAGGTGCCGGGTTCGGTGAAGGTGAAGGTGAAGTGCTCATCGGTATCGAGTGCCTGCGAGCCGAATTTCTTCTCCCGGCTCGTGACGGTGTGGGGCACGTCGTCCCGGTTCGTCCATGTCACGGTCGTGCCGACCGCGATGGAGAGCGATTTCGGCGCGAAGTTGAAGTTATCGATGCCGACCTGTGGACTCTTCGGATCGACCGCGACCGCGCTCGCCGCCGTTCGCGTCGTCGTGACACCTGTTGCAGGCATATGATCCATCGTCGGCATGACCATCGTTGGTGCCACCGTCGATTGTGAAGCGGCGTTGCTGCTCCCGCCACAGGCGATGAGCGCCCCCAGAGCGGAGGTCGAGACCGCGAGCGCGCCGACCCGCGCGATGAATGCCCGCCGCGAGAGTGACACACGCTGCGCTGCGGTGTCGATACCATCCAGAACCACCATGAACCTGTCCCCTTTCTCGGGCCGTCCGCAGGATGCACGCGCCAGAGACTAACCAGCCACCACGTTGTGGCTCGTAGCTCGTTCGCTTCACTGCATCGGGCCCGACAGCGATCGGTCGCCGCATCTGCCCTGCCTGCGCTCAATACACCGACTTTGGGGATTTGGATTGGATGGGGATAGTAGGCAGTAGGCAGTAGTCAGAGGGGAGAGTTCCCATTCTGACTACCGACTACTGTCTACTGCGTAGTGCCTACTCCGTCAGCGGATGCCGCTGTGGAGAAAGCTGCTCATAAATTGGCGCTGGAAGATGAGGAAGAGGCCGACGAGGGGGGAGATGACGAGGAGCGTGCCCGCCATGACGAGCGCCCACTGCGCGCCGGATTCGCCCATCTGCGTGAGCGTATTGAGGCCAACGGTGACCGGGCGGCTCGCATCCGAGTTCGTGACGATGAGGGGCCAGAGGAAGTCGCTCCAATGGAAACTGACACTGACGACGGAGAAGGCAACGAGCGCGGGCCGCGCGCCCGGCAGATAGACATACCAGAGCGTCTGCCACCAACTCGCGCCATCGAGCACCGAGGCATCATCGAGCTCGCGCGGCACCTGCTTGAAGGTCTGCCGCAAGAAGAAGGTGCCGAAGGCGCTGGCGAAGAAGGGGAGCATGATCGCCAGTTTCGTATCGAAGAGATGGAGCCTGCGGATCATCGCGTAGTTCGGCACGATCAGCGCGTTCGTCGGCACGAGAATCTGCATCAGGATGAGCACAAAGAGCACATCCCGCCCCGGAAAGTTAAGCCGCGCGAAGGCGAACCCGCGAGGCTGATCGTCACGAGTTGCACGGCGAGGATGCCGAAGACGATGATGAAGGTGTTGAGATAATACCGCCCGAACGGCACGCGCCCCCAGGCATCGACGAAATTGTGCAGAGTCAGGCCACCACCCCACCACGGCGAACCGCTGCGCGACCGAGACATTCGCCGGCCGCACCGCCACGGCGATGCTCCACAAGAGGGGCAACGCCCAGGTGACGCCGAGAAGCGCGAGGAGCACCGTGCCAATCGTGCTACCAATCGTTCGCCGCCGACGCGCGCCGGAAACCGCCCGCGACTGCGCGGCATGTGCGTTGAGTCGAGCGTATCGAGGATCGTTTCCCGGTGCCTGCATTGCTTACCTCACCCCCAGCCCCTCTCCATCGCCTCTGAGATCACGATATGCATCAGATCCCATACGGCGATGGAGAGGGGAGCGGTAGGGGCGCACGGGTGCCCTTTGGGCAGGATGCGCCCGCTCAGTCCTTAGTCCTCAGTCCCCAGTCCTTCGTTCCGCTCAGATTGTGAAGTTCGCGACGGTGAAGATGAGCAAAAGTAGCACGAGCACGACGGTCGCGGCATTCGCGATGCCGAGATTGCGGAAGCGGAACGCCGTTTCATAGATGTAGAAGAGCATGAGGTTCGAGGCATTGCTTGGCCCGCCCTGCGTCATGATATAGACCTGATCGACCATCTGAATCGCGCCAACCGCCGCGATGGTCGAGACGAAGAGCGTCGTTGGCGCGAGGAGCGGCACGGTGAGGTACCACACTTGATGGAAGCGGGAGGCACCGTCCAACTCCGCTGCCTCGAAGATTTCGTCGGGCAGATTTTGCAACCCGGCGAGGTAGAAGAGCATGAAGTAGCCGGTCTGTTTCCAGATCGCCATGAGCATCAGGGCGGGGAGGACGAACTGCGTATCCCCCAGCCAGTTCGGCGCACCGAGACCGACCGCGCGCAACCCCTGATTGATGAGGCCGAAGTTCGGCGTGTAGAGGAAGAGCCAGATCGCCGCCGCACTGACCATCGGCAGGACGGTCGGGTAGAAGAAGGCGCTTCGCAGGATACCGATGCCCCGCAGCTTGCGGTTGAGGAAGAGCGCGAAGAGGAGGGCGAGGATGATACTCGCGGGCACCGTGCCGATGATGAAAAGAACCGTGTTTCTGAGCACCGTATGGAAGGTATCGTCCGTCGCGAGCTCTTTGTAGTTGCCGAGCCCGACCCAGCGCGGCACACGCACCGCCTGATTCTGCTTAAAGAGGCTGCGATAGGCGGTCGCGAGCATCGGGTAGAGCGTGAACGCCGCCACCCCCAACGCGGTCGGGAAGATGAGCAGCCACGGCAGCAGCGACGACGAGCGTTTCATGGTCCAGTAGGCAGTAGGCAGTAGACAGTAGACAGTTGAGAATGCGAGAAGTGCATGACGCCGCACTTCTCTGACTTCCGTCTACTGTCTACTGTCTACTGCCTACTCCCCTCCTTACCGGAACTGCTTGAGGATGTTATCGGCGTTCTTCTGGGCGTCGTCCATCGCGGCCTGGGGCTGCTTCTTGCCGGTGAGGGCGGCCTGGAGTTCGTCACCGAAGACCTTCTGAATCTGCGGGCCGCTGTGCGTCGCGAGTTCCGGCTCGGCGTACTGCAACTGATCGCGCGCGACGAGCGCCTGCGGGTTCTTCGCTCGTGTAGTCCTTCAGGGCCGGGGTGTCCCACGCGCTCTTGCGCGGCGCGACGTATCCGGAGTCAATCGTCCACTTCGCTTGGTACTCGGGCGAGGAGAGGAACTGGATGAACTTCCACGCCGCTTGCTGCTTCTCCTTCGGCGTCTTCTTGAAGAGATAGAAGTTCCCGCCGCCGGTGGGCGCGCCGGGTTGCTTCAGGCCGGGCAAGTAGCCGACGCCGACCGGGAACTTCGCGTTCTTGAGGATGTTCGTCAGCGAGCCGGTCGTGTGCCAGATCATCCCCGCCTTGCCACCGATGAAAGTCGTCCGGCGTCGTGTTCCAGATGACGATGCTCGCGGGTTCGACCTTGTCCTTCGTGCCGAGGCTGACCCACGCATCGAGCGCCTGCACGACCGCGGGATCATTAAAGAAGATCTTCGCACCGGTATCGTCCACGAAGTTCTTGCCGTTGCCGATCGCCATGCCCTGGAAGACCCAGTAGGGGAAGCCGTCGCTCGGAATCTCGACACCCCAGCGGGAGCCATCCGGCTTGGTCAGCTTCTTGGCGGCATCCACCATCTCGGCCCACGTCTTCGGTGCCTGCTCGGGGTTCAGGCCGACCTCCTTGAAGAGGTCCTTGTTGTAGTAGAGCACGGGCGTCGAGCGCTGAAATGGGATGCCGTAGACCTTGCCGCCGTCTTTCGAGTTGAGCATGAAGGCATCGTAGAAGTCGGTAATGTAGTTCGCGCCCGCCGTGCGATGTACTCATCGAGCGGCACGATGTAGTCGGCATCCTTGAGGGCATAGAGATCGGTCGAGAGGAGCACGGCGACATCCGGGCGGCGGGCCGCCGCCATCGACCGTCGTCTGAATCTTCGTCAGCGTGTCCGGATAGCCCCCGGCGAAGGTCGGCGTCACCTTGATGCCGGGATTCGCGGCATTGAAGTCGTTCGCGTAGCCCTCGATGATCTTCGTGATCGGGCCTCCGACGGCGATGGGGTAGAAGAAACTCAGTTCGACAGTCGCGCCGCCCGTCGTTGCGGGTGCTTTCGTCGCACTGCTGGCTGCGGTGGTGGCAGCCGGAGCGGCAGCAGAACCGGATGGCGCGGTCGTTGCTGCTGCACTGGGGCAGTGGTCGCGGCGGGGGCCGTGGTCGCTGCCGCTGCGGGTGCCGTTGTGGCCGCTGCGGCTGGCGCGGTGGTTACGGCCGGTTTCGGCGTGTCGGTCGCGCTGCTGCCACCGCACGCGGCGAGCAGGGCGGCCACTGCCGCGCCCGTGCTGACGCCAAGGAATCGACGGCGGGAAAGACTCTGTTTCTCTTGCTGGCTCGCGGTCATCGGTTTCCCCCTTGTATAGACGTACGTAACACGCCACAGCGCACGCTGCGCGGTCCGCGCGCGTCATTCTCCCCATCATTCGTCCCCGAATTGTCCGCGACATCCTATCATGTTTCGCGGCAAATCGGCACGTCCGTACATCCTATCGAGACGGTAGGCACGCGAGATGATGCGTGGATGAGCGATGCATGTGCAAGCGATGTGTACAAGGAGCGTGGAGGCAAGCGTCCCGCTTGCGCGTCACACAAGCGGGACGCTTGCCTCCACTACTCACCACTATGCTGTCGAGTGCTGAATATTCATCGATCGCTTATTGTGCAGCCATCACGACCGCGCGAGAAACGGCAAGGGCCCGGTCAATGCCGGCGCGGTCCACATCGAGATGCGTGACGGCACGGACACGGGTATGCCCCATCACGCTCATCCGCACGCCATGGGCGAGCACCGCATCGCACCACGCGGCGGCGGTCATGCCGAGGGCGGCGACATCGAAGTAGACGAGATTCGTCTCGACCGTCTCGGGATCGATGACGATGCCGGGGAGTTCCGCCAGCCCGTTCGCGAGGATACGGGCGTGTGCGTGATCCTCCGCTAACCGCTCGACGTGATGTTCGAGTGCGTAAATGCCCCCCGCCGCGACGATCCCGGCCTGCCGGAGCGCGCCACCGAAGGCTTGTTTGTAGCGCCACGCCGCGTCGATGAAGGCGCGCGACCCCGCCAGTGCCGCACCGACCGGCGCACCCAGCCCTTTCGTAAAGTCGATCCAGACCGAATCGAAGGGGGCCGCATAGGCGGCGGCAGAAACACCCGACGCGACCACCGCGTTCATCAGACGCGCGCCGTCCAGATGGGTGACGAGGCCCGCCGTGCGCGCCACTGCACAAACCGCCTCGACCTGCGCGAGCGGCCAGATGCTGCCGCCGCCGAGATTACTGGTGTTCTCCACCCAGACGAGGCGCGTTGGTGGAGCATACCGGCTCGGCACATGAATCGCCACCGCGACCTGCTCCGGCGTGTAGATGCCACGCGTACCATCGAGACCCGTCATCAAGACACCGGAGAGGATACCGGGTGCGCCCGCCTCGAAGTGAATCGGGTGCGCCGTGCGGTCGATCAGCACTTCATCACCGGGGCGGGTATGGACCTTTAGTGCGATTTCGTTGCACATCGTCCCCGATGGGAGGAAAAGCGCGGCTTCCTTGCCCAGGAGCGTGGCGACCATCGCCTGCAAACGGTTGACCGTCGGGTCCTCACCCTTCTGCTCGTCGCCGACCTCCGCATCGCACATGAAGGCTCGCATCGGGCGCGACGGCTTGGTGACGGTATCGCTATTGAGGTCCACCGTGATCGTCGGCATTGGTATTGCACCCCTTTACCTGTTGTGTCCACTTGCCTTTCCCGGCACATGCCGTTACGGTAACAGTACAATCGCGCTACAAAGGGAGCAACACATGGCGACCACACCTCGCACGACGGCCGATCTCCTCGTCGAGTGTCTTGAAAATGAGGGCGTTCGGTACATTTTCGGTGTACCCGGCGAAGAGAATCTCAATCTCATGGAAGCCCTCGCGGACAACGAGGTGATCCGCTTCGTCACGACGCGGCACGAGGGCGGCGCGGCCTTCATGGCCGATCTCTACGGCCGCCTCAGCACCTATCCCGGTGTCTGCCTCGCGACGCTCGGCCCCGGTGCGACGAATCTCCTCACCGGCGTCGCGGACGCCCAGCTGGACCGGGCGCCTCTCGTCGCCATCACCGGGCAGGCGGGGCTGGACCGCATGCACAAAGAATCGCATCAGTACATCGACGTGGTCGAGATGTTCCGCCCCGTGACGAAGTGGAATGCGCGCGTCGAGCAGCCGGAGAACACGCCAGAGATCGTCCGTAAGGCATTCCGGCTGGCGCGGCTCGAAAAACCGGGCGCGACCCACATCGAACTGCCGGAGGACATCGCCGCGGAATCGGTCAGTATCGACGCCGCGCCGATGCCCGTCCGCCGCACCACCTACCCCTGGGCGGACCCCAAAAGCCTCGTCCGCGCCGCCGAAATCCTCTCCAGCGCGACGCGCCCGGTCATCCTCGCGGGCAATGGTGTCATTCGTCGCCACGCGAGCGGTGCCCTCCGCGCCTTCGCGCAATCCCTCGGCATCGGCGTAACAACGACCTTCATGGCGAAGGGCGTGATCGACTATCGCGACCCGCTCGCGGAGCCCGCCGTGGGGCTGCGTGCATTGGAGGCGAGCCAGTTCGGCCTCACAGACGCGGATGTCGTGATCGTCGTGGGCTATGATCTCGTCGAGTGGTCGCCGGAACTCTGGAACCCCGCACGCACGAAGACGATCATCCACATCGACAGCACCCCCGCCGAGATCGACCTGCATTATCTTCCCGCCATCGAAGTCGTCGGCGAAATTGCCGATAGCCTCGACGCACTCCGTACCGCGATGACCGGCAGGCAGGGCGATTGGCCCGCGCCACGCATCGGTTCGGATGAGGAGGAGGAGTTGCGCCGCTTCGCGGACGACGACACCATGCCGATGAAGCCCCAGCGCGTCGTTGCCGCCCTGCGCGACGCCCTCGGAGACGACGACATTCTCATCTCAGACGTCGGCGCACACAAGCTCTGGCTCGCCCGCCTCTACCCGACCGCCCAGCCGAACACCTGCATCATCGCGAACGGCTTCGCCGCGATGGGTATTGCCCTCCCTGGTGCGATCGCCGCCAAGCTCGTCTTCCCCGAGCGCAAAGTGATCGCGGTCAATGGCGATGGCGGCTTCCTGATGAATGCCCAGGAACTGGAGACGGCACGGCGCATGAAGACCGCCTTCCCCACCGTCGTCTGGAAGGATGGGCGATACGGCGTGATCGAACTGAATCAGACGCGCCGCTTCGGGCGCTCCTTCGGCATCGAGTTCGGCAACCCGGACTTCGTGCAGTTCGCGCACTCCTTCGGCCTACCCGCCTATCGCGTCGATGCCGCCGCCGACCTCCTGCCCATCCTCAAGCGCGCCCTCGAACTCGACCAGCCCTCCCTCATCGAGGTGCCCGTCGATTACCGCGAGAACCTGCACCTCGCCGAACGCCTCGGCGTGCATTGAGCGCGCAGGCAGCGCGCAAGCGACAGGCAGAATCGACACGATATGAGTTCATGAGCCATCTTCGTCGAATCCGCCAATAAGGAGAAGATTAGCGAAAAGGAAATGAGCGTGCGGGCGGGGTTTCTTCGTCTCAGGGGAGTTAGACGAAGAAACCAACTTTTGAAGCGTGGTTCCGACAATGGTCGAAGTCAGTCAAATAGGACGCTCGATTCGTACCCCGGTCCCTTCACGCTATAATCCCATCACCGTCTCTCGTTACCGATTGGACCGGGGTGTCCTGTGACCATTCTCCCATCGCCTCCATCGCTCCTTGTCGGACGTGACCGAGAACTCGGTCTCCTCCGCGAGCATCTCGACTCAGCTCTCGATGGCCACGGTAGCCTCGTGCTCATCGGCGGCGAGGCGGGCATCGGCAAGACCGCGCTCGCCGAGACGCTCTGTCGCGCGGCTGCAGAACGGGCGCGTTGATGCTCACCGGTCGTTGTTACGATCTCACCGAGACGCCACCGTACGGACCGTGGCTTGAACTCTTCGCCCGCTACCGCCCGGCGGACGGTTTGCCCCACTCCCGGATGCGTTCGGCGAGCGGGGCACGATCGGCGCGGTGGCGAGCGAGGCGGCGCTCTTCCAGCATGTGCAGGACTTCCTCACCGCCGCCGCGACCCGGCAGCCGCTCGTCGTGCTGCTCGATGATCTGCATTGGGCGGACCCCGCCTCGCTCGGCCTCCTGCGTTTCATCGCCCGTCATGCCGATTCGTCCGCCCTCCTGCTGATAATCACCTACCGCAGCGACGAGGTTACCCGCCGCCATCCCCTCTACCAACTCCTGCCCGTGTTCGAACGGGAAGCGCACGCGACGCGCCTCGATCTGCGCCGCCTCACCGCCGACGCGGTGCGGGCGCTCGTCGCCCGCTACGATCTACCGGAGGCCGACCGGGAGCGGCTCGTCGCCCATCTCCAGGAGCGGGCGGAGGGCAATGCCTTCTTCATCACCCAACTGCTCCGCGCGCTCGAGGAGGGCGGCACCCTCCGGCCCGACGATGACCGCTGGGCACTCGGCGATCTCGCCCGGGTGCAGGTGCCGATGCCGCTCAGGCAGGTGATCGACGGGCGACTGACGCGGCTCGCCGAGGAGACGCAACGACTGCTGGCGGTGGCGGCGGTAATCGGGCAGGAAGTGCCGCTGCACATCTGGGCGACCGTGGCCGGGGCGGACGAGGAGGCGCTGTCGGCGGTCGTCGAGGAGGGCACCGCAGCGCATCTGATCGAAGAGACGCCGGACGGTGCGCACGCCCACTTCGTCCATGCCTTGATCCGCGAGACGCTCTATGAGGACACGTCGCCCTCGCGGCGGCGGCGGATGCATCGTCAGGTGGGCGAGGCGCTGGTTATCCTTCCCAACCCCGACCCGGACGCGGTGGCGTATCACTTCCAGCAAGCCGGAGACGCGCGCGCAGTGGCGTGGCTGGTCGCTGCGGGGGACCGGGCGGACCGGCTCTACAGCTACCTGACCGCCGCAGATAGGCATGAGCGCGCCCTGGCCCTGCTCGGCGACCACGGCGACGACACGCTGCGCGGATGGTTGCTCGTCCGGCTCGGTGTCCTGTATCGCCAGAGCGACCTGCTGCGCGGGCTGGACTACCTCGAATCGGCGGAACCGTTGGTGCTCGCGGCGCGAGACCCGGCCCTCGCGGCATACTGGCGCGCGTCGCGAGGGCTGGTGCGCTGCCTGGCGGGGCGGGGGCGGGCGGGGCTCCCCGATCTGAAAGCGGGGGTGGCGGCGATCAAGGCGCTCCCGGACGATGCGCTCGCCGCCGATGCGCTCCCCGCGAGCATCCGCATCGCCCTCGAAACGGACGGCGAATCGACCTATGCGGACTGGCTCGCGATGATCGGGAACCTGATCGAAGCGCGCGCGTACGGTGAGGCGATGCTCGACGCCCGGGCGGCGGATGCCGGAGGGAGGGACGCGCTGCCCGCCGGGGATGCGAACTTCGGGATGGCGATGACCTATGCGGGGCTGGGCCTCCCCGACCGCGCCCGCGAATTCGCGCAGCGGGCACGCGATGAGTACCGCCGCATGGGCAACCACAACATGGCGGTCATGACCTCTCGCGTCCTCGTGCGCTTCATCCTCCTCCCGTACTATCCGGAACAGCGCGCGCCGTTCCGCGCGGCAATCGCCGAGATGGCCGACGACCTGGCGCGCATGGCGAGCGGCGGTGCGGCCACGCCGGAGGCGATTGCGCTGATGGCGCGGCTGCTCGACAGCGACAGCGCGGTGGTGGGAGGGAATTGGGCGGAGACACGCCGGGCGGCACAAGCGCTGCTCGAAAGCGGCCTGACGAGTGTGTTCCTGCGGCAATTGGGCGCGTCCCTCGGCGCAATCGCGCGCGGCCAGGGTGACCGGGAGTTGGGCTGGCAGATGGTGCGACGCACGCTCCCCCATGGAGCGGACTACGAGCCGGGGAATCAGGCGATCCACATCGCGTTGCCGATGCAGCAACTGGCCCCGGCCCTCGCCCTCGACGACGGCGACCTCCCCGCCGCCCGCGCCTGGCTGGAGGCATATGACCGCTGGCTGGCGTGGAGCGGCGCGATACTCGGCCAGTCCGAGGGCCACGCGCTCTGGGCGGAATACTACCGGCAGGTGGGCGATAGGGAGCAGGCCCACGAACATGCCGAACGCGCCCTCGCCCACGCCACCGAGCCGCGCCAGCCCCTCGCCCTGCTCGCCGCCCACCGCCTGCTGGGGGAAATTGGTACCGCGACTGGCCGATTCGACGATGCGGCTCGCCATCTGACCGAATCCCTCGCGCTGGCCGATGCCTGCGCCGCTCCCTACGAGCGGGCATTGACACTGCTCGCCATCGCTGGTCTCCACGCCGCACGAGGGAACGTCGAGGAAGCGCGCGTCCCGCTGGATGGGGCGCGCACCACATGTGCACAACTGGGCGCACAGCCCGCCCTCGCGCGTGCCGATGCCCTCGCCGACCGTCTTGATGCGCGAGGGCAGCAAACGCCCGCCTTCCCCGCGGGACTCTCGGCGCGCGAGGTGGAGGTGTTGCGGCTGCTCGCGGTTGGCAGGACGAACCGCGAGATCGCCGACGCCCTCTTCCTCTCGGCGAACACGGTGCGCGTCCACGTACGGAACATCATGACGAAGACGGACACGGAGAACCGCACCGCCGCTGCGGCGTTCGCCCGCGCGCACGGCCTCATCTGATTGCCTCTCCACTAATACAAAAGGACTAGTCGGCCCGACCGTGCCCGCGGCCCGCGATTACCACATTTGGTAGATGTCGCCGCGTCTCCCGCTCCCTATGCTGAACCTACGGTACATGAGGGACATGGACCGGGAACAGCAATAGATAGGGAGGTTCTCCATGACCCGCCGCAGGATCAGCAGACGACGACCCGGTCCGTGAATTTCTGAGCGGTTTCGCTCCCACGATGTGCAGCGATGTAGGTATCAGCGAAAGGAAGAACCCCATGCACAATGCGATAGATTTCCAGGTGCAGTACAACGATCACCGGCGGCAGATGGCCTGGGTGAATGACAACGACTGGCAGTTCGAGCGGCCACAGCGTCGCAGGCAGGTTCGCAAGGCGGTCGCGCGGGCGCTCCTCACCCTCGCCGCCCGGCTCACCCCGGCGATCGAGCGGCCGCGCACGGCATAGCGACGAACGGGAAGTGATCGTGGCGAAGGAATGGCGAAAGGAGCAGAGCAATGTTCGACAACATGGGCGGAGCGATAGCGACAGTTCTCAGCGATGCGATGGGGATCACGACGGGTGTCGGGTTGGCGCGGGAAATCGGCCGCGGGCGGATGAGCACCGAGCAACCGGTGGCACGGCTGCTCGGCACGGCGCGGAAGCGGGACGGGATGATGGTGCGCACGGTCGCCGGCCTGCCGGTCGCCATCGGGGGCGACACACGAGCGCGCGGCTTCTCCCGGGCGACCCGGGTGGTGCGCACCACCGGCGCGGCCTGACCGGGCCGCCCGATCGGCCGCCGGTATCGGCAGCACGCGGCTGAACGCGCGGGTGACGGTGGTGGCGGGCAGACAAACCTATACGAGCCCATACACCACCACACTGACGGATCCCGACGACAACGTGACGACGACGGGCACGGGGACGTCGAAGGCGACGCGCATCGTCGCGACCCCGCCGGATGCCGCCGCTGGACCGACCGGCTGAGCCGAGGAAGGGTGCCACTGGACGACGATCTACCCAAGCAGCCGCGCGGCAAGGTAACCGGCCAGCCCCGCGAACGACGACCGAATGTAGCTTTGACACCCGTTAAATTCTGGCACACGATATCGAGAGAAGCGGGGAGATATCGCATATATGGCTGATCTGAGCAACGCCGAACCTGTCGCGGATAGACGCGTCGGCGGTCGAGACGTGGTGGAATCGCACCGCACCGCCCCCGTCGCAGAGCGTCTATCGTGTACCGTCGCGGGGATGATCGCGAGCCAAGGAGGTGCTGGTATGCCAGCTGACGAGCGCACACGAATGCCCGACAACCCATGGGACCGCCTGAGCGACTACTTCGACACGAGCAAGGACGAGGACGCGATCCCCGCCGGCGCGGCGGACAACATCCTCATCGCCTGGCCCGTCTTCTTCCGCTTCATCGAGACCCATATTTCCACGGTGCATGGGAAGCGCGTCCTCGACCATGGCTGCGGGGCGGGCGGCTTCGCCCACCGGCTATGCACGTATGGCTGCCACGTCACCGGCGTGGACGCCTCGC
>CAVXPY010000019.1:0-73666 GCA_963763655.1 uncultured Chloroflexia bacterium
GGGAGCGACGCACCTGGTAACAGGTGAGCAATCCTAGGTCAAGCGCAGGATGATGAGGATGGAGAAGAGGCTGGATCGGGCATCGGTCTGCTGCTGTATGCGCAGGCAAAGCGGTGAGGACGCCAAGGAGGGTCGTCCCGGGCAGGATGTGAGTGATTCGCCGTTCTCGATCGGAGTCGTGCGCCTACCCATACCATGCCCTCTCCCCTTCCCCTCTGCTCTGATATGGGCGCAGCACCTTAATGCGGCGCGGTCGAAAGAGCGTGAACCAGTGTGGGCGTTTAGCTCAGTTGGTTAGAGCACACCCCTGATAAGGGTGAGGTCTCTGGTTCGAATCCAGAAACGCCCACCAGTTTCTTCTGGGGGATGTAGCTCAGTTGGGAGAGCACCTCCTTTGCACGGAGGGGGTCAGGAGTTCGAGTCTCCTCATCTCCACCATTTCCCCTCTCTCTCTGTTCCTCTTTCGATAGTCCGGTTGCCGTTTGCTGCGTGGCCTCTGCTACGCAGCAGCCGGGGACGGTTGTGCAGGCACGTTAACAACTGAGGAGGAAGAGAGAGCAGGAAGGGCTTTTTTGGGCGTGGTTGTGCGTCTGAGGGAGCCGAGAAGGAAGACGGAGCACGGTGCGAGGGCGACGGGGGTGACCCCGTGCCGAGCGAGGAAACCGTGACGAAGGGCGTCGGGTGGATGCCTAGGTCGTTCGTGCCGAAGAAGGACGTGGCGTAGCAGCGAAATGCCTCGGGGAGCCGCGCGCAGGCTGGGAGCCGAGGATCTCCGAATGGGGAAACCCCACGAGGGTGGTGAGCCGTGGTGACCCACCGTTGAACACATAGACGGTGTGGAGGTAAGCCGGGGAACTGAAACATCTCACGTACCCGGAGGAAGTAAAAAGGGGCCGGAGTAGCGGCGAGCGAAACGGTGCAAGCCTAAACCGTCAACGTGCCAAGCGTGCCGGCGTTGCGTTGGCGGGGTTGTACGGTTACTTGAGTGGAGCGACGGCATGCGCTCGCACGCAGTAAGAAATCTCCCGGTTAGCCGAAGGCTACTGGAACGGGCTGCCGCAGCGGGTGAGAGCCCCGTAGGCGAAAGCCGGGAGACTGTGGAAGGATCCGTGAGTACGGCGGGACACGCGACATCCCGCTGGAAGCTGGGGAGACCACTCTCCAAGGCTAGTTACACGAACGAACCGATAGTGAACAGTACCGTGAGGGAAAGGTGAAAAGCACCCCGGAAGCGGGGGGTGAAAGAGATCCTGAAACCGAACGCCCACAACCAGTCGGAGCGACGCAAGCCGTGACGGCGTACTTTTTGTAGAACGGACCGGCGAGTGATTCTTGGTGGCGAGGCTAAGGGAGCAGTACCCGGAGCCGCAGCGAAAGCGAGTCTGAATAGGGCGCCATAGTCGCGGGGAATCGACCCGAAACCAGGTGAGCTATCCATGGGCAGGCTGAAGCGCGGGTAAGACCGCGTGGAGGGCCGAACCGGTGTCTATTGCAAAAGGCTCGGAGGACCTGTGGATAGGGGTGAAATGCCAAACGAACCTGGAGATAGCTGGTTCTCCCCGAAATGCATTTAGGTGCAGCGCGCCGCATTGGTTTCACCGGAGGTAGGGCGCTGGATTGGTGCGGGGGCTTACCGCTTACCAACCCAAACCAAACCGTGAATGCCGGTGAACGTCACTGCGCAGTGAGACGGCGGGTGCTAAGATTCGTCGTCGAGAGGGAAACAGCCCAGACCGTCGGCTAAGGTCCCTAAATCCGTGCTAAGTGGGAAACGTTGTCGCGACGCGGTGACAACCAGGAGGTTGGCTTAGAAGCAGCCATCCTTGAAAGAGTGCGTAATAGCTCACTGGTCGAAAGTGTCGCGGCGCGGACAATCCAAGGGGGCTCAAGCACGGTACCGACGCCACGGGTGCGCGCAGTACTTGTACTGTCGCGCGCGGTAGGGGAGCATTGCCATCAGCAGTGAAGGCGCGGCGCGAGCCAGTGTTGGAGCGGTGGCAAGGGAGAATGCCGGTATGAGTAGCGCGATGCAGGTGGGAATCCTGCACACCGAATGCCTAAGGGTTCCAGAGCAAGGCTGATCCACTCTGGGTGAGTCGGGCCTAAGCCGAGGCCGCAGGGCGTAGGCGATGGACAGCAGGTTAATATTCCTGCACCGCCGACGTGACGTTTGAGCGATGGGGGGACGCACTGAGGTTATCCCGGCGGCGCGAGCCGTCCAACTGCGCAGGAGGCCAGGCGGCAAATCCCCTGGCGGAATCCGAGGCAGGAGTGCGAGGGGGTCTCACGAGACGCCCGAGTGGGAGAGACCCGTGGTGCCCAGAAAAGCCTCTAGCGAGTCGCGCGGCGCCCGTACCGCAAACCGACACAGGTGGGCTGGTAGAGCATACCAAGGTGGACGGGAGAACCCTCGTTAAGGAACTCGGCAATCTAACCCCGTAACTTCGGGAGAAGGGGTGCCAGGCGAAAGTCTGGCCGCAGTGACCAGGCCCAGGCGACTGTTTACCAAAAACACAGGTCTGTGCGAAGGCGAAGAGCCGACGTATACGGGCTGATGCCTGCCCAGTGCCGGAAGGTTAACGGGAGGGGTGCTGAGCCCCGAACTGAAGCCCCGGTGAACGGCGGCCGTAACTATAACGGTCCTAAGGTAGCGAAATTCCTTGTCGGGTAAGTTCCGACCCGCACGAAAGGCATCACGATCTGGGCGCTGTCTCAACGAGGGACCCGGCGAAATTGAAGGCCCTGTGAAGATGCAGGGTACCTGCGGCAGGACAAAAAGACCCCGTAGAGCTTTACTCTAGCTTGTCCTGGGGCGAGAGCGCCGCATGTGTAGGATAGGTGGGAGGCAGGGAACCCGCGCCGCCAGGTGCGGGGGAGCCGCCGGTGAAATACCACTCTTGCGGCGTTGTCGCCCTCACCCCCGGCCGTCAGCCGGCGGGGGGACAGGGGCTGGTGGGGAGTTTGACTGGGGCGGTCGCCTCCCAAACGGTAACGGAGGCGCCCAATGGTCCCCTCAGGCCGAATGGTAACCGGCCGGAGCGTGTATGGGCACGAAGGGGGCTTGACTGCGAGGCAAACAGGCCGAGCAGGGACGAAAGTCGGGCCAAGTGATCCCACGGCACTGAGTGGAAAGGCCGTGGCTTACCGGATAAAAGCTACCTCGGGGATAACAGGCTGATCTTGCCCAAGAGTTCACATCGACGGCAAGGTTTGGCACCTCGATGTCGGCTCGTCGCATCCTGGGGCTGGAGAAGGTCCCAAGGGTTGGGCTGTTCGCCCATTAAAGCGGTACGCGAGCTGGGTTCAGAACGTCGTGAGACAGTTCGGTCTCTATCCGCCGCAGGCGTACGAAGAATGACTGGCGCTGGCCCTAGTACGAGAGGACCGGGCTGGACCGACCGCTGGTGTGCCGGTTGTTGCCAAAGCAGCACCGCCGGGTAGCTACGTCGGGATGGGAGAACCGCTGAGCGCATCTAAGTGGGAACCCCACCAGGAGATGATTCTTCGCTTCCCCTAGCGGGAGCAAGCCCCCCGGCAGACCACCGGGTTGAGCGGCCGCGCGTGGAAGGCGGGCAACCGTCGGAGCGGAGCGGTGCGCATGGGCGCGGGCGGTTCCTTGTGCGGGCACACGGGGTGGCCCACGTCGCCCTCGCAGTGGTGTTTTCGATGTTGCTTCTCAAGCGATGGGTTGATCCGTTTGGTGGATCAACCCACCCTTCCTGCAAAGACCCTGGTCAGGGGGGTGCCGGGCGTGAGCGAACGCGGCGGTGCTCCACCCGGACCCATCCCGAACCCGGTCGTGCCCTCCGCCAGCGCTGGCAGAGTACTGGGGTGGCAACGCCCTGGGAAGCGCGGCCCTTGCGCGCGGCACCCCCCTGTCGCAGGGTCAATCCTCTCTCTTCTCCTCACACGCAGTACTTGAGTAACGAGTACTGCGTACTCTCTCCGTCGCGGGGTGGAGCAGCGGCAGCTCGTTGGGCTCATAACCCAAAGGTCGTGGGTTCGAATCCCACCCCCGCTACCATGCATTATCATAAACGCGCTCTCATTCGTGGGAGCGCGTTTGTTTGTGTCTGAAGTTTCTAGAATAAGCCGAGTTGCTTCACTGGCTTCGATGCGCGCACGGTCGGAATGTCGCTGCCTGCGGTGAGGAGCGGGAAGTGATAGTCGTGATCGCTCTTGTCTGCCGCGAGGTCGGTGAAGCGGTCCGCCATATCGCGCAGGCGACGGAGAAGATGCGTCACATCCTCGTCGCGGGCGTAGGATTCGAGCCGACCGAGCGTCCCGTCGATCCGCTGATAGACTTCCAGTCGTTCACCTATCGCAATGCCTCGCGCCGCTTCCGCGAAGCGGCGGTTGCTGTCGCTGGAAAAGGTCTTTTCAGTCACCGTTTCCCAACGGCAGATTGCCCGCGGATCGTACTCTTTCCGTTGAATGCGCGCCGCGAAATCGAGGTAGAGGTCTCGCACGGCGTCCAGCGATCCCTCAACGAGCAGCGTGATCGCTTCCTGCAAGAAGGCACGCAGGATGGGCTCCTCGCGACGGCTGCGCAGACTGCTGCCCTTGAGGATGGTATGACCCTCGCGATCGACGAGCGCATAGTTCTTCAGTTTCAGCGAGACCATGCCGGCATACGAACCGTCATATGCGAGTTCGATCCCCTTCGGCAGCGCCGCCGCGATTTTCTCAAGAAATCGCTCTTCAGTGGCTTCGTCTGGTGCGACGGATGGTGGTGGTACGAAGTAGACGCCATCGGTATCGACTTCGATCGGTGTCGCGCCGTGGCTTTCCAGTTCGCGCACGACGCTCTTAATGATCTCCTGGCCCCGGATCGTGACATCGGCTGCCGCGTCGAAATCATTGAAGAAGGCGCGCGAATAGCCCAGGTTGCCGTAGAAGGAGTTGATAAGCACCTTGAAGCTGCCCTGGATGCCCTGCCAGTAGCCGCGCTCGCGTCCGGTCGTGCGGCGCGCTTCCGCTTTCGCCTCTAACCGGCGCTCGGTCAAGGTCTTGAGGAGCGGTAACATCACACCGAGCGGGTCACGCTGCGAGCCAATCCGCCAGGTGAGCATGATGCTCGGGTACATGCTGGCGACATCGCACTTGACGACGGGCTTAAAGACACCCGTACGCAAGACGTCCGCGTAGCCGCCGGGATAGTCGCGCGACGATTCGGGCCGGGGGATGCAGCGCCGCTCGCCGAGATAGATGCGGACCATCAGGTCGTTGATCTTCTCGCCGGGGCCGCCCGTCGCGATGTCCTGGAAGGCATCGGGGATGATTTGCGACTGGTAAAACTCGGTGGGCACGCAGAGATCGCTGAGGATGGCGACATCGCGGACGTCATCGAGGGCATAGCGGATGACGCGCGTGCGGTCCTCTTCCCAGACACGCCCAATCTCCTCGCCGGGGATGAACTCGCGCTCGTCGCGGGTGTAGCCGAGCGCCGCGATGACATTCTTGAGGCCGTAACTGGAGAGATTGCCCGCGACATCGTAGCGCTGGATTTGCTGGTAGGTGTCAATGATGTGGCGGCCATAGATGAAGTGTTGCTGGTAGGGGATCGACCGCGCGCCGACTTTGAATTGCGTCCGGTTGCTCGTGCCGGGCCGCAGGGCCGATCCATCGCGCCCCCAGGTGAGCGGCACCCCACAGGCGGTCGCGCGCGCAAGTAGGTAAGGAAGATCGTAGTTGAAGATGTTGTGACCCTCGATGGTATCGGGGTCAACCTCGCGAATGTAGGCAGTCAGATCGCTCAAAATCGTCGCTTCATCTTCGCCGGACGCGCCGAATAATCGTTCCTCACCGAGACTGGTACGGATGCTGACGAGGAAGACGCGCGCATTCGGTGCGGCGGGGTCGAGGGAGGTCGCTTCGATATCCAGTTGCATGCGCAGGAGATCGTCGTAGACCATTCCTTTGAAGAGCGTACGGCCCGAACTGATCAGATACTGCTGGATCGGCGAGTTGAAGAGGAGCGGTTCACCGCCCACATCGCGCAGGCGGCTGCGGACATCCTGAAAGACATTCCAGTTGCGGCATTCCACGAACCAGCAATACTCAGCCTCGCCACCGAGATGTGATGTGCGGAGATCATTCGCGATATCCGTCCACGCGGGTTCCTCCGTCATCAGGAGCCACGGACGGAAGGTGGCGCGCTCCTCGACAATGCTCCCCGCGACGCGGCGGTAGACGCGCACGCGATCCGGCCCACTCCGCTCGATTGCGACGATACGCTCGGTCGGATCAGACCCGTAGAGGTAGCGATTCAGTGCATCACCAGCGGTTGCGGCAGTCTCGGTTGTCGGCACAACGGTGTCAGTCATCGGGCGATCATTTCTCTTTCCTTCTCCATAAGCATACCATGATGAAGGCGGCGATACTGCCGAAGACGAACAGGAAGGGGCGGAGACATGCAGCGTCAGATCGTCGGCATCCTCGGTGGGATGGGACCGGCAGCCACGGCGGACCTCTATCAAAAGATCATTGCGGCGACACCCGCGACGCGCGATCAGGAGCACCTGCATGTCGTCATCTGGGCTGATCCGACCGTGCCGGATCGTACCGACGCCCTCCTGCATGGCGGTGAGGACCCAACCCCGTGGCTCGTCCGGGGTGCCCAGCAGTTGGAAGCGATGGGTGCGGGGTTGATTGCCGTGCCCTGCAACACTGCGCACGCTTTCTTTGCTGCGGTCACAGACCAGGTGGCGATACCGCTCCTGCATATGATGGAAGAGACCGCGACCGTAATCGAGATAATGCATCCAGAGGTGGAGCGCGTCGGCTTGCTCGCTACGACCGGCACGGTGGCTGCCGGGCTCTATCAGGAAGTCTTTGCCACGCATCACATCGAGGTGATCATTCCCCCCGATGATCTCCAGGAGGCTGCCGTGATGGGCGCGATTCGGCGCGTCAAGCGCGGCGAGACCGGTGTGGAGGTCACGCAGCTGGTTGGGAACGCGGCGACGTATCTCATCGACCACGGTGCCGAGGCGCTCATTACCGGCTGCACCGAACTCCCGCTCGTCTTCACGAGCGCCGACGCGCCCGTGCCCGTCATCGACCCGACGCAGGTATTAGCGGAGGCTGTGGTGCGGCGCGCACGCTGACCGCGCACCTTGGTCGCACTCCCCGCGACTGGCCGAGGCACGGGCGCACCGCGATGCCCGCCTAGCTGAGCAGCGGCCCCACGAGATGGAAGTACACCCCGTTGCGCTCGCGTCCGATCACCCCGCCCACCGTCGTGGTCTCCGCTCCGTCGGTGACGAACCGAAAGTGCTGCGCCGGTTGCTCCACCGACCAGGACATCGTCGCCGTACTGTCCATAAAGTCGCCCCCGTAGCCGTTCACCGCGTCGCGCAGCGGGATCACCCGCTTCGACGCCTGCCAGCGCACGTCGAACGTCGCGCTCGCCTGCGTCGTCGGGATCGGCTCCTTCGCTGCGCCGATCGAGTTGGGGAAGTCGTGGAAGTCGGGGATCGCCATGTTCGCCATCCGGAAGCGTGCGGTGCCGGTGCCGAGGTTCATCTCGATCGCGTCCGGCGTGATCGGAACCGTCCAGAAGAGGCCGTTCGGCATAATGCCCGGCTCGAAGTCGTGGATCTGGTCGCTGCCATCCTGGCCCACCGGGCCGGTGAACAGGTCCAGTCAGACGAAGCCGAACGTGCCATGGCGGACGCGACCATCCGCACCGATGTACTGCCCGTCCATGAAACGCATATCGGCGTCGTAGTAGTAGCGCGTCATCTTACCGGTCGTCGTGTCCGTGCCGGTGCCGGTGCCCTGGATCTCAGCAGCGGCGACGAAGCCGTTGAAATGGTTGACGGTGGACGGCTCCAGGCCGAAGGCGGGCGGGAAGACATGGACGAAGTGCCCATCGTCGAGGAAGTCGTTGCCACCAGGGATCGGCAGGGCCTCGTCGTTGCTCGCGGCGAGGGCGTCGATCATCGGGGATCGGAGGCGCGCGCCGAGGGCGAGAGCGGAGGCAGCGGCAGCCGAGCGGAGCAGACGGCGGCGCGGGACGACGCGCAGCGAGGGGGCAAGGAGGCCGCTTGGGTGACCGGCCTGGGAGAGCGGGGCTGGCCGCCCCAGGGAAGACGGGTGACGCGCGGGGTACCACATAGAGGGACTCCTTTCGCCTACCAACGAAACATCATTGGACTGATCGGGCATCTACAGGATAGTCCGATAGCGAGGAGTGCACTACGGGGTATTCCCTGGGTTTCATTCGCGGAATTGCGGTAAGGACGGATCAAGCCGGTACCGATAGCCGATATGATGCATCGCACATTGGGGCGGTGGTTGTCGCGCCGCAAACCTGGCCGCGACCTATCCGGCACCTATTTGCTGTCAGCGTGGCGCGCATCGGATCGTGTCCTCTGGTCTGTCGGTCGCGCTCGGGCAGCGATTCGGCACCGCATCTGCACGAGCGCGACTTAGGGGGTGAACAGCTTCCAGTGCCCCTCGGAAACGACGTCGACGATGCCGTCGACCACTGTGATGGCGGTCTCGTCGTCGATCGCGTACGCCGGACCCGCGATATCGGCCGCCCAGCGTTCCGCGTCGGCCATGGTGTTCTCCGGCAGCATCGCGTGATCCAGGTGCGGGAAGATCGAGAAATCAACCAGCCCCAGCGTCTCATCGCCCCCGGTCGGTGACTTCCACTCGACGAAGTCTTCCCCGATGCGGGGGGTCAGCACCATGCTCCCGGCGCTGAATCCTACGTAGACCGCGCGCAGTGACGGTAGGAGGTCCGCCAGCCCGGACTGCCGCATCCAGTGGCACAGGTACGTCGCCTCGCCGCCATTCACCAGCAACACGTCAGTCTCCTGGACCCAGGGGACCCAACGTTCTGCATCGATGCTGGGCAGCGCGGTCAGCTCCAACACGCCCAGGGACTTCCACCCCAACTCGCACATCGGTTGGGCAGACTGTCCGCTGATGAACCGCCATACCCCGCCAGGACTGGACATGGGTTGCCCGTATGCCGCAGTGGGGATGCAGAGGGCGCTGGCCTCGGCAATCGGTTTGCCCAGCAGGTCGACCAACGCATTGTGGATGCTCGCGTTCTTGATGCCGGCGGAAGTGAGAAGATACCGCATACGCCTCCTTCTGGTTGCATCGTCGCCCCGCGCGATGCGCCTATTTCGTGCATCACTGATGCACCATGATGCAGTCAGACACCCGCGACGAGTGTAGCGAACATCCGTTCTCCTGTCCAGCCACATCATCCGGACAACGCGCGCGCGTAGCGACAGGGAGAGCGATGCCTGCCTCGGTGGTTCCTGACGCGCCTGTCGCGGCGCATAGTCGGGCTGCCGGATGACCTTCAACCACTCCGTATCATCCCGCTCCCACAACGCCAGTTGCGGCGAGCGGAATGGCGTCACGTAGACCTGTGGTTCCTCGACCGACCGCAGGTGCTTCTTGTCCGGTTGGTACCGCACGCGGTAGCGCGCCAGCACCGGTCTGCTGGGCACGCTCCGCGGGGGAATGGCCGAAGAGGACAACCGGACGAATCAACTCACAGGTGAGCTGCTGGGGGAACTGGGAGAGCAGTTGGAGTTGCTGCCAGTCGTCGGTTGGTTCGAGGCGCGGGCGCAGACGCGCAGGCATTGCTGGACGATACCAGGGCGCACTATAAGCAACCCCACCACGATCAGCACACAAACATCGGGGGACGCATATCACTCAGTATGAGGTGGGGCGCGTAGTCGGCGTCGATACCGGCGAGGGAATCTCCCGCCGCACTGTCCGTCCGGCGCGCGCCTCAGTCTGTGCATCCTGCCAGACTGCCGGTGCGCCATTGACGAAGACATAGGGGATGCCGAGCGGAAACTGGCGCGGCTCGTCGTAGGTCGCGGTCTCCGCGATTCGGTCAGGCGCGAAAAGCGTGAGGTCGGCATAGGCACCCACGCGCACGACGCCACGATCCTTCAGCCCGATTATCTGCGCGGGGAGGGAGGTGCTTTTGCGCACCGCCTCTTCAAGCGACATGAGTCCGAGGTCGCGGACGTAGTGACCGAAGATGCGAGGGTAGGTGCCGTAGGTGCGCGGATGCGGCTTGCCGCCCATCAGCCCGTCCGTGCCGGGGGCGAGCCAGGGGGCGGTCATCAGCCCCTTGACGTCCTCCTCGTCCATCAGGTGATGGACCATCCCGACCGCGTAGTCGTTCTCGATCAGCAGCTTGACCACGACATCATACGGTTCCATATCCCATAAGCGCGCAATCTCCGCGAGGGTCTTACTGACGATTGGTTCGTGAGCGGCGTTCTTGACGCTGGCAATGAAGATGACGTCATAACTGCCCGCGACGACGGTGCTTTCCCAGTCGTCGCGGCCCTGTTCGATCTGCCCCTTGATCTCGGCGCGCCGCGAAGGGCTGCGCAGGAGGTCGGTCATGCCGTCGATACCGAGGGCGTGAATCCAGGGCGGGAGGAGGGCACTGAGCATCGTGCTTCCCGCCGTGTAGGGATATTGATCGGCAGTGACGGTGAGGCCGGAACCACGCGCGTCATCGACAAGCTCGCGCAAGCGTTGCGCCTTGCCCCAGACCCACCGACCGCGCGCCTTGAAATGCGAGATGTGCATATGACCGCCGGAGCGTCTGCCGATTGTGAAGACTTCGCCCATGCCGGTTTCGATCGCTTTGCCTTCGTAGCGCATGTGAAAGACCATGAATGCGGCATGGCGGGCGACGACTTCTGCCAGCGCGATCAGTTCTTCGGTGTCCGCATAGACGCAGGGAGTGTAGATCAGGCCGGTTGAGAGGCCACAGGCACCGGCGCGCAGACTGGCATCGACAAGCTCCCGCATCTGGTGGAGTTCGTTGGGCGTCGGCGCGCGGTTCTCCATGCCCAGGACGTAGTTGCGGATCGTGCCGTGCCCGACGAGCGCCGCGATATTCGTCGCTGCACCCGCACACTGCGGAAAGTAGTTCGCGAATGTCTCCCAGGGCCAATCCGCTGAGGGATCGCCATTGAGGCCGGAGAGGTGCGTGCGCCAGTGGGATACGCCACCAGGGCGCACCGGCGCTTCACCGAGACCGTCCTGCCCGATCAGTTCGGTCGTGATCCCTTGCCGCACCTTTGCGCTGACCGCCGGGGCGAAGATCGCCATCAAATCGCAGTGCGAGTGCATGTCGATAAAGCCCGGCGCGATGACGAGGCCGTCTGCATCGATTACCGTGCCGCGCGGTGGCAGGTGCGGGCCAACGGCGGCGATCCGGTCTCCCTCAATGCACACATCTGCGCGGAAGCGGGGCGCGCCCGTGCCGTCGATCACCGTCCCGCCGCGCAGGGTGTAGTGATTAGGCGTGGGGGCGCTCACGCGTGAACCGTCGTCGCCTGGGCGTAGGCGGGCGTGAGGAATTGACCGGACCCGGCGGGCACGACGATTTCCCCATCGCGGTAGACATCGCGGCCACGTACCAATGTGCGGATCACCTGTCCGCGCAGCGCGCGTCCCTCAAAGGCGGACCATTTCTGCCGCGTGAGCAAGCCATCGCGCGTGATCGTTGATTTGGGGCGCGGATCGTAGAGCACAATATCGGCGTCCGCGCCGAGGGTGAGGGAGCCTTTGCGCGGCGCGAGGCCGAAGAGTTGGGCGGGTCGTGTCGCGGTGCGTTGGACGATGTCGGGCCACGACCACGCGCGCACATTAGTCGCCATATCGTAGACGACGGGATACATATGTTGGATCACCGAGAGACCTTGCGGCGCGTCGAAGATATTCTTCCAGCCCGCTTCCTTGGACTCGACGGTGTAGCCGCAATGATCGGAGCAGACGAAGTCGAGCGCGCCATCGGCGAGCCCCCGCCACATCGCTTCGACATCGCCGCGTGTGCGGAGGGGCGGGGCACAGCGCGCGAATCCGCCCTTGCGCACAAGGTCGGAGACATCCATGACGAGATATTGCGGGCACGTTTCCGCCGTGACGTGGACGCCGCGCGCCCGCGCCGCCTGAATGAATTCGAGCGCTAGTTGGCAGGAGACATGGGCGATATGGAGACGCCCGCCCGCCACTTCGGCGAGGAAAATCGCCCGTTGCACCGCTTCCGCTTCATAGGGCGCGGGGCGTGAGTGTGCGTGGGCGAGGGGATCAGTCCGGCCTGCCGCCTGCATCCGCGCGATGCCGTCCGCGACGAGGTCGGCGTTCTCCGCATGGACGGTGAAGATCATGCCGGTGTCGCGCAGGTGTTCAAGCGTGTGCAGGATATCGGTATCACTGACGGGAGACATGCCTGCCGATCCGCCGACCATGAACGCCTTGAAGGCAATCGCGCCCGCCGCGCGCATCGCATCGAGGTGTGCAGGCGTCGTCGTGCCGCCGACGACCGCGCCGTACATCGCCACGTCGATGACCGCATTTCGTTCCGCCGCCGCCCGGCGTATCTGAAAGGATGCGCCATCGGCGGCGAGGGGTTCGGCCTGCGGCATCTCGATCATCGTGGTGATGCCCCCGGCAGCGGCGGCCATCGTGGTGGTATGAAAACCCTCACGAAGCGGCTCATCGGGGTCGCGCGCGTGAATGTGGGCATCCACGCCGCCCGGCAGGACGAGCAAATCCGTCGCGTCGATGACGCGATCTGCCGCGCGGGTCGTCGTCTCCGTTTCGATGGCGACGATCTGTTCACCGCGCACGACGAGGTCCGCGCGCGTCAAACCCGTCGGGAGGACGAGCGTGCCGCCGCGGATGATGAGCGTGTCGTTGCTGCGCGCCTCGGCCTCGACCATCTCTCTCGTCCTCCCTCTTTGCCGCTCTCGCCGACTACCGATCCAGGACGTAGCGCGTCAGGAACTGCTCCATGCGGGTGATGTAGTCGCGAATCGTCGCGACTTGCCGCCAACCGTGGCCTTCGCCGGGATAGACCTTGTGCTCGACGGTCTTGCCCGCTTTCTCCAGCGCCTGCACCATCACCTCGGACTGGGCAGGCGGTACGCGCTTGTCGGCGTCACCGTGGAGGATGAGCAAGGGGCCCTCGGTGCGCGCCGCGTGCGTCACCGGGGAACGCTCCACCCAGAGCGCGTAGTTCTCTTCGATGGGGCCGAGTTCGGCATCGAAGAGGTAGCGTGCCAGCCGGTCCGTCTGATGGCGGAAGTTGACGTAGTCGCTGACGCCGTAGAGTGCGACACCGGCAGCGAACTTCCCCGGTGCCATCGCCATACAGGCAAAGGTCGCCAGACCGCCGCCGCTCCCGCCCCAGGCAACGACGCGCCGCTCATCGACGAGGCCGCGCGCCCGCAGGACGTTGACGCTCGTGACATTGTCTTGCAGATCGAGATCAGTCCAGGTGCCATGCAGGAGGTCGGTGTATTTCCGCCCGTACCCCGTGCTACCCCGGAAGTTCGGCTTGAGAACCACCCAGCCGCGCGAGACCCAGTATTGCGAGATCGGGTCCCACTGCATGAGCGTCTGAGAGGTGGGGCCACCATGAATGTGGATCAGCGCGGGGTGGCCGTTCTGCACGATCTCCTTCGGCTGCATGAGCAATCCGTAGACCTCGGTGCCATCCGTGGATTGCCACGCGACGTGCTCCGGGTAGACGAAGGCGGCGGGATCGTTCAAACCACCGGGCGCGACATCGGTCAAGGCGTGCGAGCCGTTCCCATCGCTGCCGTGGACGACGACGTTCGGCGGGCGTTCGGGGCTTTGATGCAGCGCGTAGATCCGCTCGCCATCGCGCGACCACGAGAGGCCGGTGTTGACGCCGCGCTGCGTGGAGACCTTCGCGCTGCGACCGGAGGAGACCTCCGCTACCATGATTTGCAGGTCGGCCTCCTGATTGCGCGTGTAGGCGATGCGCCGTCCGTCCGGGGACCAGCGCGGCTCGGCCTGCTCGTACGCTTCGGGCGCAATCGGGCGCGGCTCGCCGCCATCCGCCGGTATGGTGTAGACGTTGGCGTACCCCGAGCGGTCGGAGACGAAGGCGAGCATCGCACCATCGGGAGACCAGCGTGGACCATTGTTCACGACATTATCGGTCGGCGTGAGGACGGTGAGCGTACCGGAGGCGAGGTCGATAACCGCGACTTGCGTATCATGGTTCCAGCGACCGATCGTATCGGCCATCACACAGGCGACGCGCGTCCCGTCCGGCGAGACCTGCGGATCGATGGCGAAGACCCCTGTGGGAGTGATGCGCCGCGTCGTTGGCGTCTCGGAACCGAGATCGCGCACGGCGATGAACATTTGATCGTCCACATCACCGCGATCGACGAGATAGGCGACGAATTTGCCATCGGCGGAGACATTCGGTGAGGCATTGCCACCCTCACCCTCACTGATCTTCTTCGCGCGACCACCCGTGCGGGAGACAAGCCGCAACTTGCCGTCATCCGTCGAGGTATAGACCAGACTGGCGCTGTCCGGTGTCCAGGTGAAGCCTGCGCCAACGCCACCCGTGAAGGCGGGCGTGGACGGCGCATCGGCGGTGACGAGCCAGGGAGTGCCGCCACTGCTCGGGACGACCCAGATGTCCGCACGCTGATTGTAATCCTGCACATAGGCGACGAATTGGCCGTCCGGCGAGGCGAGCGGTGAACCGACGATCCGTGTCTGCGCGATGATGTTCGCGCTGAAGGGTGATTCCCATGTGCCCGGTCGTGGCGCGTCATTGCGTTCAAACAAGCTGGTCATTGGGCTTCCTTTCCTTTCCTGTGACAACACGACGGGAGCGTGCTATGCGGGTGGTTCGATGGTGGCGGGTAGATCGCCACTCGTCCGATAAAGCCGGTCCCCGGCGTCGCCAAGCCCCGGCACGATATAGCCGTCATCGTTCAGTGCACGGTCGAGCGCGGCGACATGGATGGACACATCCGGGTGGGCGCGCGCAAGGCGCTGCACCCCGTAGGGTGCGGCGATGATCCCGACGTACGAGATACTTCGCGCCCCCCACTCCTTGAGAATCCCGATCGTTTTGACGGCGCTCCCACCGGTGGCGAGCATCGGATCGAGGACGAAGCAGGTATCGACAGTGGCGAGGCCGGGGAGACGATTGTAGTAGGTGACGGGCTGAAGTGAGGCTTCGTCGCGATAGAGACCGATATGCCAGACCTGTAAGGAGGGAAAGAGCGTGAGGAAGCCGTCCACCATGCCGAGACCAGCGCGCAGGATGGGCACGATGGCGAACCGCTCGCTCAGCGTCGTACCGTCCGTCTCTTCCAGCGGGGTGAGGACACGCGTCGGCGTGGGATGCATTGCCGCCAGCGCCTCATAGGCAAGGCAGAGAGTGAGGTCGGTCATTACGTGCCGGAAGGCGGCGGGCTGTGTCGTGAGGTCGCGCAGGATCGTCAGTTTATGAGCGACGACCGGATGACCGGAGATGTGCAACTGGGCAAGGTTGGTGACGGAAGCGCGGTCAGGCTGCTCCTGACCACGCATTGGCTTCCCCGCGTGCATGAACATCCGTCGCTCCCTCCCAATCCGCGGTCGCGTGACGCACCCGTAGCCTATCACAGACCAGCCGTTTGCCCTAACCCCCCAGCCCCCTTCCCCACAGGGAAGGGGGAGCCAGAGTCCCCTCTTTCCCTCTCCACGAGTTGACCAAGTGCTGGAAGTCAGGTATGCTCATCCGAGAACGGGGTGTGGCGCAGCCCGGTAGCGCACCTGCTTTGGGAGCAGGGGGTCGGAGGTTCAAATCCTCTCGCCCCGACCATAAAAACCCAGTGATAGTAAGGAATACCGTCCCGGTACGCGGGGCGGTTTTCTCGTGTTCGGGCGATTACTTCACGATTGCTTCACGGGCGCTCACGCGATGCCGAAGATTGCATCCTCGATTACCGCCGTTGCGCGCTCGTCCATCTGCGGCGTGACGTGCATGTATACATCGCCCGTGATGGCGATACTGCTATGTCCGAGCCGCGCGGATACCGTCTTGATGTCCGCGCCGCCCGACAAGGAGAGTGTCGCGTAGGTGTGCCGCAGGTCATGGAATCGGATACGCGGCAAGGGCGCGGTGTCGGGTGTTTCGGCGATGCGCCGTTTTTCCTCTTTTTTCATGATGAGCGCGAAGTTGCGGATGAGGTTGCGTGGGTGGATGATGCCGCCCGTCGCGTTCGTGAATACCAGATCGTGTGTTTCGCCGCTGATCGCCCGCTGTGGTGTACCGAACACGCGACGATCCTTGTGCGCCTGTAGCGCTGCGATGCAGTGCGCGGGCAGCCGGACGGTGCGGCGGCTTGCGGCGCTCTTGGGCTGCTGGATGATCGCCTTATCGTTGAGCAATGTGACGGCCTGCTGAATCGTCAGTGTGCCGCGTGTGAGGTCAATGTCCTGCCACCGGATGCCGAGCAGTTCGCCCCGGCGCATCCCCGTTGCGAGCGCAATCTCCCAGAGCGGGGAATACACATCATCTCGTGCCGCGTCGAGGAACCGCCGCACGTCTTCCCGGCTCCACGTTCGCAGTTCCTTGCGCTGGTTACGCGGCGGCGTCACGAGGTCGCACGGATTACGTGCGATCATGTTCCACTGCACGGCAAGGGAAAGGGCTTGTTGCAGCCGCAGATGCGTCAATTGCACTGTGCGTGTACCTTTGCCCTCTGCCAGCATCTCGCTGTACGTCGCCTGAATTCGTGCCGGTGTGAGTTTCTGCACGGCAACCGTGCCGAGTCGCGGAACGACGTGATTCTTCACCGTGGCGCGATAGTGGGCAATGGTTGTCGGGCGGACATTGTGCTGCGCGACCGTACTCAGCCACGCTTCCATGTGCTCGGCAATCGTCACCTTGCTCGTATCAACCGCCATGCCGGTGTCAATCTCATGCAGCCACTTCGTGAGTTCCTTTTCCGCCTCTTTCTTGGTCGTGAATGACTTGGAACGCTGCCGCCGCTTGCCGGTCACGGGATCGGCAGGGTATTCAACGCGGACGAGGTATGCCGGGCCGCGCGGCCCGATGATCTTCTGAATGCGATCTGCCATCTCAACACCTTCCGCTGTGTGGGGCCGGTTGCCCGGCCCTGTCGTCAATCGTCTGTCGTCAATCCGTGATGATCCGCTTGTGAATGCGAGCCAAGTGTTCGGTCATAGACTCCGGCATGTCGCCATGTATACGCGCGATCATTGCGGCTGCGGTGAAGGCGCTTGCTGCCGTATCGTACGGGTAGTTGCCCGACCCACTCTCAGACGCTGCCCGGCACGCTCGCGCCATTGCTTCAAGCGTCTCCATGTCGAACACAACTGTCGTGTTTTCCTCGATGTTGGTGAAGATCATTGCGCCGCCTCACTTTCGTCGCGGTACGGGAAGCGATAGCCGGTGCCATCCTTCCGTATGGCGCTCAGCGCATACTTCCCTCGATCCTCCGGCTTCCTGATGGTGTTGTCTTCAATGTACGCTGCCATCCCTGCCGCCTCGAACATCGCCGCATAGCCTTCGAGCAGCGCGCCGAGCAGGAATACTGCCTGATGCCCGGCGGGGGCCTCGAGCGAACCGGCCAGCACCTCGAATGGGTTCTCGGTCGGACTGCTCCCATCGAGCGCGTAATCTGCCGCGATCCGACAGGCAGCCGCGAGGATGCGCGCCTCATCGGGGTCGATACTAAGCGTCGCAGCGGCTTTCGTGATCTCATCAAGTCTCATTCTGCGTCGCCTGCTTTCTGCGTGTCGGCGAGGGCGCGCAACTGAACCAGCATCCCGAACTCACCGTGCAGCCTCCCGAGCGCTGCGACATACGACGTGTCACCGAATGTGGGATGCTTACTGAGGAAGAGAAAGGCCTCTTCCAAATACCCCATCTCCTCATCGGACAGCACCACCTTCGTCTGATCCGTGCTCATCGCCACCACTTCCATCGTCGCGCCCTCCCTCATCTATTCACCGAGGCCGGGAAGTCCGGCCCCACGAACCCCAACCTTGGGTCGATCCTATGCCGCCGCCGCGATGTCGTCCGGCGTCGTCAGCGCGTGGCAGGTCAGCATCCGATCAATACGGAAGGTTTTCCACTGGCGGCGCATCGTGCAGTAGCAGCGCGCGACGATCTTCTTGTCTTTCGTGAGGCTGATACTGTTGGGCCACAGCACCCGCGCATCCTGTCCGCCGTCCAGTCCGACATAGAGCACGACGACCGCTGAAGAGTCGCGCATCGCGTCAGCAACCTTGACGGCGGTATCGAATGAACCGAGGCAACCGGACTGCTTGTAGTAGATCGCCATCGCGGTTGTGATGAGGTTGAAGTCGGTCTGCTGATCAATCGTGGCAGGCAGGATCATGCCGGACTTCGCGGTAACGGTGCGGGGTGCGGTAGACTGTGCTGTGACCATTTGGGCTCATCCCCTTCTGGTTGCCGTCCGGTGAGTGTTGAATCCACTTGCCGGACTTTTCGTTTGCCGTCGCTTGACGGTGTAGTCATTATATGCTACGCTAGACGTGCTGTCAATGATTTGCTCGCACCAATATCTGCTACGATAGAGAGGATGAAGGGATATATGCGACTCGCGGAACTAGCGGAACGTCTGAAAGTGCAACCCGACTCGTTGCGGGTGCAAGTGCATCGTGGCGCGCTTCAAGCAATCAAAGAGGGTCGCGATTGGTTCGTCACGGACGCGGAAGCGACTCGGTACGAGCGCGAGCAGGCAGGCAAGAGAGGTGCGGCATCGCCACGCCATTCCCGGATAGGTAACCGACATCCGCGCAAGAAGGACGCGGAATGACGGATGAGCGCTATGCTGTGATCGGCGAATCCGAGGGCTTTCCCGTCCTGTACCACATGAATCAGAAGCCGCTGATCGCAGAGCAACTGCGCAAACGCCGCGAGGCGGCTATCGGGCAGCCCTGTTTCGTCGTGCCGATGTCCGCATGGCTCGCCGATCCCCTCCAAGCACTCCGACGGTCAGCATCGGCGCGACTTGGCAGCCCCTGAACATCTCTGCATCGCATGCGCGGGCAAGGGCACCAACACCGGGAAGTTGAAGACGAGTGCGCGGCCTAGCGGCTCTCGGTGTATAGCGAACAAAATTGACGAAATATGCCCGGGCGAGCGCACGCCACGCGCGTAACCGTTTCTCCCGTGTCGGCGATTGAGTACATGGGTCCAATGACCCAATGGAGGGGGCGAGGGAATCACTGCGGCGCTGGCTTGCGATCATGTGCGGCATCGCATACTCTTGCGTCAGACTGCCTTCATCGCAACAATGAACAATGCGCATCAATCGCAGGAGGGGAAAACCGTGGTCGTCGCTCGCCTGTCCCGCTGGCTCTCCGTGCCGCTCGCCCTCGCTCTCGCGTTGCTCCTGCTCGCGGGGGTCGCCCCACAGCCCGTGCGCGCGGCGACGATCAACGTTAATAGCGTAGCGGACACATACGACAATCCCGGCTGCGCGACGACTGGAATCGGTACCTGCACACTGCGCGACGGCATCGCCTACGCAAACGCGCATGCCGGCACGGTACTCGCCCTCAACCCCGGCACCTACACTCTGACGATTGCCCCGGTCGCGCCCGACGACGTCCGCACGGGGAATCTCAACCTGGCGGCGAGCATGACGATCCAGGGGACGGACCCGGCGACGACGGTCATTGACGGGGGCGGGCCAACTGGTATCCAAGACGGGATCTTCAGGACGAGCGGGACGGGGATCGCGGTGACCTTCAGCGGCCTGACGCTCCAGCATGGGCAGGCGTCGGCGGGAGGCGCGCTCTTCGCGGTCGGCAGCGATGTCGTAACGATCACTAACTGCCGTCTGCTGAACAACAGCGCGCTCGGTGCCGGAGGCGCCACGCCGAGTGCGGCGGGTGACACCGCCGTCGGTGGGGCAATCATTATGTCCGGCCCCCTGACGATCACGAACAGCACTTTCGACCATAACAGTGCCATTGGCGGCCAGGGCGCCGACGGCATGATTGGGACGGGCGGTGCCGGCGGCGATGGCGGCTTCGCCCAAGGGGGGGCGATCTATCCGAATGCAACGGCAGGTGCCACAGTCCTCTTCGTGCGCGGCAGCACGTTCACCTTCAACACCGCCCGTGGCGGCGCTGGTGGCACCGGCGGTGCGGAATTTGGAATCGGTCAACCCGGTGGTCGAGGTGGCCAGGGATCGGGTGGTGTCTTTAGCAGCAACGCGCTCGGTCCGGGTTCGACGATCACATTCCAGGACAGCACGTTTGTGAACAACAGCGCGGCGGGCGGCACCGGCGGCACCGGCGGCCCGAGCAGCGGCCTGGGCGGGAACGCCGGGGGCGGCAGCGGTGGCGCGATTTCCGCGAGCGGCCTCACCGTGACCGGCAGCACATTTGTGAACAACAGCGCAGTTGGCGGTGTCGGTGGGACGGCAGGAGCGGACACAGCCGGATTCGGTGGCGGTAATGGCGGCAATGGTGGCCGTGGTCAGGGAGCCGCTCTCCAGTTCTTCAGCGACAGCGTCGCTAACAGCACGTTCACAGGAAATCAGGCAACAGGTGGCAAAGGCGGTGACCCGACCCCTAGCGCGAGTGGCCCCGGCAGAGGGGGCAACGGAGGCATCGGTGCCGGCGGCGCGATCTCAGCGGCCGGCGCTGCTCCGAACACCATTGTCAATACTACGATCGTCGATAACGGCGTCACGGGCGGCGCCCCGGGCAGTGACCTCGGGATTGGCACCGGCAGTGTCGGCGGTGCCATCAGTAGCGCCCTTTTTACGGGTGGGGCAGCGACCACCCTGACCAACACGATCCTCGCCAACAATACCGGTGCCAGTGCATGCACCACGCTGGTCACGGGCGGACACGACCTAGAGTTCCCCGGCCCCGCCAGTTGTGGTGCAGGATTCACCGTCGGCGATGCCCGTCCTGGCTCACTCGCCAGCAACGGCGGTCCCACCCAGACGATCGCCCTCGGTGCGGGTAGCGCCGCCCTCGATGCGGGCGATGACGCCGCTTGCGCCGCCGCCCCGATCAACAATGTCGATCAGCGCGGCGTCCCCCGCCCGCAGGGTGCCCATTGCGACATCGGTGCCTACGAGATGGGGCTACCGATTTCCGCGACCGCCCTGATCGCCGCGCCAAACCCATTGACCGCCGGGCAGTCGGTCACCTTCACCGCCACCGTCACGACTCCGGTCGTTGGCTTCCCCGCGATAACTGGCACCGTCACCTTCCGGGAGGGCGGCACCACACTCGGCACCGGCACGGTGAATAGCAGCGGCGTCGCCACCTTCACGACAAGCGGCCTCACGGTCGGCAGCCATATCATCACCGCGAGCTATGGCGGGGATGCCGCGCATAGTGGCAGCGCCTCACTCGCCGTCACCCAGGTCGTCAATCCCATCGGCGGTACCCCTCCGTCGAGCGGCTTGCAGTTCTACCCGCTCTCCCAGCCGGTGCGCCTCCTCGATACCCGCCCCGGTCAGCAGGCGGTCGTCCATCCCGGTGTGCCTCTCGCTCCCAACCAAGCTCTCACCCTGCCTGGTGAGTTCTCTTCGGGCGGCATCACCATCCCTGCGGGCGCGCAGGCGTTGGTCGGCAATGCCACCGTCGATAACACCGTCAACGCTCCGGCGGGTTTCGCCACCCTCTATCCTTCCGGTGCCTCTCTCCCACTGGCGAGTAATCTCAACTTCGTCCCCGGTACCGTGCGTCCCAATGCCTTTACGGTTGGCCTTGGCAGTGACGGCAAGTTCAACCTGCTTTCCAACACGGGTGGTAACTTCATCATCGACATCACGGGGTACTATGCCCCACCGGGCACGGGCGGTCTCTTCTTCCACCCGCTCACTACCCCCGTCCGTCTGCTCGATACCCGTACCGGGCAGAGTGCCGTCGTCCATCCCAACGCTGCCCTGACGCCCGGACAGACGCTCAACTTGCCCGGTCAGTTCACCGCGACCGGGGTAACCATCCCCTCCTCTGCCAAGGCACTGGCAGGCAACGCCACGGTGGACAACTCGGCGAACGCTCCTGCTGGCTTCGCGACGCTCTTCCCCAGTGGCACCTCACTCCCCCCGACCAGCAACCTCAACTTCGCTCCCGGTACGGTTGCGCCCAATGCCTTCACGGTGGGCTTGGGGGGCAACGGCTCCTTCAATCTGTACTCGAACACCGGCGGTAACTTCCTCATCGACATCACGGGCTACTACGATAGCAACGGAGCGGGTGGACTCAACTTCTTCCCCCTCAGCCAGCCCGTGCGCGAACTCGACACCCGTGCGGGGCAGGCTGCGTCGGTGCATCCGGGTGTTCCGCTCACCGCCAAGCAGACGCTCAACCTGCCGGGTAGTTTCGCCTTCAGTGGGGTGACAGTGCCTGCCGGTGCGAAAGCGTTGGTCGGTAACGCGACAGTAGACAACAGCGGGAACGCCCCGGATGGCTTCGCAACGCTCTTTCCGGGTGGGACGACACTGCCACTGGCAAGCAACCTCAACTACTCGGCAGGAACCGTCGCACCAAACGCCTTCATCGTGGGGATCGGCGCAGATGGGACATACAACCTCTACTCATCGAGCGGCGGGGACTTCGTGATCGATATCACCGGCTACTTCGCGGCCGGAACGGGGACGAGTGGGAACCCGGCGGCAACGAAAAAGCCATGACGGACGCCGTACCACTGCGACGAAAGGGACAGAAGTGACCAAGCCAGCACCACTATTGATCGGGAGATTGCGACACCTTTTACCATCGCGCCGATGACCGTGCTTGCCAGATAGGACATGATTCAATAAATGCGGCGACGGTTGGCGGTCAGTGCTTTGTTGATGCGCAAGGCTCTGTGGCATACGACGCGCAGCGAAAACAGCCGCGTGGTTTCGCCGCCCCGTCACACCCGCTACATGGCAAGCGCGGCGGCGGTGGTCGTCGCAAGAAGGACGATGAAAGGTGAGCGTTTTCACCTATCTTTGGTCTGTCGAGAATCTCCTGCAGGAGAAACAGCCCGAAGCGGAACACGAGTTGAAGCGTATTGACGATGCCAGGCTATTGGGCATGTCGCGTGACTATTGGGTGAAGTCGTTCGTTGAGAAGTACTCTCTGAGCGTGGTAGAGCGCGACAACACGCGCGAGATACAAGCGCTACCCCATGACTCGGGACACGTTGTGCGAATAATCTACCCGCTCGTACCTCACGAATCGAACGCTATTGCCCTTCAAATGCGCGGCCCGATTCAGCAAAGCCCGCATGGGATATATGCCGAAATACTCTCTCACTCTCAATACGATAGGACGTACGGCGACCTTACCATGCATACGTCTCAATCGGGTGAGGCGGTAGAGAAAATATTGGCCCAAGCGGATGAGATGATCGCAGGTGTGAATCGTGCTGCTGCGCGCTTCAATCAGTTGTTTGTTCCATGGCTAACTTCACTCGTACATAGATATATCATCGAGGCAGAAGATAGACGAACCCGGCGGGCGCAATTCGATGTAGAGATGCGAGAGTTGGGTATTTCGGTCGTTTCGGGTGCCGCGCAACCGATGCAGATACAGGAAACGACGACTGTCACTCTGCTCAGAGAGTACGCGGACGCGCGGCCTGGACGCATCGAATACACCGTAGCTCCTGAAATCGTGACGGCGATCGCGGACCTGATGGAGCGGGCAGCGCATTCATTCGAAGGTGCGCCACAAGCATACCTGCAACTCGGGGAAGAACATCTGCGGATGATCGTTGTTGGCTATCTCAATAATAGTTTTCAGCGCACCGCGGCTACCGGAGAGACGCACTCAGGAGATGGGAGAGCGGATATTCTCATCAACCCGCGGGAAGGTGAAATTCTCGTCGTAGAGGTCAAGGAGTGGGCTGGCGAGCAGGGATATATTACGGATTTCGAGCAATTGTGGGAGCGGTATATTCCTTGGAGCAGCAGTGTCGGATACATGCTGACTTACACGCCACATGCCAATCTATCAACCGTGATCGCCAAGGCGCGCAAGGTGGTTGAGGCCCATCCGACAACGAGAGGAATAGCGCGGGAGGGGAGCAAGCGCCACTTCGTAACCACCAACATTCATCCGCGCGACAATGATAAGGAGATGGAGATTCATCACATGTTCTTCAGTCTCTATTCGCCTCGCCCGACCCGCCGCGGCAGGCGCAAGGTAAGTACTGCCCCAAGGCAGGCAGGCAGCGAATCTCCTCAGTTGTAAAGATGTCCGCACTTGTGCGTTGCGCTATGGGGTAGTCGCGTTTGCATAGCCGAGCAGTCCGCTCACTGCCTTGATTGGAATTAGGCGAGCGTCACTGCACCACTGGACTGCACCCCGAGTATGGTGGACCCCTTTGTCAAGACACTGAGATGAGTCTTTCTTACGCGCGGCATTCGGTCTTAGGGGGCATCGTCCCCGCGAGCGAGGAGCATTCGGCACAGCGGATGCTCCCACCCTGAATCCCGTGCCGCGACGACGAAGGGGAGCGAGATGGTTCCTCTCGTCTCCCCTTCATCGTGTGCTGACCTGTCCTGGACCTAGCCGCAACTGTCTGGGTCTCCCGCAAAGACGGTGAACGAAGAAAGTGGAGTGTGCGAGGTGTGGCAAGGGAATCTCCGGGGGTAAGCGACGCTCCCCATACGTCAGAGATCCACTGCCCGATTTTCCTTGTCCCGACAAGCCGGAGCGGTCAAAACGCATCACCGCGATTGCGGAAGAGCCTCACTCATACGAGCCTCCCGTGTCAAGCGGCGGGTTGCAAGGATGGCCCGAAGGCGTTGCCCGCCCTTGAATCCGGCGCGGTGGCACGCTCCTGGCCCCGCAATAGCCGATAGACCACATCGACCAGCCGCCGCTTCAAGCATCGCAGCGCCGATCGCGCCGTCTTCCCTTCCGCTCGCTTCTTCGCGTAGTACACCTGCGCCAACGGCTCGTGACGCAGTTGGCACACCGCGATCATGTGGAACGTCCGCTTCAGCCGTCGGTTCCCACCCCGGTTGAGTCGATGCCCGTTCCGCCCGCCCGACGAGACCGCCACCGGCGCGATCCCCGCCAACGCCGCCAGCGCTGCGGCGGAGCGGATGCGCGGTGTGCAGCCCAGCTCGCCGATCAGCCGCGCCGCCGCGATCACCCCGATGCCGCACACGTTGAGCAGCGGTGTCTCCGTCTCCCGGACGCGTGCGGCGATCGCGGTTTCGACGATTTCGATCTCTTCCCATAAACGGAGTAGTTGCTCGGTCAGTTGCCGGACGATCAGCAGACGCGTCTGGACGACGCCGTCCGCATGCGGCAGCTCGAGCGCCTGGCAATAGCGGATGCCCGTCCGACTCGTCAGCGCGCCGCTTCGCTCGGCGTAGCAGGGATCGATCTGCAGCATCTGCGCGTGCAGCTGGTTGACCAGGCGCGTCCGCTCCGCCACGAGGTTGTCGCGATGGTCGCTCAGCAGGCGCAACTCGGTGCTGAGATCATCGCGCTCGACGCGCGGCAGATGCTCGCTCTCTGCCTGCAGCAGGCGCGCCATCGCCAGCGCGTCGGTGTGGTCGGTCTTGTCCTGATTGCGCCCGCGCTTGCGATATTGCGCCGTGCGATGCGGGACGATCTCGTGGACCGCGGTCTCGCCGCTGCCGAGCAGGAACTGGGCGAAGCCCTTGCCCAGCGAGCCGCTGTTCTCGATGCCCCAGATGCGGGCGGCGTCACGGTCGCGCGCCCATTGGAGTGCCGCGGCCCAGCCGGTCGGCGTATTCGCTGCGCAGTGGGTACCACAGGTTTGTCCGCGCGCATCGAGGGCGACCAGGACATGCCGTTTCTTGTGAGTATCCACGCCGATGTGCATGCCGCCCTCCTTCGTTCCGCGATCTGGCAATCGGCACGCGGGGGCGACAGGTCTGTATGGAGAAGGCCACACGCTCCCGTTGAGTCTGCCACCCGGTGCCTGGTGAAGGGGACGACAGCTCGTATGCAAGCGTCGCTGCGCAGCTAAGTCCGGAGTCAGTCCCCTTCCCCGACACCCTAACATACAGGCTGAGTCCAGACCTGTCCATGTGGGACGCTGCGTAGGATGCGACATGCATTCGCTTACGGATTCGACGCTTGTGCCGTTATCGCCTCGAAATGCTCCTGCCCCATGCCGGTGCTGGAGAGGACGTGTACCGGGGTCGGGGCCGAAATACCGAACAGGGCGAACTGCTCTGCCGTCATCGCCTCGAAGTGCTCCTGACCGATGCCGTTGCTGGCGAGGATGTGCAGCGGCGACACGGCGGCAATGTGGTAGACGATGGCGTCGTCTGCCGCCGCCATCTGCTCGCAGTGCTCCTGCGCCCTGCCGGTGCATGTGGTGTCGGCACTGACGGCGGTGAAGGAGGTGAAGGAGAGGAGACCGGCGAGGAGGGTGACCAGGGCGAGCTTGCTGCTGCGTGTCATCGGTTTTGCTCCCTTTTTCTGTGCCTGCATGAATCGTTCATGCATCATGGACACAGCATAGGGAGCGGCAGCGTTGCCGCCTTCGACTGAATGAGGTATTCGGCGTGGGTCGTGCGGCGGTGCCGCTAATCAATTGTGATTAGTGGCACCTCGTTACGCGGGGTGGGCGATCAGGCGAGGCCGTGGTGGCGGGCAAAGGCGGCGGCGGCGGTGCGGTTGTCGGTGTTGGTCTTCGTGAGGATGTTGCGGACATGGACGCGCACGGTGTGCTCGCTGAGGAAGAGGACGTCCGCGATGTCGCGATTGGTCCGCCCCTCGGCGACCAGGCGCAGCACCTCGACCTCACGGGCGGAGAGGCCTGCGGGATACACGGGTGGGGCGTCCTTGATCGTCGCGAGCCGCGCGGCGAGGGCGTCGGCGCGGGCGAGCGCGGGCTTTGCCCCGAGCGGCTGAGGGTGGCGCGGCCTCATCGAGTAGGGTCGCGGCGGTGCGTGGTATCGTTCGTCGCGGCGTGCAGTTCCGCCAGTGCGAGGAGCGTCAGCGCCCGCTCGTAGGGGGCGGCGCAGGCCTCCGCGAGGGCGAGCGATGCGTCGAGATGGCGGGCCGCGTCAACAAACTGCCGGTGTCGGTATCCAGTTCACCGAGCAGGCGGTGGGCGGCGAGTAGGGCGAGGGGCTGGCGCGGTTCCAGTCGCCCGTCTCATGGCAGCGCGTGCCTGCTGATGCGCCTGCGCTCGATCCCCGACAGCACGGTAATATTCTGCCCAGCCCAGATGTCCTTCTGCTTGGTCGCGTATCGCGCCGCTCCATGCGAGCCAGTAGTCGTGCGCTTCCAGCCACGCTCGTGCCACGGTCAGGTCATCCGCGTCCAATGCAAGCATCGCGGCAGTATGCTGCAATGTCGGCAGCGCGATGTAATAGGCGCTGCCCGGTGTCGTCGTTGGCCCCCCCGGCAATCGTTCCCGGATGACCGACCACGCCACTTCCGCGTCACCCTGGGCGTACGCCAGCGGCACGAGGATGCCGCCCGCGAATGACCTGGCCGACGGATTGTCGGTCGCGTACACCGATTGGGCGAGGCGGCGTGCTGCCTCCCAATGCCCTTCGAGGGCGAGGAGCGGCAGGCGCGGGAACGCCGTGATCATTCCCGCGCCCTGTGCCTGGATCGCTGCATATTCCGCTTCGGCCACCAAGCGGTCGCGTTCGGCGCGCTGTTCGGTTTGATAGGGCAGCACTGCGAAAAGTAACTCCTGGATGCACGCGAAACAGACCATGACAGGATAGTCGGCGACACGGAAGGCGGTGCGCGCACGATCGAACGCTTGGCGGGCCTCGATCGCCTGCCCCTGGTATGCATAGGCAACTGCCAACCCGAAGTAGAAACTGTCGAACGATGCATCACGACCGTCTCCGTGCGACAAGTCCGCCGCCTCGGCGAGCGTTTCCTCCGCAATCCGGCGTGCATCGGCGAAACGCCCCACGCATGGCAGCCATTCGACCAACATACTCCGGGCCGCTTGGGCATTGATGACGTCCATGCCTGTGCGCCAAGCGCCCGCTGCGGACGGGAGTGCATCGAGTGCAGCGATACCCGCCTCCATCTCTGCGATCCCTCGACGAACGTCAAGCACAAGACAATGGAGCAGACCTTGGTAAAACAAGATCTGCGCGGCAAGGACGTGATCGTTTGCCTCGGCCGCCAATACCGCCGCTTCCGCGAGACTGGCGATGCTTCCCTGCCGATCGGTGAAACGTCGCAAGACTGCCAGACGATAGCGCAACCACCCGCGCGCCCCGGCACCCGCCCCTTTGCGTTCCATGAACGCAAGCGCCGCCTCGTAGCGCTCCGCCGCTGTGAGCCACGCCCATGCCTGCTGCGCCCGTTCTCCCGCCGTGAGCAGCCACGCCGCCGCCCGCGGGTCGCCTGCGCGAGCGAAATGGTTCGCCACGGCATCCGGGTCTGCCTCCGGCATAGCCGCGAGCACCTCACCGGCTCTCTGGTGCCACCTACGCCGCTGTGCCGGGCGACCACCCTCGTAGATCGCCTCGCGCACCAGCGCGTGCGCGAATACCGCACCGGTGCCATCGGCGCTCTCCCGCATGAGATGAGCGACATCCGCTTGCACGGTCACCTCGAGCAGGCGGTGCTCCGTAACTTCGGCAACTGCGGCCCATAGCGGGTACAGCACTTCCTGACCGATCACCGCCGCGACGGCGAGGAGCGCCTGGCTCTCATCGTCGAGTCGGGCGAGACGACCGTCAATGACCTGGCGCAGCAAGGTGGGCACTGCGGTAGGGGCAATTTCCGCGAGCGCCCAGCCCCCGGCAACGCGACGGAGCGTATCGACATCTTCGAGAGACCGCAGCAACTCGCCGAGGAACAGGGCGTTCCCCTCGGCCCGACCTTGCAGATACGCGACAAGCCGGGCAGTGTCCGGCTCGGTGAGACGATAGCGCTGCGAGACGAGCGCACGCACCGCCGCGTCATCGAGGTGGCGCAGGTCAAGGCGCGCGGCGTTGGCTTCTCGCACAAGCGAGGGCAGCGACAGGTAAAGCGGATGCCGATGGGTCATTTCATCGCTACGGTAGGTGGCAAGGATGAGCAGAGGCAACGTCGAAAGGGAGTGGGCAAGGAAGCGCAGGAGATCGAGGCTGGCGGGGTCACTCCACTGGAAATCCTCAAGCAATAAGACGATGCTGCGTTGGGCGGCGATCATCTCAGTGAATGCGAGGACTTGGCGGAAGAGGACTGCCTGGCTTGCCACTTCACCGACCATCCCACGTTCGGCAAAGACAGAGGGCGGGCCGGGGAGGTGATCGTCCGGGCGATACCGGTCAAACAGGTAGGTCCACGGCCCGTACGCCGGAGTTTCGGCGAGATCGAAGCAGCGCCCGACGAGAACGAGCGCGCCCTTCTCAGTGGCCTCCCGGCAGAGCGTCTCCGCGAGACTCGTTTTCCCGATCCCCGCCTCGCCGCCGATGAGCACGAGTCCGCCCTGCCCGGCGAGCGCCGCAGCGAGACGCTCGCGCAGGACACCGAGTTCACGGTCGCGTCCCACCAAGATGGACGGGATACTTGGCGGGGAGGCTGTCATGATCTACCTCCAACGGTATACGGCACTCACACGGGGCAAGGTGCATGGTGATCAGGGTGCCAGTGTCGCGAAATAGGTCTCGGCGGGTGTCCGATAGCCGAGTGCTTGGTGCGGTCGGGTTTCATTATAGAACATGAAGTACGCGCTCAGCCCCCGGCGCGCATCGCGGGGACTCGCGTAGTCGCGCAGATACACCTCCTCGTACTTGACCGTGCGCCACAACCGCTCGACGAAGATGTTATCCAGCGCTCTTCCCTTTCCGTCCATGCTGATTTGTATGCCCGCCGTCGTCAGGAGTTCGAGGTACTGGGGGCTGGTGAAATGGCTGCCCTGGTCGCTGTTCCAGATCACCGGTGTGGCCTGAGCCAGCGCTCGTTCGGTGGCGTCCAGGACGAAGGGCAGGGCGAGGGTCTGGTCGAGTTCCCAGCTCACGACGTAGCGCGAGAACCAATCGAGCACGGCCACCAGATAGATCCAACCGGCTCGCAGGCGAATGTATGTGACATCGATGCCCCACACATGATTCGGGTAGGCACTGGTGAGGTCGCGCAGCAGATAGGGATAGACGCGGTGATCGCTGTCGCGGCGACTCAGGTTCGGTCCCGGCGCGATCCCGGCGATGCCCATCTCCCGCATGTGTCGCTGCACCGCCTTGCGGTTGATCGTCATGCCCTCGCGGCGCATCTGCGCCGTGATCCGTCGCGAGCCATAGAAGGGGTACTGCGTGTAGAGCGCATCGATCCGGTGTTTGATCGCCACCTCTTCGAGTGATGGCGCACGCGGATGGTAGTACAGACTGGAACGGCTGAGGCTCAGGAGGTCGGCTTGAACGGTGAGCGGCAGCTCGGACTGCTCCCGCTCCACCAACGCGAGACGTGCATCCCTATCCAGGTGGCAGGCCAACTTTTTTTTTGAGCCAGGCGACCTGGGTGGTGAGGCGACCGATCTCGGCGTAGAGCGCGGTGAGTTGCGCCTCGTGCGCCGTCTTGAGCGCGCCGACTTCGGCACGCTCCTCAAACAGGCTGGGCAAGCCTTTGAGGGCGGTCGCTTTCCATTTACCGAGTTGGGTGGGATGGACGCCGTACTCGGTGGCCAGTTGCGTGATCGACTTCTCCTCCTTGAGGAGTTCCTGGACGATCTGCGCCTTGAAGGTGGCCGAAAACTGCTTTCTCATGCGTGCGATCCATCACGAAGAGCGACGCCTCCGCACTGTCTGAATTCTGGGGTCCACTATACCTCGGCTTGCAGCCCAACTCGCGGCAGCGAGAGACCGATCCATGAGATGCCGTGGGTCTTCGCACATGAGAGCGTGCCCCGGCGCATTGTCGCTTTACATTTGAAACGTGACTGCGCGGTGCCTCGTGCTCTCACTAGGGCGGTGTTCTGGAAGCGTGGCGGGCTGCCGTGCCGCGACAACAATCGCCGAAGCGCCGGTATCGTCTACGGACAGGCGGCTCCATCGTTCCATGTCCCTCATGACGAACGTGGGCTCTCCCCGTGCAAGCGTTAGGTGCCCTCACACGTCCGTCTGGCGCTCCTCAGGGAGATGAGAGAAGAAAGGAGTGGACAGTCGAGGCGAACGTGGCATACTCTCTCACTATCTGGAAACCCGAGGTGCCGTCACAACTAGATGGAACGGAGGATGCGATGCCCACACGATTCCGATTGCCGACCGCCATCATGGCGCTCGGCTTGCTCGCCGGTTGCTCCTCCGCGGCGACGCCACCTACCGCGACTCCGACCACCGTGCCGACGGCGCTCCCGACCGCGACGCAGCGCGCTCAGCCGACTGGACGCGCGGTGACCGTAACCAGCGTGCCGCGACCGACCGCGACCGGCGTGCCCAGCAAGTGCGGCCATCGCAACCAGCGCACCGCGACCGACGGCGACCAGCGGTCGCCCCGACGAGCGCGCCTGCGGGCAGCAGATCAACCGCCGCTCGTGCGCGACAAGATCAAGCACATCGTCATCATCATGCAGGAGAATCGCTCGTTCGATCAGTACTTCGGCACCTACCCCGGCGCGGACGGCATCCCGATGCAGAACGGCGTGCCGACCGTCTGTGTGCCCGACCCCAAGACGAACCAGTGCGTCAAGCCGTACCACGATCCGAAAGACATCAACGCGGGCGGGCCCCATGCCGCTGCCTCCGCGACCACCGATATCGATGGTGGGAAGATGGACGGCTACATCACCGCCTTCCGCGGGGCACAGAAAGCCTGCAAGAACCCGGACACCCCCGGCTGCGTCAATGGTGAGGCGCCCGATGTGATGGGCTGGCACGATGCCCGCGAGATCCCGAACTACTGGGCGTACGCGCAGAACTTCGTCTTGCAGGACAAGATGTTCGAGCCGAATGCCTCGTGGAGTTTGCCGTCGCATCTCTTTCTGGTCTCGGAATGGTCCGCCGTGTGCACCAAGCCCGGCGATGCCGCGAGTTGCACGAACGCCCTGGATGGCCCAAAAAGCGGGCTGAACACGGCGAAGAACGACTACGCCTGGACGGACCTGACCTATCTGCTGCACAAGGGGAACGTCTCGTGGGCGTATTACCTCAGCGAAGGCAGTGAGCCGGACTGTGAGGACGACGCGATGCTCTGCGCAACCAAGGCACAGAGCAAGGATGTCCCCGGCATCTGGAACCCGCTGCCCGCCTTTGATACCGTCAAGCAAGACGGCCAAACGGGCAACATTCAGACCGTGGACAAGTACTTCGCGGCGGCCAAGAGCGGCACTCTGCCGGCGGTCTCGTGGGTTGTGCCCGAGAACTCGGTGAGCGAGCATCCGCCTGCCAAGATCAGCGCCGGTCAGTCCTACGTCACGCAGGTGATCAACGCGGCGATGCAGGGTCCCGACTGGGATAGCACGGCGATCTTCCTTTCGTGGGACGATTGGGGAGGATTCTACGACCACGTCGTGCCACCGAAGGTGGACGAGAATGGCTACGGCTTGCGCGTGCCGGGTCTGGTCATCAGCCCGTACGCGAAGAAGGGATACATTGACCACCAGACGCTCTCGTTCGACGCGTACGTGAAGTTCATCGAGGACGTCTTTCTGAACGGGCAGCGGATCGATCCGAAGACCGATGGGCGACCCGATCCGCGGCCCGACGTGCGGGAAAACGCGCCGCAACTCGGCAACCTGATGAGTGATTTCGACTTCACGCAGGCGCCGCGTCCACCGATGATCTTGCCGACGAACCCGAAGCCGGGCCCGGCATCGATCCCGGGGACGTAGACCGCGTGTGCATCGCGTGGCGAAGGGGGAGGAAATATGCGCGTCCGTGTGCTCCTCGGGTTGATGCTCCTGCTCCCTGCGTGCGCTTCAACCGCGACCGATGGTCCCACGGGAGTGCCCCCCACGAGCGCGCGCCAACTCGTCGCGCCGACAGTGGTCCCTCGTTCGGTGAATCCGACGCCAACGTCTGCCGTGCAGGCACCGACACCTGCCCCGCCCATCCGCTACGTGCCGGGCTCCGTGCAGAAGGTCTGCCAACTCACCGGTGAGACGGATCGCCAGTTCCATACACCGACCGTCAATCAGACGGCCACGCGCTTCGGGCTGGAGGAAACCGATCTCGGCTACTCGTTTGAGCACAACGGCAAACTCTTCTTCCTCTTCGGTGACTCGATCCCGAGCCCCACTTTCAACGGCAAGCCCAACGGGGCGAACGATCCCCCGCGCATCCTGGATGACAACGACGCGATCGCGTTCACCACGGATACGAGCATCGGTCAATGCCCAAGGCTCGACTTCGTCCGCAATTCGATTGGCGCGTACAAGAACCCCGTCGTGCTGAATGCTCAGGGGCAGCCGGCGATCAAACTGCGGACGAACGAGACGCCGATCGCCGGGATCAGCCAGGGCGGCAGGATGTACGTGCTCTTCGCGACGGATAACCCGACCGACACGGCGCGTCCCCCCGGAACCGCTCGGCTATGCCACTCGTACGGTAATGGCGGTATCGGACGACGACGCCAGCACCTTTCACGATCTCTACGACTTCTCCGCAGGGCCGGGCGCCAAGTTCATCAACACGGCGATTGCCCAGGGGAATGACGGGTACCTCTACTTCTGGGGCACGCAGGGCGGGGATCTCTTCCGGCATAGCGCCCCGTACCTCGCACGCAAGCCGGCCACGTCATGGACCGCGCGGGTGGGATGGAATACTTCGTGGGATTGGGCGCGGACGGGATGCCGCGCTTCTCGGCGGCGGAGGCTGACGCGTCCCCGCTCTTCGCCGATTACGAGCAAGGCAGCGCCGCGCCACACAACTGCATGGGCGAGGTCGGAGTGGAGTGGAACCGGTTCGTCAAGCGCTGGGTGATGCTCTACAACTGCCTCAACGACACGCCCACGAACCCGCGCGGGGTGTACATGCGGCTCGCGGAGCAGCCGTGGGGGCCGTGGAGCGCGCCGCAGACGATCTTCAGCCCCGTGCGGGACGGGGGATTCTGTGGCTTCATCCATCGCGCCGTGACCCCGACGAATCCGGCGTGCGACGACCTGAGTGCGCCGAACGAGGCTCGGAGAGGCGGGCGGTGGCTACGGGCCGTACTTTCTCTCCCGCTTCACGACCGGCGATGCGGCGCGCGCGACTTCGACCTTCTACTACACTGCTCTCCACATGGAACCCATACACGCCAGGTAATCATGAAGGCCACGATCCAGGTCACGCCGTAGTGGCACGAGCGCGGAGCTGAGCGTGTCTGGCAGACCGCCCACCCGGAGACTGCAGGTGCTATTTGTCCCCCAGCGTGTCGATGCTATACGTGGAAAGTGATGGTGGAGTCTGGTTGTGGCGAGGACTGGATTTGCTCGAACTCGACCGGCGGCAGCGTAGCCGAGCGCCGAGTGCAAGCGCTTCTCGTTATAGACATCCTTGAGGAACGGTCAATCGAGGCGCTCGCTTCTGCCAGCGTCTCATAGTCGTTGAGATAGACCTCCTCGTACTTGAGCGTCTTGATGAAGCTCTCGGCATAGGCGTTGTCGTAGGGGTTGCCCCGCCGGCTCATGCTGATCTGGATGCCCCGCTCTTCGAGCAGTCCGGTGTAGGCGTGGCTGGCGTACTGCACGCCACGGTCGGAATGATGCACCAAGCCGGGGCCGACCGCGCGCTCGGCGAGCGCGTATTGCAAGGCCGCGACCGTCAGCGTGGCGTCGAGGTGACGGTCGAGTGCCCAGCCGATGCAGCGACGACTGAAGACGTCGAGGATGACGGCGAGGTAAATGAACTCGCGGGGCAAGCGCACGTAGGTGATGTCCGCCACCCAGAGCTGATTGATCCCCGTCAGCGTCAGCGTGGGGACCAGATTCGGGTAGACCGGTAAGCCATGGTCGGCATCGGTCGTGGCGACGAAGCGCCGGTGGCGCAGGCAAAGCAGATTGTCCTCGCGCATCAGGCGGAGCACCCGCTTGCGATTGACGACCACGCCATCGCGCCGCAACTGCGCCGTGATCCGCCGATAGCCGTACGCCGGAAACGCCAGCGCGATCCGCTGGATTTGATCGCGCAGCGCGATGTCGGGATCAACGGGTTCACCGGTATCGCGGTAGCGGTAGAAGGTGGCACGCGACAGGTCGACGGCCGCGCACAGGCGACTGATCTGACCCGGGGGCACTTCCCGGGCGATGATCCGACTCATTTCCCGGCGGCGTGCTTGGCCTCCAGGTGCGCCAAGAGCCGTTTTAAAAAGGCGTTCTCAATCGTCAGTTGGCCGATCAGGCGCTCCAGTTCCGCGATCTTGGCCTCGTCGCTGTAGGCTTTCCCATGTCCCGCGAAAGCATTCTGACCATGTTCAGCGTATTGCGTCTGCCATTTGCGAATCAGATTGGGATGGAGTTCATGTTCGCGGGCGGCCTGGGCGAGGGGCTTGCCGGCCTCGACCTCGCGGATGACGTGGAGCTTGAACTCCTTGGTGAACTGGCGGTGATGCTTGGTCATCGGTGGCCTCCTGAGCTGAGAGTTCCACCTTAACCCGTTGTCTCAATTCAGGGGAGCACTTCACACTTTAGCGAAGGGGGGAAGGTCACTTGAAGAGTGCTATCAAGGTTGCAGTGCGCGAAGGCCCAAGGGTTTGATTTCCCATGGATCCACTCCATTAACAATCTGCTCGTTAAGCATATATTCTAATGCATGACGTAATCTCCGAAAGACATTGTCGCTAGGACACGGAGGTTTCAAGAATATCTCAGCGTGTGAAGAGTTGCCCGCTTCGTAGACAGGCTCCACATCTGCGGAATGGTTTTGGATTAGTTTCTGATATTGGTCCAGATGTGGCACCTCGTCCAGTTCACGTACATTGAGAGCGCTAAACCCAAGGATTCCTCCAGCGGCATCCTTAAGTGACAAGCGTGGATCATTGCCTCGTTGGAGTGCCCTATCCACGGATGGTCGAAAGCTCGAGTCAGCGAATGCCTGCGCCATGACCCTACCATCTGGATGGAAGAGTCCCTTACCGTTCGGAACGAAACGATAGAGGTCCTCTTCGTCTTGGACGGGGCTCATTGTCGGGCCTATGTTGTTATCAGCCATTGCCAAAGTGCGAGACGTGCGAGAACAGGTCCCGCATCACCCTCTGACATGTCAGACGCAACATTTGGCCCCCAGACTCGCATATACTCGGCGCTTTCACCAGTGACATAGATGGTCAGTTCCTTCTTGCCACACCACCACCCGAATACGACTTCGCCGCCGGAGTCTGCTGTGACATTGGGCTCCATCCAGCGATGAGATGACAGCAGCACTTGAGAATACAACCCCATTATCCAATGGCGCGCGCGGATAATCGCTTTGGGATTAGGGGCGGCGGCATCGTAGCCATTCCAACCGTCGTCCCAAGTATGCAGTACGTCAAGGTCAGCGAGCGTCTTCGCAATCGCCCCGACTGGTCTAACGAATGACCCGATTGCATCCCCGCTAAGTGCCACCAGGATTTGGAGCATTTCATTAGTGTTTGGTGCTGCCCATCGAAAGTAATCCGCGTTACGGCCTAGCACTACCCGAGCAGTACTAAGATCCGCCTTGGCGAATATTTTGGCAGTCGGACGTGCTAAGCCAAGCGCTCCACGCATGGATCGCGAATCGAAGGGCGGTAAGAACCTTGCCGTTTCGAAAAAGCGGTCAACGGATTCTTCACTGCTCCGGCGGACACTCTGACTCGCGGCGCTGACCCCAATAGGGGGAATGCCGTTCTCTTTTGACAGATTGGTACTCAGGGGTGCGACGGCTGCTGGCATCAGGTTATCAACCTCCGTGTCGCGTCCGTGATACTCGCCTCGAACGCTTCGTTCTTGCGCACTCGAAGTCGTTCCAATAAGCCCCAAATCCCTTCGTCATCACTCATCCACGGTTGAACGCAGAATAGATCAAGGTCCAAGATAACCGGAACGATGTTGGGATCGGTTGAGGACGCGAAAGTTACGTTGATGATTAATGTGCTGTCTAGGTCGATTTGAGGAAGCTCCAACTGCATGAAAAACCCAGCCAGCATCTGAGGCAAATCGGCCCCGATGCGCGGAAACGTGAGCAAGTAATCGTCGAAGTCCAATCCGGCAGCTGGCAACTCAAGGCGATTGACGTATCGAACCGCTACGCGCGTCACTCTTATCGGCTCAAATGCGCTCCTATAGATGTGCCAGAGACGCATCGCCTCATCACGGAATGGCTCCCATGAGTCATACGGCGTTAGGTGGTTGAACGTAAAGCCGTCTCGGGTGGCTTGAAAAACCTTAACACCGTCTGCGCTCGTGTATTTGAAGCCGATTTGCTGACGTTCGGTCTCTATCTGTAAATCTGGGGCTGGGCCAATGGTCACAGATGCAGTTTGTATCGGTTCTTTGTTGGGAAATTCTGCTAGGACAGCTGAATCTAAGTCGATCGTCGCGTCTGTAACCCGGTCATCCAATATTACCCTAAAGTCTATGATGGCTTCAGTGATGGGTGCCCTGGAGTAATGCCGCGATGTCTGCATCAAGCCCTCACTACCTCGCACCCTCGTGAAGCCGCTGGCCACAGACTGCTACACATACTACGATCAGATCCGCCGCTGGTTGCGCGTTGAGTCGATTATACACGACCTATCCCTCACTGCTTCGGCCCGGCTGTTCTACTTCCACTCATCGGGAAGGCCCCATACTCCTCGACCGGCGCCCCCGGCGCGTTGGCGTAGTCGAGGTGCGCGCCGTACCACCCCCGGTACCAGCATGGCATCGCCACGGCCAATACCAGATCGTCATGCACGCGGCCCCCGCCCCACTAAGCCCCACGGCTACACCCTCTAGCCCTTCTCCTTAGTAGAACAACGCGCTGAACGCCCAATCTGCTACACTCCCCTCCTATCGAATGAGAGGAAGGGATGCACCATGCGACGAATTATCATCCTAATTATGCTGGTGGCGATGACAATGCCGGTCGCTGTGGTGCGAGCGGCGAATGATTACACGCCACCGGAGATCGTCTCTATTACGAGCAGTCCGCATGTTGTCACACCGGGCGGGACGGTGACGGTGACGATACACCTTCGCGACGTGGGGGGTGGCGTACATGACTTGTTTATTAACTATGGGTCTCCGAATGGCAACGCCGCAAATGCTGGATCCTACCAACTCACTCACGGCACGACGAATGATGGCATATGGACCGCGTCGATCAACGTCCCAAACGGAACGAACTCCGGTACTTGGGTAGTCCAATACTATGCATTCGCTGACGATGCTGGCAACAGAACAGAAAGTTTTCAGAATAGCTGTAACCCGATAGTGATTAGAGATAGTTTTTACGTCGATAACGGCGGAGCGATTCCCGCACCTTCCCTCACGAATCTTTGTGATGGCAGACAGACGGTGTTTGGTGGACCTGCGGATGGCGGCAACGTGGTAGCAGTTCGTGGTGCGGATTTCCAACTCGGTGCACAAGTGTTATTTGGCACAATGCCTGGGAACTTCCTCGTGTTCGAGGACGGTACGCTTCTTATTGTGACGGTACCGAGATCACCGATGGAGACCGTCACGGTAGATGTCACGGTGAAGAACCCAGACGGTCAATCACACAAGGCACTCAGTCAGTATCACTACTATAGCTATCACCAAATACCGGACCCCAATGCCCCGCAAGCCCTCACCTCTCGCACCACCACCACCGCGCCCTCCCCCATCACGCCCATCCAACCGCGCACTTCGGGCACGGGGAGCGGCCCGCCCAGTGTCGTGACGGGCAGGTAGACGAGTGGGTAGCAGCGTAATCACGAGACCGGAGGAATCAGGATGACACGAGGAAAATACTACGCAGTGGTTATGCCGATTGCAGCGATCCTCTACGTGATCGTCACATACTCATTGGCGGTAAGGCGTGGCTGATCGGGGCACTCTGCCTTGCAATCGTCTCCGTCCTGGGGAACCTGTTCGAGCCATCTCGCGAGCGCAATCGGAATCGCAATCGGCGACCGGAGTAGGGTGAGGCGATGGGAAGGCGTGCGAGGTGCATATTAGCAGAACGAAATCCCCTCGCAACGCGACCTTTCAGGGTCTCTATGCACCGCTCATTGCCTACCTTGCGCAGGCGGAGACCGAGATCGTCACACTCACCTTTGCGCAGATCGAAGCGTTGATCGGTGTGTCGTTATCTCTGACGGCACAGAGCAACTCGTCCTTCTGGGCCAGTCGATTGCAGCAACCGGGGCTGGCATGGCGTGCAATCGGCTGGGAGGCGCGCCTTGACCGTGGGAGAGATTCGGTGACATGGCGGCGTAGGGACTAGGACGGGGTGCGAGCGGTCCGCCCTCGATACCAGGAGGACGGTAGCGGTGGCTCCGTACTGGCGGCAAGAGTGGATGGCGGGTTGAGGGGTCTGTAGTGGAGGGTGTGGGGATGCCTAAGGCCAAGATGAAGGGCCAGGAAGGTTCAAGTGAGGCGCGGGGCTCTGTAAATGATCTGTTCGCTGACGGAGCGAGCGATCTGTCTGATTGGGATGCTTACGACCATCTGAAACGGTCGTCGTGGGCCGAATCCCACCACTGGTGGCTCAAGATTGGTGCCCTAGTTCTGACAGGTCTATTGGCGCTCACCGCGTCTCCTTTATTCGTCTGGCTTTTCTTGATCGTCCTAATTTGGATGAGCGGTGTGTTTCTTTTCAGCCTCCGGGGTAAATACTGGATGGGTAGCCGTAGGCGCCGATATGCGGCGATGACGGCGGCACAGCGCGAGGAGATGGAACGCGGCATGGTCTACGCGTATGAAGCGCGCCGGATTGAGGCGAGTACCATCTTGTCTGTGAACTTCCTTAACCCCGACAACCCTACTTATGTTCAGGCCGCCAATCGAAAAATTATCGCCTACGAGGGGATTCGGCTAGGTGAGAGGTGGCGCGCTGAGCTTCGAGGTGTTCCCATGCGGCCATATAGCACGATTCGCAAACACTGGATGGATCTCGACCCTGAATGGAAGGCGCGAGAGCTGGCTGAGCAAGAGGCGGAAGAGCGGGAGCGAGAGGTCATCCGCATCCGGCGCGAGGAATTCAGAAGAAAGATCGGCCTGGTCAGTGATGGTACCTAGTGTATGATCAGGAGACCTTTTAGGGAATAATGAGCCTCATTGCATGAGTTTCCGCCTGATAGGCAAGGATTTATGCAAAAATCGTTCCCTAACACCTGCTCTGATCGACCACTAGGCGAGTATCGGGTCCGTAGCGGAGGGTGCGAGATCCGCATCCGATGAAGGATAGGAAGGCATAAAGATGGCAACGAATGACGAACTCAAGGCGATCCACAATGTGCTAACCGCGATGAACGGATTACTGAGTCAAATCGCAGAACATCTCGAATCTCAGCCACGTAGTCTGCATTCTACGTCGATTAAAAATCAGACCTATGAGGTGCAGAACGCGATGCAGGCTTTAGATCAGATTGCACAGACGAGAGAGTCTAAGCCATAGGGCCACGAATGACTAACGATGTTTCTCTGGCCGACCCATCCCGCCGCATCTGGCTTCGCGACGCCAGTACGCTCCTGCGCCTCCAGGTCCCGGACCACCCTCTTCAGACACGGTGTCGGGCCCCGCAGCATCACCCATTGCCCCTGGTAAGCCGCACGGAGATAGAGGATGGCTAAGAAGGCGGTCGCGTCCTCGCGGATCAGCACTGGCGGCCTGGCGAACACCGGCGCGAGCCAGAGCACCCTGTCGTCGTGCTCCCTCACCTTGCATGTCCTGTAGCGGTCATGCACCGCCCAACACCCGCGGACGTTGGGCGTCACCACGAAATCACCCTCACGTTGGGCGCGCGCGTGTGCTCGCCGTGCCAGCACGCCAGCGCCACCGCGAGGACCAGGTCGTCGTGGATGGATTCGCGCCACGCCTCATAACTGTCGTGCCCCGTCGCCAGATTGACCTTTACCTTGAAGTTCACCAGTTCGTTGACAAGCACCGGCCCTTCGGCCAATCCTTCGGCGATCTTCAATCGCTCGCTTTGGAAGAGCATCACGAGGTTGCCGACCAGTTCCCGCTTCGGCACCTTCGTGTGCCGCCCGTCGCGGATCACCTCGTCACCCCCCGTGATCGTCACTGCCCACGGCTGCATTCCCGCTGCGTCGAACATGTCCACCACCGCCGTGCCGACGCCTGTCTTGTCGATTACGAGAGGAGTGTGCGCGGACAGCGGGGGTGTTGCCAGCATCTCCTTGACGCGCGCCACGACGACGGGATACTTCGTGCCGAGCGGCGGTCGTTCGAGGTGGCGGACGTGGTACGACGCGACGCGTGTGTCCGATGGGGGCAGGCTGATGACCGCGACGCCCAGCATTGGGTCGCCATTCACGTTGGTGCCGCCGCCGCCGTAGTAGGTGAGCGGCCTATAGGGGGCGCTCGGTGGCGGGCGCGGGGATACGACGCGCTCCACGACGCACAGAGCGGTGTAGTCGTTGCTCTGGCCTAAGTCGAGGCCGATGATGAACCCTGTGCTCTCATGCGTGCCTTCGTTCATGCTGTATTTCCTCCGAATAATGGCGCAATCTCGCTCGTGACGGCGTGCTGTATTTCCTCGTAACTGAACACGCTGTCGGTCGTCTCGCTGAACGCACATTCGTATTCTTGCCGGTACCACCACGGCCCGAGCGACCGCCGCTCTTCCGCGAGGAAGGTCGCCGGGATGCGCGGGCACCGGTTCGCGGGTACCTCAACTCGCCGCCAGTCGGATCCGCCCTCGGTCCACTCCTTGTGCCACCAGCCACGTTTGCCGAAGGGCGTGCTCATCGCCACGAGCCGCCCCGCGCCCACCGCGAGCATGGGACGGACGCCGTAGTACAAGGAATCGTCCACCCGGCTCGCCTCGTCGATCACAAGCAACTTCACGGCGCTGAATCCCCGGATGCTGCCTTCGGTTCCTGGTAGTGACACAATGCGGCTGCCGTTGTCGAGTTCGAGGCGCATCGCCGATTCCGCACTTGCCGGTACCGGACGCCCGGCGGCGCGATAGGTGTCGAGGCACTTGCGAAACAACTCCTGTGATTGTCTGAGTGAAGGGGAAAGCAGCAGCACGAGCGCACCGGCGTCGTACAGCGCGGTCCAGACGGCGAGGACACCCGTCGTCGTGCTCTTGCCGCTCTGTCGGCTGCAATTGAGCAGGAGACGCGACGCGGGAGAGCGGAGCACGTCGGCTTGCCAATCATCAGGCACGATGCCCGCTGCCTCGGAGAAGCGCACGGGATCGAGGGCAAGCGCAAGGTCTGTCGTGAGGCTCATTGCCCGCCCCCCGCTTCCACGAGCCGGGCGGCGACCGCGAGCCGGGCATCGGGGTAGGGTGCGAGCGCACCGATGATGACTGCCCTGAGTCGCGTCCATTCCGGGGACAGGATGACGTTCACCGTCGCGCCGTCGTTCAGTTCACCGGCGAGCCTGCCGAACAGTTCGATGCAGCCCCGCGCTTCCCGGATCGCCGCCAGTGCCGTTTTCAGATCGCCCGCCGTTTCCGCCGTGTCGAGGATCGTCAGTGCGCGGGATTGGAGGTCGCGCACTTGTGCGAGCAGATCATCGGCATGGGTCACGTCTTCCGCCTCTTTCGCCTGGATGAGCGTGGCGGGCAACCGATCGCTGCGGTAGCGGGCGAGGGCGGACTTGCTCACGGTGAAGCGTCCCGCTATGTCCCGCAACGATGTCCCGGCGATGATCGCGGCGTCGATTGCGTCCCGTTCGGGGTGCGCGCTGATTGTGCAGGTGCGTGGCACTACTCGCCCTCGCTTTCCGCCACCGGCCCGAACCACGCGGTGAAGTCCACGAGCCGCAGGCACACGATGTCCTCAGCGTGCCGCGTGCCGTGCCGGTGGATGATCGCCACCGGCAACTGATCGCCCCGCTTCCTGCCGCTGACGGGGACGCGCGCGCCGCCGATGATGCCCGCGATGTCGCGTTCGGTGCGCTTCCATGTCGCCCGACTCATCGCGCACCGTCGCTGTCTGGCAGGTGATACGCCGCGCCCGGTTCCCAGCCGATGGATGCGATAGACGCGAAGGTCTCCCGTTCCAATGCTTCGACACTTTGCGCGTGCTCCCAGGCGTCGCGGTTGATCGTCGTCAGGATGTGCTCATGCACCAGGTGCGTCAGCACATCGGGCGGCAAGGCGTCCAGTTCCACACAGGCATCCCCGTAGGTAGCGGCAAACTTCGCGTGTCGCGAGTCCGTCCACTTGCCGGGGCGGGTCGGTAAGCCGTAGGCCGCGATCTGATCGGGATTCAAGGCGACCCGTTGCACCGCCGCGTTGCAGACCCGCTTGTACGATTGCTCGGTTTTTTCGATCACGCGATGGGCGACGAGTTGATAGTAGAGTTGCCGGACGCTCATGCGGTCGTACGTTGCGGCGATGCGCAGGATAGCATCGTGCAAGGAGCGGGATCGGGCTTGCGGCTTGCGGGCGATCTTCGGACTAGTCCGTGTTTCGCCGTTCATACTGCCCGCCCATCAATGAGCGGCGTGAGAACGCCAACGAACTGCACCGCCCGCTCTTGCGCTGTGAGACTCCACTGCACCGAGTCGAGGATCGCTTTCACCACCCCGATCAGGCGGGCACGGTCGCTGTAGTGCGCGAGTTCATCCACAAAGCCGGGGATTCGTTCGGGCAGGGTATCGAGTAGCCCTATGCCGTACCAGAACCGCAATGTGCCAATCGCCGCGTCCGCCGATGGAGCCTTGCTGATTACATCTCTACCGAACGAATTAGACGAAATTGACGAATCATCTTCGCGGATCACGGTGCTTGATTCGTCTCTTTCGTCAATTTCGTTGCATAGAGATGATGCATGATCCATTTGCATCGCATCGTGCGCTTCCACCTGTTTGACGATCTGTAGGTACGTCATTGGATACACTCCTACGAACTTGACGAAAGAGACGAATCAACACCCGGTGTCATGGCAAACCAGCGCTCTACCGGACGCCCCTCACCCGGCCCACCACCGGCCCGCACGCAGCACGCAAAGCCGTTGCGTTCGATAAGTGACAGGGCGCGATTGATGCGATCCGCCTTCTGGTTGCGGCCGAGGGCTTCGCTGATCTGCGTGCGGGTCAGACCGTCAGGTGAGCGGCGCAAGGAGTTGAGGATTTCATCCGCGACGGGATCGCCCATCGCATCGCCGAAGATGTACCGGGCGGATGCTTCCGCGTAATCCCACAGGGCGATAGCCGCCGTAAGGTGTTCCTTACGGACCACAGCGGAACAATCGAGCAGGGCATAGATCATCGAGAGCCGCACGACAATCGGCGCGGACCGGGCAATCATCGCACCGAGCAGCCCCGGCGTGCCCTCACTGAGCGGCCGGTAGACGGCGTGCCAGAGTGCCCGTGCCTCAGTATCGCGGGTCATCAGGCCCGTCTTGCGGGCGAAGTCCAGCACGTCCGCGAGGCGCGCGGCAATAGATGTGAGGTCAACTGGACGGCCACCCTCGGGAAGGAACTTCGACCGCTTGACGCACAGCCAGATGAAGCGGTTGCCGAGGCCGTTTGCCGCTTCGGTCGTATCGAGATAGCGAAGCAGTTCATCCTTCGTGATGTGCCCGAGGATGCTGACGTGTGCGCTCGTTGCTTTTGCCGGACTGTTCTTGGTGAGTGATTCCAGGTTGCCACGATCCCACGCATCGCGGATCAGATTCGACAGCGTATTGCCGTCGCGCTGAAATTGCCGCAGGACGCCAGAGAACTCCGTCTCGGCGACCAATAGACGCTTGTCATCAACACCCGGATCCTCCATTACGTATTCCGCTTGTTTCGTCTTGCGGTCCGTGACCCACTTGTAGATTGGGTCGCGCACCTGCCAGATGAGTCCCTCGCCAGAGGACAGGCCGCCCTTCACCCGCGTCTTTTCCCACTTCTCGTCAGCAATGGCGAAGGGCTGACGGGCACGGTTTAGGGCGCTGCCCTTCCGCCCGCTGGCCGTGTCGCCGACCATGGCGAGATTCAAATTCGTGTGATGCCGGTCGGCGTCAATCAGAAAGTAGGGCGAACGCCCTGCGGCATTGCCGACCAAGACAAGGAACTGCCCAAGGATCGCCACCGGATCGCCCTCACTCTCCGGTTCCACCGTGCGCACGAACTTCCCCGCAAGACCGTAGTACGCCTCGTCAGCGAGCGGTTCGGGCCATGTGTTCGCGGGCGGTGTCCAGACCTTCGCATCGGGTTCACTCGCGGTCGTATCACCGCCCTGACTCTCTTTCCACTCGTGATAATCAGCGTACCGTTCGCCGGGCTGCCAGTACTCGGAACGGAGATCAATCGTTCCCTTGACCGTGATCGTGCCGTAGGTGTCGCTTCCCCGCCGTTCGTCCCACTTGGGACGCATGAGCATTGATCGCCGAAACAGGCCGTCAATGCGAGCAGCATCCGGCCCGGTGTAGAACGCGAGTAGTGAGCAGAGGGCGATATCCGCCTCACTGTGCGATGCGTAGCCGGTTACGTTGCCCATCCACAGTGCCGTGAACTTCGGGCCGTTCTTGCCGCGAGAGGCGAACGCGATCAGTTCATCGTCCGTCAAGGTGTCGCGCGTCGCCTGCTTGTCATCTGACTTTCGCACCCCCGATGCATATGATGTGTCGTCTCTCGTCTTTGCGCTCGTCAGCCGGGCGTAGAGCGTGCCTACGGCCTCCTGTGCGTCATGGATCGTTGCCGGGGTGTCGCGCACATGATGGCCGGTCACGGTGAAGAACCGGCCGCTGTCGTACATCTCCACCATCCCGCCCGGAATGCTGTCGGGACGCTTGCGCCGAATGCCGTGATCGGGCAGCGTCGCCTTCACGAACACTTTGATCCCCGTACCGGACGGCGAGACCTCCGCATACGAGTCTAGGCCCGCGAGCGCCGCCGCTACCCATGTATCCAGTTCGCCCGTGTCCGCGTCACGGCAGGTGTCGAAGTCGACTCCGGTGTACGGATCATCCGGGCTGAACACATAGCCAATGCCCGCGATGTTCGTGCGGGTCGCGGCGTAGTCCTTCGCGGCCTTGAAGTCGGTCCACGTCGCCGGGTTATTGCTCTCTGCTCTCTGGCCAGTGCGCGCATTGACGGGAACCTTTGTCCATTTGTCCTCGCGGCGTTCCCACTGCCATCCGACCCATTGCGGACACGCGCGCAGTTCGGCGGGGATGGCGTTCGGTCGCACCGGCAGGGTAAACGGTGTTGTGTCGAGGGTCGCGCTCATCGGCCGCGCCCTCCATCCCGCCACAGGCGAAGGGCAATGGTCGCCGCGCGAGCACGGATGCTGTCGAGTTCATCCGCGAGCGGATACAACCCGGCGACACGGGCATCGTCAACCGCTGCTTGGGCTACGTCCACAAGGATTGAAAGCGTGCTGTTGACGTTCGGCGCATTCCGCCGCGTCTCGGTGTGAGTAGGGATATTCGTCGTGGTCATTGGCGTCTCTTTCAAAGTAGACGCCGGGCCGTGCTATACTGCGAGTGTCGAGGTCACAGTCCATTGCCGCCAGCCCGCGCGTCGGGATAGCGGCTTAGGCCGCGCGGGTATCATCGGTGCGCAGGGTGCGTTCTGCAACCCGCTGTAGCCGGTTCAGTTCAGACGTAGGAATGAACCGGCGCGCTCCCACCGTTACCGATGCGATCTCCCCACGCCGGATTGCGTCGTAGAGCGCGGTGCGTCCCATCGGGAATGCCTTGCGAAAATCCTCAATACTGAGAAATGCCTGTACCCGTTCCGTAAACATCCTGAACACCTCCCGTGTCCGTATTCGATAGTGAACGGTTTTTCCGTTCGCTACCGCACGATACGGCGGCGTTCGTCGGTTGTGCGGATGGTTTACGAAAAGGTTAAAACACCCGTTTGGACGTGGGGCGCGGAATCTTAATGCCGATTGCGTCGGCCAGCGCCTTCGTGGGCTTACGAATGGAATCCGCGTGGTAGTTTATCTTTGCCTTTTTGGGCTTTCCCTTTTCATCGCGCACAATAATTTCATGTTGCTCATGAGCCGCTATCGCATCGCACGACTCGCGATATGCAACACGTCGAAAGAGCCAACGTGCGTGATTGCTCCACGCGGTCTTCGTATCTTCGAACACATAGTCTGCTTCGCGAAACATCGGCATTAGTCTGTCCATCCCTTCGTCAATTTGCCTCTCAGATTCTTTCATCATCCGGGCCTTGAAGACGGCGGGCGGGTCAAGAAGCGGTTGCCAATAATCCACGACATTCACCTGAACGACAGGCTCGCGTTTCTCGTGAATGATCGCCTTCGTCGTGCCATCAGGATAAGCTAGTGAGATCTCGGTGCGCTGGGTGACTTCACCAACCTGGGGAACGAAGCCAGCGCCGCCATGAATGTCAAGGCCAAATTGCGCCGCCAGATACGCCGGAACGCAGGCTTTATGGCTGCACCAACTATGGATGGCTTCGTAACCGTAGCCACCGGGATAGATATGCCAAGCCACCTCCCCCGGCCCACCCGTGATTCGGTCTAATCCCCAGCGTTGTGCCAAACGCGCTAAACCGTCCGCATATGCTCGCAATGCCGCCGAATCGTCGTGTGCAGTTTGATAGCGCACAATCTCCCATACCAGAGGTGCCACGGCGATAGTTGCGTGATGCTGCTGGTAGAACGTAAGAAGGTCGCGCGCGAATAGGGCATGATGGCCGTAGCAATTGAGATATACGCAAGTCAAGTGAAATGACTCGTGCTCCCTGAGATATGCCGCTTGCCCTGCCGAGATGCGCGGTACCGTTGACTGTCCCATATCGTATCACCTCGCAGTATCGTATCAGGCACGGCGGTATCGCGATGCTATGTCGCAACTTCACGATTACTTCACGGACGCCGCGTATCGGGCATATTCGGATGTGTTCGTACACGTTCGCATAGCCAATGAGTTGTGTCAAGTTTATGGCGTTGTGACGGCCAAAAACGACCATGCGCGAACACTGATGAACAAGATGTGGTACAGTACGAAAAGTGCTTTGGGAGCAGGGGGTCGGAGGTTCAAATCCTCTCGCCCCGACCATAAAAACCCAGTGATTGAAAAAGAAACCGCCCTCGCGAGGGGGCGGTTTCTTGCGGATATGGCGGCGCTGTCTACGTCTTTGCCGCGCTCGTTCCCGTTCCTGCCGCGAAGTAGCCCGCGATGTCGATGATGAAGTTCCCACCCGAGAGACTATAGAGGTTGTAGGTACCGTCCGAACCAATGCCGACGATGAAGGCGTTGGGCGCGACCGTCCCCTTACTGTAGTTCAGGTTCGAGGCCAGTGGCAGCGTCGTGCCGCCGGGGAAGAGCGTTGCGAAGCCGTCCGGCGCGTTGATGCTGTTATCGACCGTCGCATTGCCCACCAGCGCCTTCGCGCCTGCGGGTATCGTCACGCCGCTGAACGCAAAGCTACCGGGCAGGTTCAGGGTCGCCTTGGCGGCCAGCGGTGCGCCCGGTGCCTTGAAGGCGGCTTGCCCCGCGCGGGTGTCCAGTTCGCGCACGGGCTGCCCGAGTGCATAGAAGAGCAGGCCACCCGCCCCGACGGCATCGTAGTACCCCGTCACATCGAGGATGAAGTTGCCGCCGGTGTTCGAGAAGAGGTTGAAGGAGCCGTCGCCACCCAAGCCCACGGTGAAGGCGTTCGGTGCCACCGTCCCTGGCGCGAAGTTGAGATTACTCGTTGGCGGCAGGCTCGTTCCACCGGGGAAAAGTGTCGCGAATCCTGCTGGAGCACCCACGCTGTTGTCCACTGTGGCATTCCCCGCGAGCGCCTTGGCGCTGGCCGGCACGGTGATGCCATTGGCGGTGAACTGCCCCGGCAAGCTCAAAGTCTGACCAGGTGTGAAGGCGGCATTGGGATGGACGACTGCCGTCTGTCCGGCGCGTGTGTCAAGCAACCGCACTGGTTGACTGAGCGGGTGGAAGAAGAGGCCGCCCGTCGCGGGCGGGGCAAAGTAGCCGGTGATATCAATGATGAAATTACCGCCCGTGCTCGAGAAGAGGTTGAAATTGCCGTCACTGCCAAGGCCGACGGTGATCGCATTGGGGCGGACCGTGCCGGGAACGAAGTTGAGGTTGCTCGCGACGGGAAGTGCTGCCAGGGAGGGATAGAGCGTGGCGAAACCCGCAGGAGCGTTGACGGAATTATCGACGGTGGCGTTGCCAACCAATGCCTGTGCCTCGGCTGGCACCGTGATGCCGCCGGTGGTGAAGTGGCCGGGGAGGTTGAGCGCCTGATTGGCGGAGAGCGGAATGCCGGGATGCACGACCGCCGTTTGGCCCGCGCGAGTATCAAGGAGACGAACCGGCTTGGGCAGCGGGAAGAATTGCAAGCCCACCGAGGTGCCGCCACCGCCACCGCCACCACTCCCAGGGACGAGTTCAAAGGCGCCGATGTCGCATGCGGCCCCTTGCGGCCGGGTTGTGCCGCGCTGATCGGTGGCGGGGCAGCCATTGGCTGCGCCCCCCCCCGCATCGATGGCCGGGCTGCCTGCGGGCAGCGCGAGCGTCTGTGTCGGTCCACCGTTGTTCGACAGCGGACCGAGGCTGAGACTGGCGGTAGGGACGCCGGGGCATGAGGCATCGCTGGACAGGCTGACCCCCTGCGTTGCGACCGCCCCCGCGCAGTTCGTGCCCCCGTTTGCGACGAGCAATGCGCCACGGAGATTGACGGAGCCGTCTTTGCCTGCGGTGTCTTTGATCGTGGCGATGCCGGCAACGCCTCCGGTGTTCATCGCGATCGTGCTATAGGAAAAGTCGAGTTTCCCACCGCTCGTCACGAATACGGCGCTGGCAAGCAACGACACGTCATTGCCTGAGATCGTGCTGTTCAGAACCGTTCCTGTTCCTGTTCCCGTCCCGCCAACGAGACTCAGACCGCCACCAATTCGAGCTGTGGTTGCCTGAGATCGTTGTGCTCGTCACGGTAAGGGTGCCGTTGCTGAAGAGCCCCCCACCGTTGTTCGTCGTTGTATTGCCGCTGATCGTCGAGTTCGTGATGTCCAGGATCGAAATATTCATGATGCCACCACCACCGGTGGGCCCACTATTGCCGCTAATGGTACTGCTCTTAATCGACATCTTGGTCGGGTGCATGCCGTTATCGTCACCATCATTGTAGACACCACCACCAAGGCCCGACGCGAGATTTCCCGTGATTGTGCTGTTCGTGATCGTCATTGATGAACCGGTAACATTATTGATGCCTCCGCCATCGCGCGCGCCGGTATTGTTGCTCACTGTCGTGCCGTCGAGCGTCATCAGTATGCCGGAGTTGTAAATCCCTGCGCCGTTGCTCGAGGCCCCACTGACCTTATTGTTCGTGAATGTGCTACTGAGAATCGTCACAGTGCCGCCAGCATTCACGATGCCCGCCCCACTGGCGCTCGACTTGTTGCTGTCGACGGTGCAACCGGTCACGCTCAATGCGCCAAGGAAGTTGTAGATGCCGCCGCCGCCCACACCCCGGTCTTCGTTGCTCTTTATTGTCAGATTACTCAGCGTCGCGACCGCGTGAAAGCCAACGAAGACTCCACCACCACCGCCAGCGGTGGCACCTGCCTGGTTACCGCTCACCAATCCGCCCGTGGCAGTGAGGTTGCTGATCGTTACCGCAGTCAGGTTATCGTTGATCGTGAACACGCGTGCGTGGCTCCCGGCGTCGACCGTTGTCTGCCCCGCGCCTGCCCCGTTGATCGTCAGGTTCTTGGGGATCACGACGCCTGTTGGCTCAGTGAAGGTGCCTGCCCCGACACTGATCGTGTCGCCAGGTTGCGCGAGGCCGAAGACATGCGCGAAGGTCGCGCACGGCGCGCCTTGCGTACATGCGTTGCCGTCGTTGCCGTTGTTGCTCGTCGTTGCGAGAAAGAGGGTAGTGCCCGCCGCGTGGACCGCAGTCACCTGCGGACCGAGGAGTACGGCGAGAAGCAAGACAACAAGGAGGTAGTTCAGACAACGTATGAGACGAGCAGCACGAGCAAACATAGGGCCCCCTTTATTTCTCTAAATTCCGATGCGCCGCTATCATAGCCGAATTTCGCGGTGGTGGAGAAGTGTCGCTCGGTGAGACGACGAGCGTACCCACGCGACAGATGTCCAATGCTCCCCGCCGATCACCCCGGAAACCGGCATCAGAGGAATGACTCTGATGCCGGTTTCCGGGGTCTTCTCACATGATGCGATCTCTCCCCGCTCGCATTGAGGGCGGTTAGGTCGTCGCTTTCGTCGCGCTCGTACTCGGGGCGAAGTAGCCGGAGATGTCGATGATGAAGTTCCCGCCCGAGAGACTATAGAGGTTGTAGGTACCGTCCGAACCAATGCCGACGATGAAGGCGTTGGGCGCGACCGTCCCCTTACTGTAGTTCAGGTTCGAGGCCAGCGGCAGCGTCGTCCCACCGGGGAAGAGCGTCGCGAAGCCATCGGGGGCGTTGATGCCGTTGTCCACCGTCGCGTTACCGACCAGCGCCTTCGCCGTATTGGGAACCGTCACCCCGCTGAAGGTGAAGCTGCCGGGCAGATTGAGCGTCCCCTTGGCCGTGAGCGGCACACCGGGATGGACCGATGCAGACTGCCCGGCACGGGTATCGAGCTCACGCACGGGCTGCGAGAGTGAGAAGAAGAGCAATCCCCCGGTACTGACCGCATCATAGTAGCCCGTCACGTCGAGGATGAAGTTGCCGCCGGTGTTGCTGAAGAGATTGAAGGTGCCATCGCCGCCGAGGGCAACCGTGAAGGCATTGGGGGCGACCGTGCCGGGAGCGAAGTTGAGGTTACTGGTTGGTGGCAAGCTCGTCCCACCGGGGAAGAGGGTGGCAAAGCCCGCAGGCGCGTTGGCGGTGTTGTCCACCGTCGCATTCCCGGCAAGGGCCTTGGCACTATTCGGAACGGTGATGCCGCCAGAGGTGAACTGGCCTGGGAGATTCACCGTTTGCCCTGGGGTGAGAGCGGCACCGGGAGCCTTGACGGCACTCTGACCGGCGCGAGTATCAAGGAGGCGGACGGGCGCACTCAGCGGGTGGAAGAAGAGACCGCCCGCTGCCGGTAGGGCGTAGTAGCCGGTGATGTCGATGATGAAGTTGCCACCGGTGTTCGAGAGGAGGTTGAACTTGCCGTCTGCACCGAGCCCGACGGTGAAGGCATTGGGACGCACGGTGCCGGGGACGAAGTTGAGATTACTGGCAAGAGGGAGCGATGCACCGGAAGGGTAGAGCGTGGCGAAGCCAGCCGGAGCGCCGACGGAGTTATCGACGGTGGCATTGCCGACGAGGGCCTGGGCGGTAGTGGGGATCGTGATGCTGCCTGCGGTGAATTGACCGGGGAGGGTGAGCGCTTGATTGGGGGTGAGGGGTCCTCCCGGATGGACGACGGCGGTCTGTCCCGCGCGGGTATCGAGGAGCCGGACCGGTGCACTGAGGGGGAAGAACTGCAAGTTGGTGCCCGGAGGAGGAGTGACGACCGCCGGGGAGAACAGGTCACTCAGATCGGTCTGGTTGGCCGCATCGCCCAGGAAGGGCGTCGTCACACCAAAGATTTCCTGCATGGTGCGCAATGTCGAACCGTGGGTATAGGGAATCGTGTTGGCGTAGCCCGCCTTGGCGAGCGGCGAGAGCGCGATCATGCCGATCGGGCCGTCACTGCCGCCTTCACCCTCGTCCCAGGTAATGAAGAGCGCGCCGTTGTTCTTATACGCCGCAGAGTTGAGGATCGCGGGGACGTTCTGTGAGAGCCAGGTGTCGCCATTCTTGATACTATCCAGCGTCACACAGCCGCCGCTGTCGTGCATGTCGTTGCAGACATTGGGCGTGATGAAGTTGTATTTCGCCACGCTATTGTTCGTCAGATCCGTCGCCAGTTGCGTAAAGGGGCGCTCATGCGCGATACAGGTCGGGGAGGAAGGGGTGTTCGTGTTGGTCACGTCATCGAAATAGACGAACGGGTTATGCCTGGCAGCGTATTTACCGCTGGTCGTCAGCGGGCAACTCGTCCCGTCGATGTCTTCCTCATATGCCTTCCATGATATGCCAGCAGTCGTGAGGAGGCTCGTGAGATGTTGGGTCGTGCTTTGATGATTGACGCTGGGCTCCGCGTCATCCAGAATGCCGAAGTTCGTGCCTGCTTCTAACCAGAGGTAGTTCGGCTCGCTGGGATGAATGGCGGGCGGATTGAAATACTTCTCGGCATGTGCGCCCAACGGCAAGAGGGTATTGTTGATGTACGGCGCAGAGGCGCTGCCCTTGATGTCGCTCCAGTTATGATTTTCCATCAGGATGACGAACACCGTGCCAATCGCCGGTAAGGCGGCGGTATGGGGAGTGGGCGCAGCTGATGGCGCCGCATTGCGATCGGTGGGTCGGGGTGCCGTTGCGGCGGCCTGAACGTCCGTTGCGGGGAGCGTGGCGAGCAGCGCGACGAGTAGCGCAACGAGGGAGACTGACAAACGAGAAGAGATCCGCTGTAGCCCCATGACCCACCTCCGTCCCAAGTCTAGCAACATTTGTGAACATTCATTAAATTCCCGACACACCAAGTATCGGTGGCTGTCTCTGCCCTGCCCATGACCGGAACCTGACCAGTTCCTGAACAGTAGCGCATACTTCGTGCGGGCGAGCGTGGTACCATGAGCGGCGGACGGATCAGCGGTCCGCGCGCTGACCATGCATCGGCGCATAAGTGCCGACAACGGCGGGTGGGACAATGGGGGAGAAAGAGGTAAGCGCATTCGGTCTGTTGCTCCGGCAACACCGTATCCGTGCCGGGCTGACCCAGGAGAGGTTGGCGGCGCGGGCACAGATGAGTGCGCGCGGTCTGATACACCTCGAGCGCGGCACCCGCCGACCCTACCCGGACACACTCCATCGTCTGGCTGAGGCGTTATCCCTCACCTCCGAACAGCGCGACGCACTGGTTAACGCAGCCCACGCTACGGATGCCGTCCCATCCGCACCGATTCCGGAATCCTCGCCGCAGCCGGTCAACCGTGCCCCCCTCTTCACACCACTACCGGTGCCACCGACGCCCCTGATTGGGCGGGAGCATGAGGTCGCGACCGTCACGGCGCTCCTGCGCGAGCCGGGCGTGCGCCTGGTGACACTCACCGGGCCGGGCGGGACGGGCAAGACCCGCCTCGCCATCGCCGTTGCTGCGGCACTGGCAGATGGCTTTGCGGATGGGATTGCCTTCGTGCCGCTCGCCGCGCTCACCGACCCCGAACTGGTCGTCCCGGCGGTCGCCGCCGCACTGGGTGTCATTTCCGTCGCGGGCGAATCACCCATGCAGGGTGTACAGGTGGCAGTGCGCGACCGGCATCTGCTCTTCGTGCTCGACAACTTCGAGCAAGTGATGGCAGCGGCACCCGAGATCGCCGATATACTCGCGGCCAGTCAAGGGGTGACGGTGCTGATCACCAGCCGCGCCGTGCTGCGGTTGCGGGGCGAGCACTCCGTCGCGGTCGCGCCACTCGCCCTGCCTGACCAAGGATACCTGCCCGCACTCGGCGTGCTTGCGGAGTACGCAGCGATCCGTCTCTTCGTGGCGCGGGCGCGCGAAGTCCGGTCGGAGTTCTCGCTCACCGCTACCAACGCGCCCGCAGTGGCGGCGATTTGCCAGCAACTCGACGGCTTGCCGCTGGCGATCGAGTTGGCAGCGGCGCGCACCCGGCTACTCACTCCGCAGGCGCTACGGGAGCGGCTTGAGAAGGGTCTCGGCATCTTGACGGGCGGCGCGCGCGATCTCCCCGATCGGCAGCGGACGCTACGGGGCACGATTGCCTGGTCGTACGATCTGCTTCGCAGGGAGGAACAATCGCTCCTACGGCACCTTGGCGTCTTCGTCGGCGGCTGGACGCTGGAGGCGGCGGAAGCGATCTGTGACCCCGATGGCGAGCTCGGTAAGGATGTCCTGGATGGCATGGAGGCGCTCGTCGCGCAGAGTCTCGTACGGCGGGGGGACGAGTCGGGCGGTGTGCCGCGTTTCGTTTTCCTGGAGACGATTCGCGAGTTCGCGCGGGAGCGACTGGCGGAGAGCGGAGCGCACGCGGTGATGCGGCAGCGACACGCGGCCTTCTTCCTCGCGCTGGCGGAGGAGGCGAGCCCGCATCTGTTCGGGGCGGCGCAGGCGGCATGGACGGAGCGCCTGGATCGCGATCTCGATAACCTGCGGGCCGCGCTCGGCTGGGCGCGGGAGCAGGGGCAGACGGAGATCGAGCTGCGTCTGGCGGGGGCACTCGCCAGCTTCTGGTGGAACCGTGGCTACACGCGCGAGGGGCGGGACTGGCTCGCGGGCGCAATCGCGCGGGCGGGTACCGCCGTGGTGCCCGCAGCGGTGCGCGCGCGGGCCCTCTGCGGCGCGGGACAGTTGACCGCCGTCCTGGGCGATCAACCCCGTGCGGTACAGTGGCTGCGGCAGAGCATCGCGCTCTTTCACGAAGCGGCGGACCCGGTTGGCGCGGTGCGCGCGCTCAACACCCTGGGCGGCGTGGTCTACGATCAGGGTGACCTGACGGAGGCAATCGCGCTATGGGAAGAGTGCCTGACGCTCTCCCGCGCGGCGAACGATCCGGGCGAAGTCGCCCGCGCGCTTGGGAACATCGGTGAGGCATACTATCATCTGGGGGACCTGGCGCGTGCGTTGTCGTGCCTTGAGGAGGCGCACCTGCTCGCCCGGCAGGCGGGCCGCACCGACTTCGAGGCGTTCATTCTCGGTAACCTGGGGAACGTGGTGCGTCGGCAAGGGGACATGGCGAGGGCGAAGACGATTCATCGGCAAGCACTCACCTTGAAGCGGGCGCTGGGCGCGCGCCGACAGATCGCGATTGCCCTGGAGGATATCGCCAGCGTCGCCGCAGCGGATGGGCACGGGGAGCGCGCAGCACGCTTGCTGGGGGCGGCCAGTGCGTTACGCATCATGATCGGCACGCCGCAGGCCGCCCCTGAGCGGATCGCGACAGAGCAGACCGTGGCGGTCGTGCGGGTGGCGCTGGGCGAGGAAGCATGGGCGGTAGCATGGGCGGCGGGCCAGGATCTCCCCCTGGAGGAGGCGATTACCGACGCCCTTCAGACGTGATCGAGCCCTATGGTATCATTCATGCAAGCGATGCGAGGTGGGCGCTTCGGGGTCACTCGCGTCGCCGACCGGATTGCGTGCGCCTTTTGCGTGGTGCGGTGTTTAATGAATGAAACACGGGAGCCCGTTTTTCGTATCTAATGCAGTAACCGCACGCTTGTGCGACCTCGGATTCATGAAAGTGAAAAAACCATGTCGGTAATCGACGCGGAGACCAACCCCCAAAGCGAGACGAACATCCTCCAAACCATCGTCCACGATCGACCGCGACCTCATAGTCACACCCAGGCCGCGACTCAGGACGCGGACGAGCTCGTGCTGATCGAGCGTGCAGTGGCGGGCGATGAGCGCGCCTTTGCCGAACTCGTCACGCGCTATCAGACGGCGGTCTATAACCTGGCCTATCGGATGCTCGGTGACGCGGGCGAAGCGGAGGACGCGGCACAAGAGGTCTTCTTGCGCATTTATCGCCGCCTCGCGACCTACGACGCGGATCATCGCTTCTCGACCTGGGTGCTCTCGATCGCGAGCCATTACTGTATCGACCTCCTGCGCCGCAAGCGCCCGTGGCTCGTGCCGCTTGAGAATATCTCCAATTGGATGCGGGCGCGCTCGCGCGGGCCGGAAGCTGCCGCCCTCGCGCAGGAGCAGCAAGATACCGTCCGCAATCTCCTGTCGCGCCTGCCGGAGCACTACCGTCTCGTCCTGCTCCTGCGCTACTGGCACGATCTGGGCTACGAGGAAATTGCCCAGGTCGTCGATCTGCCGGTGAGTACGATCAAGGCCCGCCTGCATCGGGCGCGCAACGCACTTGCCGCGTTGGTCAACGGCGACGGGAGACTTGCCGATGCATTGCAAGCAAGCTCGTAAACTCCTCATTCACACGATGGATTGCGCACTGCCTGCCGACGAGACCGAGGCAGTGCGGTCGCATCTCTCGGAGTGCGCGGAGTGCCGTCGATTCGCCGAAGCGATGCACACCTGGCAAGCGAACCCGGCCACGCATCATCGCGGGCGGAGCGGGCCGGACCTGACGGAGCGCGTGCTTGCGAATGTGCGCCCGTTGCCGCCGCCGTGGGTCTTTCGACAGGAGCATCAGAGCAAGAATGTGCCGCAGATGGTCGCGTTCCTCGTCGGGGCGCTCGGGGTGACGCTCGCCTTCCTGATGCTCTGCCTCACCTTTATCGTCGCGGTGGTTGGCGACACGCGAACCGACGGGGGCACGCAGCGGCAACTCCTCGTCCCGGAAGTCTGGCACGATGTGCAGGTATGGATGAACAGCATCCCCCATGACGGGGCACATACAGCAGTCACGTTCGTCCTCTCGATCGCCTTCCTCGTTCTCACTATCTCATGGTTCCGTACCCTCTCCGCCCGTGTTGGCCGTGATCGACAGTAAGGCCGCCGAAGAACCGATCGTCCGTTTCGCGCACGTCACCCGCGAGTACCGCACGGGACGGGGCACCGTCACCGCCCTTCAGGATGCGACGTTTTCCATTACCCATGGTGAATGGGTCTCGATAGTCGGGCCCTCCGGCAGTGGCAAGAGCACGCTGATGAATCTGCTCGCGGGGATCGACCGGGCGTCGTCCGGCGCGGTCTGGGTGAGCGGCCAGGAGTTGACGAACCTCTCGGAGGAACGGCTCGCGCGGTGGCGGGGTCGACAGGTCGGGATCGTCTTCCAGTTCTTTCAGCTCATGCCGACGCTCACCGCGCTGGAGAACGTCGTCCTGCCGATGGAGCTCCGCGGACGGTGGCGGGGAACGCGTCGCACGCGCGCCCTGGCCCTCCTCGAACGGGTCGGGGTCGGTGATCTCGCGGCGAGTCTGCCATCGCAACTCTCCGGTGGGGAGCAGCAGCGCGTCGCCATCGCACGGGCCCTCGCCAATGATCCGGCCATCCTGCTTGCGGACGAGCCGACGGGTAACCTCGACTCCGCGACCGGCGAGCGCGTCATCGAACTGCTCGCGGACCTCGCGAATGGCGAGCGGACGCTCCTGATCGTCACGCACGACGCGCGGTTGGCAGTGCGTGCTCCGCGCGTCATCGGCCTTGCGGATGGCGTCATCGTGCGGGACACTACAGGGGCGGCGTATGCGGAAATCCAGCAAGCAGGGAGCGCGGAGGCATTCGCTGCGCCGGATTCGTAAGTAGGGTGGGTGCGGCTCACACGATCGGTTGTCGCTATTGTCGGTCCTCGTCACCAAGACAATCCGTGACCTCCGCGTCCGCCGTTTGCGCTCGGCGTTGTTGCTCCTCGGCATCGTCATTGGTGTCGCGGGGGTCGTCGCGATCGCCTATACCGCCCGCAACCTCGCCCGCGCACAAAGTGATGCCTACGTCTCCGCCTCGCAGGCCGATCTCTTTATGGGCGTGCGCAATTTCCCTGTTGGGCTGGAAAATGTGCTGCGGGAGATCGACAACGTCCAGACGGTGGAATCGCGCGTCTCCGATTTCATCCAATGGTCTGATGGCGGGCCGTACCGCGATGCCTTGATCTATGGCGTGCATGACTTCAACGACATTCGGATCAATCGCCCGACCCTTATCGCGGGGCACTGGCCGGGCAAGGGAGAAGCGGTCCTCGACTACTCCGCGCAGCGGCTTCAGCCCGTGGCGATTGGCGATACAATTGCGCTGCGCGAGGATGTTGCTTCGGTACCGGTCTACGCGGTCATCAGCGGCTTCACGCGGACACCCGGCGAACCCGATGCCTCGATCCAGAACCGTGCGACGGGCTACGCGCCCGCCAGCGATGTGCAACTCTGGCGTCAGGACCCCGGCGACAATCAATTGCTCTTCCGCCTCAAGGAACTGCGCCGCGCGACGGATACCCGGCAAGCCCTCATCCGCGTGCTCGACAAGCGGGGCCTCGCGCACGGGCAAGCGGTGATCCGGGATCCGCAGGACGCGGTCGGCACGAAGGAACTCGGTGCATTGCTCCTCCTCATGTCCGTCTTTTCGGTGATCGGCGTGATCCTGAGTGGCTTCCTGGTCTGGAACACGATGAACGCGGTGATGGCGGAGGAAATGCGGCAGGTCGGTATCCTGCGGGCGCTCGGCGCAAGCCGCTGGCAGGTATTGCGGGCCTACCTCCTGCCTGCGGTGATCGTCGGCGCGGTCGGCAGCGTCATCGGTATTGCGGTGGGTGTCGTGGGCGGTGGCGCGCTCGCCTCGTTCCTCGGTGGCCTCATCGGCCTCGCCTTGCCCTCATTCACCATCGCGCCGCGCGAAGTGCTGCTCGGTGTCTCGGTCGGCCTCGGCATCGGCGTCGGCGCGGCAATTATCCCCGCCTGGCAGGGCACGCGAGTTCGCGCGTTGGAACTGCTACGGAACTACGGGGTGCGCGCCGATTATGGCGTGGGCATCATTCAGCGGCTTCTCGCACGGCTGCGTGGCATGACCGCGATGCTCGCAATGGCGATCCGCAATACCTGGCGTCGGCGGGTGCGCTCCGTCATCACCGTGCTCGTCGTGGCGATTGGCGCGGCGGCCTTTATCGGCACCCAGGCGCTGAACGCCTCGCTCTCTCGGACGATTGACACCCTCTACGGCACCTACGCGGCGGACGCCTGGCTCAGTTTTCGTGGCCCGCACACTGTGCCGTTTGCCGGTGAGTTGCGGCGCGATACCGACATCATCGCCGCCGAGGGCTGGGTGCGGGACGATGCCTATGTGCAGCAGACGAAGACTGACCTCTGGGGTGTCCCCGCCGATACGCAACTCTATCTGCATCCCATCAGTCAGGGACGCTGGTTCATTGACAATGCGCCGGACGAAGTGGTGATTACGGCAAACCTCGCGCGCGAGCTCAATCTTCAGACGGGAGGCACGATCACGGCGGTCTTTCAGAAACGGCAGCATACCTATGGCATCGTCGGCGTCGTGGACGATGAAAGCACCTATCTCGGCAGCCGGTCCACCGGGAAAATCTTCATGACCCCGGAAAACGCTAATCTCCTGCGTGGACACGGCAATCTCGCGGATTTCTTCGCGGTGCGGTTCACCGATAGCTCTCCTGCCGGCGTCAACGCGGCCCTGCGCCATGTCGAGGAGCAATTTCGCCCGCTCGCCCCGGAAGCACTCGCGGCCTATGAAGATCGCGCGAACACCCAGAACACGCTGCGCATCCTCACCGTGCTGTTGGATGCGATGGTGATCGTCGTCGCGGTGATCGGCGTGATGGGGCTCGCGAATACGCTCATCCTCAACATCACCGAGCGCCGACGGGAACTCGGTATCCTCCGCTCGATTGGCGCGAGTGGCGGCTCTCTCATGCGGCTCCTGATGAGCGAGGGCATCGTGCTTGGCCTCGTCGGCTACGCGATCGGGCTGATTGGGGGCTATGTGCTCGCGCGATACCTTGTCGCGCTGGCGGGATCGCAGCTCTTCCGGATGCAGTTCACGTTATCGCCGGTTATGCTTCTCCTCACCGGCGCGCTGACGCTCATCGTCGCGGCGGGGGCAAGCGTCGCGCCGGGTCTCCTCGCGGCACGGCTGCGCCCCATCGAAGCGGTGCGCTATGAGTAGGCGGCTGATCGCGGCTGTCGCGCTAGTCGTGGTGGTAGTCGTGGGCGGCGCGGTGCTCTGGGCGACGCTCTTCCGATCGTCCGGCAAGGGCATTCACACCGTGACGGTGGAGCGGCGGGCGGAGTTGAGTTCGACGGTGCGAGCGTCGGGGAAGGTGGACGTTTCAGGTCGTCTGGTCGTGCCGCTCTCGCAGGCGGGTACGGTCAAGGTGGTTGCCGTGCGGGTAGGCGACACGGTCCATACGGGCGATCTTCTGATCGCGCTCGATGACACACGCCAGCGGCAGGAGGTTCAGGCGGCCTCCGACGCGATGGAGGCGGCGCAATACGGACTCACGAACGCCCGGTCGCGCGGCAGTGGCGACAATGGCGGGCGCTCCGCAATTGTGACGGCCGAAGTCGCCGTGCAGGACGCGCAACGTCGGCTGGACACGCCCGCGACGCGCTGCGCCGGACGCTCGTCCTCGCGCCAATTGACGGCACGGTGCTCTCCGTGGCGGTGGCGGAGAAGGGCGTCTACAACCAGGGGCAGGAATCGCTGCAACTCGCGAACCTCAATAATCTCTTCCTGACGATCGATCTCGATGAACTCGATGTGCCGCGTCTCGGCGACAACCGGAGCGCGACCATCCTCTTCGATGCTTTTCCCGGCAGACAGGTGATGGGGAATCTCGCAGCGGTCGCGCCACTCGCGACGAACCGCGGCGGGCGGACGATTTACGAAGGCACCGTCACCTTCGCGCGCCCGCCGGACATCGACTTGCGTCCGGGGATGGGCGCGGATGTCACCGTCGCGACGCGCACGGAGCGCAATGTCCTCGTCGTGCCGGACCTCGCCATCGAAACGATTGGCGCGAAGACCTTCGTGACCCTCCTCCACGATGACGGCACCCGCGAACGCGTCGAAGTCCGTACCGGGCTCCGCGCGAACGGTACCGTCGTCATCGCGAGCGGCGTCGCCGAAGGCGCACGCCTCGTCGTGCCATAACAGCGAGCGACGAAAGCAATTTAACCGCAGAGGACGCAGAGAGGGAAACAGGGGAAGAGAAATTCAAGCACAGAGGACGCAGAGAACACAGTGGACACAGAGAGAATCCCTCATTTTCTCTTCTCTGTGTCCTCTGTGTTAAGACCTATTGTTGGTGTCTCTCTGGTTCAAGCAGTCCTCGATCATTGGGCCGTGCCGCTGCCGACTTTCTCGGGCGCGGTACCTTCTTCGAGGGAGGTCGCGTACTGGTCGAGGCGCTGTTTCGCTTCGGCACCGAAACGGTTGATCTCTTCACTCAGCGAACTGACACCCTGCTGGAGCATCTCGACCAGGCGGTCGATGGACTCTTCGATCAGAGGCATGTTCTCCCGAATGGCCCCCTGCAATTGGTCGTCGATGTTTGCGAACTGCGCGCCAAAGAGCGCGGACATTTTCGACCGGCCCTGCTCGCTGCGCATATACATGATGAGCGCCACCGCGCCCGCCGCCACTGCGCCTCCGGTGCCATAGCGCGCGAACTTTGATCCGATCCCTTGGGTGTTACTGGTCGTGACTGCCATGACTTCCTCCTTGTATGATGCGTCATCTCTCGCACTATGCAACATTCGCTCCATGGGCACGATTCAGGCTTCAATCCTCTGCGGCGCAAGCAGGGATCAGCGTTTCGAGCAGGGTCGCTAACCGCGCCGCCACGCGTGCGCCCTCCCCTAAGACCTCGGTATGACTGACGGACGCCGCACCGGCGACGTTCGTAATCGACGAGAAGGCGAGGACCGCCATCCCGCAGTGACGCGCGACGAGCGCTTCGGGCGCGGTGGACATGCCAACCGCGTCCGCGCCGAGCGCCCGCAGGAAGCGCTGTTCGGCAGGCGTTTCGTAGCTTGGGCCGCCGACCATCGCATAGACGCCCTCGCGGAGCGTGAGACCGACGCCGGCCGCTGCTGCGTGCGCCTGGGCGCGCAGGTGGGGTGCGTAGATCGCGGTGCTGTCGAGGAAGTGCGGGCCGCCGCGTAAGGGATGCTGCCCGGCCAGGCCCGGCAGGTTGAGGTGGTCGGTCAATAGCATCAGGTCGCCAACCCGGAACTCCGGATTGAGCCCCCCCGCTGCATTCGTGAGAATCAAAGTGGTGATCCCGGCGCTGGCAAGCAATCGCACATATCCCGTAACCGTTTCCATCGTGATGCCCTGATAGAAATGCAGCCGACCGCTGACGAGCAGGACCGGGACGCCCGCGCACTCCGTCAGGACGAACTCGCGGCGATGACCGGGCACCGCGTTCGCCTCAAAGGGCAGGGGGAGAAAGGTGGACCACGGCCAGCGGGCACGCACCGGCCAACCGGCGAGGGCGTCCCCGAGGCCGGAACCGAGGGTGACGGCGACGCGCGGCGCGCTCCCCGCTGCGGCGAGGGCGGTCGCTAATGTCTGGCCGGATTTCGGTATGGCCTGCGCCTGAATCATCGGTACTCCATTTACAGGCGACGCAAGAGTTCGGCGCGCTTGGCATCGAACTCCGCTTGCGAGATCGCCCCCCGATTGCGCAGATCCGCGAGTTGCGCGATCAGCGATGGCACGTCCTCATGGTACGCGGGGGCAGGGGCCTGCTCGTACTGCGGTTGCGGCGCGCGGTAGCCGCTGAGACGCTCCGCGTAGGCATCCCGCGCGGCGAGGACGGCGCGCTTGAAGGCGAGGGGATCGGCGACATGTTCGAGCTGGTCCGCGCCGACATCGTTGCCGGTAACGATCTGGAGATCACCGTAGTTGAGCATCCGCCCGAGCAGGGTCTGGTTCGTGACGAGGTCATTGATCATATTGAGGGATGAATCGATCGAGTGCTTGCCAAGCAGTCCGTAGACTTGAATGACGCGGTGATCGGTGATGATGTAGTGCTCATTCTTCCAGCGTAGATACTCGATCAGTGCCTGAACGAAGAAGACCAGCGCTGCGGCAAGGCAGATGAGCAGGATCACCCACCCGACCTTACCGTGCCCGATCTTCACGCGGAGCACGATACCGAGGGCGACCAGCAGGAGCACCGCCACGACGCGCACGCCAATCCGCCGTGCCAGCACCGTCCAGTGCGGGTGCGCCTCATACAGTTTCTCTTCGCCGTTGCCGAGCAGATCATCGACGTACGCCATCCCGCTCCCCCTTTTCCACATGCACGGTCGTATTCAGCCGCTCGATTACCACCGGTGAGCGGAGATCGTGCTCGGTCGCCGCGCGAATCCACCGACCGAGCATTGTGCCGGCTTCCTCCAGTGCTTCCTCCGGCAAGCGGACCTGTACGATGCGCGAGAGTGGCTCGCGGGCGAGGAGGCGCAGGGTCTTGATCGTTATCGTTTCGACCGGCTGGGCGAGGGCGTCCATATGCCGACACGATGGGCAGAGCAACCCACCGCGTTCGATGCTGTAGACATAGACCGTATCTGCTTCGACGGGTGCGCCGCAACCTGCACAGGTGGACCATGAGGGCGCGAGACCGTTTAATGTGAGGATGAAGAGCTCAAACCAGCGCGACGCCGCGTTCGGGTCCGCGCCCACATCGATGGCGACGAGGGCGGCGACGAACGCTTCGTAGAGGGCGCGGCTCTCGCTCCCCTCCTCGGCGAAGAGATCGACCAGTTCCGCGAAGTAGTAGGCGGGGCCGAGCAAGTCCAGCGACGAACGGAGATGATTGAAGGATTCGATCATCTCCGCCTGCGCGATCACGTCAAGATCGCGACCCTGCGCGAGGAGCAAGGCACAGCGACAGAACGGTTCGAGGTGGCCCGCCTTTTTGCTCGTCATCTTCCGCACGCCCTTGGCGACGGCGCGCACCTTGCCGCGGTCGGGCGTAATGAGGGTGAGGATGCGATCCGCCTCGCCCAAATCACGGCCACGCAAGACGATCCCCTCGGTGCGATGTGTGTGTTGTCCCGTTGCGCGCGGCACCTGCTCTGCTCCTCTCGGCACTTCGTACGATGTTCCCTGATTATCGCAGAGGTGGCACCCCCGCGCATCATGCCTCGATTCGCGGTATCATCGCACTGGTGCGAAGATGCGGTGTGCGACGTGCAATGTACATACCGCAGGTTGGAGGGTTCGTGCTCACGGTTCTGCTCGATGTCCGGGTGCAGGGAACACCGCTCGTCTTTAGTATCCCGCTCGCCTTCATCGGCGGGTTGCTCTCCTTCCTCTCGCCCTGCGTCCTGCCTCTCGTGCCCGGCTATATCGGCTATCTCGCGGGCACGTCGGTCACGGAGCGGACCACGCCACGGCGCGGCACCCTTCTCGCGCACGGCCTCGCCTTCGTGCTCGGCTTCGCCGCCGTCTTTACCCTCTTCGGTATCGCCATCGGTCAGTTCCTCACCAGTGTGCAGGCCGCGCAGGGCTACGTGCGGTGGGTCGGTGGGGTGGTCGTCATTCTCCTCGGCTTCCACATGCTCGGCCTCATCCATATCCCCGCGCTCCACCGCACAGTAAAGATCGACCCGCGCCTGTTCTCGCGCGGCGGTCGCGGGCGGCTCGGCATCGTCGCGAACCCGCCCCCCTCGGTCACGGTGAGCGATTCGCCACCAGCGCACGCGCGCTCGCCCGGATCGCCGCTCATGCTTGGCCGCTCATTTCTCGTCGGCATGTTCTTCGCGGCGGGGTGGTCACCCTGTGTGGGGCCAATCCTCACCGGCATCTACAGCGTCGTTGGGTCGCAGCCCGCCAATGGCGGCGTCCTCCTGTTCGTGTACTCCCTCGGTCTGGGTGTGCCGTTTTTGGCTGTTGCGCTGCTCTTTGGGCGTGTCAACGGCGTGTTGCGGAAGGTGAACCGCTACTACGGGGCGATTTCTCTTGTCAGCGGCCTTTTCCTGATCGGTATCGGTATTCTGCTCCTTACGGATACCCTGGCGCGTCTCTCGCAGTACGCGCCCGCAATCAACCTTCCCGGTGTAACCTGATCGCGCAGCGGGATCGGCGACACGGCGGCGTGTGGTATAATTCGCATCAGTCTTGTGGGAGTCAGGCATCACGCTCCTGTCCCCACGGTTGTGACGATGGACGCAAACAACGGAGTTTGCCCCGTGTCCGAGACACGATCCTCCCAGAGCACAACGCCCGGTGAACGGCCCGTTTTCGCGGCCCTCCTCGATCGCGTCTGGTGGTTCTTTACTTCCGTGCGCGTCGGACTCTGGCTGATCGGTACGACGATCGCCTGGGTGCTCGTCGCCACGCTCGCGCAGTCCACCTTCCCGGTGCGTGTCGGCACTGCGGTGCCTGCGCTGCGCGGCCTGATGGTCCGCTGGTCGAACTGGGAAGTCTGGGAATCGCCCCTCTTCCTCGGCACGCTTGGATTGCTGCTCGTGAGCATCATTCTCGGGGGGATGGTCAACCGGTGGGCGGGCATCGCGCAGCGCATCTGGCGGCCCGGTATCCGCACCTCGACGGGTTTCTTCAGTGCCGTGAAGAGCGCGACCGAATTTGATGCCGCGTCGCCCGACGATGGGCCGGCCGCCTTTGCATCGACGCTTAGCGCGCATCGCTACCGCGTCCTCAGTTGGCGCGACGAGAAGAGCGGTGCGACGCATCTCTACGCCGATAAGAATCGCTACAGCCTGCTCGCGACCTTCCCATTTCACACCGGACTCGTGCTCATGATGGTCGGCGCGGTAGTTGCCGCCACCCTCGGCTGGCGTGAGATCGGCTTTCTCGTGCCCGATGGCGCGACACGAGATGTGGGGCACGGCACCGGATTGAGTATCAAAAACACCGGCTTTGTCGATTCCTACTACGACGATGGGCGCGCCAAGGACTACTACTCCGACATCGAGATCTACAAAGATGGCGCGCGGGTGCAGTCGGGTCGGTTGCGCGTGAACAGCCCCCTCAGTTACGGTGGGGTCTCGCTCCATCAGGCGACGTTTGGTCAGGCGGCGAAGTTCGTCATCACCGACAGCGCGACCGGCAAGGTGCTCTGGAACGATAGCGTGCCGATCTACGTCTCGGCGGATCGCACCTTTGCGCGGCAGTTCGTCGATGCGGCGGGCGAGTTTGAGCCGACGGGCGTGCAGCGCTTCGATGACCTCGGCGTGACCTTGCGCATCGTTGGTTCGGCAGGCTCGCTGGATGAGAAGATCGGTGTCGGGCAGATGGCGCTTGCCGTCTTCGACAACCGCGCAGCGAAGGCGGGGGCGGGGCCGATCGGTATCGGCAAACTCGATCCCGGCGGTTCGGTGACGATTGGTGGCCTGACCTTCACCTTCCAGCGGGAAGTCGGCTTCACGGGTCTCCAACTGACGCACAACCCCGGACTACCGATCATCATCGGCGCGGCGGCGCTCATCTTCTTCAGTATGATTATCACCTTCTACCTGCCGCACCGGCGGGTGCGCGCGCTCGTACTGCCACGCCCCACCGGCGGTGCGATACTGCATCTCGGCGCGCAGGTGAAACTGGACCTGTTTGGCGCGAAGGAGTTCGAAACGATCGCCCGTGAGGTGCGGGAGCGTGTGGCGGCAGCCCGCGACGTGGGCACAGGTGGGGAACCAGAATCGGCATCGGTTGGAGCGCAGATCGAACGCGAGCCGGTGTCGCTGCCGGGCGACTGATCGGCGCGTAGAGAGGATCGAGGAGTTACGCAGTCTCACAGGGAAATCCCGGTGGTAGCAGGCTTTCCAGCCTGCCCATCCGCAGGCTGGAAAGCCTGCTACCACCAGAAAAAGCCCCAACTGCCTCACTCCTTGAGCCAATGAAAGTAAAAAGGAGCGGTGTATGCTCGGAGCGTTGAAGTTTTCGTCCTATTGCCTCTACGGCGCGTTCATCTGCGCGCTGGCGGCAACGGTTCTCTATGCGGTCTATTCGTTTGGCCTCTTCCGTGTGCGCGCGACGCGCCTGCAAACGTCCACGGGCAGTACGATCACGACGGGCATGACGACCCAGCGCACGGGTGGCGCGTCCACAACGGCAGGGTATCTCGCGACCTACATGCAGCGCTCCGCCCTGCTCTTCATGATCGGCGCAATCGTCTTCCGCGCGATCGTCGCGAAGCGCGGGCCGTATGGGAACATGTACGAGTTCGCGCTCGCCTTCGCGACGACGATCTGCCTCGCCTACTACGTGATGTCGCGTCTCTATCCGGTGAAGACGCTCGGCGCGTTGGCGATGGGCGTGGCGTCGGCGATCATGCTCTACGGCATGTCCCGCCCGGCGAGCGAGAAGCAGGTAGCGGGGCTGATTCCCGCGCTGCAAAGCAAGTGGATCGCCATCCATGTGCCAATGGCGATGCTCGCCTATGGCTTCTTCACCATCGGTTTCGCGGCGGCGGCGATCTATCTCCTGCAGGAGCGCCTGAAGACCGACCGCTTGCCCGCGCTTGATGTGCTGGATGAGGTGGGGTACCGCGCGACGGTCGTTGGCTTCCCGCTCATGTTCCTGACGCTGGTGCTCGGCGGCATCTGGGCGTCGGAAGCGTGGGGCGGCTTCTGGACGTGGGACCCAAAGGAGACCTCCGCGCTCGTCACCTGGTTGATCTACGGGTTCTATATGCACGCGCGGGTCGTCCGTGGCATGAAGGGGCGCGGCACGGCGATCATCCTCCTCGTCGGCTTTGCCGCGACGCTCTTCACCTACTACGGGAACTACTGGTTCACGGGGTTGCACGGGTTCGTTGGCCCCGGTGGCCTCGGGGGGAGTTAGCGGCATGGCGGACGATGCCCTGGATGCGACCACACCGGAGGCGGCACCGCCGCTGCGGACCTTACCGCGTGGCGTGCAGATGGGCGTCGGTCTGGTGCTCATCGTGGCGATTGTGCTCGGCATCGTCTTCTTCAATCACGAGAATGGCGGCAGTGGCCTGACGGACCCTGGCCGGACGCTGCCCCGCATCGGTGACCGGCTCGCGGCGCTCCCCTTGACGACTGCCGACGGCACACCGTTCGATGCCGCGACGCTGAGTGGTCGCCCGGTGTGGATCAACTTCTGGGCCTCCTGGTGCGGCCCCTGCAAGGCGGAGATGCCGGATATCCAGACCGTCTACGCGCAGGAGCGCGCCACGCACCCCGACCTGATCCTCCTGATGGTGAACACCGCCGATGTGCGGCAGGACGGCATCAAGTATTTCGCTGACTTGCGCATGACCGGCACCCTCGTCTTCAACGACGGCTCGCACGATGTCGGCCCCTACCGCATCCAGAACTTCCCGACGAACCTCATGATCGGTCGCGACGGCACCGTGAAAAAGGTCTTGCAGCAGCAACTGAACACCGAAACCGCGCCGCAGGAACTGGCGAGCATTCTCTAGCGGCGGCCGTTTCCCTCTACAATGCGCATTTGCGCCCCGCAAGCGTGCATGTTAAGATTGCCGTGTGCGGGCCTGTAGCTCAGCGGTAGAGCAGTGGACTTTTAATCCATTGGTCGTGGGTTCGAATCCCACCGGGCTCACCAACTATCACAAGGAAAATCCGGTCGGAGTGCCCGACCGGATTAGCTTTTACCCCAGCGTTTTACCCCAGTTGGTCACGCGGTGTTCTCCGAGAGAGCCGCAAATGCAGCATCAACTCTGTTCGCCGCGTCCCGTTTCAGGTCCGGCATCAAGTGGGTATAGGTGTTCGCCGTAAGGGTGATTTGACTGTGTCCGAGGACACCCATGATTGTTCGGAGGTCAGCGCCTTGCGCGAGCAGTAGGGATGCATTTGTATGGCGGGCGTTGTGGAAGGTGGTATGCCGTACGTGCGCCGCCTTGAGTGCCTTCTGGAAGTAGTGTGTGACATTTGAAGCCTCAAGCGGTGTTCCCCGTTTCGTCGTGAACACGAGATTCAGGGCGTTGCCCCTCCACTCGGGGCTTGCGCTCTCCCATATCTGGTATGCCCGTTGCATCTTGAGAGCATCCACAGCGACTTTCGGGAGATTCAATACGCGGCGGCTCCGGTCTGTCTTCGTGGGAACGAGTTGCAAGGTGCCATCAATCCGCTGTAACTGCCGCCGGATGCTTACGGTTCCGGCCACGAGGTCCACATTGTCCCAGGTGAGGCCGAGCAGTTCGCCTTGCCGCATCCCAGTAGCCATCGCGCTTATCCACAAGGGTTCAAGGCGGTGTCCTTTGATGGATTTGAGAAGAGTGTTGACTTCGGTGGGTGTCAGCGGCTCGACTTCTTGCTGCCGCACTTTCGGCGTGTTCGGAATGAGCGTGGCAACATTCTGAGAGACGAGCCCCATCTTGAGCGCGTCATTCAGCGCCTTGCGGAGAATGGCGTAGATGTACTGCACGGTTCGCGGCGTGAGGTCGGTCGCTTGCTTTGCCTTGATGAAAGCCTGCACCTGCTGGGGAGTCAACTTCGCGAGTTGTATCCTTCCAAGTGCGGGAATGATGTGCTTGTTGATGTAGTGACAGTATCCGGGCTTTGTCGTTGGCCCCACGGTCGTGCCATTCTCTAGCCAGTCAGTGAGATATTCTTTGACGGTGAGCTTCTTCGTAATGACGGGTAAGCCGCGATGATCGTCCGAGAGCATCCGGGTCATCTTCTCAACAACTTCTTGCTCAGTCTTCCCGTAGATTGACGGGCGGCGTCCGTCTGAGAGCGATAGCCGCGCTTCGTAGCGCCCGTTCGGTCGTTTCCGAACAGAGCCACCGCCATTGCGTGTGCGCTTTGTACCCATGCCAGAACCTCCTTACTTGCCTACATTTTACTCTTCGGGGCCGTGGCCGTTGGCAACACACCGCCCATATCGCCCGGTCGATGCCCTCCCCTGCTGCCTTTTGCATTTCTCTTTGCAGCAAGCCGCCGCTAGTTGATAATGTATCATATATCTGATATAAATGTCAATGGATGAGGAATCAAGGTCAAATGTCCTATAATCTTCGTATGAAGTTTGGAGAAGTTGAAGTGATGACGCTGGCAGAGGCGGGAGAGCGCACGGGTATTAGCCCTGGGACGCTGGTCATTCAGGCGCGTAAGGGTGTTCTTCGCGCGCAGAAGATGGGGAAGACCTATCTCGTAACTGAGGAGGAGCTAGCCCGCTATATGCGCGAGCACGCGGGGAAGCCCGGGAGGAAGCCAAGATCGCGGGAGGCGAAATGACGGACCAGCGAGCCTATTGGCTGGATTTATTCTCCGTGAAAACGTGGCAGGAGTTCATTGATGCTGGGGCGAATGTCACGGGCTTTCGTGAAAAGCGCTGGGCAACGCTACGCAAAGTGAAGCAGGGAGATTACTTTCTCTGCTACCTCACTGGCGTCTCTCGCTTGATCGGTGTGCTAGAGGCTGTCTCGAAACCCTACCAGGATACTCGCCCAATCTGGAAGGATGAGGCGTTCCCCTGCCGTGTCGAAGTGAAAGTAATAGTTCTACTAACACCCGAAACCGCCGTACCAGTCATAGACCTGCGCGACGAACTCACGATTTTCCGAAATATGAAGAGTCCGTTCGCTTGGACGGGCCACGTTCGCGGTTCACCGCAACAATGGAAGACATCTGACGGCGAAGCTATTCTCCGTGCGATTACGGACGCCAAGCGCAGTCCCGTTGTACGACCGATTGATAAGGCAATACCTAGTCGTCGGCCACGTGCGGTCCTGGCAGAAATTGGTCCCGTCACCGTTCCCGAGGATGAGGCTGCTCCTGGAGAGGCCAAGGAAGCGAGTGCTCACCAAGAGATTCAGTGGCGGCTCCTGAAACTCGGCAGTGACCTAGGGCTTGATGTTTGGGTGGCTCGCAATGATCGAAGTCGAGAGGTGAATGGACAACGTTTCAGCGATCTTCCGCGTTTACAGAAGACTCTACCGCGACAATTCGATGAGGCTACCAATCGAACCATTGCGTTGATTGACGTACTCTGGCTGCGAGGCAACGCAATCGTTGCGGCATTTGAGATTGAAAGTACGACATCAATCTATTCGGGATTACTGCGCATGTCCGACCTTATCGCGATGCAGCCAAACATCAACATTCCACTCTATATCGTCGCACCAAGCGAGCGTCGTGAGAAGGTAATTGAGGAAGTGAATCGCCCCACGTTCTCGCGACTTGCGCCGCCACTGAACGAGATATGCCAGTTCATTGCATTCGACGTATTGCGTGAGCGGATAGACGAAGTCGCTGGATACGTTCGATATTTGAATCCCGGTGTTCTGAATGAATGGGCCGAGTCGTGTGAGGCCGACGCCGACACCTAATTAGGTCGGTGAAGGCAAGCCGAAGAAAGTAGAGGGGTAATGACATTGTACAAGGTTGACGGACAAGAAATTTGGTTCCGGCCATTTCATGACGACGTTCAGGGGTACTGGTGCATCGTGAAATGTAACGCAGACACTGGCAGTGGTAGTGATGCCATTTTCGGCCAGCAGGACAGTGCCAAGTTCGCTACCGCGCAAGAGGCGTATGATGAGGCGGCGCGCCGTGCCAAGGATTACGGCAAACGGCCCGCGTCCGATAACTAGTGTCGAGCAGAGGTGGAGTTGCGTCGGTTTGGTGGACACCCGATGATTTGCATTCGAGCGAATCCATGGAGGTGTCCCGATGCCGAATCCTCATGCCCCTTATCCCCCCGCGTTCAAAGACTGAAGCCGTCCGTCTCGTCCACAGCGGCGACAAATCGATCGCCGCGATTGCCCTCGACCTGGGCGTCTCCGATCCGACGCTGCGCAGTTGGGTGCGGCAGGCAGAGATCGACGCCGGCACCCGCGACGGGCTGACGACCAGCGAGCGGATCGAACTCGCGCAACTGCGGCGCGAGGTCCGCGTCCTCAAGCAGGAACGGGACATCCTAAAAAGCGCGATGTCCCGGTGGGACAACCACGACAATGAAAATCCGGTGCGCGATACTCGCCGCACGGTCGTGCCTGAAGTCGAACGCTTGCCGGTGCCACGAGCCCGTCTAAAAAGCTGACTCCGGGATGCTCCCAGGAACCACGATTGTTGCCATCGCGCGGCGATGAGCACGGGAGGGAAACTTGTCGTTGCCCGCATCCCGCACGACCGTGCTGTTCACTCACCCGTCGCGGAGGAGGACGTATGCAGGTCGTGCATGCCCGGTGCTGTGGTCTCGATGTCCATAAGAAGAGTGTCGTCGCCTGTGTGCTGCTGACCGAGCCGGATGGCAGCGTCCGGCGGCAGGTGCGCACCTTCGGCACGATGACCGCCGATCTGTTGGCCCTCGACGATTGGTTGACTGGCCACGGCGTCACCCAGATCGCGATGGAATCGACCGGGGTCTACTGGCGTCCGGTCTTCAATCTGCTCGAACACGAGGAGCGCACCGTCACCCTCGTCAATGCCCAGCATCTCAAGGCGGTGCCGGGGCACAAGACCGACGTCAAGGATAGCGAATGGCTCGCCGATTTGTTGCGCCATGGGCTGGTCAAGGCGAGCTTCATCCCGCCCGCGCCGATCCGGGAGTTGCGCGAGTTGACGCGGGCGCGCAAGACGCTGGTGCAGCAGCGGGCCGATGCGGTGAACCGGGTCCACAAGCTGTTGGAGGGGGCGAATATCAAGCTCGCCTCGGTCGCCAGCAACATCCTCGGCAAGAGCGGCCGCGCCATGCTCGATGCGCTGCTCGCCGGGGAGACCGATCTCGATATCCTCGCCGCGTTGGCACAAGGGCAGTTGCGCAAGAAGCGGGCGGAGTTGCGGCAGGCGCTCGACGGGCGACTCGCACGCGCACCAGCGATTGCTGCTCGCGCAACTGCTGACCCAGATCGACTTCCTCAGCGAGCAGATCGCGCAGTTGGCGGCTGCGATTACCGACCATCTCACGCCGATGCAGGAAGCGGTCGGGTTGCTGCAGACGATCCCCGGCGTCAGTGCGACGGCTGCGGCAGCGATCCTCGCCGAGATCGGCGTGGACATGGGCCGCTTCCCGAGCGCGAAGCACCTCGCCTCGTGGGCGGGGCTCTGTCCGGGCAACAAGCAAAGCGGCGGGAAACGGCTGAAGGAGCAGACGACGAGCGGCAACGTCTGGCTGAAGGGGATCCTGTCGGAGTGCGCGTGGGCGGCGGCGCGGACGAAGGAGACGTATCTGGCGGCGCAGTTCAAGCGGCTGGCGCGGCGGCGGGGTATCTACAAGGCACTGATGGCCGTTGCCCACAGCCTACTGGTGATCATCTACCATGTGCTCCAGCGAGGCGAAGCATATCGGGAACTGGGTGGCGATTATTTCGCGCAGATCGATAGCAGGCGCGCGGAAGGCTACCACATCAAACGGCTGACGGCGCTGGGGTATCAGGTGACACTGACGCCATTGTCAGAAACGGAGCCGATCCCGGCCTGAGGGGAGGATTTTCGAGGGAACGGAGCCGATCCCGGCCTGAGGGGAGGATTTTCGAGGGAAAAGCCGCAGCCTTCTTCGCCA
>CAVXPY010000020.1:0-103119 GCA_963763655.1 uncultured Chloroflexia bacterium
AGGAGCAGGTCGGTCCGCGATCCATCAATGCGCTCCGCCGCGATCAATGCGCGCGAGAAATGCTCAATGGCCGCCTGCGGCGCATAGAGCGTGCGTGCCTGTTCTCCTGCCCGCTGACAATACGTCAGCGCGCGCGCCCACTCCCCAGCCACAAACGCGTGGTGGCCGAGTTCGCTCTCTGATGGGGGGGGCCAGTCGCCCGTCTCCGTCGCGAAGACACGCGCGATGCGGCGGTGCAGGCGTCGTCGTTCCGGGGTGAGCAATCGCTCATAGATCGCGTCGCGCGTGAGTGCGTGCCGGAAGGCGAATTGCGTATGACCCGGCACCCGCTCCTCCGTGAGGAGGTGCGCCGCGATCAACTGCCGCAATGCGGCAATCAGCACCTCCTCGTCTAACTCCGTGAGGCGCTGGAGCAGATCGAATGAGAACCGTCGCCCGATCGCGGCCCCGATTTCCGCGACGCTTCGTGTATTGGTATCGAGCGCGTCGAGTCGCCGCGCGACCGTCTGCGTAACGACCGCAGGTATTGGCCCCGTCATGATCGTTGCTGATTCGGGCCACGGCGCCGTCTCATGGCTGGAGTGCTCGGTGAAGATGTGCAAGAGTTCCTCGATCAGAAATGGATTACCCTCCGTGCGCGCATAGATCGCGGCGATCACCGGCGGCGGCAGCGGGATCTCGGTGGTCGCCGCGATCATCGCTCCCACATCCGGCTCAGTCAGCAGTGGGAGTTCGAGGCGGGTAACGAGCCGACCCCGCTCCAGCGCGGCGAGCCAGGGCGCAAGATCGCTCCCCGGTTCGTCGCTCCGCGCTGTCGCCAGCATCATGACGCGCGCGCTGACAAGGCGACGTGCCAACAGCAGGACCAGTTCGCGGCTGGTCGCGTCTGCCCAGTGAAGGTCTTCGAGGACGACCAGCAACGGCGCATCCCGCGACAACACCAGACAGAGATGGACGAACGCTTCGAAGGTGCGGCGCTTCTCATGCTCGGGTGGGAGCGTCGGCACGGCTGTGTCCGCCGTCGTGCCGAGTTCGGGGACGAGGCGTGCCAGGACGGCGCGTTCCTGCCCCACGATGGCTGCCAAAGCGTCGCCGCCCTCGCGGTGGAGCAAGGCGCGCAGGGCGTCGAGCAATGGCGCGTAGGGGTAGTCGCGGTCGTGTTCCTGACAGACGCCGATCACGGTGCGGAACCCGCGCCACGTCGCGATCTCGGTCAGCGCACGGGCGAGACGGCTCTTGCCGATCCCCGCCTCACCAGTAAGGAGCAGGAGCGCGCCATGTCCCGCTGCCGCTTCCGTGAGCAGTTCCGCGCCATGCGCTAATTCCTTCTCGCGACTGACAACGATTGGACAGATTCGCGACCATGATCGCGCCATCGGGAACCCTCATACTTTCCGTACCCGTCAGCCGCGCGCGGTCTTTGGGCGCGTAGTCGAGACGCATCGGGCCATCGAAACCGACTTCCAGATACGCGCGCATCATACCTCGTCACAGGAGGGGGGTCTTCCACCTTCTCGCTGACGTGAAAGTTCAGTGGGGCGATTGTGAGTACAGGGAGCAAGCGCGGACTCCAGACATCGTGTGGCATTGTGACCCCAACTTAACGGCACGCTTCCCGCTATCATATCCTCACCAGCATCGTACCCAATCGTGTACTGTCCATCTTAATTAGGTGTTCACTGCGGAGGCCCTTGTGGGATTTGCCGTCAGGGACGTACTGATTACCGTGCTGCCCGAGGGACATAAACCCGACGAGTGCGAACCGGCGAGCAAGTTTTGTACCCCCCGCTCTGAAGAGACCAATTGTCCGGCTGATTCGAGTTGCGATGGTAATACCGGCTGTGTGTAGTCGGTGCACCGATTGCACCGGTCCAACATTCGCCGAGAAGCCGGACAAGGAACCAACGGCACTCGATGCATTGCGGGCCTAGTTGCGCCAAGCTCTGCTCCTCGGCTCGTAGTCCGCTCGCGGGCGTTACGCGCTTTTCGACCGCTCATAGTCCATGACACGCTCAAGGAGGAGACGCGGGATGCTCGGCCCGGCATGTACACAACCCAGATTTCACCTGCACCATGCATGAGGGTGAGCTGAAGAGCATTCTCGCTGAGACGTTCCGCGCGAGGTAGGTGGATGGGGAACGGTGGTCATGCTGCCCACCACGCGGTCGGCAGACGCGTGCGTGATGCAGCGCTTCGCATTGTCCCCCTGCGGCGTCCGTCCAGTCCGCGACCGTCTGGCGTTGCACCCCGAACGCCGCCTCGATCGCCGCCGGGGGACAGCCATAGGCCACGAGGGTCCACGACACAGGTGATCGTCGCTTCGTCGGTGGAGCGGCGGTAATAGAGCGTGCCCATACGGCGGGCTGAACGTCTTGCCGCAGACGGTACAGCGATAGCGCGGCGGGGTGCGCCTGTGAATCCAGATATTCCCCTCGTTCACCTGCCCCCTTGCCGGGCAGTTGGGATTGGGACAGAATACGGCGTGCGGGTTCAGAGAATCTCCTCCTCAACAAAGAAGATTCTCGCGAACTCGCATTTCCCTGTCTCATCCCCCTACTCCACTGTCCGGTCGCGATCCCATTCTCGTTACTTGTTACTCGTTACTCGTTACTTTGTACGGCTACGTCTTCGTCGGAACTGCACTCGTGCCGGTGCCCGCCGCGAAGTAGCCACTGATGTCGAGGATGAAGTGCCCTCCCGACAGGCTGAACAGGTTGTACGTCCCATCTGCCCCCACTCCCACGATGAACGCGTTCGGTGCCACCGTCCCCTTGCCATAGTTCAAGTTGCTCGCCAGCGGCAGACTCGTCCCTCCCGGAAACAGCGTCGCAAACCCATCGGGGGCATTCACCCCGTTGTCCACCGTGGCGTTGCCCACCAGCGCCTTCGCGTCTGCCGGGACCGTCACGCCACTGAAGGTGAAGCTGCCGGGCAGGTTGACCGTTCCCTTCGCTCCGAGCGGCGCGCCAGGAGTCTTGAATGCGCCTTGTCCGGCGCGCGTATCGAGTTCCCGTACGGGTTGGGCAAGGGGGAAGAAGAGCAACCCTCCGGTACTCACGGAGTCGTAGTAGCCCGTGAGGTCGAGGATGAAGTTGCCGCCGGTGTTGCTGAAGAGGTTGAAGGAGCCATCGCCACCGAGACCAACCGTGAAGGCGTTCGGAGCGACGGTGCCGGGAGCGAAGTTGAGGTTGGAGGTGGGCGGGAGGGGAGTATCACCGGGGAAGAGAGTGGCGAAGCCCGCAGGCGCGTTGGCGGTGTTGTCCACCGTGGCATTACCCGCCAATGCCCTGGCGCTGCCTGGCACGGTGATGCCGTTCACGGTGAACGATCCCGGCAGATTGAGCGTCTGCCCCGCAGCAAGTGCCCTGCCGGGAGCCCTGAAAGCAGTCTGACCGGGCCGGGTATCGAGGAGGCGGACGGGCGCACTCAGGGGATGGAAGAAGAGCCCGCCAGTGCCCGGTGGGGCGTAGTAGCCGGTGAGGTCGAGGATGAAGTTGCCGCCGGTGTTGGCGAGCAGGTTGAACTTGCCATCGCCACCGAGCCCGACGGTGAAGGCATTGGGACGCACGGTGCCGGGGACGAAGTTGAGATTGCTCGCTAACGGCAAGGCCGATCCACTCGGAAAGAGGATGGCGAAGCCTGCAGGAGCGCCGATGGAGTTATCGACGGTGGCATTGCCGACGAGGGCTTGGGCTTCGGCGGGAATGGTGACGCCCTCGGAGGAGAAGTGACCAGGCAAACTGAGCGCTTGATTCGGTGTGAGAGGAACGCCGGGATGGACGACGGCGCTCTGACCGGGACGGGTATCGAGGAGCCGTACGGGGGCAGCGAGCGGGAAGAACTGCAAGCCACCGGAGGACAGTGGGGGCGGCGTGGCAGCGGTGTTGGTCAGGGCGAAGGACGCTGCACCCACACTGGGTGCACTAGCGGTGACCGTGTAATTCCCCGCCGTCCCGGTGGCGGTGAAGGTTGGTGCGGTCGCCACTCCGTTTGCGTTCGTCACTGCGGTCGCGCTCGGCGTGCCCCCGGCGAATGACCCACTCGGACTACTGGTCGGGGCAGCGAAGGTGACGGTGACGCCACTGACGGGGTTGCCGAAGGTGTCCGTGACGGTGACTGCGAGGGGGGTTGCGAAGGCGGAACTGATCACCGCGCTTTGCGGGGTCGTGCCAATGCTGGCGCTGAGGGTCGTCGCGCTGCCTGCAAGGATAGTGAGCGAGGCAGAGGCAGCGACGGTGGAGAAGGTGGCATCGGTGACGGTGATGGTCTGGCTGCCTGCCGTGGTGAGGGTGGCGGCGCTGGTGAAGACGTGGGTGCCGTTGTCTGCCAGGGTAAAAGAGTAATCGGCAGGCAACGTGGCGTGCGGATCGGAGGAGGAGAAATGGAGCGGACGAGGATAGAGGACGAAGGGAGCGCCGGTGGGATCGGTGATGGAGAGGGTGAGGGAGAAGGGGGAACCGGCAGGAGACGAGGCAGGAGCAATGAAGTGCAGGGTGGGCGTCGCGAAGAAGGCGGCTGCACCCGTGAAGTTTTTCCGACCGAATGCCCCGATGAGCGGCGTGGTACCATCCGCACTCAGGGCCACCGCACTGCCGAAGTCATCACTCGCCGCACCATCGCCGACTACGAGCGGAGGAGTGGTTTGCTGACTCCACGTCGTGCCACTGCGCACGAAGACGTAGGCCGCCCCCGTCTCGCTGTTCCGCCCCTGTGCACCGATGAGCGCGGTATTGCCGTCCGCGCTCAGGGCCACCGCCCTGCCGAAGTTATCGTTCGCCACGCCATCGCTCGCTGTGAGCGGCGGGGTGGTTTGGAGACTCCACGTCGTGCCGTTACGCACGAAGACGTAGGCCGCCCCCTTGCCGCCGCTGGTTGTGAGCACTGCGCCGATCAGTGCGGTGTTGCCGTTCGCACTGAGCGCCAGTGATACACCGAAGAAGTCGAACACCACGCCACCGCTGATGGTGAGGGGGGCCGTGGTCTGCTGGCTCCAGGTTGTGCCACTGCGCACGAAGACGTAGACGGCACCCTTGCCGTTCCCCTTGTTGGCTGCCGCGATAAGCGCGGTGCTCCCATCTGCATTCAGTGCGACGCCATCGCCGAATTCATCGTTCCCCGCGCCATCGCTGGCCGCGAGGGGAGGAGTGGTCTGCTGGCTCCACGTCGTGCCACTGCGCACAAAGACGTAGGCCACGCCCTTGGAGTTGCTCCTCCCATGCGCCCCGATGAGTGCGGTAGTGCCGTCTGCATTCAGCGCCACCTCATTGCCGAAGAAGTCCAGCGCTGCGCTATCGCTGGCCGTGAGGGGAGGGGTGGTTTGCTGGCTCCACATCGTGCCACTGCGCACAAAGACGTACACCGCCCCCTTCGTGCTTGTCCGTGTCGGTGCGCCGATCAGCGCGATATTGCCATCCGCACTCAGCGCGACCGCGTGACCGAACTGGTTGTGCGCCGTCCTGTCGCTGGCGATAAGGGGAGTGATCGTCTGCTGGCTCCACGTTGTGCCACTGCGCACAAAGACATACGCCGCCCCCGTCTCGTTGTTCCGCCCCTGTGCGCCGATCAGCGCGGTGTTGCCGTCCGCACTGAGTGCGACCGCAAAGCCGAAGGCGTCACCCGCTGCCCCATCGCTCGCAGTCAGAGCCTGCTCCTGCACCAATGGGTCCACCACCACCGGGTAGATCGCGCCCCGGTCATCCACCCCAATACGAATATCACCCGCTTCCACATCCACGCGCGCGGGCAGCACCCGCCCCGTCGCGTCCGTCGCTGTCACCGTGCCATACTCCCACCGCTTCCCGTCACGCCCCGTCAGCGTGATGCTCGTACCCGTCGTGGTCGCCTGCACCCCATCCAGACCAACGGTGAGCACGAATGCGTCTGTCTCGTCGGGCGTTTCGGGCGGTGTTCAGCGTGAAGCCCTGCTCGATGCCCAGCGGACCGTTGATGTACCACTCCGTAAGATCGTCGTGGTTGTAGCTGATCCGTGCGCCCTCCACCGTCGGTGCAATGGGCGCGATGGTCGTGCGGGTGTGTTGGGTGCCGATACTGACAAGCCGCATCCCCCACGCCTCCTCCTCGCTCATGCAGGAGGCGGTGGTGGGACAGAAACGCACACCATCAGGCAGAAAGGTGGCAGTCAGATGCTGGGCGGCGTTGTTCGCGGTCAAGCGTGGCATCGCTGCCTGGGGTGGGATGGGGGGCATAGGCATCCCCCGCATCCTGGGCGAAGCGCATCGCAAGGGCAGGAGCGAGGCCAGCGGGGAGTGCCGACGGTGTGTGCGTCGGGGGTGATGACGCGCCATCCGGAGCGCGGGCAGGGAGATGGGCACTACCGACGAGGACGCCGAGCAGCAGGAGTGAGAGACGATGCCCCCACACCACCGCCGCATCCCGCTGCGCCGATGCGCGGTCACCGTTCGCTTCATCGGACTCTCCATCGACACCACAGATACTCCTTCAGTAGTACGCGCGCCGGGACCCAATACACGCCGGACCGCCATCGGCCATGCACGGCGAAGATCGCCGCAGAGAGTCACTCTCACATAAGGTTCCTGAAAGAGCGCTGGATTTTCCCGGCGTCGTCCTGAAGATTTCCCGATTGACACGATGACACACGCAACTATCCATCACTCAGCGGGATATTAGGGCGGAAAAAACGCTTGCCATTCTCTGGCAGATGCCCTTGCTGGAACGTATCTATAGATGGGTAGAATTGACGCGCGTGTGGCTCGCTATCATGTGTCTGAAGACGTACTAAGATGCGCAATCGCGTTGTCGAGCAAGTCGAGCGAGACCCGGAGAAACTTCAGCGATTCCGATTGTCGAAGATGAAGAACCCTGATCGTGTTTTGCGTCGAGTCGCTGAGCAGTTTTGGTTCATCATTGAGCAAACGAATCTCAATCTCTCTCCAGATAGCTTGTGTTGTATTAACAAGTGCAGCAACTTGTAGCACCTGACTCTCGGTCTCATCCAGTGATGCAGCGATACGCGGATATGCTTCCGTTACCTCGAAGCCATTCGCTGCCACGTTGTAAGTGCGGGGGCAACTGGCATCTGTTTCTCGTAGATGAAGATGATCGTTTCGCATTCATGGCGTATCGCCCGAAGAATGCCGATCAGTCGAGCGCGTGATTCCTCTTCGATACGTCGTTTCTCTTTACCCTGCTCGTCAGACTTTGCCTTTTGGTCCGTCTCCCATTGCGTTCTCATAAGCGTCGCAGTGTCGCGGTTCGCGCTTGCCGCACGCCAAGATGCGATTGCTGCTGCGACTGTGCCGATTGCAGCAATCGCCGCGAAGATGGCAGCCCAATCAATGCTTGCGAAGATTAGCGCGCACAATCACTGCCTCTCTTTCTCTTCGACTTCAGCGCGACTCGACCGTTGTGCTCGCGTTCGTATCGCTCGTCCAATGACAAGCGTATCTGCTCGACAACGATCCTGATCTTCAGCATGTTTAACAGTCGACGGAGACTATGCAGGAACGAGATCGGTACTGAGGTATTTGAGGCCGGTGTCGCAGGCGACGGTGGCGATGATGCTGCCAGCGGGGGCTTCGCGCGCCAGGCGGAGGGCGGCGGCGACATTCGCGCCGCTGCTGAACCCGGCGAAGATGCCCTCCCGCGTCGCGAGGAGGCGCGCCGTTTCGGTCGCCTCGGCATCGCCCATCGCAATTGTGCCATCACAGAGCGTGGCGTCCCACTGCGGTGGCACGGCGGCGTAGCCCGCACCCTGCAAGACATGGCGCGGGTTCGTGACCGGCTGCCCGGCAATCACCTGCGATCCTTCCGGTTCGACCGCGTAGCAACGGATCGCGGCATTCGCCGCCTTAAGCGCCCGCGCCGTGCCGAGGAAGGTTCCACCCGTGCCGACGATGGCGCAGAAGTGCGTCACCGCGCCGCCCGTTTGTGCCCAGATTTCCGGCCCGGTCGTCTGCTCGTGGGCATGGAGATTGGCGGGGTTCTTGAATTGATCAGGCCGGAAGGCACCGAGGGTGCGCGTCAGTTCCTGCGCCCGCTGCTCAACGAGCGCGAGATCGTCACCGGAAACCTGCCCCGGCACGCCGCCCGGCATCTGCGGCACGAGGTCCACCTCCGCGCCGAGCGCGCGGAGCATCTGCACGCGCTCCCGGCTGTTGCCGATACTCATCACCGCGATAAAGCGGTAACCCTTCACCGCGCAGACAATCGCCAGCCCCGCACCCATGTTGCCACTCGTCAACTCGACGACGGTACCACCGGGGCGCAGGCGTCCGTCGCGCTCCGCTTCCTCGATGCAGTGTAAGGCGGCGCGATCCTTAATCGATGCGCCGGGGTTTGCCCCCTCGATCTTCAGCACCACCCGCCCCGGCAACCCCGCACCCAGCCGGTCCAGCGCAACGAGCGGCGTCCCGCCAATGGCGTCGAGAATACTACCCGCGATGCGGGAGGACAGAGTGTTGAGTGTTGAGTGCTGCGTGCTGCGTGCTGAGTCTTCAGTCTTTTCGTTCGTCATTCCCCACCCCTGCCGCGACTGATACGCGGGTAACCGCGCCCGATACCTCAAGGAACTTCGTGTATGCGACGAGGAAGGGGAGATCGCGCACCCCCTCTTCGTGCTCGACAAGGTCCGCGACTTCCAGCAAAGTGCGCACGCCATCCATCCAGGGGAGGGCGAAGAGACCAATCGTCTGCCCGTGCGGGTGTGCCTTCATGAGCGCGCGCAGTTCCTCCCGCTGATCGGGCGAGAGGCGGCGGTCGAAGAAGAACATCCCGAGCGGTCCTTTGTACACGCGTTGCAAGACGATCTCCGCTGCCGTGCGCTCGGCCTCCGTCTGCTCGCGCGGACCGGGGGCAACGACCGTCCCGCCGACCGTCTCCTTTGCCACCGCGCGGAAGGCGTCCGAGGCGCGGCGCAGTTCGTCGCGCACGACTTGCTCGGCATCGCGAGAGAGCCAGTCGAGCGCGTTCGCGGCGTCGCTGCTCAAGCGCAGATTGGCGCGAAGATTCGCCTCCTGCCGCTCCTGGCGGAAGCGGAGTTGCGTCGTCAGTTTGCCCCATGCGGCATCCAGCCCCTCGCTCGTCACTTCACCGGCAAGGGCATTCGCCAGCGCGTCGCTCGTCCGCCGGGCGGCATCGGCGCGGAAATCGGCGGCGAGTTCGTGGGCGAGCCAGACCGCCTCGGCAGTGCCCGCATTGGCGAGAAAAGCGGCATAGGTGCCCGCGAGCGTGACCGAGCGATGCAATACCGCCGGGGAAACCTTCTCGATGGTGTCTGCGGAGGTGTGGTAGAACTTGTCCGGCCAGTTGAGGATCATCGGGCAGGGAATGCCGACCGATGGATCACCGTAGACGTAGTGGTCGCTCCCTGCCGAAAAGGGCATCACCGCAGAGGCGAAGCTGGCGAAGCCGTCGTTTCCGGTGAACGAGGGGCGGTCGGTACGGGCGATCTGGGCGAGGATGCGCGCGGCGAGCACGCCGGAGAAACCCTCCGTCTGCACCGGCGAGCGCACGATTGTATAGGTGCTCCCGGTCTGCGTCGGGTCCTCGCCGACCATATCGAGGTTGATCGCGGCGACCGTCTTCGGGATGCGATCCTCGTGCATCGCGAGATAGGCGAAGGAACCGGAGACCTCCGGGACGAGCAGGCAGCGGATCGTCCGCTTCGGCTGCCCGAGTGTTTTGAGGACGCGTGCGATCTCCATCGTGGCCGCCGCACCCGTCGCATTGTCGTTCGCGGAGGGCTGCGGGTGACAGAGGTGACCGATGACGAGCACTTCCTCGTCCGTCGTGCCGGGGATGGTCGCGACGACGTTCTCCATCGTGCCATCCGTGAGGCTCGCAACGATCTCCGCATGGACGACAATCGGCTCCGTCGCCTGTGTGAGTGCCGTGCGGAGCGCCTGCCCCTGGCGCGGCGTCAGCACGAACCCCCACGCGCGCGTCACTTCCGAGCCCGTCCACCAGAAGGAGGTGTATTGCCGCGCATCCGGCAGATCCATCGGCTCGCGGAGGCCGGAGATCGTCGCCATCCGGTCCGTGACGATGCCGAGCGCACCGAACCGCTCCACCGCCAACTCATGCACGCGCCGCGCGTCGCCGCCGGTGAAGACGATCGTGCCCCGCACATCGATGCCCGCGTAATCCTCGGCTTCTTCGCCCCGCGCGACATAGACGAGCGGCGCGGTGACGCCGCCGGGTGGCGTCGCCGTACTGCGCTGGATGACTGCGAGCTTCATCACCGCGTAATCGGCGAGCGTCCCCAAGGTGCGGGCGGCGAGGTCCGGCCCGACGAGGCGCAGCCGTGCCCGCGTGCAGGACCATTCCGGCCAATGATCGTTCGACCACGCGGCGGCATCGAAGCGCGCCGGATACGTCTCGACCTCCGCCGCGACACCCGCCGCGCGCAGTGTTTCCGCCGCCCATTCGGCGGCGGCGCGGTAACCGGGGCTCGCTTGAATGCGGTGATGCTGCGCGATGGCGCTGACGTAGCCGAGGGCGATCTCGCCGCTCGCTTCGCCCGCCACCGCAGCAAACGTACGCTGGAACATGCCGACCCTCCCCATGCAACGCAACACCCCCGACGTGTAGCGGGAGTGTTGCACCGACATCTGGGAGCGTCAAGCATGACTGATGCTCCCCCTTCCCCGTAGGGTTCAGAGGCGAACAGTTTCAGAACAGATTCCGGCGTTGCCGGGGGTAGGGGCGGTGCTCGAACCGCCCTCCTTCCCGCGCCATACCCGCTGGGTCAGCCGCACGACTCCTGCGGCAGGGCGGTTCAAGCACCGCCCCTACGGCTGGATGGCATCAGCCAGAGCAAGGAAAATCGTCAAACTGTCCGCCTCTGAACCCCACGAGGGAAGGGGGTTGGGAGGTTAGGGCAGCTACGCGGCGAAGGGCAGGTAGATGCTCGGGTTCAGTTTTCCGTTGACAGTCGTAATCGCGGCATCGAGTTGCGGATCGCGGGCGGCGACGATGTCATCGTTCGTGCGATCCACCGTGATGTCCGGGGTGATGCCGATGGTGTTGAGCGATGCGCCGTTCACCGAGACGTAGACCGCGACGGTGATCGAGAGGAGGCTCCCGTCACCGAGTTCGAAGCGTTGCGTACTGCCAACGGCCCCGGCGGTTTTCGTGCCAATCACGGGAGCCAGCCCGAACTCCTTGAAGGCAAGCGCGGCGATCTCGCTCGCCGAACCGCTCGAATCGTCCACGAGCACCACCAGGGGCAGCGTCTCCAGTGGTCGTTTATCGGACTGAGCGTACTTGCGCGACTGGACTCGGCGTCCCTTTGACGAGCCGAGTTCCGTACCGGACTTCAGGAAACGGCCCATCAGATGATCGACATTGACGCCGCCCCGATTCCCGCGCAGATCGAGGATCAGGCTATCCACATTCTGATTGTGAAGGTCCGTGAGCGCCTTATCGAGTTCCTGCGGGATGTCGTCGTAGAACTCGAAGGTCTGGATGTAGCCGATATGCCCGTTCAACACGCGAGAAATGAGCGCGAGGCGGGTATAGCGATGGATATGGACCGTCAGGTTCGTCACATTCCCATCACCGGCGTGCTGCACACCGAGCATATAGGTCTGCCCCTCCAGCGGGTTGCCGAGCAGCGTCGCGCGCGTGTCCGGGTTCAAGTCCTGCCCGTCGATGGTGAGAACGTGATCGCCGTAGCGCAAGCCCGCCTCTTCGACCGGGCTATTTGGCACGACACCGCGGACGTAGATACCATTATTGATGCCCATCGAGGTGAAGCCGAAGTTGACGATGCTCGAATCCCCATTGAGCGCGCGTCGCTCGGCGTCCGCCTGTTTCGCGGGGATGAAGTAGGTGTGCCGGTCATCGACCGTCTTCGCCATGTTCGTGACGATCCGGTGCGCGAGGTCGCCGGAGGCGAGGTTCGAGACGTTCGTCTGTTTCATCATGACACGGAGATTCTGAGCGAAGATCTCCCACTGGTCACTGGCGCTCTTGCCATCGAGCGGTTCGAGTTGCACGCGCTGATCGAGCGCCTTCTGCGCGTCCTGCTGGGCATTCGTCAGGATCGCCACGGCATCCGGATCGGTATAGAGGCTCTTGCGGAGGTCATCGTACGCCGTTTTGACAATCTTCAGTTCCGCTTCGGCGTTGAGCGGTGCGGCAGCGGCGGGAGCGGCAGGAAGGATAAGGACCAGAGCGAGCGAAAAAAGGAGCAGCAATGTGATGCGGGTGCGCGTATTAACCGGGGCGAACATACCACGATCGACCTTTCTTTAGGCACATGACCATTGCGGCACCCCCACGCATTTTCCATATCGCACACTATGCGTCAAGAGCACCGCGATAAACGAATCTTCCTAGCGGAAACGTTTGTCATGCCGATTTCGTTGCACTGCTGCCCGCTCCGGCACGCCCGAGGCAGCGAATTTCCGTACCGGAGACGGCAGCGCGTGATAGGATAGAGCCCTGCGGGATACGACAGATGCCAAGAGTTAGGTCCAGCACCAGTCTACTGACGCGGGACAACTCCATGCATCATCAACGAGATTGACCGCGTGCTTGCGTACCCTTACGGCTTCATAGACGAGAGAATACAACTACGACATCAAGTACCGCATAGTGCAGGGCATAGCGGAGGATCCGGGATGACACGCGATGAACTTCTCGCCCTTATCGACAAAGTTCAGCATCATCAATGTGAGTTTGATGAGGTAGAGGTGAAGGCGGCGGCGAGTGGGGTGCCCCGCGTACGCGAATCCCTCTCCGCGTTCGCTAACCACAGCGGCGGCGGCATCCTGCTCTTTGGCCTCGATGAACGCAGCAACTTCGCCGTTGTCGGAGTCAACAATGCGCAGCAGATTCAGGAACAAATCGCTAATCAGGCGGATAACGAGATGGAGCCGCCACTCCGACCGACCTGCACCATCGAAGACATTGATGGTATGACGGTCGTCTCGGTCGAAGTCCCAGAAGTTGCCATGGAGCAAAAGCCCTGCTACTACCGTCCGGCGGGATTGCAGGGCGGTTCGTATATCCGCGTCGGCGGCACCGACCGCAGGATGACGAACTATGAGATCTTCAGTTACGCGAGTGCGCGCGTGCAGCCGCGCGATGATGAGCAGCCAGTGCCCGACGCGACGATTGACGATCTCGACCGTACCCGGTTGGACAGCTACCTCGTGCAATTGCGGCAAGCGCGCCCGAACGCCGCATATCTCAATGAACCATTTGAGCGGATACTGGAGCGACTGCGTATCGTCCGTACTGTTGATGGCGTCGCACGCCCGACGTTAGCAGGGCTGCTCGTTTTCGGCACGTATCCGGAACTCTTCGAGAGACAACTTGTGATTACCTTTCTGCAATACTATGGCGAGACTGAGGACGAAAAGACGCCGCTAGGAGACCGGTTTCTTGATAATCAGATGTTCGAAGGTCCGATCCCCAACATGGTCGATGCCGCGCTCAAACACATCCTCGCCAATCTCCGTAAGAGCAGCCGAATCGAGGGCATCCTCCGGCAAGACATCCCTGAATACCCGGTTGAAGCGATTCGGGAGGCGATTGTCAACGCAGTTGCACACCGCGACTACAGCCACTTCGTGAGAGGCAGCCACATACGGATTCGGCTCTTCGCAAACCGTCTCGAAATTCAGAGTCCTGGTGGGCTTTACGGCGGCGTGACGGTACAAACGCTGAGACAAAGTCAATCCACACGGAACCTCCTGCTCGTCCGCCTTCTGGAAGACTTGCATGTTGTCGAGAATCGCGGCAGCGGCATTCGAACAATGGTCAATGCGATGCTGGAAGCGAAACTGGATGAGCCACAATTCCAAGACCGGCGTACGGCGTTCGTGGTGACATTCTCAAACGCATCTCTGCTAGACCCGGAGACGATCACATGGTTGAGTCAATTCGCGAATGCGAATCTGAGCAGACCACAACGCTACGCACTGGCATACCTTCGTCATCGCGGCGCGATGACGAACGAGGAATATCGGGCGATGAATCGCATTGACTATGCGGACGCTCATCGCGACTTGCGCGGACTGGAAGTTGCCGGATGGGTGGAAGCACGTGGCGTGGGGAGTAGCGCATCCTATGTGCTCAAAATCTCAACAGCGATTCCCACCGCGCCAACACCGGAGCCGTCAGAAGAGGGGCCACAAAGCGCGGAGGAAAAGGTTCTCGCTTTCGTCCGCGCGAACGGCTCAATCAACAATGAACAGGGTCGGGATATTCTCGGCGTACAGGATCGACGCGCGCGGGCCGTCCTCAATCAGATGGTTCAAGAAGGTCTACTGCATCGTCTCAATGCGGGGCCAGCGACACGATACGTCTTGCCGTAGCCACCTATCCGGCACTCTATCCGGCACTATCCGGCACTCATATGCGGGTACAGTGCCGGATAGTGCGCGAATCAGCGGACAGACGCGGTCAAGCGGTCGGCGCTGAAGACGCCGGGGTGGGTGCCGGTGAGCATGAGTTCGGCGGTGCGTTCGGCGGTGGCGGGGCCGATGCCCATGCCGCCGCCGGTGAAGCCGACGGCGAAATAGACATTCTTCATGTCCGGCAACCGCCCCACAAGGGGCATCTCGTCCGCCGTGAAGCCCATGATGCCGCTCCAGCGATGCTCGATGGGGAGGCCGTTCAACTCCGGGAAGTATTTGTGCAGGAAGGATTCCAGCCCAGCCTGGAGGTGCGGCGTCGTTTCGGCGTCGTTATAGCCGACTTCTTCGTCCGCGAACCGATTGCGCCAGCCACCAATCACAAAGCGGCCATCGGGGAGTTGTCGGAAATACTCGTAGCCCCACTCGCAGCCCATCGTCATCTCCATGAAGCGCTCGGTGGGCGCAGTGGCGAGCATCTGGCCGCGCGTCGGAAAGACCTTGTCTGCGAAGTACGGGTGCAGGGTGCGCGAATAGGCGTTCGTGCAGAGGCAGACCTGCGCGGCCCGTACCGTCGCGCGCTGACCATGGACCGTCACAATCTCGCCGTCCTGTTCGATCCGCCGCACCGCGCAGTTCGGGATGACCGTCGCGCCGCTGTGCGCCATCACTTCGGTCGTCAGCCAGTAGGATTGCGTGGCGATGTCGCCCGGTTGGCGGATCGCGCCGAAGAAACCGCGCCCGGTCGGGTCTTTGTCATAAAACTCGACATCGTAGCCGTCCGCGATCAACGCGCGGGCGGATGCTTCCAGTTCCTTCGCTTCCTGGGCATTCCAGCCGAGGGTCAGGCTACCCGGCTGCTCGTACCAGACGCCATAGGCATCGAGGAAGCCCTTGACGATCTCCCGATTGCGGAAACCGAGATCGCGCGCTTCCTTCGTCGCCGCCCGCCCGATCCGCTCGATGGAGGTGTGATACCCCGTCTTGTAATGCGCCGTGATATGCCCCGCGTTCCGCCCGGAGGCACCGAGCGCGACATCGCGCGCTTCCAATACGATGACCGACTTCCCCGCCTGGGTGAGAAAGGTCGCGAGCGTGCTGCCGACGATCCCCGCGCCGATAATGCAGACATCCGCTTCCTCGCGCCGGTGCGGCAATGCGGGCCAGGTCGATGTATCCTGCCAGATCGAAACGGTGCTCATGGGAAACCTCACCCCCCAACCCCCTCTCCATCAAGTGGAGAGGGGGAGAAAAATACGTATGCTAGGAGCGTAGTGTACATCGCCCATTTCGTACCCGTCGAGCATCTGCGAGAATGGGAGGAGAAGTAACGAGTAACGAGTAGCGAGTAACGAGAGGGGACTTCGCACTCGCCCTCGTTTTGGACCACTCGTTACTTGTTACTCGCTACTCGTTACTTGCGACGAAGGAGCACACGGTGGCACGTTTACGGGTGGGGATCATCGGCTGTGGGACGGTGGCGCAGATCATGTGGCTGCCGAACTTGCGCGAACTGGATGACCATTTCGAGGTGACGGCGATCTGCGATCTCTCGCCCGCGCTCGTGCAGTCGGTCGGGGACTATTTCGGGGTGGCGGGGCGCTATCGGGATTATCACGACCTCCTCGCGCAAGACCTCGATATGGTGATCGTCCTCACTGCCGGATCGCACGCCGCCGCCGCCATCGCCGCGATGGAAGCGGGCAAGCAGGTGATCGTCGAGAAACCGATGTGCTTCACGCTGCGCGAGGCGGACGATATGATCGCCACCGCCGAGCGCACCGGCGTGCGGTTGATGGTCTCGTACATGAAGCGGTACGACCCCGGCTACCGCTATGGTCGCACGGTCGTGCAGGGGATGGACGATCTGCGCTACGTGCAGATCAATGTCCTCCATCCTGACCCGGACCTCTACTATGCCCACCATCGCATCAAGCGGTTCCGCGACATCCCTTCTGACACCCTCGCCGCATTCCAGGCAGAGGACGACCGGCTGACCGTCGAGGCCATCGGGGAGGTATCGCCGCTCATGCGCCATCTCTACCGGGATATCGTGCTCGGCAGCATGTGCCACGATACGAATGCCTTGCGCGGCATCCTCGGTCGACCGCAGGAGGCGCTCCTGACGACGATCTGGCCGGATGAGACGATCAACCCGACGGTCACGACCGTCCTCGCCTACGAGAACGGCCCGCGCGTCGTAATGACGTGGTCCTACCTGGGAGCCTTGCGCGATTACTTCGAGGAACTGGCGTTCATCGGTGAGTCGGGGCGCGTGCGTATCCAGTTCCCCTCGCCCTGGCTGAAGCACTTCCCGACGCCGGTGGAAGTGCAGGGCATGGAAGATGGCGCGGAGTGGCGCAGACGCGTCAATGTCTCCTATGCCGAGGCGTTCAAGGAAGAAGCGCTCCACTTCCACCACTGCGTCACGACGGGCGCGCAACCGCTGACGGACGGTCACGATGGCCGCGAGGATATCGCGCTCTTGCAACAGATCGTCGCGGCAGCGCATCCGCCCGGCCTCGGTGGTGAAGCGGCGCGCTAGAACGTGCTGAGTGGATTCCTTCCCTCTCCTGAGCTTGCGAAGGGGAGGGGCCGGGGGAGGGGCTTCCCATGATTCCCACACACGTCCGCATCGTCGAGGTTGGCCCGCGCGATGGGTTGCAGAATGAGGCGGTCTTCGTGCCGACTGAGGCGAAGGTGCGCTTGATCGACTTGCTCTCGGAATCAGGTCTACCGGTGATCGAGGCAACCTCCTTTGTCAGCCCGAAGGCGATTCCCGCGCTTGCCGATGCGGACGCAGTATTCCCCGCCATCACGAAGCGGCCCGGCACGCGCTATCCCGCACTCGTGCCGAATATGCGCGGCCTCGAACGCGCCCTCGCGGCAGGTGTGCGGGAGATTGCCCTCTTCACCGCCGCCTCCGAGACCTTCACGAAGCGCAATATCAACATGACGATCGACGAATCGCTCGCCGCCTTCGCCGCCGTGATGGCGCGGGCGCACCCGGCAGGGCTGACGGTGCGCGGCTATGTCTCGACCGCCTTCGGCTGCCCCTACGAGGGCCATGTCCCACCGGAGAAGGTGAGAGAGGTGACCGAACGGCTCTTCGCTCTCGGCGTCGCTGAGGTCTCGATTGGCGATACGATCGGCGTGGCGACCCCGAACCAGATCACCGAGATGGTGGCACTCCTCACGCGGACGGTGCCCATCGAGAGGCTTGCCCTCCATCTGCACGATACACGCGGCACGGCGCTCGCGAACGCCTACGCGGGCCTCGCAAATGGGTGTGCAGTGTTTCGACAGCGCGGCGGGCGGATTGGGAGGCTGCCCGTACGCGCCGGGGGCGTCGGGCAATCTCGCGACGGAGGATTTGCTCTATATGCTCGACGGTCTCGGCATCACGACGGGGGTCGCGATCGACAAAGTCGCGGCAGCATCCCGCTTCCTCGTGGGTGTGCTCGGTCATGGCTTGCCGGGGCGCTATCTCGCGACCACCACCGCAGCGACGGAACGGCGCGCTGACTGACGCCGTTGTATGGATGAGCGGCGATGATGCGGCGGCTGGCGCGCTTGTCAGGCTCCCGGCGCGCCGCTATCATTCTGTGCGGACGGCAGCGCACACCACGACGAGGTGAACCCTACGATGACCGGCGGTACAGACGCGGCGGAAACCCCGGCTCTCCTGCTCGACCGCTATCGCGTGGACGGGCTGCTTGGCGAGGGTGGCCTCGGTACCGTCGTGATGGCCTTCGACACCCGCCTCAAACGCCGTGTCGCCATCAAGTCGCTGCGCCGCTCGCTCTATTCCGCCGATCCCGATCAGTTCCGCCGCCTCGAAGAGCGGTTCACGCGCGAAGCGGAGGCAGGCTCGCGGATGGGCAGCCACCCGAACCTCGTCACCGTCCACGATTTCGTCAGCGATGTCGATAACACGCTCTATCTCATCCTCGAATACGTCTCCGGCGGCACCCTCGCCGGGCGGATCAAAGAGGGGCCGATGCCGCCCGAAGATGCGCTGCGGATCACGGCGGAAGCGGCCCACGGCTTGCAAGCCGCGCACGACGCGGGCCTCGTTCATCGCGACATTAAGCCCGCGAACATCTTTATCGCCGGGGACGGACGCGCGCAGGTCGGCGATTTCGGTATCGCGCAGATCGACGACATTTCCGGCCGCACGCAGACGACGGTCGGTCACCCCGGCACACCGGTCTATATGAGCCCGGAACAGTCGGGAACGACGGGATATGTCTTACCCGCGACGGATCAGTACAGCCTCGGCCTCGTGCTCTTCGAGATGCTGACGGGCATGGTCTATCGGCGGCTCCGCAAGCAGGAGGCCGCAGACCTGATCGCGCAGCAACCGCCACCGATCGTCGCCCTCCTCGAACGGATGCTCGCATTCGACCCGGAGGAGCGTTACCACTCGATGCGCGAGGTCGGCGCGGCGGTCGCGGCGATTCAGCGCACCCTCGCCGCCGAAGCGGAGACACCATATCTCCCGCCCGCCCCCGCCCTACCACCCGACGCACCACCGGGCGCGCCGGTCGATTTCTCAAAGGACGCGACGCAGGTCGTCGGCGCGCCGCCAACTCCGCAATACGCCCCGCAATGGTCCCCGACGCCAGCGGCCAGTTTCGATTACCCGCAACAGCCACCACAGCAGCCATCTCGCCCACCGCAGCGCTTCAGCCGCCGCGCTTTCCTGACGAGCCTCGGCAGCATCGCCGCAGCGGGCGCGGCAACCGGCGCGTTCTTTGTCCTGCGTGGTACGGGCAGTGGGCCGGGCGGGACGAGCGCCACCGCCACCGTCCCACTGCTCGCGGGTGGCGCGCCCGGTTCCGGGCAGACGACGGGCGGGAGCAGGCCGGCAACGGCAACCGCACAACCCGCCACGACCGTCGCCCGCGCAACAACAGCGGCAACGAATCTCGCTGCCACCGTTATCCCAACGACGGCACCGACGCCCGTGCCCCCAACACCGACGACGGTGGTGCTCCCCACTGCCACGACGCCAAGCATTGTCCAACCGACGCCTTCCGGACCGAACCGGGGCGTACAGGTACAGCGCGCGCTCACGAATCTTCCCGCGGGCAGCAGTGTCTCTTACATCGATATACAGTCCAGCACCAATGCATCGGTGGATCCAGACCGCATCTACCCTGCGGCCGCACTGATCGACCTTTTCATCATCACTGAGGCCTTCCGTCTGTCGGACATTGGGAAGCTCAGGCTCGATGAGAAACTGTCGATCCGGCAGGAGGACATCGTCGGCGGCACGGGCGTCCTCCAGAACCGTCTTGGAGGAACGACGACGATCAAGGAGTGCATCGACGTCATCGCCGCCGAGAGCGATAACACCGCGGCGAACCTGCTCATCAATCGCTTGGGCTTTGACGGGATCAACAGCACGATCAAGATGCTCGGTCTCACCCATACCGCGCTCCGTCGCCACCTCCTCGACGATGCGGCACGGAAGGCGGGGAACGAGAATGAGACCACCGCGGGGGATATGGCCGTCTACTTCGCCCATCTCGCGCGGGGCACCGCGATTAATCGCGCAGTCTCTACTTCGCTCGTCAATACTATTGGCCTACAGAACAAACCGGAGTGGGATTTCCTCGGTGGTGGCCTGAACCCGCGTCCGACGATCGTCCATATGACTGGGATCATCCCGCCTGCCGGTGGCGCGCCCGGTATCCTCCATGACGCGGGTATCTTCTATCCGGAGAAAAAGGGCGCGTATGTGCTCGTCTTCATGAATCAATCCAATCTCTCCACGAAAGAGGTTGGCATCAAGGCAGGCGAGCTCTCTCAGACGATCTTCCCGATCGCGACGGCCACATAAGGATGCGCGGGCGGCAGACGCTGATCGCCAGTCTCGCGCTCGTCGTGATCGTCGCGGGCATCATCGCCTTCGTCATACTCCGCACCCCGCCCGGCTCGCCCGCAACGCGTACCCCACCCCTCCCTACGACCGCCACTACCTCCCCCACCCTCACCGCATCCACCCCACTCTCCGCAACAGAGACGCGCCCACCGTCCACCGCGAGCGCGACGATTCCACCAGTAACTGTCACACCCACGCCGCCCACACCCGGCCCGACGGCAACTGCGTCGATTGTCCGCCCGACACCGTCATCGCCACCAGCGCAATCGACGCAACCACCGACCGCCCTGACCGTTGCCCCCGCAGGCAACCTCACGCGCGATGTCGCTGCGATCCGCGCGCGCGATCTCCCGGACACGAACAGCGTCACGCTGATGATTGTGGGCGGCGAGGAAGTCCACCTCGATGACCAGCGCGCCGATTATCCGGCGAGCACCGTCAAGCTGCCGATCTACCTGACGCTCGCCCATCGTATCCGCACCGGCGAGGTGGGCATGACCTGGGAGACCGCCCTTACCGTCCAGCGCGAGGATGTCGTCGGCGGAACGGGTCTGTTACAGAACGCGGTGGGCAGTACCCATTCCGTGCGGGAGATCGCGCGGCTGATGATCGTGGAGAGTGACAACGTCGCCGCGAACCTCCTGCTCGGTCGGCTCGGTGGCGGGCAGGACACGAGCCGCGCCCACATCCTGGCTGGTGCGACGATCGTCACGGAGTACCTCACTGCGCTCGGTGTCCGTGGTATGACCCTTCGCCACGGCTTGCAGGACACGCAAGCCTTCACGAACGGCGCCCTGAGCACGACGACGAGTGCGGCTCTCGCACAACTACTCCGGCTCACCGAAAGCAGCCAGGCGACCCTCGATGGCGCGGCAGATGTGCTCGCCCTCCTCGGCGAGCGCGGTACGCACAACCCGTGGCACCCAATGGACGCCCTCGCCTGCGGTCTGACGATCCAACGGATCGGCGGCATCTATCCCGCCACGCCCGAACGCCCCGGCGTCCGCCTCGATGCCTTGATCGTGACGACACCGGGCAGCGCCATACGCTACATCCTTGCCATCAGCGTCCCGACAACGCCCGCCCTCGAACGGACCGTCGAGACACAAATCGCCCGCTTCGAGGGCGATCTCCAACTGCTCCTCACCGGCCGCTGGGCACAGTGCGTGGACACCACGACCCGACCGCAATAGCGTATCCTACCGATACAGGAGGGTAACGAACGATGACAACAATACTTGATACTGAGTTGTGCACATATGCCGAACATCGCGACGAATTGATTCGCAGCGCAGAGGGGCAGTTCGTCTTAATTCATGGTTGTCACGTTGCGGGCGTGTTCATCACCGAAGGGGATGCGATAGAGGCAGGGTACCAACGATTCGGCAATGTGCCATTCCTTGTCAAACAGATCGTGCAGTTTGAGCAACCGACAACGTTCGCATCGCGCATGATCGGCCTCTGACAGTTCCCTCAATTCCTGGCACATTACAAAGGCTGATTGATCATAAAGGTTGCGGCGCGCTCGAAATACTCGCGCATCACTGCACGATCCGGTTCCGGGATACCGACTTCGTCGATGGCGGCGAGCATATGCCCGACCCAGGCATCTCGCTCCGCGAGACCGATGGCAAACGGCATGTGACGCATCCGCAGGAAAGGGCGACCGCGCTGTTCGGTGTAACGCTGCGGCCCACCGAAATACTGCGTGAGGAAGAGGAATTGTCCCTCCTTGCCGGGGGCGAGGTCCGCCGGGAAGAGCGGACGCAGGAGCGCGTCGGCCTCGATGCGGCGATAGAAGGTATCCACCAGGCGGCGGAGTGTCGCGTCGCCACCGATACGTGTGTACAGGGAATCCGTCGGGGCCACCACGCGATCTCATCCTCCGATCTCCCCTCCCTTTGGGAGGCATCGCCCGCACGCGAATTATACCGTCACTGCGCGAGGGCGGCGAGGGCTTCCATTTCGTCCACGACGCGGATCAGTTCTTCCGCATTGGGGCCGGAGCCGGTTGCGAGGAAGATGTCGGCGAGGGTGCGATAATACCAGAGTGAGCCCGTCTTGCGGCCTGCGAAGCGCAGCCAGACGGCATCGCCAATCTGGCGCTGATCGTGCAGGATCGCGCGGGCATTATGCAGCTTGTCCGCGAGCGAGACACGGCGGACGGAGGGCGATGCATGACGCACATGCGCGATGTATTGCTCCTTGCGCGCCCGCCAGGGGGGCTTCGGCACCGCATCCGCATCGGTGCAACCGAGCACGATTTCGGCGACCCGGTCGCCGAACCGCTCCCGGATGACCGCCAGCGTTGGCAGGCCACCCTGATCCTCAACGGCGTCATGGAGGAGGGCGGCAATCGCCTCATCTTCGTCGCCGCCATCTTCGAGCACAATGGCCGTGACGCCGAGCAGATGTGCGATATAGGGAATATCCGTCCCCTTGCGCCGCTGCCGGGCGTGTAGTTCCGTCGTATAGACGAGCGCCTCGGTGAAGCGCGCGCTCAGTTTCGTGGCAGTAGCCGTAGTCACGACCATGCATCTCTCCTTTTCTTCCCTGGGCTGTCGTCGTGCTGATCTGCCGCGAAAGGCGACGAAGAGAGTGTAGCACAGCGGCAGGGGAGCGCGCAGGAGGAGATCGAATGATAGAGTGGGACAAGAAACAACGATCACTCATTCGAGAAACGCAGGAGGTGGCAGATGAAGGTGCTGATTTCGGCGGACATGGAAGGGACCTGTGGGGTCACGAGTTGGGTGCAGGTGACGCCACCGGAGTACGGCGGCGATGCGACCTCCACCGCCGAATATGAGCGGGCGCGTCTCCGAATGACGCGGGAGGTGAACGCTGCGGTCGAGGGTGCGCTGGCGGCGGGGGCGGAGGAAGTGATCGTCAATGAGTCGCACGACGGTATGCGCAACCTCATTCCGGAGGAACTGCATCCGCACGTCCGCTTCATCACCGGCAATGACAAGGAATTTGGCATGGTGCAGGGTATCAAGGAGGAAGGCATCGGCGCGCTCTTCTATACCGGCTACCATGCCAAAGCAGGGACGCCCGCCGCCCCACTTGCGCACACCTGGACGGGATATGTAAACGATGTGCGGATCGATGGACGCTCCACCGGCGAGTTCGGTATCAATGCGCTCGTCGCGGGTCATTTCGGCGTACCCGTCACACTCGTCACGGGCGATGACAAGGCCGTCGCGCAGGTACGGGAACTGCTTGGCGAGCAGGTGGTGGGTGTCGCGGTCAAGGAAGGGTACTCCACTTTCAGTGCCATCCATCTGCATCCGACCCGCGCGCAGGAGTTGATCCGGCAGGGGGCGGAGGAAGCGGTGCGGCGGGTCGCGCGCGCCCAACCGTGGCAGCCGCGACCCGGCTACCGGGTCGAGGTGGATTTCGATCATCAGGCACGTGCCGATCAGTGCGTCTACATCCCCGGCGTCGAGCGCGCCGGGGAGCGCACCGTGGCCTATACACCGGCGGACGGCATCGCCTTCATTCACACCTTCCGCGCGATCATCCGCGCCGGTGGCATCAAGTTCACGCCGTAAGCGAGAGGCGTGCATCATGCGTGGAACGAATCACGCACGACTATCGTTCGTATGGTACGGAATCCGTTGATCGATACGGGAGGTCCATTATGCGCACGCGATCCATCGCCCCCCTCGTGATTGCCGGTCTCGCGCTCTGCCTGATGGCGAATGATGTCTTCGCGGCAGATGATTTCGCCGCACCGGCGTTCGACCGCCGCTGGCGGCAGGACGAGCAAACGACACCGAACTTCTGGGGCCCGCTTGCGCTCGCGCATCCCGGTCAGTACGAGAACTACGGCGCAGGAGGTGTGACTCCCTGTCCGCCGCAACCCGCCGTGGTCTGCTATCCCCGGCCCATCACCCAGCGCCTCGTGCAATACTTCGATAAGGGGCGGATGGAACTCAGTCAGGGTGATCCGACAGGTAGCTTCGTGACCTCCGGCTTGCTCGCCCGCGAGATGATCAGTGGTCGAATGCAAGTCGGTGATGCGGCGTTCGAGACACGCGCCCCGGCGGCGATCTCCGTCGCGGGGGATCCGGACAACATCTTTCCGCTCTACAGCGATCTCGCAACGCCGCTGCCACCGTCGCCCGTCGCGGGTGCGCCGGTGCAGACAGAACTGACACCCAGCGGCCCGCAAGCGGCGGCGAATGTCCCGCAAGACGCTGCGGCCGCGATTGCCTCCACCGATGCCGCGACCGGCTTTGCCATTCCCCGCATCTTCGCCGATTTCCGGGATCGTGCGGGCGTGCAGGTGATCGGCCTCGCCATCACCCAGCCCTTCTGGGTGCAGGTGAAGGTTGGTGGCGTGCAGCGGCGCGTCCTGATGCAAGCCTTCGAGCGGCGCGTCCTCACCTACAACGCCGCCAACCCGGACCCGTTCAAGGTCGAGTTCGGCAATGTCGGCCAGCATTACTATCGCTGGCGCTACGGGAATTCGCGTAATTCCTCACGTACGGAGCCCCCGGCCCCCTCCATGCCTAGAGAGGGATAGAGAGGCCACAGCGCGATGAATAGTGGAGCAACGTGGTTCTCAACCACCCCAGTCTTTCGGAGTGCTCAGTCCCTTCCCTGTGGGCTGTAGGGCCACTCCGAGGGGAGCAGCGCGACGACATTCCAGGGGTCGGGGGCGTCCTGGGTGCCGAACCAGCCGCGCTCGAACTGCTGAATACGCGCGCCCGCTTGTCAGTGTCCGCTCCGCCGCTTGCGGGTAGCCCATCATCGGCAAGGCGAGGCCGATCCGGTCGAGGGCGTGCCAGCGATTCCAGAAGGGTGACACCATCGGAATCGCGCCAAGCGGGTTGCCCTCCGCATAGAAAAGCAGTGATGCCGCAGGTTCGTTGATGAGGCGCACGAGCGTCTCCCACGCGAAGAGCGGGCCGGGGTCCGTGTGGTGCGCCGCGCCGCCCCATTGACCGGGGTGGAAGGGGTCCGCCACGTCCTGATGACCGCAGATGCCGGGCCGGTCTTCACGGCCCACATAAACTGGCGGGACGGTCATTCCTTGCGCCACACACCAGCGAAAGAACGCCGCGAGGCTGCGATACTGCTCTTCGGTATACGGTAGCGTGGCGAAGCCGCTCAACTCCACATTGATCGAGCGATGCGCCACGTCATCATTGCCCGGCGTCCATGCGGTCTCTTCCAGCGGCACCATGAAGACGAGCGCGCCGTCGCGGTCGATCAGCGCGTGCGCCGATGCTATCGGTGGGGCGGCGCTTGTCAGCACCGCCTCATCCCCCGCGAAATGCCCCTCCGTGTCGTGGACGATGAACCACGCGATTGACGCGATCGCGCGCTCCGGCCCCCGATCGGCGGCGATGTGGGTACGGACCGGATAGCCGATCTCCTCTTCCGCTGGCACGGTCGTTGTGGTGGACATACAGGCTCCTCCTCACATGATGAAAGGGCGCAATCCCGAAGGGGGATGCGCCACATCGATGCAAAGAAAGGCCACGCGAGCGGAGCAAGAGACAAAATTGCGCGAACCTATGCACGCGCGCCAATCACACGATGGCGTGTCCGTCGATCAGTGCGCGCTCGTAGGTGTTGAGATCGAGGTATTGCGTGAGCCTGCCATCCTCCAGCGCCCAGATGCGCTCCGCGAACCGCTGGACGAAGTAGCGGTCGTGCACGACGGCGAGCACCGTGCCAGTAAAATTCTCCAGCGCCTGCTCAAACTGCTCGCGCGAGGGAATATCGAGGTGGTTGAGCGGTTCATCGAGCAGCAGGAAATTGACGCCGCTCAGGACGAGCCGGGCGAGTACGAGGCGGGACCGCTCGCCGTAACTGAGTTTGCCCACCGACCGAAAGACCTCATCGCCCGCGAAGAGGAAGAAGTGCAGGAAGGTGCGCGCCTCCGTCTCGCCAAGCGGTGCGGCAGCGCGCACCGCATCGAGGACGGATACGGACGGGTTCAATCCTTCCTGTTCCTGCGCGAAGTAGCCGATCCGCACATTCACGCCGAGCCGCACCGCGCCCGTATCCGGTGTGAGCGCGCCGCTGATGATGCGCAGAAGCGTCGTTTTGCCGCTCCCGTTCGGGCCGAGGAGCGCCACCCGTTCCCCGTGCCGCAGTTCCGCCTCCACGTCACTGAACAGCGCGCGCCCATCGAACCGCTTGCTGACCGTTTCGAGCGCGAGCGCCCGCTGCCCACCACGCGGCGTTTCACCGAAGTCGAGCTTGAGGTGCCATTGCGGCTTCGGCTTCTCGATTTTTTCCTCGCTCTCCAATAATCGCTCCAGCTTGCGCTCGCGCACCTTGGCGGTGCGGGCAACCTTCTTGGCAAGACGACGGGTATGATCGTTCTGCGTCGTGCGCTCGGTCTTCGCCGCGTTCCCTGCCACCGCGCGGATATTGGCGCGCACCTCACCGATGTATTCCTGCTGGCGGCGATAGTCGTCCCGTTGCTTCGCCACACGACGAGCGCGCTCCTCGGCGTACTCCGTATAGGTACCGGGATATGCCGTCATCGTATGCGTCACATCATCGAGTGCGAGGACGGTCGTCACGAGCGCATCGAGGAAGGCCCGGTCGTGCGAGACGATCAGGATCGCGCCCTGATACTCCCGCACAAAGTCCTGAAGCCAATGGAGGGCGGTAATATCGAGATGGTTCGTCGGCTCATCGAGAAGCAGCACATCCGGCCGCGTGAGGAGCAATCGGGCGAGACCGAGGCGCGTCTTCTGTCCCCCACTGAGAATCGCGACGGGCGTCTCCTCCGTCAGGTGTGCCAACCCCAGCCCCGCCAGCACTTCCGCCAGGCGGGCGGAGGCCCCGTAGGCATCGATCCGCTCCGCGAGATCGAGTGCGTCTGCGTAGCGATCCATCACGCGGTCGTACGCCTCACCCGTGGCGGTGGCGATCTGTTCTCCGAGCCGCTCGATCGCTGCGACGACCGCGCGCGCCGGACCGAGCGCGCCCGCGATGATGTCATGGATCGTGGCCTCGGGCGCGTACTCAAGCGCTTGCGCGAGGTAACCAATGCGCGCGGAGGGATCGAGCCGAACACTGCCACAATCCGCCGTTTCGAGGCCCATGATGATCTTGAGCAGCGTCGACTTCCCCGCGCCATTCGGGCCGATCAGCCCGGCGCACTCGCCCCGACTCAGAGAGAAATTAATGTGATCGAGAATTGCTGCATCGCCATAGCTCTTGGCGACATCGGTGACGGTTAACATGGTACACGCTCCAGCAGAGAGGTTTTCGCTCCCCCTCTCAGTCATGAGAGATGGAGAAATCTGGCTGTTTAGCGTGTCCGTGTCATGGCACCGTTCCTACGAGGGCGAGTAACAGAGCGCGGTCATGTGTCTGTATGTGCCAGACACCGCCACCTCACCCCAACTATACGAGGAGGGAAAGCGATATGCAAGGCCACGATCGCACGCCGACCTTCCGCTCATGCACAATGAGCGATGCCGGTGCTACGAATGGCACCGGCATCGTCGTGAGATTGGCGTGATTACCGCACGATTCAGGGCTTGCGCGACGACGGTGGGGGCGGAGGTGATCCATTTACCCCGGCGGTCGTTGGCCCACTACGCGATTGCGGCGGAGGCAATGGGCCTTTCACTGACTGCGCGCCGACTGAGACGCGCGATGTGGGAGGTGGGAGAGGCATGGAATATCTCCTTCTCGTATCGTCGGTCTAGAGATAGTACCCGACCACGTCCACGAGGTAGTTCGCGTCGCTGCGATTGAAGACGCTGACCTTGCCATCGGTGCTCAGCGCACTGACGAATTGGGTCGCGAGAATGTCCGACGGCGGCGGCCCATAGTTGACGTTCGAGACCGGTGGTTGCGTCCCGCCCTGCCAGATGGTCAGGAAGGAGCCAGGGAGCGATGCCGCCGTACCGACGGTGGTGAGCGTACCGACAATGGCAATCGCGCCCGCCGGGATGGTCACACCCGCCGCACCGGCAACGCCGGTGATCTGGTACACCTTGGTCGTGTTCACAGGGAGCGGACCCGTCACGCCACCACGATTGCCGCCGCCTGCGCGGGTGTCAACATAGCGGTCCGGGGTGGGGAGGACATGCAGGGAGCCCGCAGTGGTTGGGCCCGCCAATTTCCGCCAGGTCGCGAGGGTGCTGCCATTGGCAATGGCGAAATAGATCGTGCCATCGGTACCGACAAAGACTTCACCCTTGAGATGCGCCCCCGTCGGAGGCGTCGCCCCCGGGGTGGGGCCACCAGGTTGGAGAAGCAGCGTTGCATAGCCACCCTGGAAGAAGCCGCCGTATCCGGCAACGCTATCACCGAAGACGCCGTACCCGTTGGCCGTCTCACCCCAGACGCCGACGCCGCCATCATTGCGACCGAAGACACCAGCGGTCTGCGCCGCGCTGGCGAACCCCTGGATGCCGTCAGCGGTCGTGTCGGTCGCCGCAGGAGACGCATTGTTTTGCGAGCGCCAGGCAGGCGCCCCGGTCACGGTCCCCGTGACACCCGTCACCGCCGCGACCGGATTCATCGTATCCGTTGTCATCGCAACGACTGCGGCTTCCGCTGGCTGTGCGGCCGACTTGGCGATGGCAGCCGCGACCAGTGCGGCCGCACCCGCGATGAGACCACGCCGCTTCAGTGTCCCACCGGACTGCGTCTCGTCATGCCCATCCTGTGTCATCGACTTCCCCCTTCGCCACTTCTCCACTCCCCCGGAGGGGACCACCACGCAACTCCGAGTGAACTTTGTGCCTCATGTTACTACCGTAACACAAATACCACAGTGAAGACAAGTGAGCAAAGTCTCTAAGTCTCTCATCAACGGATGAAATTACACACTGCGGATTCTCACACCAAGTTCACTCGATAATGCATCGTACCAACCTGCCCGACCGCCGTCAATCGGTTGCGCGATTTCGGTCGGCAAATCTCGCTCTATGGTACGGACAATGGGAAGCCCTGTCTGTTATGGGTATGTGTGGGGATCGCCAGGACGGACAAGAACGGCGGGATCGAGGAACTGCGCCGCTTCCTCAGCAGTCAGGATGCCCTCGGCGATGAGCACGTCGCGCACCGTCCGATCTTCCCGGAATGCCTGCTGCGCGACCTTCGCCGCCTGACGATAACCGATCCGCTGGTTGAGCGCGGTGACAATCGCCGTGCTCTGCTCAACCATCGCTGCGATGCGCTCGCGGTTCGCGGTGATACCCCGCACGCAGAACACCGTGAAGACCCGCACCGCATTCGTGAGGATTTCCATCGACCAGACGACGTTGAAAGCAATCACCGGCATCATCACATTGAGGTCCAGTTGCCCCGCCTGCACCGCCAGCGCGACCGTCGTGTCGTTGCCGACGACCTGAAAACAGACCATATCGAGCATTTCCGCCATCACCGGATTGACCTTGCCCGGCATGATCGAGGAACCGGGCTGCACGGCGGGCAAGGTGATCTCGAAGAGACCCGTGCGCGGCCCGGAGGAGAGGAGCCGCAGATCGTTCGCGATCCGGATCAGTTCGAGGGCGACGGTCTTCAGATCCCCCGAGAGTGCGCCGAGCGACGCCATGCTCTGTGTCACGGCAAAGAGATTGCCTGCCGGACGCAGATCATCGAGGCCGGTGATTTCCTGCAAATAGCGCACCGCCTCACCCCGATAGCCCGCGCCGCTATTCAGGCCGGTACCGAGCGCGGTCGCACCGATATTCAGATCGCCCAGCCAGTGCGCGGTGCCCGCCAGCCGCTCGCGCACCTGCATGATCGTGGTCGCATATCCACCGAACTCCGCGCCGAGCGTCGTTGGCACCGCGTCCTGGAGGTGCGTACGACCACTCTTAACGATTGCCGCGAACTCCTCCGCCTTCTGCCCGAATGCCGCTTCGAGCCCTCGCAGTTGCGCATCCACTTCCCGCAGCATCCGCAGCGCGGCGATCTTCGTGATCGTCGGGAAGACATCGTTCGTGCTCTGGCTCATGTTCACGTCGTCATTCGGGTGGATCGGGGCATACGCACCACGCCGCCCGCCGAGCAATTCATTGGCGCGGTTGGCGATCACCTCATTCGCATTCATGTTGTGTGAGGTACCCGCTCCTGCCTGAAAGACATCGACGACGAACTGCGCGTGATGCTGACCGTCGATGATCTCCCGCGCTGCCTGGGCGATGGCATTACCCTTCTCTGCGGGCAGCTTGCCAATCGCCATATTCGCCATCGCCGCCGCCCACTTCACCATCGCCGTGCTCTCGATGAACACGCGGTGCGGCAGGATGCCGGAGATCGGGAAATTCGCCACCGCCCGCGCCGTCTGCGCCCCATAGAGCGCATCCGCCGGGACCGCGACTTCCCCGAGCGAATCGCGCTCCATCCGTGTCGCTGTGGTGATAGTCATTTTGTCCTGCCTATAGACGCTATGTGATGGAGGGGTGTATCTGCTCTGTGTGTATCTGACCGACTGCACGCGCTTGATGACGCTTTACCAGTCGCACTTGATCGGCGGGTAGAGAAATCGTCATGGACGGGTAGTCCTCGCCGCTTTCCGGCGACCGGGGATGATCGCCGACGAAGAACTCCAGCGTCAGACCCCGTGGCGTCGCCCAGTCATGTGTCAGCAAAACCACGCCCTCGGCACCGGCCTTCAATCCGTATTCCGATAGATCATGTGTCAGCGCGACAGTATCCAGTTCATGGAACATCATTGTGCTCCTTTCCGTCCCGGAGTCGCTGTTGTCAACCGAGGAACAACACTCCCCGGATCGATGAATCATCCGGCATCGACCTCGGGCCGACAGTCGGGTTGCGTCTATCCGGTGTGTCCAGCGACCCGGATACAGTATAGCGCGTTCCATACGGATGCTGCTGCACATCAGTGACGTCATGGCTCAATACGTGTCGCAGCAAGGCTTCTGCGAGCAACTCCGACGCATCGAGGCGAAAACCGAATGCGAGAAAGAATGCCGCCTTACCGCCATTCTGCGGATGACTCGCATCGAGTAGGTATCGTACCTTCTCGAGCGATACAGTGGCATTCCGCGCATACGATAGCTTCATGGTACGCGCTCTACCTCGCCGTACTCAATCGCAAATTCGCCCACTTCCTCACCACGCACGCATCACTCGCGTGAATAGCCTACTACACCGTTTTCCTCGTGTATCATGCGGACCGAGGAGGCAGTGACGAAAGATGCAGAAGACCAACGCGATGCGCGCGCTCGATCAGCGGAAAATTCCCTACGAGACGCACACCTTCTCGGATGCCATTCGCTCGGCGGACGGCGTCGCGGCCACGCTTGGCCTGCCGGAGGCGGTAGTCTTCAAGACGCTCGTCGTGCTCTCCGAGGCGCGCGGCACAAAGCCGATGCTCGTGATGGTGCCCGCAAGCAAGGAGCTCGATTTGCGCCGGTTCGCCCGCGCGGTCGGCGAAAAGAGTGTCCGCATGGCGACGCAGCGTGAGGCGGAGCAATTGACCGGGCTGAAAGTGGGCGGGATCTCCGCGCTCGCACTCGTGGGCAAGCCATTCACGGTCTATCTCGACCGGAGCGCGGCGGCGCTCGACCGGCTCTACGTCAGCGGCGGGCAGCGCGGCCTCGATCTCCGCCTGCGCGTCGCGGATCTGATCGCAGTCACGGGTGCGACGGTTGTGGAAATCGATTGAACCGCGGAGCCGCAAAGGACGCAGAGAAACGAAGTATTGAGAGATACGCGGATGGTCGGTACATTGTCTGCGTGATTGGAACGGCATTCGACTGTGAGGAGGAATGGACGATGGGTGACGAGATGGTGGAGATCGGCTATCCGGTGCCGAAGGATCTGGCGGAGAAATGGGATGCGCTCTCGGACGCGGCACGGCGCGAGGCAATCGCGATCGCCCTCTACGTCTCCGGTGCGGCAACGAATGTCGCCGAAGCGGCCCGCGCCGCCAAACTCTCGCGCGGTGGTATGGGCGACCTCATGGACCGCGTCGGCGTCGCCATCCGCCCGAACTAAGCATTTGAACCGCGAAGGCGCGAAGGACGCGAAGAGAACCAAAACACTCTTTTTCTTCTCCCGTCTTCGCGTCCTTCGCGCCTTCGCGGTTCAATTCTTTATCCCACCGCGCTACGATGGCCGGATTGAACGACCGTTGACGGAGTAGGAGAGTACATGATGGCGACGAAGGGGACGACGGCACCGGCGATGGTTGCACCGATTGAGAAGCTGGCAATTACGCAGGAGGAGTACGCCGAGCGACTGGCGAGCACGCGCCGCGCGATGGAGCGCGCGGGCTTGGACGCGCTCATCCTCTTCCACTCGACCCGCATCGTCTATCTCAGCGGCTTTACCCACGCCACGACCGAGCGGCCGATGGCGCTCATTGTGCCTGCGAAGGGCGACCTCGGCGTGCTCATCCCTGCACTGGAGCAGGAGCATGTCCGCAAATCCACGGGGGTCGGCCATTTCGCGGTCTACCCGGAATATCCGGCGGGACCAAGCGGCAAACACCCGATGCAGCATCTCGCCGCGCTGCTCAAGGAACTGAAGCTGACCGGGCCGGGCAAGAAGATCGGCGTCGATACGGACGGCTACGGCGATGTGAACGGCTATCGGGGACCGAGTGTGACCGACATCACCGATGGCGCGACCGTTGTGCGGACGGCGGATCTAATCGACACGCCCCGTCAGGTGAAGACAGCCCACGAGTTGCAATTGATCCGCGAGAGCGCGCGCTGGGGGAATCTTGCCCATCGCATCCTCCAGAAAGAGATGGCGGTCGGTCGCAGCGAGATCGAAGTCAGCCTGCGCGCCACGCTCGCCGCCACGACGACGATGCTCGACACGCTCGGTGCCACCTTTACAGGCGGCGGGCGTGGTGTCCAGAGTTCCCCAGCATCCGCGATGTTCATCGCGGGGACAAATACCGCGATGCCACACGGGATGCGGCGCGAGGGCGGGTTGCAGCCGGGCGACGTCATCATCACGGGCGCGGGCGCGCTCGTCGGCGGCTACCACTCGGAATTGGAGCGGTCGATGATTGTCGGGGAGCCATCTGCCGAGTTTCGCACGTATTTCGAGGCGATGGTACACATCCAGGAAGTCGCCTTCGCCGCCCTGCGCCCCGGCCGCACCTGCGCGGACGCCGAGCGGGACATCTCCGGTGCCATCGCGGAGCTTGGCTACGCGGACCTGCAACGGCACCACACCGGCCACGGCATCGGCCTCGAAGGCCACGAGCAGCCCTTCATCGACATGGGCGACGATACGGAACTCCTGCCCGGCATGGTCCTCAGCGTCGAACCCGGCCTCTACGTCCCCGGCTTCGCGGGTTTCCGCCACTCCGATACCGTCGCCATCACCGAACGCGGCTGCGACTGCCTCACCTTCTACCCGCGCGATCTGGACAGCCTGATCGTGCCAATCTAGCAACGCGAATGCGCACGGTCTCCATCGGGCGTGCGCGAACATGCGGAACTGAGATATTGGCAGAGACAGGCAGTGTGTCGCTGAAACAAATCCGCGCGGCTCTCCCGATCGAGACCGCAGCACGAACGGTTCAGGATAACCTTCAGGTGCTGCGACGTATGGACATTATCGACGTGATCGGTCAAGGACGAGGGGCGCGTTGGGTGGTCACTCGGCTTTATCAACCTCTCGATCGGATTACTCAAGCCTCCGGTCGGCTAAATCGCCGACAATGATTCCGTGTCATTCCGTGTCATTCCATTCAATGGAATCTCATTCGACCGGATGCGACTGGCGGCGTACAATCTCCTGCATGAAAGTAAAATACGAAGGAGCACCATGCATGGCAGAGGAACACGACGAGCATCGCACATTCCGCGAGAATGTCGCGCGGGAGCATGAGGAGCGGTTGACGGGCTACCGCGCGCTATTGGCACGCATCGAATCGACCGCAGCCGACGTGCAAATGGCCGCAGACGATGCGACGACCGGCACAGCAAGCCAGTTCACCGACGATTTGCGCTACGTGATCGGCCTGACAGAGGAACTCCTCAAGCGGTTCCGCCACCACGACGCACCCAAGGACGAAAAGGCGGACGCTCCTTCATGACCAAATCGGCTACCTCTCCCGCATCTGAATCCTCCCCCTCTTCCCCCGTGGGGAAGGGGGCCGGGGGGTTAGGGCCGCACCTTATTCCCGCCGATCATCTGCCCGGTTTCGCGCCGGAGCGCAAGGCGCAGTACGTCAATACGATGTTCGACACCATCGCGCCCCGCTACGACCTGATGAACCGGCTCATGACCTTCGGCATGGATCGCCGCTGGCGCAACTACGTCGTCAGGCAGGCGGCACCACCTATTAGTGGGAGCGCGCTGGATGTCGCAACGGGGACGGGCGATATCGCGATTGCCCTCGCTGCACGCACCGGCCCGCGCGGCAGCGTCGTCGCGACGGATTTCTCGCGCGAGATGATGCGGCCCGGCCCCGGCAAAGCGGCACAGGCCGGTGTAGGGAGCGTCGTTCGCTTCATGGCGGCAGACGCACTCGATCTCCCGTTCCCGGACAGCGCTTTCGATTGCGTGACGACCGGCTTCGCGATGCGCAATGTCACCGACATTGAGCGCGCCTTCCGCGAGATGTACCGCGTCACGAAGCCGGGGGGGCGCGTCGTCTGCCTCGAAGTCGCCAAACCCGGCATTCCGCCGATTCGCTTCCTGCATGGGTTCTACTTCAACCACATTGTGCCCCTGCTCGGTCGCATCATCACCGGGCACGCCGAGGCGTATCGCTACCTGCCGGAATCGGCGCGCAACTTCCCCGCTCCCCCCGCACTCAAGGCGATCATGGAGCGCGCGGGCCTGTGCGATGTCCGCTTCCGCCGTATGAGCCTCGGCGCAGTCGCGATTCATACAGGGACGAAACCGGGGATGAACCGCAGAGACGCAGAGGACGCAGAGAGGGGAAAGAAGGATTCGAACACAGAGAACACAGAGTCCACAGAGATCACAGAGAAGAGAAAAAGTAGAAAACTACTCTCTGTGTCCTCTGTGTCCTCTGCGCCTCTGCGGTTCAATCGGTTTTCCTATGAGTGCTGAGGCGGTGGCATTGAGTCCGGTGCGGGTGTGGATGGTGGCGGCGCGGGTGCGGACGCTCCCGGCTGCCGCCGCACCGGTGATTGTGGGAACGGGCGCGGCGATTGGGGCAGGGAAGTTCGCGCCACTCCCGGCGCTCGCCGCGCTCGTTGGCGCGCTGCTCTTGCAGATCGGCGCGAACTTCGCCAATGACCTCTTCGATTTCCTGCGCGGCGCGGATACCGCCGCGCGTGTTGGGCCACTCAGGGTGACGCAGGGCGGGATTACTCACACCCGGGCAGGTACGTGGCGGGATGGTGGTCGTATTCGCGGTCGCCGCGCTGATCGGCGTCTATCTGATCCGTGCCGGGGGGTGGCCGGTCGTGCTGATCGGATTGACTGCGATCCTCGCCGCGATTGCCTACACCGGTGGGCCATTCCCGCTCGGCTATCATGGTCTGGGGGAACTCTTCGTCTTTCTCTTCTTCGGTCTCGCGGCAGTCTGCGGTACCTACGAGGTGCAGGCGCGCGCGGTCGATGCCGTCGCCTGGTGGGCGGCGGTGCCAATCGGTCTCTTGGCAGTCGCGATCATCGTCGTCAATAATCTGCGGGACATCGCCACGGACCATGCGGCAGGGAAGCGGACACTGGCGGTTCGCTTTGGAGCGCGCGTAACACAGGCGGAGTATGTCGTGCTGATCGCAGTCGCGTACCTCGTGCCGCCGCTCATGTGGCTCACGGGTGTTGCCTCAGCCTGGGTACTGCTCGCGCTTCTCTCGATCGTGCTCGCGCCATCGCTCGTCCGCCGTCTCCGCGGGGAGCGGGGCCGTGCCTTGAACGGCGTACTCGCCGGTACCGCCCGGCTGGAGCTCGTGTACGGGCTGCTCTTCGCGCTGGGGCTGGCGCTCGGAGGGTAATTGCGGTCGGGCCGGCCGCACACGCCGTACACGCCGGATGCGCGGTAGAGAGACGAAAGCAATCAGCGCGCCAGTGATCTGCAACGTCAACCCGCTAAACGCGAGTGCCATCATCGGGCCGGGCCGTGTGCCGCGGGGCTGTACTGCGGTGGGGAAGCCAACGGAAGCGTTCTTCGCGGTGGCGAGCACCGTCATCGGCAACTGGCGTAAGTCCCAGACGATCCACAGGGCGGCGACAACGGCAAAGAGCATCCCAAGCGCCATGACACTCCGCCGTCGCCTGCCGACGATAAGCAGGCTGATCGCTGCCGCACCGACTGCGGCGATCAGGACGGGGATCGCGTAGCCACGCTTCAGGAAGACCCAGACCGCGAGACTGTAGTAGTTCGTGGCGAGCGTGAGCGATTGCCCGATGTAGGAATCGTCCACCTGCCGCTCACCGAGCGTCACGTCGATATGGTTGACGTGATACCAGCCGCCGATAAAGAGCGACGTGAGGAGCATCAGCGCGCCGACCACACCAATGACCTGTCCCGCACGCACGGCGCGCAGATGCCTTCTGGAGAGCGGTTGTTCACCAGGCGCGGGGGGAAGAGGTGGGAGAGGATCGAGTTGCGGGAACGGGACCATATCGATAGGCGGACGGGCAGTTTCCGGAGGCGTTTCGATCGTCATTGCGCTATTGCACGACGGGAACGAGCACCTTGCCACGCCGCCCGCCGAAGAGTGCGAGGAGGACGCCAAAGAGGACGACCCCCGACCCGGCGAGAAGCACGACCATCCCCGTGCCCGGCAACGCACCGGCAATCTTCAGGACGTTGGTATTGACGACAATCGTGCTCGTCGGTGCAGTCGCCACTGCGACCCGCCCCCGGATGAGATCGGTGAGATGGAGATAATCGATCAAGGTCAGCGTGATCGCCCCGAGTGCGCCGACGCCCGCCAGCATGAGGAAGAGCCGCCAGCGATAGCTGATGCTGCCGACAAGCACCGCCGCCTGCGTGAGGAGCGCGAGGACGACAATCGCACCATCCCGCTTCTGTCGCCGGGTACTCGCCCACCCGACGATGCCGAAGTCATGCAGGTCACGCTGCACGAGACGCGGCGCGAAGCTATTGATGGAGGGCTGACTACTCGTATTGCTCACGTTGCCGGTATTGCCGGTGTTGCCTATGCTGCTCGTATTGGCCTGACCGGGGGAGGGTTGAATCACCGTGATTTCGCGGACAAAGAACCACGGCACGATGAAGAGTGAGAGCACGAGGGCCACGCTCCCGAGCGTGGCGATCACCGTGCCGACCCGGATCATCTGAGTATTTACCTTCGTTGGCGGCGGGGGCAGGGGATCGAGCCGCGTGAAGTCAACCGACACCATCTGTGGGCCGGGATAGAGCGGTGTCGGTGCGTGCGACGTGCGGATCGAGTGTGGTGGGATCGGTTGCGGCGTTCATACGCGACCCTCGTGCTAAACAACGAGATGTTCGTAGACCTGCTCTAATGATATATCACTTCGCACCGTTTCGGGAGAGAGCAACGTCAGGCTGGCGGCGGAAGCCCCAAGGGCAATCGCTTCATCGATCGGGAAACGATGCATCAACCCACAGATAATCCCCGCCGTCATTGCCGCGCCCGCCCCGCTCTCGTCCACGATATCCGTCTGGATTGCGGGGACGTGACCGCTTCCCTCGCTCGTCGCATAGACCGCGCCACCGCCACCAAGTGTCACGACGACGATGTCGATCTCCCATTCCCGGAAGGCGAGCGCCGCTGCGTGCGCGTCCTCCAGTGTCGTGATCGTGCAGTGGAGCATCTCTTCCGCCTCCGAAACATTCGGCGTGAAGAGCGCGGAGCCGGGAATGCTCGGCGCGATCCGCTCAATCAGGGGCAAGGAGACCGGCTCGATGCAGACCGGCACCGCAGCGGCGCTACAGATACGCCGCACCGCCCGCAGCGTTTGCACCGGCAGGTTGGCGTCCATCACGACCATCCCCGCGCGGCGGATCATACTCCGCGCCTGCCGCACGACGCGCGGGGTGATCCGGCGCACCACACCCATGTCGTCAATGCCCATCAGGAGATCGCCCTCGGGTGTGAACAGGCCGAGGTAGGCACCTGTACGGGTATCAGGCACACTGACCACGAGATCCATATCGACCCCGGCATCGCGCGTGCGCTCGACGACCAGATTGCCCAGCATATCGTCCGCAACTGCGGCGATGAGGGTCGTCGGAATATCGAGGCGTGCGAGATTCTCCGCGATATTGCGCGCGACGCCGCCCACCCCCATCGTCAAGATACCCGCGTTGGACGATCCCTCGAAGACGCGGTCACTCGTCACACGCCCCTTAATGTCGAAACCCGCCGCGCCGATCACGACGACGTGCGGGAGCACCGCACCCCCGTCATCATCGTCAGGAGCGGTGCCCGTAATGGGGATCATCTCGGCATTGATGGGAAGCAGGCTCTCCCACCCCACCGTTCGCTTCCACCGCTCCATCGGCGCTCACTCCGTTCGCTTGAGAAGGACTGAGGACTAAGGACTAAGAGGGGTCTTTGCCTTTCCTCACCCCCGACCCCTCTCCATCGCCATGAGATCGAGATCAGGACAGATTTCGGCGGCGATGGAGAGGTGAGGAGAAAGGGATCTCCTCACCTCGCTTCCTCCATCTCTCTCAGTCCTCAGTCCTCAGTCCTTCGTCCTCAGTCCTGACTTTGCGGTTTGCGGCGGCCGCGGTTGCGCCGTCGCTTGCGCCGGGCAGGATCGCCGCTCGATTCCGCATCTTGCGGGCCGCCTACCGGGCCGGAGGTGGGAGCACCCGGCCCAATTGCATCGGTCGTGTCAGTTGCACCGCTCGTATCGGCAGAACTCATCGCGGCGGGCGGTTGTTCCTGCCGGGCCGACGGGCCGCTCGTGCTACCGGAGCGTCGATCGACATTGCCGCTGCTGCCGCGCATCGGGCCAGGAGGGGCGGCTCTGCGAGAAGGGTCCCGGCTCGGACGCTGGCGCTGCGCCGCGCTCGCGCTCTGGGGCGCACCGTCACCACCGGGGAATCGGTCGGGGATCGGGGGGGCATCGACGACCACGGCCTCACCCTGCCATTGCCGGTCCGTCGCGTCGCCGATTTCCACTTCGGTCGTGCCGCCCTCATCGAGCGCGACGCGCACGGCCTGTTTGAGGACCTGGACGGCAATCACCCGCCCCTCACCTTCCGGTGTCGGCAGCCGCTGACCGATGCGCGGCAGGTTGCGACGCAGCGAGACATAGGTATCGTACTCATAGGAGAGGCAGCAGAGGAGCCGCCCGCACACCCCGGAAATCTTCGCCGGATTGAGCGGCAGGTCCTGCTCCTTCGCCTGCTTGATGCTCGTCGGTGGATAGTCCGGCAGCCAGGTCGCGCAGCAGAGCGTCAGCCCGCACCGCCCGACGCCACCGAGCAGCTTCGCCTCGTCCCGCGCACCCACCTGCCGCAGTTCGATGCGCGTGCGGAACTCCGAGGCCAACTCACGCACGAGATTGCGGAAATCCACCCGGCTCTCGGAGGTGAAGTAGAAGGTGAGTCGCGAGGCGTCGAAGGAGTATTCCGCCTTGACGAGCTTCATCGGGAGCCGGATATCCTCGACCTTGTCCGCACAGACCCGCAGCGCCCGCGCTGCCTCCTCGCCAAGCCGCTCCATGCGTGCCAGTTCATCCGTCGTAATCAGGCGAATGACGGGCTTGAGTGGATCGGCGTTCTTGTTCAGTACGACCTGGTGACGTGCGATGAGCACCTTCGCCGCATCCCGACCGCGCGGCGTCTCGACGACGACCCAGTCGCCAACGCGCGGATCAAGGTCTACAGGATCGAAGTAATAGAGCTTCCCCGCATCCGGGAAACGAACGGCGATCACGGCCTGCGTATCGCCGGGGCCGCCCGTCGCTTCGATGTCCTCGACACTCATGTGCGTGGAGGTATCCATCGTGTCGCGAGTCATGCCACCGTCGGCTGCGGGCGCAGCGCTCCCGTCGTTCTCGTCATGTTCCCAGTCTTCCGGCAACTGCGGCACATGATCGCGGTCACCCGCATAACCGGCCTTCATCAAGGCACGATGCACGGCCTCACGATCCATCTCGGTCATCGAGGAGACGGGGCAGCTATGGCAATCGCCACAACTATCCGCGCCGTCCGCGCTCTTGTGGCCGCATCCACCACCACTCGTGCCCCCGTGGCTCCCACACGATCCGCCCCCGCACCGCTTCTTGCGGTACGCTTCGGGCGCGACCGGCGTCCAGGTATCTCCCGCGCGTGCACCTATCTTTGCCATGAAACCACCATCGCTTCCAATGCGAGACGAGGATTGACGTTGCGATCGAGCCGTACCACCGCTTCTTCCACCGCCGCGAGCGCGGTATGCAGGGTGGGCAGGGGCCGCGCGGCGAGGTTCTCCAGCCGCGCCATCTGCGCCCGGTTCGTGACCAGTGCACGCTGACCGACCGCGATGAGCAGTGCATCGCGCCAACAACCCAGCCAGGTATCAAGTTCCGCCGTCACGGCAGCGCGCTCATCGCCGCCGTTCTTCCAGCGCTTCTCAAGCGCGTCAATCGCCCGGAACGGCGCGATGCCGCCCGCTTCCACCATCGTGAGGAAGTTTTCGACCCCTTCCGACCATGCCGCTGCCTGCTCCGGTGCCGCGAGGAGCACGAGCGCCGCCCCCGGCCTGCCGCCCGTCAGCGCCGCGACCCGCGCCGCCGTTTCCCTGTCCGCGCCGTGCTCCTGAATGAGCCAATCCGCCACCGCCGCGCGTGGCAATGCGTGCATCGCTACCGGCTGGCAGCGCGAGCGGATCGTCGGCAGGACTGCCTCGGCGCTCGGTGCGACGAGGAGGAAGAGGACATGCGCGGGCGGCTCCTCAAGGATCTTGAGCAGCGCCGACACCGATGCGTCGTTCAGGGCTTCCGCTTCCGCAATGAGATAGACCCGTTTGCGCCCTTCATTGGGCCGCTGGTACGCCTCGTCTTTGAGGTCGCGAATCGTGTCGATCGTGATACTGGCGTTGCGCGTCCCTTTCCGCTCCGCCTCCGCTGCCTGCGTCGCCAGCGAAATGACGCGCACATCCGGGTGGATACCGCGCGCGATGTGGCGGCACGACCGGCAGACGCCGCAGGGTGCGGTCTCCGCTTCCGGTGTGACACCCGGCTCGATCTGCTCGCAGTTGACCGCCATCGCGAGCGCCCGCGCCAATGTCTCCCGCCCGACGCCCGGTGGCCCGGTGAAGAGGTAGGCGTGACCGAGTGATCCCCCCGCCAGTGCATGACGGAGAGCAGCAATGGCGGGCGTGTTCCCCCAGACCGGCCAGCCCGGTACCCGCTCCATTGCGGTTACCGTTTCTGGCGCATTCATCGGTGCTGCCGCTCCCGGCGCTTCACCTTCGCCATCCCACTACTGGGGACGAGCGGCGAGAGGTCGCGCACTTCTTCGGCGGGCGCTTCCGCGGTTGCGGTGCGGCGGCGTCCTTTTCCGCTGGACGCCGCTGCCACGCCCGTATCAGTCGAACGGGCGCGGGCGAGACGTTCCTTCTCCGTGCGCGCCTTGATGACCTGCTGTGGCGTGGTTGGTCGGCCAGTCGCGCGCGCGGCGCGGCGGGCGGCAGGTGTCGCCTCCGCCTCGACCGGACCGCGCGGGTCAATGTGCCCCTCCTCGACCGCGCCACCGGTGTGAACGAGGAAATCGGCGATCTCCTGCCGCGCATCGCTCGGCAGCACGATTGGCATCCCGCGTGTATGGGATTGGACCCAGCCAAGCAGTTCCGTCAGTTTGACGGCGGGCGGGTCCGCCTCGTCGTCCACGCTCAGCACGAGGCGGGGGGCGATAAAGACGACGAGGCCGTCCACCGGAACATCGGTGGGCCAGCCACGCTCCGCCGCCTCTGCGGCGAGCGCTTCCAAGAGCGCCTTGCGGTCCAGCCCATTCTCGACCGGCGGTTGACCGAGTTGCGGCCCACCCATGCCGATAAAGCGACCGAGAATACTGGCACCGGGCTTCCGGTACCGTGTCCCGCGCACCTCGACGCGCCCGATCACTTCCTTCGTGGTCATGACGATCAAGCCCGTCTCGTGGACGAGGACATGATCGATCGTCCGCCCACCGATGCGGGGATAGTGAATCAGGGTATAGCGATCCGACAAGCGGCGCAGTTCCTGATCGACCAACTGATCGTTGCGGACCTTGCGCCCCCACTTCGCGACCCCCTGCAGGCCGGAGTTGAAGAGGACGAAGCCGATAATGACGAGCGTGTACGCGACGAGCAGAAAGGCGACATTGAGGAACGAGATCGGCGCACCGACAAGAAAGAGCAGGATACCGGCGATCACTTTGATGCGACTGAGCCGCTTATTCGCCTGCACCTGTTGAAGATTCCGCGCGACCAGCACCGTGGCACTTCCTTATCCGGTTCTGCGAGGCCCGCCCCCTGTGCGGTGTCGCACAGCATCAGGCGAAAAAGCTGTTCCGTACGATCAGCCAACGCGAAGGGGACGCCTGCATCTATTCTTCATGCACCCTCTGTGGTGCACCTGGAGACACGTACGGCTAACGCATCACGCGGAAGCGCGCAACGAGAGGGTATCCTGCTTCCACGGGGGCGTTACGCGCGGGGAGTGTAGCATAGGCTCCAAGAGGCGGCAACGTACGCACCTGACACGAAGATAACGTGGCGGCTTTCTCGACCACGCTTCATTTATTCAACAAGCAGCAGGTGTCCCTCATGCCGCGACGAAGTCTGGCGCCGTGACGCTGGCAGGCGCCGTCCTCAGTGCTCCAGCGTGAGTGCCTGGACCTCCTCGAGCAGCCATGCACCCGGCATCTGCCCCGGCGTGTAGGGATGCACCGCGCAGATGAGCGGGCGCGTTGCCTCCTCAATAATCCGTGCGTTCTCCGCTGCCCGCCCCACCCACAGCCGATCGATGGCCTCGATTGGATCGGTCTGTGCCACCTGCATACGCGGGAGCGCCAGATGCTCCGCCCACAGGGCGATGCGCAGATCCCGCGCCATCTCGGTGTCGCAGACGACCGCGTTCATCTCGCTATCGGTGACCAAGCCACGGTTGTTCAGGTTCGCCGAGCCGACCGTGAACCACTCATCGTCGAAGATCCCCACCTTCGCGTGGACGTAGACGGGCCGGTACGTCCATGCGCGCCTGCCGCTGTTCGGACCGGAGGTGTAGGGGGAGTAGACCGACACCATGCCGCGCCCCTTGTCCGCCTCCTGCAGCTTCTGCACATGCTTGTCGTTGTCCCATTTCCCGTCGTAGGCATGGGCGGGCAGGACGATCACGATCCGAAACGGCCCGTCTCGCTCCCGGTCCATCGCCGCGATCAGCGCGTCCACGATCACCGGGGACCACAGATACTGGTTCTCGAGGTAGATGAGCCGCCGTGCCCGCCGGATCGCGCGCAGATAGGCGTGGTGGATGCCGAACTCCCCCGCGGGGCGAATGCGTAGGTACCGTGCGGGATCGTGCGTACGATCTGCACCGGCGTCTGCCATGACGACTCGCACACCGGTGCGCGGTGGGGGAGGTCGTCCTCGCCCGTCGTCGCGCGCCACCGCTCGCGGAAGTTTTGCTCGACATCGGCCACTGCCTCGCCGACGATCCGTAGCTGCACGTCGTGCCAGTTCAGGTCCGGCGCGCAGCGCGTGCGCCGGTGTGTCCCAGCGGTCACCGCTGAACGTCGTCAGGTCCATGCCGCCGACGAAGGCGACTTGCCCGTCCACGACGATCGCCTTCTGGTGGTGACAATGGCTGAAATGGGCGCTTCGGTCGAGCACGCACCGCAAGTCGCCCCGTCCCTCGCGCGCGAAGGTCGTCTGCACCTCCTCCATCAGCTTCGTCGTCGGCTGGAGGATCGCCACCGTCCCGCTCCACAGGAGCACGCGTACGGGGACGCGCGCGGCCGTCTGCGAGAGGAGGTCGAGCAGCCGCGTCGCGATCATGGTTTCCTCATGCGCGCGCAGCAGGGGAATATCGGGGGTGAGGCACCAGCCGGCCACGTAGACGTACTCTCGCGCACCGACAAGCGCCTCGTGCAGTGCGGCGAGGAAGCGTTCGCCATCGACGAGGGCGGTGACGCTATTGTGGGCACGCGGCGGTGTGCCGCTGGGGAACCAGCGATCATCGCCACCCCACCAGGTGGCGCTCGCCTCCGGTGAGGCAATCTGCTCGCCCGGTCCGTGACGTGGCGCACGGCTGCGGTGGAGCGGACCGACCGACCGGCGCACCAGCCGCCCGGCGAGCGTCACGAGCGGGCGCACGATTGAAAGAAACATTGCGTACGGCCCCCCTTCTACGGAAACTGCGACGGAACCGGTGCGACACAGCCAGAGCCGCGTTCTCACCATCTCCGTTCGCTCGCATACTACCAAGTGGCAGGACCCCGCGATACTGATCGCCTATCCGTCCCACACTCAACCTTCCATTCTCTGCAGATGCGTTGGTTTTCGGTGCCGTTTCGTTCCGGTATCAGGGGGATCACTGCCGAAGCCGGTATCCCGGCACGCCAGCGATTCCCTCGCTAATCGTGAGCGCCCGATGATCTGAACCCTTGTCGTCGCCACACGCCGCAAGCGCGTGGCACCCTGCTTGCACAACCGATGGCGGTACAGCGAGGTACGATCTCTCCCCTTATGATGAGTACACGGAGGAAACGCGATGACAGAAGGCAAGCAGTTCACCGCCGACGAGGCGACGCGGATCGGCGCGCAGATCGGGATCGACTGGCAACATGTTGAGCTTGAGGAGTTCCGTAAGGGACTGGCGGTCGAGATGGAACATGGCTCGCACGACCCGAAGACTGACGTGACACACGATGATCCGCTCTTGACGGGCAAGATCGCGTGGGCCCACATCAACGAGTACCCGGACTACTACACCCGGTTGGGGCAGATGGAGAAAGAAGCGGAACGCTACTGGTCAGCGCACAAACGCTGAAGTCCGCTAAACTGACTCATTGAGGGGTACCTGGATGCCCCCGCGTCGGTGCATGTGCGTCGTCCTTTCTCCCAGGTCCACGCCGATCCAGTTTGACGCCCTTTCCTCGTCTCATTCTCGATGGTGTTGAAAATCGCTTGCTTTCATCGCCATGCCAGCCATGCCAGATTTCGGTGGCATGCGTGAGACAGGGCGGATGAGGACTCGAATAACCTCACCCCCCGTCCCTCTCCATCTGCGTGGAGAGGGACGGGGGGTGAGGTTATTCGATCTCTGCGTGGGGCAACACGGCATCAGCCTGGCGGCTGCGAGCGCGCATCGAACGGCCGCAGGAACGCCGTGGGTTGGTACGCCACGAACGCGGGCGGCGTCGGGACGGGCTTGTTCTCCGGTCCGTTCAGCGTGTTGAGCGCCAGGTCGAGTGCGTTGCCGACGGCATTGAGCAATTGGGCGGGTGGGCTGCTCACATTCCAGGTGCCGGTATCGAGCCGATTGACCAGGTACTGGAAGGCGGCGATCATCTCGCCCGACGTGAACGCGCAGTGCCCGGCGCGCTGGATGAAGACCTGCCGCAGCAAGCCGCTCTTGTGCGTCGACTGGACGATGTCCGCGTAGATCTCTTCCTGCTGCACCGGCTGCTGGCCGTCGCCGATTGTGTGCAGCGACAGCATCGGCACTCCAAGCTGGCCGTCGTAGGTGATGTTCTGTGTGACATAGGCCGTGGCCTGCGCATCATTCGCGATTCGGGGCGCTTGATCGAGTGTCGCGAGATCGTCATCGAGGCTGAGGCCCGCCGCCTCGTAGAGCGCCGCGACTTCGGCGGTATCGACCGAACCGGCGAGTAACTGGCGGTAATCGACGCCAGTGTTCCAAGACGGATTGCCCCCCGCGCGGGACTCCATCTCGGCCCGGCGCACGAAGCCGTAGGGGATCATGCTGCGCACAGTCCAGAGCATCTGGGCCTGCTCGCGCGCCGCATAGTCGGTCGCTGCGGGCTCGGGCGATAATGAGTCGAACCAGCCCGGCGTGTTCCACACCGCCGCCGCGAGCGCAATCCTCGCGCGACCGGCGGGCGTGGCCTGCGCCTGATTGACGAGTTGTTCGGCGAGCTTGGCGGTTCCGGCGGGGTCTTTGAGGTTGACGAGTGGCAGGTCGCTGTCGGGGGCGGCGAGCGTCTTGAAAACGAACAGGGAGTCGAGGCGCAGGTTCCACTGCGCCACGCCGCCGCCGAGTACCCCGCACATCGACAGGCCGGCGTCGAAGCGCGTGGGGAACTTCTGGAGCAGCCCGGCGGTAATCATACCTCCCAGTGACGTGCCCCAGGCGATCGTCCGCTTGGGAGAGCCATACCGGCCGGCGAAGAAGTCCAGAAGCGCGGTCTGGTCGGCGAAGGCGTCGTCGACCGCCCAGCCGGTGCGGCGGTAGGCGGAACCGGCGAGCGCATAGCCCTGACCGAGCAAATACGCACCGGTCGCCCCAGAGGGGGCATCCACGGCGGGATTGTCGCCGCCCGGCAAGACCGAGCCGTGGCTGTACAGGACGAGCGTGCCATTCCACAGGTCCGGCATCTCGATCCGGTATGCGACCCCGCCAATATCTCCCGTGCTGACGGTCGGCGCGGCTGCGCCGACCGCTCCCTGGTATGTGACGAAACTCGGGACAATGAGGAGCATGACGATCAGGAGTGCCGCGAAACGATGGCGAAACATGATGCTACCTTCCTTACCGTGTCCATCGTCCGCAGAACACGACCTGTGCCGCGCGGACGATGGGAGCGCTGGGGGAATCGACGGGTGCAGATACCGGTGGCATCCCCATCCGGCACAACCCCCAGCGCCTTAGACAGTACCGCCGCGACCGCGCACGCCGCATCCGCGCTACTGCGCATTCGGCCCAGCCATTCAATCGTTCGCATATGGCGGGAATTGCGTAGTGCGCGGTCAGGTGAGATTGTGGCGGAAGGCGTAGGCGGTGGCGTCGGCGCGATTGTGCGCGCCGATCTTGGTATAGAGGTTACGATTGTGGCGCTCGACGGTGCGAACGCTGACAAAGAGCCGGTCGGCGATGGCGCTGTTGCTCAAGCCTTGCACGAGCAGTCGGAGTACTTCCACCTCCCGCGCCGATAGCCCGGCGGGATAGGCCGGTGCGCGGGCCTCGCGCGCGGCCATTCTCGCGGCCAGGGTGTCTGCACGGGCAAGTGCGGGCTGTGCGCCAAGGGGTTCGCAAATCGCGCGCATTTCATCGAGCAGCGTCGTGACTTCCACGTCGTTCCCGCTGGCAGCCAGGAGTTCCGCACGGGCGAGCAGCGTGAGTGCCCGCTCATAGGGCGCAGCGCAGGCGTCTGCAAGGAGTAGCGCCGCGTCCAGGTGGGCCGCCGCGTCGTCGAAGCGCCCTGCGTCGGTATCGAGTCCACCGAGGAGGCGGTAGGTAGCGAGGAGCGCGAGCGGCTGACGCGGCTCGGTTGCAAGTGCGAGCGCCTGTGTCGCATGCCGGAAGGCACGTTCGCTCTCACCGCCGATGCGATAATAGTGTGCCCAACTGAGCTGTCCATCGGCGCGGCCGAGCACGGCACCATTCCACGCAAGCCAACGGTCATGCGCTTCCAACCATGCGCGCGCCGTGGCGAGATCCCCTTCGTCGAGCGCCAGGTGCGCGGCGAACCGCTGCATCAACAGGGTGTCAAGGAACAACGTATCCCCCGGCGGCGTGCCTGGACCGGCGGGGAACCACTCCCCGACGAGTGCCCAGGCGCGGTCCCGCTCTCCCTGATAACGTGTCAGCGCACTGAGCGCATGGACGGCGGGCATTCGCATGGTCGCGATCCCTGCTGTGGCATATCCGTGGATCGCCACGGCGCGGGCGTCGGCCCACCGCCCCTCAAGCACCCAGACCGTAGCGTACGCGAGGTGATGGTAGTGATCGTCTGAGAGGATGTCACGCGCCCGAAGGAGCGCTTCATGCAACTGCTCCACGAATGCATGTCGTTCCGCCACGCGATCGGCCTGACACGACAACACCACCCATGCAAGTTCTTGAATCGATGGAATCGCGGAGGCCATGGGGTTGTCGGTCGTCCACAGATCGGACCGCGAACGCGCGAAGGCCGCTCGCGCCTCCGTTAGTCTCCCCAATGCCGCATACGCGACGCCGAGTCCGTAATACGTGGCTTGGAGGTCTGCGGTGGCGTCCGCCGCGGCGATGTTCCGCTCGCCGATGGCAAGCGCTTTGGCGTACCGCCCCGCGAGGGCGAGGGACATCACGAACGAACTCCAATGGCTGTATCGGCCCCAGGCACGCAGGCCGAGCATCGATCCGAGACGGGCGCGCTCGTTCGCCGGGAGGGCGTCAAGGGCGACTACACCGCGCTCCAATACTTCGAGGCCCCGGCGAAGCGTGGGGACACGACAGAGAAGCCCGCCAAGGTGGAACAAGGCAAGGGCCGTCAGTGCGGGATCGTCTGCCTCCACGGCGAGGCGCGATGCCTCCTCGAATATCGCGATCGCTCCAGGGACGTCGGCAAAGCGCCGCAACCAGCCAGCGCGCACGAGGAGCCAACCGCGTTCGCCCGCGTTCGCCCGCGTCGCTGGCAGGAAGGGCGCGGTCGCTTCGTAGCGATCTGCTGCCATGACCCACGCTGCCGCGCTCTCTGCCCGCTCCGCCGCCGCGATGAGCCATACTACCGCACGACCGTCGCCCGCCTGGCGGAAATGGTGCGCGACTGCATCGGGGTCGGGATGCGTTTGCGTTGTCAGGGTTTCCCCTACGCGGCGGTGCAGCCGTCGCCGTCGCACCGTTGATACTCCCTCGTAAATCTCTTCGCGCACCAGCGCATGGGCGAACTGCACATGCACACCATCCCGCTCCTCGACAAGCAGCCGGGCGCTGACCCCGCGCTCCACCGCGTCCGCGATGCTGTCCTCGTCCATCTCGGCGACCGTCGCCCACACCTCGAGCGATACCGTGTGCCCTATCACCGCCGCGACCGCCAGGAGGTGCTGGCTCCGCTCGTCGAGCCGCGTCAGTCTGCCGTCGATGACCTGCCGCAGGAGTGTGGGGATGCGCACATGCGACAGATCACCGATCACCCAGTGATCGCCTTCCGGATGCAGCGTCCCGCCCTCCTCGAGCGTGCGGAGGAGTTCGCCCAAGAAGAACGGGTTGCCCTCCGCGCGCTCCTGCAGGTAGGCGATCAGCCGGTTCATCTCCGACAGGTCGAGATGATATCGCCTGCCCAGCAACGCCCGCAGCGCATCTTCGTCCAGCGGATGCAAGTCGAGGCGGTCGGGGTGCGCCTCGCGCACCAGCGTGGGGATCAGCGCATAGAGCGGGTGGTGGCGCGCAATTTCCTCCGTCCGATAGGCGACGAGCAGCAAGATCGGCAGCGTGGCAACCGAGCGGGCGAGGAAGCGGAGTAGCGCGAGGCTGGCGGGATCGGCCCAATGGAGGTCGTCGAGCATGAGCACGATCGTGTTCCGCGCCGACAGGGCGGCGAGGAAGTCGAGCACCTGCGCGAAGAGCATTGCCTGACTCGTAACTTCGCCAATCGTGCCACGCCGGGCGAAGGCGTCGGGGAGCACGGTACCATCGGCGGACGGCAAGCGCGCGAAGAGGTCGACCCACGGCCCGTAGGGCGGCGTCTCGCTCAGGTCATAGCACCGCCCGACAAGGACCAGCGCACCCTGCTCTCTGGCATCGCGGCAGAGTTCGTCTGCAAGGCTTGTCTTCCCAATACCTGCCTCGCCACCGATAAGCACGAGACTGCCCTGCCCGGCGTGAGCGGCAGTGAAGTGGTCGCGCAGGATTGTCCGCTCGCGCTCTCGGCCAGCGAGAAACGGAGCACCACGATTGCGTGACCGATACGGATCGATCGGTGCAGCGATGACGCACCTCCAAGCGAGAAGGCAACGCAATACCGGCGGATGTCCAATGATGATACGACTGCACCAAATTATACCGCATTGCCGTGCAGGCATGACGCAGACCGTACATCTCACTCGTCTCGCTCATGATCCAGCTTATAAAAAAGTAGCCGCTCCGGTCCCATGACATCATGTATTTGAGTCTTGTCTTTGAGCGCTTGATGCTATAGACTAGTCTAAGACCAGTCAGAGTCGCACGGAGGATGACATGCAGACTGTGGGTGCCTATGAAGCAAAAACGCACCTGGCCCGGCTCCTCGATGCCGTTGCGCAGGGGGAAACGATTACGATCACCAGGCACGGCGTACCCGTGGCGATGCTCGTTCCTCCATCGACCGAGCCTCGTCCGAATATTGACCGCACGATTGCCGAACTGAAGAAACTGCGAAGCACCCTCACTCTCGATGGTCTTTCGATCCGCGAGATGATCGACGAGGGACGCAAATAGTGAATTTCGTCCTGGACCCCTCAACGACGATGACATGGTGTTTCGGTGATGAGATGACCGATGCTACTGATGCGATACTCGATCAATTGCACATCCTCGGTGCAATCGTACCGGCGATTTGGTCGCTCGAAGTCGCGAACGCATTTCTCGTAGCCGAGCGACGGCTACGCATCACCGAGAATGATACGGCGCGCCTGACACAACTCCTCCAATCGTTACCGATTACCGTTGACGCGGAAGGAGAATCGAAAGTATTCAGTGAAGTGCTGACCCTCGCGCGTGCGTACAAACTTTCTACGTATGATGCGGCCTATCTCGAACTGGCGATGCGGCGGGGTCTGCCCCTCGCGACGCTCGACGCGCGGTTGCGTACGGCGGCAGACCGCGTCGGCGTACCGCTCCTCTAATGCGATGACGACACCCAGCGCGCGCCGCGTGACACGCATCACGGTGGTCATCGTCGGCTGGCAGGTGCGGGAGTTGCTGCGCGCCTGCCTCACGAGCATCGCGGCACATGAGGATGTGCAGACGCTGGAAGTCTGGGTCGTCGACAACGCCTCATCGGACGGCACGGCGGCGATGGTCGCGGCGGCATTCCCGTGGGTGCGCCTCATCTCGCTCACGACGAACCCCGGCTTCGCGGCGGCAAACAATATCGCGCTCCGAGAAGCGACAGGCGATGTCGCGCATCCTCCTCAATCCGGACACCGAACTGCACGATGCGGCACTCTCCGCGCTTGCTGACCACCTGCGGGCGCATCCGGCGGTCGGTGTCGTCGGGCCACGACTCCTGAATCCGGACGGCTCCCTTCAGTCTGCGGGCTATGCGCCGCCGAGCCTCTTTCAGGTCTGGTACGACCTCGTCCCCTGGCCACGCCGCTTCTACCACTCCCGCCTCAACGGACGCTATCCGGATGCACCGACGGATCGACCGTACGCGGTCGGCTTCCCTCTCGGTGCCTGCCTCGCGATTCGCGGTGCGGTGCTCGATGCTGTCGGGTTGCTCGATGAGGCGTACGGCATGTATATGGAAGAACCGGACTTCTGCGCGCGCGTCCAGACAGCGGGCTATGCCGTGGAGATTCTGCCCGGTGTATCGATTACCCATCATGGCGGGCAGAGCACGAGTCAGGCACCCGACGCGATGTTCCTCGCCCTGCATCGGGCGCGGCGGCGTTTCTCCGCACACTATCGCCCGCCGTGGTGGAATATCTGCGCGCGATGGCTCACACGGGCCGGATTACTGGTCACGACGTTGCACGCATTCGTCGCCTTTCGCCAGGGCAGGATGACGTGGGAAGTTTGCCGGGCACGCGCGCGGATGTACGGCCACGCGTGGCGTCTCTGGGGAAGGAACGAGGAACGAGGAACGAGCAATGAGCAATGAGCAATGCGTGTGCGCAGGTGTCACATCACGGCGCAGGACTTGCGGGGTGACTATGATCGTGGAGGGAGTATGAGCGATGCAGGCAGCGACGATTGTGCTTTTTACCGCGCTGATTCTCGGGCTTTTTCTCCTCTTCCTCACCCCCGGCAATTGGTGGCCCCGCCGCCCGCCGCCCGACCATCGCGAACCATCCGCACCATCAGAGGACGAGCTATCGAAGCCGCCCCGCTATCCGCGTCACCTCAACTGAGAGATGCATCCCGCGCGAAGGGTCAGTCTGCGCGACAAAGATTCATGTCAAGCATTATTTTTAGACTCTCGTTTTATGTTGACAGGTAGTGAAGATTCGTTACGATGGTGCTGAGATTGACCCATCTGACGTTGGCTGGGTAAGGTTCGCGGTATGTGTGGTGAACGGCGCGTTGTCAAATCTGCTCGAGAGAGCAGACCGTGTGGGGATACGGAACCTGACGACGCACCGATACGGGATAAAGGGGTAGGACTTACGCAGTTGAGCGGAAGGCGTGCGAGCGGGTAGAGTAGGGGCATGAACAAACCGCGCTGTACCGACACCGACTACGTCGACTTCCTCGTCGCTTCCCCGCGCGCGGTCAGTGGAACTGAGGCGGCGCGCGTCCAACCCCGGCGCACCGCTGCTCCCGCCCACGATGCCTTCACGCGCCTCTTGCATCGCCTCGAACCCGATCCCGCCACCCTCTGGCACGAGGTCGCCCCCCTCGTCGAGCGGCAGCGCGGCGTGCTCGTCGTGGACGACACGACGCTCGATAAGCCCTAGCGCGCAAGATGGAACTGGTGCATCGCCACTGGTCGGGCAAGCATCATGCCGTCGTGGACGGCATCAATCTGATCACCCTGTTGTGGAGCGAGGGCGAGATCGCTGATCCCGTGCGACTGGCGGGTCTACGACAAGCCCAACGACGGCATCACCAAGAACGAGCACTTCCTCGCCATGCTCCTGACCGCCGAGAGCGCGGCTTCACCCCGGAATGCGTCCTCTTCGACAGTTGGTATGCGAGCGTGGACAACCTGCGGCTGATCCGGCGAGTGCGGTTGGCGCTGGCTGACGCGGCTGAAGGCGAACCGGCGGGTGAGTATCGATTACGCACGGGAAGCGGGCGGTGGCGAGCTGGCCGATTGCCGAGACGGGCACGGTCGGTCCATCTCGAAGGATACGGGCTGATCCGGGTATTCCGGGTGGTCGCCACGGACGGCGAGACGGAGTACTGGGCGACCAACGATCTGGCGATGGGGGAGTGGCAGCGGCTGAAGTACGCGGAGTTTGCGTGGGGGATCGAGGTCTATCATCGGGCGTTGAAGCAGGAATGCGAGGTTGAGCGGGCGATGGTGCGGGCGGCACGGGCGCAACGCAACCACATCGGCTTGGCGATCCGGGCATTCGTGCGCTTGGAATGGCATCGGCTGCGGACGGGGATCAGTTGGGGAATGGCAAAGGCAGGCGATCATTCGGGATGCGGTACGCGACCTATCTCGCTCATCCCTGGTACACTCCTCCCCGCAACTGCGTAAGTCCTAAAGGGGATTGGGAGAATCATGAACTGGCTGCGTAGGTCCGCTTTGGTTGCGGTGCTCGTTATTGTCGGGTTCGCGGCGACACTAGTCACTGCCGGTGCGTCGACGGTGACCGCGTCCATAGCGCTCCTCCCCGGACAACTGACACTCACCGAAGCTCCCTCGTCCCTCACCTACACCACATCTCCCAGGAGTGACGATGTGCAGACATTCGTTTCTCATTTCACGGTGAGCGTGACGGACGCCACGGGCAGTCGTGCGGGTTGGCATCTCCAGGCGAGTTTCGGTCATGTGACGGATAGTGTCGGTTTCGTCCTGCCGGTTTACTTCGCGACAATCGTCAATGCAACGATAGTCAGCTCCACGGGCCGCCCGCCCGCGAATACACTCACCTATCCACGCCCCGTCTATTCTGAAAATGATACCCTCTTCATCACTGCTGGCGGCACAGGCGCAGGAAAGTCGTCACTCATGTTCACCACAGAGATAAATGTGCCCGCAAGCGCGACGACAAGCGGCGAGTGCACGGCCGCACTCGTTGTCTCGATCCTCTCCGGTCCATAATACTAAAAGAGATATTTTTGCGTTCGTCCCCGCGCATCTCGTTAGGAGAACGCGGAGAGGGCGAGGAAGTCAGACGATTTGGCTTCCCCATGTGTACGGGCGATTCTCTCACCCCACATCATCGCGTGATGCTCGTGAGCACTCGCCTTCGCACTGCGGGTACGGCGATCTTCATGCTTGTCGTCACCCATCACATTTCTACTCGTATCTACGTTATGACTGAAGTATGGTGCATGGTGTATAATAACATTTGTTCATCTGGTTTTGCACATGGTTCATTAAGAGGTGACGCTGACCGACACCGCGGGCAAGGTCGTCCTCAGCAGCCAACTGACGCTCGACACACTCGTGCCCCAGACGACGATCGCCTATCCGGTCCAGGCGGATCCACCCACAACACCGGGCACCTATCAGGTACGCGCGACGCTCGATTTCGGTGGCAGCGCGCCCACGGTCTTTGAAGGCCCAGTCATCGTCACGGCGCGACCAACCGCGACGCCTGCCCCTGCTGCTCCTGCCGGGCGCACGCGCCCGACGCAAGCGACCGCACCAAATGCACCAAATGCATCGGTCACTGCCAACGCGCCGACGAAGAGTGGTGGCATCTCATCGACGACCGTCATTCTTGGCGGTGTGATCGGTCTCCTGCTCATCACCGTCGCGAGTCTGACGCTTGTGGTCCTCCGCTCGAAGCAACGTAAGCCGAAGGCATAGGGCATTAGCGTGCAGATCGTCGGGCCTCTTACTCAAACGCGGAGAATCTGCGTATCGCAACGGACGATGCGACGCTGGCTCGTCGCACTCCTCCTGACCGGCTCTCTCCTCTCGCTCTCCAGCCCGACCGTTTTCGCGGCTGCCCCGAGCGCAAATGCTCCTGCCCCACCACCTGCGCAGCGGTCGACAGATCCCACCGTGGCCCCATCCGCCCCGGCGACTGCGACGACAGCACCCTCCCAGAAAGCGATTGCGCCAACCGCGACACCTGCCCCACCCGCCCCGCCCACCGCTCCATCCGCGCGGTCAGCGAGTCCGGGCCCCGTGATCGCGGCTGCCACCACCGCGCCAGCGCAACCAACGAGTCGGCCCGCCGCCCCCACGATCATCACGATCACCCCCGATACGGGCACATCTGCCGGTGATACGACTATCACGATCACCGGGAATGGCTTCCGGGATGGGGCTACCATCAAGTTCAGCGAGACGCTTGCGCCGAAGGTGATCTTCCGAAGCGTGACGAGCCTCACCGTGCAAACACCGACACACCGCGCAGGCGCGGTGCATATCACCGTGACAAACCTCGATGGCCAGAGCGGCACGCGTGCCAACGGCTATACATTCGTTGCACCGAGCACCCCGACCCCGCTGCCGAGCATCCCACCGACGCCGGTCAGCCGGGCAGCCTCCCCTGTAGTACCTGCAGGTGCTGCAATCAGCACGGTACCTCAACCGGCGGCACGCAGTGCTCCCACCGATACGCCCGCTCCGTCAGTGACGGCGACACCGAGGCCCGCAACTGTTGCGCCCCCCAGCGCGCGATCAGCGGACATGGAGCCTACGGCAACGAGTGTCGCGCCATCGGTCAGCAGTGGTGCCGTCTCCGCGCAGGCCGCGCCGATCATCCTGACGATTCTGCCGCTCTCGGGCACATCGAATGGCGGCACGAGCGTCACGATCACCGGTACCAGCCTCACGGGCGCGACTGCCGTCACATTTGGCGGCACAAACGCGACGAGCTTCACGGTCAATAGTGACCTGCAAATCACCGCCGTCACTCCGGGTCACACGTCCGGTGCGGTCAATGTTTCGGTCACAACGCCGGGGGGCACCGGCACCAGTACCAACGGGTATACCTATACACTCGCTGCCGCTCCGACCGTGGCGAGTGTCAGCCCGACTTCCGGCTCAACGGTTGGCGGAACCCGCGTGACCGTGACCGGAACGAACTTCGTCAATGGTTCGACCGTCAAGTTCGGCAGCACCTTCGGCACTGCGGTCACCTTCGTCAGTAGCACATCCCTGACAGTGACGACACCCGCGATTGCAGCGACCGGCGCGGTGAGCGTCATTGTGACAAACCCGGACGGTCAAACGGGGACGAAGGCGAGCGCCTTTGCCTACGCGGCACCAACCGTGACCGCCGTCAGTCCCGCGTCGGGCTCCACCGACCGTCACCGCCATCGCTCCGACTTCGGGCACCACCAACGGCGGCACGAATGTCACGATCACCGGCACGAACTTCCTGAGCGGCGCAACGGTCACGATTGGTGGCACTGCAGCAACGAACGTGAATGTGACGAATGGTACGACGATCACAGCCACCACCCCTGCCCGCGCGACGGGCGGCGCGGTGAATGTCGGTGTCACCACAACGGGTGGCACGGGTACACTCACGAACGGGTATACGTATGTTCTCGCCAGCGCGCCGACCGTGGCAAGCATCAACCCGATTTTCGGGTTATCGAATGGCGGGACGGGTGCCACGATCACCGGCACGAACTTCGCCCCCGGCGCAACGGTGACCTTCGGTGGCACCTCTGCCACCGCCGTCACCGTCGTCAGTGCGACATCGATCACGGTGACGACGCCGAGCCATGCTATTGGTGTCGTGAATATCGTCGTCACGAACCCGGACACACAAAGCGGCACTCTGACGAATGGCTTCACCTACTTCGCCTCGCCGCCGCCCACGCTCCTCACGATCAACCCGACGAGTGGGACAACACTCGGCGGCACGAGCATCACGCTTACCGGGACCAATTTTGCCAACGGTGCGACCGTCATGATCGGCGGAAGTGCCGCAACCGGGGTGACCTTCGTCAATAGTACATCGATCACGGCCACCCCCCCCGCACACCCGGCGGGCCTCGCCACGGTCGTTCTCAGTAATCCGGACTCGCAAAGTGCCACGCTGACCAATGCCTATACCTTCATCGCGCCACCAACGACGACGACTGTGGCCCCAACCACCGGCCCCATTGCGGGTGGTACGAGCGTGACGATTACCGGGACGAACTTCGTCAGCGGCGCAACGGTCCAGGTCGGCGGCACTGCTCACGAATCCGGACACACAGACGGGCACCCTCGTGGGCGTCTACACATACGTCGGCACCCTGACGATCACCGCAGCACCCGCGAGTTTCTCCTATAATGGCACACTCACGGGTGCAACCCTCTCACTCACCTCATCGTTCGCCGTGGGTATCAACGATTCAACCGGATCGGGCGCGGGATGGAATCTCCAGGCCAGTGCCGGTACGCTCACCTCCGGCACCGATACGATCCCCACAGCGAACCACTCGATCACCGGCGCGAGCACAGCGGGTGTGACAGGCGTTGCGCCGGTGAATGGGGTTGCATATCCTGTGGTGATCCCCACCGGTTCCGGCAAAATCTACAACGCGACCACCAACACGGGCACCGGCCAATCAACGACAACCTTCGCTACCCAACTCTCCGTTCCCCCCGATACTGCCGCAGGCACCTACTCCACGACACTCACGGTCACAATCGCCGCCGGCCCATAGTACTTCTTATGAGGGGGCAACGAGGCACGGATAATGCGATCAGCCAACGCGGATAGCCATCTCGATCACACAAATTCTCCGAAGTACAAAGCTAGGCCGTACTATTGCTCGTGAAATGACGTTATAGCATATGAAGAGTGGTCGCTTGTATGACGAAATATTAGGGATTTCATCGGTTGCCTTTCATCAATGTCACCAGGGAAGAGTGCGATAATCGCAATCGCAATCAGGGGTGAAGATTGACGGAACGACCAGAGCGGGCGGAAACCGCGAGAGGGAGAGCGATAAAGGAGTGGAAATGCGTAACCTCAGCAACTATTCGCTGAACGAGAGCGATCCGAGCAACCAGGTCACGGAGCCTGGCGCGCAGTATGCGATCGAGCGTGCGAACTCCTCGCTCGCGCACCAACCGGAATCGGGAGATCACCGCACCGCGCTCTATGCGCGGTTGCGTACGATTATCGACAGCGCGACCGAGTCGATCCGCAACCTGAAGGATGAGAACGCGGCGCTAGCGCAGGAAAAGGCCGAGCTATCGCAGGAAAAGGTGGAGTTGTCCAACCGGATCGGCACGCTCGAGTATCGCATCCGCGCGGTAACGGCAGACCTCGCCAACGACGAACTGGCGCTTCGTCGATCCGCCGAAGTGCTCGAACAAGTCCTGCGCACTGCACCGACTGCGCCATTTTCTTCGGCCAACGCACGCGTACCTGCCGGAGCGCCAGATGCGCCCCCTGCGATCAACGCGATGCCGCCGGGAGCAGCGGAGCCAGAAGCCGCGATGCCGGTGATGGAGCAAGCGATGACCGAAGCGGACGCACCCGTCGCTGAGCCGGGATCGCCCGCGCCACCCGCCAGCATGGCGGATCAGGGAACGAATACGCACGTCACGCAGCCTATCACCCTGGGAAACACCGATAGCATGTACACGCTGATCGCCTATCCGTTCGTCCGCTTCTCGGACCTTGGGCAGTTCCAATCGGCGCTGCAGAAGCTCTCCGGTGTCCATGATGTGCAGGTACGCCGCTTCGCGCAGGGCACGCTCGAAATGCGGATTGGCTACGCGGGCACCACTGATCTGGCAACAGTGCTCCGTACCCTGGCAGCCGAGATCGAGGATGTCGAGGAAGAAGAGCCCTACCGCCTGCGCGTTCGCCTGCGGGCGAGCCAGAGCGGTTAGAGAGGGCGGTCCCCTCTCGATGACGTTTGAAAGGTGACAGGTGATGGCAAAGGCAGCTCCGGCGGTTTCAAAGCAGGCGAAAATATCGGCACCGGAGAAGTCGGCGACACTGGCCCGCACTTCCTTCACGTCGTCGATCGGGGTGGTCGGTCTGCTTCTCGCGCTCACGTTTGTGGGGGTCGCGACTCAGGCAATCGTCCTGACCGGCACGGTGCGCCTCCTGATGATCGCCGCAACGTGCCTCTGCCTCCTCATCGGTTTCTGGCGACCCCGCCTGTGGCTGACCATCCCTGCGATCCTGCTCGTCGCAGGCGGCGCAACGGCGGGGGCACTCGCACTCAAGACAAGCGAGACGACGACCCTCTGGATCGCGATCAGTGGCGCGATTATCGCCGTGCTCGGCCTGGTCGCCTGCGGGCTCAGGGGAAGAACGCGCCGTGCCTACCACCCGATCCCTACGCAGCCGCAGATCGATACTGCGCCCCGTGTCTTCGCGACCAATGAGGGCAGAGAGCGACTGCGCGCGGAGATAACCGCTGCCGTCCAGCTTCGCCGCCCATTTTCTCTCCTGACCGGCAAGGCGTGTGATTGGGAGAGAGAGATTCAGCGCTGGGGCATATCGGGGGCACAGGATGCGTATGCGGAGATGCTCAAAGCGGCGATGACCCAACTACGCACGCAGGACATCATTACCAGAGAAGCGGATTATTTCTTTATTGTCATCATCCCGGACACGACTGCGGCGGGGGGTGAGCGGACGGCGCAAGCGATCCAGGAAGCAGCGCGGACGCTACTCGACGTGCGTTTCAGCGTCGTCCAGTGCCCGGATGATGGTGAGACTGAGGATGAGCTCCTCGGCGAGGCATACCAGGCGCTCGCCTTTGCCGAGATGGCGCACCTCCCCCTCGTGAGCCGCCGCGCACTCGTCATGGATCCAACGAGTTGACGGAGAGATCTCACCCCATCCCATTGGACTTGCGCGCGCCGAGGATCGCTTCGAGATCGTCGAGGGCTTTGGTGAGTAACTTATCCTCTGCCGGTGTCAGCTTGCTTTCCGAAGCAGGAGCGACGGCCTGCGGCGTAGCCGGTTGTGACTGGCCTGCTTCTGGTGCGGGTGCGGATGCCGCCGCGACCGTAGTGACTGGGCGCGCGGCAGTGGGTACGCTCAGTGACGCAGGAGCCGTCGATGCGCTCTGGGTGGACGCCCCGCGCGATGCCTGGGTGAGCAAGCTTTCCGCGAGCGATTCCAGGTCAGCAATCGCCTTCTGGCGCCGCTCGCGCAGGAGCGCAATCTCGGCCTCGTGGCGTTGCCGCTCCTCGCGCATCTCCATTTCGTGCTGCACCCGCTCCCCAATCAGCGCCTGATGGATCGCCGCGACTTCCGCACGCGCCGTAGTTTCTCCTTCCTCAATCGCCTGCCGGGTCTGCGCGCGCAGCGCCTGCGCCTCTGCCCAGGCATCGACGACGAAACGCACCGCCTCCTCCCGCACCGTCTCCGGACGGTTGGCGATCTCTTCCTTCTCCTGCGCGAGGCGTGCCAGCTGTTCCTGAAGGTCGGCAATCATCCGGTTCGCTTCGTCCCGCTCGGCGAGCGCGTGCGTGAGGCGTGTCTCCATCTCCGCGATCCGGGCGCGCGATTCCGTCTGCGTGCGTTCACACTCCGCAACGAGATGCGCGACGACATCCGGTGGCACACCCCAGATGCGGCGTCGGCGCAGTAGCGCGTCGTAGTCCGACCCTGACATCGCTCCCCCCGTTTCACCGCAAAAGCTACTTCTCGCGCAAATCCTGACACAATGTCGACGTGCAGCAAATTACCCACCAGTGTACCGTGTTGGCTTGATTTTCACAAGTGGTTTCCACAGTACGTGTATTCTGCACGTCCACTATCGGTCAAGACAACCGCACGGAACGAGTGTGTAAGTGAATATACCATTCCACGCCCTCGGTTATGTATCGATAGTCGACGGATGTTCGGACAGAATGAAGCGCAATCTCAAGGAAGTAGGGTGGAGACGGGATTTAGCCTGTTTCTCGATCTGGCAGGCTAAAGCCCGTCTCCACCGGGGATTCTTGGGAACAATGACGGCGAAGGTTGCTCCTAATCCCAAAGAAGTTCGACACAAATCAATGCACAATCGAGTGTAGCCCTCGCCCAATCCCTCCGCGATTTGGTAGTATCTCTACCGCTTTGTGGCATCATCCATCAATCTGTACTACCATAGCCGACAGTGGTTTATGGTGATGAGGAGGTTTTGTATGGGGATGCGAGAGTTTGGGGACGCGGTTCGTGCGGCGCGGATCAGGGCAGGGATCAGCCAGAAGATGCTCGCAGATCGGGTCGGGCTGTCGCGGGAGTCGATTTCCAATTACGAGCGCGGCGAGGTGCAGGTGATTTCGCCCGCGCTTCTCGAACTCTTTGCCGCAACGCTGGGTGTGGACTCGCAGACCCTCGCGCGGATCGCCGGGTATTTGAGCCCCGGCGACGCACCGGCGTCCGATGGAGCGAGCGGGAATGGCATGAAGACCGCCCTAATTACCGGCATTACCGGGCAAGATGGCACCTACCTCGCCGAACTCCTGATCGACAAGGGATACAAGGTCTACGGTATGGTGCGCGGGCAGCATAACCCGAAACAGGAGCTGATCCAGGCGATGATCCCCGCCCTCGAATTCATCGAGGGTGACTTATTGGATCAATCCTCGCTCGTCGCCGCGCTGGAGATCACCCAGCCGGATGAGGTCTATAACCTCGGCGCGATCAGTTTTGTCCCCCTCTCATGGAAGCAACCCGTGCTTACCGGCGAGGTGACCGGCCTCGGCGTCGTGCGGATGCTCGAAGCGATCCGCCAGACAAACGCACGCATCCGTTTCTATCAGGCATCATCGAGCGAGATGTTCGGCAAGGTGCGCGAGATACCGCAGACCGAGTTGACCCCGTTCGCCCCGCGCTCCCCCTATGGCTTCGCGAAGGCCTACGGTCACTATGCGACGGTGAACTACCGCGAGAGCTACGGCCTCTTCGCGTGCAGTGGCATCCTCTTCAACCACGAGAGCCCCCGGCGCGGCCTGGAGTTCGTGACACGCAAGATCACGCACGGCGTGGCGCGCATCGTCGCGGGCAAGCAGCACGAACTGGTGATGGGCGACCTGACCACCAAGCGGGATTGGGGCTACGCGGGCGATTACGTGCGCGCGATGTGGCAGATGCTCCAGCACGATGAACCGGACGACTACGTCGTCGCGACCGGCGAGACGCACAGCGGCGAGGAGTTCGCCACCCGCGCCTTCGCGGAGGTGGGGCTGGATTGGCGTGAGTACGTCCGCTCAGACCCGAAATTCTACCGACCGGCGGAAGTGAATCTCCTCATCGGCAAGGCGGAAAAGGTGGAACGGGCGCTCGGCTGGGAGCCAACGGTGGATTTCCCGAGTCTCGTCCGCATGATGGTACAGCACGATCTCGCCAAGGAAGGCGTCGCGTCGTAAAGGCGGTTACGTTTCCTCACCCCCGGCCCCTCTCCATCGCCCGAAAGCCTCGGTAGGTGTCAGTTCCATACGGCGATGGAGAGGGGAGGCATCGGTAAGCTCTTATCCATCGCCTCGGTCACGGCTGTACCATGCATTGAGGAGCCGTTGCGCCTCCTCGCGCGGTGTTGCGGCAATCTGCGCTGCGGACCAATGCCGATCCTCGCGCAGATGCCGGGCGAGATATTCCGGCAGTGGATGCGCCGGTTCCGTCTCCTTTGGAACGTCATATGCAACCGAGTCCCCGTCGAGTCCTCGCCAGAATTGCTCCTCAGAGCGGAGACGTAACTGCCGCTTCCAGATGCGCGACCAGAGGGAGGGCGGCACGGTCTCGCTCTCTGCCAACCCGAAGGAGATCTTCATCCCTGCGGTGCTCCCATCGGGGTGCACTTTGTCGTAGATGTCGTGATCCGTCGTCGCGGGCCGGAACCCCTGCCGCTCGCAGAATCGGCGTATCTGACCCCATGTCGGGCGTCTCCCCGGCACGTTAGGACCCGGCAGGGTCAAAGAGGAGTCGCCCAAGTTCCTCGTCGCTCTCGGCAACTGCGAGGCGAAGCACCTGGGGGACCAGCCGCGCGCGATCGGGCCATGCGAGATAAACCGGGAGTTCACCGAGGAAGTTTGCCACATATGCCCGCACCGCGTGCATGAGGTTGCGGCGAGCTTCCACCACGTCCGTGCCGTGCGCGCCGATTTCGAGGTCATTCACCCACAGGCCGATGCCCTCCTCGTCGGGCAGGTAATCCACCACGACGCGCGCCGAACCGACCGCCGCATCGAGCAGTTCCCGTGGGAGGAGATACATCACCTCGTTCCCGCCTCGCTCGCGGCGCACTGCCTTCAGGCGGTCGCGATGCACGACATCATCCATTACCTCTGAGAGGCGCGCCTTCGCCCGAGAGAACTGGATTTCGTCCACCATCGACATCGGCAACCTCGCACATCTTGATCTATGTAGTCAATCAAGTCTAATAGTACAAGGGCAATGGGGGTCTGTCCACCACGCGATTGTCGATGGCGATAGTGCGAATAGAGAAGATCGCCAAGATGACGTATTCCTGCCTCACGGCGTGAACGACCGGAGGATGCGCTCGGCCAGTGCCATTGATTTGACGGCATCCGCGAAATGGCTTGAGGGCTGCGCCCCTGTTTTGATGCAATCAATGAAGTGCCGGTGCTCATGCCAGAAGCCGAGCCAGTGGTGGGATTGCAGTGCCGTCTCTGCGGGCAGGGCATCCCGCGCGAACGAAGCGGATGACGCACCTTCCGGCTCGCCATCATCCGCGACCACAAAACTCTCGCGGTCCGCATCGACGTACGCGGTGATGTTCGGCCCGTGGAACTCGACGCGGAAGATGCGGCGGCCCGTCACGGCGTTGTAGTGAATCGTCCCAACTGCCCCGCTGGTGAAGGAAACGGTAGCGAAGAAGGTATTGGGGATCGGGCCGGGAACGTATCGCTGCCGCACGCTCGCCCGCACCTCTTCTACCTCGCCGCCACAGAGCCAGCGCAGATTATCAACGGCGTGGATGCCATCGGAGGTGAGGGGATCGATTGCCCCGTCGTAGAACCCCGCCGACGACGACATATCGGGCGTGCTTTTCAGAAAGGCGACCTCGGCAAACTGGATCGGGCCACGCGCCTCGACCCGCTGACGGAGCGTCGTCACCGCCGGGATGAACCGGCGCTGGAACCCGACCATCGTCAAACAGTGATGGATGCCTGCGGTATAGGCGAGCATCCGTGCCTGGACCGTCGTGAGGGCGAGGGGTTTCTCGACAAAAAGATGGCATCCCTGCGTCAGTACCGCGTGTGCGACTTCGTAGAGATGTTGGGGCGGCATGATGACGTACACTGCCTGCGGTTCTACCTCCGCGAGCATCCGTCGGTAGTCCGTGTAGACGCGGGGGATGCCAAACTGCGTCGCCGTCGCCTGCGCTTTCGCTTCGACGAGATCGCAGACCGCCGCGATCGTCACATCCGGCAGGCTGGCAATCGCGGGGTAATGGTAGCGATTCGCCAATACCCCCGCCCCGATCAGCGCCACCCGCACCTGTGTATCCGTCATACCACCCCCTGTGCGATCGATCATGGAGAATCCCTACGGCGTGAGCGACACGGGCTGACCACCGCGCGCGGAAGACCGAAGCGCGGCTTCCTGAAAGGCGACGACCTCGACAAGCTCATCCGCCGCAACCGGGGATGGCCCGCCCGCCAGCACCGGCACGACGACCGCGAGAAGATCGCGATAGATATTGTCGGTATCGACGGTGGCCGCATGAATACCGGCGCTCCCGTAGGCGGTAAAGCCATACCCCCGCGCGCCGACACGCAAGCCCCGCAGGACACCGAGGCGTCCATCGCGCCATTGCCCGGTCACGCTATCGCCACCGTCATTCGAGAGGCACGAAACCGTTTCGCATCCCGGCCCGAGCAAGGCATAGAGCATCTCCACGCCATGCACGCCGTAATGCAGGAGGCCGGGGTTGGCGGGATGGAGCGGTGCGGGCGCGTAGACATCCGCGCCGACGAGCGGGCCGATCCCCGGTTGATCTTCCCGGACCGCGCGCACTTCCGGCACGAAGCGCAGGGACGACGCGGACAAGAGCGCCACGCCACGCTCCCGCGCCATCTCCACCAGCGCGCGGGCATCTTCCGTGGTGGAGGCGAGCGGCTTGTCGATGAACACCGGCAACCCCGCCGCGATGAAGGGGGCTGCACGCGCGCGATGCACCGCTCCTTCGTTGGAGGCGATCAGCACGGCATCCACCCTGCCGAGCAAATCTTCCGGTCGGTCCACAAGCGATACGCCCGCGTCGCGCACCGCCACGAGATATTCTTCGATGCGCGCCGGGTCGGTGATGCGCGAGGTTCCCGGCACGGCCGCGACTACGCGCGCGCCCTCCACCCATTGATCCGCCGCGATCCCCGTGTGGTTCAACCGGCGGGAGAACTGATACGAGTGGCTGGTGTCACAATCGACAATGCCGAGCCGAAGCATGGGTTCCTCCTTTGTCCGCACGACGCGCGCGCACGATTATGGGGCGAGCGCGGATTCCCGCATCGACAGGTTGGCGCCAGACCCGTTATTGATGGAGAGCGAGCCGGGAATCGCCTCCATGTTCTCCAGGACGAGCGCGGCGGCACCGATCGCGCCGGCGTCATCCCCGAGAACCGACGGGACGAGTTCGAGGTTATGCAGGGCATCACCGAGCGCGCGACGGCGCACCTCGCGCCGGACCGGCTCAAGGAACGGCTCGCCAATACTGGCGATTGGGCCGCCGATCACCACAGTACGCGGGTTGACGAGATTGACGACATTGGCGAGCGCGATACCGAGATAGGTTCCAGCTTCGGCGAGCGTTTCCAGCGCGATAGGATCGCCCGCTGCTGCCGCTTCCAGCACGAGGGCAAGGGTGATCTGCCCGAGCACGCCGTTGGTGCGCGCGACGAGGAAGCCGGGTCGCTCCGCTTCGCGCGCTTTCGCGCGGGCCATCCGCACGATCGCCGATTCCGACGTGACGGTGTGCAGGCAGCCCTGATTGCCGCAGCCACAGAGAATGCCGTCGGGGAGCACGGTCGTATGCCCCAGTTCGCCCGCGCCGCCGCTGCTCCCGAAGTAGAGCGCGCCATTGACGACCATACCCGCGACGATACCGCTGCCGACGTAGACGTAGAAGAGATGGTCCGTCTCGGCGTGCGCGCCCTGCCACACCTCTCCGAGCGCCGCCACCTTCGCACGATTGGCGATCAGGGTCGGCAGCCCAAGGCGCGCTTCGAGCATGTCCGCGAGCGGCACATCGCGCCACCCGTACGGTACCGAGAGAGTGACGCGCCGCCCCGTCGGGTCCACGGAGGTTGGTGTACCGACACCGAGACCGAGAATCGGCGTCTCCGCCAGGGGGCGCAACTCCTCAACCGCCGCGCAGATCGCCTCGATAAAGCTCTCCGGATCGGTGCCCTGCATCGGGCGGGTCGTCCGGTGCCGCGGCTGCGCCGAGAGATCGGCGAGGACGACCGTGCAGGTCGGGCCGACGAGTTGCGCACCCAGAACGAGGCGGGCCATCGGATCGAACTCCAATACGACCTGGCTCCGCCCCCGCACCGGCTGATGCTTGCCAGCTTCCCGAATGAAGCCCTCACGCAGGAAGGTATCGATAATATCCGAGACGGTCGCCTTGCTTAGGCCGGACAATCGCACGAGGTCGGTACGTGTCGTCTGCCGATGCTCGCGCAGCAATTGAAAAACGATGTCGCGGTTCATGTGCTTCATCGTGGAGAGATTGAACGCGCTCGTCGTCGCCATTTGGTTCTCTTTCCGAACTAAACTTGTACGTTCCGGGCAGATCTCGCGCCATTTCTCCCCGCCGCTTGACGAGAGAATGGCACCCATGCTACTATCTGTCAAGTGATTTGATCGAACTCCGAACGAACTGAGGCATCAAGGCGGCAGCATCCGCCTTGGATTCCGTTCAGGTCGGAGCGATCACATGGTACCCCAGGATGATCGCATCGTTCCCTATAGTCTGACGATTCCTGACGATGCGGAGATGTGGTGTGCGAAGAGAGGGAGGAAGGCATGAGCGGCAAGACTTCTGGTACCGCAGCGATCACGCGGCGCGGGTTCCTCGTCGGGGCGGCATCGATGGCGAGCGCGGCACTGCTCGCCGCCTGCGGTGGGTCGAGCGCAGCACCGACCGGCACCGCCGCCGCAACGAGCGCACTCCCTGCAACCGGTGCGACCCCGGCGGCAAGCACCACAACCGGCTCCACGACCGGGGGCGCGCCAACTGCGGCGGCGTCTGGATCGGCGACGAAACTCTCGGGATCCGTCAGCATGTGGGTCTATCCGCTGCTCGGCGAAGACCAGGCGAAGAATGAATCCCTCTGGAGCGGCATCATCAAGGACTTCACGGCGCAGAATCCCGGTGTGAAGGTCGATGTGCAGGTATTGCCGTGGGCAAACCGCGACGACAAGCTGACGACTGCCCTCGCGGGAAATAAAGGGCCGGATGTCTGCTACATCAACGAAGACCAGATCGCGCAGCACGTCGAAGCGGGCACGATGACGCCACTGGATGAGTACCTCTCCGCCGAGGAGCGCGCCGACTACCTGCCGAATGCGCTCACCTCCGCGACCTACAAGGGAAAGCTCTACACCGCGCCGATCCTGCTCACCAGCACGACGATCGCCTACAACACGAAGCTCTTCAAGGATGCCGGGGTCGATACGTACCCGACGACGTGGGACGAACTGCTGCAAGTGGCCCCAAAATTCAAGGCAAAGGGCCTCTTCGCCACCTCCTATACGGGTGCCCTCGATCAATCGCTCAACCTCTCGTACTACCCGCTCCTCTGGCAGGCGGATGGCAAGGTCCTCAATGAGGATGGCACGGCTGGCTTCAACAGCCCGCAGGGCATCGAAGCGCTCACCTATGTCACGAAGCTCTTCAGCGAGGGATTCGTTGACAAGTCCGAGTCGGTCACGCGCCCGGCGGAGGGTCAATCCGGCCTCGATCTCTCGAAGGCTGCGACGGGTCTGGTCGTGGACAACTCCGGCGCGCAACGACTGGCGAAGGAATGGGGCGCGGGCGTCATCAAGATCGGCACGCCGCTAAAGAACAAGAAGCAGATCAGTTACGGCACGGTCGCGGGGTTCGGCCTCTTCTCCGCGCAGAAGTCGAAGGATGCGAGCGTCGCGTGGATCAAATACCTGACCAGCCCGACCGTCGCGAAGCAGATCATCCTGCCGGGGCAGCTACTTCCCCACGAAAAAGTCCATCGGTGCGCTCTACGGGAGCGATCCGCTCCTCGGCGAGTTCGAGAAGATTCTGCCCATGATGCGCGGCGGGGAGCTCCATCCGAAAGCGCGTCAGGTCATCAGCACCCTCGCACCGGAGATTCAAGCCGCCTTCCTCGGCAAGAAGACGCCGCAGCAAGCGCTCGGTGATGGCGAAAAAGCGGTCAACTCCCTCATCAAACAGGGGTAACGGATGTCCGTTGCGCGGCAGGCGGGGGCGACACGAGCAGAGAGGAGAATCGCCGGGGAACGATTCTCCTGGTGGGCGCGCTCGCGGGAAACGCGCGTCGGGCTGGCATTCGTGCTGCCTGTTGCGTGCTTTTTCCTCCTCTTCCGCATCGGCCCGGCATTTGCCAGTTTCGTCTTGAGTCTGTACAAATACCGTTTGCGCGGCAACTCGCGCTATATCGGGCTGGCGAACTACGACCGTCTCGCCCACGATCAACTCTTCTGGCACAGCCTCCGCGTGACGGGCATGTTCACGCTCATTGCGGTCCCCCTCATTACCGTTCTCGCCCTCGTCATCGCCTTGCTCGTCAATCAGAAGCTGCGCGGCATGGGCTTCTTCCGCGCCCTCTACTTCCTCCCCTACATCACGAGCCTCGTGATGGTCGGGCTGATCTGGAAGTGGATCTACAAGACAGACGGCGGGCTGCTCAACAGCGTCATCACAGCGTTTGGCGGTAGCCCGAAGCCGTGGCTGGAGGGGCAATCGCTCGTACTCGTCTCTCTGGCGATCATGACGACGTGGAAGGGGCTCGGCTATTCGATGATGATCTTTCTCGCCGGTTTGCGCGCGATCCCTTCGGTCTATCAGGAAGCGGCGCAGATCGACGGCGCGACCGCGTGGCAAAGCTTCCTCAAGATCACGCTGCCCCTGCTCAAACCCGTCATCTTCTTCGTCCTGGTGATCGAGACGATTAGCTCGTTTCAGGTCTTCGACGCCATTTACGTGATGACGGGCGGCGGCCCGATCCGCGCCAGTTACGCGCTCGTCTTCATGCTCTACGATGAGGGTTTCAAGTTCTTCGACTTCGGCTACGCGAGCACGATCGGCGTCGTGCTCTTCGTCATCATCCTCTGTATCGCCCTCGTGCAGCGACGCTTTCTTGGGAGGAGCGAGCAATGAGCGCCGACACCCCTCTCGTTTCGCCATCCATTGCGGAGCGGCAGCCGCGTTGGGGGCAGCGCCCCCTCCGCAACCTCCTCTACCTGCCCCTCGTCCTGATCGCCGTCATCACCGCGATTCCCTTTCTGGCGATGATCCTGCTCGCGCTCCGACCAGCGGGCATCGTGACCCTGCGCCGTATCTTCTGGTCCACGGCATTCACCTTCGAGAACTTCCGGCAGGTCTTTGCCGGTGCGACGATGGCGCGCTGGATCGCCAATTCGCTGGTCTACGCCCTCGTGTCGGTCGTGGTGGTCCTCTTTCTCGCCTCGATGGCCGGCTACGCCTTCGCGAAGAAGAAGTTCTGGGGCAAGGAAGCGCTCTTCTGGTCCTTCATCGCTATGCTGATGGTGCCGACGCAGGCGACGATCATCCCGCTCTTCATCCTGATCGCCAAGCTGAACGGCGTGGACACCCTCTGGGGCCTGATCGTGCCGACGCTCGCGAACGCGCAGGCAGTCTTCCTCCTGCGGCAGTTCATTCTCGGCATTCCGGACGAGTTGATCGAGGCGGCGAAGCTGGACGGCGCGTCCGAGTTTCGCATCTACGCGCAGATCATCCTGCCGCTGGCAGCGCCGATCCTGGCGACACTGGCGATTTTCGTCTTCCTCTGGCACTGGAACGACTTCCTCTGGCCGCTGATCGTCTCACAGAGCGATTCCACACGCACGCTCACCGTCGGTCTCGCGACGCTCCAATCGCTCACACCCTCAACGAGCACAATCATGGCGGCGGCGGCGATCAGTTTCGTGCCGAACCTGCTGATCTTCCTGCTCTTCCAGCGCTATCTCGTCGACAGCATCGCAACGACCGGACTGAAATCGTGACGGAGGGGTATCGAAGATTCGCGTCTACGCGAGAGGGACCTGAGCAATGATTGAAAACGTCGAACAACTGGAAGGTGCGCTTTCTGACCCCTCGCCCGCGCTCGTGCAGGACCTTGCCACCTGTGGCGGCGACATCCTCATCATCGGCTGCGGCGGAAAGATGGGGCCAAGTCTTGCCCGGCTTGCGAAGCGCGCGATCGCTGCGGCGGACGGCAGGCAGCGCGTGATCGCCGTGTCGCGGTTCTCATCACGCGACGCGCGCGACCGCCTCGACGCGGCGGGCATCGAGACGGTCGCCGCCGATCTCCTCGATCCGGCGGACCTCGCGGCCTTGCCGGAAGCGCCCAATGTCATCTACATGCTCGGCCAGAAATTCGGCACCACCGGGCGTGAGTACGAAACGTGGGCGACCAACACCTACGTACCCGGTCGGGTTGCCGAACGGTATACTCACTCCCGTATCGTCGTCTTCAGCACGGGCAATGTCTATCCGCTCACCCCCGTCACACGCGGGGGCGCAACGGAAAGTTTCCCCCTCCAACCCGTCGGCGAATACGCGCAATCGTGCCTCGGGCGCGAGCGCATCTTCGAGTATTTCTCGCGGCGCGATGGCACACCGGTGACGATCTTCCGCCTCAACTACGCGATCGATCTGCGCTACGGCGTCATCCATGATGTCGGGCGGGCGGTGTACGAAGGACGCACCGTCTCCCTGGCGATGGGGAACGCCAATGTCATCTGGCAGGGAGACGCGAACACGCTCGCCCTGCGCGCCCTGAAGGTGTGCGCGAGCCCGCCGCGCATCCTCAATGTGACCGGCCCGGAAACCGTCTCCATCCGCACCGTCGCGGAGCAGTTCGCGGCGCAGTTTGGCGTTACGCCACAGTTCGAGGGCACAGAAGCGGCGACCGCGCTCCTCAGCAATGCCTCCCAAACCTTCCAACTGTTCGGCTATCCGCGCGTCACACTGCAACAGATGATCGAATGGACCGCGCAGTGGATCGCGGCGGGCGGGCCGACCCTCGACAAACCCACCCACTTCCAGGAGCGGGAGGGGCGGTTCTGATGCCCGTGCCAACCACGCTCGATCCGGAAATCGCTCAGGCACTCCATCGGGGCGTCGTCATCCCGGCCCATCCCCTCGCCTTGACCGCGCGCCGGACGCTCGATGTCGAGCGGCAGCGGGGACTGACGCGCTACTATCTCGCGGCGGGGGCAGGCGGCGTCGCGGTTGGGGTCCACACGACGCAGTTCGCCATCCGCGATGTGGGGCTGTACGAGCCGGTCCTGCGTCTCGCCGTTGAGACGATCCGCGACGCCGCGCCGCACCAGCCGATCATCAAGGTGGCCGGGATCTGTGGCGCGACGCACGCGGCAGTCGCCGAGGCGGAAATCGCCGCGCGCCTCGGCTACGATCTCGGGCTTGTCAGTCTCGGCGGGCTTGGCACATGGTCCGACGATGCCTTGATCGCTCATGTCGAGCGGATCGCGACGATCATCCCGGTATTCGGGTTCTATCTGCAACCCGCCGTCGGTGGCAGGCCGCTGGGCTATTCCTTCTGGCGACGCTGCGCGGAGATACCGGGCGTGGCGGCGATCAAGATTGCCCCATTCAGCCGCTATCAAACACTCGATGTCGTGCGGGCGATCTGCGAATCCTCGCGCCGCGATGCGATTGCCCTCTACACCGGCAATGACGACACGATTGTGAGCGATCTCCTCACGACTTACCGCTTCGATGTAGATGGAGAGACCGTAGAGAAAGCGATTGTCGGCGGATTACTCGGTCATTGGGCGGTCTGGACGGAACGCGCCGTCGCCCTCCTGGCGGCGATCCATCGCGCGCGGTGTGGGGACGGGCGCGAGGCACACGCACTCCTGACGACGGGGGCTGCGGTGACTGACGCGAACGGCGCGTTCTTCGACGTCGCGAACGGCTTCCGGGGGAGCATCGCCGGCATCCACGAGGTTCTGCGGCGGCAGGGGTTACTCGCCAGTCGCTGGTGTCTCGATCCGGAGGAAGACCTCTCCCCCGGTCAGGAGGAAGAGATCGACCGCGTCTATCGCGCCTATCCGGCGCTCAACGATGACGCATTTGTACGGCAACTCCTCGTTCCCGCCCGTGTGTGAACGCCCCCGCAGGCCAATAGGAGAGAATCCATGACCGCACGACCCTTGACGCTCGATGCATCGCTCCAACTCTATGCGGAGGCGCGCACACGCATTCCCGGTGCGGCCCAGACAAACAGCAAACGCCCCTCGGCCTTCGCGCTCGGTGCCTATCCGATCTACGCCCGCTCCGCACGCGGGAGCCGGATCACCGATGTTGACGGAAACGACTATCTGGATCTCGTCTCCGCGCTCGGCCCGATCAGCCTCGGCTACTGCGATCCGCGCATCGACGCGGCGATCCGCGATCAACTGGCGCGCGGCATCATCTACGGACTGCTCTCCCCCTTGGAAGTCGAAGCGGCGCGTCTGCTCGCCGCACTCGTGCCCTGTGCCGAGCAAGCGCGCTTCTTCAAGGGCGGGGGCGAGGCAACCGCCGCCGCCGCGCGCGTCGCACGCCGTTATACCGGGCGCGAGGTGATCCTGAACTGCGGCTATCGAGGCTGGCCGGATGTTTGGAGTGTGCAGCGAAACGATGGCGGTATCCCGAAGGGGCTTGACGGATCGGTCGATTCCTTCGCCTTCAATGATCTCGACTCCCTGGAGCGTCAGTTCGCGGCGCACGCGGGCAAGGTCGCGGCGGTCTTCCTCGACATCGCGGTCACCCCGCCCGATGCGCAGTTTCTTCCGGCGGTGCGCGCGATGGCCCACGCCGCACGGCGCGCTCTTTCTCCTCGATGAGATCGTCACGGGATTCCGGATGGCGAATGGCGGCGCGCAGGAATACTTCGGTGTCACACCGGATATGGCCTGCTTCGCCAAGGGGATGGCGAATGGGATGCCGCTCGCGGCGGTCGTCGGTCGCGCCGAAATCATGGAGAGCTTCACCGACGCCCTTATCTCCCTCACCTACGGCGGCGAAGCGCTCTCGCTCGCCGCCGCCGTCGCGACGATGCAAATCTACCGGGATGAGCCGGTCATCGCGACGATGTGGGCACGCGGCAACGCCCTCCGTCAGGGGTTGGAGCAGGCAGCGCGCGAGGCAGAAATCCCCTTCACCGTCGAGGGGTACGATCCGATGACCGGCATGGCGTTCCGCGATCTCGATGCCGAGACCGATCAACGCGCCTGGGGATTCGTCCTGCAGGAGATGGCCGCACGCGGTGTGCTGCTCCGCCGTCGGGGTCTGAACTTCATCACCTACAGCCACAGCGAGGCGGATATCGCGCAGGCGGTGACCGCCGCACGCGAAGTCTTCGCCGAACTCGGGGACATCCTGCACACCCCGGAACTGGAAAAGCGCCTCCGCTTGCGCGCGGTGACCGAGAGTTTCCGCCGCTATTGAGGAAGGGATGGAGAGATGATCGTTGACTTCCACACGCATACGCGCTCGCCGGGGTGTCGCTACGACCCGGAAGAGATCGCGACGTCGATTCGCCTCGCGCGGCGCGCGGGGATCGGGCATATGGTCCAACTGCACAACCTCGCCGATAGCGGCGGCTACGACCCGTCGCCCGACGACATCACCCGCTGCAACGATCTCTCGATGCGGATCGTCGCGGCGCACCCTGAGAGCTATTCCGGCTTTTGCTACCTCAATCCGGCGCACGATCCCTCCTTTCTCCTTGCGGAGATCGAGCGATGCGTCGTGCAGGGGAATCTCTGTGGTATCAAGCTCTGGGTCTCGGTCTGCGCTACCGATGCCCGGCTCGATCCGATCATGCACCGCGCCGCCGCGCTCGCGGTGCCCGTGCTGCACCATGCCTGGTACAAGATGACGGAGTACGCCTTCAATGAGTCCACACCCGCCGATATTGCCGATCTCGCGCGACGCCATCCCGAGGTGCAGATCGTGATGGCGCATCTCGCGGGGGGTGGCTGGCGCGGCGTGCGCGACGTGAAGTACTGCCCTAATGTGATTGTCGATACCTCCGGCGCGCAGTCGATCAGCGGCCTCGTCGAATACGCGGTCGCCGAACTCGGTGCCCGTCGCGTGATCTTCGGGTCAGATTGGCCGATTCGCGATTACGCCACGCAGCGGGCGCGCGTGACGGGGGCGGACATTGCCGAGGAGGAGAAAACAGTGATTCTGAGCGGGAATGCGGCACGCCTCCTCGGTAGGGATGATCTCGGCGGGGTAGACAATCATGTATGATGCAAGTCTCTTTGTCGGCCATTGGGCGTTTTCGACCATGCCCACAATCTCTGCGGCGTCCCTCATCCCGCAGCTGCGCGCCGCCGGGATCACGGGCGGGGCATTCTCGCCCGTCGAGGCGGTGCTCGCGCCCGAACCGATGGCGGCAAACCGTCGCCTCTTCGATGCACTCCAGGCGGCACGGTCGCAGGATTTCGCGGTCACTGCCGTCCCGATCATCGACCCGTCGCTGCCCGGCTGGGAGGATCATCTCGCGGCCTGCCGGGAGATGGGCGGGCCAATCCTCGGGGCGATCAAGATCGTGCCGAACTATCACGACTATGCACTGGACAGTTCGCCGGTCGATGCACTGGCGCGGCAATGCGCGGCGCGCGGTATCGGCCTCTGCGTACAGGTGCGCATGGAGGACGAGCGGTCGCATCATCCGCTGATGCGTGTGCCTGCGGTTGCCCCTGCGGCGGTTGCGGCGGTTGCGGCCCGGCATCCCTCCCTGCCGATCCTCGTCTGCGGGGCTTATCTCTCCGAACTCGACAGTTACCGGGCGTGCCCCCGCGTCAGCGTGGAACTCTCCTTCGTCGAGTCCGGCTTCCTCCTGCGCGATGCGCGCGAACGACTGGGCGGGGATCGCCTCTTGCTCGGCACGCACGCGCCGCTCCATATGATCGCAGCGAGCGTCGCCAAGCTCACTTCGGACGATCTCGATGCCGATACGTATGCGCGGATCAGCACCAGCAACTTCAGACGATTCTTTTCGACCGCACAGGTATAGCAGGAGAAAGCCACCAATGGAGAGCCACGCTGCACGCGCGCAGGGATCGACACAGGGGACACCGACAGAGACGCGGCCCGCGAAAGTCTTCGTCAATCTCCCGCCGGAACTGTATACGGAACTCTTTTCCCCCGATGCCGACACGACCCTGCGCGCGCTGGTCGATCCGAGCTTTCGTAGCGATGCGCGCAGGCTGACCTCTGCGGAACTCGCGGATGTGCTGCCGGGATATGACGCGATCATCACCGGCTGGGGGACGCCCCCCTTCACACCGGCGGTACTGGACGGCGCAGACCGCCTCCGCCTGATCGCCCATTCCGCCGGGAGCGTCAAGGCGATGCTCCCGAAGGCGGTCTTCGCGCGGGGCATTGCGGTCACGCACGCAGCCAGCGCCCTCGCACCCGCCGTCGCGGAAATGGCGCTCCTGCTCGTCCTCCTCAGTCTTCGCCATGTCCATCGGTACGATGATGCGCTCAGGCATGGCACCAGCTGGGAGGGGCAAAAGGCGTTCGGGCCGCAGCAAGAACTGGGCGGTCAGCGGGTCGGCGTCATCAGCGCCAGCCAGGTTGGACGACATTTCATCGCGCTGATGCATGCCATGCGGTGCGATGTCTGGGTCTATGATCCCTATCTTTCCGAGACGCAGGCGACCGCGCTTGGCGTCACGCGCGCCACCCTCCCCGACCTGCTGGCACAGTGCCCGATTGTCTCGATCCACGCGCCCTCCACGCCGGAAACGCACCGGATGCTCGGCGCGCCGGAATTCGCGCGGATGCCCGATGGGGCGATCCTCGTCAATACCGCGCGCTCCTGGGTCCTCGATGAAGCCGCCCTGCTGGCGGAACTGCGCACGGGTCGCATCACTGCGGCGCTGGACGTGTTCGACACTGAACCACTGCCGCCCAACAGCCCCTTTCGCACGCTGGACAACGTGATTCTCACCCCCCATATCGCGGGCGCGTCCGTCCAGACGCGCTTTCGCCAGGGCGCGACGATCGTGGCGGAACTGGCGCGCTTCTTCGCGGGCCAACCGCTCGCATACGCGGTCACTGCCGAGCGCTACGATATCCTGGCGTGAGCCGGAGCATCATCAGACAAAAGGAGCCAGCCGCGTGAGTGAGGGGCGTACCAGTGATATTCGCATCATCGACACGCAGGTCGCGTTTTCCGACGAGATCGCGCGGGATGCCTTTAAGTTCGGTGCGGCGACCGCAGCGACGCTGACTCTCTGCCATGTCCGTGTTCGGGTGGAGAACCGGCGCGGCCAGGTGGCGGATGGCTGGGGTGCGATCTTCCTCTCGCATTACTGGGCATTTCCGTCTGCGGCGGTCCCTCTCACGATGAAAGATGCCGCCATGCGTCGGGTGACGATGGCAGTCTGCGACCGCGCCGCCAGCCACCCGGACTACGGCCACCCAATCGACCTCTTCTGCGACCTTGAAGGGGAGCTCGCCGCCATCAACCGGCGCGTCTGCCAGGAGATGCATCTGGCGGAGGCGATGCCCTATCTCGGCGCACTCGTCTCTCTGTCGCCGCTCGATGCAGCGATCCATGACGCATTCGGTAACGTCAATGGAATATCCACCTACGCGGGATACGGGCCGGAGCATTGCCGCCACGATCTCAGCGCCTCCCTCGGCCCCCGCTATCGAGACAGGTACCTCCGCGATGTGCTGCGCCCGGCGCTCGCGCCACAGGTGCCCATCGCGCACACTGTCGGGCACGCGGACGCCTTGACCCGCCGCGATGTGCGGCCCGACGCACCGCAAGACGGGCGCCCGAATGCCCTGACCGAATGGATCGCGCAGGACGGCGTCTTCTCCTTCAAGGTGAAACTGCGTGGCGTCGATCTCGCCTGGGATATCGCGCGCTATCGCGCAGTCTGGGAGACCGCGCGGGAGGCGCTTTCGGCGCAACCGGCACGCGAAATTCATTGCTCGGTCGATGCGAACGAGCAGTGCGCGTCACCCGATTACCTGATCGAATTCCTCGCCCGCGTGCGTGAGACGGCACCGGACGCCTACGCCGCCCTCCGCTACATCGAGCAACCAACGGAGCGGGATCTCTACCATCACCGCTTCGACATGCGCGCCCTGACGGCCCTCAAGCCGGTCATCATCGATGAGAGCCTGACCGGCCTCGCGGACATCGATGAGGCAATCGCACGCGGCTGGTCCGGCGTCGCGCTCAAAGTGTGCAAATGTCAGAGCCTGGCGCTGCTGATCGCTGCCCGCGCTGAAGGCGAAGGACTGGTGTACATGGTGCAGGACCTCACGAACCCTGGCCTCGCGCTCCTGCAATCGATTGGTCTCGCGGGATGGATCCGCTCGCCGCTCGCCGTCGAGGCAAATGCCCGCCAATATTACCCGGACACCTCATCCCCCGAAGCGGTCGTCCATCCGGCCGTCTTCGCACCACGGCGCGGCTACGCCGACACCGCGACCCTGCACGGGGAAGGGCTCGGCTACCGCATCAGCGAAATCCACCGCCCGATCTTCGATGACGCATGGGATACGTGAAGTGAACACCGGCACCTTAATACATGAAGGACTTACGCAGTTCGGGGCTTTTTTGTGGTGGTAGCAGGCTTTCCAGCCTGCCTCCCCGCCTCGCAAGGGCAGGCTGGAAAGCCTGCTACCACCGGGTTTTCCCCACTGAACTGCGTAACTCCTATACATATTCTGGCAATGAGCTCTGCCAGCGAGAAGATCGGGACGGCCCGTATTCCCTCTTGTTACTCACCAAAGTGATCCAAATATGACCGCAGCACGTTTAATACTTCAATACATGTCTTGATCTCGCCCCACACAAGGAGAAACGCGATGCACGCAAGGGCGAACCTGCCGCTTCAGATAGCTCGTCAGCACCGCGATCATGGCTGGGAACGTCGCTTGCAATCGGTGCGGAAGCGCCTGCGTCAGGTGTATCACGCTTTCCGGGCGAAAATCGGTGATCCACCACCTTCCTGGTAAATACCCGCTTATCAACGCACGAGGCGGAGATCACTCCCCGCCTCATTGCTCGTTGCTCGTTAGCGAATCAGGGGCATGTAGACGGGATCGACCAGCAACGTGCCGAAGATGCCATTCGGCAGGTCCGTTGATTTCGCGATCGCATAGACACCGATATGCACAGGGCTTGTGGCGTCAGCGGGGCCACTATCGGTGAAGGTTGCTTTCGCCACGCCATCTCTCGTCGTTACCACGACGTATGAACTACCATTCATGGCACGTGATCCGCCCACAAAGGCAGTCACGACCCCCATATCCGCGATCACTACTTGCGTGCCATCCCCACAAACATCACCGGATGCATCAACCACCGTTGCGGTAACCGTAATCGCCACGTTGCGCGAAATCGACCCGGACATGCCATTGAAATTGGCGTGGGCGGGGGTAGCACACGGTCCGCGATTCACGGGCGCACTCGTCGCTTGCGTGGTTGCGGGGGTTTTCGTTGCTGTCGTTGTCGAGGTGACATAGGTTGGCGTCGCACCACCATCATAGCGCCACGCGAAATACTGCCGCCCGATGTTGCCGAGTTCCACCTGGAACGCCGCCGGATTGGACGGTGTGTAGGTGAGGATGCGCCGCTCGAAGAGTTGGATAAGGACGTCTTTGTCTTTCCCGCCGACCTTGATGGTGGACCAGAAGGGCTCGGAGATTGCCAACCCAATCGTCGGCACGCCGACCTTCTCACGGAAGGTCGCGAACGCGCTCGGCAGGTTGTGCCCGGTCGATCGATCGTACGCGACGATATTCGCCTTCGGATAATCGCCGCCATTCTCGAAGTTCATCGACGCGCCCGACCGTGTGACTGCGCGCGTCGTCGCGTCGCCGATCCGTGCAGTCCCTGCTACGAGCAAGCGGGATTGACGGTCCTGAAGCATCGCGAAGGTTGGGCCGGTGTTCGTGGCATCACCGGCAATCGGCACATCCGCCGGATCGGTGGAGATGAAGCTATTGTCTCCGGTCTGGATCTGTCCGCGCAGCATTTCCACTGTCAGCAGACCGTTCGTGACAATCGGTGTCGCCGGTCGCGTCAGTTCCATCCGCCCCTTGTCGAAATACTGAACGAGGCGTGCCCCGCCGGGTGACTCCTCGTATGCCTCGTGCATGACGCTCGTCCCCGCGAGCGTGGGGCCCCAGAAATTCGCCACGTTTTGCTCGTTCACCTGCCATTGCGTCTGGAAAGCGGAATCACCGAAGGTGGCCACCGCACCCACATGCGAGACCATCGAGAGCAGTGCGATTCCTGCGACGGCAAGGAGCGTGAGCCGCCGCTCACGACGGGGCCGCCGCCCATCCCCTATGCGATGCTGATTCGTCCCCATGCTTTCCCCTCACGAATGCCATCAATCGATCCAAATCTCCCCGGATATTGGATAGAATGGCGCGATGAGATCTCCCCACATCCCTCACACGATAGCTGGATTTGCTCCCCTTCCTACCTCTGCGCGATGACGTCGATGTAATGTGTACTTGAATGCATATATACATACGCGACAGTAAGCGAGTCCAGCCATCATATATAACGCGAAATAACAGAAAATGTGACGCATAGATTACCCAACATAATGCCTCATAGAATTGTGGGCAAAGCAGGGCAAAGAGTCATTTCGCCTTGTTGACCCATCACCCCCTTCCCCCTAGCATTGCGACCGGCGTAGGAGACGAAGCTTTTGCGGGCGCACGAAACAGACGCGCCCGTACTATCGGAGGGGATCATGGCGGAAGAGGCGTCCGAAAAGCGGCTCGCGGGGAAATGGGCGCTCGTCACGGGGAGCACGAAGGGGCTGGGGCGGACCACCGCCGAATGGCTGGCTCAGGAAGGCGCGAACATCGTCGTGCACGGCATGGAGCAGGAACTGATCGCGCCTGCCGTCGCGGCGATACAGGAGCGGGGCGTCGAGGCGTGGGGAATGGTCGCGGACCTCGGGCGCGTCGAGGCAGTGGACCGGCTGGCAACGGAGGTATTGGCGCGCGTGCCGCAACTCGACATCCTCATCAATAATGCGGGCGGCTCGCGGGGTGGTCGCGCCCCCTTCTGGGAGATGCACACGGAGGACGCCGCATACACGATGCAGGTGAACTGGGGGGCGACGTTCGGTCTCTCGCAACACATCGCGCGGCACATGATGGAGCGGGGCATCCGGGGCCGGATCGTCAACACCTCCACGATCGGCGCGCATTACAACCACCGCGATGCGCTCGTCTACAACGCGGCGAAGGCGGCGATCGAGGCAACGACGCGCAACATGGCCTACGAACTTGGGCCGTACGGCATCTCGGTGAACTGCGTCGCCCCCGGCATGATGGCGGAGCGGCCCGGTGCGCCGCGCAACGAGGAGCGATGGGGCACGCAGGCCGAGCAATATATCCCGCTCGGGCGGGTGGGAAAGGCGGAAGACATCGCCGCCGCCGTACGCTTCTTCTGTCTGCCGGAAAGCGAGTACACGACGGGGCAAACGCTGCTCGTGACCGGTGGCTACGCGATGTATCTGCCCGGCGATTAGCAAAAGACGGGAGGGACTAACCACCAAGGCACCAAGAACACGGAGAACACCAAGAGAGAAATAAAGCATTCCCCTTGGTGTCCTTGGTGTTCCTTGGTGCCTTGGTGGTTTTGAAACCTGCCCGACCGACGGCCACGGCCATGCTACACTGCGGCGCGCATAGGGCCGAGAACGATCCGCATGACCACGAAAAAGGGAGAGATGACGATGACCGACGCCCCCGCGACCGATAGCCGCACCGCCTTCGTGACCTCGCTCCGGGAACGCATTCTTCCGCTTCGTACCCGCATGGTGGTGCGCAACGACTGGCTCACGCAGCGCCTCGATACTCTCCTGCCCGCACTGATGGCGCGGGAAGGGTTCGATCTGTGGATCATCGCCGCCCGCGAGTATAACGAAGACCCGGTCATCATGACGCTCCTGCCCGACCCCGCGATGGCTGCCCGCCGCCGGACGATCCTCGTTTTCTCGCGCCGCGCGGACGGCAGCGTGGAGCGTCTCACGCTCGATCGCTACGGTTTCGGTGATTTCTATGCCCGTGGGTGGGACCCGGAAGCCGAGGAGCAGGATGCCTGCCTCGCGCGCGTCGTCCGCGAGCGCGATCCGAAGGTGATCGGCCTCAATATCTCCCCCACCTTTGCCTTCGGCGATGGTCTGACCCATCAGGAATACACGCGGATTGCCGCCGCGCTGGGCAAGGACCTGATGGCCCGCACGACAGGTGCGGAACGGCTCTGCGTCGGCTGGCTGGAGCAGCGCATCCCCGCCGAACTCGGCGTCTATCCCGGTATCATCGCCCTCGGGCACGCGATCATCGCGGAAGCCTTCTCACCCCGGACCATCCAACCCGGCAGCACGACGACGGACGATATTGTCTGGTGGATGCGGCAGACGATGCTCGATGCCGGTTTGCAGGCGTGGTTTCAGCCGACGATCACGATCCAGAGCGCCGACGAGCGGTGGGACGCACTTCAGCGCACCGAGGACCGGCGCACACTGATCCAGCACGGGGATCTCCTGCACTGCGACATGGGTTTCTATTATCTCGGCCTCGCCACCGACCAGCAGCAGCACGCCTATATCCGCAAACCCGGCGAGACCGACGCCCCGGCGGGCCTCCAGGCGGCACTCGCGGCAGGCAACCGCCTGCAGGACATCCTCTGCCAGACGATGGTCGTCGGCGAGAGTGGGAACACGGTGCTGCGCGAAGCGCTCGCGGACGCACGCGATGCCGGGCTGACCCCGAGCATCTATACGCACCCCCTCGGTTATCACGGTCACGCCGCCGGGCCGACCATCGGCCTCTGGGATCGGCAAGATGGCGTGCCGGGCAACGGCGATTACCCACTCTTCGACAGCACCTGTTACTCCATCGAACTGAATGTGCGCCATCCCGTGCCGGAATGGGACGGTCAGGAAGTCCGCATTGCCCTCGAAGAAGACGCGATCCTTTCCGGGGGCGTCGTCTCCTGGCTGGCGGGACGGCAGACACAGTTGCATCTCATCTGACCCCAACGCGCCGAAATGCGGGAAATACCGGCACCTATGAGGATGACGGCGGCGCAATGTAGAAGATGTAATCCGTATCACCGGGGGAATGCCCATACTGCGTCAGCATTTCCGCCAACTCGCTACGGTGCTGCGCGCTATGGAAGAGGATATGGGAGAGGACCTGCCACCGGGCGACGGCAAAGGTTGATCCGTTCCGTCGGGTCAGCGTGATCGGCGCGGTGAGGTCATCCTCACTCGCGTCAGCAATGTAGCGCTGCGTGCGGGCGTGCTCCGCCTGCTGAAAAACCTGGAGCGTGGCGACCGAGGCAGTCTGTTCGATGGGCAACGGCTCTTTGCGGGCGTCAACCCCCTGGCACTGCGACCGCCAACCGTATTCGACGATCAGCAGGTGCCAGAGCGTCGCGCGCACGCCGCCCTGACTGTACTCCTTCGGCGCATCCAACTGTTCGTCGCTCACCTGCGACGCGCAGGCAAGCAGGCGGGCATTCATCGCACCGTTGTAGTCGAACATCGTGGTGAGCATCGCTGTACCGAGCATCCCTCACTCCCCTTTTGTGATGCGCGTCGGGCGGATACGCGCCCCTCTCTCATGGTTGATTCGCGCAGCAGCATAGAACAGGTGTTCGCTCACGTCAAGTCATATCGCCCCCTTGTATCAACCCTCTGCACAACGCATACTATGTTCACCGATGCGCGGGGCAGGGTGTCCCGCAGAATGCAGGAGGAGGATATCATGCGGGTGCGGCCGTTTGTAATTGGTGTGGCAATGACTCTTGGTTCTCTGCTCATGGTGGTACCGGCAGTTGGTGCGGCGGATCTCACCTACACGCCCGCGACCATTACCTATAACGCGGCCAGTACGACGAAGGTGACGGGGCTTGTGCCGAAGACGGCATATACGTTGCAGATTTACAGCCCGTGGGGCGTGCCGCTCATCCCTGGGGGATTCTACCTCTTCAGTGATGCGTCCGGGACATACACGACTACCGAGTTCAGCCCGGATCAGACCAACTTGCCGGGAGTGTATCTCTTTGAGATAACGACGCAGGACGGCAAGGTTGTGGCGCGGGCGACCCCCACGCTCGTCGGGACGAACAGCTACTACGTAGAACACCGGCTCGGCGCGTAAGTGACTACCCTTCGCGCATCTTGACAGGATATGTGGGCGGGTGTACAAACAAGGTAGGGACCAGGATTCAGTAGGAGGGATGGTAGATGACCCCGCCGAAGGATCAGTCGCCCGTCTAGGGCGCGAAGAACAGACGAAACACTGTTTCGGTTCCAAAGGAGAGTGCGGACGCTGCAATACGCGTCCGCACTTTGATTTTTCCCGTCAATCGCGCGTTCAGCGGAGCGATTCTTCGGCGGCAGTGACTTTGCCCGCTGCGCGCGCGCGCGTATCGAGGGGCGCGGCCGCCGCACGCAGCGAGTCAAAAATCTCGACATACGAGTGCAGGACGGTCGTCTCGTAGTACGGGATATTTCGTTCCTGGCAGAATGCACCGACGATCGTCTGCGCCGCGCCCAGACGATTGCGTGACAGCGCCGGAAACAAATGATGCTCGATCTGATAGTTCAGCCCACCGTAGCACCAATCGGTCACGGGATGACCCCGGACATTGCGTGCCGTCAGCACCTGAGCGCGCAGGGCATCGATCTGTGTGTCCGCATCAAGGACGGGCATTCCCTTATGGTTTGGGGCGAAGACCAGGCCGAGATAGAGACCCGTACACGCCTGATGGACCGTGATGAGCAACAAGGCCGACCACGGGCCAAGCAGGAGGAGCGGCACCCCGACAAAAAGCAGCGCATTGAGGACGAGGGCGGCGATTTCCCAGCGGCGGTACCGAGAGCGCTGGGAGAGAACGTATCGGGCGCTGCCGACGCGCTGCCCATACGCCACGAGCGTCAGCAGCGGGAGCGCGCAAAAGATCTGATAGCGCGCGACCTTTCGGGCCACGCCTCGCTTCTCCACCGCCTGTGCGGCCGTGAAGGCGATCAGCGGAAGATCGATATCGGGGTCCATATCCGTATGGTTCGGATGGGCGTGATGTTCATTGTGCTTCCCGACCCACCAGCCGTAGCTGGCCCCGAGCAATACATCGCCGCAGATGATGCCGACCAGGGCGTTCTGCCAGCGGCGTACGAAACCCTGTCGGTGTCCCGCATCGTGGACGAGAAAGGCGAACTGGACTGAAACCATGCTGAGGAAGAGCGCACCGAGGAGTAAGGCCCAGGGTGCATGGAAGATGACGAGAAACGCCAGCCCGACCACGAGCAGCGCACTCGTTACGACGAGCCGGGTGCCAAAGGAGCGCGGCTGGGGTTCCAGGAGCCCGGCCGCCTGCACACGACGCCGGAGTTCACGGTAATCATCACGCATATCGCCACCACCGCCCGCACGCGACCGTATCAGGCGCGTCAGTGAGGCGATCATCCATCGGGGAGAGAAAAGAGTAGGCAACGTCAAGATCGAGGGTCGCGAATATCAGGGCCATCATCCGGCCCCCTTCCCGCAAGGCCGGGATGCACGACACGAGCGGGGTTGCCTGGTCGTCGTCAGCGATGCACTGATAGCATAACATAATATGAACGAGTTCGGGCGTTTCCGCCACACTGATTTCGGAGCGCGGTCCTATTCTTCGGTCGGGTTCTGGTACCGCAGACCATCCATTACGACGGCAAGAAGACGGTCCGCCTGATTACGACCGTCCGGTGCCTGGTCAGTCGCCCAGGCGATCGCATGAGCGAGCTTGAGCAGGTCCATGGCATCCGCGTCGGGGCGCACTTCTCCCGCCTGCTGCGCGCGCACGAGCAAAGCTTCCCATGCAGTTTTCATCGCGCGGCATGAGGCGGATAACTCCGTCGTTTCGTCAAGGATGGCCGCCTTCAACGAGGCCGTCATGCCGCGATACGTCGTGGTGTGCAGGGAGAGTGCCCGCAGCCAGGTGGCAAGCGCATCGAAGGGGGACGGAGCGTCGAGCAGATCGACCGCCTGTGCATGGAGTGCATCGTAGTGCTCACGAAAAAGCGCTTCCAGGAGCGCCTGGCGCGTGGGGAAGTGCCGGTAGAGCGTGCCGATCCCCACCCCGGCGCGGCGGGCGATCTCCTCCAGCGAAACGTCGGTCCCCTGCGCGGCGAAGGAGGCCTCTGCGGCGGCGAGCAGCCGCGCATCATTGCGACGGGCATCCGCGCGCATCGCGCGCGGTGATGGATCGACGGTGCCGGACGTGTGCATCGAATCTCCCAAACGGGTTGCAAAGCGGAGGATGGCTCCGTATAATAAACGGAGGAGTCCTCCGGATAGGTGCCTGGCGTCCCGACCGCCATTGCGGGAACAGGCGATGACCACAGTATAGCAAAAGGAGTATCGGCACGATGACCGAACAGACCCTCGCCACACTGGATGTCGAACTCGAGCAGCGACGTGACGATACCGCTGTCAGGGATGCCGTGCGGCGCGGGCATCATCCCACAATCGCTCTTGCCGTCATCGTCTGCTGCCAATTGATGGTCGTCCTTGACGCGACCGTGGTGAACATCGCCCTGCCGAAGATGCAAAGCAGTCTGCACTTCTCCGCCACGGGTCTGTCGTGGATCATCAATGCCTACACGCTCACCTTCGGTGGCCTGCTGCTGCTCGGTGGCCGCGCGGGTGATATTCTCGGTCGGCGGCGGATCTTCATCGCCGGTATCCTGCTCTTCACCCTCGCCTCGCTCCTCGGAGGCTTTGCGACCGCTGCGGGATGGCTGCTGGCAGCGCGGGCCGGACAAGGGGTGGGCGCCGCTCTCGCCTCACCGACCGCCCTCGCCCTGATCACGACCAACTTCGCGGAGGGTGGCGAACGGACCCGCGCGTTCGGTATCTACGCCGCCGTCTCTGCCGCCGGTTCGGGGTTCGGCCTGATCGTCGGTGGCATGCTCACGGATTGGGTATCGTGGCGCTGGGTGCTCTTCATCAATGTGCCCATCGGTATCGCCGTTGCTCTCCTCGCACCGCGGTTCATTCAGGAATCCGAGCGCCATCCGGGGCGCTTCGATCTCGCCGGGGCATTCACCTCTACCGGTGGAATGGCCGCATTGGTCTATGGATTCATCCGCGCCGCGTCCAGCGGCTGGAGCGACCGCGTGACGGTGATCGCCTTCGCCATTGCGATCGCGCTGCTCGCGCTCTTCGTGACCATCGAAGTCCGGGCCAGTCAGCCCATCATGCCGCTGCATCTCTTCGCCAATCGCGACCGCGCGAGCGCATACCTCATCAGGCTCTTGCTCATCGCGAGCATGTTCGGCATGTTCTTCTTTCTCACCCAGTATGTGCAGGACGTGCTCGGGTTCAGCCCGCTCAAAGCAGGCTTTGCCTTCTTGCCGATGACGCTCGCGCTCCTCGTTTCCGCCCGGAGCGTCCCCGCACTGCTCCCCCGTTTCGGCCCCAAGCCGCTCACGGTGACCGGCATCGCGATCACGGCTATCGGGATGATCTGGCTCACGCGCATCTCCGCCACCAGTAGCTACTTCCCAAGCATTCTCGGCCCGATGCTCCTCTTTGGCATCGGTGTCGGTTTCCCGTTCGTCACGCTGACCTTGATTGCGCTCGCGGGGGTGCAGCCACGCGATACCGGGGCCGCATCGGGGCTGGTAAATGTCACGCAGCAGGTTGGGGGTGCACTCGGCCTGTCGATCCTCGTCACCGTGTTCGGCACGAGCAGCCGGAATGCCGCCCGGCATCCCCTGGCAGATGCCTCCCCGCTGGTGCAGACGCATCACATTCTGGCGCACGGCATCGGGAGCGCCTTTACTGCGGGGACGACCTTCACCATCTGCGCGCTCGTGGTCGCGGTGATCGCGATCAGCGCCAACCCCTCCCGCCCGACGGTGTGAGGCTTTATGGGGCAACACCGCTCGTGCAGGACGTCATGCGAGCGGTGTCGCGGCAGAGATCGCGGCACGGAGCCGAGAGAGCGAGTCGATCAGCGCGGCGTCCGTATCGCGCCCATAGCCGCCGGATTGCGGCAGCCCGCCGATTTCAAGGATAGCGGGGCCCGCGAAGCCACCGGAACGCAGCGCGCCGCAATAGGCGGGAAAGTCAATCGTGCCCATGCCAAGGGGATAATGATCGTTCACCGTCGGCAGACGTGTATCGGCGATATGCACCATCGTCATCCGGGAGATGAGGGAGAGAAAGCCGTTGAGATGTTCCGGCGCGGTATGATTCATGTCCCAGACGAATCCTAGACCCGGCACGGCATCGAGGAGGGCGGCGATCCGCTCAGGAGTCGCCCAGAGGCCGATACGCGGCTCGTTGTGTTCGATGGCGAAGCGGAATCCGTGCGTTTCGGCACAGGCCACCGCCGCGCGAAACTGCGGAATCAGGCTCCGCTCAAGCGTGTGCAGCGTTGCATTCTCCTCCGGTGCGAGCGGAACGAGATGCCAGTGAACGCAGGTGCAGGGCAACGCATCGATCGCGGGCAGATTCAGTGCCAGCACATCGAGTGGCGTCAGGCCGGACGCAGTACGCCCCGTCGCATCCACCCGCACGATGATCTCTATCACCGCTTCAATCCCGGCTACCGCGAGGGCGTCCGCGACGACCGCGAGCGGTTCCCCGAGCCGTTCAGGATCGAGACCCGGTTCCTGCCCATGAAACTGAAGCGCGCCGAAGCCCGCCCCGCGCGCGAAAGCGATTTCCGCCACTGCAGGCCGCCAGTTCCCCGGAAACTGCCGCGCATTCATGCCGAGGATCATCCTACCCCCTGCCCCCTCCCTAAAGGGAAGGGGTGACTCATCTCGACGTGATGCCGTGCTATCGACCATCATTACTCTGCATAATTCCCCTCTCCCGCCGTAGGCGAAGTGCCTGTTCAAGATAGCCGTGCTGGCCCATGACGAGCGGCAATGCACGCACGTCGGCGAAAGAGCGGAAGGCGGATCCCTGCTCGTAGCCGTCGGGATCGGCGGTATCGGGTGTGAAGCGATCCGCTTCCGCCATGTAAATGACTTGTTCCGCCATGTAAATGACTTGTGCGACGTCTGGATGGAGGAACGGATACGCTGGCGGCTTCGGAGTTTCGTGATGGAGGTGAAGGAAGCCAAGAACGATGGGATCGCGAATCGTCCATCCTGTCTCCTCGAAGACCTCGCGGTCAAGCGTCTGCATCAGCGTTTCCCCTGCCTCACGACGCCCACCGGGCCAAATATGCGTGTCTCAGGGTTGTGCGAGACGAGCACCGTATCGTCGCGAAAGACGAGCGCACGCACCGAGGTGATGGAGGGCAACGGTGGCAACGCATCACTCAGATACGACACGACCCGAAGATGGATCAGACCGTCCTCCCAGACCGCCATATCACGATGGAAGGGTCTGTGCCGCGCCAGAAATGCGACAAGATCGCTTTGCGTCATCTCTCGTACCGTGAAATCATTGCAGTCCTCACCCCCTCCCCCTCTCTATCGCCGCACAAATCTATCTTTACCTCGATCTCTTGGCGATGGAGAGGGGGCCGGGGGGTGAGGATACATCACACCGCGAACGGAATGCCCAACTCTGTCGCGAGTTTCTGCAGGTCCGCGAGGATGATCGGATTGAGCGGGATGCCGTGCGCGCGGCGGTCGTCCTCTGCCTGCCACTCCGGGTCGCCGGGGGCGAGGACGCGGGCGTGACCGGGCGCAGTGGGGCAATCGTGCAGCATCTGGATGTACGCGTCGAAGCGCGCGGCGTACTGATCCATCGGCACGAAGGCGTCAACGCGCCACGCCGTGAACATATGCGTATGCTCGGTCGGCACCGTCGCATTGTTCGGGATCTCCGCGCTGTATCGCCCGCCGCCAAGGAGCGCGCTGAAGAGGTCCACGGCAACACTGAGGCCGTACCCCTTCTGGCTGCCGTGTTCCCGGTCGCCACCAAGCGTGTAGAGATGGCGCGCCTGCGTCGCGTCGGTCGTCGGGTGCATCTCCGCATCCACCGCCCAGCCTACGGGCAACTCCTTTCCCTCCCGGCGATAGACCCCGAGCTTGCCCATCGCGACGACGCTCGTGGACATGTCGATGAGGAAGGGGCGCGCCTGCTCCCCGCCGGGGAAGGCGATGGCGATTGGGTTCGTACCGAGGAGCGGCTTGTTTCCGAAAGTTGGCAGGACGTTCGGGCCGGTTGTCGTCATCGCCATGCCGGCCATCCCTTCCGCCGCCGCCATGAGGGGGTAGTTACAGGTAGCAGCGAAGTGGTTGCTGTGCCGCACGGTGACGGTGCCGACGCCGTTCTCGCGCGCTTTTTCGATGGCCTGCCGCATCGCATAACTCGCGACGACCGGCCCCGGCCCGTTGTCGCCATCGAGGACCAATGTACCGGGAAATTCCGCGACGGTGCGAATCTTCGGGCGCGGATTGATCAATCCCTGGCGAATCTTATTGATGTATCCATGCGCGAGCGGTGCGCCGTGCGATTCAATCCCATGCACGTCCGCACCGATGAGGATGCGCGCGGTCGTTTCGGCATCCTCCGGCGTCAGACCGGCGCGGGTGAAGGCGCGGATATAGAAATCGCCCAGTACGTCAACGGCGATGCGGGCGCGCTCCTCGGTCGGGACTGCGGGCATAGGGTGGGCATCCTTTCATCCATCGAAAACGGCTCATCGTGCCGCGAGTATGCCCCGACGTGCGCGCAGGCGCAAGGAGATGCGATACTCTCGAATGCGTTTGAACCACAGAGACACAGAGGCATCAATGAAAGATTTCAGCACAGAGAGCACAGAGGACGCAGAGCGCATTGAGGGAATCCCTTATTTTCTCTTCTCGGTGGTCTCTGTGCGCTCTGCGTCCTCTGTGCTCGCATCTCTTCTCCTCTTCTTTCCCTCTCTGCGGTTCAATTGTTTGTTTAGTCTCAAAAGGAGTGCGTGTGGCAGAGAGTGGTCGGCGGCCCGTCGTGCTGGTGGGTGGGAATATGGGGCGCAATGATGGGGTGGATTATTCGCAGTGGTTCGCGCGGGATTTCCCGGCGGTGACCTTCTATTCCACCGAAGGGAAGCCGGAGGTGCTGGCGCAGCATATTGCCGAAGCGGACGCGGTGATCGGCGATGTGCCGGAGCGGTTGCTGGCTGAGGCGACGCGGCTCCGCTGGGTCTCATCCACCGGCGCGGGCGCGAACGGCGTCTCGACGCCCGCCTTCCAGGCGCGCCCGGAGATCGTCGCGACGACGGTCGTGGGCGTGCATGTGGCGAGCGTGCCGGAACAGGCTTTAGCAATGCTCTTCGCCTTCGCGCGGCGGATGCCGGAACAAATTCTCAACCAGCACGGCCCGCACCGCTTCTACTGGCCGACCGGCATGTTCGAGGTCGAGGGACAGACGATGGGCATCCTCGGCCTCGGCAAGATTGGCACGTCGCTCGCGCAGAAGGCGAAGGGTCTCGGAATGCGCGTCACGGGCTGGCGGCGCTCCGACACGCCCGCGCCGGAAGGCTTGCTCGATCATCAGTTCGCGCCGGACAACCTCCACGGCCTGCTCGCGGACGCGGATCACGTCGTCATCACCCTCCCTCTGACCGCAGCGACGCGCCATATCTTCGGCGCTGCTGAGTTCGCGGCGATGAAGCGCTCCGCGTACTTCTTCAATGTCGGGCGCGGCCCCATCGTCGATCAGGCCGCCCTGTTCGCCGCCCTCCGGGATCGCACGATTGCGGGCGCGGGCATCGACGTGACCGACCCGGAACCCCTGCCACCCGATGATCCGCTCTGGGATTTGCCGAATCTCATTCTCCTCACCCACTATGGTGGTCTGACCCCGAAATACGGCCCGCGCGCCTACGCAATCCTCAGTGAGAACCTTCGGCGCTTTCTCAAGGGTGAGACCTTGATGAATGTCGTAGACAAGCAGCGCGGATACTGAGAGCATAGCGACGGTGAGACAAGAAGGCGAGGAACCCGATGGCAGCAGCGTGGCAGAACTGGTCCGGGGGCGTCACCTGCGCACCAACGCGCATCGCAACGCCGACGAGTGAGGCGGAAGTCATCGCGCTCATCCGGGCGGCGGGCCGGGCGAGTGAAACCGTGCGCGTCGCCGGAACCGGGCACTCCTTCACCCCGCTCTGCGCCACGGACGGCACACTGCTTTCGCTCGACGGGATGCAGGGCCTGATTGCCGCCGATCCCGATGCCCGGACGGCGACCTTCCAGGCGGGCACGAAACTGCACGCGGTGGGCGAACCGCTGCGCGCTGCCGGGTTCGCGCTGGAGAATATGGGCGATATCGACCGCCAGGCGCTCGCCGGGGCAATCGGTACCGGGACGCACGGGACGGGGCCGGCGCTCGGCAGCCTCTCGACGCAGGTCGTCGGGCTTCGGCTCGTGCTCGCATCCGGCGACTGCCTCGACTGCTCGGCGGCGCACGAACCGGCGATCTTCAATGCGGCGCGCGTCTCCTTCGGCGCGCTGGGGGTGATGACGCAAATCACGCTGCGCGTACTGCCCGCCTACCGGCTCCACGAACGGACCTGGGTAGCTGAGTTCGAGGAGTGCATGGCAGAGATGCCCTCGCTGATCCGCGACAACCGGCACTGCGAGTTCTTCTGGAGCCCCAGCGAAGATGCCTGCGCGATGAAGACCCTCAACCCGACTGACGCAACGCAGGTACCGCCCGCTCCCCCACCAGAGACAGCGGGTCGTCTCACTCGCTATGTGAAACCGGAGCGCATCGACTGGAGTGACCGCATCTTCCCATCGGAGCGCACGATTCTTTTCAATGAGATGGAGTTCGCGGTTCCGGCGGAGCACGGCCCGGCCTGTATGCGCGAATTGCGCGAACTGATGCGCGGTCGTCATCCCGATGTCGCGTGGCCGGTCGAGTACCGGACCTTACGCGCGGACGACATCCCGGCAAGCCCCGCCTATGGACGCGAGACGGTGACAATCTCCATCCATCAGGCGGCAGAGTTGTCCTATCAACGCTTCTTCACCGACGCGGAAGCGCTCTTCCGCCGCTATCAGGGCAGGCCACATTGGGGCAAGCTGCATTGGTATACCGCGCGCGATCTGCACGAGAGCTACCCGCAGTGGGATACGTTTCTTTCTGTGCGGGAACGCCTCGACCCGGACGGTCGCTTCCTCAATACCCATCTCCGCCAGATGCTACTTGGATAATCGTAGATCCTGCCAGCGTGAAAGGGAGGCGATCTCACAAAATCTCTTCTCCTCTGTGCTCTCTGCGTTCTCTGCATCCTCTGCGTTCAAGGTTATGAAAGGGGAAGTTCATGGCTGACCGCACACCGCTCACCATCGAGGAAATTGTTACGCTCGCCTTGCCGGGAGACGCGCAGATCAGCCCGGATGGGCGAAGTGTCGCGTACGTGCTTGCGGATACCGCGAAAGATGGCGCGATCCGGCACGCGCATGTCTGGCTCGCGCCGACCGATGGCGCAACCGCACCGCGCGAACTGACGGGCGGGCCGCGTCAGGATACGACGCCCCGCTGGTCCCCGGATGGCGCGACCCTCGCCTTCCTCTCCGACCGTACTGAGGAGAACACGCAGGACATCTACCTGCTGCCCGTGCAGGGTGGCGAGGCGCGGCGGTTGGGCGACCTGCACGGCAGCCTCGCGGACCTCTCCTGGTCGCCGGATGGCAAGACGCTCGCCGTCATCCGCACCGATCCGGAAACTGAGGATGAAAAGAAGCGCAAAGAGGATAAGGACGACTCCTACGTCGTCGAGACGCAGCGCAAGTACGCGCACCTCTGGCTCGTCGATGTGGAGAGCGGCGCGGCGCGGCAGTGTGGCCCGGACGGCTTGCATGTCTGGACAGGCTCCGGATATGCATGGGCACCGGACGGCGCGCGGATCGCGGTCGTTGGCAGCGCGAAGCCGGGCTGGGCGCACGGCTTCGGTGGCACCGCGTTGCATCTCCTCTCTGTCGCGGACGGCACCGCGCGGGAAGTGGCGGGCACCTACGGCGCGCCGAACAGCCCGAGTTGGTCACCGGACGGTACGACGCTCGCCTTTATCGCCCGGCCGGACCGCACGAAACAGGGCGCGGGGGTCGTGATGCTGTGCGATGTCGCGTCGGGCCGCATCGAATCGCGGCTGGCGGATTTGGAACAGGGCAAAACCGATCTCTTGTGGCTGCCCGACAACCGCACCCTCCTGCTCATGCTCCTCGATAGCACCGCCCATAACCTGCATCACTATGTCGTGCCGGAGGACCGCTTGAGCGAACCGCTCGGCAACTTCCCCACATCTGGCTCATCACCCAACAACGCCGCGACGACCATGACGGTAGATACGGCGGGTACGACGGTCGCAGTCGTGCATGGGGATATGACGCAACCATTCGAGGTCTGGGCGGGGCCGCTTTCCGGTACGCTCACACAAGTCTCCGATCATAACGGCTGGATGCGGGAGCGGAGCATCGCCCCCTCGCGCGTCATCCACTGGGAGGCGATCGACGGGCGACAGATCGCCGGCATTCTCACGGTGCCGGACCCCGCAGTACATGGCGATGGCCCCTACCCCTTCATCGTGCAGGTGCATGGTGGCCCGGCGGGTGTCTACACCGAGCATCTCATGCTCGGCTGGCACGACTGGGGACAGGCGCTCGCCGGGAGCGGCTACGCGGTGCTGCTCGCCAACCCGCGCGGCAGTTCGGGCCGGGGTGACCCCTTCCAGACCCTCAACCTCGGTGATTGGGGCGGCAAGGACATGGACGACATCCTGCGTGGTGTCGATCATGTGCTCGCGCAGGGCATCGTCGACCCGGCGCGGACGGGCATCGGCGGTTGGTCCTACGGCGGCTTCATGACGGCGTGGACCGAGAGCCAGACCCAGCGCTTCAAGGCGGCCATCGTCGGCGCGGGCCTCTGCAACCTCGTCAGCTTCAGTGGCACGACCGACATCAAGGATTGGCACGAAGCATACTTCGGCGCGCCGCTCTACGAGGACGCCGGGCGCTATTGGGATCATTCCGCCCTGAAATATCTCCATCAGGTGACGACCCCCACGCTCATTCTCCACGGTGAGAAAGACGAGCGCGTGCCCTTCGCACAGGGGCAGGAATGGTTCGCCGCCCTCACCCGTAAGGGTGTCCCCACCGAGTTCGTCGCCTACCCGCGTGAAGCGCACCCCATCGAGGAGCGCGCCCACCAGCGCGACCTCCTCACCCGCGTCCTGGCATGGTACGAGAAGTACGTGAAAGGGAGCTGACCTCACCCCCCGGCCCCCTCTCGTACGGAGCCATCTGCGTGGAGAGGGGGAGAAAATGCGGGGAGGCTCGATATGTGAGGATCGCCACGGTGCGTCACATAAGGCACCCCTCTCCACGCGATGGAGAGGGGATGGGGGGTGAGGTTATGATGGACGCGGGGCACCGTATCGCGTCATAATCTGGGGAGCGCTGACGGGAATGATCGAGAGGGAAAGAAGGCGAGGCGTCAGACCGACGCGCTCCGCCACCGCTTAGGGAGGAGTAGGCATCATGGGGAATCGACACGCAGATGAGGGTCATGGGCGGATACTGAGCCGCCGAGCACTGTTGCGGGCGGCACTCGCGACCGCAGCGACGGCGGCGAGTGGCGCAGTGTTGGCCGCCTGCGGCGGTGGCTCCAGCCCCACCGCGACGAGCGCGCCTGCCGCGACCGCTGCGAAGCCGACAACGGCACCATCCGCCGCCGCACCAACGACGGGCGCGGCTGCCCCCGTAGCGACGGGAGCGGCAACGGCCCCGGCAGCGAGCGCGGCAACGGGCGCGGGCCCCACAACCGCCGCCAGCACGACCACGACCACGACTGCGGCTTCGGCAGATGGCAAGCTGCCCTCAACCGGCTCCGGTGTGCCTGATGCCTACACGAAGTTTCCGACCGCCTTCAAGACCGTGACCAGCGTGCCCGGTAAGGGGACGAAGGTGACGGCTCTGCTCGTCGCCTACAACCCGCCCCCACCGCCACGCGAGCAGAACAAGTGGTGGCAGGAACTGGAAAAGCGCCTCGGCATCACCTACGAGCCGATCATCCAACCGGCGGACGGCTATCCGGAAAAGCTCGCGGCGATCACCGCCAGTGGCAACCTGCCGGACCTCACCTTCCTCTATTTCGAGCAAGTGCCGGACCAGTACAAACTGATCCAGCAGGGCGCGTATACCGACCTCACCGCGTATCTCTCCGGCGACGCCTTGAAGGATTACCCGAACCTCGCCCTCTTCCCGCCAATATCTCTGGAAGAACGCCGCGACGAACGGCAAACTCTACGGTGCGCCGCGCTCGCTCCTCGTCACCGGCGCGCAGATGCACTGGCGCAAGGACTGGGCGGAAAAGTTCGGCACTCCGAACCCGAAAAATGCGGACGAGTTCTCCGACCTGATGGTCAAGTTCACGAAGAACGACCCGGACGGCAATGGCAAGCAAGGACACCTGGGGCATGCACACGATCCAGCAGTTCGCCTTCGGGCTCTCGCTTCTTCCGCAACATGTTCCGCGTGCCGAATGAGTGGCGCAAGAACGCCGACGGCAGCCTGACCGCCTATCTCGAAACGGACGAGTTCAAGCAGACGATGGCCTACATGAAGAAACTCTACGATCGCGGGCATCTTCCATCCTGACACCGCGACGGGCAACCGCACGCAGCGTAAGGACTACATCACGAGCGGCAAAGTCGGCATCGTCGAGGATGCGCTGACCTAGCTGGGCGGGGCCTAATCCGAACGGCTACCGGGACACGGCGCGCAAGCTGAACAACGACCCGAAGATCAACATCACGACGCTCGTGCCGCCCGGCTTCGATGGCGGCAAGGCGACGACTGACCTGACGAGCGGCTTTACGGGGTACGCGGCGATCCCCGCGAAGGTCGGCAAGGATAAGGAACGATCGAAGGAACTGCTGCGTGTCATCAACTACTTCGCCGCCCCCTTCGGCAGCGAGGAATGGGCCTTCATGAACTACGGCATCGAGGGTATCCACCATACCGTGCAGCCGGATGGCTCACGGGTCAAGACCGATCTGGGTATTCAGGAGATCGGCGACCTGAACAACCTCTGCGGCCCCTTGACTACCTACTACTGGCCCATCCCCGGTGATGCGGCGGAAGCGCAACAAGCGACGAAGGACATCCTCGCCCTCGGCATCGACAACCCCACCCTCGGGTTATACTCACCGACCGCTTCGGCGAAGGGCGCGGAACTGAATCAACTGCGGATTGACCGGGTCGATGCGATGGTCACGGGCCGCGATCCCCTCAGCGCCCTCGATACCTTCGTCAAGGACTGGAGAGCCGTGGTGGCGACCAGATCCGTAAGGAGTACGAGCAAGCCCTCAAAGCATAAGGACTAAGGACTGAGGACTAAGGACTAAGCGGGGAGCATCTCCTTGCTTAGTCCTTAGTCCTCAGTCCTTAGTCCTACCCGACAATGCTTTCGCCGCCGTCTACGCTGAGGGTGTTGCCGGTGATCCAGCCGCAGCCGGCGGAGGAGAGGGCGACGATTGCGCCAGCGACATCTTGCGGCGTCGTGATACGTCCGGCGGGGTGGGTGCGTTGGATATGGTCGAGCATTTGGGGCGCGGTCGGGATGGCGCGGAAGGAAGGGGTGTCGGTCAGGCCCGCGCGGATCGCGTTCACCGTGATGCCGCACGGCGCGAGCTCCACTGCCAGTTCGCGGACATTCGCCTCCAGCGCCGCCTTCGCGGTGCCGACCGCGCCGTAGCCCGGCAGGACGCGGTGCGCGCCGTGGCTACTCATCGCGAAGATGCGCCCGCCCACGGCCCATCAGGTCACGCGCGATGAGGTCTTGTGTCCAGTAGACGAGCGAGTGCGCCATCACATCGAGGGTCATCTCCATCTGGCGCGGGAAGGGGACGCCCCGCCTGGATGGCTCGCCGCCGATGAATCGCACAGGCGACCCAAAGCCGAGCGAGTGAATGAGCACGCGCACGCCGCGCGGGCCGACGACGGGCGCGATCTCGTCCAGCACCTTCGTCCGGCCCTTCTCGTCGGCGGCATTGGCGCGGATGAACCACGCGCGTCGCCCTGCCGCCTCAATCGCCGCTTTGGTGTCGTCTGCCGTCCCGCGCGATTGCCGCCGCCCGAGCGCGACGCCGACAATGTCTGCCCCCGCCTCCGCGAGCGCGACCGCACACGCCGCCCCGATCCCACTCGACGCCCCCAACACCACCGCCCAACTCCCCATCCAGCGACCCATCCCCTGCCATTCGCAGCCCTTCCAGTCAACAAAAATCCTAACGCAGAGGACACAGAGAACACAAAGATCACAGAGGAAACGGAGAGAATGAAGAGACATGCGGGCTATCTGGCCTATGACGGTCAATCTCCTCTTCGTCCTTTCCCTTCTCATTCCCTCTCTGTGTCCTCTGCGTCCTCTGCGTCTTCTGCGTGTCAAATCCCCCGTCACTGGCCCGCGGGCGACGATGGTGGCACCGCCATCTACCTGGAGACCTGGCCGGTGATGAACGAGGCGGCATCCGACGCGAGGAACCAGGCGGACTCGGCGATGTCTTCGGGCGTGCCGTAGCGGCCAATAGGGCAGAGGATGTCCCATGATCGCTTGAGTGCCTCGGGGTCGTCCGATTCGGCGAGCAATTTCGCGTTCATCGGCGTGACGATCACGCCGGGCGCGATGGCATTGCAGCGGATAGTGCGCCCGGCGTACTCGGCGGCAACTTGCCGGGTGAGCGAGATGATCGCGCCCTTGCACGCCGCGTAGGCAGGGAAGCCCCGCAAGCCGACCAGCGCCTGCACCGACGAGATATTGATGACGTTGCCTCCACCGCTCGCCAGCATTCGGCGGATGGCGATAGCGGTGCCCCAGAAGACACCGCCGAAATCGACCGCCATGCCGCGATCGTACGTCTCGCGGTCGATCTCGTGGATCGCGCCGATAATGTTGTAGGCGGCGTTGTTCACCCAGACACCGAGCGTGCCGAGCGCGTCTGCCGCCACCGCCGCGCGTTCGAGGTCGGCGTCCACCGACACATCACCGTAGATGCAGGTCACATCACCAAGCGCCTGAAGCGCGGGCGTCACTGCCTGAAGCTGCGCTCCGTTGCTGTCCAACACGACGACGGCATCCCCGCCCCGCAGGAACCGTTCGGCAATCGCATAGCCGATCCCACTTGCCCCACCCGTCACGACACAAACGCGCGGCATACCTAACCCCCCGGCCCCCTTCCCTAAAAGGAAGGGGGAGACGGAACGCGGCTTGCGCCGCGTCCCACTCATTGCTCGTTGCTCGTTGCTCACCCGACGATGTCTTCGCCACCATCGACGCGGATGACGTTGCCGGTCATCCAGCCGGTGCCCGCACCGGAGAGGGCGACAATGGCGCTCGCGACATCCTGCGGGGTGGTGAGGCGACCGCTGGGGTTAACGCGCGCAGCGTATTCGATGAGCGCGTCATTGCCGGGAATCTTGCGTAAGGCGGGGGTGTCCGTGACACCGGCCTGGATGGCATTGACGGCGATCTTCGCGGTGGCGAGCTCAACCGCAAGCTGGCGGATATGCGCTTCGAGCGCCGCCTTCGCCGCCGAAACCGCGCCGTAGGATGGCCACGCCCGGTGCCCGCCCGCGCTCGTCATCGCCCAGACACGCCCACCCTCAGTGAGCAGACCGCGCGCGACGAGGTCCTGCACCCAATAGACGAGCGAGTGCGCCATGACGTCGAGCGTCATGTCCATCTGCTTCTGATTGATCACGTCATCGCCGATGAACCGCTTCAGGGTGCCGAAAGCGAGTGAGTGCAAGACGACGCGCACGCCGCCCGGACCGATCTCCGCCGCGACGCTGTCCAAGGCGTGCGTGCGCGCCTCGGGGTCGGCGGCATTGATGTTGAAGAAGTGTGATTGCCGCCCCATTGCGGCGATTTCGCCCGTAATGCGCTCGACATTCGGCATTGTCTGGCGGCGGTCGAGATGGACACCGAGGATATTCGCCCCGGCCCGCGCGAGGGCGAGCGAGTTCGCTTCGCCGAAGCCGCTCGACGCGCCGAGGACGAGCGCCCACTTGCCTTGCAGGGTGCCGTCGTTGTAGGTGCCGGGAGGGGCGCTCACTTTGTCTCCCCCTCATCCCGGCGCGGCTTGCCGGTGGCGATGGTGATATTCGCGGCGTCCTGCGCGAAGCGGCTCACGCCGCTGTAGTCGTCCGCGCCCATGCCCGCAGCAAGGCCACGGTCGTACAATTCGATGGCGCGCGAGCCGAGTTCCGTCGGCACGCCGAGGTCCTTCGCGGCATTGAGAGCAGCATTGAGGTCCTTGCGCAAGAGTTTCATCGAGAAGCCAGGCGTGTATTCATCTTTGAAAATCGTCCGGTCGATCCAGCTATTGAGCAGGTAGTTCCCCGCCGTCGCGGTGGAAAGCACGCCCTTGACGGTTTGCGCGTCCACGCCGCCTTTGACGGCGAGCGTCAACGCCTCGGCATTGGCGATCATGATCGCGCTGATGATGTACTGATTCGCCAGCTTGACCATCTCGCCTGCGCCAATCGGGCCGACGTGGGTGACGGTCTTGCCGCCGGAACCGAGCGCATCGAGCACCGGCTTCGCCTTCGCGACCGTCTCCTCATCGCCCCCGACCATGATCGTCAGTTCGCCCGTTGCGGCGCGCGGCGGGCCACCCGAGACTGGCGCATCCACCATCCCGACGCCCTTCTCCGCGAGCTTTTCCGCCACCGTGCGCGTGTATGTGGGCGAAACGGTGCTCATGTCGATCACGACTGTGCCCGACTTCGCGCCCTCGATGATGCCATTCGTGCCGAGGGCAGTCTCGGTCAGTTCCGGACCATCCGGCACGCAGGTGAGGACGAAATCGGCCTGCGCTGCCGCGTCTTTTGGCGTGTCCACAATCGTGCCACCCTGACTCGCCAACCGCTCTGCCGAGACGCGGCTATGGTGCGGCACGACGAGCGTCGTGAAGCCCGCCTTGATGAGCGTCGCCGCGATCGGCTCGCCGAGTGCCCCTAATCCGATGACCGCAATCGTCTTCGCCATGTCGCGTCCTCCTCAATATGTCATCTGCGTCTGCCATCGCGCATACCCATCCGTTGTGTACCGCGCAGTGTAGCCGGAAACGACGACGTTGGAAAACCGGAAGATGCGGCGCAGTGCTGCGCGGAGCCAGCTACCCGGCGTGATCCCCCGCCCGAAAAAAAATCTACTCGGAACCCCAGGAGGCGTAATTCGGATGTGGCTCCCGGCAGAAGAGAATATCCGCAAGGAAGGCGATTGAGAGGCTTGCCCCACAGGTGAGTACGACTCCCCGCCATCCCCACGCCTGCCACGCATACCCCGGTACGACCGAGCCCAAGGTCGCACCGGCATAGTAGAAGGCGAGATACATCGCGCCCGCGCTCCCTTTCGCGCCGCGCGCGGAGACATTGACGAAGGCGGGCGCGGTTGATTGCGCGACGGACATACCGCCGCAGAGCACCACGAGACTGAGCACCACCACCGGGAGGAATTGCACGAGCGTCCCGGTAATGCCAAGCCCCGCGATCACCATGCCCCCCGCAAGGATCGCGGGGCGCGGAAACCGAGCGGAGAGTCTGCCAGCAATTGGAGACGCGATCACGCCCGCAAGGTAGACGACGTAGACGCTGGAGACAATCGCGGTCGGGAGGGCAAAGGGGGCGGCGGTGAGATAGTAGGAGAGATAGGTGAAGACGCCGGTATAGGCGAAGAAGAGCGTCGCGCCGATCACGAAGGCACCAACAACGTGCCGGTTCCGAAAGTGGTCGGACATGCCGCCATATGCCTGCCGCCAGGCGACCGGACCCGTCGCATGATCTCCCGGCAGGACGCGCGCCATCGCGACTGCGCTCGCGAGCGTCACGACGCCCCACACCACGAAGGCCATACGCCAGCCGAACGCATCCGCGACGAGGCCGCTCACGACCCGACCGAGGAGCGCCCCCGCGATGCTCGCGCTGATATACCGCCCCACCGCCCCACCGAGCGCCGCACCGCCGTAATGATCGCCCAGGTACGCGACCGCGACACCAGACAATCCGGGGATGAGCGCCCCCTGCATCGCCCGAAAGAGGAGCAACCATGCGAACGAGGGCGCAACGGCACAGAGCAGGGTTGGCACTGCGAGCAGAAGGCAGGTGACGACCATCACCGGTTTGCGCCCGAGCGCGTCACTCAGCAATCCATAGATACTCGATGTAAGGGCAATCGCCAGCACAACGACCGAGAGCGACAACCCCGCAGTCGCAGGGGCGATGCGGAAGTCATGGGAAAGGAGCGGCAAGATCGGCTGCGCGACATACATGTCCGCGAAGACCGCCGCCGTCACACCATACAGCACCACCAGCGCCGCCCGCTCGCTCGTCGCCCGCGCCTCAATCGGAGCAGCTATCTTCGCGCGCATAGGGTAACCGTAACGCAGAGAGCGCAGAGAGCGCAGAGGACACAGAGGGAACGAGGGAGATGATGTGCAAGAATCATGCTTCTCCCTTCCTTTCTTCCCTTCTCTGCACGCGATCCAGCATAGCACACCGCACATCCCGCCCTTATGGATTCCGCGCTATACTGAACATCTACCTCCACCAAATTTCTGCATCGCATCGGGGGCAGCCAATGGTAGATTCATTTGCGAAGTTCACTGAGCAGGCGCGCAACGTCTTTTCCCTCGCCCAGGAAGAAGCGCAGCGCTTCAATCACAACTACATCGGCACCGAACATCTCCTGCTCGGCCTCGTGCGTGAGGGCGATGGGATCGCCGCCCGCGTGCTCGGCAGCCTCGGTGTGCCGCTCAGCAAGGTCCGCTCCGCAGTCGAGTTCATCATCGGCCGGGGTGACGGATTGGTCGTCGGTGAGCCGGGGCTGACGCCGCGCGCCAAGAAAGTCATCGAACTGGCGATGGACGAGGCGCGGCGGCTGAAGAGCGACTCCATCGGCACGGAGCATCTGCTCCTCGGTTTGGTGCGCGAAGGCGAAGGGATCGCCGCAGGCGTGCTGGAGAGCCTCGGTGTCAGCCTGGAGCGGGTGCGCCAGCAGGTGATGCAGTATCGTCGCACCGACTGCCGATCAGGCGACGGTGCAAGCGCTACCGCTACCACCAAAGAGAGTGCCCACGCCTTCGGAGGGGATGTACACCTTCGCGATAGAGCGCGACGAATTCCGCAAACTCGCGGAGATCGCGATCGAGCAGCAACGCTCTGTCGATGAGATGATCAGCGAAGCAATTCGGCGCGTCTGGCTCACTGAGGAAGGCAGCGCGGACCAATCCTCCTCGCCACCCGCAGAAGCGCCGGGCACGTGATGCCGATAATTCGGTGATTCTGCACGCTTGACACGGCTTGGGGTGGGTGATATGTTTCTCACCCGCGACGAGGAAACGTCGCGGGTGTACCTTGACAACTGAGGAGGAAGAGAGAGCAGGAAGGGCTTTTTTGGGCGTGGTTGTGCGTCTGAGGGAGCCGAGAAGGAAGACGGAGCACGGTGCGAGGGCGACGGGGGTGACCCCGGTGCCGGAGCGAGAGAAACCGTGACGAAGGGCGTCGGGTGGATGCCTAGGTCGTTCGTGCCGAAGAAGGACGTGGCGTAGCAGCGAAATGCCTCGGGGAGCCGCGCGCGGGCTTAGAGCCGAGGATGTCCGAATGGGGAAACCCCTGGGGGTGGTGAGCCCTCAGACCCACCGTTGAACACATAGACGGTGTGGAGGTAAGCCGGGGAACTGAAACATCTCACGTACCCGGAGGAAGTAAAAAGGGGCCGGAGTAGCGGCGAGCGAAACGGTGCAAGCCTAAACCGTGTGCGTGCCAAGGGTACCGCCGTTGCGCACGCGGGGTTGGACGGCTACTTGAGTGGGGACGGTATGCCCCGCACGCAGTCAGAAATCTCCCGGTTAGTCGAAAGCTACTGGAACGGGCTGCCAGAGCGGGTGAGAGCCCCGTAGGCGAAAGCCGGGAGACTGTGGAAGGAGTCCGTGAGTACGGCGGGACACGCGACATCCCGCCGGAAGCTGGGGAGACCACTCTCCAAGGCTAGTTACACGAACGAACCGATAGTGAACAGTACCGTGAGGGAATGGTGAAAAGCACCCCGGAAGCGGGGGGTGAAAGAGATCCTGAAACCCGACGCCCACAACCA
>CAVXPY010000021.1:0-211810 GCA_963763655.1 uncultured Chloroflexia bacterium
GTCGTATCGCTCCGACAAACTTCACTGCATCGACGAGAACGTTTGCGAGCATCGCGACCAAGCCTCCTCATCGAGCCTCACCGACGATGGTGTGACAGGCGACGTCGCCTGTTCGCACCAAGCGTATTGTAGCAGAACGCGCAATGAGCAATGAGCAATGAGCAATAAGCAATGGGCAATGGGCGCGTCGTACAATGCGTCATGGTGGCGGTACGTTTCAATTGGGAGGCAGAATGCGGTTCTCGTATGATGCGGCAGTGTGGGAGCGATGCCCGGAGTTGGTCGTGGGCGTCGTCTGGGTGACAGGCATGGCGAACCGGGAGGCAGATGACACGATTGAAGGGCGGTTGGCGGACGCCGAGCGCGAGACGCGGGCGCAGTTTCCCGACTGCCCCGGAGATCGCCAAAGCCCCATCCATCGCGGCGTGGCGGGCGGTCTATACGCGCCTCGGCGTCAAGGCAAGCCGCTATCCCTGCGCTGCTGAGGGGCTGATCCGCCGCGTGGTGGAGACGGGCGCGCTCCCCCGCCTCACCGCCCTCGTCGATTTGACAAACAGCGTTTCTCTCGCGGCGATGCTGCCCGTCGCTCCGCTCGATCTCGCTGCGGTGACGGGAGACTTGCAGGTGCGGTTCGCGGACGGCACCGAGCGGTTCCAGCCGATCAATGCCCCCGAACCGGAACCCGTTCCTGCCGGGGAGGTGATCTACACCGACGCCACGCCGGACGCCCTCTCGCGCCGCTGGAACTGGCGGCAAGCCGAGAAGGGCAAGGTGACGCTCGCCGTGCGCGATCTGCTCATCACCACCGAGGCCGTCCACACAGAAGCGCGGGAGGCGGCGGAGTGGGTCGTCGCGACCCTCGCGGCAGCAATCCCGGCGTACCTCGGCGGCACGGCGACGACAGCGATCCTTACACCGCAGCATACAGAGAGCGTGCGCGATTAGCCCGTCTTTCGGGAAGGATGCCCCTCGGTAGGGCGCACCCCTTGTGAGTGCCCTGTTTCGGGGGCACCCGTCGATGATTGGGCCGCGATGTGGGCAGAGGGCACCCACAAGGGGTGCGCCCTACATCCTACGATCACTCATTGCTCATCGCTCATCGCTCATTGCTCCCGACAAGCGCTTCGGCGTGCGCGAAGGAGAGTTCGCCCTGCGTGAGCTCGACGATGATGTGATCGCCGTCGCGGAAGGTGCCGTCGAGCACCTTGAGCGCGAGCGGATCGAGAACGCGCTTCTGGATGGTGCGCTTCAGCGGCCGGGCACCGAAGACCGGGTCGTAGCCACGCAGGGCGAGGTAGTTCTCGGCGGCGTCGGATACCGTCAGAGTTATGCCGCGCTCCGCGAGCCGCTTTGTCAGGAGCGCCACCTGAATATCGACGATCTTCCGCAACTCCTCCCGACCGAGCACATGGAAGATGACGACTTCATCGATGCGGTTGAGGAACTCCGGGCGGAACTGCTCGCGCAGGGCAGCCATGTAGCCGCGCCGGACGCCGTCCTCATCGCGCTCCTCGGCGTCGCTCTTCACCGTGTTGAACTGCTCGGCGACGTCGTCCGGCAGCATCTCCTTCACGGCTTCCATCCCCTGACGGATCTGGTCCTGCATTTCCTCCATCCGGGTATGACTGCCGAGGTTCGAGGTCATGATGATGACCGTGTTGCGGAAATCGACGGTGCGTCCTTGACCATCGGTCAGACGCCCGTCATCGAGCAACTGGAGAAGCACATTGAAGACATCGGCGTGCGCCTTCTCGATCTCATCGAAGAGGATGACGCTGTAGGGCCGTCGCCGCACCGCTTCCGTCAGTTGCCCGCCCTCGTCATAGCCGACGTAGCCGGGAGGCGCGCCGAGCAGACGTGAGACGGTGTGCTTCTCCATGTACTCGCTCATGTCGATGCGGATCATCGCCTGATCGCTGTCGAAGAGGAATTCGGCAAGGGCGCGTGCGAGTTCGGTCTTGCCGACACCGGTTGGCCCGAGGAAGATGAACGAGCCCAGCGGCCGGTTCGGGTCCTGCAAGCCCGCGCGCGCGCGACGGATCGTGTTCGCGACCGCCTGCACCGCCTCATGCTGGCCGATCACGCGCTGGTGCAACCGCTCCTCCATATGGATAAGCTTCTCGATTTCGCTCTCCATCAGGTTGGATACGGGAATGCCCGTCCAGCGCGCGATGACCTCCGCGATGTCCTGCGGGGTCACTTCCTCCGCGAGCATCTGACCGTGCTCCTGCTGCTCCGCCAGTTTCTGCTGCGCCTCCGCGAGTTGCCGTTCGAGCGCCGTCAGGGTGCCGTATTTCAGCTCTGCCGCCCGGCCATAATCCGCCGCGCGCTCCGCCGCCTCGATCTGCTGGCGGGTCTGCTCCAATTGCTCTTTCACGGCACGCTGCGTGGTGATGACCGCCTTCTCGCTCGTCCATTGCGCCTTCAGGCCGTCGCGCTGCTCGGAGAGGTCCGCGATCTCGCGCTCGATGACGATCAATCGGTCGCGCGATGCCGCGTCGCTCTCCTTGCGGAGTGCTTCGCGTTCGATCTCCAACTGCATGATGCGTCGCTCGACCTCGTCCAGTTCGGCGGGCATCGAGTCGATCTCCATGCGCAGGCGTGCTGCGGACTCATCCATCAGGTCAATCGCCTTATCCGGCAGGAAGCGATCAGCGATATAGCGATGCGAGAGGACCGCCGCCGCCACGAGCGCGGCATCCTGGATGCGCACGCCGTGATGCACCTCGTATCGCTCGCGGAGCCCTCTGAGGATCGAAATCGTGTCCTCGACATTCGGCTCGTCCACGACGATGGGCTGGAAGCGCCGTTCGAGCGCGGCGTCCTTCTCGATATACTTGCGGTACTCATTGAGCGTCGTCGCGCCGATCGTGTGCAGTTCGCCGCGTGCCAGCATCGGCTTCAGCATGTTGCTCGCGTCCATCGCGCCTTCCGCCGCGCCCGCACCGACGACGGTGTGCAACTCGTCGATGAAGAGGAGGATATTGCCGTCGCTCTCCTGCACTTCCTTGAGGACGGCCTTGAGCCGCTCCTCGAACTCGCCCCGGAATTTCGCCCCCGCGACGAGCGCACCCATATCGAGCTGCGACGATCCGCTTGCCCTTGAGACCTTCGGGAACATCACCGCGCACGATACGCTGCGCCAACCCTTCAGCAATCGCCGTCTTACCGACGCCCGGCTCGCCGATCAGGACGGGATTGTTCTTCGTGCGACGTGAAAGCACCTGAATGACGCGGCGGATTTCTTCGTCGCGCCCGATCACCGGGATCGAGCTTGCCCCGTTCCGCGACTTCGGTGAGATCGCGCCCGTATTTTTCCAGCGCCTGATACTTGCCCTCCGGGTTCTGATCCGTCACGCGCTGGTTGCCGCGAATCTCCTTCAGGACGGAGAGCACCGTATCCCGCGCCACGCCATGCGCGCGAAAGATGCGCTCCACCCCGCCACCGAGCTTCGGATCGAGCATGGCGAGGAGCAGGTGTTCCGTGCTCACATAGTCGTCCTTGAGCTTCCCCGCTTCCTCCGAGGCACGCACGAGGACGCTCTGCGCGCGACCGGACATGCTCGCCGTCCCCGGTGAGGAGAGGCGCGGCAGTTTATTCACCTCCGCCTCGACTTCCCCGAGAAGGAGGCTGGGGTTGATGTTCATTTTCAAGAAGACCTGGGGGACAACCCCACCTTCCTGCGCCAGAAGCGCCGCGAGCAAATGCTCCGGCTCCATCTGGCTCTGCTGCTTACTGATCACCGCTTCCTGCGCGGCGAGCGCCGCCTCCTGCGCCTTCTCCGTAAATCTATTCAATGCCATTCCGTCGCTCCCTTCGGTCGCTCCGAGTAACGAGTAACGAGCAGGCGATCCCCGCGTTACTCGTTACTCGCTACTCGTTACTTACCCGTCCCAATGTACGCAGCACCTGCGTGGCTGTTTCTTGGGTGTCACGCCGCAGCTTGGCGGTGTTCGTCTCGTGCTCCGCGAGATCGAGGAGCTTTTCAGCAAGACGTGTGACCATCAGCGCGAGTTCCACACCCGCGAGGTTCACGCCGCGCTCGTCAACGAGATACTTCACCTGCCGCAGCAAGGCGAGGTCTTCCGGTGAGTAGAGACGCAGGTTGCCGTCCGTCCGCGATGGGGCGACAAACCCCGCCCGTTCATACTTGCGTAGCGTCTGCGGATGGAGTGCGAGCAGCCGCGACGCGACGCTGATCACATAGAGTGGCCCTTTATCTTGCATTGGTCCTGTGCCTCCAATCGCTACACAGGCATCCCAGTGCCAGGTAGTTATGACAAATCAATCATACAGATTGATACAAGTCATGTCAAGGTTTCGCACTCAATTCGTTTGCATCGCTGATCCATTTCCGTGGCGGCACGGTACACTACAGAGGTGGAAGGCGTTCGGAAAACGAGAATGGAATCGACATTATGGAGCGGGCAACGGAGAGTGAACGAGTAATCATCGGTGGGGGTGGCCTGGCGGGCCTCGCTGCAGCGAAGCGACTGGTTGATGCGGGGTATCAGGTGGAGATTTTGGAGCAGCGCCCGATCCTCGGCGGCAAGGTCTCGTCATGGCGGGACGCGGACGGCGACTGGATCGAATCTGGCCTGCATGTCTTTTTTGGCGCGTATGTCGAGATATTCGACCTGATGCGCGAGATCGGCATCTACGAGAATATCCTCTGGAAAGAGCATGTCCTGACGTACACGCTCTCCGAGGGTGAGCGCTTCGCCTTCCGCACCGGCCCCTTCCCCGCGCCGTTGCATCTCCTCCCGGCGGTCTTCAACAACCACTATTTCTCGTGGCCGGAGAAGCTGTCACTCGCCAAGGCGCTCGGGCCGATGCTCTTCGGCTCGCCGGCATACCGCGCCGAGCAGGACGGCCTGACCTACTCCGAATGGCACCGAAAGTTCGGTATTTCAGATCGGATGCTGCAAAAGATGTTCATGCCGATGGCGCTCGCGCTCAAGTTCCTGCCACCGCAGGAGATGAGCGCGAAGATCGTCCTCGATGTCTGCGGCGAGTTCCTGCGCAAACCGGATGCCTCGAAGATGGGCTTCCTCAAAGGCTCGCCGCAGGATTGCCTGATCGGCCCGCTTGCAGATTACCTGACCGCGCGCGGCGTCCGCATCCGCACCGACGCACCGATTCGTGCCATTCACGAGGGTCCGGGCCGACGTATCACGGGTTTTGAACTCGGCAGCGGCGAGGTCGTGCGCGGCGATGCCTACCTCCTCGCGCTCCCCGTCCATAAGCTGAATCGCCTCATCCCCGCCGCGTGGAAACGCGACGAACGCTATTTCGCCGGCCTCAGCCAGTTTGAGGGCGTACCCGTCATGACCGTCCAACTCTGGTTCGACCGGCAGGTGACGCACGTCGATAACATCCTCTTCTGCCCCGATGGCCGCATCCCCGTCTATGCCGACCTGGCGAACACGACGCCGGACTACGCATATGGCGGCAAGAGCCGGATGGAGTTCTGCGTCGCCCCGGCCCGCGACCTGATGGCACTGCCGGACACCGAGATCGTGCGACGCACCAAGGCGAATGTGGACGCGACCTTCCCCACGACCGGGCCGCAAGCGCGGATTGTCAAGAGCACCGTCGTGCGTATCCCCCAGTCCGTCTACTGGCCGAAGCCGGGTATCGACCATCTGCGGCCTACGCAGATGACGCCGATTCCGAACCTCTTCCTGGCAGGCGGTTACACGACGCAGGAATTCTACGACAGTATGGAAGGAGCCGTCGCCAGTGGTCGCCTCGCCGCCACCGCCCTGATGGAGGCAGCGCATCACCTTTCCCTCCCATCAGGCGCGGCTATCGCTGCGGATTGATTCTTGCGAAGCACATCACGCGGCCTCTCGCTCCATAGGCGGGGCCACCGACCGAGGCACACACGCTCGGCAACGAATGCGGGCATGATCGAAATGGGAGGTCACGAATTGACACGAGTCGCATTTAACATGCTCTATACGGGCGAGAGCAACGACGAGAAGACCGGCGATATGGAAGCCGCGCAGCGTCGCTTCCTCGACATCTGTAAAGAGGCGGGCGTGACGACGGTTGATCGCCATGCGCCCGTGAGCGCGTACGCGGACGGCGAAGTGTTCGTCCGGCTGATCGACCGTCTCAACAGCGCGCGCGTCCCCTACGCCGTCGAGGAGCAATCGCAGCGTGCGGAAGACGACGGGATGCCGGCATAAGAGCGCGGTTCATACCCACCAATACTGCCCAGAGGACTCCCGCACCCGCAAGGACACCAGGACGCCACTTCGGTCATCGCGCTACTCGCTGACGGCGGCGTAGATCGCGCCGAGAAATCGGCTCGGGACCGTCGCGAGGAGGTGCGTCTGCGCGAAACCCGCGCGCCCTGCGACGGTGACCCACGATCGGTATGACAATGGGAAGGGCACCCATCGATTGCCGCGATCGGTATCATATTCGACGAGGATGAACCGACCACCGGGGCGCAAGTAGGCCCGCACCTGCGCCAACACGGACTGCTTCTCGGGAAAGAAATGGAGGGCATTCGCCATCACGATACCGTCCAGCGGTGGCAGATTGAGCGGTCGGGTGAAATCGGCGTGATGGAACTGCACCATCGCGTCCGGGAACCGTGCGTGCATCGCGCGCTCTTGCTCACGCAGGGCACTGCGGTCTCGCTCGACCGAGTGGATGGCGGCACCCGGTCCGAGGACATCCGCCAGTGCGAGGGTGAAGGCGCCCGTACCCGACCCGAAGTCCGCCCAGGCCCGCGCGCCATCGTCGGCAGGAGTCGCCGTATCCGCGTTGCCGAGGACGCCCGCCCGAATCAGCGCGACGTGATCGTGATGATTCATGCGACCATCCTTGCGTGTGCACCGGTGCGTTTGACAGAAGGTACCGCTGATCTCTACACTTCCACAAGCGACGTATGCAATGCGAACCAGACGTGGGGGCGAAACGATGACGGGGAGCAGTCGGCGGCGAGGGTTGGTGCTCACGGCGGTCCTGGCGGTCATCGTCGCGGCGATCGTCGTCCTCGTCCGGCAGCGTAACGCTCCCGATCTCATCGTCCGTAGCGATGAAGGATGGCAACCGCAACTGCGTGCTGCCGTCGGTGGCGAAGTCCTCAATCCCGGCACCTACACCCTGCGCGGCGACGCGCGCCTGAGTGATCTGATCGCCGCCGCCGGGGGCTACACGGAGCGGGCGGAAAAGAGCGCCCTCAACCCCGCCGCACGCGTTGGTGACAGCATGGAGTATATCATTCCTGTTCAGGCGGCCCGGAATGCGACAGCCACCGCTCGCCCGGCAGCGAGTAGCACGAGCAGCCCACCCCCGGCGGCGCAGGCAGGCTCACCGACCGCGATTGCCACCGCGACGCGCCCCTCCCCCGTGGCGACAAGCAGTGCGCCATCCCCCGTGAACATCAACACCGCGACGAAGGAAGAATTAGAAGCGCTCCCCGCAATTGGCCCCGCCATTGCCCAGCGCATCATCGAGGACCGCACGAGCAACGGACCATACAAGCAAATCGAGGACCTGGCGCGCGTGCGCGGCGTTTCCGCCCGAACCGTCGACCAATTGCGTGACCGTATTACGGTCGGCCCCTAGTCTCCGGCTGCGCACGGATGGTTACTCCCCCGATCGCGCCCACGCGCAGTAGCGGGAGCGCGGCAATACCGACCCTCCTTTGGCCCTGTATCGGGCTGCTCGTCGGCACGGCGCTCGGGCCTGCGCGCCACGATCTCTGGACGCGCCTGCTCCTTCTTGGCCTCGTGGCGCTCATCCTCGCCGGTCTCGCACGGTCCGGGGCCGCAGTCCTGGCGGCAATCACCCTCCTCGCCTGCGCCCTCGGCCTCGGCCGCGCCGCTCCCGTATCCCCCACTGCGATTCTCTGGCCGGAGGATACCGTCGATGCGGTACGGGCGACTGTGACAACCTGGCCCACCGCGCACAGCGAGCGCGTGCAGGTGCCGCTCGATGTCTTTGCAGCACGGACGGTGCGCGGCTGGCAACCCGCGCGCCTCACGCTCCGAGCGACCCTTCCCAACTACCCCACCCTACAGCGCGGCGACGTCGTCGTTGTCGGCGGGAGCGCGGCAGTTCGGCGCAACTGGTGGCGGGATGCAGACGGCACCTTCTACGGCCAGTGGGTCCGCACCGAGCGTATTGAAGACGCATCATCGCTCACGGATGTGCGAAGCCGCGCCCGCGCCCGCTTCATCGCTGGGATCGACCGCTTTGTGCGCGCGCCGGAATCGGGCCTCACTGCGGGGATGCTCCTCGGCGAAAAATCGGTCATCGACAACGAGACGCGCGACGCGCTGGCCCGGACAGGTACGACGCAGCACGTTGTGATCTCCGGTTGGAACATCGCCCTCGTCATCGGTCTGTTCGCGGTCGTCGGGCGGAGTACGGCGCTACGGCGGCGCTACCTCTGGTTCACGGTGTCGGTCTGTGCGATCGCGCTCTACACCTTCGCGGTCGGCGCGGAGCCAACGGTGCTGCGGGCCGCGCTCATGGGTGGTGGCGGGTTAATCGCGCCGTTGCTCGGCAGACGGGCCGATCCGCTCGTCTGGCTTGGCATTGCCTCCGCCATGCTGGCGCTTGCCAATCCCACCGTGGTGCGGGACCTCTCCTTCCTGCTCTCATGCGCGGCGACGTTCGGTGTGCTCGTCGTCGCGCCGTGGCTCGCCCGACAGGCGCATCGCTTCTCATTCGCGCGGGCAGTCCCGCATGGTACAGAACTCCTCTCGGTCGCAATCGGCGCGCAAGTGATGACCGAACCACTGATCTGGCACGCCTTCGGTCGCGTCTCGCTGATTAGCCCCTTCGTCAATCTGCTTGTCGAGCCGCTCGTGCCGATCATCATGGCGCTCGGCTGCGCGACGGTCGTGCTCAGTTTTGCCCCCTGGGCCGGGTTCGCGATGGTCGCTGGCGGCTGCACCGCCGTACCTGCATGGCTCTTCCTGACGATCATCGGCATTGCCAGTCGATTCCCACTCGCGGCCCTGACCCTGCCACAACCCGGCCTCACGCTCACCATGCTCATCTACGCGATACCAGCCGTTGTCGCGCTTGGCGTCACGCATCTGCGCCCAACGCTTCGTCGCACGGTCGATCAGATCGCTCCCGGCGACGGACTGCGCTACACGGCCTGCTTCATTCTCATCCTGGTGATCACGCTCGGTGCTGTGAGTTGGCTATCGTAGTCATGCGAGGCGCGCGATGAGATGCACACCGAATTTGCGTGCGTGGGGAGAATACGGTAGACTGCGTCGGCTTTGGCGCGTTCGTCTAGTGGCCTAGGACGCCGCCCTTTCAAGGCGGAGATCAGGGGTTCGAATCCCCTACGCGCTACCACTTCCGCATCCTAATAGGGCAAAAGAGACACCACCCCAATGCGATTAGCCAGAAACGTGGGTCGATTATGGCTGACAATCTCCGCCCGAAGCGTGTGTGAATTAGGAGAGATGCGATGCCACGACTCGAGTATGATAGGGGCGCGGACGCGATCTATATTTACCTGCGCGATGTGCCCTATGGATACGGCAGAGACTTAGATGATGACCGACGTGTGGACTTCGGGGCGGATGGTCAGCCGCGTGGGGTCGAGTTGTTGTCAGTCAGTCACGGTGTCATTATTGACGATTTACCGGAGCGCGACGCCATCGTGCGTCTCCTGGAACAAGAACGCGTCCCGATCTACGCATAGCTCATCCCCGATTCTCATATCCGCCCTCTAGTTTCTACCTATGGGGCATTTCCATAGGGTCAAGTAGGGCAGTAACAAATCGAGGGAATTGTATCAGGAGACAACAACCAAAAACGGGGCAGGCATCACCCTCTCAAGGTGGAGTCCCCGGGTCCGAATGCTCCGCGCAGCAAACGGAGGAGCAAGGACGCAAAAAAAGTGGCGACGCAGGAGGGCGTCACCACGGGGATGGGGTGGGGAAGGAAATATCTCTCAATCGCCCATTCGCGATGGTGTGTCCGCGTCCGCGGTTCCCGCTGGACCCAGGCAACCGGTGCGTCCGGTGCGCCTCTGTTGCTCCTACTATAGCAAGCGGGATACCAGGAGACTATCGCCCATCCGGACAGTTTGGTACCGTCCAAATGGACCCTGTCCGTTTGGACCATCGCAGTACGTCACGGTGAAAAGCGCAATGGCCCTCTCAGGTCATGGCGAGGGTGATGGGGGCGGACGAGTCCGACTGCCAGGCAGGAGCGCGGCGTGTGAGCATCCCACCGCGACCGTCGGTGGTCAGCCAGACGACCTCACCGTCGATCCAGCTGCGCTGACCGTTCGGGAGCGTGACTGGCGCGCGGAGATAATCGCCCACCGCAACCCGGTCCGCGTGATGCGCGACGACGGAAAAACCGACGCCATGTATGCTCACATCATGCACCCAAAACTCCACGAGACCCCGCCACTGCCGCACGGCGCTATGGACGACCGCCGTACACGGGCCGAGGTGGTACGGCGTCCGTGGGAACCGGCGAAGCGGATGCTGGGTGTGCGACGTGGGCTGGGCATCAACCATGAGATACTCCGATGTCGAATTCGACCACAGGTAAGACATAGATGCACGATGCCCCATTGATGATCGCGAGCAACCGCACCTCACCGGGCGATGCCTGTGCGAACGGGGTCGGCGCTCCACTCATCGCGAAGGTGCGAAAGCGGAGCCGTGTCGGTCCATCCGGCACATCGTGGGCCTCAACGAACTCGGCAGCCACCGATACGGTCTCGTCCCCACATGCGTAGTCGAGAATGCACGCGCGATTCGGGAGCGCCAGCCACCATGTATCAGGAACCGAGCCGCTTTTCACCACCGATGATCTCTTTTCGTTGCACTGCCCCGCATACTCGTATAATGCGCGATCATACGACTCGTCCTACTTCTCTGAACGACTCAGGCGCTCAGACGTGACGGCCTCCCGTATTATTGACTGCCATATAAGGTTTTGTATCATTGAATGCCTTCACCCACGGAGAGATAGACGATATGCTATCGCATCAGGCAGGAGAGGCGGCGCACCGATGGGGACAGGTTCGGAGAGACCGGAGGCGAGTGCAACACAATCAGCAGTCGCCGATCCACGCTTCCGGCGTTTGCTCGGCGCGAAACTCTGTGTGGATATCGCCGAGTATGCGCTTGCCTATGCCCTACTCATCACCATCGTCCGCCGCACCGGTTCCGGCATTCATAGCACGCTCCTCGTGATGGCGTATACGGTTCCCGCGATCTTCTTCGGCATCCCTGCCGGGCAATCGCCGACCGTCTGCCCAAACGCCCGGTCCTTGTCGCCGCGCTCGTCGTTCGGATCGCTCTCGTCGTCCTGCTCTATCGGGTGATCGCCGATGTGTGGCAGACGTACGCGATCATCTTCCTCTTCGCCGCCGTCGGGCAGGTCTTCGGGCCGGTATGGGTCGCGGTTCTGCCGCAATTGGTCGGATATGAACGCCTCAGTCGCGCGCACGCGCTACTCAATCTGGCGCAACTCGGCGGCCAGGTCGTCGGTGTCGTCGTTCTCGCGCCATTGCTTCTCAAGACCATCGGTGACCGCGCGGTCTTCGTGGCCGCCGCCCTCTTTCTCGTCGGGGCGGCGGTGATGGCGGTCCGTGTCGGCGCCCTCGACCCGCTCTGAGCTTGTCCAGGAGCCTATGGAGGAGACGTCCGCGATGTGCGCGGGCGGTTGTTAGCGGGTTGGGAGATCATCGACGGCGATGCGAAGGTCTTCATGGCCGCCACGCAACTCGCTATCGTGGCGAGCCTCCTCAAGAGCCTCGTTGTGCTCTTCCCCTTCTACACCCATCAGGTCCTCATCTCGCGCCGGAGAACACCGTCTATGTTGCGGCCCCCGCGGCCGTCGGCGCGGTCCTTGGCCTCGTCCTCGCATCGTTTCTCCAACGGCTCGGTGCCCATCGCGTCGCGACGACCGGCTTCGTCATCCTCGTCATCGGCATCGCCGCGCTCGCCCTCGTTAATCTCCTGCGCCCGGTCGTGACGACGCTCCATCTCGGCATGACCGGGCTCGCGCACGCGGTCGGTATGCCGCCCATCGTCACGACGGCGATGCTCTTCGCGGTCCCGGTCGGGTTCGGGCTATCGCTCAATCTCGTTGCCGCGCGGACGGTGCTCAATGAGCGGGTGCCCGAGGGGATGCAGGCGCGCGTCTTCGCGACGCAGGGGGCGATTGCCAATATCGGGTCACTCGTTCCGCTCTTCCTCACTGGTGTGCTGACGAGCCTTATCGGCGCGCGCCCGGTGATGCTCCTCGCGGCGATTGTCTCTGCGGTGCTACCGATCTGGCTCGCCCAGCGCCGACAGCGCGCTGCGACCGCAACACCATCGCGCGCGCGAACAACCCTGCCGCTCGACACGAGATGAGGGCCTCACCCCCGACCCTCTCCATCGCTCGTTGACCACGGTAAGGATAAGTTTGTACGGCGATGGAGAGGGGAGCGAGAAATCCCGCGTGGATGCAACCGCGCCGTTGCGTAGCGCGTTCTACTGGGGAGAGGAAAAGCGAGTATTGAATGATGTGCGCTAGGGCGCGCCGATGGCGGGAGTCGAACATGCCCACAGCAACAACGAGGAAGATCAACGCGACGACCGCTGAACGTGCCCGCCTCGACCGGCGCGCGAGGCGCGGCGGCCTGGTATCGCTGGGGGCCGTATCTCTCCGAGCGCCAATGGGGCACGGTGCGCGAGGATTATTCGCCCGATGGCGCGGCATGGGATTTCTTCCCGCACGACCACGCGCGTTCGCGCGCCTATCGCTGGGGCGAGGATGGATTGCTCGGCATCTGCGACGACAGGGGCTGCTCTGCTTCGCCCTCGCGCTCTGGAACGAGGCCGACCCGATCCTCAAGGAACGCCTCTTCGGCCTGACCGGGCCGGAGGGCAATCACGGCGAGGATGTCAAGGAGCACTACCTCTATCTCGACAGCACGCCGACCCATTCGTACATGAAGGCGCGCTATCGCTATCCGCAGCGCGCCTTCCCCTATGCCGATCTGGTGCGCACGAGAACCGGCGACGCGGCAAGGACGAGCCGGAATACGAACTGATCGATACCGGCAGTATTCGCGGAGAACCGTTTCTTCGATATCGACGTCGAGTACGCGAAGGGACGCCCGATGATCTCTCCATCCGCATCAGCGCGACGAACCACGGCCCGGATGCCGCGCCGCTGCATCTCCTGCCGACGCTCTGGTTCCGCAATACCTGGGCGTGGGGCCGCGACGATCGCCGCCCGCAACCTCCGCGCGGACATGAGCGAGGGTGGCACGCGATGCATCCATGCGACCCACCCGACGCTCGGTGACTACTGGCTGATCTGCGCGGGCGCGCCGGAACTCCTCTTCACCGAGAATGAGACGAACGCCGCGCGTCTCTGGGGCAGCGAGAACCGCACCCCCTACGTCAAGGACGGTATCAACGAGGCGATCGTCGACGGGAACAGGGCGGCGGTGAACCCGACGAGCGCGCCGGGCACCAAAGCCGCCGCGCACTACCGGTTCGAGATCGCACCCGGTGCGACCGAAACGCTTCTTCTCCGGTCGACACAAGCGCCCGCATCGGTTGATCGGACGGACATGGACGCCCTCTTTGCCACGCGGCATCGCGGAGGCGGACGCCTTCTATCGCGCCTTCGGGTCCACGGAGATGACCGACGAGGCGCGATCCGTGCAGCGGCAGGCGTTCGCCGGGCTGCTCTGGACCAAGCAGTTCTACTACTACGATGTCGAGCATGTGGATGGACGGCGACCCCGCCGGGCCTGCCGCCGCCCGCATCGCGCAACACGGGGCGCAACGATGGCTGGCAGCACCTGAACAATGCGGACATCATCTCGATGCCGGACAAGTGGGAGTACCCGTGGTACGCCTCATGGGACCTCGCCTTCCACTGCATTCCGCTCGCGCTGGTCGATCCGGAGTTCGCCAAACTCCAACTGACGCAACTGACGCGCGAGTGGTTCATGCACCCGAACGGCCAACTCCCCGCCTACGAATGGGCCTTCGCCGATGTCAATCCGCCCGTCCATGCCTGGGCGACCTGGCGCGTCTACAAGATCGACCGCCGCATCAGCCGGCACGCGGATCGCGCCTTCCTCGAACGCGATCTTCCAGAAGCTGCTGCTCAACTTCACCTGGTGGGTGAACCGCAAGGACGCCGACGGGCACAACGTCTTTCAGGGCGGCTTCCTCGGTCTCGACAATATCGGCGTCTTCGACCGCAGCACGCCGCTCCCGACCGGCGGGCGCATCGAGCAATCCGACGGCACGGCCTGGATGGGCATGTACAGCCTGACGATGCTCGTCATCGCCCTCGAACTGGCCCGCGAGAACCCGGTCTACGAGGATATGGCGACCAAGTTCTTCGAGCATTTCCTCTACATCGCGGGCGCGATGAACGACATCGCCGGGGAAGGCATCGCCCTCTGGGACGAGGAGGACGAGTTCTTCTACGATGTCCTCCATTACCCGGACGGCACGATGGAACCGCTCAAGGTGCGCTCGCTCGTCGGGCTGATCCCGCTGCTGGCCGTCGAAACGATCGAGCCCGACCTGCTCGACGCGATGCCCGAGTTCAACGGGCGGATGCGAATGGTTTCTCGAGAACCGGCCCGCAACTCGCGCGGCTCGTCTCCCGCTGGGGCGAGGAAGGGATGGGCAAGCGGCATCTGCTCGCCCTCGTCCGCGGCCACCGGATGAAACGACTGCTCGCGCGGATGCTCGATCCCGACGAGTTTCTCAGTCGACGCACGGCGTCCGCTCGCTCAGCAAATACCACCGCGACCATCCCTACATGATCGATGTCGGCGGCACGACCTACGCGGTCCGCTACGATCCCGGCGACTCGACGAGCGGGCTGTTCGGCGGCAACTCGAACTGGCGCGGCCCGATCTGGTTCCCGATCAACTACCTGCTGATCGAATCGCTGCAGAAGTTCCACCACTACTACGGCGACGAGTTCCTCGTCGAATGCCCGACCGGCTCGGGCAAGATGATGACACTCGGCGCGATCGCCGATGACCTCTCCCGCCGCCTTACGCACCTCTTCCTGCCTGATGCGGACGGCCACCGGCCCGCCCTCGGCGCGCACCCGACGCATGCGAGACGACCCGCTCTGGCGCGACTATCCGCTCTTCTACGAGTATTTCCACGGCGATACGGGCGCGGGCGTCGGCGCAAGCCACCAGACCGGCTGGACGGCGCTCGTCGCCAAACTGCTCGAACAAACGGGATGAGGCCGTGCACTGGTGGCCCAGTGATGAACATTAAACATTGGGTAACGGTGGGCGCGGACTTCAGCCTGCGCCAGTCACGGCATGCTGAAGCCGCCACCACCCGCAATCAAGTGATCATCGCGATGCAAAGCATCACGCTCAATTTATGCGATACGTATCGTTGCAGACTTTTAGTGAGTATCGTATAACGCTACGATGCAGACTCCGAACAGTAGCGAACCTGATCGACGCCGCACCTGCGTACCTCGTGATCTGGCGCACCGGGTCTCCTGGCGAACGCTCTGGTGGCTCATTGCCGGGCTGATAGCGGTAGCCATCGGTATCGTCCTCCCAACCCATCCGCCACGGACGATTGTCAGCCGGACACCCGCCGATCTTGTGAAGGAAGCAAACTCCTCCGTCGGCTTCTTCCCACCCGAGATTGACGGCGCGAGCCGGGAATACGTCTGGACCCAACCCCACGCCACCATCTGGTTCGCGGATGTCGGCAGGCGACCATTCGACCTTCTCCTCTCGCTGCGCTCCGCCGCTGCCGCAGGCGGGCCGGACGCGCCGATCCATATCCTCATCGATGGTGTGGAGATCGCGCAGGTACGGCCCGATCCGACAAACGCGGCGTTTCAGACATTTCGTGTGCCCGTCGCATCAGTCAAGGGTGGCGAATTGAAGGTCCGGTTGCAAGCGGAGCCCTACCGCCCGGCGGGCGACGGGCGCACACTCGGTGCGATCGTGCAGCGCATCGCGATCGACCAGAGCGGCGCATGGTCTGCGGTTGTGCGACGATGGTATCTGTATGGCGTGCTGCCTTTGCTCAGCGTGATCGCAACCGCGAGCGTCGCCCTGGCATGGCGTGCGCAGGCCGCGTCATTGGTCGCGCGGTCGTGCGTTGCCTGGCTGCGCGCGCTCGCGATCGCGGTGTGCTGCATCGGTGCGGTCAGTATGCTGGCGGCGGTCGCTATCCTGCTGCGCATGGGCAGGATCGATGCCTATCGGTACCCGCTCTGGTTATGCGGAAGTGTCTATCTCGCCGGCTTCTTCGGCGCGGTCGCGCTCCATCTCCCCATCGGTGCGACCGGCGCGCGCAATCTCCGTTCCGCCTTTCGGCATACCGCCCTCATGCAGCGACGGAGCACAGCCATCGTGGCAGTCGCGCACGCGGCGTGTTTCGGCCTGACAGCGCTGCTGGCGCTGCACTTCCTCGCATCGCCGGGCACGGGCGATGTGGATGATAAGCTGCGGTGGATGCACAATATCGTCGCGCACGGCCTCATCGGCGGCTTCCAGATCAGCAGGGATGATTATCCACCCGGCACCTACATCGTCCTCGCGGCGCTGACCAAGTCGCGCCACATGTCGGCATCGGATCTTTCGCTCGCCTACAAGCTCTCGCATCGTCGCCTTTCTTCTGCTCTCCGGCCTGATCGCGTGGCGCTGGACGCGGAACGCACCTTCGCGATCGCGCTGCAACTGGGGCTCGATCGTGGATGGCGTGGCGATGGGCTACAACGATGTCTATTTCGTCGCGCCGCTCCTGCTCGCGCTCTGGGCGCTGCGCGCCCGGAAAATGGTCTGGTTCGCCGTGCTTTTCACCCTCGCCTGCCTGATGAAGTGGCAGCCGCTCGTCCTCGCTGCCCGTCCTGCTCATCTACGCAGTCGCGACGATGGTGACGCGCGAGCAGCGCGGCGGGACGTGACGCGGCTGGCATGCGCGTCGCCGTGCCATCCGCTGCGATCCTCGTCGCGACACTGGCGATCTTCGGGCCGGAATTCCTCCTCGAGTTCCGCCGCGCGACGAGCGAGAACTTCCTGAGCGCCAACGCGCTTAACTTCCAATGGATCGTCACAGAGGCCCTCGCGCACCTCGATCCACGGCGTTTTAGCCTTCGGCGCGGGCACTTCACCGCCAATATCATCCGTGTCCCGAGCGCGACGCTTCTGGCACTGATCAAGCTACTCTTTCTCGCCATCTATCTTGGCATCCTCTCCCGGTTCGTGCGGCGCCCGATGACCTACACGACGATGCTGTACTATGCGTACCTCGGCTATATCGCCTATTTCCTCTTCAATACCAGCGTCCACGAGAATCATCATGTGCCAGCGGTCGTGCTCGCGGGGCTGCTCTGGGCGATGGATCGGCGGTATGGACCGCTCTTCCTCGTGACGACGGTCATGATGAACGTCAATCTCTTGCTCTTCTATGGGCTGGATGGCCTGCCCCGCCTGCCCATTCTGCTGCGCGGTCTGGACGTCTCCTTGCCGCTGGCGATCCTCGATGTGGCACTGTTCGGCCTGTTGCTCGTCTTTGGGCACCGTTTCGCAGTGGTCTCGGGAGGCCCGGATGAACAGTCGGCGGCGCGCGTGCATGCATAACGGGTCCTCAAACCCGCTTCGTCCGATCAAACTGGCGGCGTATGATGGAATGCGTCACCGAGTAACGAGAAGCGGGTACCTTCTGGTACCCTGCATCGCAAGAGACTGATCCGATCCGCAACCTGAGCAGGAAGAGGGTACCCGATGTCTGAGCGCACAATTGACGCCGCCGCGCTGCGGCTCGTTGCCGTCATCCGCGCAGAGCGCCCCGAGGACGCCCTGTTCGCCGCGCGCGCGATGGCCGCCGCCGGAGTCCGGGGGATTGAGATCACCTTCACCGTTCCCAACGCCGCCGCCAGCATCCGGGAAGCGATCGCCGTGCTCCCCGCGTCGGTGGTTGTCGGCGCGGGTACGGTATTGACCGAGGAGCAGGCCAAAGACGCACTCGATGCGGGCGCGCGGTTTCTCGTCTCACCGATTTGCGATCCAACGCTGGTGCGCATCGGCCACGCAGCGGGCGCGCAGGTCGCTATCGGCGGCTTGACACCCACGGAAATCGTCGCCGCCGCGCGGGCGGGCGCGGACTACGTCAAGCTCTTTCCCGGTGAATCGCTGGGCGGGCCAACCTACATCAAGCACCTGCGCGGCCCCCTGCCGGACATCCCCTTCATGGTCACCGGCGGTGTGACGCGCGAGAACGCGGCGGCATACCTTGCGGCGGGCGCGCAGTCCGTCGGCCTCGGCAGTGACCTGATGCCGCGCGCGATGGTGCAGGCGGGCGATTTCGATGGCCTCGTCGCCCACGCGCGGGCCGTCGTCGCGTCCGTCTTTGGTGATGGACCCACCACATGACTGCCAGCATCGATGGCACGTCGGATGCCGCACCGAATGCTCACCGCGCGACGAAGATCGTCGCGACACTCGGCCCGGCGACGAGTACCGAGACGATCCTGACCGCGCTGATCGAAGCGGGCGTTGATGTCGTGCGGCTGAACTTCTCGCACGGCACCCACAAGGATCACGCCACGCAGTGCGCGATGGTGCGCAAGCTGGCGGTTGCGCTCAATCGCCCCATCGCGGTAATGCAGGACCTGCAAGGACCGAAGATTCGCACCGGCACACTCACGGGTGGTGCCCCGGTGACGCTGCGTACGGGCACGACCTTCCGCATCACCACCGACGTGATCGACGGCACGGCAGATCGCGTCAGCACGACCTATCCCCACCTCGCAGACGATGTCGCATCGGGCGACCGGATTCTGCTCGATGACGGTCAGATGGAACTGCGTGTGACGGCGGTCGAGGGCAGCGATGTTGTGACAACCGTCGTGCATGGCGGGCTGCTGCGGGAGCACAAGGGCATCAACCTCCCCGGCGTCAAGGTCTCATCCTCCGCGCTGACGGAGAAGGACCTCACGGACCTCGCCTTCGGTGTCGAACTCGGCGTCGATTACGTCGCCCTCTCCTTCGTCCGAACCGCGCACGATGTCCGGCTCGCACGAGCCGCCCTGAAGCGGCTGAATGCGACGACCCCACTGATCGCGAAGATCGAGAAGCCCGAAGCGCTCGATGATCTGCCCGGCATCCTCGATGCGGCGGATGGCGTGATGGTGGCGCGCGGCGATCTCGGGGTGGAACTGACACCGGAGCGCGTGCCCTCCGCGCAGAAACGGATCATCCGGCTCGCCAACGAACGCGGCAAACTTGTCATCACCGCGACGCAGATGCTTGAATCAATGACGACGAACCCGCAGCCGACCCGCGCCGAGGCATCGGACGTCTTCAATGCGATCCTCGATGGCACGGACGCGGTGATGCTCTCCGGCGAGACGGCGATTGGCGCTTATCCGGTCGATGCGGTACGGATGATGCAGCGCATCGCGGCGCAGGCGGAAATCGCCCTCCCCGACCGACCCGCGCGGCCCGGCAGAGGACGACAGACCGCCTCCCGGGCGATCGCGGAGGCGGCGGTACGGCTCGCCTGTGACACGCGGGCGCAGGCGCTCGTCGTGATGACGAACTCCGGCTATACCGCCCGGCTCGTCTCCTCGCTCCGGCCACCGATGCCGATCCTCGCACTCACCGAGGAGAGTGCGGTCTACCATAGCCTCGCGCCCTGGTGGGGGCTTCAGCCGTTGCGCGCCCGCTTTCAGCGCACGGCGGATGCGACGATTGCCGCCTTCGAGCAGACCTTGATTACCGAGGGGCACTTGCGCGACAAGGACCTGATCGTTATCGTCAGTTCATCCGCTCGCATCACTGACGCCCGGACGAACGTCATCAAGTTACATATGGTCGGTCGCAAGAACGCAAAGGAGCCCTGACGATGCCGCGTGATCTGCCGGTCGGAAATGGGTCATTGCTCGTCAATTTCGACAGCACCGGGACACTGCGTGATGTCTACTTCCCCCTCGTCGGCCAGGAGAATCACACCGATGGCCGGCTCAATCGCTTCGGTGTCTGGGTCGCCAGCACCGATGGCGCCAACCCGCGCTTCGCGTGGTTGGATGGCGACGGCTGGCAGCGCTCCCTCAAATATCGCACCGAAACGCTCGTCTCGAATGTGCGGGCGCACCACGACGGCCTCGGTATCACGCTGCACATCGAGGATGTCGTCGATTTCAACCGCAATGTCTATGTCCGCAAGGTCGTCACGGAGAACATGACCGACCAGGATATGACGGTCCGGCTCTTCTTCCACTTCGACGCGCATCTCTGGGGCAACAATGTCGGCGACACCGGCTATTACGATCCCCGCTCCGGTGGTCTCGTCTTCTACAAGGCGCGGCGCTACTTCCTTCTCAACGGGCGCGTCGGCGATGAGACCGGGCTGCGACAATGGGCGATCGGTGAAAAGGAGATCCACGGCAAGGAAGGGACGTGGCGTGACGCGGAGGACGGGCAACTCGGCGGCAACCCCGTCGCGCAGGGTTCGATTGACGGCATCGGCGGCATCGAGATCGCCGCACCGCATGGCCGGAGCCGCGTCTGTTATTGGTGGCTCGCCGCCGGGGAATCGATTGGCGTCGTCGGGGACCTCGACACCCGGATGCGCGAGCGCGACCCGGAGACCTACCTGAGCCGCACGCACGATTACTGGCAACTCTGGCTCCGCAAGGAGCAACGCGCATTCGCGGACCTGCCGGACTCCGTACGGCACGCCTTCGACCGCAGTTTACTCATTCTGCGCTCGAACATCGCCAGTAACGGCGCAATCATCGCCGCCAGTGACGCGGACATCCTCCAGTTCGGTCGCGATACCTATACCTACATGTGGCCGCGCGACGGCGCGCTCGTGGCAACTGCGCTCATTCGTGCGGGCTATGCCGACATCGCGCGGAAGTTCTTCACCTTCGTTGGTTCGATTATCCCGCGCGACGGCTACCTGCTGCACAAATACAACCCGGACGGCTCGATGGGCTCGACCTGGCATCCCTTCGTCACGCCGGACGGCACGCCGCAACTGCCGATCCAGGAGGATGAGACCGCCCTCGTTGTGGCCGCGCTCTGGGAACACTTCCGCCAGTATCGGGAGGTTGAGTTCGTCTCACCGCTCTACCGACCGCTGGTGCGTTCAGCAGCGGATTTCATGGTGCGCTTTCGCGAGCCGCATACGAAGTTGCCCGCGCCCTCGTACGATCTCTGGGAGGAGCGGCACGGCATCATGGCATGGACGGTGGCCGCCGTCTGGGCCGGGTTGCGGGCGGCGGCGAACTTCGCGGAGGCGTTCGGGCAGGCACACCTCGCAGCCGGTTGGCGGCGGGCGGCCGACGAAATCCATGCCGCGACGATCAAATATATGTACGATCCCTCGCTTGGGCGATTCGTGCGGCTCGTCAATGTCACGAAGGATGGCACGGTCGAGCGCGACGCGACCCTCGATGCGAGCATGGTCGGCCTCGTCATCTTCGGCATGTTCTCCGCCCATGACCCGCGCATCGTCGCGACGATGGATGCCGTGCAGCAGGCGTTGGAAGTGAAAACGACCGTCGGGGGCTTCGCACGCTACCAGAACGACTACTATCATCAGGTCTCGCAGGACATCGCGAGTTGCCCCGGCAACCCCTGGTTCATCTGCACCCTCTGGATGGCGGACTATGCCATCGCCAGCGCCCGCTCTGTCGAGGAGCTGGCGACTGCCGCGAAGCACATCCAGTGGGTGACGGATCACACGCTGGAAAGCGGCGTGCTCGCGGAGCAGGTGCATCCGTATAGCGGCGCGCCCCTCTCCGTCTCGCCGCTCACCTGGAGTCATGCCGCCCTCGTCGTGACGGTGCAAGCCTACGTCGCGAAGTGGGCTGCCCTGACGAACGGCACGCAGGCGAAGCAGAGCACGCCGCAATCCGCACCGTCCGCAGACCCGACCCGCGCCCCGAGCCAGCCGATGGATGCCACGGCGACCGAAGCACCACGCCCGCTCGTGCCCGGTGGCACGGAGCCGACCTGACCGCGAGAGCGAATGCCCCACGCCCGGCCCCTCCCCCGCAAGCGGGAGAGGGGAGCTTGATGTGGAGCGGCCACGGTAAGTCATCGCTACAGACGTTGCGATGAGTCACCCCTCTCCCCGCATGGCGGGGGAGGGGCCGGGCGTGGGGCCAGGATCAGCGCGAACGGACCGCTATGACGACACCGAGAGCGCAGCTTGTCCAACCGTGCGATGCCCGCTGCCGAGCATCTGGAACTGCGTCTCGCCCGCGACGATATGCTGGACGACGACCGGGACCGTACCGACGTAATCAACGACGATCACGTCCGCGCGCAAGCCGGGTGTCAGTGCCCCACGGTCATGGAGGGCGGCGGCGTTGGCGGCGTTGGCGGAAATCATCGCGACCGCTTCCGGTAGCGTCGCGATGCCGCGCTCCGCCAGCAAGAGTGCGGCGTGGAGCATCGAGGGGGCGTGATAGTCCGCAATCAGGATGTCCACGAGGCCCCGCGAGGCGAGTTCCATCGCGCTCGCATTGCCGGTGAGCGATCCCCCGCGCACGACATTCGGCGCGCCGACGGAGACGTGCATGCCGAGATCGCGCGCCCGCTCGGCGGCCTCGATGGCGACAGGAAATTCCGCCATCCGGCAGCCAAGGCCGTGCATGATCTCCGACCTTCTCCGCACTATCGTCGTCGTGCGAGACGAGCGAGAAGCCGCGTGTCCGCGCTTCGAGCGCGAGGCGGTTATACATCCACTCCACGGTATGCTCGGTATCGTTCTTGAATTGCTCTCGCTCCGCGAGCCAGGCAGCCATGCCGGCATCGTCCGTCGCCATCGTCGCGGGCAGGTATGGCTTGATCTGTTCGAGATACTTGCCGATATTGCGATACTGCCCCTGCCCCGGCACATGATCATTCATCGAGACGAGACGCACGGGCGCATCGTCGATGCAGGCGAGGATTGTATCGAGCGAGTCCGGTTGGCGAACATCGCAGCGAAAGAGCACGTAATGATCGAGCGAGCCATGACCGGAAGCTGCGAAGGCGTGAATATCGTGGCTCATGCCGACCGCACCGGCGACGCTGCGTTGTTTCGCCGCCAGCGTCAGAAAGGAGACGGCGTGAAACTGTGTCGTGATACCCGCGCTCGCCAGCGCGCGATCATAGGTAAGGAGCGCGAAATCGCGCGGAAAGTTGGCATTCGGGCCGGGGATTGATTGCCCGCTCCAGGCCGTCATTGTGCAGGCAGATGATCCCCGGCAGAACGATGCGGCCCGTCATATCGAGAATCGTTTCGCGCGCCGTGCTACCTGCGGCATAGGCGTGAGAAGAGACCGCCACGATCTGCTCCCCCTCGATGATGATGCTGCCACCGGCAAGCACGGCATCCGGGGTGATCGACCGTGCCACCGCTGAGGATCAATCGCCGCCCGTCGCCTCGTTCGCTCTCCTGTCGCATTGATCGCCCCTTATGCCGCATGCGGCTCATCGGCGCGATATTCCGGCGGGACGCTCGCCCACGGCCCGACGCTCCGCACCGTGCCGTCCTCCATCGCGACGACGACGATCTGCGAGCGCCTCGACGACCGCGTAATCGTGGAAGACGCCGACGAATCGTCGTGCCCCGCCGCGCGCGCCTCGCTCAAGGAGCGTCACCCGCGTCCGAGGTTGACGCGGTCGAGCGCGCTGGTCGGCTCATCGAGCAGAAGGAGGTCGGAACGGGCGACGAGCGCACGCGCGATATTGACGCGCTGTTGCTCGCCGCCGGAGAAGAGCGCGGGATACGCATCGAAGAGGTCGCGCGGCAGATGCAGGCGGGCAAGCATCTCCGTCGCCTCGGCAGAGCGCCGCCGCACGCGGCACACCGCGCTCGATCAGCGGGCGCGCGACGACTTCGAGCGGCGGTGACGCGCGGCGGCGCTTTGAGGAACTGCGACACGTAGCCGATCGTGCGCTTGCGGAGCGCGAGGATCGTATGATCGTCCGCCGTCGCGAGGTCCACCGTGCCTCCGCGCGTGTCGAGGAGCATCCGTCCACGTGTCGGCAGATAGGTGCGGTACATGCACTTCAGCAGCGAGGACTTGCCGCTGCCGCTCGGGCCGATCACGGCGGTGATCTTGCCCCGCGGCACCGCGAACGAGACATCATGGAAGGCAGGAACGCGCTTGCCATGCAGCACATGCAGCGTGAACTGCTTTCGTTAGTTCCTCGATCCGCATGAGCGGTCGTTTCTCATCACGATCCGGTTTCATCTGCCCTCCGCGCGCTACGCCTCGCCGCGTTAGCCATTCATCGAACTGACGAGCAGTTGCGTGTATGGGTGCTGCGGGTCTTCAAGAATCTGGTCGGTCAGGCCCGCCTCGACGACGCGCCCCTGCCGCATCACGAGCGTCCGCCCGGCCAGCAGCCGGATGACACTCAGATCGTGCGACACGACGATCATCGCGAGGCCGGACTGCTGCTGAATATCGCGCACGAGGTCGACCACGCCCGCTTGCACGGAGAGATCGAGACCCGTCGTCATCTCATCGAGGAGGAGCAGGCGCGGCTCATTGGCGAGCGCCTTGGCGATCTGCACGCGCTGCTGCATCCCGCCGGAGAACTGTGCGGGCAGATCGTCCATGCGGTCGAGCGGCAGCTCGGTCCGCGGGAGCAGATCGCTCGCCCGCTCGCGAATCGCCGCCACGCGCCGCCACTCGACCGCTAGCAAGCCGCTCCGCCACATTGCCGCCCGCACTAGATCGTGAGCCGTAGCCCCTTGCGCGCATCCTGATAGACGATGCCCATGTCGAAGGCGCGCAGCCGCCGCCGCTCCTGGCCGTTCGCGGTCGAAGATGTCGCGCCCGCCGTCATCGAACGCCGCGAAATACGCCGCGCCTGCGGTCGGCACGATATCCTGATAGAGGCAGCCGAGGACGGTACTCTTGCCCGGAGCCGGACTCGCCGACGATGCCGAGCACTTCCCCGGCATAGCAGATCGAACGAGACATCGGCACAGGCGACGACCGCGCCCGTTTCGGATCGACATTCGTTCCGAGCGTCCGGGCCCGTCCGCGTGATCGAGCCGGCATCCGGGGCAGAATATCCGTAGATCTTGGTGAGACCATGCACGGCGAGCAGTCGGCTCGGCCATCGCGGTCGTGTCGGCGTGCTGCATCGTCGCGGTCATCGCGCGACCGCCTTCAGCCGTGCGACGCGCGCGTCGTCGCCGCGCTCGCGGGCGTCGAGCAACGCGTCGCAGTATGCGGTGTCGGAGCAGCGATAGAGGCGCGCTGCCATCGTCCTGGATCAGTTCATCCATGTAGACACCCGTCGCGCCGCAGCGCGCGCAGACGCGGCCGTCCATATCCTCGATCGCGAACGGATGGTCATCGAAATCGAGCGGCACGACATCGGTGTAGGGCGGCACGGCGTAGACGCGCTTCTCGCGCCCTGCGCCGAAGAGCGAGAGGAAGGGCGCGCGATGCAGCTTCGGCAGGTCCCAGCGGGGGATCGGGCTCGGGCTGAAGATGTGCCGCTGATTGACCATCGCCGGGTACGAGGAGGTCTTCGTGATCGCGCCCGGCATGAACGACATCCTCGTAGAGCGCGACCCACATCCGCGCGTAGTCTTCCTCCGCGTGCATCTCGCGCGTCTTCGCCTCGCTCGGCTCGACGGTGCGCAGCGGCTCGGGAAATGGCACCTGGAAGACGATCATCTGATCCGCGCGCAGCGGCTGCTCGGGGATGCGGTGGCGGGTCTGGATGATCGTCGCCGCCTCGGTATCGGTCGTCGTCGGCAGGCCCGTCGTCCGCTCGACGAGGCGGCGGATATTGAGCGCGTTGACGCCCGCATCCGTCCCCTGGTCGATCACCTTCAGCGCATCGCCGGGGCCGATGCAGGAGAGCGTCACCTGAATACCGCCGGTGCCCCAGCCGCGCGCGATCGGCAACTCGCGCGAGCCGAACGGCACCTGATAGCCGGGGATCGCGACCGCCTTGAGCAGCGCACGGCGAATCTCGCGCTTCGACTGCTCATCGAGAAAGGCGTAGTTGTAGGGCTGCGTCTCCGGCACGAGATCAGCGAGGGCGGGCACGGGCTTCCTCCTGTCGGGCGAGGTGGAGGTTCTGGAAGTAGCGCATCTTATCGAGCGACGATCTGGAAGGTCACGTAGTGCGGCAGTTTCAGGTGCTCGACGAACCCTTGCGCCTCGATGCCGTCGATGTGGTAGAGCACGAACTCCGGGTTGTGGACCGGGAGGCGGTCGCTCCGCTCCATCAGCAGGCCGTCGAGGATCGGACATCGCGATCGCCTTGCGCTCGTTCTGCCCGAAGACGAGGCCGTAGGCCATCGAGAATGGTGCCGTCCATCCCGCCCGCCTTGCCGTGCTCCTGCTCGCCCGTCTTGTTGATCATCTCCACTTCCGTCACCGTCACTTCACCGACGCGGACCGGATTACCCGTCAAGGGGATGCGCGATGCGGAAGGGCAACTCACCGACGCGCAGATCACCGGGGATCGGGTGAAAACCCCGCCCGCGAAGCGACGAATAGGCGAAGCCGACCATCGCGCCCGTTTCGCCGCGCGCGATCGTTTGCAAGCGGGCGGAGCGGGGGAAGGGATAGGCGAGCGAGTTCCGCGTGACATCGAATGGCTCGCGCTTCCGGCGGCGTCTCGGGCAATGGCGGCAACAGACCCGTCCGCCCGCAACCAGGACGAGACCTTCGGGAAAGTGGGCGGTGGCGGGAAGCGCGACGACGGCACGGTCGCGCCTTCCTCCCGGCGCCCGCTAGGTTGCGGGGTGGCCCGCGCGCCCATCCATCAAGGAGAAATCGAGCAACCGTTGGGTGTAATCGCGCGTCCGCCCAAGCACCTGACCACCGGGAATGTCCTTGAAGGTCGAGGAGACGCGGCGGCGAATGCGCATCTCGCCGGCATCGGCGGGCAGCGTGTCGCCGAGCCGGGGCAAGGTGGAGCGGAAGGCGCGCAGCAGAAAAGCCGCCTCCATCGTGTCGCCCTCGGCCTGCTTGACGGCGAGCGCGGCGAGCTCGGGGGCGTAGAGGCTCCCCTCACCCATCGCTTGATCGACGATAGCGCGCTGCTGCGCGAGGATCTGGCGCGACCGTGAGCGGTGGCACGTCCGGCGGGTCTGCGGCTCCTGCACGAACGCTTCGGCAGCCTCGATCGCCTCCATCCCGCCTTTGACCGCGACGTACCCCATTGCTATGCCTCCTTTTCCGCGTCAGATTGCGCGGTGATCTGCGATGAACGGGGGAGGCACGACGAGATGCCCGCGCGGGTCCAGCAGGATCAGATCGACACCCATCGGATAGTCACTGTTCGCGCGGTTCCGGGCATCGCACTCACTTTGCCCGAGCCCGCCGATCGCGAACATCTGTTGCGTCTCGATCCCTGGCCCGGTCAGGCTCATCGTCGTCGCGTCTCGCACATCGTCGCTGGCGTCAACCGATGCGATGCAGTAGATGATCGTTGCGCCCTGATCGGGAAAGGCGAGCGTGCCACGCCGAATTTCCGCCCATGCATTCTCCGGAAGCGGGCCATAGGAGAGCACAAACGCCGCCTCCCCGAGCGGCACCTGTTGGCACCTGGTCTCCAATGCGATCCGCTCAGCGAGGGCGTTACACTCCGCAGGCGACCGGGTGCCGGGATTGGCGATGGCATAGGAGACCTCATAATCGAGGAGGGCGAAACAGACCGCGAATTCCGGCGCATCGCCCGCAGTGATCGGCATCGGCAGTTGATGGACCGTGCCCGGTCGCGCCATCGCGTTGAGGAGGAGGCGAAAGGTCTGTTGCGCGGCGAGTACCGGCGCGGCGGGAGGATCGGTGTCATCGGCATCCCCCTACATCTCGTCGAAGGCGACGCGGGTACTCGCGACCTTCGCCCATGCGGCTCGGTGCGCGGCGTCAGCCCGCGCTTCGCCTTCGGCTAGTGCGGCGAGGATGCGCGGCGTCAGAGCGTGCGTCGCTTCCACTGCGGCATCACAGATCGCCCCCGCCAGCGCCTGCTCCCGCTCCATCCCCTGCACCATCGCATAACCCTGATGCGCGCCGATAGCCACGAGCGCTTCGGTGACGAGCACTTCCCCGACATTGAAACGGATGCCCTCGACACTCTCGCGCGCCTGCAACATCACCATCCCGACCGTCGGCCCACGAATGATACGCACCTCGGCCTCCGCGAGCACCGCATCCGCGAGCGGCGTGAGGATTGCTGCAGGCGTCACGGCGATGGCCTCAAACCGCGCTTCCCGACCGCGAATCTCACTCATAGCCCCTCCTGTGGTGCATCCGTGCGTCTCATCATGATTATTGTAAACGTTTACACGCCGCCAACGCAAGCAGGTTTCTGTGAACATTTGATGATCGTTACGTGCGTGGGCCGCTCGATGCGCGCCGCGTGACGACCGGCGGTGGCAGCGCCTGACGCTCAACGATCCGCTCGCCGCCGCGGATCTGCTCGATCAGGAGTTGCGCGGCCTGCTCACCGAGCACTGCCGGATCACTGGCAATCGTCGTCAGCGTTGGCGTCGTGGCGGCAGCCAGCCAGCTTTCATTGAGGGCGACAATGCTCAAGGCCTCCGGCACGGCAACACCGACCGCCGCCGCCGCTTGCAGCGCACCCATTGCGATCTGCTCGCTGCCACAGATGATCGCCGTCGGTCGCCAGGTCGCGTCCCGCAACAATGCCCGTGTGAGGTCACGCCCCTGGGTGACGGCATCGCCGATCACGTCAGAGACATGGGAGGGATCATCCGAAGCCGCCGCGAGCGCGCGCTCGATCGTCCGATGCAACCCGACGGCAACAATCGCCGCAATCGCGGTGTGGCCCTCCGCGCGGAGATGGGAGACCGCCGCCGCGACGAGGGCATCATCACTCGGGGCGACTGCCGCAATCGGCGCGCTCGCGGCGGTGACGCCAATGATGACGAGCGCGCGCCCCGCCGCTGCCAGGGTGCTTACTGCGGGCGTTTCTCGGCTCCATGCCGTCAGGACGAGGCCGCCGAACCGGCCATCATCGAGGAGCGCGAGTACGTCCGCCTCGCGGTCACGGTCGTGCGCGACGGGGCAGAGGACGGCCTGCATCCCCGCCTCATCGAGGGTGCGCTGAAGCCCCACCATGTACTGCGCGACGATGGGATCATCGAGATCGGGGGCAACGAAACCGATGAGGTCCGAGCGGTTCGCAATCAGGCTGACTGCGGCGGCATTGGGCCGGTAGCCCAAATCCTGCACAATGCTCATCACCCGCGCCTGCGTCTCCGGCGCGACATGCGCCCGCCCGTTAATCACGCGCGACACCGTCCCATACGAGACGCCCGAGAGCGCGGCCACCGTCTTGAGCGTGACATGGCGATTCGAGGTCGGCCGCCAATGGGTGCCGGGGGAGAGGATCAACTGCGCGGCGTCCGGTGCGTCATTGTGGATGGCGAGGAGCGCCTGAAGCAGGCGCTGCCGGACCTCGCGGTCGAGGCCGCGCCGGACCGCGAACGGCCCTTTGGGGATCGGCGGGGACATGGCGATGATACGGAGCCGCCCGGTGCCGTCCTCAGTAGCGGCACGGGCAAACTGGGCACTATGCAAGGCACCCACCGGCACCTCGCCCGCCCGCACCGCCGCCGCAACTGCGGGGTGCGAGGTGAAGAATCGCGCGGTGATCTCCGTATCTGGGTCGAGGCCCGCTTCGCGCAGCATCCGGCGCGGAATCAGGTATCCGGCGGTCGAACTCCGATCCACGAAGCCGACCGTCTCCCCGCGCAAATCTTCGAGCGCGTGAATCGGGGAATCGGTGCGGGTGATGATGACGCTCTGGTAGGTGGCCGCCTCATCGGAGCCGGTCAGGACACTGACGGCCAGCGCTTCCGCGCCCGCCTCCAGTTGCGCGATGTAAAAGGCATACTCACCGAACAACGCCGCGTCGATTTCTCGCTCGCGCATCGCGTGGATGAGTGCATCGTAGTCCGATTCAACGACGATCCGCACGGGGACGTTGAGGGCAAGAGTCAGATACCGCGCGAGCGGCTTCGTGGCGGTGTCAATGGGCTGCTCCGTCTGCCGGATAACCGGGTTCATTCCGAGCACGAACTCCGAAATCTCAGGCACGCGTGACTCCCCGCTTATTCCTCACGTACGGAGCCCCCGACCCCTCTCCATCGCCTTGAGATCGACGGTAGGTGTAGTTTTACGGCGATGGAGAGGGGAGCAACGCGGTTCTGCAATCGTTCCTTATGCTACGGACTTTTCTCGCCAGTAGCAATGCCGTTGCACCGATTATTTGAGGGTCTTGATGTCGATGCCGATGGCGGGTGGGATTTTGCGTAGTTCGTCGTACAGGGAATCGTCGCCCTTGCGGAGTTTGACCGTTCCGACACCGAAGGCACCACTCGTGACGAATTTCATGAAGAGGGGGCTCTCCTTCGGCTGGTCATTGACGGAGAGGAGCACCTGCTGAAGAAGGTCGATGTCCGTCTGCGCGAGATCGCCACGAATCGCGACGGGGCTACCGGGAATCGGGAAGGAGGTATCGAGGATTTTTACCTTACTCTTGTCGATCGTTCCCGCCACGATGCCCTGCATGAAGATATCGCTGGCGATGGCCCCCGCCTCGACCTTCTTGTTGACGACTGCCTGATAGGACGCGGGGTGCGAACCGGCGTAGTTCGGCTTGTAGTCCGTCTCCTTGAGATTCGCCTTTGTGAGTAGGGTGTAGGACGGGCACGAGGTGACCCGATGTGGAGGCCGGATCGACGAACGAGAAGGTCTTGCCCTTGATGTCGGCAAGGGAGTTCAGGGGGCTGTCCGCAGTCGTGATGATCAGGCTGGTGTAGGTGGCCAGTTTGCCGTCCTTGTCTTCGCCCTGCACGACGCACTGCAGCGTTTGCCTCCTGGTGCGCGAGGATGTACGAGAACGGCCCATAGAAGGCGAGTTCGACCTTCTTCGCGCGCATCGCCTCGATGACGGCGGTATAGGAGGTGCCGACGGTACCGACGAACTCGACACCGAGCGCCTGCTTCATGTACGCGAGCAAATCCTTGTTGTCACTGAGCGTCTTCGCCGCGTCGTCAGCCGGGATGAAGGCGAAATTGACCTTCTTCAAGCTCAATTTGCCCGTCAGGTCCGGCGGCTTCACGCCGACTGCCGTGCCCGCCGCCGTCGCTTCCGCAAGGCCGCTGGCGCCCGTGGCAACCGGGACAATGGTTGGCGTCGACGCTGCCGCCGCTGGTGTGCCCGCCGCGCGCTCCCGGATGCGGTCGTGGCGCTCGCTGCGGTCGTGCTCGTCGCAGCGGGTGCCTGGGTAGCGGCGGCGGTCGGGGCAGTCGTCGCTACGGCGGGCGCGGTCGTCGCTGCGGCCGCAGGGGCAGTGGTCGCCGCTGCGGGTGCGGTTGTTGCTGCCGCCGGAGCGGTCGTCGGAGGCGCGGCTTCGGGCGTGTCCGTGGCGGCGGAGCCACCGCAGGCGGCGAGAATCGCGGTCAGCGCGGTCCCTGCCGCCCCACCAAGGAACAGTCGCCGTGTGAGTCGCCCATTCGTACGCAGTTCCATCTGGTCATGATCCCCCATTCCGTCTGCCAGCACATCACACGCGCGCGAAGTCCGCGTGTCCCCGTTAGACCAGGCGCTTCCGCACCCGGTCGCGCTGATGCGGTCCGCGACCGTCACGAGGACGATGATGATGATGATGTGGACGAGGAACTGATGATATTTGAAGAGATTGAGTTCGGTGGTGATCTGAAAGCCGAGGCCGCCACCACCGACCGCACCGACGATGAACGAGGCGCGGATGTTGTGCTCCCAGTAGAGGAGCATGTAGGAGACCATGTTCGGCAGCGCCTGCGGGATGACGCCGAAGGAGATCGTCTGCACCTGCGTCGCGCCGACCGCACTCATCGCCTCGACGGGTCTCGGGTTGATCGCCTCGATAGATTCCGCGAAGACCTTCGAGAGGCTGCCGACCGACCCCGCGACGAGCGCGAGCGTGCCCGCGAAGGTGCCGAGCCCGACCGCCGACACGAAGATCAGCGCCCAGACGAGTTCCGGGATGGAACGGACCACATTGAGCACCGCGCGCATCACTTGATAGACGACCGGATGCGCGAGGTTTCGTGCGGCGAGCAGGCAGAGCGGGAAGGCGAAGATGACCGCGATCGCCGTACCCGTGATCGCGAGTTGCATCGTGGCAATGGTCGGATCGATGGTCTGATCGCGATTGAGGAAGAAATTCCAGTCCGGCGGGAAGAGGCGGCGGACGAAGTCGACCATATTCGGGATGTTCGTCGCCAGTTCCGTGGGGCTGACTTGCGTCCCGCGCCATGCCCAGCCAACGATGACGATGAGGCCGACCGTGACGAGCGTCCCGCGCAAGCCGATGCGTGGTTTGCCGCTCGCGAAGCGGATTCTCCTGGATATAATCGGGCAACGCTAAGGGATGGCGTCGCCAACGGACACCTCCTTTGTGCGCAGAGAGTGCGCGCATGCGGTCGCTCGCGCCGCGTCGCCATCGCCGCACGGCGAGGCCGCATCGCGGCGATAGATGCGGCGCTGGATCGCCGGCGGTCAGATCCGCCGGCGGCGCCATCGAACTCGACCCTGCCCTCGGCGATGCCGATCATCCGGTCGGCGTACTCCTGCGCGAGCGTCACATCATGGATATTGACGAGCACCGGGATGCCGCTCCTCGGTCGCCGCGTCGCGGAGAAAGCCCATCACCTCATGGGCAAGCGTCGGGTCGAGGCTGGCGACGGGCTCGTCCGCGAGGATCACCCACGGCTCCTGCGCGAGCGCGCGGGCAATGGAGACGCGCTGCTTCTCGCCGCCGGAGAGACGATCCGCGCGCTGCTCCGCTTTGTGCAGCAACTGGACGCGATCAAGGCAGACGAGCGCGCGCTCGCGGTCCGCGCGGGGGAAATCGCCGAAGCGCGGAGAGCCACGGCGACATCTGCCCGAGCCGACCGGAGATGACATTGCGGAACGCAGTCGAACGCTCGACGAGGTTGTATTCCTGATAGACGAAGCCGATCCGCCGCCGGGCGACCATCCTGCTCGCGCGGCGTCGCTTCCGTGATACCGACATCGTTGATCGCGATCTGCCCGCTCGTGACCGGGACAATGCCATTCAGGCAGCGCAGCAGCGTCGATTTCCCCGCGCCGCTCCGCCCGATGATCGCGACCATCTGCCCCGCCGGAATCGTGAACGAGATGTCCTTGAGCGCCTCGTGGCCATTCGGATAGACCTTGCGGACGTTGCGTACTTCGATCATATCGCTGCTGCTCCCCCGTTCGCTTCGCGTACTTTGCCGTCGTGGTGCGGTTGCGAAGCCCGAGGGTCAGTGTGCGGCTCTGGCGTGAGAGGCCAGTATGTAAGAGATCATGCCACGATGAACGATATGTGAACGCCCGATGAACGGAGCGCCGGGGAGGAAAACGATTCAGTCCGCGTCATGTGATACGTAGCGCATCGTGTGCGGCTGGCAGGCCGAGCCTTCGTCGCTGCGCCGAGCGAAGCCCAGCTACCGTACGGGTTCACGGTTGAACAATGCGCGCGCCCAGAGATAGCCAACCAGCGTGATGCCGACGCACCACGCAATCGCGCCGTAGGCGCTATTGCCGATCGGGGTGCCCATCAGCAGCCCCCGCAGCGTCTCGATGACGGGGGTGAAGGGCTGGTACTCGGCGAACTGGCGCAGGCCGATTGGCAACGAATCCGTGGGGACGAATGCGCTGCTGAAGAACGGCAGGAGCATCAGAAACATGGGGGTGTTGCTGGCGGTCTCAACGCTTTTGGCTACCAAACCGAGGGCGACCGACAGCCAGATGAGCGCGAAGGTGAACAGCGCGATGACGCCGATCGCCGCGATCCAGGCGAGTGGGCCGGCGGTGGGCCGGAAGCCGATGAGCAGCGCGACAGCGATGACGAGGGCGATGCTGAGCATCGTCCGGATCAGGCTGCCGAGAACCTGGCCGGTCAGCACCGAGGCGCGGGAGATCGCCATGGTGCGGAAGCGGGCGATGATGCCTTCGTTCATGTCCATGGCGACCGATATCGCCGTTCCCTGCACCCGCTAGCCACGGTCATGAGGAGGATGGCGGGCGCGACGTAGTTGATGTACGCGGCGCGGCCGCTCGACACGCCGCCGAGCCCGGCGCCCAACGTGCCGCCGAAGACGTAGACGAACAGCAGCAGGATGACGACGGGGATGCCGATCACGAACAGGGTCAACGACAGGTTGCGCAGCATGTGTCGCAGGCTGCGCCGCAGCATCGTCGCCGAATCGCGCAGGGCATAGGAGAGGGTACTCATCGCACACTGCCTTTCTCGGTGTTGGGGTGGCCGGTGAGGGCGAAGAAGACATCATCGAGATCGGGGGTGTGGACCGACAAACTCGTCGACCGCGATCGCTCCGTCGTCGAGCCGGTCGAGCAGGGCCCGCAATGACCGGACGCTGCCGTCGGTCGGAACCTGGAGCGTGAGCGCATCATCGTCGCGCGATCACCTCGCCCAGGGTGCGGGCGGCCGATTCGAGTGCGGCGCTGTCGGCGAATTGCAGGCGGATGTGACCGCCGGGGATGCGGCGTTTGAGCTCGTCCGCGGTCCCCTCCGCGACCAGCTTCCCCCGATCGAGCACCGCGATCCGGTCGGCGAGTTGGTCTGCCTCATCCAGATACTGCGTCGTCAGGAAGATCGTAATCCCGTCGGCCACGAGGTCGCGGATGATCTGCCACATCGTGTGGCGGCCGCGCGGGTCGAGGCCGGTGGTCGGCTCGTCGAGGAAAATGATGCGCGGGTCGCCGACCAGCGTCATCGCGAGGTCGAGACGCCGCCGCATGCCACCAGAATAGGTGGCGGGCGTCTTCTTGGCCGCCTCGACCAGATCGAATCGGTCGAGCAGCGCGGCGGCGCGACGCCGTCCTTCATCGCGGCCCAGGTGATGCAGGTCCGCCATCAAGATCAGGTTCTCCTCGCCGGTGAGCAGGTTGTCCACCGCCGAGAACTGGCCGGTGACGCCGATCGCGGCGCGTACCGCATCGGGCTCTCGGGCGAGGTCGTGGCCCGCGACGCGCACCTCGCCATCGTCGGGGGCGAAGAGCGTCGAGAGGATCTGCACCGTGGTGGTCTTGCCGGCACCGTTGGGGCCGAGCAGCGCGAAGACGATCCCTTCAGGAACGTTCAGATCAATGCCGTCAAGGACGACGTGGTCACCGAACGACTTGCGCAGCCCGGTCGCCGCGATCGCCGGTTGTGATGTCGCCATGCTCCCTCCTGCCGAAACCTGGTGGACGGTGCGTTGCCTACGATAGTCTGGGTATGGACTCACGGTACCTGCCACGGTCTTCCTCTCCTCTCCACAGCCATGCTATACTGGATTTCACTCGGCTACTAAGTCGATTGCAAATAATCACCTTAGTCACGAAGATAACATGGAGGTGGAAGGTTGTCAAGAGATGTGCGAGAAACACGCGAGGAGTTGCTTTCGGGGCTCGTGCGGGAAGTCCGGCAGTTTACCGGGCTCGGCGCATCCTTCTTCCGGGCGGCGGCGGGCCGGGCCGGGATGACCGCTGCGGACGTGCAGGTCGTCGACATCCTGGACGCCGGGGGGCCGACGACCGCCGGGCGGCTCGCCGAGTTCACGGGGCTGACGACCGGGGCGATCACGCAGATGCTCGACCGGCTGGAAACGGCCGGACTCGTGCGCCGGGAGCGAGACCCTGCCGACGGCCGCCGGGTGATCGTCCGGCTCGCCGAGGATGGAGACGCGACGCGGGAGATTGGCGCAATCTTCGCTTCCGTCGCGCGGGGATGGGACGAGATGGCCTCGCACTACGACGACGCGCAGATCGCCGTACTGCGCGAGTTCGTCACGCGCGCGAACGCGGTGTCCGGGGAGGAGATCGCCCGCCTGCGGGGAGCGCCAGGGAGTGGGAGCGAGGACTTCTCAGCCCCGCTGGGAGACGTGGGAAGCGGACAACTGGTCTTCTCCTCCGGGGCCTCCCGGCTCACTCTGCGCGCGGATGCAGACATGGACGCGCTCTATCGGGCGCGCTTCAAGGGGTCGGCACCGGAGGTGAAGGCGGAGGGAGGGACGGTCACGGTCCGCTATCCGCGGCGGCTGCGACTCCTCGCTTGGCGCGACCGCACGGCGGAGATTGCGCTGAGCGCCACCGTCCCGTGGGGGATCGAGATCCGGGGCGGGGCCTCGGAGATCACTGCGGAACTGGGCGGCCTCGCCCTCTCCGGGCTGGCGATCCGGGGGGGGGCCAGCATGATCCGGGTGGAACTCCCCGAACCCGCCGGCACGATCCCGGTGCGGATCGCGGGCGGGGCATCGCAGGTCGTCGTTCGGCGTCCCGCAGGCGTCGCCGCCCGCGTTCGCCTCACGGGGTGGGCCTCCCAACTGAGGTTCGACGATCAGAGCTTCGATGCCGTGGGCCGCGACGTGCAGCTGCAAAGTCCCGGCTACGAGGACGCCTCCGGGCGCTACGATATCGAATTCTCCGGCAGCGCGAGCGACATCACTCTGACCGTGGGTTGATCAGAGAGGTCCGGGCCACGCGGTCTCTCTGTCGCTACGGTTCATCCCCGGTTTCGCCCTCGATCCTTAGCCGAGAGCGGTGGCGAGGCCGGAGACGGCGCGATCCGCTTCGTCCTTGGTGAGAATGAGCGGCGGCAGGAAGCGGATAATCAAGCCGCCCGCCGGAAGCGCGAGGACGCCGCCCTCCTGCAACTTGCGCAGGACGGGTGTGACCTTCGTCTTCAACTCGACACCGATCATCAAGCCACGCCCGCGCACATCGCGGATCATCGGGTGGTTAAGGGCGCGGAGTGCGCCGATGAAGTGATCGCCGACGTCCTTGCTCTGCGCCAGTAACCCCTCCGCGAGAATCGTCGAGAGCGTCGCGTGGGCCACCGCACAGACGAAGGGATTGGCGCCGAAGGTGTTACCGTGCGTGCCGGGCGGCACCTGCGCTGCAACCGCCTCCGTCATCAGCGTCATCCCCATCGGGATGCCATTGGCGATTGCCTTGGAGATGGCGAGCAGGTCCGGCGTCACCCCCTCTGCGGTCGCGCGGAAGACCACACCCGTCCGGAATGCGGTCTGCACCTCATCGAAAATGAGCAGCGCGCCGTGCGCATCGCAGGCTTCGCGCGCGGCCTTCAGGTAGCCATCCGGTGCCGGGTTGATGCCGCCCTCGCCCTGGATCGGTTCGACAATCAGGGCGGCGGTCTCGTCGGTGATCGCGGCGAGCGAATCCGGATCGCCGAAGTTCACATGCGTCACCGTGCCGTACATCGGCGCGTACGCTTCCCGGTACTTGTTGTCACCTGTCACGGCGAGCGAGCCCATCGTGCGCCCGTGATAGGCACGTCGGGTGGCGACGAGATGCTGCCGCCCCGTCACCGCGCGGGCGAATTTCAGTGCCGCTTCGACACTCTCCGTGCCGCTGTTGCAGAAGAAGGCGCGCGTGATGCCCGGTGGTGTGTGCTGCATCAGCAGTTCCAGATAGCGGGCGCGCTGATCGTTGTAGAAGGACTGGTGGCAGGTAGTCAGCGTCGCCGCCTGCCGCACGATGGCCTCCGTCACCGCCGGGTGCGCGTGCCCGAGAATCGCCGTGCCATAGGCACTCATGCAGTCGAGATATTCCTTGCCGTCGGAGTCCCAGAGCGTCGTCCCCGCCCCGCGCACCAGGGCCACATCGCGCTTCGCATAGAGCGGCACGAGGTCCGCATTTTCCACCGCGCGGATCGCCGCAATGTCCATCGTCTGATCGGTCGTCAGTGTCGTCGCCATTGATGTTCTCCTACCCCCTGACCCCCTCCCTAAAGGGAAGGGGAACTCGATCTCAGTATTGGGCTTCCCCCTCTGGCTCCCCCTTCCTTTTAGGGAAGGGGGTCAGGGGGTTAGGTACGCTCCAATACAGCGGGTGCGATGACGGTTCCCTCGCCACGCAGGGCGCGCTGGACGGGTTCCGTGACGCGCGCATCGGCAAAGACGACGCGCCCGACGCCGCCTTTGAGGGCGCTAAAGGCGGAGAGGACTTTCTTCTTCATTCTCCCCTGCGCCATCGCCATCGCCTCTGCGTCCGTTTCTCCCGCAAACGGGATATGACGCACGAGACTGTGCTCGTCGTTGACATCGGCGAGCAGGCCGGGCGTGTTCGAGAAGATGAGCAAAGCGTCCGCGCCGAGCGCGACGGCGAGTTCCATCGCCAGTTTGTCGCCATCGACATTGATCGCTTCCCCCTCCGTACTGACGGCGGGCGGCGTGAGGACGGGCAGATAGCCGTTCTCCACGAGCAGCCGGGGCAAGGTGGGATCAATCGTGTCGATCGAGCCTGCGAAGTCACCGTGCAGCATCTTCGGTTTGCCCTCCTCGACGATGCGGATCGCTGCCTTGCGCCGCCCGGAAGCGATCCGCCCATCCATCGCCGTCAGGCCGACCGCATTGACGCCGAGCGCCTGCAACTTCTCGACCAGGCGCTTATTGATGCGCCCCGCATAGGCCATCAGGAAAGCATCCATCGTCTCAGCATCCGTGAAGCGGCTCACTTGCCCGGTCGCGCTCGTCACCTGGCGAACGGGGATACCGAGTCGCTCGCAGAGGTCGTCCAATTCCTTGTTGCCACCATGCACGAAGACCACCTGTTCCCCATCGCGCACGACCGCCGCGAGATCGCTCACAAACGCCTCGGTATCGATCCCCCGACTCCCGCCCAATTTGATCACCAGCATGAGATACCCCCTTGGGAGTAGACAGTAGTCAGTAGTCAGTAGCCAGAGGGGAACCGGATTCACTACCTGCTGTCTACTGTCTACTGACTACTGATTACACAGGATGCAGGCCCGCGAATTCGAGGGCGGTGGTTTCCGGGAAGCCGCAGCGGATATTCATCGCATGGACGGCCTGACCGGAGGCACCCTTCATCAAGTTATCGATTGCGGCGAGCACGACGACGCGCTTAGAATGCGGGTCGCGCTCGAAACCGACATCGCAGTAGTTCGAGCCGGTGAGGATTTTCGGCTCCGGGTTACGGTGGATGCCGCTCGCCTCTTTGACGATGCGGATGAACGGTTCCCCGCGATAGGCGCTGCGGAAGATCTTCCAGAGGTCCTTATCCTCAAGGGGCTCCTTCAGGAAGGCATGGCTCGTCGTCAGGATACCGCGCACTGCCTCGACACTCGTCACCGACATGGCGATCTGCGGCACCCGCCCCTCGACCGAGAGTTCTTGAATTACCTCTGCGCTGTGCCGGTGCCCGGTCGGCTTGAACGAGCGAATGACGCCGGAGCGCTCCGGATGGTGCGAGGCCAGGCCGCTCTCGCCACCGGCACCCGACGAGCCCGTCTTGGATTCGATCACGACCGGCATCGCGGGGTCGAGGACGCCCGCTTTGGCGAGGGGATAGAGACCGAGGATGGCCGCAGTCGCGTTGCAACCGGGCGAGGCGATGTAGCGTGCCTCACGGATTTCCTCACGATGCAGTTCCACCATGCCGTAGACGAACTCATCGAGGAGTGCCGGTTTCGTGTGCGGGTGGCCATACCACATCGGGTAGTCAGCGGCGTTGCGGAGGCGGAAATCGGCGGAGAGGTCGATGATGACATTCGCCTTGTCAAGAAACTGGTCGATCTTCCCCATCGTCACGCCATGCGGGGTGCAGAGAAAGAGGACATCGACGGTTTCGAGCGATTCCATCGGGGAGAAGGTCAGGTCGGTGCGGCCACGCAGGTTCGGGTGCATACTGCGGACGAATTTACCCGCCTGCCGCTCACTCGTCACCTGCTTGATCGTGACGTTCGGATGGCCGAGCAGCAGCCGGACTAACTCACCTCCGGCATACCCGGAACCACCGACAATACTCGCCGTTACCTGATCCATGTGCTACCCCTCTTCAATATGCGCGGCGGCCCACTGCCGCCCGGTCTGTACTGCCTCGCGGACGATGCCCGCCCGCTGTGATAATCGCTCGAACTCCTCCGGTGTGTAGCAGAGGATGTCCGCAGCGTGCGCGAGCGGCCAGCACGCATAGGCCGCCACGATGCGCCGCACCCACGAGACGCCGCCGAACTCCGGTGCAACGACAATCAAGTCAAAATCGCTCCACGGATCGGGGGCCGCGCCGCGCGAGCGAGAGCCGTACCAGATGAGCCGCGACACTGCGTACCCGGCCACCCGAAGCCGCGCGATGAACTCCTGCACGACCGCAGCATCCGCAAGCGGCGGCCCGCCCGTCACGCGCGGCCCTGCTCATTCCCCGCAGCCGCCAAGCGCTCGCGCGCCCAGGCGAGCGCTTCATTGGCAGTCACGAGCGCGGCGCTCGCTTCCTGCCGCGCGCGCTCCTGCGCGTCGCCACCGTGCGCGGTCCCCGGATAGCGGCCTGCGAGATAGTAGGCGTACAACTCGACGAGGCGCGTGAGCATGGCGGCGGGCACACCCACTTCCGTACCGATCCGGCGTAGATCGTGCGTGCGGGCGGGCAACTCGCCGGTCTGCTCGACGAGGAGACCCTTCAGTGCCTTCTCGACCGTCTGTTGGGCGTGCAGCGCCATTGCATGGTATTGCGCGGCGTCGAACAAGACCTGTGCGGCGGTCAAGGTCTTCCGTAGCAGAGGCAAACCACTCGCCTGTTTCTTCGCGCATCGCTTCCCCGCCTTTACTCGTCAACGTTCTCGGCAGCGACACCGCCCGGGTGCCGCTCGCCCTTGCGCCTTCGCCACCACATAGTCGAGGATTTCGCCCGCGATATCAATCTCGGTCGTCTCCATCAGGCCGTGGAACTCCGCCCCGACATTGATCTCGATCACCTTCAGCCCCTCATCGGTCTCAACGAGATCGACGCCCATGATGTCGCCACCGACCGCGCGTGCTGCATCGAGCGAAATTGCCTCGATTTCCGGCGTGATCGGCGCATGGGTGGAGGTCGCGCCGCGCGCGGTATTCGTTACCCAATGCGTGGCGTTGCGGTACGACGCGGCAATCGCGCGATCCCCCACGACGAAGACGCGGATATCCCGCCCCGGCTTCTCGATGTACTCCTGAATATAGAAGATCGAGTGATGGAAGGAGCCGAGCACCGCCTTGTGCTCCAAGACCGCTTCCGCCGCCGCGCGCGTGTTCACCTTGGCGAGCAGCCGCCCCCACGAGCCCGTGTTCGGCTTGAGGACCGCCGGGTAGCCCATCTCCTCGATCGCGTCGAGCGCGGATTGCGGCGTGTAGGCGACCATCGTGCGCAACGTCGGCACGCCCGCCTCGACGAACGCGAGCGTGGTCTGGAACTTGTTGTCGCAGATCTGGCTCGCCGAGAAGCTATTGACCGTCGGGATGCCCCACGACGAGAGCAACCGCAGCGTGTATTCCGCGCGGGAATGGACGAGCGAGCGATCCAGCACGACATCGACATCGGGGAAGGTCCGGTGGCCGAGATCGAAATGCACCTCGCGGTCGAACACGCGCTCGACGGCAATGCCCCGGTCGGCGGCGCGCGCGAGGATATTCTTCTCCTCGATCCGTACTTGCGAGAGCAGTACGCCCAGCTTCAAGGTCATGCACCCCTCCTGCGCGTCTGGATCGCCAATTCGCCAAGCGCGGTGGCGAGGACGTCGATTGCCCGCCCATACTCGGCGAGGCTGAGATGTTCATCCGGTGTGTGATCGAGCGCGGAATCGCCGGGGCCGTAGGCGGCCATCTGGCACTGCCAGACCGGGCCAACGACATTCATGTCCGCCGTTCCCGTCTTTACCTTGAAGCGGGGCGTGCCGCCACCGGCCCGCACGCCCGCGAGCAGCGAGCGCACGAGCGGCGTGTTCTTCTCGCATCGATAGGCAGGCATCGGTGGCTCGTAGAGCGAGAGGGTCCCGGCGGTCACGCCCGCGCGCAGTTCTTCCCATAGGGCGGTCGGCATCACGGACGGCGGCAGCCGCACATTCATCACGAGCGATGCGCGCTGGGTGAGGCCGTCGTTCTCCGACGCGAAGCCGCGCAAGGTCGGCTCTACCCGATCAAAGACACCCGTTACGCCGCCATTATGGGCCTCACAGGTGACGACGATGCCGTTCCACACTCCCGCAGCGATCTGCGGCGCGGGCAACTGTTGCCCTGCGCCGTGCGCGTTCGGCTGTTCCAGTGCGTAGTGCATCTGCATACTGCCCTTGTAACCGAGGACGACGCTCTCCCAGCCGCCCGGCTCACCGATGATGCAGGCGTCCGGCGCAGGCATCGTTTCCGCAAGGAAGTTCGCGCCCGGCGAATGCGCCTCCTCGCCGACGCCGCCAATGACGGTGACGCGCAAGCCATCAAGCGCGCCCCGCGCATTGGCGCGCGCCGCCGCCGCGACGAAGGTCGCCAGCGGCCCCTTCGCATCGACGCTGCCCCGCCCGTAGAGCAGATCATCGCCCTCGATCCGCACAGGGAACTGACCGGGCACGGTGTCGATGTGCCCAAGCAGGACGACATGCACCGGGCCATTACCGACCGATCCGACCGCATTACCGACGCCGTCGATGTGCGTCAGGAAATCGCGGCGCGCCATTTCCGCGCAGAGCCAGGTGACCGCCTCGCGCTCGCCCGGATTGACACTGGGGATGGCGACGAGGTCCCGAAGCAGCGCAATCTTATCCGTGGAGCGATGCCCTCACTCACGGTACTCACCCCCGCGAGGTGCGCGCCCCGGCGCGCAGCGGAGAGGACATACTCCGCAATGGCCCCGGCAATATCCGCGCCGGTCGCCTCTTCCGTCTCCCGGAACTCGACCGCGTAGTTCACCTCACCGACGAGCGGACCACGCTCCGGGTGTTCGAGAATGTCTACGGCAAGAACGCCGCCAACATAGCCCGCAATCGCGCGCGAGGCACGCATCGCCACATCATAGATCGCCGTTGACGCCTCAACCGGTGCGACTTTCAGATGGCGATTCGCGCCGATCCGCCAACCGCCGCCACTACGCGCCTCGACCGCGAGCACCTGCCCACCGACGACCGTCGCGCGCAGGTCCCGGTCCGGCTTCGGCACGTATTCTTCGATGAAAAAGACCTCGTGATGCGCGGAACCGAGCGTCGCCTTGTGCTCAAGCACCGCCTCGGCGGCGTCGCGATCCTCGATCAGGGAGACGAGTTGCCCGCCCGTGCCGATGATCGGTTTGAGGACCACCGGATAGCCGATCTCCTCCATCGCCTCGACCGCCGCTTTCGGCGAGAAGGCGATGCGGATGGCAGGAACGGGCACACCGGCCTCATGCAGCACCGTGCTCTGCCGCAGCTTGTTGCTGCACAGATTGATTACGGCGGGTGTATTGACCGTCGGGATACCCGCCGCCTGAAAGAGCGTCGTCGCGTAGCGCGAGCGCGAGAGGTGCAGCGAGCGGTCCACGATCACATCGTACTGACCACGCGCGTCCGTATGCGGATTGAAGACAAGGGTGTGATCCGGGATCAACTCCACGACCGCATCGCGCGCTTCCAGCGCGGCAACAATCCGCTTCTCATCCGTCCGCATCCGCGTCATTAGTACCGCCACACGCTGAGTCACCCGCTCACTCCGTTCGCTCAAGGACTAAGGACTGGACTAAGTGTCTACCGTCCCCTACTTAGTCCTCAGTCCTTAGTCCTTAGTCCTTCCTACTCTCCCCAATCTTCCTCTTCTTCGGGGGCGAGTTGCAGTTCGAGGGGTTCGACCTCGACGACTTCGAGTTCGACGCCACACTCGGGGCACTGGATGATCTCACCCTTCGTGAGGTCCGCCACCTGCCATTCCGCGCCGCATTCGGGGCACTCGGCCGTTGTTGTTGTCGTGGCTGTCATTGCTCCTATCCTTTCCGGGAAACTCAGATTCCCTTTTCCGCCTTCGCGACGAGCGCCGCGATTGCGCCCGCAAAGGTGTCGTGCTGGCGCTCGACGATGGCGCGCTCCTCAGCAATCCATCGGTTCAGGTGATCGAGTCCAAGATTGCCGCTCGCCCCCACATGCGTCCGTTCGTGGAGGGCGACATCGAGGTCCATCGGCGGCAGATCGTGCGCGATCCTGGCGATTGTACGATAGGCATCGCGGAATGGCGTGCCCTGCTGCACGAGATGGTAGGCGGCATCGGTGGCGAAGAGTTCGGGCGTGCAGGCGGCGCGGAGGGCCGCTTCATTGACCGTCGTCTTGCGAACCGTCAGGGTGCAGATCGCCAGCGCGTCATTGACCATATCGAAGGCGCGGATCATCGGCCCCTTGGTCTCCTGGAAGTCGATGTTGTAGCCGGAAGGCAGGCCGGCGATGATGCCGCAAATCTGCTGCTGTAAGGCGAGCACGGTATGTGTCCGACCCCGCACCAGTTCCATCAAGTCCGGGTTGCGCTTCTGCGGCATGATGCTGCTGCCGGTTTCCAATGTCTCGGACATGCGCATGAAGCCGTACTCGCTCGTCACGAAGAGCAGCATATCCTGCGCAAACTTCGAGAGGTCGAGCATCACCTGGGCGAGCGCCTGCACGGCGACCGCCTCGAACTTGCCGCGCGCATTCTGCGTGTAGAGGACGTTGTTCTGCACCTTGGCGAAGCCGAGCAGGTCCGTCGTCATGACGCGGTCGATGGGGAGATTGACGCCGTACGATGCCGCCGAGCCGAGCGGGTTCTGGTCGGTGATCCGGTAGGCCGTTTTGAGCAGATCGAGATCGTCCATCAGCGATTCCGCAAACGCGCTCGCCCAGAGACCGACCGAGGAGAGCATCGCCCGCTGCATGTGCGTGTAGCCCGGCATCGGTGTCCACTGCTCGCGCGCCGCGAAGGTCGTGAATGCGTCAGCGGCGTCGATCACATGCGCCATCGTCTTGAGGAGATCGCCCTTCGTGTACAGGCGGGTATCGACCAGCACCTGATCGTTGCGGGAGCGGGCCGTGTGAATCTTCTTGCCCGCCTCGCCGACGGTCTCCGTCAGGTGATTCTCGATCTTCGTGTGCACATCCTCATCGCCTTCGGCGAGGGCAAAGTTGCCCGCCGCGTGCAGATCGAGGATATGGGCGAGTTCTTTGAGAAGGGCGTTCACTTCGTCCCGCGTGAGGATGCCGATATGGTTGAGCATCAGCGCGTGCGCCATCGAACCCCAGACATCCGCAGGCACGAGACGGTTATCGAGGGTCGCGTCCTCACCGATCTCGTAGCGCTCGGCGAGCGCGTCTAGTTGATACTCTTTTTGCCAGAGCTTTGGCCCGGATGTCGCCACTCAGCCCTCTTCCTTGGTTGTGTCACGCTCGCGCGCCGCCTTCCAGCGGGCATCGCGCCGGGCGAGCAGTTCAAATGGCAGCGCGCGAATCTGCGCTGCCGGGCCGCACCATCGCTGATCGAACGAGGACGATTGGATCGAGCGCACCTCCGGGAAGTAGAGCGAGGAGGGCGACTGGCGGCTAAGGATCGTCATCGTTCCCTTATAGAGCTCAATCTCGTACGTGCCATTCACCGGCCCCTGCGACTGCGCGATGAAGGCATCGAGGTCCGTCTTGAGCGGCGTGAACCACTCCGCGCCGAAGACGAGGCGGGACCACTGCCCATCGACCATCTTCTTGAACTGAATCTCGTCGCGCGTCAGCGTCAGTTGCTCCAGGTCGCGATGGAGGGCGAGGATGATCGCCGCAGCGGGCGCTTCGTAAATCTCGCGGCTCTTCAGGTCCATGATGCCGTCTTCGATGATGTCGATGCGCCCAAGCCCATTCGCGCCGCCCACCTCATTGAGGAGCGGCACCAGTTCGGAGAGCGGCATCCGCTGCCCGTTGATCGCGGTCGGCACCCCCGCCTCGAAGGTCAGCGAGAGCGTTGTCGCGACATCCGGGGCCTGATAGGGCGGCGTGTACCAGAGCCAGATGTCGTCCGGGAGTTCGGTTTCCAAGGTGATGCCGCCCGAGGCAATGGAGCGGCACCACATCGTCTTATCCTCGCCGCCCAGAATCACCTCGTGGATCGGGATGCCGAAATGCTCGCAGAGCGCCATCTCCTCGAGTCGCGTCAGGTTGAGATCGCGCACCGGGATGAGGATACGCAGGCTCGGCGCGAAGAGTTTGAGGGTGTTCTGCGCCCGATACTGATCGTTCCCCTTGCCACTCGATCCGTCAACGATCGCATCGCAGCCGAGTTGAACGGCATACTTCGCGGCGGTCGCGCCGATCAACTGGCGCGTCATACTCGTGGCGCAGGGGTAGCCATCGTAATCGACATTGGCGCGGATCGCCTTCGCCAGCCACTGCTCGAACTCAGCCCGCGCATCGAGGAAACGGAGGTCAAGTCCGAGCGCTTCGGCCCGCTCCGCCGCCCGGTGCAACTCATCCTCGCCCTGCCCGACATCCACGGTGATGGCGATGATTTCCGTCGCGTGGTAATGCTCGCGAAGTAGGGCGGCGCAGATCGCGGAATCGAGCCCACCCGTCCAGCAGAGCGCGGCCTTGCGCGATCGGCTCCGCCGGGTTCGCCGCCACTTCGCCAGTGCGGACGCGATATCCGTGCGGTATCGAGTACGACGCCCGTCATCCCTGCCCCTCCTCGCGCATCCCGCCGAGGGCTCCATCTCCGAAACACAAAAAACGCCCCGTCATCCTCCGCATCAGTCCGGAGGGACGAGAGCGTATTGTAACGCATCCCGTGGTACCACCCTCGTTGCCGGAGCATGAAGCATGACCTCCGACCACTCGTGTTGGCGCTATGCTTGCGTGGGCGCCACCCACCGCCACCTACTTGCCATTTCGGCTTTCTTCGGTGGGCCGCTCCGGGGCGCGTTCGCCGCTCGCTTCGCCGTGCCAGGCTCCCACACTCCCTGGTTCGCTGTCGGCGGCGTGGCGGGTACTCCTCCCCTTCGTCGCGGGATATTCAGTTAGATTGTAGAAAATACCACGCTGCGGTTCTGTCGTCAACCGCATCGCGGCGATTTTCGGCGGCACTTGATATGGGCACCGCGCGCGTACATTAACTGAGTGGTGTTACCTGGCTCGCATCGAATGTCGTGCGCTTCGTCGTTTGATTGGTATCCACCACGACATTGCCATCGACCACCGTGATCGGCATAAAATCAAGGGGGCGAGGAGCAGGGCCGCCCATGACGATCCCCGTTCGCGCGTCGTAGACCGTGCCGTGGCAGGGGCAGGAGATCGTTCCTTTCTGGGTATCCGGGTCATGGACAATGCACCCCTGGTGCGTACACTTCCACGAGACGGCAATCGCAGCGTCCGCAGCGGCAGGAAGCAGAATGAACTTCCCCTCGGCACTGCGGACGAACTTCTGTGTCGTCAGCGAAGCCTGTATATCGCTCACCGTGCCGACAGTCACCTTGACGCCAGCGGCGGTGCCGTCGCTCTTGCCGCACGCGGTGAGTATCGCGCCCAGCGCGGCACCTGCGGCAACGCCAAGCAGTGTGCGGCGAGCGATGCGCGGCGGGGCTGAAAACGTCATCCTGATTCCTCCTCATTGCCCCATCTGCTCGTCATCGAGCAATGCCGCCGCCATCGGCCGCGCACAACTATCTTACTTGAGACGGCGATGCGACGTGCTCCATCGCGGAAACTCTGCTATACTGAATTTCAGTGATACTACGAAGGAGTACGATGATGCTTGTAAAGCTTGGGCAACGCGGCACGATCACCCTGCCAAAAGAGATTCGCGCGGGGCTATCCGAACAAAGCCTATTCGAGGCGATCCGTCGGGAGGATGGCGTCATCGAGTTGCGACCGCAAGAGACGATTGACGCCGCGCAGAAGTGGTTCTGGACCGAGCGGTGGCAGCAGATGGAGCGCGAAGCGGACGAATCCTACGCTGCCGGTCGGTGGAGGCGATTCGACGATGCCGAGAGCCTTATTGCCTATCTCGACGCTGATCTCGAGCCATGAAATTCGATGTCGAGGATGACTTTGTTGCCGATTATCGGCGGTTGACAAGCGAAGAGCGGGCACTCTTCCGCGAAGCCATTCGACAGATCAATGAGGCATACCAACGACGCGGTGACCAACCATTTCCCCGGTGGCCCGCGTCCCTTCGGATCAAGCGAATGACTGATACACGGGGCATCTGGGAGATGACCTGGTCATTCTCCGGTCCCGATGGTCGCGCCACTTTTGCGTTGATCACCGTGGACGATGAAGTCGTCCTCAAATGGCGACGGGTTGGCAACCACAGTATCTTTGACCGTCCATAACATCTTCCTATCCATCCCCTTGCCACACCCTGCTATACTCACCGTAGGTGTACGTACACTCAGGAGGTGGCGCGTGAATGCATTGGACATCGCCCTGATCGTCGCGGCGCTCGGCGTGGCGGCGCTTACTTTCACACAGCCACCGATCACGGTCGCCTCGGACATCATCGCCCTCTATGCGGCGTCGGTGCTGGCTGGTATCCTGTATCGTCCGGCAACCGAACTCGCCGTGGTGCGCTTCTTGCCGGATAAGGACACGCTGACGGTGCGACTCGCGGTGTTCGTCTTGCTGCTCATGGGTGGCGCACTTGTCTTGCGCGGGCTCTTGCGACGCGTCAGTGGCATGATGGCGGTGTCACGTTGGGCGGCGGGGCCGCTTTTGGGCAATGCGCTGTCGGCGGGACTGTCGGTGCTCCTGGCGATTGGGGTTGTACTCCTGATCGTGGTCGCCTTCGCGACGCTCGCGCGCATCCCTGCCTCGGTCGGGATCGTCACCTTCGCGCGGGAGCAGATAGTGCATTCGCATCTGCTGCCACGGCTGGCGCAGCCAATGTCGATCTATCTGCGGCTCGTCGGGTTTTTCTTCCCGAGTGGGCTGCCGGATGTCTATACGAATGTCGCGGGGCTGACGAACCCCGCCTAACGGGGAGGAGAAAGTAACAAGTTGAAAGTCAAAAGTATCTGGGTACTTCGCAACCACTTTTGACTTGTTACTTGTTACTTTCTCCTTCCGCTAGGAACCATTGGTGCCGATCGCGGCCAGTATCCTCGAAACCCTCGAATACCCGAAAGTCCTGGCCCGGCTCGCACGTGTCTGCGATTACTCTCTCGCGCGGGAGCGGGCTGAGGCGTTAGCGCCCGATACGACGGTGCCCGCTGTCCGCCGAATGCTCGCCGAGACGACCGAGGCACGTGCCCTGCTCGCTTCCATCCCGGAAATCGGCGTCGGTGGCGCGCGGGATGTGCGCGAGCCGGTGCGCCTCGCCACGCTCGGTGTGACGCTCAACCCGGCGCAACTGCTCGACATCCGCGATACCGCCGGCGCTTCGCGCACACTGCGACGGACGATCACGCGGCTGCCGGAGGCGTCCGAACGCTTCCCCGTCATCCTCGATCATGCCGCCGCATTGAGCGACTTCACGAACCTCGATGCGACCATCCTCGCCGCCATTTCGCCGCGCGGCGATGTGCTCGATAGCGCATCGGACGAGCTACGCCGCATCCGCATCTCCGTCCGCACGGCGCAGAGCCGCCTGATGGACTACATGAACAACTTCATCCGCGGCGCGCGGGCAGCGGCGTTGCAGGAACCGCTCGTCACCGAGCGTGCCGGTCGCTATGTCGTCCCTGTCCGCGCGGACCAACGCACCCAGGTACCGGGGATCGTGCACGATACGTCCGCGAGTGGTCAGACCCTCTTCGTCGAGCCGATGGAAGCCGTCGAGATGAACAATCGCTGGCGGACGCTTCAACTCGAAGAGGAGCGCGAGATCGAGCGCATCCTCCAGGCGCTCACCGCCTTTGTGGCGAAGGAAGCGGACGCCCTCGAACGGGCGATGGTCGGCATCGCAGCCATCGACTTCACTCTCGCCAAGGCGCGGCTCGCAGCTGAGATGCGGGCGAATGCGCCGATGCTCTGGACGGCGGACAACGCCCCAAGGCAGGTACCGGAAGGGGCGCATCCGACGCTCCGGCTCGATCTCATCGAGGCGCGTCACCCGCTCCTGACTGGGACGGTCGTCCCGACCGATATCGCACTCGGCGATCGTTTCCGTATTCTCGTCATCACCGGACCGAATACCGGGGGCAAGACCGTCGCCTTGAAGACGGTCGCCCTGCTCGCGATGATGACGCAGTCCGGCCTGCACATCCCGGCGGACGAGCGTAGCGTGATGCCCGTCTTCGAGCATATTTTCGCGGACATCGGCGATGAGCAGAGCATCGAGCAATCGCTTTCGACCTTTTCCAGCCACATGACGCGGGTGATCGCGACCTTGCGGGATGTCACGCCGGACTCACTCGTCCTGCTCGACGAACTCGGCGCAGGCACCGACCCGGAGGAGGGTTCCGCCCTCGCCCGCGCGTTGATCGCGACGCTCCTGGAGCGCGGCCCGCTGGTGATCGCGACGACACATTACAGCGAGTTGAAGTCGTACGCCTACATGACACCGGGGGTCGAGAACGGCAGCGTCGAGTTCGATGTCGAGACGCTTTCGCCAACCTATCACCTGACCGTCGGGGTGCCGGGGCGGTCGAATGCGCTTGCCATCGCTCAGCGACTCGGCCTCGACCGGGAGGTAATCGAGCGTGCCCGGCAGTATGTCGCACCGGAAGTCGTCCAGGTCGATACGCTTCTTGAAGGGATCAAGGGCGAGCGCGAGGCAGCAGAACGCGCGCGTTCCCGTGCCAGCCGCGAGCGCGCGCAGGCCGAGCAGATGAAGCGCGACGCAGCCAGGGCGCTCTATGAGGCGGAGAAAGCGAAGGCGAACGCGCGGGTCGAGGGGTTGGCGGAGATCGAAAAGGAACTCGCGGACCTCCGCGCCGATCTGCGCCGCCTCTCTCGCGAGCGCGACACGGTCAGCGTGACGCGCGATTGGATCAAGCAGGCCGATCAGCGCGCGCTCGAAACCCAGCAGCGCCTGAAAGAGTCGACGATGCGCGAAGCCACTGCGCCGAAGCCGACGCCCCCGCCGATCATCAATCTGCCACCCGAGGGCCCGGACCGCCCGTTGCAGGCGGGGGATCGCGTGCTTGTCCCCGCCTTTGGGGATTCCGAGGGGCTGATTACCGTCCTCTATCCGGGGAATGGCGAGGCGGATGTGCAGGTCGGCTCCTTCACGATGCGCCAACCGCTCTCGGGCCTGCAACGGCTCTCGAATCGCGAGGCGGCGCGGCGCGCGACCTTGCGTGGCGAGCGGGCGCGACCGAGCCGTACCGCGCCGGTGACCCTCCCCGCCGCCCCCGCGAACGCCTCGTTGGAGGTCGATTTGCGCGGGATGCGGGCGGTCGAAGTTGATGGCATCCTCGACCGCGCCTTGAATGACGCCGTGCTCTCCAGTATGCCGTACCTCCGCATCATCCACGGCAAGGGCACGGGCGCACTGCGGCAGGTCGTGCGCGATTACCTCCGCGCCAGCCCGCTCGTTGTGGGGACGGAAACGGCCCCCGACCAGCAGGGCGGCGAAGGCGTGACCATCGCGCGATTGACTGAGGGCTAACCATGCCGTTCTGGAGAAGGAAAGCAGCCGATGACGCGCACCCCCTTGACGCGATCATCCCCATCGTGACGGTCGAGAATCAGATGGTCGCGGATATGCTGACGGGCATCCTCCGCCTCCATCAGATTCGCTGCATGGCGCGGCCCAACGGCATCGGTATGGTCTATCTCGGCCCCGCTTTGCAATCGCACGACATCCTCGTCCTGCGAAGCGACCGGGAGCAGGCGGAAGAGGTGCTCAAGGCATTTTCCGACGATGAAGAGGTCATACTGCTCTGGCGCTAATGCCGCCATCGTACACGCCCCAAATTAGAACAAAAAGCCACCAAAATACGAACAGACCAATTTCGACCCCTCTTTTGGCTCATCCCAATGGGGTAGCTGCCAGTGCGCAATTTGACGAACAAATGTTCGTATGTGATAATAGCGGTACGCCGGAGAGGGTTGAGGCCGCACCCACCGGAGCTACATACGGCAACGTAACCGGAAGAACAGCGAAGCGGCTGGAGGATCACCATCATGGCACGAGGATTGAACCGCGTCACACTGATTGGCAATCTCGGTAACGATCCCGAACTGCGCTACACGGCGGACGGCGTCGCGATGGCGACCGCGTCGCTTGCGGTCAATGGGTTCCGCCGCGCCCCCGATGGCGAGCGCGAAGAGTCCGTTGAATGGTTCCGGCTCGTCTTCTTCGACCGGCAAGCGGAAACGATGAGCACCTACGGCGCGAAGGGCAAGCCCGTCTTCGTCGAGGGTCGCTTGCAGACCCGCCCCTACGCGGACCGCAATGGCGTGATCCGCACGGCGATTGAAGTCGTCGTCGCGCAGTTCCTGCTTCTCGGCACCGCGAATGCCGCGCAGGAAGAAGTGGCGGCAGAGGTGCAAGGCGGAGCCCGTCGAGACCGGCGCCGCAGTCGCCGCCCGCTAATCCGCAAACCCGCTTACGAGGAGGTTTACACGATCATGGCACGCAGCAATGCCGCAACAGTAGATGAGCAACAACCACAGGGGCGCACATTCGATGCGCCCGCCCACATGCGCAAAGATCCGCACCCGGCAGGGGATGCAGGATTATCTCGATGTGAAATGGCGGGTCGCATGGCTCCGCTCCGAGTTTCCGACCGCACAGATCGTCACCGAGCAGATCGAAGGGGACGCCGAGCACGCGCGCTTCAAGTGCCTCATTACCCTGCCGAACGGCGCGGTTTCCAGTGGGCACGGCAGCGAGACGCAGCAGGACTTTCCGGACTTCTATGAGAAGGCGGAGACGAAGGCGATTGGTCGCGCCTGCGCCGTCCTCGGCTACGGGACAGACAGCGCGCCGACTTCGATGATGGCGAGCCGATGGATGGCCGCGCCGCTGCGAAAGATGAGCGCGCCAATCGCCGGACGGATGGGCCGGACGGCACCGACAATGTGACGCCGATTGGCGCGGCGGCCCGCCCGCGTGCGGAGGCACCGAAGCAGGCCGAACCCGTCACCACGCCTGCGCCGAGCCGCCTGCCCGCCACGCGCCGTGGCCCGACCAATGGGGCGAGCCAGCCGGAGGCGACCGGCGCGACCGCGACCCTCGCGGCCCCGGCAGCCGACGACCGCTCGAATGTCCATCAGCATGCGCAGCTTCGTTCGCTCGAAGAGCACGGCTTCGATCTGCCGGGGAAACTCACGGCATCAAGCTCGGGAGCATCGAAGAACTGACGCGCGAGCAGGCGAAAGAACTGATCATCGAGGGCCGCGCATCGGTACGCGGTGGCCACTCGCTCAACTAGCTCACTCCTTCCCTCCCTCCCCGCCCCCGTCCGGTCTCCCCGCCGGCGGGGGCCCTTCTTTTTCCGGCCGCAGCCCTGCCGTGCTACACTCTGTGACGGCACAACGGAAACCGGGGAGAACCGCAGAGGACGCAGAGAACGCAGAGGGAAAAGAGAAGAAGAGAAAATACACAAACCCGTTTTCCTTTCTCTTCTCTATGTCCTCTGCGTTCTCTGCGTCCTCTGCGGTTCAATCAGTTTCGACTCACATCGATTCAGGTGAAGGAGCGCAGCGTGAGCGTCGGAGCAAACGGCAAAGTGAATGTCGCGGTGATCGGGCTCGGTTGGCCGGGGCAACGTCACCTTGAAGGATATTTCAAGCTCCCGTTCGTCAATGTCGCGGCGATCTGCGACATGAGTGAAACCCTCCTCGCCAGCACGCACGCGCGTTTCCCGGTGGAGACGGCGACGACCGATTATCAAGCGATCCTCGCGCGGCCGGATATCGACGCCGTCAGTATCTGCCTGCCGAACTGGCTGCACGCGCCGATCAGCATCGAGGCAATCCAGGCGGGCAAGCATGTCCTGTGCGAGAAACCGCTCGCCAACACCCTCGCCGAAGGCGAACGGTTGACCGCCGCCGTCCACGCAAGCGACCGCATCTTCATGCTCGCCCTCAACAATCGCTTTCGTGTCGAGATTCAATCGCTGAAACGGGTGATCGATCAGGGAACGCTCGGCACGATCTATTACGCCAAGACGGGTTGGGTGCGCCGCCGTTGGGGCGGGACGGTGCGCGGTTGGTTCATGGAGAAGGAGAAGTCCGGCGGCGGGCCGCTCATCGACCTCGGCGTGCATATGCTCGACCTGGCGCTCTGGCTGATGGGCAGCCCGAAGGCGACGCGCGTCAGCGGCGCAGTCTATGACTTACTTGTGAAAGAGATGGCGCCGCTACTTGGTCCACACAACCATCGAGGACCTCGGTTCAGCGATGATTCATCTCGATAACGGTGCCGCGACTCTATCTCGAAACTTCGTGGAGCGCTACATCGAGCGGGAGCGGTCATTTAGCGAACTACTCGGGCACACGCGGTGGGGCGAAATACGAGCGATGGGGGCGGGAGCGCACAGATCGGCCGGCGCGACAATCCGCCCTATACCAAATCTTCACGACCATCGCGGACGAGCAGGTCAATGCGGTGCCAACCCACCTCACGCTGACGCGGAGGAAATGTTGCTCGCCTCATTCGAGAACGAGATGCGCCACTTCACCGAATGTGTGCGGGACAATACGCAGCCGATCGCCACTGTCGATCAGGGGCTGGAAATCCTGCGCATCCTCGATGCCGTCTACCGCTCTGCCGCAGACGGACATGAGATCGTGCTGCAACCGAGTACGGTTTGATAGTCCTCACGGTGGGGATGACGGCAGGCTGAAGCCCAATACGCGAGCGCAACCATGATCGTAGGGGCGCATAGCATGCGCCCGCCGGGCCGATCACCGATGCTGCTCAAGGCAGGAAGGGTACCGGGCGCATGCTATGCGCCCCTACACACCCCTGTCGATTATCCACTCCCCCACGTTACGACGCGCGCGATCCCATACCGGCGGCTTCGAGTGCGGGGAGTGCGCTTGCGGCGGTGGCTTCGATCTCCGTCAAGGTCGTATCGAGGGCGGCGCGCCAATCGGGCAGATGGCGGGCGTTGAGGCGGACGGTGTTGGGCGTGAAGCGGATTTCTCGCCCGAACTGCCGGAGGAGTCGGCTCTGATTGAGCCGCACGGTCGGCACCGGGCGCAGGACGATCTCATGCTCGATCTGATTGATGACCTCGACTCCCACCCCGCGCGCGCGAATCTTCCACCGGACGAGATCAAGCAGCCCAGCCACTGGCTGTGGGACGGGGCCGAAGCGATCCGTCAGTTCCCGCGCCATCTCGTCAACCGCCGGGAGCGTATCGAGGTCCGCGATGCGACGGTACAGCGTGATGCGCAGCGGGTCGTCGGGCACATAGGAGGGCGGCAGGAAGGCGGTCACCGGGAGGTCCAGTGAGACGGGGCGCTCCTCCGGTTCCGCCTGCCCGGTGCGCGTTTCTTCAACTGCCGCGTGCAGGAGCCGCGCGTAGAGATCGAAGCCGACTGCCGCGATATGTCCGCTCTGCTCCGCGCCGAGGATATTGCCCGCGCCACGAATTTCGAGGTCGCGCATGGCGAGTTGGAAGCCCGCGCCGAGGTCCGTCGCCTCCTGGATCGCTTCGAGCCGTTGCTGCGCTTCGGCGGTCATCGGCTTCGTCGCGTCGTAGAGGAAGTAGGCGTAGGCGCGGTTCGAGGATCGCCCAACCCGACCGCGTAGCTGATAGAGTTGCGTCAGGCCGTAGTTCGTTGCGTCGTCAACGATCAGCGTGTTCGCGTTCTGAATGTCGAGGCCGGATTCGATGATCGTCGTGCAGAGCAGCACATCGAACTCGCGCTGGACGAACTTCAGCATCACCTCTTCGAGCTTCCCCTCCTCCATCTGCCCGTGACCGATGCCGATGCGCGCCTCCGGGACGAGGTCGGTCAGCATCTTGTAGTAATGCGGGATGCTCTGCACGCGGTTATGCACGAAGAAGACCTGCCCGCCGCGATCCAGTTCGCGCAGGATCACCTCACGGACGATGCTCTCCGTATAGGGTGTCACGAAGGTGCGCACCGGCAATCGCTCCTCGGGTGGGGTCTGTATGAGGGAGAGATCGCGCACGCCGATCAACGAGAGGTGCAAGGTGCGCGGGATCGGTGTCGCGGAGAGCGTCAGGACATCGACTTCGGCGCGCATCTGCTTGAACCGCTCCTTGTGGCGGACCCCGAACCGCTGTTCCTCATCGACGACGACGAGACCGAGCCGTTTGAAGCGAATATCCTTTTGCAGCAAACGATGGGTACCGATGACGATGTCCACCTGTCCATCGGCAAGGTCTCTCGCGGTCTTCTCGTTCTCGCGCGAGGAGCGGAGGCGCGAGAGCATTTCGATGCGCACCGGGAAGGCCGCGAGCCGCTGGCGAAAGGTCCGGAAGTGCTGAAGCGCGAGCACGGTCGTCGGGACGAGCACCGCGACCTGCTGCCCGGCATTGACGACCTTGAAGGCGGCCCGCAGGGCAACTTCGGTCTTGCCGAAACCGACATCGCCGCAGAGCAGGCGATCCATCGGCTCGGTCTGCTTCGAGGTCCCGCTTCACTTCGCCAATCGCCCGCTGCTGATCGGTGGTCTCCTCATAGGGGAACGAGTCCGCCAGCGCATTGTCCCACGGGGAATCCTCGCCGTAGCTGGGCCGGATGGCGTTCTCCCGCGCGGCGTAGAGCTTGATGAGGTCGTCCGCAAGGTCGAGGACGGCCCTGCGGACCCGGCTCTTCGTCCGCGCCCATTCGCCGCCACCGAGCTTGTGGATCGTCGGGTCCGTGCCCCCCGCCTGATAGGGAGCAACGCGATCTGTTTGATCCACCGGCACGTAGAGCTTGTCGGCACCCGCATACTCGATCAGCAAATATTCGCGGGCGGCACCGCTCGTCGTCAGCGTGACGAGACCCCGATAGATACCGACCCCATGCTCGATATGGACGACGTGTTGCCCTTCCTCCAGCCCCTCGATAAAGGTGCGGGCGGCAGACTGCGAGCGGCGCGAGGGTCGCCGCGTCACGGGTTGGACACCGAGCAGTTCGCGATCGGTGAGCAGGAGTGTCCCGATTGCCGCGTTCCGCCAGCCGACCGGGAGGGACGCATGGACGAGTTCGATGCCACCGGGCGGCGGTGGGGCGAGAGCGGCGAGGGGCAGATCACCGGCAGCGCGGGGTGGCCGGGTGCGTGCCATCGGATAGAGATCGGCTTCGAGCAGGAGTTCGCGCACGCGCTGATCCTGATTGGTCGCGATCACCACCCGCTCGCCCGCCAGCGAGGCCGCGCGGATCGATTCAACCGCCTGATCGAGTCGCCCGCCGAATGACGGCGCGGGAACAAAGCCCAGCACGTCCCGCGTCAGATCATCGACATCCGTACCGGGCGTCTCCTCTGATGACCCGATCGCGAGGTGGGTCCGCGCGCGCAATCGCTCGCGGACGGCGTCCCACGCAAGGTACGGCACGCGGATATTGCGCGGCAATTCGCCGCCCTGGATGAACTGCGCGCGCAACTCCTCCGCCTGGGCGGCGAGTTGGGTGGCGGCGAGCTGGACCGCGCCCGGCTCATCGACAATGATGAGCGCATCGGGAGGCAGGAGGTCAATTAACGTCGCCATTTCCGGAAGGAAATAGGGCGTCAGGGGGCCGTCACCGAGGGCGGGCACCTCACCGCGTGCCAGCGCCGCCCGGTGACGACCCCACTCCGCGATGATCTCCGGTCGCAGATCGTGCACATCGACATCATCGAGGGCGGCAGAGGCATCCCTGGCCCGCCAGGGCGGCAACTCAACGGGGGGAATGATGGCGGCATGGTCGAGGCGGCCCGTGGAGCGCTGCGTCGCGGGGTCGAAGCGCCGGATGCTCTCGATCTCGTCCCCGAAAAGCTCGATGCGGACCGGGCCGTCCGTCGTCGGCGCATAGACATCGACGATACCGCCGCGCCGCGAAATCTGACCCGGCTGCTCAACGAGCGGCTCGCTTGTATAGCCCCAGCCAATCCATTCCGTCAGCCGCGCGCGCTCATTGAAGCGGTCGCCGACACGCAGGTTCGTCGTGTGCGCGCGCAGCTCCGCGACCGGCATCACGGGCCGCATCAAGCCGCCGACGGAGGCCACGACTACCGGGCACACATCGTCCGCCTGCGCCATCGCGAGCCGGTGGAGGATATTGAGGCGCGGTGCCGCCGTTGCCGGATCGCGCGGCAGCACTTCGTACGGCAATGCATCGGGCGTCTGCCAGTGGAAAAGGGCGACGGATCGCGGCGGCATGTATGCGCGGATCGCATCGACGACCTCCTGCGCGCGATCCGGCCGGGAGGTGATGAGAAGGACGGGCCGCCCGAGATACGCCGCGATTGCCGCCTCGACATAGGGGCGCGCCGCGACGGTGAGGCCGGGAAGGGAAAGCGCCCCGCCCTCGCCTTCGGCGTCCCGCAGCAGGTCCACGAACCACCGCTGGTCACGGAGGAGCGGCAGGAGATCTGGCAAACCCATGCAGGGGGACCCCTTCTACGTCGGCCGCACGAGGCCGCCGAATCGTCAAGCACCGGCAAAACGACCAATACCGAACCTCCGATGAGCGTTTGCACGCCAACCGGATAGCCAGGAAAAGTATAACACGCTCGTTCGCGCGGGCATCGCCCCACATCGTGCGAAGCTACACTGAGAAGGCTATACTTCGCATGAAGGAGGCACCAATGTTCAGCGAATACGTGACGAAAGCGATGGAACATGCCGTCTATGAACTCCTCGAAGATGGCACCTATTACGGCGAAGTGCCCGAACTCGAATACACCTGGGCCAACGCAAAAACGCTCGAAGCATGTCGCACGAAACTGCGCGAGATCGTGGAAGGATGGCTGATGATCTCCATCGCCCATCACGATCCAATCCCCGCTCTTGATGGTGTGACCATCACCGTCGCAGCCGACTGATGCCGCGCTATGGACCAACCAAACGGCGCGATCTGATTGCCGCATTGAAGAAACTCGGCTTCAGCGATCCACAGCCGGGCGGCATCCATCAATACATGCGGCGCGGCCCGCAAAAGGTCAACATCCCCAATCCCCACGAGGGCGACATCAGCATCGAACTCCTGGCGCGCATTCTCAGGCGCATCGGCATCACACACCAGGAATGGGAAGCCCTCTAACCGTCCGCAGTGCGCCTCATCCCTTCGGCCTTGAGTCGTCACTATCGATTAGACAGAGACGACCGCGAGGGTGCGATGCTGATCGGACAACGGTATGCCGCCATCCGGGGTGACGATCACGACGTCCTCGACGCGCGTGCCGATTTCGCCCGCGAGGAAGACGCTCGGTTCGATGGTGAAGGCCATACCGGCTTCGAGTGCTGTCGTGTCGCCTGCGAGGAGGTAGGCGGGCTCGTGAACATCGAGGCCGATACCGTGCCCGAGGCGGTGCCGGAAGCCGTGCCCGTAGCCTCCCTCATCGATGACCGCGCGGGCAATGCGATTCAGCGCTTCCGCAGTCAATGTCCCCGCTTTCATCGCGGCAATCGCAGCCTCTTGCGCACGTAACACGAGGTCGTAGACACGCCGGAAGGCAATGGTCGGCTCACCGATATGGACCGTCCGGCCATAGTCGGAGCAGTAGCCGTCCACGACGCAGCCAAAGTCGAAGCTGAGGGAATCGCCGGGTTGGAGGGTCAATACCTCGCGATGGCCGACATCGTGGGGATGATTCGGCCCCATCGCGAAGCAGTGTGTCCCGAAGGAGGGCCACAGAGAGCCAAGCCGCGTCATCTCGGTCTCGACGAGGCTGTTCACCGCCGTTTCGGTCATGCCGATCCTGAGCTGCGGGAGCACCGCGCCCATCGTGGCATCGGCAATCGCGGCGGCGCGGCGCATCGTCGCGATCTCGTCCGCATCCTTGATGATCCGCAGTGGCTGGATGAGCGGGCCTGCAGAGACAAATGCGGCGTCCGGCACCATCGCCTGTAGCTGGATCAGCGTTTCACTCCAGGTCCGATTGTCTACCGCGACCCGACGAATCGGACCGAACGACGCGAGGACATCGCGCAGGAGGGCCACCGGATCACCGTCATCGGGTAGCACACGTATATCCGCACCGGGCAGGGCATCGAGATCGAACTCCGCGACCATGCGCGGAAAGGTGAGGAGCGGACCGCGTTGCAGACCGAGGAAGGCACCGGCGATCCAGCCACCGGGGTAATTGACATCACCGAAGTTCGGCCCGCCGCGCTCGATGCCGGTGAAGTATTGGAGGTTGGCGGTCGGTGCGAGGAAGAGCAGGTCCACCCCCTGCGCCGCCATCGCCTGTCGCACACGGTCAATTCTACCGGCATAGTCGGGCATGATGCGCTCCCTGGTGTGTGGGTTACGACAACTGCTCTGGCATCCGAGCGCAACGCAGATTTGTTGGTGGTAGCAGGCTTTCAGCCTGCCTCCCCGGTGCCACGAAGGGCAGGCTAAAAGCCTGCTACCACCGGAAATTTGGTCTTACGCCTCGTCCGTTTCAACCGCTGCGCTCTCGTGGCGGACGGTTTCGGTCATCGTCACCGCGCCCGTCATCCGCTCGCGCCGCACGGTGACATCCTTGACGACATTCGGGAGCGCGGAGACGACGACTTCCTGTTCGCGAAGCGCAATATGGGTTTCCCGGACATTCACCCGCGGCGCGGTCGGGAGCGGCATCGACCCACCCGCAAACGCCTGGAGCGACGCCGGATCGTTGGCAGGGGTCACCCCAAACATCGCCCGCACCGCTTCTGACGTGGTGGTGAGATGCACGGTGTTCGTCTGCGCGTCGTACATACCGATCATCTGGAGAGGAATGTAGACATCGCCATCGGCCATCATGGAGGAACCAGCACGGAGGTAAGCGGTGCCGATCTCCATCACGGTGCCAACGGTCACGCCATCACTCGCCGCGAGGATGGCACCCGGCGGAATCTGCCACCACTGCTCCCCTCCGGCACCGAACTGAACCAACGGAGCGTTATTTGCCTGCATCATGCTCTCCCTTCCGCGTCACGCTATGGTTTCCTGCGCCCGCAAGAATGAATCCAACTCGTCTGTCGTCGGCATTCCCGTCGTCGCGCCGAAGATGGTTGTCGAATAGCTCGCTGCCGCGACGGCCCGTCGTGCGGCGGCATCGAGTTCCAGGCCCATCACGAGCGACGCGGCGAAGGTTCCCGTGAAGCAATCGCCCGCTCCCGTCGTATCGACCACATCGACACGCGGTGCAGCGACATGGCGCGCCCCCTCGCTCGTCACGACGATCACGCCCGCCGCACCGAGGGTGAGGACGACGGTCTGTGGCCCGCGGGCACGGAGACGTGCCGCAACGTCGGCCGCGTTCTCCTCCGAGACGACGCTATCCCATTCCGCGAGGTCGGCGGCCTCCATCTCATTGGCGACGAGGATATCGACGTGCGGAAGGAGCGCCCGCGCCTCTGCCTTGTAGGGCGCGCTGTTCAGGAGCGTGGTCATACTCGCCGCGCGCGCGCGGACCAACCCGGCGGCGACTGTCTCCAATGGCAACTCTAACTGAGAGACGAGGACACCTCCCGCCGCCATTGCCAGCATCCTACCGGAGATGTCCTCGGGCATCACCTGCCAGTTTGCGCCCGCAGCGACGATGATCGTGTTTTCGCCCGCATCATTGACCGTGATGAGCGCGACACCGGTCGGCGCATCCGCACGGCGGGTGATCGCGGAGACATCGACGCCCGCATCGCGCATCTCCGCGATGCGGCGGATGCCGAAGTCATCATCGCCCACCGCGCCGATGAACTGGACGGGCGCGCCGAGCCGCCCGGCCGCGGTCGCCTGGTTCGCGCCTTTGCCACCACCGATGACCGCGAACTGGGAGCCATGTATCGTCTCACCGGGGCGCGGAAAACGTGGTGCCCGCACGACGAGGTCGGTATTGATACTACCCAGAACCACAACGGGGCGGAGGGGTGGAGTTGGGGAGGTCATTCGGCGTACTTCCCTGTTTTTGCTGCTCCGGCTGGTCCGGTTGGTCCTTTGGGAGCGGCCGCTTCGGGTCGGTTGCTTCGCGGACCAGTACGTTGATCGCGTTCCAATCGCCCAGGTAGACCGATGCACCATACTGCGTAATCACCCCGCGCACCATCGGGGGCTGGATCGAGAAGCGATTGACGCCGGTGGCGTTGATCCGACGGCTCATCCGTGCGAGGGAGAGCTGCCCCTCCCAGGGAATGCTCGTCTGGACCGAGGTGCCGAGCGATTTGACGATATCCGGCAAGCGCCGCGCGGCATTCAGGTCCGCCGTGCGATCGAGCACCGCCTGCATCACCTGCATCTGCCGGTCCCGCCGCACATCGTCGCTGCTCGCATGGCGCGTGCGGGCATACTCGAGCGCTTGTTCACCATCCATATGATAGCAGCCGGGATTGAAGTGAATGTGCTTGTAGCCGTAGTCGTCGGTCGGATACTCCGCGTCGTCGATCTCCTCGGTGACATTGATATCGACCCCACCGACTGAGTCCACGACACCCCGGAAGCCACTGAAATCGATCTGGATATAATGCTCGATCGGCACATTGAACTGCTTGGAGACCGTTTCGACGGCGAGTGCGGGGCCTGCAACTGGATCATCGGGGTGGGCGGTCTGACCGTAGACGTAGGCCGCGTTCACGCGATCCTCGCCGTAGCCGGGTATATTGACGATCAGATCGCGCGGGATACTAAGGAGGCTGGCGACGCCGTCCCAGAGATCGACCGTGACGATAATCATCGTGTCCGAGCGGGTCGGTTCGTCATCGCGTCGATCGAGACCGAGCAGCAGGATATGGACGTACTGCTTGCCCTGCCAGACGGCCTCGCGCCCGTCCGAGTCGTTCACCGCCGTCTTGACACCATCGCTGAGGACCTTGCCCGTATTCGGCGGCACCACCACCGTCGGCGTCGGCGCGGGCGGACTGGTCGGGGCAGATTGACCGATGCGCGCCGTCGCGGAAGGCGTACTTGTGGGCAGCGGCACGGCGGTCGGCAGCGGCACGACAATCGTCCGCTCGACCGACGCGACCTCCCGCGCGACGCGCCAGGAGAACGCTCCCACGATACCGCCCGCGATCAGTACGACGCCCAGAAGCGCCGCGACACCCCATTTGAGCCAGCGCATCATCGCGCCGTCTCCTTCCCGCGTTGTGTATCCACTATCGTTGTCGTCTGCCGCGTGGCTGGAACTGCGGCGCACTTTCCGTCGGCCGATTCTTGCGTCGGTTCCGTGGCAGGACGCTCTGTACGATCAGTTTGCGCAGATTCACCCACGCCGACCGTGTTTCGGTTGCCTCCGACTCACCGGGCGGGCGATCCGCGTACCGCTCCTCGGCGTACCGCCGGGCGATCAGCATCGCCGCGTCCTTACTGCCAGGGAGGCGCTGCGCGACCGCCGCCGCCGTCTCGAACGGTGTTGTCGTGGCGTTCGAACGGAACAGCCCCGTCAGGCCCGTCGCGCGGGTCATCCGGGCGTACCACTGCGTCGCACCGGACATGCCACGGAACGTCCGCAACCAGAGGAAGGCGATGACGAGCGCGAACAATCCGAAGATCAGCGGGATGACGAAGAAGAGCGGGCTGATTTCGCGCTGCTGCTTCAGCGGCACATAGGACCCGCCGGAATCGAAGCCGCCATTCAGCTCGTCGTCCAGTTGCCGCAGGCGATCCTCACCGCGCGCGTCGAGGCGGTCCTGCCCACCGGCAAGGTCTCCTGTAGCCGCCTGATCGGGATTGGTCGCGTTCACCTGCTGCACGATTTGCGGGCCACGGGTGATCGGGGGAATACCGGGGCGCGGTGTGGGGTCGAAGGTGATCCAGCCGTACTGCGGGAACCAGACTTCCACCCAGGCGTGCGCCTGGTTCTCCAACGAGATGAGGCGGCCATCCTCCGCGCGCCCGCCGGGCAGATAGCCCACCACCTCACGCGCGGGCACATTATTGAGCCGTAAGAGGGTGACCATCGCGGTCGAGAAGTATTCGCAGTATCCCTGCTTCGACTGGAAGAGGAAGTAGTCCGTCACATCGCGATCGAACGGCGGCAGGTTGATGCGCTCCTGATAGAGATAGTTCGTCCGCAGGTATTTCTCCACCGCCGCCGCGTAATCGTATTCGTTCGTCGTACCAGTGGTGAGGCTCTGGGCGAGGTCTGCGGTCCGCTGGGTGATGCCGTCCGGGAGCTGGGTGTACCGATCAACCCACTTCGGCATCACCGTCGGGGCGGCCCGCAGCATATCCTCGGTCGCTTCGCTCACCCGAACGGATTCCGTCACTTCTTTGCCGACGGGCACGGGCGCGGTCGAGATGATCTGATCGATATCCGAGAAGTTTGGCGCTTGCCCCCGGTAGAGGATCGCAGTCACTTTGCCATTCTCGATGACCACCTGCGTTTGAATGAGCGTGCCTGCCAGGCGGTTCTGCTCCTCGATGATCGTATCGAACCGTCGATCGAGTGGGACAAGCGCCGTCTGCGGCGTCAGTGTAACGCCCGGTGTGGCAGTCGGCGGCGCGGTCGTTGCGTTCGCCGTGCCGGTGCCGGTGCCGCTCTGCGCGGTCGTTGGCGCGGGTGAGGGCGTCGGCTGGATCACCGGCGCTTGCACGATCGCCACCCGGAGGATACGCGGCACGGTGGCACCTTGTGCGACCGCTTGCTGCTGCGTGCGCGCGACGAGTTGCGCCAGTTGCTCGGGCGTGAACGTGGTCGGTGACGTGGCCGGAACATAGATGACGAGCGTACCGTCACGCTGGAGCGTCACTTGCGCTTGCGCACCGGGCCGGAGCGTGGGCGGGGTATCGGTCGGGACGGTCAAGCCCTGCAGCTTTGAGACGCGGTTCACGAGGTCCGCGAGTGGCGCGGGAACGGGACTGGTTGCCGATGGTGGGATCGTCGTTCCCGCGAGATTGAAACTCTGCCAACCGAGACTGACGAGGGCCTGCGTATTCATCTGCTCCAACTGCGCGCCCGAAATCGGCAGGATATTGCCGCGCGGTCGGAAAAGCTGCGTCGTGCAACTCGCGCTCTTCGCGGTCTGATCGGCGACGGGCGGCAAGGGCACTGCCTTGTTAGCGTCGAGCGAGACGCGTGGGTCGTAGGTGCTGCCGTCCGGCTGCTGCGCCTTGAAGTCGTCCGGCACCTTCTTCTTGAAGCCGTGGCCGGTGTAGAAATCATAGGTATTCATCTTGATATACTGGCCGGGGATCGTATCGCACTTCAGGGCAACGGCGGGATCATCGGGTAGGTTCAGGCCCCCACCGAGTTGAAAAGTATCACCGAAGGCGGCGAAGCCGGGGAAGGTATTTCGCGTGCGGCCCCGCCCCTCGATGCTCGGGAAAAAGCGCTCCCACCGAGTTTCGAGGTTGTCCCAGGGCTCCGAGGCGCGCTGCCACGCCGTATGGACTGGCCCACCATGTACCGAGAAGGGCACGAGATAGGCGACCACGAGGAGCAAGAGGGAAATCCCCGTTGCGACCGACATGAATCGCCAGCCGAGGGAATCGGGAAACTTGATCCTGGCCGTGCGCCATTCGGCCTGCTGCTGAAAGGCATAGAAGCGTATCGCGAGGGGAATGACGATCAGGAGGAAGAGGAAGAGGAAGACGCCGCTATCGACCCGGTCATAGCCGAGCTCGATGAGGAAAATCACCCCCGCCACGCCGATGGTCGGCGAGAGCCAGTGCGACCGGAAAATCCACCACATCGAGAAGTAGGCGAAGAAATACATGAGGAGCGCGCAGACGAGGATGAAGAGGAAGAGATCATCCTCCGCGCCGCCGTTCCAGGCCGCCCGGATGTAGTGCCCCAGCCGATGCGCCAACTCGATTGACTTCCCGCGCGTGCCGCCGAATCGGTCATCGATCACCGAGAGCGTACGCAGCCAGATCGTGATCACGCCCGCAGCGAAACCGATCAGATGAGCATAGTAGTTTTTGAGCGGTTTGATGCGCGCCAGGACGAAGCCCACCAACAACCCCACCCAGGTCACGGAGGGGAGAATCCTCAGTTCCGGTGCCCACTCCGCACGCAGGATGGCGGTCTGCACGAGCAGCACCATCAGACACACGAGCGCGAATGTGCCCCAGCCCTCGGGGAGCACGAACGGTCGGCGCACAGTCTCCCACGTCAGCGGAGGGAGTTTCGACTTCCAGTCACTACGCTCTCGTGCCATGATGGTTACCCCCGCGCCGTGTCACGCGGCGCTCTACGGAGTCGTCTATGAAGTAGCCGGTTGCTGGACAGGGAGACCGCCGCGCACTTCCTCGCGGGGCGGGCGCGCCGCCGCAGGCTCCTGCGGCTGACGAACGGCGGGCGGCGCGGCGTCGGAGAGACCCATCGGATGCGACAGCGCGCGGCCGATCTCCTCACCACGGCGAACCATATAGACCGGGACATTCGCGGCGGTGAGGCTGGTGATGACCCGATAGGTGCTGCGCGGGGCACCGAACGATTCGGCATCCACGATCACTGCAACGGCTTTGACGCCACGATAGACGAGCGGCAACAGCCCCGCCACCCAACCTTCATCCGCAGAGGGCGTGACGACGACGAGTGCGCTGTTGCGCCCGAACCGTATGCTCTCGGCAGTGAGCACTTCCTGCAGTTCGGTGGTGCCATCGGCATGGACGACGGAGAGCGCCTCAAGCATCTTGAGTGTCTGCCGCTCGCCGCGATCAGTATTGACGATCTCGCTGTGCAACCCGCGCGCGACGAGGCCAACATTGCGCCCCTGCTCGACAAAGTGCTGCATCACCGACGCCGCGACGGTGATTGCCGTCTCTTCGGTGGAAATTGCCCACTCATCGACCGGCTCCGGTACACCCGGTTGCGGCGGCGGGGCGACCGCGTGGACGGACCGATGCAAGTCAACCAGCACCCAGACATCGGTCGTGGGGTCGAGCTCGAACTCCTTCACCATCAATTTGCCGGTGCGCGCGGTCGTGCTCCAGGCGATACGATTGAATGAGTCGCCCCAGAAATACTCGCGGACACCCGAGGCATTCGGCGTCACGTAGTGCGTGCGCCGCTGGGTCGCCGCACCGCCAGGGAGATCGCCGACCGAGACGACGAATGAGGAGACATCGACCGTCGCGGGATAAACGATGAGATCGGACGTTTCCGGGATGAGTCGCTGCGCGGGGAAGAGACCGAAGGGATCGCCGCCACGCAGGGTGAGCGGGCCGATCGTGAACTTCCCGCGTTGGGTACAGCGCGTGCGGACGCGCCAGTGATAGGGTTGCCCGGCGGGCAGGTGAGTGACCTGACTCGTCGCGGATGCGTGGCCCGGCAGCGTTGAGTGATCGCGCACTTCGAGCCAGAGCTTCGCCAGCTTGCTCCGGTTCTCAATCGTCAGCCGTTCGTCGAGGGTCTGGCCGACTTGCGCCCGATCCGTCCGGGTCTCTCGCTTCAGCGCGAGGGAGCGCAAGCTCACACGGCTCCAAACGTATGCGATCAGCAGCACGCCAACCACCACGAAGAAGAGCGTGTCAAGTACGCCCCAGCCGCTCACCTGGGCTGCGATCAGAATCACAAGAGCCAGCGCCCCGACTTTGACCGCGTTCACGGCCGCGCCCCACGCGCCCGGCCCGCGACCTGCTGCGAGAGTGGTGTCGCGCCCGGCACCGCCACGCGCTGGAGCAGTTCGCGGACAATGCCCCGGCCATCGATATTGCGCATCCGCGCCGCCGGGCTGACGATCAGCCGGTGGGCGAGCACGGGTTCCGCGAGCGCCTTCACATCGTCCGGCAGGACATAATCGCGCCCGGCGAGCGCCGCCCATGCCCGCGAGGCAGCGAGCAGACCAAGCGCGCCACGTGGGCTCGCGCCGAGATAGATTTCGTCGTGCCGTCGCGTCGATTCCGTGAGGGAGACGATATATTCAAAGATCAGTGGGTCCACCCGGATCGTACTGAGGATGTACTGCTGTGCCTCGATCAGTTCCGCCACGTCGACGACCTGCTCGATGCGCGAGAGGGGATGACCGGACATCTGATTTTGGAGGACGGAGATCTCCTCCATGTGGGAGGGATAACCAAGCGAGATGCGCAAGAGGAAACGGTCGAGCTGCGCCTCGGGAAGCGGGAACGTCCCCTCGTACTCGATCGGGTTCTGCGTCGCGAGGACGACGAACGGCATCGGCAGATCGTGCGTCTCGCCATCCACGGTGATCTGCCGCTCTTCCATCGCTTCGAGCAGTGCAGATTGCGTCTTCGGCGTCGCGCGGTTGATTTCATCCGCCAGCACGATTTGTGCGACGATCGGGCCGGGCCGGTACTCGAAGACGCGCGAACCCTGGTTGAAAATGGAAACGCCGGTGACATCACCGGGCAAGAGGTCAGGCGTGAACTGGATCCGTTTAAAGGAACAGCCAATCGAACGCGAGATCGTCTTCGCCAGGACGGTCTTCCCGACGCCCGGTACATCTTCGATCAGGACATGCCCACGACAAAGCAATGCGACGAGGGTGAGTTGCACTTCCCGCCGCTTGCCAACGATTACTTGCTCCACGTTCGCGACAACGCGATCCGCGATGTTCTGGACAGGCGTCATCGCCTCCGATGGTGAGGGGGTCCGCATCCCCGGTCGCTCCCTTCGATACTCGCACGATCCCCGGCAGGCTACCACTCGCACCCAGCCCACGAGAACCGTGCATCAGCACTGTCTGTGGTTGCAAGTCCTATCTTGTTATGGCGACTCGCCGGATGTTTCCCCATCGAACGCATCAGGATGCACGAAGGGGGCCTCATCAGGCCCACCGATCTGAACAGATAGGAGCACGCCGAGAGTATATCATAGTGTTTCGCGCCGTGCGTCGTGCAATCGCCAACGCGCACATCATCGCATCATGGTCGCTCTGCACAGAAAGGCACCCAGTGAACGAACAGATTCTCGTGATCGGCGCGGGCCATAACAGTCTCGTCACCGCCGCCTATCTCGCGCGCGCCGGTTACTCTGTCCGCGTACTCGAACGACGCTCCGTGATTGGCGGCGCGGTCAACACCCAGGAACTCTGGCCCGGCTACCAGGTCGATACCTGCTCCTCCTTCCATGTCCTCATTCATCTTACGGGCATTATCGCGGAACTGGATCTCGCGCGGTACGGGCTGCGCTACCAGAATGCGGACCCGTTCGCCTTCGCCCCCTTCCCGGACGGCACGATGCTCCGTTTCTATAAGGACCTGGATCGCACCTGCGCGGAGATCGCCCGCATCAGCCCGCGCGATGCCGAAACGTATCGTGCCTTCGTCACGCTCTGGAGCCAGTTCAACGAAGCCGTCTTCGCCAGTTTCACCGCCCCGCCATCACCGCAGTATCTCTTTCCCGCCATTCTCAAGCGGCTGGGGCGCGATCTGCCGAAGCAGTTACGGCTCGGTCGCTCCGATACCCTGCTCCAGCTCATCCTCAAGCCGTATGGCGCGCTCCTCGATGAACTCTTCGAGAGCGAGTACGTCCGCGCGCCGCTGGCCTGGCTCGCGGCACAGTCCGGCCCCGACCCCGATGAGATTGGCGGCGGGGCCTTCCTCACCGGGCACACGATCTATCACACGATCGGCCTCACCCGGCCCGTGGGGGGTTCCGGGATGCTCAGTGCGGCGCTCGCCGCCTCTATCCGTGCCCACGGTGGCGAAATCATCACCGACGCCCTGGTGCGGCAGATTCTCGTGCGCGATGGCAAGGTGCGCGGTGTCGAACTGGCAGATGGCGAGCGCCTGGATGCGCGCATCGTCGTCAGTGGCGCGCATGTACAAACGACGCTCCTCGATCTCGTTGCGCCCCACGATCTGCCAGTATCGCTCCGTCGCCGCGTCGAAACCCTTCGCATCGCCAACGGCATGGGTATGACGATCCGCTGCGCGACCGATGCCCTCCCCAGTTACCCGAACGCCCCGCGAGACGCGCACAACGGGATGCAACTCATTTGCCCATCGATCAACTATCTGCGCCGCGCCCATACCGACGCGCGCGCCGGTTTGCCGCCACGCGCACCGGCGCTGGTGGTGATGACACCGACGGCCAACGAACCCGCTCTCGCTCCACCCGGCAAGCACATCACCGTCATCTGGGCCCAGTATCACCCCTTCCATCTCGCGCCCGGTGCGGGCACCTGGGCAGAAATCCGTATGCGGGAAGCGGACAAGCTCCTCGCGACCCTCGAACCCTATGCGCCCGGCATTCGCGACGCGGTGACGGAGCGGTACGTGAAATCACCGTGGGATTTACAGGAAGAGAATGGCCTTATCAACGGGCACCTCATGCATCTCGATATGGCGCTCGACCAGCTTTTCATGTTCCGCCCACTCCCCGAAATTGGCGGACTACCGCACGCCGATTACAGGGCTCTACCTTACGGGGGCGAGCATGCATCCCGGTGGCGGCGTCTCGGGCGCGCCCGGCAAGAACACCGCGACGGTGATGCTGCATGATTTGCAAGCCGCCGCGCCCCGCCGCTGGGTCAAGCCCGCCGGTCTCGCGCTCGGCGGTGCGGCAGCAGCGATCTATGCGAATCGACGGGCCACACGACGGAAGTAACGCTACGTCGTTCAGGTATCCAGGCGACCGCGCATTTCGTCGAGCGTATCCGTGATGATCTGGCAGATGCGGTCAAGGTCGGATCGCTCGATGTTCAGTGGCGGGGAGATCTGGATAACGGAATCGAGGCGGTCGTCCGCGCGACAGATGAGACCGCGCGATTTCATCGCATCGGAGAGCCAGCCGAGGAGCGCTTTGTCATCCAATGGCGCGCGTGTCTCGCGGTCCCGCACGAGTTCGATCCCGATGAACAAGCCGCGCCCGCGAATCTCACCGACGTTCGGATGCGCGCCAATCGCACCGCCAAGCAGCGATTTCAGATACTCACCCGTCTCATGCGCCCGCGCGGGCAGGTTTTCCCGTTCGAGAATGTCGAGGTTGGCGAGCGCTGCTGCCGCCGCGACCGGGTTACCGCCAAAGGTGATCCCGTGCTGAAATTTCTCCCGCTCTTCCCCGGTGAAACTGTCCGCGATCTCCTTGCGCACAATTGCCGCACCGAGCGGGGCATAGGCGGAAGTCAAGCCCTTCGCGACAGTGATGATGTCCGGCTGAAGGTTGAAGAGTTCACTGCCGAACATCGCACCCGTCCGTCCAAAGCCGCAGATCACCTCGTCCATGATGAGCAGGATGCCGTGTCGGTCGCAGAGTTCGCGGATGCGCTGATAGTAGCCGTCCGGTGGCACGATGCAGCCGCCACTGTTCTGGATCGGCTCCATAATCACCGCCGCGACCGTCTCCGACCCCTCGACTTCGATGGTCCGCTCCACTTCATCCGCGCAGGCGAGCGAGCAGGACTCCGCGTGCTGGCACCACGCACAGCGGTAGCGATAGGGGATCGGCACATGCCGCGCGCCTGGCACCAATGGCTCATACGGGTTCCGTGCGGAGGGCAGACCGGTGACCGAGAGCGCGCCCATCGTTGTGCCGTGATAGGCATAGCGCCGCGAGATCGTCTTGTACCGGCCCGCAAAGCCGCGTTTGCGCTGATACGCCTTCGCAAGTTTCAGGGCAGTCTCGACTGCCTCGGAACCACCCGTGACGAAGAAGCTGCGTGACCCTTCGCCCGTGGGCGCAATCTTCGCCAGTCGTTCGGCGAGGACGGTTCCCGGCACATTCGGGAAGGAGAAGGGCGAGACGAAGTGGATCTGCTCCAACTGCGCGACCATCGCCTGGACAATTTCGCTCCGGCCATAGCCGACATTGACACAGAATAGCCCGGCGAGGCCGTCGATGTACTCGTTGCCGTCCGTGTCCCAGATGTGGCTCCCCTGCCCGCGCATGATCACCGTCGGGCGTTCGAGGCGACCACCTTCCGCGAACTCCTGCATCTGCGTGAAGTGGAGCCAGACATTGTCCGCAATCGCCCGGCGCATCTCCGCCGGGTCCGGGGTCGGGATAGCGGCCGATGGAGCGTGACCATTCGCGCTCACTGCGGTGTCCGCTGATTCAGTCGGCGCGTCGATCACCGCCGGTGCGCGCTCCGGTTTCATGTGGGCCGGTGGCCGATATTTCTTCGAGACGCGCGCCATCTATCCCTTCCCCTCCCCCGTCAGCCCAATCGCCATATTGAGACGCGGCGTCACATCGCCCCGCCCGACCGCGAGGACGTAGTCCACGACGATGGCAGGAATATTGACGCCCGTCGTGTCGATGCTGTTACGGAACTCCATCGTGTAGTTCACTTCGTTGACCAGTAAGCCCCGATCCGGGTGCTCGAAGAGGTCGATTGCCACCACGCCGCCGCCGACCGCCGCCGCCGCGCGATTGCAGATGTCCGCCATTTCCGGCGTTACCGGGCAGTTCGATGCCTTGCCGCCGCGCGCAGTATTCGTGATCCAGTGATCCGAATGACGGTAGATCGCACAGATCGTCTCGTCACCAACGACGAAGGCGCGAATGTCCCGGCCTGCGCGCTTCGGCACGTACTCCTGAATGTAGTAGGTGCTGTGGTGATACGAACCGAGCACTTCCTTATGTTCGAGGACCGCCTCGGCGGCGTCGCGATCGTTGATCTTCGCCAGGAGCCGCCCCCAGGACCCCACAGGTGGCTTCATCACGACCGGATAGCCAAGCTCCTCGATTGCCGCCAGCGCCGAGGCGGGCGTGAAGGCGACGACGGCCTTCGGCTGCGGCACCCCCGCCTCCGCCAGTGCGGCGGTGGTATTCAGCTTATTGCCGCACACCTCCGCGACACTGTACGTGTTGACGGTCGCGATCCCCCACGAGTTGAGCAAGCGGAGCGCATGGAGCGCGCGGGTATGATTGATGCTGCGTTCAAGGATGACATCGAAGTGCCACGCTTCCGGCTTATCGAAGGGCAAGTGGATTTCCCGGTCATCAATGCGCGTGAAGGCGACGCCGTGTTTCTCGAATTCGGCGAAGAGGAGCTTTTCTTCCACCCGCACCAGCGAATGCAGAACCCCAACCCGAACGGACCCGTCACGACTCGCCATGCCAAATGCCTCCCTGTTTTCTGAGTCACGACGCCCGTCGCCGTTCCTCCCGCGCCATTGTACGCGATAGACGCAAGTGTATATTATGTCTTCTGTACGTTCAGGAGAACAGGTGTACTTGACAAGAACACCCGTTCCATTTACACTACGCGAATAGAACCGGGGTGATGCCACTCCGGCGCGTGTGCATTCCACACACCGCAACAGACTACCGGGAGGTATCGAACCCATGGCCGCCGCACTGAAGAAAGCGAAGAGCCTGTCCCGTCGCCAAGAGCAGATCCTTGACTTCATCGAGACGTTCCTCAATCAGAACGCCTATCCCCCAACGATCCGCGAGGTCCAGAAGGAGCTCGACATTTCCTCGACGAGCGTCGTTGATTACAACCTCAACGCGTTGGAGGAGCGGGGCTTCATCCGCCGCAACCGCCACATCTCGCGCGGCATCGAGCTTGTTGGTTTCTCGAACGCGCTCCCCTCGAATGTCGTGTCGATTCCAGTCATCGGTCGGATCGCCGCTGGCGAGCCAATCGAGGTGCCGGACGATTATGCAGCGGGCGAGTTTGCCGAAACCGTCTCGATGCCGATCTCGATGCTCCCGAAATCGACCGACGGGTTGTTCGCCCTGCGCGTGCGCGGTCATTCGATGGTCGATGCCCTCATCAATGACGGCGATCTCGTCATCCTCAAGCCGCAGATCACGGCCGACAACGGCGATACCGTCGCGGTCTGGCTGAAGAGCGAGCGCGAGACGACCCTGAAGCGCTTTTACCGCGAGGGAAGCCGTGTCCGGTTGCAGCCCGCCAATGTGACGATGCAGCCGATCTACACCGACGCGACGAATGTCGCCGTTCAGGGTAAACTGGTCGGCGTCATTCGGGCGGTGGAGAACCGCATCTGAGGCGTAACCGTGCAGACAGTCAAAGGAGGCCGGGGTGCGACGTTGGTTGGTTCCCGGCCTCCTTTGCGTGATGCTCGTCGTCTGTAGCGCCTGCGCGAGCGCGACCCCAACCGCGACGCTTGCGCCGCTCCCCTCCGCGACCGCCCTGCCGACGGCAACGATCACGCCGGTTGCGGGTTCGCCTGCGCCCACCCCCGCTTTTTACCCGACACCGACACCGGACCTGCGCGACCCCGCCCACACACCGGGGACGCTCCGTAACGCCAACTGGCCCGCCGGTACCGTCGCAGTCGCCACGTACGCCGGGCGACCGAGCGTGGACATCGATGTCGGCGCAATCGTCCTCACCGTTCCCATCCCGGAAGGGCCGACGCTGACCTTCTATATCGCGGTGCCGCCGCAACGTGGGTACGGGGGGCGGGTCAGTTTCCCCCTCTCACCGCGTGTGCAGGCCCTCCAGCCGGGCGACGCGATCCGCATCGTCGGCGTCGCAGCGGGCACAATTCGCGTCCCGCCGACCGAGGGCACGTACGCGGTGGTCAATATCAATGGTCTGCGCTTCGGGCGCAATGACCAACCCGTGACGGGCTAAAACGCTGCGCCCGCAGCCGTGCGTGGTATCATCCCGGTATGCTTGAGACGGTCGCGCCCGCTTCGCCCACCATCCCTCAGTCTGGCCGCTCGTCGGCGCAGTTGCGCATTGTGATGCTCGGTGGGTTCGGCATGCAGCCGAAGGCGACGATGAGTGCCCGCGCCCTACCGCTCGGGCAGTCGCTGGCAGCGCGCGGTCATCAGGTCACGATCATCGTCCCCCCGTGGGATCACCCGGAAGATGCGGGGCGCACGTGGGAGGATCACGGCGTTCGGGTCGTCAATATCGCCCTGCCGCCACGTCTGCGCCTGCCCCGGATCGTTGCCTCCCTGCGCGCGGCAGTCCTCGCCGCGCAGCCCGATGTCGTCCACCTCTTTAAGCCGAAAGGATATGCGGGGCTGGTGCTGCCTCTCCTACGTGGTATTCCCGTCGTGCTCGACACCGATGACTGGGAGGGCACGGGCGGCTGGAACACGGCGGGTCACTATTCCGGCGCGCAGCGGCGTCTCTTCGCCTGGCAGGAGCGGACCCTTCCCCACCGCGCCGCGCATGTCACGGTCGCGAGCCGGACACTGGAAGCGCAGCAGTGGGGCTTCGGTATCCCGGCCAGCCACGTCACCTATCTGCCGAATGCGCTCAGTGCGACGCGATACGCCGCGTGGCCGGAAGCGGACACAATCGCTGATGCCCGCACACGCATCCGCGCTCGCCTCGGTCTGGATGGACCAACGGTGCTGCTCTACACGCGGTTCGTCGAGTTTGCCCCCGAAGCGGTTGTGGCGATCTTTGGCAGGATTCGGGAGGCGATCCCCGATGCCCGTCTGCTCGTTGTCGGCTCTGGCTTACATGGTGAGGAGCAGCACGTGGAGCGGGCCTTCGCAGCCCATGATGACTCGGTCGTGACGACGGGATTCGTCCCGTTCACAGAAGTTCCCGGCTCCATTCGGGCGGCGGATGTCGCGATCCTCCCCTTCGCGGACACGCTCATCAACCGCGCGAAGTCCTCGGTCAAAACGCTCGATCTCCTCGCCGCCGGTCAGGCGATTGTCGCAACCGCAGTGGGTGAGAACACGAGTGCGATCCGGCACAACGAGACGGGTCTCATCGTCCCGCCCGACGACCCTGCGGCGATGGCAACAGCCGTTATTGCACTCCTGCGGCAACCGGAGCGCGCCCACGCCCTCGGCGCTGCGGCACAGGAACGCGCCTGGCGTACACAAACCTGGGAGGCACAGGTACCAACCGTCGAGCGCATCTATACGCGCGTCGCGTCGCGGAGCCAACCGCGATGACGACGGCGATGCGCCCCGCACCGCGCGTGCGCTTCGGCATCCCCTCCCTGACGGAGACGCGGGTGGCGGTAGCGGTCTTCGTGATTGCCTTCGCGCTCTTCGCCGCTTGCATCCCGCGCATCACGACCCGCCTCGACCCGGTGACAGGTGATGAACCGTTCTACCTGATGACCGCCTACTCGATCCTCCACGACCACGACATCGACGAGACGAATAACTTCGCCAACCGGGATTGGCTGCGCTTCTATCCCTCCTACCCCCTCGCGCGGGACTGGCAGGGCTGGCCCGGTATCTCCCCGAACCTGCCACCCCACGCCTCCAAAACCTTCCGCACCGGCCTCTTCTCGAAACATGGCCTCGGTATCCCCGTCCTGATCGTCGCGCCCTTCGCCGCCTGGGGCCGGACAGGAGTTGTCCTGCTCTACAACCTGATGGCGGCGGGCGTTGCCGCGAACATCTATCTGCTCGCGCGGACGGTTGCCGCCCGCAGACGCGCGCTGATCCTCACGGCGATCCTCATGGCGAGCGTGCCACTCGGGACCTACGCCTTCCTGATCTTCCCGGAGATGCCCGCCGCCCTGCTCCTGACGTATGCCGTGCGCCGCCTGCTTGCCCCAACGAACCGGCCCTGGCAATGGGCGCTCGTCGGTCTCAGCGTCGGCTATCTGCCCTGGCTGCACGCCCGCTTCGTCCCGGTCGTTGCCGGCCTGGTATTGATTTTCGCGTGGCGGCACCTGCGCCCTGCCTGGCGTCCCGCGCTCTTTGGCGTCGTGCCTGCGGGTCTTCTGCTGATACTCTTCGAGCTCTATTCGCTCGTCTTCTATCACTTTCCAGTCCCGAACCGGCAGGATCATGCGGGGTTTTCCTCGCCTGGGGGCATCGTCAATGGCTTCTTCGGCTCATTGCTCGATGCCCAATGGGGACTCTTCATTGTGGCACCCATCTATCTGCTCGCCGTTGCTGCGCTCGTGCTGTATGTCCATGCACAGCCGCGTGATGGCGTTGTGCTCGTACTCGTGCTTGTCCCGTATGCGCTCATCATCAGTGCGTACATCGTCTGGTGGGGGGAGTGGGGACCGGCGGCGCGTTATTGGACCGCCGCGCTGCCACTGCTGGCCCTCCCGCTCGCCTGGTGGTGGGAGCAGGCAGCGCGGGCGCACCCACGAAGCGCGGCACTGTTGCTCGGTGTGGTGAGTGCGTGGGGCGGCTTCTGGCTGGCAGGCTGGCTGCGCCAACCGCAATGGCTCTACAACCAGCCCGACGGCAAGAACAACCTGCTCGTGCACTGGCTCGGTGGCTTCGGGGGGCACCTCGCGGCGATCGTGCCCGCATACGAGTTCTACGCTGCATCGCCGGTCACCACGCGCGTGCTCTGGGGCTGCGCGGCGATCCTTCTCTGCATCGCTGCGGGCAGTCAGATGGCGCTCTTGATGATTCCCGCGCACGATGAAGCGGGTGACAGAGTAGAGGAGCGCGCGGGTGCGGAATGATCTGATGCCGGGGGACAGCCGCGCATTTATTGTTGTTGACGGTACGATTGATCTGTGGGGGTATCTGTGGTGAGCTCAGGCCCCCGATTGGAGCGAATGCCGGTGACCGATTCATCCCCGCGTGAGGCGGCGGCGCTCGATGCCGCCCGTCGCGCACTCGATATGCTCTCCTTCGATCTCGCGCGCTACGATATGACCTCGTGGCGCGGCAGAGATACGGCACGCGCCTACCTCGCGGCAGGCTTCCCAATTGAGCGCGTGGGTCCCTATCTGGAGCGCGCCTTCCAACGGGGTCTCCATGACCGCGTACATTCCTACGAGGCGCTGCCCGACGAGTATGTCGGCAATAATGCGGACCTGATCGCCGATGCCTATCTCGCGGGTGGCGATGTCGCGAAACGACTGGAACCGCTCGCGCAGGTGCTCGATGCGGTCGTCAAGCAAAAGGGCAACACCCTCGCCCATCGCGTCCAGCATGGCTTCGCCCTCTGGGGGGCGAGCCGCGCGAACGATGCGCGCGTCCGCAAGCTCCTCGCGCCGGTCCGAAGCGCGTCCGACGATGTGCGCGCCGATCTCGACACGGCCTACCCTAAAGCGCGGTTCGTGCTCGCGCTCCTCGACAACGACGCCGCCGAGGCCGAGTGCTGGCTGGCCGCGTATGACGCGCTGCTGCCGACCGAGGCGGACACGCCCTACCGCCGCGTCCATCTCATCACCCTCACCTTCTGGCTGATCGCCCGCGACCGCTACGATCTGACCTTGCCCACCGAGCGGCTTCCGGGTCTCCCGGATTTCCTCCGTGTCGATCGCTAATTGACGCCGCGACCGGAGTGCAACCATACTGCGCCGTGTGATCGTCTCGCAGTTGGCGGGATAGGCGTACGCTGATCGTCTGTGGAGGGGTGCATGCATATCGTGTTGGGAATGGCGCTCGCGGCGGCAGCGGGGTGGAACGCCTTTATCCCGCTCCTCGCGTTGGCATTCGCCCATCGACTCAGTGACCGCATCCCGATCGGCTCGCCCTATACCTTTCTCTCTAGCAACGGCGGCCTCTTCGCCCTGCTCTTGCTCTTGCCCCTCGAACTCTTCCTCGACAAAGCGCCCGGCTTCGACGCGCAGAATGACCGCCTCGGCCTCATCTACCGGCCCATCGCAGGCGCGCTCCTCATGCTCGCGACCACGAAGGATACGGGACTGCCCGGCGTTCTCGCCGCACTGATCGGTGCGGCGCTCGCGCTCGGCATGCACTTTCTCAAGGTGCGCTACCGTCGCCCGCTCATTAACGTCCTCGCCGGCATCCCGACGCCGGTCGCCTCCGCCGGGGAGGATTTCGCGGTCATCTTTGCCTGTTTCGCCGCACTCGTGTGGCCGATTGTCGGCCTCGTCATGATGGCACTGTTCGCAGCCCTCGCCTGGTGGATCGGTTCCGTCGTGCAACGGAAGATCGCGCGCAATGCCCCGCAATCCACGCCCGCCGCCGCACCCCAACCTTGACACGCACCGACTCAAGGTGTATCCTGCCCACGGACTAAGCGCCACGCACTGAGGGCAGGGTATTGTTCGGTTGTGCGCCAGAAAGGGACATGGACGCAGGCGATGGAGTTTCAAGATTATTACGCGGTTCTGGGGGTTCCCCGGACCGCCGACGAAAAACAAATCAAGAGCGCCTACCGCAAGCTCGCGCGGAAATATCACCCGGACGTCAACAAAGAGACGGGCGCGGAGGAGCAATTCAAGCGCGTCAGTGAGGCGTACGAGGTTCTGTCGGACAGCGAGAAGCGCGCGCAATACGACCGCTACGGTCAGGCATGGCAGCAATACCAGCGAAGCGGCGGTCAGGGCGCGACGGGCCAGAGCGCGGACGACTTTTCCCGCTGGTTCTCCGCCCAGCAAGGGGGCCGCACGCGCACCGAGGGCTTCCCCGGTGGCACCTACACGGAATATCACACGAGCGACGGGGGCAGCGGCTTCTCGGATTTCTTCGAGACGCTCTTTGGTCGCGCTGCGGGCCGCGATCCGCGCGGCGGCACGGCAACGCAGGCACCACCGCGCGCGCGACGCGGACGGGACATCCTCGCGGAGCTTGAAGTCTCCTTTGCCGATGCCTATAGCGGTGGCGAGCGACAAATCACCTTCGACATGAACCGCGCCGAGCCGATGTCGGTGACGATCCCCGTCGGCGCGCAGGATGGCGAGCGGATGCGCTACACCGGCAAGGGCCATCCCGGTACGAATGGTGCCGCCGCAGGCGACCTCGTGCTTGAAATTCGCGTCCAGCCCGATACGCGCTACACGCGCGACGATCTGCAACCCGCCACGCTGCGGACAACGGTGGACGTGCCGCTGTACACGGCGATCCTCGGTGGCGAAGTCGTCGTGCAGACCCCGGATAGCAAGCGACTGTTCGTGAAGGTGCCGCCGGAGACGCAAAACGGGCGGCAGATCCGCCTCGCGAACAAGGGGATGCCGCTCGTCACGGGCCAACCGGACAAGCGCGGCGACCTGCTCGTCTCACTACGTATCCAGCTTCCTTCGCATCTGTCGGACGAAGAGAAGCGACTCTTCGAAGAGCTTCGCGCCCTCCGACCGAACGGATAGATGCGTGCAAATGACCGCGCCTGTCTACGCCCCGCCCCGGTGCAGGCCGCGCTGGTAGAGCGCGGTGGCGAAGAACTCGTACGACGCGGCGCTGTCCGGCACATCGACCACATGCACGGTGAACCGGCAGGGTACACCATTTTCCGGCAGGTGCCGGGCGAAGTAGTCAGCGTAGGCAGCGGCGTATGCCACCCGCAACCGCTCCCGCTCTGCGGCGTAGCCGACCGGGTCGGTCAGCGGGTTGGGGGATTTTGGCTGGCAGCCGAAGGCATGCACCTCGATGAAATCCACCTCACGCAGCGAAGCGCAGATGCCCGCGTCCTGTAGCCATTTCTCCCAGCACGCGAAGACCAGCGGTATCTCGCGCTCGGGGTCCATCGACACGAGTTCGTCGCGGCCAAGGACCGCGCGCGCGGAATAGCCGCCGGTCAGTCCGGCGAAAGAGATGCGCAGGTCGCCGTCCGGCAACTCCTCGGTGACGAGCGCGGAGAGGACGGGTCGCTCCCCCTCCGAGTAATAGGTCAATTTGCCACGCCGCTTGACGTTGAATGCCATCAATCCGCTCCTCGCTGTGGTATCCGCCACCAGCCTGCTTTTCTCGTTTCCAGTATGCTTCCCGTGGCCGCATCATCGCACAGGTTCATAGTGGGGGTGACTATCGATGGCGACACCGGAATGCGCACCACGAGACGCAGCCTTTCGCGCCCTCATCGCAGAAGCGGCGGCCTGTCGGCGCTGTCCGGCGATGGAGGGGCGGCGGCGCGTACTGACCGAGGCGAACGGCGATATCAACGCGCGGGTGATGTTCGTCGCGGAAGCGCCGGGCCGGCAAGGCGCGGAACGGACCGGCATCCCCTTTTCCGGCGATCACTCGGGGCGGACCTTCGAGCGACTGCTCGGTGAGGCGGGGTGGACGCGGGCGGATGTTTTCATTATGAATGCCGCCCTCTGCAACCCGCAGGGGCCGACGGGCGCGAACCGACCACCGAGCCGACAGGAGCTGGCGAACTGTAGCGGTCACTTGCGCGCGACCCTGGCGATTGTCGATCCGCCCGTCGTCGTCACGCTGGGCGCGGTCGCACTCGCCGCGCTCGGTCGGATCGCACCGCACGGGTTGAAGCTCACCCAGGCGCGGGGCACGCCCCATCGTTGGTACGGTCGGATGCTCGTCCCGCTCTTCCATCCATCGCCGAAAGTGCTCGCCTGGTTCCCCTACGCGCAGATGGCTGAGGATTTCCGCAGGTTGCGCGCGCTGGTCGAGACGACCCTACGCGACGACGAGTGCGGGGGTAGAGCCATGCGCGCTCGCGGCGCGGACATCCTTGATGACCGCCCGGAGTGATGAAGCAGGAGTGACAATATCGAAGTCGTCGCCCGCGCGGTGCCCGATCAGCGCCTTGCCGACCGGCGATTCATTGGAGATCTTCCCGCTGCGTGGCTGGGCCTCGACAGCACCGACGATCGTGTAGGTCACTTCATCGCCATCGAGTTCGAGCGTCACGGTCGAGCCGACGCGGATAATGCTCGTATCCTCAACAAAGTTTGCCGTCACGACTGCGTGCTTGAGCAGGTACTCAAGTTCGCGGATGCGCGCCTCGATCATCCCCTGCTCTTCGCGCGCGGCGTGATAGCCAGCATTTTCGCGCAGATCGCCCTCCTCACGGGCACGCTGGACGACCGCCGAAATTTCCTTCCGCTTCACCTTCGTCAACTGATCGTATTCCGCCTGAAGCGCCGCCAATCCCTCGGCGGAGACCGGAAATTGCTGTCGCGAGGGACGCCGTCTGCGCCTTCGCTTTTTCGCGCCGCAGTTTGTTGGCGTTCTGTCGCTGGGTCGTGCTACTCATTTCTGCCCCTTTTCAAGGAGATAGCGTTTAGAGCAGGTTTCAAAACCACCAAGGCACCAAGAGCACCAAGAGCACCAAGAGAAAAATATTGCTTTCCCCTTAGTGACCTTGGTGTTCTTGGTGCCTTGGTGGTTCATCTTTTCCTCGTTTTGAAACGGGCTCTTAACCATTCCACCATCTATTGTAGCCGCCGCCGCCACGAACTGGCAAACTACCGCTGCGCTTTGATGACGGGCGTGAGGTCGGCTTCTTTGAACCCCTGGAGCAAGGCATCGTCTCCTTCGGGCACGCGGATGAGGGCGCGACCGTCCGCGAGCAGTTGGACGCCTGCTCCGTGCGTGCGGGCGAGCGCTACCGCCTCCTCGAACACCTCAGCGTCGTCCGCACTGACGAGCAGCGCGCGCTCGATCACGACGCGCCGCACCGCGCGCACCCAATCCTCAAGCGTCGCGCGGGTCGCGTCCGGGAGCGGCGCGCCCGTTCGGCTCTCAAGGAAGCGCATCACTTGATCGAGGGCGAGACCGCGTCGCAGCGCGCGCCGGAGCGTGGTGGCCGTGATGCGGTAGATGCTGACACGGTCGAGCGTCTCCGTCTCCGCGAGCGCAAGCAAGGGCCAGAGATGCGCAGGCTCGGCATTCAGGACGAGCACGCTGAGGTCCGGCTGCATGGCGAGCGGTGTTGCACCAAAGGGCGGCAAGGCAGGTTCCCGCCCGCGCCCGAGCAACCACCATCCCATATCGGTCAACTGCATCGCTTCGCCCATCGCGCTGCGCCCCCAGGTGACGACGCCGAACCAGGTGAGTGCGGTCCGCAGGGTCGCCTCGACACAGGCGCGCACCAACCCATCGCGATCCTGCGGCGTCTGCCCCATCGCGCTCGCCGCCGTGAACTCCTCACCGAGCAGCGATGGCCGCGTGCGACGAGGCGGGCGAGGAGGTTGTCGAGGGCATACCAATGCCCCGGTTGGCACGCGGCGAGTGCATCGAGCACGCGGGTACGGAAGGCGGGCCAATCCACCCCCCAGAGTTGGATCGCCGTCCCCTGTCCTTCGATCCACCCCGCGACCCCGCGCCAGGCGGCGAACAACTCCTGTGTTTGCCCGCCGAAGGGGAGCCTGGCCCACGGCACCGGGATCAGGCACCACCACCATCCGGCGGCCCTCTCCTTCCCGCTCTGCGAGCAAGCCGCGCGCGCGCGCGACCGCCGCGAGAAAGACGAGGGCGGCGCTCGGAGGCGTCACGCCAGCGGCAGCCACCCAAAACTGTGGTGCTACACGCTCCACGAACGCCTGGTCCTCCGCCAGCACACCAATCCCACCGCCCGGCCAGCGACCCGATTGATGCTCGAAGAGCCGCAGCAGCGTCAGGGTATCCCAGGCGAAGGCGTGGGGATGACGCCACGCACCGACCGGATCGGCGGACATCGCGTTGAGCGGCGGCAAGGGAATCTGGACCAGCGCGGGTGAGCGGAACTCCGCAGGCATGACCAGAAGACGCTCTCCCCCCGCCCAGAGATGGAATGCCAGGAGGCTACTCGTCAGTTCAGCCAGGAGCCCACGACGGGCAGCGGGGGATTCCGCGCCAGCGAGGGCGGCGGCATCATCGAGAGAGAGGGGTGATTCCTCTTCCCGAAGCGCCGCAACGACACGACGCGCCCCGGGCGAGAGCGCCGCCTCGACATCGCCAAGGGCGCGTGGGGTGCGGAGCCTGCCATGCAAGGCGTGCATCAGTCGCTCGCGGTCGCCGGGGCGGAGCGTGGCGGGCGCGTCCGGCACATGCCAGCGGCGCGCCGCATCGAGGATCACATCGCCATCGAGCGATTCGAGCACTTGTTTGAAGCTCGGCACCGCGAGTTCGCCCTGCTGACGCTCGCGTATCGCGCGGGCAATCGCGGTGGCGAGCTCGCGTGGGAGATAGAGGACACCAGTGGACTGGCGATGGACGATAGCCGCGCGTCGCAACGCTGCCAGCGCGGCATTAAGATCGAGGGGATCGATGCTTAACCGCATCATCAGTTCCTCGCGCGCCATGCCGTCATCGGGGCCGAGCGCGAGCGTCCCCGCGAGATCGCGCGCCTGTGGCGGCAGGCGATCCAGCCAATCCTCCAATGTCCAGCGGTCGGTCATCGCCTGATAGAGCAGCGCGACATTGTCTGCGTGGGTGCGCTTCGTGAGCGGCACTTCCCACGCCTCTGCCGCCGTCTGGATATCGGCGGGCGAGGCATCCATCAGGAGCGTGAGGAGACTACGTTTCATTGTCAGTACCAATCGGCGAAAATCGTGCGTCTGTACGAGTCATTGTACACCGAATGCGCATCCGTATATTCATCAATTTCGCGGCGCGGGAAGCTAACGCTGGCAAGGGAAATTACGGGGCCAAACATTGCGCGACGGGCGGGGATATGATACACTCCCAGGAGTAGAACAAGCGTTCCGTTGCATCTCCCAGCGAAGCGAGATTGCACGGCCAATCTCCCCGGAGAGAACAGGATTGTACGATGGCGACGGAGACAACGGAGACCACCAAACCGAGCGTCGGTCGCAACGGCGCAGGGAAGGAAGGAAAGAAATCTATGCCAACGAGCACCAACGGCGTCGAGCGTGCGGCGAGCACGGATGATCGGCGCAAAGCCCTCGATGCGGCGGTAGCGACGATTGAGCGCTCCTACGGCAAGGGTTCCATTATGCGGATGGTCGATGTTTCCAACCGGATGTCCGTTGAGGTGATCCCCACCGGATCGATCGCGCTCGACCTCGCGCTCGGCGTTGGCGGCATCCCGCGTGGCCGGATCACCGAGATTTACGGTCCGGAATCGAGCGGCAAGACGACGCTCTGCTATCACGTCATCGCCGAAGCGCAGAAGATGGGCGGCATCGCTGCCTTCATCGACACCGAGCACGCGCTCGACCCCTCCTACGCCCGCAAATGCGGCGTCGATCTCGATAACCTCTTCATCTCCCAGCCGGACACCGGCGAGCAAGCGCTGGAAATCACCGAGACCCTCGTGCGCTCCGGCGCGATTGATGTGATCGTCGTGGACTCGGTGGCCGCCCTCGTGCCACGAGCGGAAATCGATGGCGACATGGGTGACGCCCATGTCGGTTTGCAGGCCCGCCTCATGTCGCAGGCGCTCCGCAAGCTCACCGGCGCGATCAACCGCTCGCGTACCTCCGTCATCTTCACGAACCAGTTGCGCATGAAAATCGGCGTGATGTTCGGCAATCCGGAGACGACTTCCGGTGGTCGCGCCCTCAAGTTCTACGCCTCCGTGCGGCTGGAAATCCGGCGCGTGGACAGCATCAAGAGCGGGACGGACATCACCGGCAGCCGCTCCCGTGTCAAGGTCGTCAAGAACAAGGTCGCCCCCCCCTTCAAGCAGGCCGAGTTCGACATCATGTATGCGGAGGGTATCTCAGCGGCAGGAAGCGTGCTCGATGTCGGCGTGGAACTCGGCGTCGTCCGCAAGAGCGGCGCGTGGTTCTATTACGGCGAGGAGCGAGTCGGTCAGGGCCGCGAGAACGCCAAGGATTACCTGAAGGCGAACCCCGACACGCAGGAGGAGATCTACCGCCGCATTCTCGGCCTCGCAGACAAAGCCGCCGATGACTTCAATATCGGCGTCACCACCCCCAGCGGCGTCGATGGCCCGCTCGACGAACTGGACGACGAGGAATAGGGAGCCGTTCCTCACCCCCGCCCCCCTCTCCATCGCCCCTGGATCAAGGTGAAGACAGGTTTGTACGGCGATGGAGAGGGGGAGAAATGCGGGGTGCATTGGAGCTCCAGCCACGTTCCCCTCCCCTCTCCATCGCCGTACATTCCTGATTCGTTCCGTAGTCTCCGGGCGATGGAGAGGGGCCGGGGGTGAGGAAAGTATCAATGGCAAGCGAACCAATCATACAAGCGACGGGGGCGACCGTGCGTTCGGTTGCCCCCGTCGGTCGTGACGGGCAGGAATATACCGTCACTTTCGATAACGGCGCGGCCCTCACGCTCATGGCGACGGTGATCGTTGAGTTCGGCATTTCGCCCGGAAAGCTCTTCCAGGCAGGCGATCTCGACACGCTTCGGCACGCGGACATTCGACAGCGGGCGACCGAAGCGGCGATGCGCTATCTCGGCGTGCGCCCGCGCTCGACGCACGAAACCCAGGACTATCTGCATCGCAAGGGCTACTCGCCGGAATCCGTCGATACGGCGATCGGGCGGCTGACCGCGCGGGGCTATCTGGACGATGTGGCATTCGCCCGCTGGTGGGCGGAGAACCGCGCGCAGTTCCGCCCGCGCGGCCCGCACCTCCTGCGGCAAGAGCTACGCCGCAAAGGTGTGCCGAATACAACCATTGATGACACGCTGACCGAACAAGCTGAAACCGTCGATACCGACAGTCAGGCATTGGCGGTCGCGCGCGGGAAACTGGCGTCATTCCACAAGAACGGCCTCGAACCCGATGCGATCTACCGTCGTCTGACGGGGCTGCTCGGTCGTCGGGGCTACGGCTACGACACGATCCGCACCGTCCTTCGCACCCTGCGCGACAACGGCGAACTGGCGAGCGCAGACGCACTCGAGATTCCCAGGGCGAAGAGCGAAAACTGATCGCATCGGTCCGACAGACCTAATCCACCCAGCCCCCTTCCCTAAAAGGAAGGGGGTGACTTATGCGAATTGCCGTGGCGTTTGGAGGAGCGCCGCAAATTTTGCACTGAGTCACCCCTCACTTTTCGGGGAGGGGCCGGGGGAGAGGTTGATCCTGGCATACGCCTCTGCTATCCTCGCGGGCAACGAGGGAGGGGTGATGGCGGGGATTTCGGTCTTTTTTCCGGCGTACAATGACGGTGGCACGATCGCTAGCATGGTGCTGACGGCGGCGCAGACGCTCGCAGACCGTGACCGATGAATACGAAATCATCGTCGTGCAGAATGGCAGCACGGACAATACCGTCGAAGTGCTCGATGCGCTCGACGGTCAGGTCCCGCATCTCCGCGTCCTGAAGCACCGCGAGCCGCTCGGCTACGGGGGTGCGCTGCGCGTTGGCTTCGCCAGCGCGACGAAGGAACTGATCTTCTATACGGACAGCGACGCGCAGTACGATGTGCGCGAGTTGCCGCTGCTCGTCGCGGCACTCACGCCGGACGTGGACATCGTCAACGGCTACAAAATCAGCCGCTCCGATCCGCTCGGGAGGATCGTCATCGGCAAGCTTTACCATCACGCGATGAAAATCTTGTTCGGCTTCAAGATTCGCGATGTGGACTGCGATTTCCGCCTGATCCGCCGCCAGGTGTTCGATACGGTCAAACTCTCGTCAATCAGCGGCTCGATCTGCGTCGAGTTCGTCGCAAAGGCGCAGGATCATGGGTTCCGATTTGCGGAGGTGCCCGTCCATCATTATCACCGCGCGTATGGCAAGTCGCAGTTTTTCAATTTCCCCCGCATCTGGGAGACGATGCGCCAACTACTTGGCCTCTGGTGGATGCTCCGCGTCAAACGCACGCACATGAAGGAACGGGCACCGACGCCCGCCGCCACGCCCGTGGAGCAGCAAGCCGATGGATGAGACACACGAAACGTACTGGCGCGGCGTCCGGACGCTCGTCACGGGCGGGCTGGGCTTCATTGGCAGCAATCTCGTCCACCGGCTCCATGCCCTAGGCGCGCATGGTGCTCGTCGTGGATGCGCTCGTGGCGGGTCACGGCGGGAACCGCGCGAACCTCGCTGGCCTCGACAGTGCGGTCGAGGTGATCGTCGGCGATCTGCGCGACCGGGTGTTGATGGAAAATCTCGTCGCGACGCAGGACGTGATCTTCAATCTCGCCGGGCAGATCAGCCACGAAGACAGTATGCGCGATCCCTTCACGGACCTCGAACACAATACGCGCGCCCCCCTGACGCTGCTTGAGGCATGTCGCACCGCGAACCCGGAGGCCCGCATCGTCTTCACCGGCACGCGCCAGCAATATGGCCGACCGCAGTACGTGCCCGTCGATGAGCGTCATCCGATGCATCCGGTCGATGTCAACGGCGTCAACAAGTGGGCGGGCGAGTATTACCACCTCCTCTACCACGAGGTCTACGGGATGCGCACCTGCTCGCTCCGGCTGACCAACTGCTACGGGCCGCGTCAGGTGACCGACCGTCACACACAGGGTGCCTTGCCGTTCATGATCGGTCGCGCGCTCGCCGGTCAGCCGATCACGCTCTACGACGAGGGGCAGATCAAGCGGGACATCAATTACGTCGAGGATGTGGTAGATGCTTTGCTTCTCGCGGGTGAGAAGGACGCAGCAATCGGCGAGGCATTCAACCTCGGCAGCCCGCCGGTGACCCTGCGGGAGTTCGTCGAGACGGTGAGCGAGGTGATCGGCGGCGTCGATATTCATTACATCCCCTATCCGCCGCAGCGCAAGCAAATCGAGATCGGCGACACCTACTGCGAGTACGGCAAGATTAGCCGCGCGCTCAATTGGCTGCCGCGCACCGCGCTGCGGGACGGCCTGACGAAAACGATTGCCTGGCACCGCGCCAACCCTACCCACGCAGTCGATACCACCCTCTGAAGATGAAACGGTGAATTGGCAATCCGCCGCGCGGTTATGGCACAATCAGCGAGAGATAGACGTGCGCCTTCGTATTCGCGTGAGAGATCACTCCATCCGGGCCGGTCGCGCGTACTGAGGAGCAATGAGAGAAGGGCCGGTATGAGTTCGACGACGCGCACGATCCCGATAGCGAGCGCCTCCGCGCAGTACGCAACGATCAAGGAAGAGATCGACGCCGCCGTGCGCCGCGTGATGGAGAGTGGCTGGTTCATCCTCGGTGACGAGGTACGCGCCTTCGAGGAAGCCTTCGCCGCCTATTGTGAGACGCGCTTCGCAATCGGCGTCGGCAATGGGACGGACGCGCTGATGCTCGCGCTCAAGGTGCTCGACATTGGCCCCGGCGACGAAGTGATCACTGTGCCGATGACGGCGGCGTTCGGCGCCTTTGCGATCACCATGAATGGTGCGACGCCCGTCTTTGTCGATATTGACGCGGCGACCGGCAATATGGACACCACGCTTCTCGAAGCGGCGATCACGCCACGCACGAAGGCGATCATGCCCGTGCATCTCTACGGTCAGGCCGCCGATCTCGGCGCGATCATGGCGATCGCGGAGCGGCACGGCATCCCCGTGGTGGAAGACGCTGCGCAAGCCCACGGCGCACTCTACGACGGCAAGCGCGTCGGCAGCATCGGCTTGCTCGGCGGCTTTTCCTTCTACCCGAGCAAGAATCTCGGTGCGGCGGGCGATGGCGGTGCGGTGACCACGAACGATCCCGCCCTCGCCGAACGCGTGCGGATGCTCCGCAATGGCGGACAGCGGGGCAAGTACGAGCATATCGTGCAAGGCGTCAACAGCCGGTTGGATGAGTTGCAGGCGGCGGTTCTGCTCGTCAAACTCGCCCACCTCGATGATTGGAACGCCGCCCGCCGCCGTCTCGCCTATCGCTACGACGAACTGCTTGCGGGTACGAATCTCGAACTCCCGGCGGAGCGGCCCGGCGCGCCACCGGAGGGGCACATCTGGCATCTCTATGCCGTGCGTCATCCCCGGCGCGATGCGCTCGCGGCGTATCTGAAGGAGCGCGGCATCGGGACGGCGGTGCATTATCCTACGGCGCTCCATCTGCAACCTGCCTTCGCGTCCCTCGGTCTTGGGCCGGGTGCGTTCCCGGTTGCGGAGCGCCAGGCGCGCGAAGAACTTTCACTGCCGCTCTATCCGGAAATGACGAATGACGATGTCGATTACGTGGCGAGCGCGATCCGCGCGTTCGAGGGCTAGATGGCACTGCAAGCGGAGGAAGAGAAGGTTGGCACGCCCAAAGGAAGAATGTGGCGCTTTGGTCTGCGCAGGGGTCGGACAGGAATGACTGGCACCGCCTTTAGCCTCCTGTTGATCGCTATCGTGCTCTCGACCTTCGGCGAAGTGCTGCTCAAAGCGGGCGTTAACCGCATCGGCACGATCACGCTCGAACCGGGCACGCTGATCCGCGCCTTTCTTCAGTGGCAGGTGCTTGCCGGGTTCGTCCTGCTCTTTAGCGGCTCGCTCTTCTGGTTGGCGGTACTCTCCCGCGTCCACCTCTCGCTCGCCTATCCACTCCTGGCGATGGGATACATCCTCACGACGCTCTGGGCGCTGATCTTCCTGAAGGAACCCGTGCCTGCCAGCCGCTGGGTCGGTCTCGGCGCGATCTGTAGCGGCATCGTCCTCGTCCTCTACAAGAGTTGATCGGGCACTTTGATTCTTTGATCCGCAAATGAAATGCCGGGCGACACACCCGGCGCTTCTCCTTGCCATACCTGCCTGGATTCATCTTTCTGCGACGCGATTTCTGGAAACGCCCAGTGGCGCGAGAGATTATGCGCCATTCCGGTGAGTATTTCGGTGGCAAGTTGCGTGGTTTTTTTCATAGTGCGCGATTGCACCGCTCGCTACACTGCCTGGATATGTGTGCTACTTGCGAGCTTTCGCCACCATGAATGTCTGGTGGAAGACCAGCTTCCCCTCGCGCTCAATCTGCTGCTGCAAGTGCGCGAGTTGCGGCAAGTATTTCTCTACCGTGAAATCGGTGACGAGCCACGGCACGGCTTTGAGGTAGTACACGACCGCGCCCACATCCGTAAAGGTCATTTCGCCGGTCCATTCCTCTGCCCACTCGACCCCGAGCGGTGCCTCAGCCAGTTTCTGGCGCAGAAAGTCGAGCGTGAAGAAGGGCCATTGTGCCGGTGCAGCGAATGCTGCCTGCAAATCCGTCTGCCGACCATCAACTTGCTGGGTCAACACTATGCCATCCGTACGCAAAACGCGAGCGACTTCTGCGGCGTTGAAGGACGTGTGTCGATCAAGAACGAGGTCGAACGATGCATCGGGCAAGGGCAGGATCTCTATCAGCGATCCGGATGACTCGATGACTTCCACTCCCAGCGGCGCGAGTCGTTTTCGCGCAAGGACCAGATTGGGGGGATACCCCTCCGTCGCGACGATACGGGGTGGGAGTGCGTCTCTGAGCGCAAACAATTGTTCACCGCCGCCCGTACCCAGGTCGAGCAGGGACGTCGCCGATTGCATGAGGGCACGCGCCGATTCTGCATACGACCAGGGTGGCGCATCCTGGATGCGTCGCCCATCCAGATATGAGAAATCCCATCCGGAAAACGGATGGTCATACTCAGCTTGAAGAAACGTGCGAAACTCTTCAACCTGCATGAGAGAAGCATATCAAGTGACTGTCGAAACCATCAGGGCACGTTGGCAAAGTATCACGTTTAGTCGTCCGCCGCGATTGCTTCGGCGGGGACTGGATGGCGCATTTCTGCGCGGCCTTTCCGGGCGAGGATGAGAAGGGATGAGCCGAAGGGCAAACGCGGCACGCGGTGGAGCAACCGTCGCTCGATTCGCGCGATCCCGAGCAGTGCGCCATTGATCGCAGCCGGTGGCGGGGTGATGTCCGAGTGAGCAGTGGCGGCATCGAGCGGTTTCCGGCGCGACAATCGCCGCACGAGCCAGACGGCAGGCGTCAGCGCCATGTTCCAGTACGAGCAGCGCTCGACCGAGAAGCCGTGCGCCTCGACAAGTGTGCGCGCCTCCTTCGTCGTGTAGCGCCGTGCCGTCCGCACCGCGACATCATGCTCGCCGGCGAGAGAGGCGAACGCAGGCAAGTTGAGGAGTACGCGCCCGCCTGGCTTGAGGACACGATGCAGTTCATCCAATGCCGCCGCTTCAACCCCCACCCCGCCATCGGAGATCACATCGAGAGAGACCGCCGCATCGAAACGCTCGTCCGGGAAGGGCAACGCCGTCAGCGAGCCCTGTGTCACGATGCAACCACGGCGGTCGTGCGCAATGCGGACGGCGTGGGGAGAGAGATCAAGGCCAATCGCGACGCCGAAGGGTGCCAGGCGCGCGAGCATTCCACCTGTGCCACAGCCCGCATCCAGCACCGTCACGACCCGTCGCGGCATCGTCTCGGTGAGGTGCAGCCAATCCAGCACGTATTCACGCAGCGCGACGTACCACCAGAGCACCGTTTCACTCTGAAACATCGCGTCATGCTCGTCCGTCCGCCAATCACTCATTGTCGATCTGCTGGCCTGCTGGCACGAGCCGCACGAGCGATGCGGTGCGCGCTGCCACATCTGCCGCATCCGTACCCATCGGGTGATGCCGCACGCGCGACCACGGAATCGCCTGATCGCGGTAGTGCCGCGAGCGAACATTGCCGGACGCACCGACCGTATTCCCGGCGAGCGAATGCGTGTCCTTCGCGGGGTCACTCAGATCGACGAGCAAGCGATACGACGCGCCACTGACCACCTCGAACGGCTCGGAGAGCGTCCAGAACTGGCAGTTCAGGGTGTTGCAATCGCCCCCGATCGGGATTGGGCCGACATTGACGATCCGCCCGAGCGCCTTCGAGCCGTGGGCGGCAGGATGCGTGAAGGTGACACGATGCACCGCGCCCCACTCCCACTCCGCCGGGTACGGGCCGATATGCGCCGTCAGACAGGCGACGGCGTCGGTGAACGCGCCGATCATCTCCGTCTCCCGCGTCGTGCCCGCAAACCAGCCGAGGTCTTCGCCACCAAAGAGGCGATCCGGCAGCGTCCAGTTGGACTCGCCGAGGAACTTCGTCATCGCCTCTTTCGCGAGCTCAGGCGAGAGCCGCGCCCACATGACGCGTCGCATCCAGTCGCTGTAGGTCACTTCCCAGATCGCCGCGCCGGGGCTGTCCACCTCCGCGAAACCGTCCCAGGCGCGGAGGAGTTCGATTGCGGCGCGTTCCTCGCCCGTCCAAGTCCGGTCTACCTGATCGAGCACCGCGAGCAAGGCGGGCCGCAACTGCTCGGCGTGCAGGACATAGACATCGCCCTGCATCCGGCGCATGTCTTCCAGTGTCAGACCTTCCCGCCCTTGCAGCATCTGCCGAATGCGCCGGACACGGAAAGGGGAGACATAGACGCTCGGCAGCGGATAGGGATACTCCGCCGATTGGATCTGCGTATTTGCGGTGGCGATGAAACCTTCCGGTGGGTCTGCGAGGGCGGGTAACTCCGCGAAGGGGATGTATCCCTGCCATTCGTACGCGTCGGTCCGGCCGGGCACCGGACGGATGCCGCAGCCAGGCGGTCGGATCGGCGCGCGACCGACGAACTGGTAGCCGATGTGGTTCTCTGTGTCCGCGAAGACGAGATTGAGGGATGGGACGGCAATCGTCGCACACGCCGCACGCAGTTCGTCTACCGAGCGCGACTTCATGAGGCCAATGAGGCCCGTCATTTCGTCCGCGCCCTCCTGGCCCACCCATTTGAGGGCGAGGGCGCGCGTTTCGTCCTTCGCTTCACCGAGCCCGGTGATGATCGGACCATGACGGGTAATGCGCGTTTCGTGTGTTTCGGCGTCCCGCTTCCCCTTCACAGGGATGACATCCATCGCGCGGTCAACGAGCACCCAATCGTCATCAACGCGATAGCGCAGCCGGTTCTCCGGGTCCATCTCTTCCACATAAAGTTCCGTCTGGACGAGCATCGACGCGGTGATGCCCCAGGCGACATGGTCGTTGTGCCCGATGGCGACGCCGGGCACACCGGGAATCGTCGCCCCCGCCGCATTGACGCCCGGCGCGGTCAGGTGGCACTCGTACCAGATCGAGGGGATCGTGTAGCCGAGATGCGGGTCATTGGCGAGCAGGGGCTTCCCCGTCGCGGTGTGCGCGCCTGATACCACCCAGTTATTGCTGCCGGGGATCGAGGACGGGAGGCCCGTCACATCGTGCAGGGTCTCCGTGACCGCGTTCAATTGCGCGCGGAAGGCGCGCATATGCCTCGGAGGAGACGACCGGCTCCCGCGCCATCACCGAGGCATCCTCATTGAAGAGGAGGGTCGCCCATTCTTCCCCGATCGCGTCGCTGATCCGATCTCGCAACAGCAGTTTTTCGAGAAAGGCATCGAGACTCCAGCCCATCACCTTGAGGTTGCCTATCGAGGCAGCGGCGTCCCACGGCAGCGGCACGTAGCGCCCAAAGAGAAACTCCGGGCCAGGAAACGACCCCTTCCGCCGCACGTAGGCATTGACGCCCGCCGCGAAGCTATCGAGGGAAGACTTCGTCTCACCGGACAGGCGGGCGGCTTCCGCTTCCGCCGCCCGCCGGATGCCGATCGAGAGCATGAACTGATCGACCGAAAGCAACGACTCACCGGCGATTTCCGCCAACCGCCCGAAGGCCGCCCGGTGGAGAATATCGAGCTGCCAGAGCCGATCCTCCGCTGTCGCGTAGCCGAGGCCGAACATCAGGTCCGTCATGCTATCGGCGCGGATATGGGGGATACCCTCGCGGTCTCGCGCAATCTCGACGGGTTCGGTGAGGCCGGGCAGCGCAATCAGCCGCTCGAACCCGCCACGGTCGCGCGCGCGGCGGTGCTGCATCGCCGCGATGCCCACGGCGAGGGCACCCACGCCTGCCCCGGAGAGGAGTTGTTTCTTTGTTGGCACGCTGTTTCCCTTTCCAATGCCGATGGTGCACGATGGGCGGAATCTGCCGCCTCACCCCACAACCGCCCCTAAGCGTACCGTTTGCCGCCGGTGGCGGCAAGCACAACTGCTGGCACAAAGCCCTTTGCAAGGCCACTACGGGTGTGCTACACTGCGAAGGGCGCATGCATACGTACACCGATGCGCGCACGAAGCGAGTCCCCCCCTAAATTGGTCGGATAGAGGGGTTTTCCACATGGCAGATGTCAAGTGGTTGGGTAATACGTGTTTTCGGATCAAGAGCCGTGAGGCGACCGTTTTGATGGACCCGCTGGCGCGCACGGGCGGCGTCTCGATGCCGAAGCAGAAGGCGGACATCGTCACGCTCTCCGTGCGGGCAACGCCAAACGTCCTCGCCAATGTCGAGGGTGAATACACGCTGATCGAGGGGCCGGGCGAGTACGAAGTGCAGGACGTCTTCCTCTCCGGTATCCGCACACGCAGCACCGGCAATGCGGCGAAGGATTTCAACACGGTCTATCTCGTGGAGATGGACGAGATGATCTTCTGCCATCTCGGCAACCTCGCCAAACCGCTGACCGAAGCGCAAGTCGAGGCAATGGGCGATGTCGATGTGCTCTTCGTGCCATCGGGGGCGGTGACGGTTTGACGGCCGCAGGCGCGACCGAAGTGATCGGCCAGATCGAGCCGCGCATCGTCGTGCCAATGCGGTATCGCGTCGCGGAGGAAGATGGCAAGCGCGCCCTCGGTGAGTTCGTCGCCGCCCTCGGCCTTACCGAGGCACCACGGGAAGACAAACTGACGCTACGGAAAAATACACTGCCGGAGCGCATGAGCGTCACGGTTCTGGATGTGTAGCGAGTAACTAAGTGAGAAGAGGATGGTGAGTACGGGAAAGGAGCTGTCAGGGTCGATGTTGGGAAGTCTGAGAAGCCTCGGAGCAAGGTTTCTCGTCACTGACTACCGACTACCGACTACTGACTACTGAGGAGGCAGGAGTGCCGAAGTTCATCTTTGTGACGGGTGGTGTGGTCTCATCGGTCGGCAAAGGGATCGCTGTCGCGTCAATCGGGCGGCTTCTCAAGAGTCGGGGGATTTCGGTCTCGATTATCAAGCTCGATCCGTACCTGAATGTTGATCCGGGGACGATGTCGCCGTATCAACACGGTGAGGTATTCGTCACTGATGACGGGGCGGAAACGGACCTCGATCTCGGTCACTACGAGCGATTCATCGATGAATCGTTGACGCGCGCCTCCAATGTCACGACCGGCCAGATCTATTCGACCGTCCTCGCCAAGGAACGACACGGCGACTACCTGGGCGGTACGGTGCAGGTCATCCCCCATGTCACCAACGAGATCAAAGCGCGCATCCATGCCGCCGCCGAGGCGCAACTGCCGCACCGACCGGAAGTCGTGATCGCCGAAGTGGGCGGCACCGTCGGCGACATCGAAAGCCTCCCCTTCCTCGAAGCGATCCGCCAGATGCGCAAGGATGCCGGGCGCGGCAATGTCCTCTATATCCATGTGACCCTGCTGCCGAAAGTCGGCGCGACGGGCGAGCTGAAAACGAAGCCGACGCAGCACTCCGTCAAGGAGCTTCGTTCCATCGGCATCAACCCGGACATCATCATCTGCCGCTCAGATTACCTCGTGCCCGATGAGGTGAAGGAAAAGGTTGCGCTCTTCGGGGATGTCGACGACCGCGCGGTGATCCCCTTGACGACGGTGGACAGCATTTACGAGGTACCCCTCGTCCTCGAAGAGGCGGGGCTGGGCGATTTCATCGTGGAATCGCTGCAACTTCCCGCGCTCGCGGTCGATTTGACGATGTGGCGGGACCTCGTGGAGCGGAACCGACAAGTGCGTCAGACCGTGCGCGTCGCGCTCGTCGGCAAATATGTGGGACTCAAGGACTCGTATATCTCCATCGCGGAGGCGTTACAGCACGCGGCCCTCGCGCAGGACCTGGCCGTTGAGATCGACTGGGTCAACTCGGAGGAACTGGAAGGGCAGGACCCCGAGCCGTTCTTCCGCAATGTCTCCGGCATCCTCGTCGCACCCGGCTTCGGCCCGCGCGGCACTGAAGGCAAGGTCGTCGCGGCGGAATACGCGCGGGAGCGCAATATCCCCTTCTTCGGTATTTGCTATGGGATGCAGATGGCGGTCGCGGAGACGGCGCGGCACCTGGCGGGGCTTGAGGGCGCGAACAGCGTCGAAATCGATCCGATCACGCCGAACCCGGTTGTCCACTTGATGCCCGATCAGCGCAACGTCGTCGATATGGGCGGGACGATGCGTCTCGGCCATTGGCCGTGCCACCTCGTGCCGCACACGAAAGCTGCGGAAGCATACGGAACGCATTTCGTGATGGAGCGCCACCGGCACCGTTATGAGATCAATAATGAGTATCGCCCGACGCTCGCGGAAAACGGCTTCATCGTTTCCGGCACCTCGCCGGACGAGCGGTTGGTCGAGATCATGGAGCGTGTGGATCACCCGTGGTTCGTCGGCGTGCAATTCCATCCCGAATTCCTCTCGCGCCCAACGCGTCCCCATCCGCTCTTCATGGCCTTCATCCATGCCGCCGTATCGACCCCGCGCGAAGGCACGCAGCAACCGCTGCCGATCGCGCGCGAACTGGTCGCGGAACCGGCACGTTTGACCTAACCCCCCAACCCCCTTCCCTAAAAGGAAGGGGGAATGAGAGGGGAAAGGCATGATGCTATCAGCGGGTTCCCCTTCCCTTTAGGGAGGCGGGTGCCCTCTGGGCGGATGGGGGTAGGAAAAATCTCTTGCACCGCGCTTTGGGGGCTGATATACTTTTACCGCTTTCGGAGAGTGCTCTGGAAGAAAAATGGAGTGACGCGGCATGGATCGGAAAGAGCTCAGCACCCTTGCCCTCGCGTCGCAACTTGGGTTCACGATCGCAGGGCCGTTGATCGTCTTCATTCTTGGGGGCATCTTTCTCGATAAGAAGACGGGGACCAGCCCACTCTTTTTGCTCATTGGCGTTGTCTGTGGCATGATCGGCGCGGGATACGCAATCTACGATCTGGTGCGAAAGTTACCGTCAGGGCGCCGCCCGCCGGATCGGTCGGATGGGCCGTGAATAAATTAAGCGTCCACGCACCCTGTCCGATGCTGTACAGGGAGTAAACCGAGCAAAGGAGCACGGATGGACACCATTTTCGCGATCAATATTCCGCGTGTGAGCCTCCCTGCGGAGGAATTGTTCAAAATCGGGCCGCTTGAGATCACCAACTCGAACTTGACGATGATCATCGTCATGGTTGCGATCGTGGTCTTTTTCACTGCGGTGGTTCGCAAACTGGCGATCGTGCCGGGGCGGCGGCAGGCGCTTGCCGAACTCGCGGTCGATGGGCTGCTCGGCTTCACAAGCGCAACTGCGGGGAGCCGGAAACTCGGTCGGAGAATCTTCCCCCTCGCCGCCACGCTCTTCATCTTTATCCTCTGCGCGAACTATTCCGGCCTCCTCCCAGGCGTCGGGAGCATCTACATCAAGAAGGATGTCCCGATCCTGGCATCCGCAGTCGCGGACCTCAAACCCGCCGAGAAAGATCGCCTCATCACCAAAGACGGTGTGCAGTACCTCCATGATGAAGAAGTGCCGATCTTCCGCTCGCCGAACGCGGACCTGAACATGACCATCAGTATGGCGCTCATTGTCGTCGTGCTGGTCCAGTACATGGGTATCCGGTCGCACGGCCCCGGCGGCTACATCAAAGAATTGTTCACCCCCGCCTTCCTCGGCCCGATTCATATCATCGGGGAGTTGTCGCGCGTCGTCTCCCTCGCCTTCCGGTTGTTCGGGAACATTTTCGGTGGCGAGGTGCTCGTCACGATGATGTATGCGCTGACTTTCGTACTCATCCCGACGGTGTTTCTCGGTCTCGAACTCTTCTTCGGCCTGATCCAGGCGCTCATTTTCACCATTCTGACGATCATCTACATCCAACTGGCCGTCTCGGGCCACGGCGACGCCCACGGGGACGAGGACGAGCACGAAGACGCCGTACTGGCATCGAGCGCCGATCACATGCCGCTCTAAGGGGGATACACTGGCGATGAAGATCATCGCCAGTGCCAATATATGGATACCGGCGTGTGGCAACGGAGCCACCGCCCGATGGTGACACAAGGAGGAGTGACAGATGGCATTCGATGTAGACGCAGCAAAACGACTCGGTGCAGGTCTCGCGATCGGTATCGGCGCGATTGGCCCCGGCATCGGTATCGGCATTGCCGCTGCGGGCGCAACGCAGGCCGTGGCCCGCAACCCGGAAGCAGTGGCGGATATCCGCACCACCTTTATCATCGGTATCGGTCTGGCGGAAGCGTGCGCGATTTACGCGTTCGTCGTCGCACTCATTCTGCTCTTCGTCTAGTGTGCCACTGTTCGGATGGTGCGGTATATCGCCTCACCATCCGACACTGAACCATGACGCGACAGCGAACGTGCGGAAGTGAGAACCATCCATGAGTGGATTAGGAATCCGACTGCCTGATCTGATCTTTCAGATCATCGCCTTCATTCTATTGGTCTGGGTCCTCAATCGATATGCTTTCAAGCCAATCCTCAAGGTCCTCGATGACCGTGCAGAAAAGGTACGCGAGAGCCTTGAGGCAGCGGAACGCGCGCGGAAGGAAGTCGCGCAGGCCGAGCAACGCAGCCTGGAGGAATTGCAGGCTGCGCGCGTGGAGGCACAAGAGATTGTGGCCCGTGCCCGCGAGCAGAGCGAGCAAACCATCGCGCAATCCCGCGCCGCCGCGCGCGAAGAGGCCGAGAAGGTCAAGGTCTCTTTCGAGCAGCAAATGGCGACGGAGAATGCGCGCGCGCGTGACGAACTCCGCAAAGAGGTTGCCGATCTCGCGATCCTCGCCGCAAGCCGTGTCGTCCGCCGGTCGCTCGATGTCGAGCAGCATCGGCAGTTGATCGAGGAAACACTGCGCGAGGCAGTAGACGGCCAGCAGGGCCGAGCAGCAGATTAGTAACGAGTAATGAGTAACGAGGGATTTGTCCCAGCGTCGGACTCGTTACTTGATACTCGTTACTGAGCGAACGGAGTGAGCGCCCATGCCAGCAAGTGCGGCCGCACGGCGCTACGCGCAAGCGGTCTTTGATATCGGAAAAGAGCAGAACACCCTGGCGGTCTGGGACATCGATCTGCGGATCATGCGTACCACGCTCGAAGGCACCCCCGCCCTGACGCGGGCGCTCGAAGGCCCGGAGACATCGCAGACGGAGAAGCAGCGGCTGATCGAGCGGCTGTTTTCGGCTTCGCTCAGTCCGACAGCGTACAAGTTTGTGAAGGTTCTCCTGCGCAACCACCGCCTGATGCTTGCGCCCCAGGTGCAGGAAGCCTTCGACGAGATGTACCTCGCTGAGCAGGGCATCGCCTATGCCGATGTAACCACCGCCGTCCCACTTACCGCCGAGGAAGAAGCGCGGATTTCGGAGTCGCTGACACGATTCACGGGGAAGACGATCAAACTCCGCACCCATGTCGACCCGGAGATTATCGGCGGTATTCTCGCCCGCGTGGGCGATCAACTGATTGATGGCACTGTGACGTCACAGCTCCGCCAACTCAAGAACCGCCTCGCCGCGGTCTAACAGGAGTGGAGGTTTCTCATGTCGGTACGTTCCGCGGAGATCCGCGACATTATTAAACAGGAAATTGAGGGGTTCGATCAGGAAGCGACGGTCACGAACGTTGGCACCGTGATCGACGTGGGGGACGGTATCGCCCGTGTCTATGGCCTCTCGACGGTCCAGGCGAACGAACTTGTCGAGTTCACGCCTGCCTCCGGCGAGACGATTGTCGGTATGGCGCTCAACCTCGAAGAAGACAATGTCGGCGTGATCATCTTCGGTGACTACACGGTTATCGAGGAAGGCACAACCGTCCGCACGACGGGCCGCATCGCACAGGTGCCGGTCGGTGACGCGCTCTTCGGGCGTGTCGTCAATGCCATCGGTCAGCCGATCGACGACAAGGGCCCGCTCAAGACCGATAAGTTCCGCCCGATTGAGCGCGTCGCACCCGGCGTGATTACGCGCAAGTCGGTGAATACCCCGGTCCAGACAGGCGTGAAGGCAATCGACGCCATCATCCCGATCGGTCGCGGTCAGCGCGAACTGATCATCGGCGACCGGCAGACCGGCAAGACCGCGGTCTGCATCGACACGATCATCAACCAGAAGGGCAAAGACCTCTGGTGCATCTACGTCGCCATCGGCCAGAAGCAATCCCAGATCGCGCAGGTCGTCGCGACCCTGGAACGTAACGGCGCGATGGAGTACACGACGATCGTCGCAGCCAGCGCATCGGACCCCGCGCCGCTCCTCTACATCGCGCCCTACGCCGGTTGCGCAATCGGCGAGGAAGTGATGGAGTCCGGGCGCGATGCGCTCATCATCTATGACGATCTCTCGAAACACGCCTGGGCATACCGCCAGGTCTCGCTCCTCCTCCGCCGCCCGCCGGGCCGCGAGGCGTACCCCGGTGATGTCTTCTATCTCCACTCGCGGCTCCTCGAACGCGCCGCGAAGCTAAATGAGGATTACGGCGGCGGTTCCCTGACCGCCCTGCCGATCATCGAGACGCAGGCGAACGACATCTCCGCCTACATTCCAACGAACGTCATCTCGATCACCGATGGCCAGATCTTCCTTGAGGCAGACCTGTTCAACGCCGGTATCCGGCCTGCCGTGAACGTGGGCCTCTCGGTCTCCCGCGTCGGTTCGAGCGCGCAGACGCGCGCGATGAAGCGCGTCGCCGGGCGGATGAAGTCCGAACTGGCGCAGTTCCGCGAACTGGCGGCCTTCGCGCAGTTTGCCTCGGACCTCGACCGCTCGACCCGCGCGCAGATCGAACGCGGTCAGCGCCTCACCGAACTTCTGAAGCAGCCGCAGTACGCGCCGGTCGCGCTCGAAGATCAGGTCGTCTCGATCTACGCAGGCACGAACGGCCTCATCGACGATGTGCCGGTGGCACAGGTGCGGGAGTTCGAGCGGCAACTGCTCGACTACATGGCGACGCAGCACCCGGAGATCATGGGGGCAATCCGCGATAGTAAAGACCTGACGAAAGAGACCGACGACGCCCTCAAGGCAGCGATTGGTGAGTTCAAGCGCGGTTCCACCTTCACGCAGCCCGCGACGGGTCGCGCGGTCGCGGCAAGCTAAAGGGGGCGAGCGATGCCAACCGAACGCGAACTCCGGACGCGCATCCGCTCCGTCCGCAATGTTTCTCAGATTACCCGCGCGATGGAGATGGTTGCGGCCTCCAAGATGCGGCGCGCCCAGCAGCGGGTCGGTGCGAGCCGCCCGTACAGCGAGCGACTCCGTGCCATGCTCGCGAATGTCGCCGCCCTGACGAGCGGCGCGGACGCACGGGAATTTCCCCTCCTGCGCGAGCGTCCGGTGCGCCGCGCGGAACTGATTCTGATTACCGGGGATCGAGGGCTCGCAGGCAGCCTCAACTCGAACGTCATTCGGCGCGCGACGCGCTTTTTGGTGGACGAGCAAGGCCCGGCAAATATCGACACGCAACTGATCACCGTCGGTCGCAAGGGGCGCGATTTCATGCAGCGTTTCAACCGCGAGATCGTGGCGGAGTTCATCGCCATCGGTGACCGGCCCACCCTCTCGGACATCACGCCAATCGTGCGCGTTGCGATGGACGATTACATCAGCGAGCGCGTGGACGCGGTCTATATCGCCTACACGCGCTATATCAATACGCTGACGCAGCGACCGGAACTGGTGAAGATTCTTCCCATCGAGCCGCCCAAAGGACAGGACCTCGGTAAGTACGGCGAGTATCTCTTCGAGCCAAGCCCCGAGGCAGTGCTGGAGCAAATCCTGCCGCGCTTCGTGGAGATCTCCGTCTATCAGGCGATCCTCGAATCAATCGCCAGCTACTACAGCGCACAGATGGTCGCGATGCGCAACGCGACCGATAACGCGAAATCCGTCGTCGCCGATTACCGACTGGCGCTCAACAAGGCGCGGCAGACGCGCATTACCAATGAAGTCGCGGAAATCAGCGCCGGGGCGAATGCACTCGGCGAAGTCGCGGGTTAACATCGTTATCGTACTGGTGGAGGCGGGCTTCAGCCTGCCACAGCGAGGATTGGCAGGCTAAAGCCCGCCTCCACCGGCTCAATGTTTCTACGAAACACGGAACACGTGTAAGGAGGCTTCCGATGGCTACCGCCGTCACAGAAATGCAGAGAGTCAGCGAGCGAAAGGCGACGGGCCGTATCACCCAGGTCCGCGGCGTCGTCGTGGATGTCGAGTTCCCGCCCGATCAACTGCCCGAAATCTACAATGCGATCCAGACCACAATGCCGGATGGCTCGACGCTCACATTAGAGACGCAGCAGCATCTCGGCAATGACACCGTGCGCGCCGTCGCGATGTCCACGACGGACGGCATCTCGCGCGGTCAGGAAGCGTGGGATACCGGCGCGTCGATCACGATTCCGGTCGGCCCGAACACGCTCGGCCGCATCTTCGATGTCACGGGCAACCCGATTGATAACAAGGGACCGGTCGATACCGACCAGTATTTCTCCATTCACCGCCCACCGCCCTCTTTCGAGGAGCAACTGACCTCGGTGGAAGTCTTCGAGTCGGGCATCAAGGTCATCGATCTGATCGCCCCCTTCACCCGCGGCGGCAAGATGGGCCTCTTCGGCGGCGCGGGCACGGGCAAGACGGTGATTTTGCAGGAACTGATCCGCAACATCGCCGCCGAGCACGGCGGCTACTCCGTCTTCGCCGGTGTGGGCGAGCGCTCCCGCGAGGGGAACGACCTCTACCACGAAATGACGGACTCCGGCGTCATCGACAAGACGGTAATGGTTTTCGGCCAGATGAATGAGCCGCCGGGCGCGCGCCTGCGCGTCGGCCTGACGGGCGTGACGATGGCCGAGTACTTCCGCGATGTCGAGAAGCGCGATGTGCTCCTCTTTATCGACAACATCTTCCGCTTCGTGCAGGCGGGTTCGGAAGTCTCTGCCCTCCTCGGCCGGATGCCGAGCGCCGTGGGATACCAGCCCACGCTCGCCTCCGAGATGGGGCAGTTGCAGGAGCGGATCACTAGCACGCGCAATGGCTCCATTACCTCCGTGCAGGCGGTCTATGTCCCTGCGGACGACTACACCGACCCGGCACCGGCGACGACCTTCGCGCATCTCGACGGCTCGATCAACCTCGAACGCGGACTCGCGGAGCAATTCCTCTTCCCCGCCGTGGACCCCCTCGCGTCGTTCTCGCGCATCCTCGATCCGAACGTCGTCGGTGAGGATCATTACGGGACGGCCCGCGAGGTGCAGCAGGTGCTGCAGCGCTACAAGGACTTGCAGGACATCATCGCCATCCTCGGTATCGAGGAGCTTTCCGAAGATGACAAGCTGACGGTCGCGCGCGCCCGCAAGATGCAGCGCTTCCTCACGCAGCCCTTCTTCGTCGCGGAAGTCTTCACCGGCCTTCCCGGTCAGTACGTCTCCCGCGATGAGACGGTGCGCGGCTTCCGCGAAATTCTCGACGGGAAGCACGACAACCTGCCCGAGCAAGCCTTCTACAATGTCGGCACGATCGACATGGCCGTTGAGAAGGGCAAGCAGATGGCGAGCGAGCAGGCGTAACGCGCCTAACCCCCGGCCCCCTTCCCTAAAAGGAAGGGGGAGAAATGCGGGGAACGCCTGAACAGATTGCATGAGTCACCCCTTCCCTTTAGGGAGGGGGCTGGGGGGTAGGTATGCCGACACTCAGTTTCGAACTTGTCACTGCGGATCGGATCGTCCTCCAGGAGGAGGGCGTCGATATGGTCGTTGCGCCCGGCTCGGACGGTGAACTCGGCATCCTGCCGCGCCACGTCCCGCTGATTACGACGCTCAAGCCGGGCGAACTGCGCGTGAAGCGAGGGGCAGAGGAAACGAGCATGGTCGTCACCGGCGGCTTCATGGAAGTGACGCCGGAGAAGGTGCTCGTGCTCGCGGACGCCGCCGAGCGCTCCGATGAAATTGATCTCGCCCGCGCAGAGGAAGCGCGCCGCCGTGCGGAAGAACGCCTGGCCGGGGCACGCGACAACATCGATGCCGTGCGCGCCGAAGCCGCCTTGCGGCGGGCGATCATGCGTATTCGCATCGGGCAGCGCCGCCGCTCGTCGGGCCGGGTACGCGAAGATCGCGGGTAGCATCGAGAATCGCCAGGAAGGGACATGAGTGGATGAGCGGAGAGATGATCTCCATTCGCGGCGGGGTGCCGCTTCATGGCGATGTCACGATTGGCGGGGCGAAGAATGCCGCCCTGCCAATGATGGCGGCCTGCCTCCTCACGGAAGACCTCTGCACACTGGAGAATGTCCCGCACCTCGCGGATGTCGAGACGATGGCGGAACTCCTTCGCTATCTCGGTGCCACCGTCGATATTGACGCCGCAAATCATCGTGTGACGATCTGTGCGAAAACGATCGCCCGTAACGACGCGCCGACGCATCTCGTCGAGCGAATGCGCGCCTCATTCCTCGTCACCAGCGCCCTCCTCGCCCGAACCGGTGAGATGGCCGCGGCGGTACCCGGTGGGTGCAAACTCGGGTCACGCCCGGTCGATGTCGATGTGCGCGGCTTCCAGCAACTCGGCGCGACGGTAATTCAGGAACGAGACGGCTACCGCGCGACAGCCTCCCGCCTCGAAGGGACGGACCTCTACCTCGACTACCCCTCCCATACGGGCACCGAAAACCTGATGATGGCCGCGACGCTCGCAGAGGGCGAAACGACGATCATCAATGCCTCCAGGGAACCGGAAATCATCGCCCTCGGTGATTTCCTCAATCGCATGGGAGCGCACGTCCGGGGCATCGGCACGAGTACGATCCGCATCCGGGGCAAGCGTCAACTCTTCGGCGGGCACGGCGTGGTCGTGCCGGATCGCCTGGAAGCCGGTACCTTCGCCATCGCGGCGGCGATCACACGCGGCGATGTGATCTTGCGTGCCGGACCGATCGCGGATTTCGATCCGGATGCGATGGTCCCCGTCACACAGAAGCTGCGCGAGGCGGGCACCAGCGTGCAGTTTCTCGATTCACGCACGATGCGCGTGACGGCGGGGAAACTGCTGCGCGCCGTCGATATTCAGGCATTGCACTTCCCCGGCTTCCCAACCGACCTCCAGGCCGTCTTCGCGACCCTGATGACACAGGCACAGGGGGTGAGCACGATTTACGAGCGCGTCTTCGATGACCGACTGCGCTATGTCGTGGAATTGCAGAAACTTGGCGCGAATATCGACGTGCTTTCGAACACGAAAGCGACGATCCACGGCCCTACACATCTGACCGGCGCAGCCGTGACCGCGCTCGACCTGCGCTGTGCCGCCGCGCTCGTCCTCGCCGGCCTCGCGGCGGAAGGAACGACGACGATCCGTGCGACGCACCATCTCCACCGTGGCTACGAGCGGATGATTGAGAAGATGGTCAGCATCGGTGCCTATGCGACCTATGAAGTCACCGACAGCGCCGTCGCCGCTGCGGATTGATCGTCCGTGGAAGGGGCGCTAAAGGTCCGTGTCGCTGCGATTCTCATTGAGAATGGCGGGATTCTTCTCGTCGAGCAGCGCATTTCCCCATCGCTGGCACGCGAATGGTCGTTGCCCGGTGGCACACTTGAGTTCGGCGAAACAGTAGAAGCATGTGCCATCCGCGAGATGCGCGAGGAAACCGGCCTGACAATCGCCATCGATCGCCTCTTGTATCTGTGTGATCGCATCGAGGATGGCCGCCACACCCTCCATATCACGCTCGCGGTCCGCCGCCTTTCCGGCACGCTCCAAATCGGAAGCGAGCCGGAAGCGGATGCGCATCCAATCACGAATGTTCGCATCATCCCCCTGGCAGACCTCGGTCCCCTCGGCTTCGGCACACGGTTCCAGAAGCTCGCGCTCGCGGGCTTCCCGGACGCTGGCTCATATCAGGGGTCGGTCACAAATATCGGCTTGTAGACGGTTATCTTGACATCGCATTGGGGTAGCAGATTGATTGTCAGCATATCCGGGTCATCGGGGTCGGGTAAGTCCGAGATTGCGAAAGCGCTTGTGGCCGAGCTCGGAACCCAAACCTGCGCGCGGGTCGCAGGGGACTACTACATATTGCCCGCAGCGGAACCCCTCGATACCTATCTCCAGAGACCCCTCCAGTACGATTGGCAGTTGCTCGCGTCCGCACTCTCATCGGGCGAAGGCTCCGTTGTTGCGTTGCCGGACTTCGATTTCGAACGCTTTCAGCGGGTGTCGCTCCAGGGGGACCGGACATTCGTTGCCAGGAAAATCCTCGTTGTTGATACTATGTACCCGGTTCCAGGCGCTGACTTCACCGTAGTACTTACGGTGCCAGATGCGGTGAGAAAGCAGCGGATCGGCCGACGAGACGTGATTTGGGGCACCGACGTGGCGGGGCGATGGCCTCAGCTTGAAGAGTCAAGGAGACATCTGGAGCAGATGACTGTGGCCTACGATATGGTTCTCTCCGGTCTCTCAGACCCCAAAGATACTGCACGATTGATTGCCCAAAAACTTGCGACTCGGGGCGACGCGAGGTTGTGAGTTGAAACGCAAGTACGATATCGCAGTGCAGTGCCAAATCGCCCGCCTCTCACGGACCATATTCAAACATTTCATTCATGTTTGCGAAAACCACCCTATCTGCCAGCACGAGACGCAATATGCATGAACTGTTGCCAGACTGGTCGAGCACCGTTCCACGGTGAGCGACCCCTGCGTGAGAATTCTGACAACTTTCTGAACGCGGTCACCCACTACATGACAATCCCGTAATTTCCACTCACTTAGGCCACAATTGATCCATAATGTCTCTATGGTTAGTAATACAACAATAGTCTAAAACTCACGAACGGGAGCGGATGATGCAGCGGCGAAAATTCCTCCAACTCTCCGCCGGCGGGCTCGGTTCCGTGGCGCTGTCGCGTCTTGGCACGCTGACGACAGCGTTCGCCAGTGCGCCGACCGCACCCCGGCACGTCCCGGTAATATTCGACCGGCAACTCCCCGTTCATCCACTGTTGCAGTACGGGGCACGCGCCGAACCGGACAAAGTCGTGCGGGTCATCGTGCAGAAGGCAAATTTGGGCCCGGACCTCGATCTCATCGTCCGGCTCCTCGGCGTGGGGCTCCTTGAGGACCTCCATTTCATCAATAGTCAGGTGATGGAGCTACCGCAACGAAAGACGCTCGAACTCGGTCGGCAACCAGGAGTGCTCTATGTGAGCCCCGATGGGCGGGTACAGCGCCACAGCCTGAGCGCGACCATGCTGACGACGCGATACCCGGTCGAGACGAATGCGGCCGCCATCTGGGCAGCATCCGGCGACACGGCGGACGGGCACGGCATGACGGTTGCCGTGATTGATTCCGGTGCCGCCCCGCATTCTGATCTGCCCGATCTCGTCCGGGTGAATGCCCATCCTCTCGCGAAATCCACGAATGATACACACGGTCACGGCACGCACATCGCGGGCATCATCGCCGGAAAGGACCCGTCCGGCCGGTATCTCGGCATCGCGCCGCGCACGCGGATCGTCAGTGTGAAGGTATCTGACGATCGCGACGTCATGACCGCGAGCGACCTGCTGCGCGGTATGCAATGGGTATTTGACCACCGGCTGATCTACAACATACGGGTGGTCAACCTCTCCGTCACCGCAGGCAATGCGGAGAGTTACAAGACGAGTCCGCTCGCCGTCGGCGCCGAACGACTCTGGCGTAGCGGTATTGTCGTCGTCGTGGCCGCCGGGAATCAGGGCAGCGCGCGGGACGCGACCTACTTCTCCCCCGCCAACGACCCCTATGTCATTACCGTCGGGGCGCTCGACGACAACCTGACGCTGAATCCGAACGACGATCGTCTGGCCGATTTCAGCAGCCGTGGCACGACACAGGATGGGATCATCAAGCCCGATCTCGTCGCACCGGGCAGACAGATCGTCAGCACGCTGGCATCGCACTCCTGCACCCTGGCGAAAGCATTCCCCACGCGGATCACCGACGGCCAGTACCTCCGATTGAGTGGCACCTCGATGGCAGCGCCGATGGTGGCAGGCATCGTCTCACTGCTGCTGGAGCGTTACCCCTCCCTGACGCCAAACCAAGTCAAGGGAGTGCTCCTTGATAGTGCGGGCAGCTATAGCACGATGCCCGACAGTGCACGGATGGTCAATGCACTGTCCGCGATCCGTCGGGCGAAGAGTGGGGCGATTCGCGTGGCGAATCAAGGGCTCTCACCGGCAATCGGACTCGCGGAGAACGTCCGGTCTTTGCGAGACAACGACCACGGGAATAACGCCTACTGGGACAATGCGTATTGGGATAACGCGTATTGGGATAACGCGTATTGGGATGTCTCACCGGGCGATGACTAATGATGCGCTCCCAGGAGCGCATCGACTGTTTCTCAAGAGGAGGGACACGAGTGCAACGACGGCAATTTCTTCAGTGGGCAGCGGCGCTGCTCGGTTCGGCAGCGCTCACACCACTCAGCACACGGGTGGAAGCGAATTCGCCGAATGGCAAGCGAACGGTTCCGGTCGTACTCAATCCACGGCTCCCAGTCCATCCCCGGTTGCAGTATGGAGCACAAGTCGAGCCGGAAAAGGTTGTTCGGGTGATCGTCCGTACGAAGCAGCGCACGACGAGCGGTGACGCGATCGCACAGGCGTCGAAGGCAACATCGCACGAGGGAATTCACCCTGATCAAAGGGCATGTACTCGAACTGAAGCAAAAGGACGTTCTTGCACTGGGCGCACGCACAGACATTACCCATGTCAGCCCCGATGGGCCAGTCCGGCGGCACACGATTGACATCGGCGCGCTCCTCACCTCCTTTCCCAAGAGCGTCGCCGCTACACAAATCTGGAACAACTCACACTGGGCGGCGACCGGGGCGGGTGTGACCGTCGCCGTCCTCGACAGCGGTGTCAACGAGACGCACCCCGACTTTCGGGGCAATGTCATTCCCATCTCCGTCAGTCGCGATTCGAGCAACACGCACGATGACAACGGTCACGGGACCCATGTGATCGGCATCGTCAAAGGGCGCGACACAAAAGGCAAATACATCGGTGTCGCTCCCGATGCCCGGGTGATCAGCGTGCGTGTCGCAGACGCGAACGGCATGGCGCACGGGTCGGATCTCCTGCGTGGTCTCCAATGGTGTTACGATAATCGCGCCCAGTACAACATCAAGGCGGTCAATATCTCCATGACCGCCGCCGATTCCGAGAGTTACAAGACCAGCCCGATCTGCGCGGCGGTTGAGCAACTTTGGTTCAACGGTGTGGCCGTGATTGTCGCCGCTGGCAATATCGGGAACGCATCCGACGCGGCATGGTATGCCCCCGCGAACGATCCCTACGTCATCACCGTCGGGGCGCTCGACGACAACCAGACTGCCAGTGTGTTCGACGACATCCTCGCGTCATTCAGCAGTCGGGGCAAGACACAGGACGGCTACGCGAAGCCCGAACTCCTCGCGCCGGGCCGGAATATCTATTCTGCGCTCGCATCAAGTGGCTGCACCTTCGCCATGACGCACCCCGATCATATCGCTTCGGACGGCGAGCATTTCCGGGCCAGTGGCACCTCGATGGCGAGCCCGATGGTCACCGGAGCCGTCGCGCTGCTCCTGGAGCGGTTCCCGGCGCTGCAACCTGACCAGATCAAGTGGCTCATGCAGAAGACAGCGCAGCGCTACGGTGGGAGCAGCTATTCGGCATCAAGTATTGGCGAACTCGATATCAGTCAAGCCATGTCCTTCGCTGCGAGCGGCACGGTTGGCTTCGCGAATCAGGGGCTGACACCCAACCACGCGGTCTCGCCCAGTGACGGGAGCGTCGCGTGGGGGTCGGCCTATTGGGATACAGGCTATTGGGATACCGCGTACTGGGATTCGGGGTACTGGGACACGGTGGTCTACAGCTGAGCAGTGTGAGGGGGAAGGGGAAACCACGATGCGGCGATATACACCCGCGGCGCGGATCTGGATCGTCACAGTAACCGCCGTGACAATAGTGGTCAGTGTCCTGATGGCGCGGTATCAACCCGTCGCGCCGCGCGATTGGCTGACATTGGGCATACTCGGGGTCTGTGCGGCGGTGGCGCATTTCTTCCCGATTCGCTCGACCTCGAATGAAGCCTCGTTCCGACTGACGAATGTATTTATCATCGCCGGGGCGATTATCCTGCCCGTCAATCTCCTCACGCTGCTGGCGATCATCGCGCTTGCCCCCGAGAGTTGGCGCGACCGACGCCGGACCTCCGGCATTGTCCGGTGGGTCTTCAACACTGCCCAGGCGGCGCTCGCGGCGAATGTGAGCGGCTTCCTGGTCCATGCGTTTAGTATGCGTCATCTTGCCGATCTCTCCGACCTGATGGTGATCGTGGGCGGCGCGATCTGCTTCATCATCGTGCAGAACCTCATCGTTGGCGTTGCAATGTCACTTCATTTCCGTACTGCCCTCTGGAACGCGGATGTGCTGCAATGGACCGCGCTTGTCACCGACGGTATGTACGGTCTCCTGGGTCTGATTGTAGTGGGCATGTGGTTCGCGTCGCCGATGTTGCTCTTCCTGCTGGTACCCGCCTTCCTGCTCGCGCACAACCTGACACGCACCGCGCATCTCGCCGCGCTCGCGCAGTACGATCCGAAGACCGGGCTGCCCAACGCCCGCTATTTTGAGCGTGCGCTGGAACAGGCCCTCACCCGCACGAAACGCACGCGAGCGCCGCTGTCGCTCCTATTCGCTGATCTCGACCACTTTAAGCGGGTGAACGATCAGTACGGCCACGCGGTCGGAGATTTCGTGCTCCGTGAGGTCGCGCGATTGGTGCGAACGACCTTGCGGCGCGGTGACACCTTCGCCCGCTTTGGTGGCGAGGAGTTTGTCGCCCTGCTTCCCAACACGGATATAGAGAACGCCCGCGCCGTTGCGGAGAAGGTCTGCACCGCGATTGCGGAGCACGCGTTCGTCCTGGATGACGGCAAAATCGTGCACTGCACGATCAGCATCGGTGTGGCGACTGCGCCGCAGGATGGTACCGAGGCGAAGGCGCTCGTCACGCGGGCGGACTGGGCGATGTATCAGGCAAAACAGGCACGCAACACGACATTGCACGAGATTGCGCCGCGGCGGTTCGCGACATCGGCGGGCGAACGTGATACCTACCCCATCGATGGAGTGCTGCCAGCACCATCCGCGCCGTCCGCTGCGCGCAGGCCGATCGCGTGGCGCACCCGGCTCGCACCTCTCGTGCTCTGGGGGACTGCCCTCGGCGGCAGCGCCGCGATCGCGTGGGGCGCGGTGATGACGACCCGTACGGGGGGCTGGTCCATCATTCCCCTCTTTATTCTCCTCGCCGCTGCCGCAGAACTCTTCCCGATCCAGATGTACAAGGCGGACCGGGAAAAGATGACGATTTCCTACACGTACGCGGCGATCATGGCCGTCATGGTCATTCAGCCTTTCGCCGCCCCGCTCGTCAATGCCGCCGCCGCGCTCGTCCATGTGCTCTGGCACCGGCAACGGCGATTTGACAAGGTAGCGTTCAATCTCACGAACCCCGCGCTCGCCGCCGCCTGCGCCAGTGGCGTTTTTCTCGTCCTCGATCCGGGCGTACATGGCTTCACGACTGCCCGCCTCATCGCATCGCTCGCGAGCGTGCTCGTCTTCTCTGTCGTGAATATTGGCATCGTCTCCGTGATGATCAGCCTGCACAGCACCCGGTCACTGGCGCGAGTCATCCATGATAGCCTCTGGTTTGGGCCAGTCACGATTCTGCTCGGTCTCACGGGAGCCTTCCTCGCTGCCGTGCATACCGAACTCGGTGTAATCGGGGCAGTGATGTTCGCGGTGCCCGTCATCATGATGGGGTTCACGCTCGCATTTGGTGCGCACCGGAGCCAGCAGGCGATCGAGGCCCTGGAAACGTCGAAGGTGGAGGCGGAGAGCGCCGCGCATGAGAAAACCCAAACACTGCGTCAGGTGATCGAGACGGTCGCCTCCATCATCGACGCGCGCGACAACCTCGTCCTCGGCCACTCGCGCAATGTCGCGGAGTACAGCGCGCTGATTGGCGAGGAGTTGCGTCTCACGCCGGGACAACTGGCACTGGTGCGGACTGCGGGACTGTTGCACGATCTCGGCAAGGTCGCCATCCCCGAAGCGATCCTGCACAAGCCGGGAACGTTGACTGCGGACGAGTACGCGCTGGTCAAGCAACACCCTGCCACCGGCAAACGCATCCTCGCCGAGGTGGACCTGCTCTCGGAGGTGGCGCAAATGGTTGGCGATCACCACGAACGGTTCGACGGCATGGGCTACCCGCAGGGCATCGCAGGCAACGCGATCAGCATCGGTGGTCGCATTCTCGCCGTTGCGGACACCCTGGACTCGATCCTTTCCGACCGAGTATACGCGCGTGCACGCCCCCTCGCTGAGGCACTGGCAGAGCTTGACCGATATGCCGGATCACAGTTCGATCCCGCCGTCGTTGCGGCATTGCACCGCGTGGTCGCAACGCATGGCACGGACCTCTTTTCGAAGGCTACGGAGCATCTCGTCGGTGTTTCTCCGGGGGGCGAACCGTCACACATCATCGCCTTTCCAACTGAGCGTGCGGCCACGCATGCCCATGTCGAAACCGGGGCGTAATTCCTCACGTACGGAGCCCCCTACCCCTCTCTCTCGCCAATAGATCGAGACAACGACCGGTTTGTGCGGCGATGGAGAGGGGAACACCCTGTCCGAGCGAGACGGCTTTCGGAAAATCCTTCTCTTACACTGTTATGTCGACTATACTTACGGGCGGCCCACGAGGACGGTCGGGGGCGGGCGGACACAACAGACAAAGGGGTACAGCGTTTGCCAAAGCAAATTGGCATTGACCTGGGGACGGCGAATGTCCTGGTCTATATGCGGGGGCGCGGGATCGTCATCAATGAACCATCCGTCGTGGCAATCGGCACGCGGGATGGGCGCGTCAAGGCGGTCGGTGTCGAAGCGCGCGAGATGATCGGACGGCACCCGGAGACGATCGAAGTCGTCCGCCCGATGCGTGACGGCGTGATCGCGGACTATGTCGTCACACAAGAAATGCTCAAGTATTTTATCGCCAAGTCGTGCGGGCGTTTCTCGCTCGTCAAGCCGGAAGTGATGATCTGCATTCCGGCGGGTGTGACCGGGGTCGAAACGCGCGCGGTGCGGGACGCCGCCTTGCAAGCAGGGGCGCGGCGGGCCTATCTCATCCAGGAACCACTCGCCGCCGCCATCGGCGCACGGATCCCGGTCGCGGACCCATCGGGCAATATGGTCATCGACATCGGCGGCGGGACGACAGAAGTGGCGGTCATTTCCCTGAACGGAATCGTCGTTTCCCGCTCAATCAGGGTCGGTGGCAATCGCTTCGATGAGTCCATCGCGAACTACATCAAGCGGAAATACAACCTCGCGATTGGCGAGCGCACGGCGGAAGAGATCAAGATTCTCATGGGCAGCGCGATGCCGCTCGACGAAGATGTCATCATGGATGTCCGTGGGCGCGATCAGGTCGCGGGGTTACCGCGCACGATCCAAATCCATGCGAACGAAGTGACTGAGGCGATGACCGAACCACTCGAAGCGATCATCGGCGCGGTGCGCAGTGTCCTTGAAGAGACCCCACCGGAACTCTCCTCCGACATCATCGACAAGGGAATGATCCTCACCGGCGGCGGCGCACTCCTCCGCAATCTCAATGAACTGCTGACCGAGGTCACCGGCGTACCCTGCTACGTCGCCGAGGACCCTCTCTCCTGCGTCGCCATCGGCACCGGCCTCGCCCTCGAACACCTCGATGTCCTACGCGACAGCCTCGACACGATGTGAGGCGATGATGCGGTAGTGAACCGCAGAGACGCAGAGAACGCAGAGGAAAACAAACCATGAAGACGGGGAGAAGAAAGCCGTGTTGCTCTCTTCTTTCTCTCTTCGTGCGCTTCGTGTCTTCGTAGTTCAATCTCTCGTGCTCCCTCATTACGTTCCTCTCACATCCCGCACGTATCGTGATCGTCACGTAAGGCGTGACGGAGGGCACGACAATGCGGCTGCGGGTATTGGGATCGGCAATTACGGGGGCCTCATTACATCGGCCCGAAGCGTTCGTGCCCACAATGGGGTATCTGCTCGAAAGCGGCAAGGATCATCTACTGCTGGAGTGCGGGCCGGGGATCGTCACGGCAGTGAGCGCAATGACGCCACCCCACGACCTTGCGGGGGTGATCGTTTCCCATTTGCACTTCGACAACTGCTTCGATCTCGTCCCGCTGGCGGTCAGCGCCGTCATGGACGATTTGGATCCCATTTCGGGCACGTTTGTCCACAATCACCGGCCGATTCCGATGGGGTTGCCCGACGGTGGGGCAAGCTTTCTGCGGGACTTGCTCGCGACGGCACTCCGCTACACCGCCCTCGATCTGGGGCAAATCCTCACCGAGCAGATCGTCATTCGCGAGTTCCTCCCAGGGGAATCATGCACGCTTGGGGCCTTCACGGTGACTGCCGTGGGGCCGGTCCAGCATGGGCCGGGGCCGTGCTTTGGCTTCCGCATCACCGATGGCACCGCAACGGTCGGATACAGCGGTGAGAGTGCGCGATGCGAAGCGCAGTACACCATCGCGCGCGATGTGGACCTCTATTTGTGTGACGCGATGATGGCGACCGACGACATTATGGGTGTGCAAACCTCCCGCCATATGAGCGCGCAGTCGGCCGGGAAGATTGCCCGTGCGACTGCGGCGCGACACCTCGTGCTCACTCATATGCTGTCGCAGGCCGACGAGTGGTGCGACCTCCTCCAGGTGGTTGCGCGCCGGGAATGCGCTGTTCCCGTGAGTGTTGCCCGCGTGGGCGCGGCCTTTGACATTCCGCATCGCTAAACGACCCCACACGCCTCCTGAGTCAATGCATCAGACACGTACTGGCGCGTATGTGATGCCGTGCGCACCGCGCGCTCACATGACGTTCACCTCATTTAGGCCCCCGCCATCACGGAGAGCATATCTCGGCTCCGTACACTCATCGTAGTCGCGTGACGCCTGGCACCATCGCTCCCGAATCAACAGCGGCGTCACCGGTCTTCCAGGGGTGTCCACGTGCAATAAATGCACAACGCGGAGGTGAGCAACATGCGCCGATGGACCGGTCCGTGCCTGATCGCACTTGTCGTTGCCGTTCTCGTTACCGGATGTGGCGGGTCGACTTCCTCGAATACCGCCGTGCCCGGCAGTGCCGGACAGGCGGCAAACTTCCCATCAACGATCCCGGCGGGTACGCAGGTGAACATCGTCTTCGAGAGCTACAATCTCGCCTCTGCGGGCGTCGGCAAAGATGCAACCCAGCAATTGATTGACGAGTTCAATGCCGCGCATCCGAATATTCATGTCGAGGGCCGCGCTTCCGCCTCGACGGATATCGCCGCCAAGGTTCAGGCAGAGGTCGTCGCGGGGATGCCACCGGACGTGATGCAGGGCGTCTTCGGCGACCTCGATTTCATCGTCAACGACCTCAAGGCGCAGCCCGTGCAGGACCTCGTGCCGCCGGACGAATTGACCGCGTGGCGCGGCGGCCCGTACCCGTTGTCCCCCAACGGCCTGAAGCTCGGTGAACTGAATGGTAAGACATACGGCGTGCCGTACACCTTCAGCACGCCGACCCTCTTCTACAACGCGGACCTCTTCACCGCGGCCGGGCTGGACCCGAACAAACCGCCAACGACGTGGGACGAGATGAAGCAGGCCGGCCTGGCGATCAAGGCGAAAACGGGGAAAGAGGGCTTCGTCCTCGGCTGCACCGAGAGCGATTGGTGCTATCAGTCGGTGGTCCGCTCGAATGGCGGGCATGTGCTCTCCGAGGACCGCAAGCGCGCGACCTTCGCCGATCCTGCCGGGGTTGAGGCAGTGACGATCTGGCAGGACCTCGTGAACAGTGGCGCGCATCCGAAGCTCGCCCTTGCGGACGCGACGACCGCCTTCAGCGCGGGTAACCTCGGCATGTTCATCTACACCAGTGCCCTGCAATCGAGCTTCGTCGCCGCATCGCAAGGGAAGTGGACGCTGAAGTCCGCAAAAATGCCTGCCTTCGCGGGCAAGCCGGTCGTGCCGACGAACTCGGGCAGCGGCCTCTTTATCCTCGCCAAGGACCCCTTGAAGCAGCGGGCGGCGTGGGAGTTCATGAAGTTCGTGACCAGTGAGCACGGTTACACGATTATCACGAGCAAGATCGGCTACCTGCCGCTCCGACCGGGCATCGTCAATGACCCGCAATATCTCAAGCCGTGGGTCGATCAGCACCCGCTCGTCCAACCGAACCTCGATCAACTGAATGTGCTTGAGCCGTGGGTCTCTTTTCCCGGCCCAAACTACCGGCAAGAAGTGGACCTGATGAACAAGGCGGTCCTGCAGGTGGTCTACAACGGCGCACCCGCCGAAAGCACCCTCAAACAGGCGCAGGAGCGCGTGCAGCAACTGATGCCGAAATAACAAACGCTGGCGATTGGTGCGTGAAACCGTGGGGCCTCACGCAGGATGCCGCAACGAAGGAAGGAGACCCCGGATGCAACTGACGATCCTCGGTAACGCCCCCGCCCCCGGCCCGGATGGTGCAGGCAATGGCTACCTCGTGGAATCCGACACGACCGCGGTGTTGCTCGATTGCGGCCCCGGCATCGTCGGCAAACTGGTGGCGCACCGCCCCGCTTCCAGCCTTTCGGCGGTGATCGTTTCACATACCCACCTCGATCACATCTACGACCTTCCGATGCTCTTTCTCAAGCGCTACATGGAGCGGCACACAGCGACGCCAAGCACCACGAATGACGAGAGCGAACGGGGCGAACTGCGCGTCTATCTCCCGCCCGGTGCAATCGCGACGATTGAAGGCATCCTCGCGGCGTACGGCCTGCGGCGCGATGCGGAGGGTGGCAATCCGATGCTGAGTGGCATCATTCTCAAAGAATACGACCCGCACGCCACGCTCACCATTGGTGATTTGGCAGCAACGTTCGTCGGGCCGACCAGGCACTTCCCCGGTGAGTGCTACGCGATCCGCCTCACGGACGCGACCGGCGCGCTCCTCGCCTTCTCCGGCGACACCTCCCCCGACCCGATGATCGTTGAGATGGCGCGGGATGCCGATTGCTTCCTCTGTGAAGCAACGATGGTGGACAACAGCGACCTCGCCGGGCAAGACGAGCGCCACATGACCGCCCGCGCCGCCGGGTCATACGCGACCGAGGCGCACGCGCACATGCTCGTGCTCACCCACTTTCTCGCCTTCACGCCGGAGTGGCTCGGCAACCTCGAACGCACCGCCCGCGAGACCTTCGATGGCCCCGTCGCGCTCGCCCAGATCGGCGCGACCTTCACCGTCACCACGGCGGTTCCGGCAATCGCGCGGGGCTAACCCCGGCGATCGCTTTCCTGCGACACAATCGACACGACAAGGAGAATAGCCCGATGCAATCGTCAACGATCCCTACTCCCACCCGACACCTGCAACTGGAAGGCACCTATAACGTGCGCGACACCGGCGGCTACGCCACCGCAGATGGCCGCGTCACCCGCTGGCGCACCCTGCTGCGTGGCGACAGTCTGCACCGCCTCACACCCGAGGGGCAGGCCGAACTGATCGACGCGGGGCTGCGTACCGTGATCGACCTGCGGCGCGAGAGCGAACGCGAAAGCGCGGTCAACGTCTTCGCAGCGTCGGACCGGGTACGTTACCTGAATATCTCGCTCCTGGACGGCACGGCCGATGTCACGCCGGACGGGCCGCGCACGCTCGACGCGATCTATGCGGGCATTCTTGCGGGGGCACAGGCGCAACTGCGTATCCTCTTCGCCGCCCTCGCCGAACCCGATGCCCTGCCCGTGCTCATCCATTGCGCGGCGGGCAAGGATCGCACGGGTGTCGTCGTCGCGCTCCTGCTCGGCAACGCGGGCGTACCCACCGCGACAATTGCGGCAGACTACGCACTGAGCGAGTCATATCTGGGTGATGGCTTCGTTGCGGAAGTGCGCGAGCGCATCGTCGCTTCGGGTGGCGACTGGGAGTCCTACGCCCCGCTGATGGGCAGCCCGGAAGACCTGATGCTTCAGACCCTCGCGGCAGTCGAGACGCGGTACGGCGGAGTGCCGCACTACCTGCGCGCGATCGGCGTACCGGAAGAGACGCTCGCCATCCTCCGCGCCACGCTGACGACTGAGAGCGTCGAAGCATCGGAGACCCCGCGCGCCGCGACGACCTTCATCCATCTCACGGACACCCACATCCAGCCGACCGAGAATGATTCCTTCTTCGGTCTCGACACGCTGGAGCGTTTGCACGAAACTCTCGCGCTGCTGCGAGCGCGGGGCGTCCTGCCCGGCACCCCCGTCGTCATCAGTGGAGACCTCGCCAATAACGGCGAACCGGAGAGCTACTCCCGCTTGCGCGCCGTGCTCGACGCACTGCGCAATGAGGGCACAACGGTCTTCCTCGCCCTCGGTAACCACGATAATCGCGCCGTCTTCCGCAGTGCGATGCTCGATGAGACCGCGAGCGATGGCAGCGCGAAGTACCAGTACACGGCCATGCTCGGCGGCGTACGGCTGATCGTGCTCGATTCGCACGAACTCGGTACGCATGATGGCGCGCTCGGCGCGGTGCAACTGGCCTGGCTGCGCGATGAACTGGCGACGCCCGCGCCCGAGGGGACGGTGCTCGTCGTCCACCATCCCCCAACCGAAGCGCCCGCACCCGCGCTCGCCGGGCACCTGCTCAAGGATGCGGAGGCGTTGCGCGCGGTCATCGCCGGGACCGATGTCGTCGGCGTCCTCGCCGGGCACACGCACATGGCGGCGATGGAGTTGTTCGGTGGCGTGCCGAGCGTCACTGCGCCGGGTACGGCATTCCTGCTTGATGTCGCCGCGCCGGAGGGGATGCGCTTCCTCGATGGCGGCGGTATCAACCTCGTTACGGTCTGTGAGGGCGTCATGACGGTCGCGCCGCTTACGCTGCCCCGCAGCCAGCACGAGCTGTATCATCATCGCCCGGGCGATCCAATTGAGCGACTGATGAAGGCGATCGCCACCCCTTCGTCGCCCACCTTGGTGACCGCCTGAGCCCTCCCAACCTTTCTGCGCGCCCACTACTCGGTGGGCGCTTCTCCCTTTGGAGGTGCGCATGGTGCAGAACATCGAACGGACGGAACGACGACCGGAGATACGAACGAACATACCGACAGAGATTCAGCAGTTGCCTGTGCCCGAACCGCGTGCCGCCGCGCGTCCGAGGGTCCGGGCACGACTGCGGCGCACGGAGAGATTGCAGGCATACCTCTATTTGTTGCCTGCCTTCGCGGTGATCGCAGTCTGGGTATACCGGCCCATCCTCACCACCCTGCAACTGAGCTTCTACCAATGGAATCTCCTGGAAACCACACCGAAAATCCCGGTCGGGCTGGATAACTACATCCAACTCCTCACACTCCCCGAACTGGGGAGCGCGGTACGCAACACGCTGATCTACATCCTCGGCATGCTTCCCTTTTCCGTGATCGTACCGCTAGTGATCGCGCTGCTGACGCAGAACGTCGTCGGGCGGGCACGGGCGGTCTATCGCGGTGCGATTTTCACCCCGATGCTCATGGCACCCGTGGTGGTCGCGGTGGTCTGGAACTGGATCATGAATCCGGTGGGCGGGGTGCTGAATAGCACGCTGCACGCGGTCTTCGGCACCGCGCCGGTCTATTGGTTCCGCGACGGCAAACTCGCCATTCTCGGCATCATCGTCATCACGGGATGGAAGCTGCTCGGCTTCAGCACCCTGATTTTCTCGGCGGGGCTGACGAATATCAGCGATGAATACCTCGATGCCGCGAGCATCGATGGCGCAACGCGGATGCAAACGATTCGATACATCGTGCTCCCGCTCCTTTCCCCCACGATCCTTTTCATGGTGATGTTGAGCGTGTTGCTCTCGTCGCAGTGGACATTCCCGCTGGTGAATGTGCTCACACAAGGGGGGCCGCTCGATGCGACAACGAACGTCTACTACCTCTTGTATTCGTTCGGTTTCCGCAACTTCAACATCGGCCTCAGTACGGCGGCGGCGGTCTTGTTCTTCGCCGTCTTCGGCATCATTGCGCTCGCCTTTACCTGGCTATCGGATCGCCTCTCATTCTATGACGCGTAGGAGGCTGCCATGACCCTTCCCGCTGTTTCCCGCGCTGCACGCTTCCGTCCCGGGCGGTTCTGGGTGCATCTCGTGCTTGTGCTGCTCGCCCTCTTCAGTCTCTTTCCGATCTACTGGATGCTCGTCTCCTCGGTGCGGCCTGCCAATGAGATTTTCTCCAGCAGCCTCTTGCCACGACGGATGACGCTTGAGAACTACCGCTATGTGTGGGATCGTACCCCCCTGGCACGGATGCTGGTGAACACGTTCCTGATGGCGCTGCTCGTCACTGCCGGGCAATTGCTCACGAGCATCCTTGCGGCTTATGCGTTCGCGCGCTGGACGTTTCCCGGCGACCGTCTGCTCTTCCTGATATTCATTGGGACGTGGTTGATCCCCTTTCAGGTGACGATGATCCCCAACTACGTCTTCGTGGCGCACCTGGGCTGGCTGAACTCACTCCCTGGGCTCGTCGTGCCCCACCTGGCGGCGGCTTTCGCGATTGTGCTCTTGCGGCAAAGCATGAAGGGCTTTCCCGTCGCGCTTCTCGATGCGGCCCGCATTGACGGCGCGTCGAGTTGGCGCGTGCTCTGGCGCATCGTCGTGCCGAACCTGCGCGCACCGATTGCCGCGCTCGGCATCCTCCTCTTCATCTCCTCATGGAACGAGTATTTCTGGCCTTTGCTCGTCACGAACAAGCCACAGAACACCGTGATCCAGGTCGGTCTGCAAATGTTCCTCACCCAGGAAGGCAATCAGTGGGGGGCACTGATGGCAGCGGCGAGTCTCGCATCGCTCCCCATCCTTGTGCTCTATATCGCACTCCAGCGACAGGTGATCGAGGCGTTCATCCGTTCCGGCCTGAAATAGCGCGCCCCGCCTCCACCGAGACTTTGGAGCCAGTGGTTGCGATAATCACTCCGGGCATCAGGCAGTTGCATCGGCTCGTCCGCGCTTTTGGGCGGCGGCGACTTCGGCGCGGATCGGCGCGGGGACATCATCGAGGGTGGCCCAGCCATAGTAGACGAGGCAGCCCCAGCAGTTCATGCGTTCATAGCTGCCGATGACGACGTACGCTTCGCCGGGGCGGACGGTGCGACGACCACAGCCACACGGGGTCGCAGCCGAGGCACAGCGGACTTCGTGCGGCCAGGGGATAGCGAAGCGCGGCAGATCGCCGTCAGGGGTTGGGGATGTTGGCGGCACGAAGCAGGGCCTTCCAATCCGTCGCGCGCGGCGGCACCGGCTGGCCGCCGTTCTCTTGCCAGTTGACGATCAGGAGTGTATCACCGGGCCGGGTCAACATGAGGGTGTGGCGTGCGACGAGCATCGCGTATTGGCTATAGCGCGCCGGGTCATTGAGCGCGGCAATTTCTGCCGCGAGGACCGCCTGCTCATTGCGCGCATCATCGAGTTCTTGCTGGCGCGCCGCGACCTCACTCGTCAAGCGGCGCACCGCTTGCTCCTCCCGGACGAAGCCCACGGTCGCGTATCCGATGACCAGAAGCAGACCGATGATAATCACCGGTCGCTGGATCCTCCCGACGAGATGCAGTAGGCCATTTCCGAGTGCGCGAAGCATTCCACCTGCCTTGTGAAGGCCGCTACCTGTACGTACAGTAGCAGCCTGCGTCGCGCGCGTCAAGTCTCGGAAAATGCGTACTATTCGCGTCACGCACGATCAAAGGTCCGCGAGATGCTCTTTCCAGGGCATCGCCTGCTCGTAGGCGTACGCGACACGCAGGCAGATTTCTTCACCGAGCGCGGGACCGAGGATTTGCAAGGCGATGGGCAGTCCGTCTGTGAAGCCACAGGTGAGGGAGATGCCCGGCATGCCGGCCATGTTCGCGGGGATCGTCAGCATGTCATTGAGGTACATCGCCAGCGGGTCCGACCACCTTCTCACCGAGCTTGAAGGCGACGGTGGGCGAGGTGGCGGCGACGATCGCATCGACCTGCGTGAAGGCCTCATCGAAGTCACGCTTCATCGAGCGTGCGCACCTGCTGCGCCTTGATGTAGTAGGCATCGTAGTAGCCCGGACTGAGAGGCGTAGGTGCCGAGCATGATCCGCCGCTTCACTTCCGGGCCGAAGCCCTCGCCGCGCGTCATTTCGTACGAATCGCGCAAGTCCCCCGCGTGGTGCGAAAAGCCGTACTTCACGCCGTCAAAGCGCGCGAGATTCGCGGAGCACTCGGCCGGGGCGATGATGTAGTAGGTCGCTCAGGCCGTACTTCGTGTGCGGCAGCGACACCGGCACGATCTGCGCGCCGAGTCCGCTCCAGTTCGGCAATCGCGGCGCGCACCGCCGCCTCGACGTCGGGGTCCATCCCGTCAACGAAGTATTCCGCGGGCACGCCGAGCGCGCAGGCCGCGCACGTCCCCCGTCAGCGCGGCATGGTAGTCCGGCACTGGATCGGCAGGCTCGTGCTGTCGCGCGGGTCGTGGCCCGCGATCGCGCCGAGCAGGATCGCCGCGTCTTCCACACTGCGCGCGAAGGGGCCGATCTGGTCGAGGCTGCTGGCGAAGGCGATCAGGCCATAGCGCGAGACGCGCCCATAGGTCGGCTTCATCCCGACCACGCCGCAAAATCCGGCGGGCTGGCGGATGCTGCCGCCCGTGTCCGAGCCGAATGCGCCCATCGCTTCCCGCGCCGCGACCGCCGCCGCGGAGCCACCGGAGGAGCCACCCGGCACGCGGTCGAGATCGCCCCACGGGTTGTGTGTCGGGCCATAGGCGCTGTTTTCCGTGCTGCTGCCCATCGCGAACTCATCGGTGTTCGTTTTGCCGACGAACACCGCATCCCTGCCGCCGCAGCCGCTCCACGATCGCGCATCGAAGGGCGAGCGATAGCCCGCGAGAATCTTGCTCCCGGCAGTCGTCGGCGCGTCCGTGGTCACGAGCACGTCTTTCAGGGCGAGGGGAATGCCCGTCAGCCACGCGGCATCGCCGGACGCGATGCGCCGATCCGCCTCCGCCGCCTGCGCGTGCGCCACCTCGGTCATCAGATGCAGAAAGGCATGGATGCGGTCTTCCACGGCGGCAATGCGATCCAGATGCGCCTGCGTCAGTTCGGCGGCGGAAAGCTCGCGCCGGTCGAGCAGGGTGCGGGCCTCGGCAATCGAGAGATCGGTAAGGACAGGAGCGGTTGATCGTCGCGCTCATCTCAGGCATCCTCCAGCACGGCATCTACCTCGATAAACCCGTCTTCCTCGCGCGGCACATTGGCGAGAAACGCCTCCCGCGAGAGCGACGGCAGGGTTCGTCCTCGCGCAGCACGGTAGTCAGCGGGATCACCTGCGCGGTGGGCGAAATGGCGGCGGTATCTACCTCCTGCAACTGCGAGATATACGTGAGGATACCGGATAGCTGGCACCGAAACTGCTCCAACTCCGCCGGTGAGAAGCGCAGATAGGCCAGTGCGCGACATGTTCCACCTCTTCGCGCGTCAGTTCCGCCACCGTATTCCTCCCTGATCGATGCAGCGCGCCCGCGCCGCGAAACCGGGGCCTATGGTATCACGTTTTCCCGCCGCAGCACGGCACCGACGCGCGACCGCGCGGGCGAATCTTCGTTACATTCATTACATGCGTGGCGACCGTGCAATCAGTGGGGACTTGTTGCCTGGCCGCATCCGTACCGATACGAGGGAAGGGACCTGACATGACCGCATACGGACGGGACTGGCTGACCGCACGCGCCCGTGAGGGACAGCCCACAACAAATGTCTACACGCTCGATGAAGTCTATCCGGGCGAACGCGCCGATCTCGTTCGCGAACTCCAGACCGCACTCACGGGCTGCGATGAACCAGAGCGCGACCGCCTCGGGCGCGCGATGGTCGCGGCGGTCGGATTGGGTGTCCTGCCGGTGCTCCGCACGGTCGTTGCCGTCTGGCGCGAGGCATATCTCGTTATGCTCGAACAGATGGATGGGCGGCCCACCGACCCCGTCATCCTCGATGCCGAGGAGCAAGCAGGTCTGCTCGCGCTCAAGCAGCGGATACACACGATTGGTGGCGACGGAGCGTAATTCCGTTCTTGAGCTACAAAAGAATGATCGGTGGGGGCGGGCTTCAGCCTGCCATAGCTAGAGATGGCAGGCTGAAGCCCGCCCCCACCCAAAACTTCACTACTAACCGATCACGAATTTCTGGTGGCGCATCAGGATACTCTGCATCAGTCCCTGCCCGACGAGCAGGGTCCAGAGTTGCGTGCCGCCATAGGAGATGAATGGGAGCGGCACACCGGTAACGGGCATCATCCGGGCGTTCATGCCGATGTTGACGACCACTTGGAAGAGCAGTTGCGCGGTCAAACCCATCGCGATCAACTGACCGAAGGAGTCGCCCGCCGTCATCACCACTTTCGTGTACCGCCAGATGAGGAGCATGAAGAGCGTCATCAGGGCGAGGCAGCCGAGGAAGCCGAACATCGCGGCGGCGTGGGCGAAGATGAAGTCCGTCGTGCGGACCTTGAGGAAATCGTAGTCGCTCAGGATGCCGCCACGAATGCCATTGCCCGCAACCCCGCCGCTGCTGATCGAGTTCTGCGCCTGAATGATGTTGTACCCCTCCCCGCTGATATTCTTCGCGGAACTCGGATCGAGGAAGGCATCGAAGCGGCTCTTCTGATATTCGGGCAGGCGTTCCCAGAGCAGAATCGCCGCCGGCACCGCCGCGATAAGAATCCCCACGAAGTAGATGAGCCGGGTCCGCGAGACACTCACCATTGCCGCCCAGATCGCGATAAAGACGAGGGCGGTGCCGAGGTCCGGCTGCTCGTAGATCAGGAGCGCCGGGACGGCGACGATGGCGAGGGAGAGGAGGAAGTTATACCAGCGCGCCATCTTCGCGCCTCTGCTGCTGATAAAGGCCGCAAGGGCAATGATGACCGCGATCTTCGCCATCTCCGAGGGCTGAAAGAGCGTCAATTTGAGGTCGAACCAGCGGCGCGCGCCATTGATCGTCACACCGGCGACGCGCACCGCCAAGAGCAGGAGGATACCCAGCGCGTAGATAAATGGCGCGACACCCCGGAAGATGCGGTAATCGAGCAGCGAGAAGGTGACCATCAACCCGATACCGACGATGAAATAGGCGAGCTGGCGCACCGGCAAGCTGTTCAGGGTCAGAGAGGTCGCACCGCTCGCGCTGTAGATCGTCAGGACGCCGAAGCCCGCCAGCGCGAGGGTGACGACGACGATATAGAGATCGAGATAGCGGGTCCGCGCACGATCGAACGTCGTGCCTGGCACTCATCACTGCCACGAAAGAATGGCCCTCCCCCAACGCACAATCACGAGCGCCATTACAGGATCGTGTTGTCGTTGATCTCGATATGGAACCGGCAATCGAGAAACTCCGCCGCCCGCTTCGACTGGAGCATACGCGGCAAGAAAATCTCGAAGTAATCCATGACGGAAGAGATCGCGGTGTCAATCGTCAATTTTAAGGTAATCGTCTTTTCATCGGCATCCACACGCAGGAACGATGAGACGACTGCGTAGTTCACCCGGTCGTGCGCATCGAAGGTGGATGGCTCCGGATTCCGCACGCGCGACCGATGGACATCAGACTTGTCCGCGACGATCAGGGCCGCACAGACGGCGTGGACAGGCTCCGCGAGGCCGCCGCCATCATCACCGTGGCTGCCAATCGCGCCCATCACGATGGCGATATCATTCATCGGCATGCCGAGCCGCTGGAGGATCGGCATACTCATCACCGCGCCGCTGTTGGGATGCCCCCGCCGATTGACGACATTGCCGATGTCGTGCAAGATGCCCGCAATCGCGGTCAATTCCTGCGTATGCTCGTCATAGCCGAGGATGCGCACCACATTGCGGGCGATCCGCGCAACGAGCGTCACATGCCGTAGCCCATGCTCCGTGTAGCCAACGACGCCGAGGTTCCGGTTCGCATGATCGATCAGTTTCCGCACATCCGGGTCGTGCTCCACGAGGTGGTAGGTCACCGGCATCGCGGCGGCCGTCGTCTCGGGCGTCGTCTCCTTCGGTGTCGGCGGGACGGTCGCGGCCTGCGGTGTCAGCGGCTTTTTCTGCTCGACACTGATCGTCGTTGCAACGAGGCCGGAGGCGGTCTCAGTCGTCGTCGCCTCAGCGACAGTCGTCTTCTTCGTTCCATGTCCCATCGAAAAACCCTTCCACCAACCCACGGCGTGCATCCTGTGCCGCCTTCCTCTCAGCATACCACACGCGCCATGCCGAGAAGACATAAGAACCGGCTGCGAAACCGGGGAGAACCGCAGAGAGCGCAGAGGACACAGAGACCACAGAGGGCACAGAGAGGAACTTTATTTTCTCTTCTCAGTGATCTCTGTGGTCTCTGTGCTCAAATCTTTTTCTCCCCTCTGCGTCCTCTGCGTTCTCTGCGTTCTCTGCGTCGATCCGGTTTCGTCCCGCAAGGATGGCGGGAGGGTGACGCCGAAGAAGGCGGTCGCGTTGTGCGTGGTCGCATCGGCAATCGTGGTCACATCAACGCCCTTCAGGTCGGCGATGCGCGCGGCGACGAGGGCGACATAGGCGGATTCGTTGCGTCGCCCGCGATGCGGGTGAGGCGCGAGATAGGGGCTGTCCGTTTCGATCAGTATTCGTTCGAGCGGGGCGGCACGGACGGCAGCGTGCAGATCGGCAGCGTTTTTGAAGGTCACCGGCCCACCGATACCGAGATGCAACCCGAGTGCGAGCAGATCGGCGGCGAACGCTGGCCCGCCATTGAAGGCGTGCAGGACGCCATGCAGCGGACCATGCGCCATCACGTCCGCCCGTACGATGCCGAGGAGATCATCGTGCGCCTCGCGGTGATGGATGACGACGGGTTTGCCCAGCGCGCGGGCGAGGGCGATCTGCGCCACGAATGCCTCCCGCTGCTGGGCATGCGGCGCGTGCTCGCGATAATAATCCAGCCCGGTCTCACCGACTGCAACCACCTTCGGATGGTCATGGAGGCGTGTCAGCGTTTCGAGGGAGCGAGTGGACCAATCGGCGGCGTCATTGGGATGCAGCCCGATGCAGGCGAAGATGCCGGGGTGGGCGTCTGCGAGGGCGAGGGTCGTCGGCCAGGTCACCGCGTTATAGCCGACATTGACGATCATGCGCACCCCCGCCGCTGCGGCACGCCCGAGCATTGCCGGGCGATCTTCCGCGAACTGCGGTGCGTCGAGATGGGCGTGGGTTTCACAGAAAATCGGTATCATCATGTGGTGTGATGCACTCCAGAATTTGCAGGACGCAGTGCGCGGTCGCGTGGCACGCCCCCTGCATATACTGCAACCATATCGGATGACGTTCACGATGGTAAATGGGGGTGCCCACGATGGCAACAGCAACACGCACACTCTCCACCCCGCAGCAGGCGCGACAGAGACCGAAGCTCAACGTCATTGCGATCGGTCGATCCACCTTCAAGGAGTTCCAGCAGGACGACTGCACGGGCCTGGCGGCGGAATCTGCCTATCACATCCTCTTCGCCATCTTCCCACTGGCGATCTTCAGCGCGTCCATGTCCGCGATCATCAATAATGCCTTCGGGCTGGACCTCTTTGGTCGGATCATGAGCGCCCTCACCACCCAGCTACCGGCGGACGCGGCGAGCGCCATTCAGGAACCCCTGAAACAGGTTCTCTCGAATGAGAATGGCGGGCTGCTCTCTATCGGTATCCTGCTCGCGCTCTGGTCCGGCTCGAACGCAATGAGCACGATGATCAAAGCCCTCAACCGGGCCTATGATGTGGAAGAGACGCGCCCGATATGGAAGGCGAAGGGGCTGCAAGTCGTTCTGACGCTCTTTATGGGCATCTTTGCCGCAACCGCCTTCATCCTGATCGTTTTCGGCGGCAAGATCGGTGACAAGATATCGCGGAGCATTGGCACGGGGCACGCCTTCACGTTCGTCTGGAACCTGTTGCGCTGGCCGATGGTCATTGCCTTCATCTCGCTCGCGCTGGCCGTCCTGTACTGGGCGGGGCCTAATGTCGATCAGGAGTTCAAGTGGCTCTCGCCGGGTGCGATCCTCGCCACGATTGTCTGGGTGATCGCCATCGGCGCATTCGGTCTCTACGTCTCGCACTTCGGCAGCTACAACAAGACCTACGGCACGCTCGGTGGCGTGATCGTCCTGATGCTCGTTTTCTATTACTCCTCCGCAATCATCCTCTTCGGCGGCGAACTGAATAGCGAGCTTGCCAAACGCTACGATCCGGACACGATCAATGACCTCGCCCGGCACCCTGAGAAGGACAAGGGTGAGCAAATTTATTCGGACAAGGCACCGAAGAAGCTACCAAGCGAACGGGAGACGGACCTCAAAGGTGCCGAAGTGCGCGGTGAGGACCTCAACGGGCCCGTTGCCGCGCCGACCGCGAACATTGTTCCCGGTCCGCGGCGCGATCAGCGGCAGCGCGCGGTCGAAGGGAAGCTCGTCAACTATGCCAGCGGCAAGCGTGAAGTGCCCACCGAGGACCCCAACGCTGCCTATCGGATGACTGCCGATCCCGCCTCGCGTCCCAACAGCGCGCAAAAGCCACCGAGCAAGCGTGCCGCGATTACCCTTGGCCTGATGGGTATCAGTGCCATTGGTATGGCAGCGAAGAAGCTCAAGGGATCGTAAGGGCCGGATTCAATTCCTCACCCCCGGCCCCTATCCATCGCCCGGAGATCGAGATACAGAGAGGTTTCTGCGGCGATGGAGAGGGGAGGAGAACGGTATTGAATCGGGATCTAAGGCCGCATTGCCTCGTTCACTTCACCGTCACGCTCTTGGCGAGATTGCGGGGTTTGTCGGGATCGTACCCACGCAAGAGGGCGAGATGATAGCCAAGCAGTTGGGCGGGGATGACATTGACGAGCGGCGAGGCATCCCCAACATCGGCGACCGGGATATGCACATGGAATGCCTCATCCGGTTCGGGTGAGACGCCGATGATGAAACCGCCACGCGCCCGCAACTCCATCGCGCCAGCAGAGGATGTCCGCATGCGTCTCGTCGTTCGGGGCGAAGACGAGGCAGGGTGTGCCCTCTTCGATCAGCGCGATCACGCCATGCTTCAGTTCGCCGCCCGCGAAACCCTCGGCATGCATGATACGAGACTTCCTTGATCTTCAAGGCCGCTTCGAGCGCGGTCGGATAGGCGAGCCCGCGCCCGATGGCGAAGAGATGATCCTTGCCCGACGATCCCGCCGCGACCTGCGCGCACGAGCGTCCGCGCACGGCGCCATTCAGCGCTTCCTCCATCGCGACCGCCGCTTGCTTCAGGAGGCCGCCGCCTCATCGAGCCGCCCGCGAGCGCGTGCGCGGTCAACAGCAGGGTCGCGATCTTTGCGGTGTATGCTTTGGTGGAAAGCACGCACTGCTCCGGCCCGGCCGTGAGCGGCACGACGAAATCCGCCATGCGTGCGAGGCTCGAACCGGGCACATTGACGAGCGCGGCGAGCTGCGCCCCGCGCGCCCGCGCCGCCTGCATCCCCTCAATAATGTCCGCAGTCTCGCCACTCTGTGAGAGGGCGATGGCGAGCGAGCGGGCGTGATAAATTGCTCCTGATACTTGAACTCGCTGCCGAGCACGAAGTTGATGTGTCGCCCCGCGATGCGCGAGAAGCAAGTAGGTGCCGGTGAGCGCGGCATACGACGCCGTGCCACACCCAAGCAGAAACGCCCCGTAGGGCCTCGATGCGCGCGGCGAGGTCCTGCGCGATCGCCGCGTGCGTATCCGCGAGGCGGGCGACGAGCGCCGGTTGCTCCGCCATCTCCTTCGCCATGAAGTGCGCATAGCCGCCGAGCGCCGCATCGCCGGTCCCAGACGGCCTGCTCTCCTCACGGGCAATGGGCGAAGCCATCGAGGTCGGTGCAGACACCGCATGCCGTCCGGCGTCAGCGTCGCCACCTGGCGGTCATCGAGGTAGACGACGCGCTCGGTGTATTCGAGGAGCGCGACGACATCGGAGGCGATATAGGTCGCGTCGTCCGCCGAGACCGACGACGAGGGGCGAGACGTTTTTCGCGGCGACAAGCTCCTGCCGCCCCGCCGCCATGACGATGATCGCGTTCAGCCCGGCGAGCCGCCCGAAGGCATGGCGCACCGCCCAGGTGAGGTCGCCGCCGGGTTGCCGGATCGCGTCATCGCCTCCTCGACGAGATGCACGATCACTTCGGAGTCGGTCTCGCTGAGCAAAGACGATGCCCGCGCGCGAGCAATTCCGCCTTGAGCGGCACGTAATTTTCCACGATGCCATTATGGATCAGGGCGAGGCGGCCCGATTCGTCGCGGTGCGGATGGGCGTTGCGCTCGGTCACGCCGCCATGCGTCGCCCAGCGCGTATGCCCGAAGCCGATGGTGCCGAAGGGGAGGTCGGTCTGCGCCGCGCCGATCTTGCCGACACGCCGCTGCACCGCAATGCCCGCGCCACTCCGCACGGCGATGCCCCACGAATCGTAGCCCCGGTATTCCAGCCGCCGGAGCGCGGCAAGCGTCATGTCCGGCACATCACCGGTCTGCGAGTCATGACCCACATAGCCAAAGATGCCACACATTCACAGTTTCCTTTCCGCGCGCCGCGCGCAAAGACATAGCCTGCACATCGCAGATCGCACAGCGATGCGGCCAATTGTCGCGTTGGGTTTAGGAAAAAGGAGACACATCGTACGGCCTTTGATGGCGCGCTCTCGCCGCTTTGCTCCGTACGTCTCGACCGTGTCAGCCGGGGGGTCACCCGCCGAGTGTTTCGAAAAACCCCCACCTCGTCACCCCGTCACCTCCATGACCGGGCCAGGCGCTACAAACCAATCATCATCCCTCGTCCCGTGCAACGTCCCGATGAGGATACGGTGTCGTCCTCACCCTGTCAACGACACAACGCGGGTGTACGGACGGGGGTGATACCTCGGTGGCGTCTTCACCCCGCACGCGCACCTCCCGGTGAATACTGGGGGTGAAAGAACCGGAACTGCGCTTCCGCCGCGTCGTTATATAAGGGAGTGATTCCCGTACGCGATACGATAAGGGGGCGAATGCGATGAGTGCCTATCCACCCCAACCACCGGGGCCGACGCCGCCACCGGGCGGCCAACCCGGCTACCCGCCGCCCTATGGGCAGCCGCCCGCTCCCGCCGCGCCACCACCGTATCCGAGCGGTGGGGTGCCGCCCTACGCGCCGTATCAAGCGCCCCTGCCCGGCCAACCGGGGTACCAATGGGGCGGGGGAGTGCCCGCCTACCCCTATGCCAGTTTTTGGGCGCGCGTTGGCGGGACGATCATCGATGGTCTCGTGCTCATGGCGATCGCGGCAATCCCGGTGATCATTGGCATTGTGCTCATCGTCAACAGTGTCGATACCGACACCGCCGACAATTCGGCGGAGGTAACCAATGGTGGCACGCTCGCGCTCGGTATCATCGCGATCCTCATCGGCATCGTGATCGCCATGCTCTATGAACCACTCATGACGGCCCGCAAGGGAGCGCACAACGGCCAAACCCTCGGGCGGCAAGCGGTGGGCATCCGTATCACCAATCTCCAGGGTGGCCCGATCACGACCGGCCAGGCGTGGGGGCGCTACCTCTTCAAACAGTTCGTCATTGGTGGCCTTGGCTCGTTCACGGGCGGGATCGCCAGCGTACTCAATTACCTGTGGATGCTCTGGGATTCGAGCAAGCAGTGTTGGCACGACAAGATCGCCAACACACTCGTGCTTCGCGCAGACCTATGAGTGTCATTGTCCGCTATTGTGAGGTGATCCGGACGCAGGGCTGGCACGACAAAGTCGCCGGGACCTACGTCGTTCGATCGTGATGTTGTCGCGCACGCGCGAAAGTAAGGAGCGTCATCTATGAGCACGAACCCTCCCTCGGAACCCACCGGCGGCGTACCGCCCTACACCCCGCCACCCTATGTGCCACCAAGCCCGCAGGGGTATCACTATACGGAGAGCGTGTCGGGGGCGCAGTATGCGAGTTTCGGTATCCGGTTCGTCGCGATCATCATTGACGGACTGATCGTCGGCATCCCGCTCATCATTATCACCGCCATCCTCGGTATCATTTCGACACCCCTTGCGGCGCTCGTGGACGCGGTCGTATATCTGCTCTATGAAGGGCTGATGCTCGCAATGCAAAACGGTCAGACAGTCGGCAAGAAGCTTATGAGCGTGCGCGTGGTCTCCACCGACGGCTCGCCGCTGACGATGAACAAGACGTTCACACGGGCAGGCGTGAAGGCGGTTCTCTCCGTTCTCAGTTCCATCAAACCGCCAATCACCTCGATTCTCGGCATTCTCTCCCTGCTCGATTACCTCTGGCCGCTGTGGGACACGAACAAGCAGACCTGGCACGATAAGGCGGCAGGCACGTACGTGGTGAAGGCGTAAGCTTTCCTCACCCCCGGCCCCTCTCCATCGCCTATAGATCGCGGAAATGACAGGTTTGTACGGCGATAGAGAGGGGAGGGGGATCTGCGCCTTCTACGGCATCTTGCAGAAACATTGACCCACTGCTCTAGCGATCAACGAGCACGATCTCAAGCCGCTTGTTGCTCTTGCCTTTCGAGCGCGTGCCGACGATGCGAATGCCGCCGACCTCGCCGGTCCGGGCGACATGCGTGCCGCCATCGGCCTGAAGGTCCAGGCCGACGATTTCGACGGTGCGTATCTCCGTAATACCCGGCGGCAGGAGATTGATCTTCGTTCGGATCAAATCGGGGATCGCGAAAGCTTCATCGCGGGGGAGCACGCGGACGCGGACGGGCATGTCCGCCGCAATCGCGGCGTTCGTCGCCTCCTCAATCGCCGCGACACGTTCCGCCGAGAGGTCTTCCAGTTCAAAATCCATGCGCGATTGGCCGAGGTCCATCTGACCGCCCGTGACGAGCGCGCCGTAATCGCGAAAGACCACGCCGCACAGGCAGTGCATCGCGGTGTGCGTGCGCATCAGCCGGTAGCGCCGCTCCCAATCGACCGACATCCGCACCATCGTACCGACAGGAGGGGGTGTGCCGTCCACGTGATAGGCGATGTCTGCACCCTGTTTCGTCGCCTTTGTCACTGCCACGCTCTGCCCATCCCAGGCGAGCGTGCCCGTGTCGCTCGGTTGACCGCCGCCACCGGGATAGAGCACCGTCCGCGCGACGACGACTGCGGCAGCGCCGTTGACCTCGATGTGCGCGGTCACGGTGGCCTCGGCTTCGCGCTGATAGCTATCCATCTGATAAAGCAACTCCGTCATTCTTCCCCCTTTGCTCTTCGTTCCTGGCTCTGCCCTCATCATTTAACCGCTATCGCATTGATACGACGTACCCTATAATACCTGTGAGTGGCGTAGTTTCCCCTTTCTGGCAACGATGTTGCATAAATCCAGGCAGGGAATATGTCCTAACAGGGAGGGCAATCTGTGGACGGCGTCGCTGCAATGATCCTTGCCGGTGGTCAGGGTGAACGACTAAGTATCCTTTCACGGCAACGGGCGAAGCCCGCCGTACCATTTGCCGGGAAGTATCGCATCATCGATTTTACCCTCTCGAACTGCGTCAACTCGGGTATCACCGATGTAGCGGTATTGACGCAGTACCGGCCCCACTCACTCAACGATCATATCGGCATCGGACAGCCCTGGGACCTCGACCGCTCGCGCGGCGGCGTACAGGTGCTTCAGCCGTATCTCGGTCGCGCGCGGTCGGACTGGTATCGCGGCACGGCGGACGCGATCTACCACAATCTCTGGTACGTGATGCCGAAGCAGTTCCGTGAGGTGGTGATCCTCTCGGGCGATCACATCTATGCAATGGATTACCGACCCTTGATCGACTTCCATCGCAGACACAAAGCCTCCGTGACCGTGGGCGTGCAGCCCGTGCCCCTCGAGGATGCGAGCCGTTTTGGCCTCCTCGTGACGGACGACGACCAGCGTGTCATCGCCTTTCAGGAAAAGCCCGCCGAGCCGCGCAGCACGCTCGCCTCGATGGGCATCTACGTCTTCGACAAGAATCTGCTCGTCGGCACACTCGAGATCGGTGAAAGCAGCGTCGAGCGGACGATGCTCGATTTCGGCAAAGACATTATCCCCTCGTTGATCGAGCGGGGTGATGTCTACGCCTATCCCTTCGAGGGCTACTGGCAGGATGTCGGCACCCTCCAATCGTATTGGGAAACGAACCTCGCACTGCTCGAAGACTTGCCTGAGCTGAACCTCTACGATCCCGACTGGGTCATCCATACCCGCTCGGAAGAGCGTCCACCGGCGAAGATCATGGAGGGTTCGCACGTTTCGCGCTCGCTCGTCTCGAACGGCTGCATCATCATTCGCGGGCGCGTCGAGCATTCCGTTCTTTCGCCGGGCGTCATCGTGCGCGATGGTGCGGTCGTACGCGATAGCATCATCATGGGCGACACTGTGATTGCTGAAGGCGCGGTCGTCGAGCGGTGCATCATCGACAAGCAGGCGTTTATTGGCGCGGGTAGCCGCCTCGGCTTCGGGGATGACACCCCGAACATGCTCGATCCCCGACGGGTGAACACCGGTATCACGCTCATCGGCAAGAACGCCCGCGTCCCGGCGAATGTGACGATTGGGCGCAACGTGATCATCGCCCCCGAGGTGCAGGAGCACGAGTTCCCCAGCCAGTGGATTCCCAGCGGCGAAACCGTCGATTCCCGCGTACCGTCCTGGGCCTAACGAGGACTGAGGACTGAGTAGGTCCAATAGGGAGAGATTATGCAATCATCCAGCGCCATATCGCCATTCCCCACTCAGTCCTCAGTCCTTAGTCCTCAGTCCTCGGCAGTACTTGCCTTTGTGTTGCACGGTCATTTGCCGTATGCGCGGAAGCAGGGGCAGTGGCCGCATGGGGAGGAGTGGATTCACGAAGCCGCCTCGACGACGTACCTGCCCCTCCTCATTGGTCTGACGGACCTCGCGGCGCGTGGCGTCCCCTTTCAACTGACGATTGGCCTGACGCCGATCCTGATGGAGCAACTGTCGGATCGCTCCGTCATCGCCAACCTTGAAATCTATCTCGCGGACCGGCTGCGGCGTGCGGAGTCTGACCGCATTCGCTTCACCCAGCAGGGGGCCCCGCGCGAGGCGCGCGTCGCGCAACTCTACGCCGAGCACTTCGAGGGGGCGCTGCAAGCCTTTCTGACCCGGTTCAACCGGGACATCGTCGGCGGGTTCGCGGCGCTGCAGCGCTCCGGTCATGTCGAACTGATGGTCTGCGCGGCGACGCACGGCTATTTGCCGCTCCTTGGTCGCGCCTCGTCAATTGCCGCGCAGGTACAGGTCGGCATCGATTCCTACGAACGCCATACCGGGGCCACACCACGGACGATCTGGCTGCCGGAATGCGCCTATCGTCCCGCGCAGGGTGGCCTGCCCGGCATCGAAACATTTCTGGAAGCGCAGGGGCTTAACCTCTTCTTCACCGAGGTCGAAGCACTCGCCGTCTCCACCATCGTGAATGGCGGTGATCGCCACCCGAGCACCTCCCGGCCTTATCGGGTTGCGGCATCGCGCGTCAATGCCGTCGCGCGCAATGAGCGCGTGCGCGAGCAGGTGTGGTCCCGCTGGCAGGGATACCCCGGTGACGTCGATTACCGGGAGTTCCATCGCAAGGACACCGAAAGCGGTCTCTGGTACTGGCGGATCACCGGCGGCGAGATCGATCTCGGTGCGAAGGACCTCTACGAACCCGAATGGGCCGCCCGCAAGGTCGAGGCTCACGCGCAGCACTTCGTCTCCGTGGTCGAGGATGAGGCGGCACAGCGGCGCGCGGGATTGGATCGGCCCGCGATCATCTGCGCCGCCTATGACGCCGAGTTGTTCGGTCATTGGTGGTTCGAGGGTGTGCAGTGGCTCACGCGCGTCCTCGAACTGACGGCGAGCGCCGATCATCCGACGATCACGACCGCCACTGCCGGGGGCTATGTGCAGGCGTATCCAGCGACCGAGGCGATCAATCTCCCACCCTCCTCATGGGGCCGCTATCAGTCCGATTACACCTGGAACAATGCTGCGACGGCATGGATGTGGCCGCTCATCCACGAGCGCGAGCGGCAGATGGAAACACTCGTCGCGCAGTACCCGGAGGCGACGGGCGACATTCGCGCGGTGCTGACGCAGGCGGGCCGCGAACTGCTCCTCCTCGAATCGTCGGATTGGCCCTTCCTCGTCACAACCGGACAGGCAGACGAGTATGCGACGAAGCGCTTCAAAGCCCACGTCAAGCGCTTCGACCGACTCACGCATCTCCTCGATACCGAGGCGGCCTCGTCACACGCAGGCGTCCATTTGCGGAGACGGATCGAACAGCTCGACAACCCCTTTCCGCAGCTCGATTATCGCGTCTTCCAGGACCGCGGCCCTGCCAATGCCTATCTCGGCCCCATCGGTCCGGGCGCGCAGGAAACCCACCCACCCGCCGCAACGTCGGGCCAATCGTGGCGCGGAACGCCAACCGACCACGGTTGGGGATCAGATTATCTCTGGCATCCCAGCGCAGCGAAGACGAAGGACTGAGGACTGAGTGGGTTCCTTTCCTCACCCCCGACCCCTCTCCATCGCCTATAGGCTTGATCCATTGACAGATCACGGCGGCGATGGAGAGGGGAGCCGTAGGGGCGCACAGGTGCCCTTTGGGCAGATGCGCCCGCTCAGTCCTCAGTCCTCAGTCCTAAGAAAGGGGGCGTGGATTGGCGAAGAGCCGCCGAAAAGTCTTGATGTTGAGCGCTGAGGTTGCGCCGTACGCGAAAGTCGGCGGCCTCGCGGATGTCGCGGGATCATTGCCATTAGCGCTCGCAGCGGCGGGTGATGAGGTGGTCGTTGCGATGCCGCGCTATGCGATGATCGATCCCACAGGGTACGGCCTGCAGCCGCCGACGCACGGCTTTATGGTGACGCTCGGCTGGGCGACGTCGCACGGGTTTGGCTTCTTCGAGGGGCGGATGGGTGCAGACACCCTCCCGGATACGATGCGCCCCCGTATCATCATGGCAGATAACGGCATCCTCTTCGGTCAGCGGCAGGTGTACGGCGGACCGGGCGAACACGAGCGTTTCTTCTTCTTCTGTCGCGCCGCGTTGCAGTGGTGCAGCGAGAATAGTTGGCAGCCCGACATCGTCCACTGCCATGATTGGCACACGGCAATGACGATCCACTGGCTACGCTACACGCTTCGTTGGGATCGCTTCTGGGACGAGACCGCGAGCGTCTTCACGATCCACAACCTCGCCTATCAAGGCACTTTCGGGGGCGACTACCTCTTTGGCCTGGCGGATGTGAACGGGACGCAGATGCTGCCCATCGAGTACGCCCGGTTTGGCGGCGCGGCCAACCCGATGGCGCGCGGCATCATCGAAGCAGATATGGTCAATACCGTCAGCCCCACCTACCATGACGAAGTACAGACTCCCGCGCTCGGTGAGGGGTTGGATACGACCCTCCATGCGCGCGGCGATGCCTTCGTCGGTATCCTGAATGGCATCGATGCGGCGGTCTGGAACCCCGCAACGGACCCGGCCCTCCCCGCGCCGTATGATCTTCACGACTGCGCCGGCAAAGCGACGGACAAGGAGCGATTGCAGCGCGATCTCGGTCTGGATGTCGAACCGCGCACGCCACTGATCGGCGTCGTCTCGCGGCTCGTCGAACAGAAAGGGTTCGACCTCGTCGCGGCAATCGCCGATCGTGTGGTCGATCACGGCGCGCAACTGGTCGTGCTCGGCACCGGCGATCCGGCGATAGAGAATGTCTTTCGGCGGCTTGCGGCGGAACGGCCCGCGCGGGTCGCCGTCCGCCTCGGTTTCGACGCCCAACAGGCGTCACAGATCTACGCGGGCAGCGATCTCTTCCTGATGCCGTCCCGCTTTGAACCGTGCGGCTTAGGGCAGATGATTGCGATGCGGTATGGTACACTGCCGATAGTCCGGAAGACCGGAGGTCTTGCGGATACGGTGATCGATTATGACCCACTCGCGCACGCGGGGACGGGTTTTGTTTTTGAGCGATACGACCCACTCGCATGTTTCGCGGCGATCATCCGGGCATTGGAGACGTATCGCAACCCGGCGATATGGGACGCGCTACGCACGCGGGCGATGGAGCAGGACTTCTCCTGGGCTACGTCGGCGCAGCAGTATGGCACCCTATATGACCGGGCACGGGGCGTCACACTTCCGGGCGTGACACGTTGAAACAGGTGGTATTTGGCATAACAAAGGTCTTTACGCGCCTGCTATACTGAGGTGGGGGAGAAAAAAGGAGATTGTGACTGGTATGAACGTTGTAGCCATCGATCAGCGTGAAATCGTCGCGCTCGATCAGATCGTTGCGGACCTGCAAAGTGATGAACGCGAACTGTTTGACCGTCTTTTCCATATGAGCACGACCGTCGGCGAACTCAGGCCACCGGAGACGATGTACCGATGGATCGAGAAGTATTTTGGCTCGGTGGATGCCGTGCGTCGCCAGAAGGTCGTGAAGCTCACGAACCGCTGGACCTTGGAGAGCAGCCTCTTCAACGAGTTACGCGCGCACCGGCCCCTTGAGGCCCGTATCCCGTCCGCTCTTGCGGAAGAGATCGCCCGCAGCCACCCCGATCCGTTCGATGACCCGGAAGCGAATACGCCGGAAGACGTGTTTGGCCGCATCCACACTCGGCACGCCATCACGGCCTCGAATATCGCGAAGTACGACGGTTTTCACGGCGTCGTCGTCTTCGATGAACATGACCCACTCGCCTTCACCGAGGAGACCGTCATCGGTGCGGTCGATGCGGCAGTCGAGTGGTACCAGAAGGCACAAGCAACGGATCCCGCAGCGATCTATCCCTTCTTCATGTGGAACTGTCTGTGGAAGAGCGGTGCGTCCATCCCGCACGGTCATGCCCAGATGAGCCTGACCAAGGGGATGCACTACGGCAAGGTGGAACTCTTGCGCCGCGCCGCATTGCAGTATCATGCGACGTTCGACCGTGACTACTTTGCCGATTACTATCAGGCGCACGACATGCTCGGCCTCGGTGTCACGCATGGCGATGTGCAGATGATGGCCCACCTCGTTCCCCTGAAGGAAAAGGAAATCATCCTCTTCGGCAAGCAACTGGATGACAACCTCAAGCGCTCGCTCTACTGCGCGCTGGCCTGCCTGACGGGTGACCTGGGGGTAACCTCATTCAATCTGACCATCGCCATGCCGCCCCTCACCGATGACGGTGAGAACTGGGCGGACTTCCCTGTCGTCGTCCGCATGGTCGACCGGGGTGACCCCATGAACCGTACGGCGGATTTCGGGGCGATGGAACTGTATGCGTCGTCCGTCGTTTCGAGCGATCCGTTCCGCGTCGCGGCACAGCTCAAACAGTGCGTGCAGATCGGCGAGCGCACGGGCCGGTACGACTAACGCCACTACCGGACGAAACCGATTGAACCGCAAAGACGCAAAGGACGCAAAGAGGGAAAAGAGAAAGAGATTCGAGCACAGAGAGGGAGAAAAACTATTCTCAGTGTCCTCTGTGGTCTCTGTGTCCTCTGTGTTAAGACCCCTCCCTTTTTCTCTTTGCGTCCTTTGTGTTCTTTGCGCCTTTGCGGTTCTCCCCGGTTTCGACGTGCGTCGACCCGGTTTCGACATCGGCACGAGAGGGGGGACGATGGCAGCGGCGGTGACAGGGCGCGCAGGACTCCAAAAGGCAGCGGCGGAACATGCGGCGGGTTTGGTTGAGGAGGGGATGATCGTCGGCCTCGGCACCGGCAGTACGGCGGCGTTTGCCATCATTGCCCTCGCAACCCGCGTGCGCGCGGGCCTGCATATCCGCGGCATCCCCACCTCGCGTGCCTCCGCACTGCTCGCGCGCACGCACGGCATCCCCCTGACGACGCTTGACACGCACCCGGTCGTGGACCTCACAATTGATGGCGCGGATGAGGTCGATCCCCACCTCGATGTCATCAAAGGGGCAGGCGGCGCGCTCTTGCGCGAAAAGATTGTGGCGAGCGCGACGCGACGACAGGTCATCATCGTGGACGAAACGAAGCTCGTGGATCGCCTTGGGCAGCGCTCACCGTTGCCGGTCGAGGTCGTCCCGTTCGGCAGGAAGCGGACGGAACAAGCCCTTGCGTCGCTCGGCCTCACTCCAACCCTTCGCCGCGTGAACGCGAGGCCGTTCCGCACCGATAACGGGAACTGCATTCTGGACTGCGTCTTGCCCTCTACCTTCGCGGTCCATGATCTGGCGGCGGCGATCAAGGCGGTAGTCGGCGTCGTCGATCACGGCTTCTTTCTCGATCTCACGGACACCGTGGTGATCAGCAGCAGCGCAGGCATTGAGGTTCGAGAGAAGGGCGCATAGTGAACATTACCGCGTGATTGGGTGAAGGTGGGCGCAGGCTGAAGCCCGCGCCCACCCGCAAACCGAATTGCGTCGTTAAGGTTCATATTGCGCTTGACCAACGGCGTCGTTCGCTATAGGGTGGTGATGGTGCGGCGATCAGGACTTGAGGAGCGTTGCTTGGCCCTGACCATCCATAACCCCACACGAACCGCATCACCCGCCACGACATTGCCACCACCAACTATCGAACCGCAGGCGATCCCAACGCCGAAGTTGCACGCGCTGACCTCGCTCCGTTTCTTCGCGGCAGCGATGATCGTGATGCTGCATGCGCAGGCGTATTTCGGCGCGATCCCCCTTCTGCATCGCCTGACCCTTACCCAGGGCGTCTGCTTCTTCTTCGTGCTTTCGGGCTTTATCCTCACCTATGCCTATCCCGCACTGGACAGGCACAACGTGGGGCGGTTTCTCGTGGCGCGACTCGCGCGGATCGTCCCGCTCTATCTCGTCGCGCTCCTCCTCTATATGCTCATCCTGCCTGCGTGGTACCGCGACTCCGTCTCCAGCACCACACGCGGCGCGGGGCTCCTGACGGCGACCTTACTTCAGGCGTGGGTGCCCCTTTACCGAGTGCAAACCGCATTCAATGGTGTATCCTGGAGCCTCTCGGTGGAATGCTTTTTCTATCTTTGCTTTCCCTTGCTCCTCTGGCGATGGCGGTACACCTGGCGATGCAAAATCGCCGCGACGCTGCTGCTCACGATCGGCGTTATCGTCGTTGCGAATCACGGAATGGCGCTTCTTCCTCATGGCGCGGAAGTGCGGGACGTCGTCTACTTCCATCCCCTCGCCCGCCTCTTTGAGTTCACCCTTGGCGTCGCAACCGCGCATCTCTGGCGTTACCTCCATCCACGCTTGCAGCTCAATCGCTGGCTTGGCACCGCACTGGAAGTGACAATCCTCAGCGCGACGATCTTCGTGATGATAATGAGTGGGGGATGGGCACGGCAGGCCGGGCACGCGGCAATCATCGGGCCGGGTGGCGAGGCATGGTTGGCGTCCAGCGGTTTCGTCTGCCTGCCCTTTGCCGCGCTCATCGGCATTATGGCGTGCGAATGGGGATATGTGTCGCGGCTGCTCGCCCGCCGACCTCTCGTGCTGCTTGGGGAGATCAGCTTCTCGCTCTACCTCCTTCACCTCCTCTTCTGCCACTATTATGTGCTCCATCCCGGCCCCTTCGTTGCCGTATCGACGGTCTACCTCTTCGTGGGGTACTGGATCGTGGTGCTGTTGGCGGCATATGTCGCATGGTTCGCGGTGGAAGTGCCCTGCCGCAGAGCAATCGTCGGCCTCTGGGGTCGCCATGTGACACGCGCCGAGGAGCGTACATCGCCACTCCGGAAGGCTGCGGCGCATCGTGTGGCGCGCCCATCTCGTCGCAGCATGGTTTGGATTCGTGCCGCAGCGATCAGCACCCTTCTTGTCGCGCTACTCGGCGTGCAGTACGCTGCCGTGCAGGCCGATCAACCGCCCGATACCAACCGGGCAAGCGCCACATCGGACACGATGCAGGCGCTTCTCGTCATCGACTCGATTGGCGGCCAGTCAGCGGCAGGCACGGCGCAGATCGTCGTTCCTCGCGACCGATACGCAAGTGGTGCCGTCACCGTCGTGGGGTGGTCCGTCGATGAGACGGAGCATAAACCGGTACGCGGCATCCTGATCAGTATTGACGATCACGAAGGCGTATGGGCGGAGTATGGATCGAGCCGCAACGATGTCTCAACGACCCTCGGTAGCACCGCCTATTTGCACTCCGGCTACATTGGTGCGCTGCCCATCAAGGGGTTGAGAAGCGGCGCGCATGTCGTCACCGTCGCAGCGGTCACACAGGACGGTGAGAGCGATGCGGAAACACACGTCGCGCTCGTGCTCACATAGCATACAGGGGCGGCTGCCGACCGACGAATTGTGCCGCGCGATGGACAGCAGCACCCGACGTGCGTATCCTCTTCTCAGTGCGACTTCGTTCGTCGTATGGAAGGTCTACAGCAGAGAAAGGATCATAGATATGGCAAAGGACAACGCGGACCGGCAACCCCGCCCCACCACCACCACCGATGCGGGCATCCCCGCCCCAAGCGACGAATTCTCGCTCTCCGTCGGTGTGGACGGCCCGCTCCTGTTGCAGGATCACTACCTGATTCAGAAGATGGCGCAGTTCAACCGCGAGCGCGTGCCTGAGCGCGTCGTCCATGCAAAAGGGAGCGGTGCTTTCGGCTACTTCGAGGTGACCGCAGACGTCACCCAGTGGACCAAGGCTGCCTTCCTCAGCACCGTTGGCAAGCGCACACCCATCCTTGCGCGCTTCTCCACCGTCGCGGGCGAGCAAGGCTTCCCCGACACCGTGCGCGACCCGCGCGGCTTCGCGCTCAAATTCTACACCGAGGAGGGCAACTACGATCTCGTCGGCAACAACACGCCGATCTTCTTCGTGCGCGATCCATCGAAATTCCAGGACTTCATCCACTCGCAGAAGCGCATGAACGCGGACGGGCTCAGAAGCAACAATGCCCAGTGGGACTTCTGGTCGCTCTCACCCGAGACGACCCATCAGGTGGCCTTCCTGATGAGCGACCGCGGCACGCCACGGACGTGGCGCAACATGAACGGGTACGGCAGCCACACCTTCCTCTGGGTGAACGCGGGCGGCGAGCGATTCTGGGTCAAGTACCATTTCAAGACCGAGCAGGGCGTCGAGAACTTCACCGACGCCGAGGCGAAGGCGATGACCGCTGAAGACCCGGACTACCACCGTCGCGACCTGCGCGCGTCGATCGCGAAGGGCGATTTCCCGTCGTGGCGGCTGGAAATGCAGGTCATGCCGTTCGCGGACGCAGCGGACTACCGGTTCAACCCCTTCGACCTGACGAAGGTCTGGCCGCATAGCGACTATCCGCCGATGACGATCGGACGACTCGTGCTCGACCGTAACCCGGAGAACTTCTTCGCGGAGATCGAGCAGGCGAGCTTCGAGCCAGCGAACATGGTCTCGGGCATCGGGCCAAGCCCGGACAAGATGCTACTCGGGCGCCTGTTCAGTTACCCGGATGCGCATCGGTATCGGATCGGGACCAACTATCTCCAGCTACCCGTCAACCAGCCGCACAGCGCGGTACACAGCTACAACAAGGATGGGGCGATGCGCTACGCGCACAGCGGCGATCAACCGGTGTATGCGCCGAATAGTTACGGCGGTCCGAAGGCGGACCCGGAGCGATACAGCGATCCGAGTTGGCTGGTGGACGCGGGGGAGATCATGCGCAGCGCCTACCGGCCGCACACGGAGGATACCGACTTCGCGCAAGTGACGACCTTCTACCGGCAGACACTCTCGGAGACTGATCGGGAGCATCTCGTGGGCAACATTGTCGGGCATATGAGCCAGGCGGTGGAGCGGCCGGTGCAGGAGCGCGCGGTAGGATTGTGGCGGCACGTCGATCCAGAACTCGGCGCGCGGATCGCCCAGGGACTTGGCCTCCCCACCCGTGAGGCGGTCATTGCAGGAGATAGCGATTGAGGGACGGCAGCGTTCGCTACACGGTTTCGAGGCCGGCGACGTACGGACGGAAAAGCTCTCTGAGGAAACCGGGTTCCAGATACTGAACGATCTTCGTAAAGGTCTGCTCGTTACGGAGGAGGCGACCGGGGCGCGTATATTCAACCCAAGCCATCGCACACCAGGCGACCGCACGCAGATAGACGAAGGGCATCCGGGTCTCGACACGACCAATGAGGTCGCGGCCCGCGTGGTGGTCGCCGACCGCTTCTCGATACGATTCCAGAAATTCCGCGCGTTGGGCATCCGAAAGGACGTACTCGCATTTCCAGAGCGTCGATGTGGGCGTCAGAAAGTGGCAGAGGTCATACGAACCGTCATCGAGCATCGGCTTTTCCCAATCGACAAGCTTCGCACGCGCGGCGGTTGGGTCCGCGACGATAAAGTTATGCGCCTGCACATCGGTGTGGATGATGACGCGCTCCTCGGGGCGAAAGCGTTCCTGATTCTGTTCCGCTGTCTCAGCCAGCCCGGCAAGTACGCGCGTGAAAATACGCTTGACTGTCGCATCCGCTTCATCGGCGGCGAAGAAGACATCGAGATACCCCTTTGCCTCCTGCCACGAGCCATTGAGCGGATCCGGAACGACGAGAAAGTTCGGGTTGCCTTCGGTCGGTAGCGTGTGCAGCGCGGCTATCGTGCGCGCGGCGAGGGAAACATCATGGGCGTAATCGAGCGGACGGCCCGGAAAGAACTCCTCGACGAGAAAGCCGTGCGGGATCTCGGTACCGGAATAATCGAGCAGATAGGGTGCGGGCGCGATACCGGCGGGCCGGAGGAACTCCAGCGCGCGGAACTCATAGCCGATCTGTTCGTCGGCGCTGATCGCGGTCTGTGAGCCCGTATTGATGCGCGCCACGACCTGCCGCGTGCCTGCCGTGACGAGGTAGTTCAGGTTGTACTCACCCTGCGCGAGCCTCGCGATCGAGAGCGGCACATCCAGAGAGAAGCCGACCACCTCCCGGCGATCCGGGCGATCGAGATAGGCGAGCACCTGCGACTGCAACGACTCCGCCAGCCCCATCATGCCTCCCTATGTAGCGGCAAGCCCCCGTGCTTGCCCAGAGAATGTCCCCTGACCGCCCGGCCAAAGACGACGTTTGGCAAGCACAGGGGCTTGCCGCTACCGTTGTATGCTTCAGGTTAGAAAGATTCGCGATGGACCTTGAGCCAATCGGTCGCGGGGGTGATATTCATCGCCGCCGCGCCGCGCTGGAGCTTCGTGACGATCACGCGATCGCCCTTATGAAGCGCAGACTCGACCGTATCGACCCATGCCGAGGGGGACTCCTCCGAGTCCACGAGCCAGACATTCGGCATGGCCCGATGGACATTGCGCGCGCCTGCCGCCTGCCGAATCGCGTTATGCACTTCCTCACCGGCGTTGTTCCCGGCACTTCCCGCTTCATAAGCAATCCAAAGAATCATCGCTCGCTATTTCCTTCCCACGATTCACTTTCAGGACACGACACTGCTGACGCAGTATAGCGCGTCCCGCCCCACTTGCAATTGTGGACAGGTTCCACGGTGCTATGACGAGAGAAATTGAACCACGAAGGACACGAAGGGGAAAGAGATAGCCAAGCGGCCGTCAGCCGATCCAGCGCACCAGGATCCGGTCGTGGACGTCGGGCAGCGCGAGCGTCGCCGCCTCGGCCGCGACGGCCTCGCGCTCGGCGGATGACAACTGCCGCCAGGACTCGATCGTGACGTTCGCCGCGTCACGGTGCCAGATCCCGGCGATCTCGCCGTGGATCAGAACCGCGCCCGGCCAGACCCGCGGCGTCCAGAGCTGCGGGCGCCGGTCGGCGTCGGGGACCAGAAACTCGCGGTCACGACCCCAGAGGAGCCAATAGGCGTCGCCGCTCGGCAGGAGCCGCGCCGGTGCCGTCAGGGCGACGGGCGAGCGGAGCGCTGACTCGTCATCGGCGAGGATCCAGGCGTCGCCGACCGGCGTAGACACCGGCAGCAGCGATTGCCCGAGCGTATCGAACGCAGCCCTGCCGCGCGCCAGCGGGATTCCGGCCCAATGCGCGAACGACTCGGCAGTCGCCGGACCGAGGACGTGGAGGTAGCGGCGCGCGAGCTCCAGCCGAGCCTCGCCGGGGTCCATGTCGGGCGCCGGCACCGTCCAGATTGTCGGTCGACGGGCACCCTCCCAGCGGATGAGCACGCGGCCCGTCGGGGCAGCGTAGCGGAGCGAGTTGGGATTCCGACCGAGGGCGTGTCCGGCATCGGCATAGGAGAGTCGTCGGCCGGCGAGGAAGACCTCCAGTCGATCGGCGGTCTCCTGGGCGAACCGGCGGCCTGCGGCGGCGTCCGGGAGCCGGCCGAGGGTGAAGACCGCTCGGTCCTCCGCTGCGACGACGTAGGCGCTGAACCGGGGACCCCACACCTGGATCAGGCAGGGGTCTTCCCAGGTGTCGGGCCGGGTCCCTTCGACGCGCGCGTGGATCGACAGGAGCGCCGCGCGGGGCATGCTGTCCTGCAGGCCGGCCCAGGCCGCGCGTCGGAGGGATGCCGCACCGGGGACGAGCCGTGCATCGAGCGCGCCCACGGTCCGTCGGAAGGCGAGAATCTGCGCGCGCGTGAGGTCCAGGCGGGGGGAGGTGCTCATCGTTTATTCCCTGGTTCAAGGAGGATTGAGGATCGGTGCCTGCGCCGGCGTGTCGATGTGCAGATCGCCTTCTTCACGCTGCCCGGAGAGCGTGCGGAGTCCGCGCATATCGCGCACGAGATCGATGAAGGCGCGGGCAGCGGCAGGCTGATAGCCGTCACGCCGCCAGAGAAGGCCGATTTGCCGCCCGTGCCCCCCGTCCGCGAGCCGGACGACGGCGATCTGCGAGCGAGAGATGGGCGACAGCGACTGTTCCGGCACCAGTGTGATCCCCAGCCCCGCCGCGACCATCGAGCAAATCGTGTCCCAGTACGCGCATTCGAGCACCACTTTCGGCTCGAAGCCCGCCTGCCGACAGATCCGCAAGGTCAGGTCACGTACGGCGGACCCCTCGCTCCAGAGGATGAACGGCTCATCACGCAATTCAGCCGGGTTCAAGGACTCCCGGTGCGCTAAGACATGATCGGGTGCCACCGCGAACGAGAGCAGTTCCCGGCCAAGGGGAAGCGAGCCGAGGTAGCCATGCGTCGTCGGTAGTGCGGTGAGTGCGAGATCGACCTCGCGATGCTCCAATTGGCGCAGCAGCGTGATCGTCGGCGCTTCGTGGAGTTCGAGGGAAATACCGGCGTGCCGGGCATGGTAGGCGACGAGCAGCGGCGGCAGCATCGACGCACTGAGGGCGGGGAGCGCACCGAGCCGCAGCCGCCCCCGCTCCAGGTTCGCCAGTTCCGCGAGTTCCCGCTCCGCCTCGGCGGAACGCGCGAGCAGCGCGCGCGCATGGGGAAGGAGATGCTGCCCCGCCTCGGTAAGCGTCACCTGGCCGCGCGTCCGCTCGAAGAGCGTGTTGCCGATCTCCTCTTCCAGCTTGCGGATCTGTTGACTGAGTGAGGGTTGCGCGATGTGCAGCGCCTCCGCCGCGCGCGTGAAGTGTTGATGATCCGCGACAGCGACGAAATAGGCGAGGTGACGCAGTTCCACACCGCACCTCCGATAGCGATAGTCTATGGACGTTGCGTTGAGTATACGCGATTCATCTCAACGCCGCTACATTCAACCTCACCCCCAGCCCCCTCTCCACTTGATGGAGAGGGGGAGCGACCGCCAAGAGAGCACGATATATCGAGAACGCCACGGCGCGTCACATGAGACACCCCTCTCCACGCGATAGCTCCGTACGAGAGGGGAGTTTAGGCAATGACACGCCGACGCGGTACACTGCACGCAATGAGTGACTTGGCGACCCGGTAGGAGGAACAATCGTGCTGCTTACCTATCTCGGCCATGCAGGGTTCGCGCTCGAAGCGGGCGGCAAGACGGTATTGATCGATCCGTGGGTAACGGGAAATCCGGTGGCGACGGTGCAGGCGGCTGATCTGCACGCCGACACGATCCTGCTCTCACACGCCCACAATGACCACGGCATCGACGACGCGCGTGCCATCAGTATGCGCACCGGCGCGACGATCATCACCACCTTTGAGCTCGGTGAATGGCTTGCCGTCCAGGGGGCAACGACGATCCCCGCCAACCACGGCGGCACGGTGCAATTCGAGGGCGGCAGCGTCAAATTCACCCCCGCGTGGCACACCTCGTCCTATCAGACGGGGCCGGATACCTATGCGGCTGCGGGCGTCCCGGCGGGGTTGATCGTCCGGTTTGGTGGCGTAACGATCTACCATACCGGCGACACCGCGCTCTTCCGGGATATGGAACTGATCGGCGAGGCAGGCATCGATCTGATGTGCGTCTGCATCGGCGACCATTTCACGATGGGACCGGACGACGCATTGCGGGCGGTTCGCTTCGTGAACCCGAAGATGGTTCTTCCCATCCACTACAATACCTTCCCGCCAATCGTGCAGGACGGCGCGGCATTCGCACAGCAGGTCGAGGCCGCCGTGTCGGGCATGCGCTGTTTCCCGCTCAAGCCGGGTGAAAAGCAGCGATTCGGGGAATAGGGGCAATGGTGGCTGTGGTGCCTATACGAGTGGTCCGGGCATGACGATCTTTGGCCGACGCTGCACGCCCCGTGAGTGGAGCGCCCGGTTGGCCGGGCACCTGATGGACGCGAGCGGTGTCGATGACGTGCGGATCGACGCACCGCTACGCCTGCACGTCTGGTACGCGGGGCGTGGGCCGTTCGATGTGGACGCCAGCGGATCGTATGCCGCCTATCAACGGGCGAGTGCGGATGACACGCGGCTGATTGCCGTCACGGCAGCCTCGATGCTCGATGCCTTCGCGCATCTCGATGACCCTCCGACCTGGGAAGCGGCACGCCCATCCGTCGTGCCGTGGCCGATCCGCCCCACAGATACCCACGACCGCGCAATCGGCGGCTATCTGGGTGATCTCGCGATAGCTTTCGCCTTCTCCGCACCCATCAGCGCAGTCCGCACGCTCGTGTCACCCCTCACCTGGGGCGTGGATCAAGAAACGTTACGCGCGCGGGCACTTGCGAACCTCGCGCGTCTCGCCCGCCCACCGACCCTGTCTCCTCTCCCCGACAACCCCGCCATCCTGCGGCTGTTGCCGCGCGACCCACTGACCGCGAGCCGTGTACTCCTGCCCGCCGTGCAGCAGGCGATCTTCACCCAGATCGGTAGCCCCGCCGTCTTCCTGATCGCGGCGCGGGATACGGTCTTCGTCTGCGCACCCAATATCCTCGGCGACCCACCGCCATCGTTGCGTCCTTTGGCGATGCGCATCCTTGCCAACGACGCTGAACTGCTCTCCGATCAGCCGATCATCCTCAGCGACCGACGGTTCGCGTCGCGCTGAACCACACTCATGCAACGGGTCCGGGCACACCAGCATCGTTGATTATTGAGAAGGCATACGAAAGGAATCGCCGCGATGTTCACCTTGCTCACCGGCGCGGAGGTCTACGCTCCCGAACCCCTCGGCACGGTCGATGTGCTGCTCTGTGATGACCTCATCGCGGCGGTAGGGAAGGAGATCGCGGGCGGTATCCGCGCCAGCGGCCTCGCGGTGCAGACGATGGACCTCCACGGCCGGATACTGACACCGGGGCTGATCGACGGCCACTTTCACCCCCTCGGTGGGGGCGATTATGAGGGGCCGCTCGCGCGCACGACCGACATCGAGCTTGGCGAACTCTTTCGCAACGGGATCACAACCGGCGTTGGCGTGCTCGGCTCGGACTGCGACGCGCGCAACCTCGCGGACCTGATGATGAAGGGTCGCGAGTTGGCGATGGGTGGCCTGACCTTCTTCTTCTATACCGGCTCATTCTTCCTGCCGCCCGTGACCCTCACCGGGGCGGTGCGGCGCGACTTGCTCTTCATCGAGCAGTGCGTCGGCGTGAAGTTCGCCATCTCTGAGACGATGGCCTGGGGCACCGAGGATGAGATGGCGCGCGTCGCGGTGGACGGCGCGCATGGTGCGAGCATCGCGGGTAAACCGCGCATCGTCCACCTCCACCTCGGCATGAGAGAGACGAGCCTCGATCCGCTCTTCGCACTGATCGAACGGACCGGCCTCCCCGCCAGTGTCTTCTACCCGACCCACATCAATCGCTCCGATCCCGATCACATGCGCCCCGCCGTGCGCTTCGTCGAGATGGGCGGCACGATCGACCTGACCGGCGTGATGGCGAAGCGCGGTGGGAGCAAGACGGGCCTGCGCATCCCGGAGGCCCTGACGAACCTCCTCAGCCTCGGCGTGCCCATCGAACGGATCACCTTCACCTCAGACGGCAATGTCTCGATGCCCGTGCGCGATGCACAGGGCGACCCGACCGGCACGATGTTCAATGCGGGTGTCGATTTCCTCACCGATGAATGGCGCGCCGCCGTCCGGGAATGTGGCCTGCCCTTCGCGCAGATGCTCCTTCCCGTCACCGCGACGCCCGCGCGCGTCCTCGGCCTCACGGGGAAAAAGGGATGCATCTGCCCCGGCGCGGACGCCGACCTCGTCGCATGGGACGCCGATCTGCGCGTGCAGACCGTGATCGCGCGCGGCAAGACGATGCTGCACGATGGCGAACTGCGCGTGAAGGGCCCCTTTGAATCGTAGCGCGATTTTCGCCATCACCGGCTCTGCCAAAGCCCCCGGTGATGGCACCTGGTGCTACACTTCGGGGAGGAACGACAACGGCGTCGCTTCCGCCTGGTTCACACTACCGATCACTGACGCTCGGTAGGAAAAGAGGGATCGTCATGGACCATCTCCTCGCTGCGCGTGCCCAGATGGGCACGTCGCTCGCCTTCCACATCATCTTCGCCTCTCTCGGTATCGGCCTCCCCCTCCTGATCGTCATCGCTGAGGGGCTGCATCTCCGCACGGGCAATCCCATCTATCTCGCCCTCGCCAAAAAGTGGACCAAGTCCTTCGCCATCCTCTTTGCGGTCGGGGCCGTCTCCGGCACCGTCCTCTCCTTCGAGCTCGGGCTCCTCTGGCCGCGCTTCATGGCCTACGCGGGCGGCATCATCGGTATGCCCTTCTCGCTGGAGGGCTTCGCGTTCTTCATCGAGGCGATCTTTCTCGGGCTCTACCTCTACGGTTGGGATCGCCTCTCGCCCCGCGCGCACTGGCTCTGCGGCCTCCCGATCGCGATCAGCGGCCTGATCTCCGGCGTCTTCGTCGTCACTGCCAACGCCTGGATGAATGCTCCCGCCGGGTTCAAGATCGTCGATGGGCAGGTGACGGACGTCAACCCGTGGCGGGCGATGTTCAACCCCGCCTGGTTCGCCGAGACGCTCCACGCGACCCTTGCCGCATACGTCGCGGTGGGTTTCGCCGTGGCAGGCATCTACGCCTGGGGGATGCTGCGCGGGCGGCGTGACGCCTACCATCGCCGCGCGCTCGTGATTGCCCTCGTCGTCGCGGCTATCGCGATCCCGCTCCAAATCGTAGCGGGGGACATCGCCGCCCGCACCGTGGCGCGCACCCAGCCTGCCAAGCTCGCCGCGATGGAGGGGTTGTTCCGCACCGCCCGTGCGGTGCCCCTGCGCATCGGCGGCTTCCCCGATCCCGCCACCGGAACGACTCCCTACGCCATCGAGATCCCGCGTGGCCTGAGTCTCCTTCTGCATGACGATCCAAACGCGATGGTGACCGGGCTCGACCAGTTCCCCCCGGCAGATCGACCGCCGGTCGCGATCGTCCACTTCGCCTTCGATGCGATGGTCGGCATGGGTTTCTTCCTCCTTTTCGTGGCGGCATGGTTCTGGTGGCGCGTGTGGCGAGGGCGGCGCGTCCCGGACGGGCGCTGGCTCTTGCGCGCGCTCGTCTTTGCCGGTCCTCTCGGCTTCCTCGCTATCGAGACCGGCTGGACGGTGACCGAGGTCGGACGGCAACCCTGGGTCGTCTACAACATTCTGCGCACCGCCGATGCAGTCACGACGGCACCAGGGCTCGATGCCACATTCGCAGGCTTTACGCTCCTGTACATCCTCCTCGCGGCGACACTTATCTGGCTGCTGCTGCGCATTGCGCGCGGCACGCCGCTGAGCCTGCCGGAGCCGATGTCAGAAGACGCACTGCGGGAGGTGGCGTGATGTCCCTCGTCATCACGGCCGGGACGGTCGGCGTGCTGGCAGTGACCGCATACGCCCTGCTCGGCGGGGCGGACTTCGGCGGCGGCATCTGGGATCTGGCCGCGCGCGGACCGCGCAAGGAGGCGCAACGGGCGGCGATTGCCACCGCGATGGGCCCCGTGTGGGAAGCGAATCACGTCTGGCTGATCTTCCTGATCGTCCTGCTCTTCACCGCTTTCCCGGGCGGATTTGGCGCGCTCAGCACCGCGCTGTATATGCCCTTCACCTTCGCTCTCGCGGGGATCGTGCTACGTGGGGCCGCGTTCGCCTTCCGCGCCCACGCGCGCGACGCGGCGGGGGCACAGGCAAGGTGGGGGCGGGCGTTCGGGGCGGCATCGGTCGTTACCCCATTCTTCCTCGGCAGTGCGGCCGGTGCTGTGGCGTCAGGGCGCATTCGTGTCGTTGACGGTCAGGTGACGAGCGGGTTCTGGCGCCCGTGGCTTGGCCCCTTCCCATTGGTGTGTGGCGCGCTCGCCCTCGCCCTTTGCACGTACCTCGCCGCTGTCTATCTCACCGTGGAGACCACCGGGGCGCTGCGAGCGGACTTTCGGCGGCGCGCATTGGTGGCGGGCGGGGCGGTGGCGGCGATCGCGACCGTCGCCTTGCCCCTCGCGCGCATTGATGCGCCGATCGTCTGGGGCGAACTGACGGGCGGCTGGGCAACCCCGCTCATCGGTGGCGCAATCGCCATCTCGCTCGTCTCGCTCGGCGCGCTCTTGCTCCATCGGTACCAACTCGCGCGTATTGCGGCCGTGGCCGAGGTTGCGCTCATCCTGTGGGGTTGGACCACGGCACAATACCCCTATCTGATCGTGCCGGACATTCGCCTCGGGAGCGCGGCCGCACCCGCCGCGACGATCCGGGCATTCCTGATCTCGGCGGGTGTGGGGATGGTCCTCCTGTTGCCCGCGCTCGCGCTGCTGTTCGCCGTCTTCAAGGGAAAGAACCCGACCGTGAAGCCGGACCGCTCCTGAGACGGCCGCAAGATATGAACGGGGCTCTTCCGCCATCGGCGAAGCCCACTATACGATGAGCCCAAGTGCGGAGAGGAAATTCAGCCTTTACCTCCCGCACGCACATCACACCCGTCGTCTCCCATAGGTATGTCGAGAAATTCGGTGATCATCGACGTCAGCCACGCGGCGCGGTCGACCAGCGTCACATGCGTCGTGCCGGGAAGCACGGCGAGTTGGGCACGTGGCAGACCAACGAGATCACCGACGACACCGCCGCCGAGCAGGCGAAACATCTCGACGACGTGCTCCGGGCGCACAATATCGGAGTCCCCAATGATGAGCAAGGTAGGCGCTTTGAGCGCGGCAATCGCCTCGGGTGACCACCCGCGAGTCGCGCGGTCGAGGTCCGCGATTTTCGCGACCAGCCGATGCCACTGTTCGGGATGGGGTGCGATGCGGGCGTACGCCTGCTGGAACGGGGAACCATCCAGATCAGCGGGCTGCATGGCCGCGCTCGCTGCCAGGAGTTCGGGGTAGAAGCCGTCCCGGCTGTAACTGGCCCCCCCCGCGAAAACGAGTTTGCGCACCAGAGCGGGAGCGCGCAGCGCGATCTCCAGGGCGACCGCACCCCCTGCGCTATAGCCAAAGAAATCGGCGTGCTCGATCTGGAGATGGTGCAGCAGGGCGGTAGTATCCTGCGCCCATTGTGCGATGCTGAAGGGCCGATCAATGTCGGCGGTGTGCCCATGTCCCTGCTGCTCAACAGCGATAATCCGCCGCGCTGAGGCAAGCGCTGGCAGCACCGTGCGGAACGAGGTGCCGATGGTCGAGAGATTGCCGTGCAGCAGCACGAGTGGGGGACCGCTGCCGTGGATCTCGTAATACATCTCCAGACCGTTCACGGGCACATATCCGCTCTCGACGGGTGCGCCGGAATCATTCTGCGTACGCACGTCTCGTGATCCCCTCTCTTATGTGCTCGTTCCCTTCATGTGCTCATGAAACGCGCGTGAACATCATGAGGCACTTGTCCTCTCGCCTACCGTGTCTATCCGGCAGTCAGCAGGATAGGAAGAAGGCTGTCCTAGATTCTTGAAGTCAAGGTCATCTGGAACGGCCTTGCGATACATGCCTGCGGGGATCGGAAACGTCAGCCCTTCACCCCTTCGGATGCGTGCGACGGTGCAGTATATAACGCGATGCGATTGCCGGATGGATCGGCGAAGGCCGCGAACCACCCATAGGGACCCTCCGTTTTGGGTGTCAGCGTCGTCGCCCCGTGCGCTTCCGCGGTCGCCAGTGTGGCGTCGATATCATCGGTCGCGATGTAAATCAAGACCTGACCAATCTGGCTCCCTGGCGTGTCTTCTGCCGTGACAAAAGCGCCTCCCGCACCGCGTTGTGGCTGGAACATATGGTAGTTGGACGCGGGATCATCCTGCATCTGCCACGCAAACACCTCGGCATAGAACCTGCTGAGGGTTGCCGGATCGGTCGCTGGGATCTCTACGTGACAAATGGGGTGCTCTGGCATCGTCTTTATCCTTTCCTAATTCATGAAATCCTCGAAGACAGGCGTCCGGCCCGTTCATCCGCGATTCCGTCCTGTCCCTCTCGCTCCTTCGTGCGCGCATCGAAGGAACCGTGACTCGCCACCACCCGCAGCATATCGCGATGGTGGACTTGTCAAAAGGGCCATTTTCTCGCGAACAGCAATGCCATTTATGAGACGCGGGGAGGACACGCAGATACTGAAACGCACGCCCACCGCACCTGGGCGCATCGTATCCTGGGCTTCACACCGTGTGCAGAAGAGCCATGAACGGCCCGATATCCTTGCGCTGACGGTGGCAAGTCCCTATGCTTGCGCGAAGACAACGCTTTGACATCTATCGCTTTCGCGCCCGTTGTTTGCCCCGCAGGGGGCAGCCAGCGTAGACGACCGAAGGAGGTCTCCCGATGCGCACCCCGACTGCACCGCCCGCCCCTTCCCCCGTCCGCCAGAACTGGCTGGACCGTCGGCACGAGGAGATCCTCGAACCCGATCTGCCGATCATCGATCCCCATCATCACCTGTGGGATCGCCCCGGCTGGCGCTACCTCCTCGATGAACTGCTCGCTGATCTGAATAGCGGACACACGATCGTCGCCACCGTCTTCCTCCAGTGCCGCGCGATGCACCGTGCCGACGGCCCTGAGTCGCTCCGCCCGGTCGGCGAGACCGAGTTCGTCAACGGCGTCGCGGCGATGAGTGCGAGCGGCGGCTTCGGACCAACACGCGTCTGCGCCGGAATCGTTGGCTACGCCGACTTGACCCTCGGTGCGCCGGTGCGCGACGTGCTGGAGGCGCATCTGCGCGCCGGGGGTGATCGCTTCCGCGGCATTCGTCACACGAATGCGTGGGAAGAGTCGGTGCCGCGCCCTTCCAACGCGCCGCGCGCGGAACTGCTCGGCGATGCGCAGTTCCGCGCGGGTTTTGCGCAATTGGCACCCCTCAATCTCTCCTTCGATGCATGGATGTATCACCCGCAAATCCCGGAACTGGCCGCACTAGCGCGTGCCTTCCCGGAGACCTCCATCGTGCTGAACCATGTTGGCGGTCCGCTGGGCATCGGCGCGTACGCGGGAAAGCGCGACGCGATGTTTGCCCAATGGACCGCCAGTATCCGCGACCTCGCGACCTGTCCGAACGTCTCTGTGAAGCTCGGTGGGCTGGGCATGCCGCTGACCGGCCTCGGCTTTCACACGCAGACGGAGCCGCCCTCCTCAGCGCAACTCGCCGACGCCTCGCGCCCCTATTTCGAGTCGTGCATCGACGCCTTCGGTGCCGAGCGGTGCATGTTCGAGAGCAACTTCCCGGTGGACAAGGAATCCTTCAGTTACGCGGTGTACTGGAACGCCTGCAAGCGGCTCACGCAGGGCACGAGCGCGGCAGAGAAAGCGGCACTGTTCAGCGGCAGCGCGGCACGGTTCTACCGAATCGCCTTCGATTGAACCACGAATCTGCCTGGAGGGCACCCGGAAGGACACGAAGAGAGGAAAGAGATTTGAGCGCAGAGAACGCAGAGGGCACAGAGGGGAGAGAATGGTTTTTCTCTTTCTCTTCTCTGCGTTCTCTGCGTCCTCTGTGATCTCTGCGTTACGATCTCGCTTCTTGTCTTCGTGGTTCAATGGGCTCCGCATTACGCGCGGTAGACGATCTCGCCGTCCATGATCGTGTAATCGACGCCGATCTCCGCGATGTCGTCCGGGTCCACGGTGCGGGCATCGACGCTGAGTACGGTGACATCACCGAGTTTTCCGGGTGTCAGGCTGCCTTTGATCGACTCTTCAAACGAGGCGTAGGCACCGGCCCAGGTGTACGCCCAGACGGCTTCCGCGAAGGAGATCGCCTCTTCCGCGAAGGCGAGTTCGCCCGCGAAGTCACGACGCGTCACCATCGTCTCGATGCCCGCGAGAGGGCTGACGGTGACGACCGGCGCGTCACTCGATGCCGCCGCGACGATCCCCCGGTCGATGAAGGTGCGCATCGCATTCGCGTACCGTAGTCGCTCCATGCCGAGGTTCTGGGCATAGACGGGCCGGAAATCACGCAGGAAGGTCGTGCCGGGGATCGGCACGCAGCCAAGCCGCTTGATGCGGTCGAAGACGGCCGTATCGGTGATGAACTCGCAATGCTCGATGCGGTGGCGGGTGTCCGGTCGCGGGTTCGCGGTCATCGCCTCCTCGTAGCAATCGAGGAGGAGGTCGATCGCGGCGTCTCCAATCGCGTGCGCGCAGCATTGCCAGCCGAGGTCGTGCGCGCGCTTGAACTTCGTCTTGAAGGCATTCGGCGTCTGCATCCAGAGGCCGACATTCTCCGCCTCGCCCAGGTACGGATGGTGCATCCGCGCCGTCCGCCCGCCAATCGAGCCGTCGAGGAAGAGTTTCGCCGGGCCGATCCGCAACCGCGCGTCACCGAACCCGGTACGGATACCGGTGCCTTCGAGGGCATCGAGCATCTCATCGACCATCATCATCAAATAGGTCCGCAAGCCGCCCGCCCCCCGGTCGTGCAGCGCTTGATACGCCGTCATCTCCTCCGGTCGATGAATGCCCGCCTCAGCGACACTGGTCACCCCCACCGCGTGATAGAGGGTGGCAGCGCGGTCGAGCGCGTCCGCGATCTCCTCCGCACTCGCTTGCGGGATGACCCCGTAGACCGCACGCATCGCCGTCTCACGCAGAATGCCGGTCGGTTCGCCGTGCTCGTCCCGGTCGATCACGCCACCTTCGGGGTCGTGGGAGGTGGCGGTGATCCCGGCGAGTTGCAGCGCCTTCGTGTTCACCGCAGCGATATGCCCGCAGGCGCGCACCACCAGGACGGGGTGATCGGGCGCAGCGACATCGAGATCGGCGCGATTCGGATGGCGGCGTTCCGCGAAGCGCGCATCGTCGTAGCCGTTGGCGCGAATCCAGCGATTGGTCGGCTGCGCTTCCGCCCGCCCGCGTATCTTGCCGATCAGTTCGACGATACTCGTCGTCGCCTCCGGTCGGGCGTTGACAGCCGCCGCAGCGAAGCCGACATGCATCGGGTGGCAGTGCGCATCGTTGAAGGCGGCGGTTGCCGTCCGTCCGTGCAGGTCGATGACCTCCGTGCCCGCCCGTCGCTCCGCCAGCGCCTCGGCATTCGTGCCGACCGCGACGATCACGCCGCTACGGATCGCGACCGCCTCCGCGACCGGCATCGCGGGGTCCGAGGTAATGAGATGTCCGTTCGTGAGGATCAAGTCTCCGGCCACGCGTCCGCGCTCCCTTCCCTATCGTCCCGGTATCCACAACCGGCATGTGATTGTACCGCAGAAGAAACTACGCCGGTCGCAGGTTCGGCTGATCCATCTGCCAGCCCGACGGAGTACGCACGAGCAGCCACGAACCGACGTATCGGTCGGTGCGCGTCGGTGAACCGCGCGTCTCGGTGATCTCGATATTGACGGTCGCCCTGCCTTCGCCCGCATCGACTTGCGTGTCACCGATGCGAACATCTATCGCCTGTGTCTGACTAAAGCGACCATTGATTGCGTCGTTCGGGGGATATTCCGCTTTCATGCGCGCGCTCCAGAGTTGCGCCGCCGCGTCGAACTGATGCTGCCCAACCAATTGATAGAACTGCTGCACCGCCTGCGTGGGACTACTCGCGCCCGCACCCGGCGCGCGCGGAGGCGTTGGCTGCGGCGGTTGGGTCGCGGGTACTGCGGTAACAGTCGGGGCTGGGGGTGCCGTTGCAGTTGGGAGCACCAATGGCGTCGGACTCGGCACCGGAACGGTCGGCGCAGCGGTCGGCGCGGGGATTGTCGCGGTGGGAAGGGGCGCGGGTAGCGCGGTCACGGGTGCTGCGGTGGGCGCGGGCGGCGGTGAGGGGGCCAGTGTTGGCACCGACGACGCCAGCGTAGTACCGACCGCAACTGCCGATGCCTGCGCGACGACCGTCAGGCGTGGCGCCGTCGTCGGGGTCGCCACCGCGCCCGTTCCGCCCTGAAAGGATCGGAACGCGAATGCCGCCACACCGAGGATAAGCACACATACGATCGCAATCGCGAGCGGCGCAATAAATTTCCCTCTCTGCGCGCTCGTTCGAGGGGAGGAGATGCGCGAATCAGCGACGATGTGTGATGCGTGTGGCGGGAGAGGCAACTCCGGTATCGTCGTCCGCGCTGCATCGTCGGGAATACCGGGAGGCAGCGGACGGGTCGCCTGATCTCTCCCGTGATCGAGTGCATCGCGTGCCTGCAAGAGCGCAGCCTGCATCGCCGCCGCCGATTGATAGCGCTGGTCGGGGTCCTTCGCGAGCGCTTTCATGACGACCGCGTCCGTCTGCGTGCTCAACCCCGACCGATAATCGCGCATGAGGGGCGGCGCATCGTGTACCTGCTGCATCGCCACCGCGACGAGTGAATCGCCGGTAAAGGGGAGATGACCCGTCAATGCCTCATAGAGCACGATACCGAGGCTGTAGATGTCGGACCGGCCATCGAGCGGACGATGAAGCGCCTGCTCGGGAGAGAGATAATGCGCGGTGCCCATCACGGTCTGTGTCGCGGTGAGTTGCGAGGCGCCCGCCGCACGAGCAATACCGAAGTCCGTCACCTTCGCCGCACCGGCGGGGTGAAGCAGGATGTTGTGCGGCTTGATGTCGCGATGGATGAGATGGCGGTCGTGCGCCGCTTCAAGCGCCGCCGCCACCTGCGCGCCCACCGATAATGCCTCCGCTTCCGGGAGCGGGCCGCGCTGCCGCAACTCCTCTTTCAGATTCGGCCCCGGCACATGCTCCATGACGATGTAGTACGCATCGTCAGCAGTGCCGGTGTCATAGATCGTCACGATGTTCGGATGGTTGAGCGCCGCCGCCGATTGCGCCTCGCGCCGAAAGCGCTCGACAAAGAGCGGGTTGGATGCGAGCACGGGATTAAGCACCTTCACCGCGACATCACGATTGAGCATCCGGTCGTGCGCGAGATAGACGCGCGCCATCCCACCGATACCGATGCACTCCCGCAGTTCGTACCGCTCACCGATCCGTTGTTGATCCGATAACTGCACCGTATTCGCTGCCTCACTGCGCACTCATCTACTCCCAAAGGCAAAACGCACTATCGGTGCCGTGACGGTCGGGAGGGGACCGTAGGGAAGAAACGGAAGATCAACGCGGAAATTCAGTCAACCGGGCGAGGAAGCCATCGCTCCCCCTCACGCGCCATGACCTGCCGAATACCGAGGTCGCGCAGGAGCGCCGCCGCTTCATCGAACCCTGCCGCGACATCGGCGGGCTGATGCGTGTCCGCCGTCACGGTGATCGGAATATCCAGATCGCGACAGCGCGCGAGCACCCACGGGCTGGGAAAGGGTGCGTTGATCGCCTTCCGCCATCCCGAGGTGTTCAGTTCCACGATCAGCCCGCCTGCTTTGAATGCCTGCAAGGTCTCCTCGACCGCTGCCACGTACCAGGCATCAGATTCGCGAAAGTAGCGATCGCCGCTATTCCACATCTTCATCTTGTCCATGTGGCCGACAATTTCGACACCGGGCGTGCCGACCATCGCGCGCTGCAAGGCGAAATAGCGCGCGAAGGCGCGGCGCACGTCACCACGGAATCCGCCTGCGAGACCGGCGGCAAACCGCTCCGCGCTATTATCGATCTCCCACGGCATCCCGTCGCCATCCGTATCGACAAAATGCACGGACCCGACGAAGTAATCGAAATGGTGCGGGAAGATCTGCTCGCGATAGAGGCCATCCAGACCCGGCGCATAGTCGAGTTCGAGTGCGAGGAAGAGCGGCAAACGGTCGCGATATTCCTCCCGCAACCGACGAACCTCCGCGCAGTACGCGGGGAGGTCTTCCGGACGCATCAGCCACGGATCCCGCGTCGGTATCTGCACCGGCGCATGGCAGGAGACGCCGTAGGAATCGAGCCCCGCCGCAAGCGCCGCCTCGATATACTCCGCGATCTCGCCTTCACCGTCGCAATAGCGACTGTGCGTGTGATAGTTCGTCCGCAGCGTCACGGTAGAAGGCTCCGGTCAATCTCTCCATACGGCAGCGGCGGCTCGACGCGATAGAGATAGGCGACCTGTGGCCGCATACGTAGTAATCGCTCCCGCATCCCGCGCGCGTCCAGTTGCGTCTCCGCGTGCTTTGCCAGCGCCCCGATCTGCGCCTCAAGCGCCTCGGGCGGCACGGGCAGTTCGGTGTTCGGCGTCCCCTCCGGGCCGGGGATGACGCGGTTCATTGCCCGCCCGATTCGCCGAGGGATGGCGGGGTAATAGAGCCGCCGGAGTTCCGGCAGTTGCGGGTTACCCCGCAAGCGCCAGAACGCCTCGGTCGCTCGCCTTGAAGGTCGCGATGTGGTCGGGATGACCGTAAATACCGCGCGGACCGAAGCAGAGCACCGTCGTCGGGCGGACACGGCGCATGATCTCCATCACCGTCGCCAGGAGCGCTGCATACGGCTCGTCTGCCACACGACCATCCTCATAGTCGAGCAGGTAGAGGTCGCGAAAGCCGAGGATGTGCATTGCGTCGCGCAGTGCGGCCTCGCGCACCGATCCTAACTGTTCGCGCGTTGTGACGGGGGGATCACCGCCAAGCTGGCCCGCCTGCCCGCGCGTCGCACAGAGCACATCGACCGGTGTTCCCCGACGAGCATAGGCCGAGAGCGCACCGGCGGCGCCGAACGATTCATCGTCCGGGTGCGCGAAGACACTGAGAATGCCCGGCGTCGGCGTCATGCGCCGACCGCTTCCTTAAAGCGCCGAATCGCGTCGATATGCTCCTGCGGCGAGGAAAGACCCGCCTTCATCGTGTTGACGGCGAGGTGCGTCGCGCCGAGCGCGCGCCAACCCTCGACTTGCCGCACCCATTCATCCGGCGTCGTATCCGCGATACTGACGCGCGCTTCGACACCGATAGTGCGCGGATCGCGCCCCGCTGCGCGCGCATATTCGCGCATCCGCTCGACCATTTCGCGCGCGGTATCGTCGGGCGCGCGCTGCGGGAACCAGCCGTCACCGATTTCGCCAACGCGCTTGAGCGCCGCTTCGGCAGTACCACCGATCCAGATCGGGATCGGGCGTTGCACCGGCATCGGATTGAGCCCCGCCGCCTCGATATGATGCCACTTGCCGTGATAGGTCACGACTTCCTCGGTAAAAAGCGCGCGGAGGACGGCAATTTGCTCCTCGCTGCGCTTGCCGCGATTGCCGAAGTTCTCGTTCAAGGCTTCGTACTCCACCTCGTTCCAGCCGATGCCGATGCCGAGCCGGAACTGCCCGCCGGTGAGCAGATCGACTTCCGCCGCCTGCTTGGCGACGAGCACGGTCTGCCGCTGGGGCAGGATGATGACGCCGGGCACGAACTCCAGGTGCGTGGTGATCCCGGCGAGGTAGCCGAAGAGGACGAACGGCTCATGAAAGAGGCTCTCGTGGGTATAACCACCCGGTCGCCAGTTCGGGCGGTTCGAGATGTCCGCCCCGATGACGTGATCGTAGGCAAGCAGGTGGGTGTAGCCGAGCCCTTCTGCTGCCTGCGCGTAATCACGCACCGCGATGGGGTCCGCCGTGATCTCGTTTTGTGGGAATGTGACACCGATACGCATCCGTCTTCCTCCTGACTATCGACCACACCGCCTCAGAAAGAGGGAACGATGCGCGGCAGCGCGCTATTCCTCTTTTCGGTGGTAGCAGGCTTTCCAGCCTGCCTTCCTGCAACGAGAGGGCAGGCTGGAAAGCCTGCTACCACCATCTTTTCTCATCCTCTATTGCATTCGCTTGAGCTGCTAAAAGGTGCTCATCGGCTTGCGCGCAAGAAAGACGCCCTTGTCATCACTGTAGGAGTAGACCGAGCCATCGGGGTTGTACTTCAGATCGTAAAAGTCCTTCGCGGCAGCCGAGGCGTTCGCCCAGGCATCGCGGACGAGCGGGGCACTCGCGTTGGCCCGACCGATCCACTGCTCCAGCTCGTGTTCCTTGCGGAAGAGCTCGACACTGACGACCTCGAACTCCGCGCCTGCGAGGAGCGCAAGCCATTCCGCCTCGGTAGCGGAGCGGACGTGCGAGCCATCACGCAGCTTTTCGATCCGGTTGAGCAAGTCCCCGGCCTCGCCTTCGGGAACGACACTGTCTTCGAGGAGAAATCGCCCGCCCGGTTCGAGCACACGCGCCACTTCATGCACGAAGGCGCGCGTATCCGGGAAATGATGCGGCGCGATCCGGGTGGTGACGATGCTGAACGAATGGTCCGCAAATGGCAGCGCCTCGGCGTCCGCCAGGGCGTAGGTGACATTCGTCATCCCTTTCGAGACGATGAAATCGCGCGCGGTCGTCAGCATGTTCTGCGTGAAATCGGAAGCGACGACCTGCCCGGCAGCCCACGGCGATCGCCAGCGCGGTATGACCGCCGCCCGTCGCGATGTCCAGAGCGAGATCATCGGTCGACTGGCGCTGCCAGTTCAAGGAGGCGGTCAAGATCGTCGCCACCTACATGCCCCTTACTCACCACGTAATTCGCCGCAGTCGCGGCAAACTGCGCCTTCACCCGTTCCTTGATCGCCGCGTTCTGCTCGTCCATTATCGCTCTCTCCCTCACTACGCCGCTCCGTGGAGAGAGCATAACACGAAGCAATGAGCAACGAGAGGCTTGTCCCCCTACTCATTGCTCATTGCTCATCGCTCATTGCTGATTACCCGCCAAGACGCTTCAGTGCCGCTTGGGCGTCCGGGTAGTTCTTGTCGTCACGAGGGCCATCTGATATTCGCGCTTGGCGGTTGCCATGTCGCCCTTTTTCTCGTAGATGATGCCGCGCTCGTAGTGCATGATCGCGAAGACACCCGCCGTACGGATATTTTCCTGCGAGACCTGCAACGCCTCATCGTACATGCCGAGATTGACCATCGCCGTCACCGGCCACGATTGATACCAGAGCGTCCACTGGTATTTCTGGAACAGCCCCATAGCTTGGCCTTATGGTAGTAGTCGACGGCCTTCTGGTTGTCACCGGAGCGGAAGTACGCACCACCGAGGGCGAAGTAGAGTTCCGGCGTTCGTCGGTTGCTGCTCGATGCGGTTCTGCACATAGGCTGATGTCATGCGCGATGTTGACTGGGGACATTCATGTCATCGCCCATCACCTTCTGGACATTCGGCGCGAGATGGTCATTCCAGACCGGGATATATACGTAGTTGTAGACCGGCCAGAGATCGTCGAACTCGCGTGTACTTGATCGGGACTGATGCGCCCTCCATCGAGTCATTGATGAGGAAGATGCCCTTCGCGTCATCATACCCGCGTACGACACGCCAGTGGCCGATGCCGGCGTGATCCGTCCGGTTCTGCCACTGCCCGACGATCACCGGCACACCCGTCGCAACGAGTCGCTTCACGCGGTCTACCGTGCCGCCATGGAACGCCTCCGCCTGCAAGCCTTGTCCGTGCAGATAATCCACAATCCGGTTGGATTCGACGTTCTTGCTGCCCTTCGCGCCGTTATTGGGGCGGAGGTAGGCGGTCACGGCGTTCGGGCCAAGTTTGATGCCGAAATAGGAGAGGGCCATCGCGATCGACTCTTCCGCGCACTGATTCCACCCCTGGAACCAGTGGGACATCGGTTCGAGGAAGGTCGCGGGGGCGATCTGTTCCGGTTTCGCCGTTGGCGCACTGGTTGGCGTCGCAGGTACGGTAGTCGGAGAAGCTGCTTTCGGAGGATCAGCGGTTGGCACCGACGCAGGCGTGCTCCCCACAGTCGCTGAAGGCACCTGGGCGACGACTGCGGGCACGGTGGTCGCGGTCGGCACCGCTGCGGCCGGTAAGGTCGGGACAAGCACCGTCTCGGTCGCTGTCGGCTCCGCAGTGGGCGCGACGCTCGCCACGACCGGAGACGCAGCGGCATTCGCGACGGACAACTGATCCAGTTTGATGACGACGCCCGCCGGTGTCGCGGTCGGTGCGGGGACATCGAGATACGGGATGTGGCTGCGCACCCGACCCGACTGCAAACCCATCGCGCTCACGACCAAGCCGAGCAGAACGACTGATGTAGCGACGCCGACCCAGCGATCTGCGCGGCGGCGTGGCGGACGATTCATGGACGATTCCCTCTCTTGAGACACAGGCATTTGCCAGCGCGGAAGATGTGCTTATCATACACATTCTGTCAAGTTGAAGTGGCCGCATGGTACACTGATGCAATGCCATCGCAGTATGGATGCCAGCGACATTACCTCTAGTACGAGCGGATGCGTCGTCCGGTTCACTGGGGAGAATGGTACTGTCAGCCCGTAGGAGAAGTGGTGGTCTGTTCACGCCACCAGCTGGCGGCATGGTCCGCCCGAGCAAGCCAGATATCACCGAGATCGATGAGGTATTCGAGCATCCGGGCGAGCACCCGGCTCGGCGCGGGTCGACCCATCAGATGCGGATGGAGGGTGAAGCAGGCGATGCCGCCTTCATCACGCAGCACGTCCACGGTCTCCTGCCAGAGCGCGAAGGCGGCATCGGGTGCGAGCAGATTGTCCCAATAGAGCGCGTAATCATCGAGGAAATGTGTCGGCGGGAGATGAACGAGCGGTGGGAGCGCGGCAGAGGGCTGCACGATCTCGGGATAGTCGCCCCACGCGAGGTCCATCTGATAGAGGAAGCCGAGCGATTGCAGGATGGCGGGCGTTTCCACACCCGGCGCGAACCCCGCCGTCTTGTGCCCGACTGGCAGCGTCCCGGTGATCGTCGCCAGCGCCTGCCGCGTCCGCTCGATGTCCGCCCGCTGTGCGTCCGCGCTCATTTCGTCGTAATGCGCGTGGTCCCAGGTATGGCATGCGACTTCGTGCCCCTCCGCGATGCAGCGGCGGACGAGCACGGGCGCTTCCTCCGCGACCGCCCGACCCAGAACCACGTCCCGCGTAACGCCATAATCCGCGAGCACGCGCAGCAGGCGATCGGCACCGGCACGGAGGTCGTACTGCCCGATGGCGCGCTTGCCCACCCGATGATCGCCCCATGTTCGCGCCGCAGCCAGGTATCGCTGTCCACATCCACACTGATAACGACCGCGCTCCGATGCCCGGCGGGCCAGGCGATCGTCTATCGAGCATGTTCGCCATCGATTCGCTCCTACCGATGCTCAGTCCATCGCCGGGATCATGTCGCCGTGCGCGGCGAAAAGATCGTCCACGAGCGACCAGATCTGCATCCAGCGTCAGTTCCGCCGCGAGGTGCGGATCGAGCATCGCGGCGTGATAGACATGCTCCCGCTTCCGCTTCCAATGCCGCCGCGATGGTCACTTCCTGCACATTGACATTCGTCCGCATCAGCGCGGCGAGATGGACCGGCAGATCGCCGATCACCGTCGGTTGGATGCCGTTCGCATCGACAAGGCAGGGCACCTCGACGGTGCAGCCATCCGGCAGGTTCGTGATCAGCCCGTCGTTGCGCACATTGCCGTAAATGACGGCGGGCATGTTCGTCTCCTTCGCGCGGATGATCTGCGCGCAGTATTCGCTCGTCCGCTTCACCGTGAGCGGGCGCGTCGCTGTTCGTCAGTTCATCGCGCATCGCCGCCCAGCGCGCATTCTGGTTCTCGCAGCGCGTGAGGTACTCATCGAGCGGGATATGGAAGCGTTCGATCAGTTCGGGATGGTCGCGTTTGATGAAGTAGGGCACGTACTCCGCGAAGTGCTCGCTCGACTCGGTGACGAAGTAGCCGAGCCGCCGGAACATCTCGAAGCGCACGGCGTCGTGCATCCGCAGGATGCGCGCTGTCCGGGCGCGTCCGCCTCCGGGCCGGGCAGCGGCGGATAGGCGATCCGGCAGCGCCATACCGCGCGCGCAGCATCGGGTAGGCATCCTCGCCATTGGCGCGCAGGGAGAGATAGAACGCCATATGATTGATCCCCGCGCACTGATACTCCATCGCGCTCCGCGGGCACATCGAGATAGCGCGCCAATTGCTCCGCCGTCCCCTGCACACTGTGGCAGAGGCCAACCGTCTTGATGCGCGTCGCACGCAGGACCGCGCCGGTGACCATCGCCATCGGGTTGACGTAGTTGAGAAAGCAGACGTCCGGGCAGACCTCCTCCATATCGCGGCACATCTCAAGCACGACGGGGATCGTCCGCAGGGCGCGAAAGATGCCGCCAATGCCGAGGGTGTCCGCAATCGTCTGCCGCAGGCCGTAGCGCTTGGGTATCTCGAAATCGATCACGGTGCTCGGCTTGTATCCGCCGACTTGAATCATATTGACGGCGTAGCCGCCCCATCGAGCGCGGCACGACGATCGGTCGTCGCGGTGATCGTCGGCCGCGCGCCGACCGCCTCTGCCACCCGATGGGCGACGATCTCCGCGACCCGCAGTCGCTCGGGGTCGATGTCCATCAGCGCGATCTCGCTCCCCGCCAGTTCAGGATGCGAGAGAATATCGCCGAGCAGGTTCTTCGCGAAGACGACACTCCCCGCACCGATCATCGTGATCTTCGTGCTCTTCGTCACTACGTTCCTCCGGAGTAGGCAGTAGGCAGTAGACAGTAGGCAGAAAGAACTCGTTTCCGCTGTCTACTGTCTACTGCCTACTGCCTACTGCCTACTATCCGTACCGTACCTGCGGTGCGGCGACCTGCGGCATGGCGTTCATGATGTCATCGAGGCTTGTGCTGCTCTTGACGATCTCACTGAAGGGTTCGGTGTTCGATTCCGGCACCCACCAGACGCGCCCGCGATAATGGACGCGGACACCGCCCGCATCGAGATAGATATGGAGGCCGATCTTCCGCTGGAGCAGCACTTCGACTGCCGCGTCGCCGCCGACCATCGCGACGAAGCGGCTATACATCCGCTTGCCCATCTCCATCATCATCAGCGGCGTAATGACCGCGTCGGGTTGGAGCACAGTCGCGGGATCGACCGCGTTCGCGATGCCACCTGTCATCTTGATCGCCGTACCAATCGCGGGGCCATTGCCGGGCATATCGGCGCGCGTTTGGCCGAGCGAGTGATCCTCATTGGTGATGCGAGTACGGCCACGCAGTTCCGTCGGATCGCTGCTCATCGGGTTCTCCTCCGTGTCAGTAGGCAGTAGCCAGTAGCCAGTAGCCAGTAGTCAGTAGTCAGAGAAAGCGGGGCCTTCGCTGCCACTGACGAGCAGTATAGCAAAGCCGTCGCGCCTTGGAGGCTTCGGCTCTTGCGCTCCTGTTTCCTTCTGACTACTGACTACCGACTACTGACTACTTGTCAGGCCGCGCGATGATGATCAGGCGGTGATCGTCCACCGCATAGGGCCAGCAGGTGACGAGGGTGAGGCGTTCGTCGCCGGTGGTGCCAATAAAGGCGGCATTGGCGATACGCTTATCGAGGGGTTCACCAACTTCCGGTAGCAAGAGAATGTCGTCAACATGGTAGCCGACCTGCCGATCACCCGCCTGGAGGGTGATTTCATCACCCTTCTTCAGTTTATAGAGGTTCCTGAAGACCTCGCCCTGCCAGTCATCGTGGCCGGAGAGCACGACGTTCTCCCCTTCGCCGGGGTTCGCGCTGGAGAAATGATGACCGACCGCATACGGCGCGACATCCCAGATGTACGCCTGCTGCCCATCGATGTCGATGGGTGAGACGCCCACATCGACGATATCGGAATTCACTTTGATCGCAGGGATCGTCAGATGTGTCGGTTCCGGCATCCGCGGCTTCGGAGTGGGCGGCGCTGCCGGGGTCGATGCGCTCGCGCCGGGTGCCCCCGCGACGGGCGTCGGCACGGCGGTCGCCGGTGGTGCGACGGCGATGATCGTCCGGTCCACGCCGTTCGATGTTGTCGCGACGGGCTGCGCCGCACGGGTGGCGACGTTCGCAGTCGGGGTGCGTGCGGTATCGGGAACTTGTGCGCCGGAGACGGTGGAGGGGAAGGGTGTCGTGCCAGCGAGAGCGGTCGGCGCTGCGGGAGCGGTGGGGGTCGAGACACGACTGAGGAATGCCTCGGTCTCAGCATCCTTTCGGTGCCGCGACCAGGCAGTGATCCCCACTGTCAACAGGATCATCACGATCCCGACCGCGATCAAGAGCGTACCGATCGATTGCGTCGTGAACCGGCGGCTTGGGGATGCAGCGGCGTCATCGCCATCGTTGGAGGACTGCGTGTCTTCTGGCGGTGGCTCATTCCCGCCGCCATCATTCTGCGCCTCCTCGGCATCGTCCGTCATCAAGCGTGTCCCCCGCGCGTCGCGCATAACCCACCACAATGCTTGTACGTACGATACCGAGTGGGCGGATCAGCCGTCAAGTGCGCGATGAGCGATGAGCAACCAGGGGGGCTTTGGTTTCCTCACCCCCGACCCCTCTCGTACGGAGCCATCGCCGATAGATCGAGGTAAGGACAGATTTACTCGGCGATGGAGAGGGGAGGAACGCGATTCTCTGACTCAGCACTCAGCACTTCCCCGTGGCGCGGTCTTGACAAAAGAGCTTGGAAGCCTGATCTTTAGAAATGCTAACAGTACGATGCTCTAGCGATTGGAAGGGGTCACATGCTGGCAATCGATGATGAACCCACGACACTTCCCACCGACGCATCGCCTCCTCCCGATGACCTTGATACTGAGCTCGTCACGGCGATGGATCGGACGATCAGCCGCTACCAGCGCTCGCTCCGGCTGGCAATCGAGCAGGCCGAGGGCCCGGAGCGTCTAACGATGCCGCAACTCCGATGCTTGCAGGCAATCGCGGTCGATGGCACGGCGCTGACGACCCAACTCGCGCGCCGGATGAGCGTCGCCGTCCCCACGATGACGAGCATGATCGACGGGCTGACCGATCGCGGCCTCGTCGGTCGGCATCCCGATCCGGTGGACCGCCGACAGGTGCGGATCGTCATGACCGACGAGGGCCGGGCCGTCCTCGCACGCTATCAAACGATCATGCACGACCGCCTGCGCTCCCTCCTGGAGCATCTGACGGCGTCGCAGAAGAAGCGACTCTTCGTCGCGTTGGGCGATATGGCAGCGATGTTTGATGCCGATGCGGAGCGTCGCAAAGAGCGCGAGAAGTCGAAAGGAAATACCTAGGGCATGGTAACGATCATCGCTCCCACATCCGCGTTCACCCCAGAAATGGCAACCGACAGCCTCCATCCCGCCATCGAAGTGCATGATCTCGTTCGTCAGTTCGGCACCTTCACCGCCGTCGATCACCTCTCGTTCGCAGTCCGGCCCGGCGAGGTCTTTGGCTTCCTCGGCCCCAATGGTGCGGGCAAAAGCACGACGATCAAGATGCTCTGCACGCTGCTTCGTCCGTCCGCAGGGGAGGCGCGCGTCAACGGCTTCGATGTCGTGCGCGATTCCGCGCGGGTTCGCGAGTCCATCGGCATCATCTTTCAGGATTACAGCCTCGATGACCGCATCACGGCGGAAGAGAACTTGCGCTTCCACAGCATGATCTATCACGTCCCGCGTGACGAGCGCACCAAGCGCATTACGGAAATGCTGGCAATGGTCAATCTCGCCGACCGCGCGAATGACAAGGTGCGCACCTTCTCCGGCGGCATGAAGCGGCGGTTGGAGATCGCGCGGGGGCTCCTTCATCATCCTGCCGTCCTCTTTCTCGATGAACCAACCGTCGGGCTGGACCCGCAGACGCGCCAGACGATCTGGTCCCACATTCACGACCTGCGTAAGCGCGTCGGGATTACCGTCTTTATGACGACGCACTACATGGATGAAGCGGAGAACTGCGACCGAATCGGCATTATGGATCACGCCGAAATTGATCGCGCTCGATACCCCGCAGGCGCTCAAGGCGGCGATGGGTGGCGATGTTGTCCGGCTCCGCACCAGCGACAATCCGGCGGCGGCGGCCCTGCTCGCGCGCGAGTTCGGTCTGAGTGCATACGAGGAAGCGGGGATGCTCCGCTTCGAGGTGGATCACGGGGACACCTTCGTGCCACGATTCCTGCGTAGTGCCTCGGTCGATGTCCAGTCCGTCGAGATCGCGCGCCCGACGCTCAACGATGTCTTCCTCAGTCTCACCGGGCACGCGATCCGTGACGAGGGCGCAGACAATAGCGACAAGTTACGCGCCGTCATGCGACGCCGCGGCGGAAGGATTTGAGATGGCAACCGTGACTGCGGCGGCACCCCCGCTTCACGCACCGAGCCGCGTGCGGCAAATACTCGATGTCGAGGCAGTCGCGATGCTCTGGCAACGCGATCTCGTCCGGTTCGGGCGGGAGCGCGCCCAACTCTATGGCTCGCTGGCGCGCACGGTCGTCTGGCTCTTCATCCTCGGTGCCGGTTTGCGTGGCTCGGTGAACGTGCCGGGCAATGTCACGTATTTGCAGTTCGTCTTCCCCGGCATGATGGCGATGGCGATCATCTTCTCCTCCTTGCAGAGCGCGATCAGCATCATCTTCGACCGCGAGTTCGGCTTTCTCAAGGAGATTCTCGTCGCGCCCATCCCACGCGCCTCGGTGGTGATCGGGAAAGCGCTGGCGGGCGCGACGATTGCCACCGTGCAGGGAGCGCTCATCTGGGTCTTCGCGCCGTTTGTCGGCATCTGGCCCAACCCACTGACGATCATCGCCAGTATCGGCGTGATGCTGCTGATCGGTCTCGGCCTCACCGGGGTAGGCATCCTGATTGCGGCGAAGATGACCTCGTTCGAGGGGTTCGGCACGATCAACAACTTCGTCGTCCTGCCGCTCTACTTCACGAGCGCGGCGCAGTTCCCGCTCACCCGCGCCCCGCATTGGCTGCGGGTGCTCGCGCATCTCAATCCGCTCTCCTACGGTGTGGACCTCTTGCGCGGTTTGATTGTCGGCGTCTGGACCTATCCCGCCGCTCTCGATCTCGGCGTCCTCGCCGGGTTCGCGGTCATCGTACTGGCAGCGGCGACCTATGCATTCAACCGGCAGGAATAGCCCGAACGACGCACACATGCGTGCGAACAAGGATCGGGCGAAACAATGGGTCTCTCAGGGAGCGGCAGTATGGTAGGAAAGTCAACCGAGACGGCAGCACCACGGATAACGGCAATTGGAGCAGCACCGGCGATCAGCGCGCCGCGCCAGGGGATGTTCGCATCGCTCGCCTTCCGCGATTATCGCCTGCTCTGGTGGGGGCTGATCGTCTCCAATATCGGGACGTGGATGCAGATGGTCGCCCAGGGCTACCTCGTCTACCAACTGACGAATTCCCCCTTCGCGCTCGGGCTGGTCGGCTTCGTACGGGCGATTCCGGTCTTCACCTTCTCGCTCTTCGCGGGGGTCGTCGCCGACCGCGTTGACCGCCGCCGCCTCCTGATCGTCACGCAATCTCTCGCCGCTGTTTTCGCCCTCATCCTCGGCATTCTCGCCTCGACCGGCGTCGTCACCGTCTGGATGATCCTCGTCCTTGCCTTCGCCTCGGCATCGGTCGCCTCGTTCGACAATCCCACTCGGCAGGCGCTCGTCCCCGATATTGTCGGCAAGGATTACATCGCCAATGCCGTCGCCTTGAACTCGGCGGCCTTCAACGGTACGGGCATCCTCGGCCCCTCGCTTGCCGGCGTGGCCCTGGGGATCGTCGGTACCGCCGCCTGTTTCTACATCAATGCCGTGAGTTTCCTCGCGGTCATCATCGCCCTCTGGTTCATGTCATCGATCCCGAACCGGACGATGCGCAAGCAGACGATGCTCCAGAACTTGCGCGAGGGGTTCGCCTACGTGCGTGAACATCGACTGGTTGCCTCCTCGCTCATCCTGATTGCCTCCGTCAGTTTCCTTGGTCGGCCCTACACCCAACTGATGCCCGCAATCCAACGGGACGTGCTGCATGTTGGCGCGACCGGATTGGGCCTCCTGATGGCGTTCTCCGGCATCGGCGCACTCGGCGGCGCATTGGCGATTGCCGCACTGAGCACCTACGCCCATCGCGGTCTGCTCCTGATGATCTCGATCGCGTCATTCGGCGCGGCGCTCATCGCCTTCGCCTTCTCGCGCTCCTTCCCGCTCTCCCTCGGCCTCCTGGTCGTCGTCGGTTGCGCGGGCACAATGAGCATGTCCCTCACCAACATGATTATCCAGCTCCGCGTACCGGGGGAACTGCGCGGTCGGGTGATGAGCATGTACACGATGATCGCGATGGGCATGATGCCGCTCGGCTCGATGGCCCTCGGCACGATCGCGAGCTTTACCGGCGTGCCGGAAACAATCGTCATCGGTGGAATCGGTTGCATCGTCGCCCTCATCCTCGTCAACCTCTGGGTGCCGACGCTCCGCAGCGAGACCTGAAAAACTCAAAGGTTCTCGGCTCGCGACACTCGTCGCTGATACATGCGTTATCATAGCGACAGGGTGATGCATCCTGTCTTCCCGGCTTTTCTGGAAGGAATACCCTTGATGGATCAAGAGCAAGGACACCATAACCTCAGCGACCGCATTGTTGTCGACCCGAGAATTCTTGTCGGCAAGCCCGTGGTGCGTGGGACGCGCATCCCCGTCTATCTCGTACTCGATCATCTCGCACACAACACCGACCTGAGATGATCTGTTCGCCGCATATCCACGCCTGACCATCGACGATGTGAAGGCGTGCCTTGCCAATTCTCGCTCAACCTCACCCCCAGCCCCCTCTCCACGGGTGGAGAGGGGAGCGACTTTCGATAGATCATGGCATGTGGGGAACATCACGGCACTTACATTGAGGCACCCCTCTCCACGTGGAGAGGGGCCGGGGGTGAGGTGGTTGTTTGTGCTATCATGTGACTCCATGAAGGAGTGCACGCCATGCTGGTCTTGCAGCGCAATCGCGGCATCCTGACTGGGTGGATCGTCGGTGTCCTCGCGGTCGCGGGAATTGTCGCGTGTTTCCTCATTTACGGTGTCGAGGCGCGGCGCACACGCGAGAACTTCGATGACTCGCTTGGGCAGCGTGCGGAGGATGTCGCGAATGTCGTCCTCAAGCCAAACGGCGACCTCGATACGTATGCCCTCGACCTTGCGCGCGACCTCAATACCGCCGGGATCGATGTCTATCTCTTCTCGCCTGACGGCACGCAACTGCGCGCACCCGACCCGCAGCGCGTCGCGGACCTGCCTGCGCTTCTCCCGGTGCGTGTCGCACAGGATGGCGCGACGGATGTCCGCACCCTCTCCAGCCCCGGCAACAGCACGCGCGTGCTCACCGAGCCGATCTGGATCGGTGAGGAGGACAGCGCGCATATCGCCGTTATCGTCCAGACCGGCAGACCGGACGCGCCACTGCATAGCCTCCTGAACAAACTCCGCCTCATCATGGCGCTGATCGGTACGGGCGTGGTGATCATTTCGGTGGTCGGCGGCCTGTTTCTCGTGCGACAGGTGATGGTGCCCGTCCGCCGCTCACTGGCACAGCAGCAAGCCTTCGTCGCGAACGCCGCGCATGAGTTACGTACCCCACTCAGCGTCATCCAGGCGACGGCCGAACTCGCGCTGATGCGCGAGCGCAGCGCCGCCGAATATCGGGCCGCACTCGAAGAGATCGGTGTATCCGTTTCGCAGACGACGACGATGCTGAACGATCTCCTGACGCTGGCGCGGATCGACGCGGGCCGCCAGCCGATCCTGCGAAACCCGGTCAGTGTGGGTGAACTCGCCCAACGTATCGCCGAAGATGCCGCAATTACCTTCCCCGATCACCCGATCACCACAGACATCGATGGTGAGGCGACCGTCGAGGGCGATGCCCGGCTCGTGCAGCGCCTGCTCGTCAATCTCGTCGAAAATGCCTGCCATTACACCCCACCGGGCACGCCGGTCGCGATCACCGTCCGGCCGGAGCGCGAGTGGTTGGCCCTCCGTGTCCGTGATGAGGGGCCGGGGATTCAGCCGGACGAGATCGAACATCTCTTCGAGCGCTTCTACCGGGGCACACACGGCGTCGCGAGTGGTCACCACGGCGCGGGCCTCGGCCTCAGCCTCGTGCAGCAGATCGCGGAGGCCCACGGCGGGCGGGTCGGCATCGCGAGCTTTGTGGGCGTCGGCACAACGGTTACCGTGCTCCTGCCGCGCCCGATTCATCGCCTCATCCCCCATCTCCCCGTCCTGATCGAGCACACCGACCGCACGACGGTGAGCGCGAAGTAACGTTGTTAGGAGTTGCGCCGTTCAGCAGAGGAAACCCGGTGGTAGCAGGCTTTCTAGCCTGCCTCACCGCCGCGATATGACAGGCTAGAAAGCCTGCTACCACCTGAAAAAAGCCCCAGCTGCGTAACTCCCCCTTGTATGAACTCCTCCTCCTTGCCTCCCACCCGCACCACAATAGGAATTTCTCCCTATTGCGCGATCATTCCCGCAATCGTGCTGCCCTGCGCGCGATTGGGAGATTCATCCGATGTGCCAGCGGCCTCACCCCAATACACTGATCCCATCGCGATATGGCGCCATGTCGATACGAGAGATGGAACGGCGGGGGCAATCTACACGGAGACGGCGGGCACTGACCCCACGCGCAACGGGAACACCGAGTGAAATGGGCCGGGGCATGGCGGCATTGGGCCACGATGCCCGGCAGAAGGGACGCATGATGGATACCTCTCGCGTGCAGACATACAAGCGTATCGGAACGGGTCTGACACTCATCCTCTCGCCGTTCGCATTCGTGATCGGGTTCGGCATTCATCCGCTGGCAGGAGATAGCGCCGCGAGCGCCTTCCAGACGGTCGTCGACAATCAAGGGCGCTGGGCGGCGGCGCACATCATTCTGCTCCTCGCCGGTGCCTTGCTCCTCCCGGCGGCCATCGGCGTCATGCATCGCCTGGGTGACAGTCGCCCGGGATTCGGGGCGGTCGGCGCGGCGCTGATCGGATTCGGCGCGGTTTTCTTCGGATCGCTTATTGGGGCAGAGGCACTGGCAACGAGCGCGTTTGCGACCGTGCCCGCTGACCAGCGGGCGGGGTTGCTGCCCGGTGCCCAGGCGATTCTCGACGGTAAGGGAGCGATGTGGGCGACCTTGTTTGCCTTCACAATGCTCCTCGGCCTCCTCGTACTCGGCATCGGGCTTGTATTGAGCGGCGCAGCGGCCCGCTGGGTCGGCGCGCTGACGATCCTCGCGGCGCTGGTCATGACCGTTGGTGCCCTCGCCAGCGAGCGGATCGCGGCAATCGGCTCGCTCTCGCTCCTGATCGGCTTCGGCTACCTCGGCTGGGAAACGCTGCGGATGCCTACCACCGGGCCGCAACGAACGATGACCGATAGCGAACCGGGCATCCGGCCTGCGCGCGCGTAAGCACATCCTGATCTAAGCCACCTGGCGGCATGATCGCTGACGGGATGCGGGGTGATAGTACCCCGCATCCCGTTCGGGAGGAATATCATGTACGACGCAATTATCATTGGCGCGCGTTGCGCGGGCTCGCCAACCGCGATGCTCCTCGCAGGCAAGGGCTATCGCGTCCTTCTGCTGGACCGCACGCGCTTTCCCAGCGACACCTTCCGCAACCACTTCATCCAGCAACCCGGCATCGCGCAGTTGCATCGCTGGGGCCTGCTCGATCGGGTGATTGCGTCGAACTGCCCGCCGATCCGCACCTTCACCGCCGACCTCGGCGACTTCCCCCTTTGCGAGCCATTCGAGCAGGTCGATGGCGTGGACGCCACCTACGCGCCGCGTCGCTTCGTCCTTGACAAGATCCTCGTGGACGCTGCTGTGGCGGCGGGTGCAGAACTACGCGAGCGATTCACGGTGCATGAACTTTTGTGGGGCGACGATCGTGTCGTCGGCATCCGCGGACGCGCCCACGGCGGCGCGATCGTCGCCGAGCACGCGCGGATCGTCATCGGCGCGGACGGCGCGCATTCTCTCGTCGCGAAGATGGTGCGGGCGCCACAGTATCACGAACGGCCCGCGCTCACGTTCGCGTACTACAGCTATTTCCGCGATGTACCGCTGGACGGGGCGGAGGTCTGGCGGTGGCCCGCCTGCACCTACATCAACTTCCCGACGAACGACGGCCTGAGCCTGATTGCCTTCCAGGCTCCCGTCGCGGGCTTCCATGCATTTCGCGCAGATATCGAAGGGAATTTCTTTCGTACACTGGATCGCGTGCCGGAACTTGCCGCGCGCGTGCGGGCAGGTACACGCGCGGAACGATGGTATGGAACGGCGGACACGAAGAACTTCTTCCGCAAACCCTACGGCCCCGGCTGGGCGCTCGTGGGAGACGCGGGATACCACAAGGACCCCATCCTGGCGCAGGGGATCAGCGATGCCTTCCGGGATGCGGAACTGCTGGCGGAAGCGATCGACATGGGCATGTGCGGCCCCTTCTCGTTGGCGAATGCCCTCGCCGCATATGAGGAGCGACGCAATGTGTTCGCACTCCCAGGCTACGAGGCGAACTGCGCCGCCGCTGCCTTCACACCGCCCCCGCCCGAGGTCTTCGAGCGGCGCGCTGCATTGCGTGCCATGCTGCAAGCCACTGAGACCGCTCGTGTGGCTGCCAGCACCGCTTGACCGATCCGGGGGAGAATTCGCCGCTTTCCTGTCGAAGAAGGCACCGGGTGCCGGTGTCGAATCCACCATGACCACATTATGTTGTCAATAACTCGACAGAATGTTGTGGGATATGCTATGATACGGACATGCGTTCGCGTGTACGGACAGCGCAGTGTGGAAGGACGGGAGGTGACGCCATGAGCAGTACCCCGGAAGAGGAGCGAATACCTGAGTACGGCACGAGCCGCCAATCCGTCGCGGACATCCCGACGACGCCCCAACCGGAGCAGCAGGTGCTGTTCACGGTGGATACGAATGGGAAGCTGACGCCCGGCGTCGCGCTGATGCGCGAACTGACGGCGGATGCGACGCTGACCCTCGCGCGCTACTGGTTCCGGCGCTTCCTCGAACAGTCCGGCCACCCGAAGAACACGATTGAATCGTATTCCTACGATCTCGCGCTCTTCGAGGAGCGGATCGGGCCCAAGCCCATTCCGCAGCTTTCGGCGCGCGACATCGCCGCCTTCCTCGGCGATAGCAGCACCCGCAGCACCCGCAAGCGGCGGCTGACCTCGCTCAATACCTTTTTCAAGTTCCTGATTGTGCAGTGCAAGCTCGTCACCGAGAAGGAGAACCCGGCGGCGGGCTTCTATCCCGAGCATATCCCGCTCAAGACACCGCAACCGCTCTTCGCGGACGAGCAGGAGCGCTTCCTCACCGTCGCGGCGGAAGAGAACGAGCGGTCCGCCCTGATCGCGCATCTGCTGCTCCGCCTCGGCCTCTCGCGCGGGGAACTGCTCACGATTCGCAAAGAGCATGTCGATTTGTCCGATCCCGAGCGCCCGGTCGTCTATATCTACTACGATTCGGCGCGCTACCAGAACAAGGAACGCAAGCTCGCCGCCGATGCCGCCTTCGCGGCGGTCTTCACGGCGTACGTCGCGGCGTACGACCCCCAAGATCGCCTGATCGGGCTGCCGCCGCAGTCGATCAATAAGATCGTCGAGCGGATCGCGGCGAATGCGGACATCGCGAAAAAGGTCACGCCGCAATCTCTCCGCGATACCTGGGCGGTCGAACGCGCGCGCGAGGGCAATGATGCCCCGAAACTGATCGGCCTCCTCGGCCTCGCGGAGGACTCCCGCAATAAGATGAGCGTGGAACGCTACATCAAACTCGCCTCGCCGCCACTCATGTAGGACTGAGGACTGAGGACTGAGAGGGCGCATGCTATGCGCCCCTACGGCTTCCCCTTCCCCGTGGGGAAGGGGGTTGGGGGTTAGGGCAGCTTCTCAGAGATCGGCTCACACCAGCGCGCTTCCTCATCGGGGAGCGCGAACCATTGCTGGGCGGTGCGGACGAAGTCCTCCGCGCACTCGTCATGTGGGACCGCGCCGCATGTTTCGAATACTTCGAGCCGGGCGCGTCGATTGGCATGGCGAAACGCCTGCGCGTATTTCAGCGGCGCAATCATCGCATTCGCTCCCCAGATGACCATGACGGGTTGCGTGAGGTTGGCGAAGGCGTGCCGTACCGGCCAATCTAACTGCTTGCCGACGAACGCGGCGGGCGCATAGCGCGCATTCTTCTGATGCCCTGCCACGTAGAAATACTCGATCATCTCATCGGTCACGGCGCGGGGATCGTAATAGCTCTGCTTCTCCAGGTAGTACCGCAAACTCGCCTTGGAGACGAGGCCATTGAACAACGCTTCGCCGATCACGGGCGATTTGAAAAGCGCGTATCCCGCTGTCTTCGCGGTACTTGGCGTCTGATCGGCCAGTTGCTCCAGCCCGGTCGGTAGGACAAGGACGAGGCGACGAAAGAGACCGGGATGGTCGAATGCCAACTGCGTGACATATGCCGCCGTCAGGCTACTGGCAATAACGATGCAGGACCGCCCGATCACATCCTGCACGAAGTCCCGGATCATTTGCATGAAGATCGCCGGTGTGTACTCAATCGCGGGCCGATCTGACAGGCCAAAGCCGATCAGATCGGGGCAATAGACGCGATACCCCATCGCGAAGGGGGCAAAGAGGCGGCGCATCTCGTAGCCACAGGCGGACGCATAGATGCCATGCAGGAGGAGAATCGGCGTCCCCGAACCGCGTACGGCGTAGCTGATTTCGCCGTCACGCCAGGAGTAGCGCTTGGTATCGCCAGGGAGAATGGGCCAGAGCGGCGGCACGGAAGCAGCGAGGGCGGCATTGGTGCCGACCAACGCAGCAGCGCTACCCAGCGTCACCCCCACACCGACCACGAGGCTCTTCGAGATTGCCATTCGTTCGCTGCCTTTCTCTCTGTGCCCCCACCTGCCTATCTTTGTCTAGGTTCCTTGCACAATCGGTGTGCAAGGACGCTGCCACTGTCAGCCAGGATGGTTCGTGCGCCAATACTCGGCAACCGCAGCACCCGTCGTGAACCAGACGGGTTCCGGCATTGCCTGCGCATACGCGATGAAGCGCTCGAGCATCTGCACGCGCCCTGGGCGCCCGGAGAGTTGCGGGTGCATCGTCAACATGCAGAGGCCGCCGTACTCATAGATACCGGCGAACTCTTCCTGCCATGCCTGGAGGGCGGTCGCGGCGGGCTGAATCGGGCGGGTCGCGCCACTGGGACGAAAGAGAAAGAAGGGGGCGTCGTCGAGGATCCATTGCACCGGCAATTCGATCACTGCGGTGCCGGGGTGCTGATAGGGCAGAAAGGTGTCCATGAGGTTGCTGCTGTACTGAAAGCCGTGCTCGGCGATGAGGCCCAATGTATTGACGCTGAACTCCCACGAGGGCGAGCGATAGCCGACGGGGCGGACACTGGCGGTCGCCTCGATCGCGCGCAACCCGTCTTCGAGGACTTTGCGTTCTTCGTCGTGGGTCAATGAGGTCGGCGTCTCATGGATCCAGCCGTGATGCCCGATCTCGTGCCCGGCGGCGACGATTGTCCGCATCATGTCCGGATAGTGCTCCGCCGTCCACCCCGGCACGAAGAATGAGGCGCGCAGATCATGCCGATTGAGCAAATCGAGTATGAGCGGCACGCCAACGGTCGGGCCGTAATGGCCCATGGAGAGGAGTCCCGGCTTCTGGGCATTCGCCGGATCCGCGATCAGCCAGAGCGTTTCCGCATCCACATCGAACGAGAGAACTACCGCGCACCGTGCACCATTCGGCCATCGTCCCGGTTCCGCAGCGATCATCAAGAACCTCCTTGCTTCTTCGGTCATTTCCGCCATCATACCGCGTTCGGCGGCGTCGCAAGCGTGCAATTTGCCTGAATCGAGCAACATACCGATGCAAATGGGCATAGTATCGCTTCTTACCATCTTTACATCTACGAGAAAGTGGCGTACTCTGCGTGCTATGAGACGAATCCAACGCACTTCAGCGCCACTGATCATTGCCCACCGGGGTGCATCGGAAGATGCACCTGAGAACACGCTCGCCGCGTTCCGCCTCGCGATCACGCAGGGTGCGGACGGTCTCGAGTGCGATGTCCGCATGAGCGCGGACGGTATCCCGGTCATCAGCCACGACGATTCCTTGAAGCGTACGCACGAGCGACCGATCCGCATCGCGGACGCCACCGCTGCGGAACTGGCTGCGTTCGATGTTCCGACCCTCGCGGAGACCCTCGCCACGGTACGAGGCAAACTCTCCCTCATCAACCTCGAACTCAAGGAACCGATCCCCCCCGATGCCCTCGCACGGGTAATCGGCGCGGAGCGTGACGGGATCGTGCTCAGTTCATTCGATACTGAGGTGATCAAAGCGACCCGCACCGCGCTGCCGGAACTCCCGTTCTGGCTCCTGACGATGCACGGCACGAACCTCGCCATCATCGAGGCGCGCGAACTCGGCTGTGTCGGCCTCCACGTCTGGCATCGCACCGCGACGCCGCGTTTCATCGCCCACGCCGTGCGCGCAGGCTTTCCCGTCTATATCTGGACCCTCGATGACCTACGACGCGCCGGCATCCTCGCCGGGCGGGGCATCGCGGGGATCACTACCAACGCCCCCGGCAGGCTCCGCACCCTTTTCTCCGTGCCGAAGAGCGCGTAAGCCCACCGGCGTTAGCGGCCGCGTCGTTTCCAACAGGCAGCGGCGCAGAAACTACCGCCGCCAAGCAGCAGGGCGATACTGCCGAGCAAGGCGGCGGTGATCGTCGCCGACACGCGCCGGGGCAGCCCGGCATCATGGAGCAGCACGGGCCACCAATCGAGCGAATGCGGGTAGTTTGGGTAGTTCGCCCAGAGCCACACCTGGCGCGGCGTGGCAGGTACGGGTGGGAAAACGCTTCGCCTCCTGCGGGCTGATCGGCACACCGTCCGCCCAGATTTCCAGATTATTAAGAAAGATACCGAGTTCCTCATCGCGGTCGCTCACCCCTGCGCGGGACGGATTCCAGGTCGGCGTGACGATGGTGAGCCGCCGTCCGGCGGAATGGAGCAGCGCGGGCGGAATGTCATAAGCGAGGATGAATCCCTCGTTCGCCGGGGCGATCGCGAGGCGATCGACAGGCACGATGGCTTCGTTGCCGAGCGCGACCGTCACGGCAGTCGCAGTGGCACGCATCGCGGGTGGTCGATGGTCGAAATAGGTGATTTTCAGATGCAGCGCAGTGTTCGTCGGTGGATTGAGCGTGATGGTGGCATTGCCGTTTGTCCAACGCGGGAAATGGTCGGTGAGATCGGCTTCCGGCGGATCGAACCCGGTCGCGAGCACGAAGGAGTTGGCGGGCGGCTGGCGGTCTGCCCACCACGTCCCGATGCGCGACCGCGCGACGTGGTAGGAGAGGACGATCGGCGACTGCGAGGGCGAAAAGTAGCGCGCATGATCGTTCGGGTTGGTGAGGAGGGGCACATCGAAACTGACCGCAACCGCCAGCAGCTGCACGACTATCCCGGCAAGGATGACGAGCAATCCCGCCACGCGGGCTGCCACCTTGACACCGCGCCGACCGGGCGCGAGGAGATACTCACAGGTCGGCAGCGCAGGCAAGAGGAGCCAGGGGAGGACGATGAGGAGATAGCGCGGACCCCACGCACCATCGCCACTCCAGATTGCCAGGCGGGCATAGAAGATGAAATTGACAGCGGCGGCACCGAGGATGGCGCTGCCTATACGCGGGAAGCGTCGGAGGAAACGCGGAAGCCCAATGAGACCAAAAATCAGTGGGGGCGCGTACCAGATGATCCCCTTCCCGCTACTGAGAAGCAGTCCATACAGCCCGGTTGCCAGCGGCGTGGTGTACACATTCAAGGTATCGCCATACCCGGTACTGAACGGGCTGCCATACAGCCATCGGTTGTAGAGAAGCAATGCTGCGAGGGGGAGGGCGAGGCCAGCCAGCCACCAGGCGGCACGCACGAGGAGCGCGCGCCATTGGAGCCATGCGGGGAAGCGTCGGAAGGATGGAATCGTCTCCATTGTGAGGTACAGCGCGAGCACCGGGAAGAAAAGCGCCGCATGAATCTTGACGAACAGCGCGCAGCCCAGCACGAATCCGGAGGCTGCAAGCATCCTCGGTCGTAGCCGGTTTGATGCATCACGGTGACATGCCTGCTGTATCAGGAAAAAGGCGAGCAGGACGAGCAATGCAGTGAGCGGCTCCGCGAAGAAGGTACGGGCCTGAATCATCGCGAATGTTGCCCCGCTATAGCAGAACGCGAGCGCGATGCCGCTGCGTGCGCGATAGCCGAGCACGAGCGCAAAACGGCAGAGGAGTGCCGCCACGGCGGCGGTAACGAACACGTTGAAGGAGAGGATGACGAAACGGGTGAGGTAGGCGGCATACTCTGGCGCAGCCAGCCCGCTGAGGGCACGCCCCAGCCAATACCACGGCACCGCGACGAGCGGCTGTCCGGGCGCGTAACTGGTCGGTCGCAACCCATGCTTGCTCGGTGCAGTGCTGTCCACGATTCCCCAGACGAGAGGGGAGACGAGCGGTTGCCCACGCAGGGCGATACCGTCCGTCATTTGATAGAGCGTCTCCTCATCGCGCGCGTAGATGTGACCACTCATGAGCGCGAGGAATAATGCCGATGTGAGAAGGAAGACCGCCGCAGCGCATTTGCGCGCGAATCGCGCAGGATCGATCGCGTCACTTCGTACTGGCGCAGCCTTGTAGTTGTGCTCTCCTGTGACGTCCATCGTACCGTTCAGATTTCTGGTCCCATCGCGTAGCAGGCAACGGCGATTACTCCATCTTGGAGTGGCACACAAAATACCACAAGATCAAAAGCGAACTTACCCGTATTTAAAGATGCTCACGACCATACCGGCTGCGTCACGAAGGGTCGCGGTATCCCCGGCGTCGTTCCAGATGCCCGTCGTCTTACCCCAATAGCGGTCCGGGCCATTCGGGCTGCCGCGACCGGAATGCACGATCACCACCCCGCCCGGTTGCAGGGTCATGGTCGGGAAGATGAAGAGGTTCTTCCCGCTCGCGTCGGCGAGCGTCCATCGCGAGAGATCCATGGTCGTGAGGCCGTCATTGCGGATCGTCACGGTCTCCCCATTGAGGTCTGCGGCGCCGTCCGGCGGATGCGCGACGAGCTCCACGATGCGAACCGGGCCGGCGCCGGTGATCGTTGGCGCGGTCGTCGCGCGGCGTGTTGCGGTCGGCCTTCGGCGGCCTGGCGGTCGTCGAGGGTACGGGCGCAACGGTACGGGTAGCGAGCGGCGCATCCGGGCTGAGATAGCGCCACTGGTAGTAATGCTGGCCGATGTTACCCATCTCCACCTGAAAGACCGGCGGATTGGTCGGTGTATAGGTGAGCACGCGCCGCTCGAAGAGTTGCAGCCATCACCGCTGTCGGCGCGCCACCGACGCGGACCGTCACCCGAATGCGAGGCGAGATCGGAAGCCCGACACGGAGACCCAATCGAACAGCGGCGTGCGTTCGGTAAGGATACCATTTTCCAGCGCCGTGCCACCCGCAGTCAGGAATGTCCAGAATGCCTGGGGATCGTCTGGCCCGTCTCCGGAGACAAAATGCGACAGTTGGGCGTTCGGGTCATCGCCGCTCGCGCCATGCCATTCGCTTGCGCCGAGAGCGGTGCCATCGGCGCTGCATCCCGGCGCGATTGTCGAGAGATCGGTGACGAATGCGCCCGTCATATCGGGCTGCGGATGGTCGATGCGGTCGCGCATTGGGTGTAGGTGGGGAAGGTATTGGTCGTGTCGCCTGCGATGGCGGTGGTGCTCCCGCGCCCACGCACCTCGATTGCTGCCGGGTTGTCGCCGACTTGGATGTGCCCCGTGACCAGTTCGCGTGTCAGCAGGCCGGTCGTCACCGTAGCGCGGGTGGCGTCGGTCAGTTCCATCCGCGCTTTATCGAAATACTGGACGAGGCGCGCCCCGCCCGGTGCATCGCGGTACGTCTCCGTGAGGCCCGCACTGCTCGGCCCCGCACCCCAGACCCACGCGCGTTGCACCGCACCCGGATGCGACCGGCTCATCGACCGGCGACCAGGCCGCACCGAAGGCGGGCGAGGCGAACAACACCGGCGCTGCGGCATGGAGGAACGGTGTGCATGCGGTGCTGATTACGAGGACAATGCAGGTACCGATGGTGAGTGCGCACTTCCGGCGGCGCATGCGAGCCATCGCGCGCATGCATCGCTCAGGTGATGTCGGCCGCGATGCGGCGAGAGGTTTTCCCCGCCAGATCGAGCGCATCTGCGGCGTGCAGGCCGCCACGGGCCGGTGCGGTCAGGTCAACGCTCGCGAGCACATTCCCCTGCTGCCAGACGAGCGAGTACAGCACGATGCCCTCGGTCGAACGATCAACCTTCAGGTACGAGTTCACGCCAAAGAGCCCTTCGGTGATCGCCACATTGGCGGAACTGCGGAGGCGGTCACGATTGAAGAGAAGCGCGGCGAGCGCGCCATCGGGCGTGCGGAAAACGGAAACGAGTGATTGGATCGCGGGAACTGTTGTCGCCTGGGGGTCCGCCGCGCGCAGGAAGACGCGCCGGTGCCCCGTCAGCCGTTGCCACTGCTTGAGATAGGTCACGTAGTTGGGATCCGGATCGTTACTCGCGATGAAGCCGTTCGATGCCTCGCCATCGAGCCCAAGCTTATAGAGGTCCGAGATGTCCGCCTGCGTGAGGTTGTACTTCCCTTCGAAGACATTGGCGACCTGGATCGGGCCGACAGGGGCGGAGGGATCGACCACCGTCGCCGGTTGGCTGGCAGGCTGACGCGACTGGTAGCGCCATTGAAAATAGTGCGCACCCACATTACCGGCCTCGATCTCGAAGCCCGCAGGGTTTCCTGGGGTATAGGTGAGGATGCGTCGTTCGAACGCCTGCATCAGCACCTGACGGAACGCCCCGGCGACCTTCACCGTCGTCCAGTATGCCTCAGTGATCGGCAGACCCGTCGCATAGAACGGGTTGGAAAAGAGAGGGCCACTCACTGTTCCGCCCGCACCGTCACTGACCGGGCCCGCACTATTCATGAAGGTCCAGAAGACCGAAGCGACCGCGTGCCGCGTTTCCGGCACGAGGACCGCCGCTTTCACCCCATCCGGTCCGCCCGCGCTCACCTTGCCGCTGCGATCGACCGTCTCCTTGATCGCCGCATCCACCGTGCGCGCCGGGAGGTCGCGGAGCTTGGCGAGCGTCTGGTAGGTCGGTGCGTTCGGATCGTCACTGTCACCGGCGATATTGATGCTCGCCGGATCGCGGAGTTCGACCTGAGTCGGGTCATTGCCCATCTGGACGCGCCCCGTAATCAACTCGACGACGAGCAGGCCGTTCGTCACGAAGAAGGGCGAACTCTGCGCGCTCGATGGGTTCGTGATCTCCATCCGGCTCTTATCGAAATACTGGACGAGGCGCGTGCCGCCCGGACTCTGCGCGTACTTCTCTTGCACTGCCGCACTGATCGGCGCAGGACCCCAGAGAAAGGTGCGCTGCACCGCGCTCGCCGCGACCAGCCCGTCCGTCCGCTCCCAGAGCGCCCGAAAGGCGGGATCGGCGAACGACTCAGCACCCTGGACCGTTCCGAGCGGGAGCATCGCCGTACAGAGAAGCACGCCGAGGAGCGCAGCAACGCGATGCCGGAAGGCACGAGATGATGGTGACATACCGAAGAACTCCACGATATACACAAAATACTGACATCATCGAACGTTCTCTCGCAGTATAGCAAGTGAGGGCAAGATGTACGTTCACCATGAGGAAAGACGCGAGCACAGAGAGCGCAGTGAGGCAACCACCCTATGCTACACTCGCCGCCCAGAGAGATCGACGCATTGCGTAGCGTGCGCCCGTTCACTCCTTAGTCCTCAGTCCTTTTCGTCTGAAGGAGTCGCGGATGACCGATCAACTCATCAAGGAAAAGGTTGCACAGACCGTCGCCATTCTCAATGAGCTTGACGTGGATATGTGGATGCTCGTCGGGCGCGAGATGGGGACGCTCTGCGATCCCTCGGTCCCGATTGTCGTCGGGGTGAGCGCGACGTGGCCTTCCGCGTTCATTCTCACGCGGTCCGGCGAGGCCCACGCGATTGTCGGCACGGGCGATGTCGCGCAGGTCGAGGTGGGCGGCATCTACACGCCTCACGGCTACGTGAAGGGGTGGGCGGACCCACTCAAGGAACTCATCGGTCGGCTCGACCCGCGCACGATTGCCCTCAACTACAGCACGGACAATGACAAGGCGGACGGCCTCACCCACGGCATGTGGCTCAATCTGCAACGCGGCACTCGCAGGGAACGCCGTACCCGGCGCGCTTCATCTCCGGCGAGCCAATCGCCGCCCGCGTGCGCGGGCGGAAATCCCCCGAGGAGCGCGCGCGGATCAAACACGCCTGCGCAGAGACCGAACGCCTCTTTGCCGAGATGATCGCCTGGGTGCAGATCGGCACGACGGAGCAGGAGATTCAACAGTTCCTGCACCGTCGCTGCCGCGAACTTGGCTATGGCCTCTCGTGGGAGGCCGGGTCACAACCCGACCGTCACGGCGGGCGACCAATCGCCGATCGGGCATGTCGGCCCGACGACGAACGCGGTGGAGAAAGGCAAACTCCTGCGTATCGACTTCGGCATCACGATCGACGGCTACTCCTCCGACATGCAGCGCACCTGGTACTTCCTTGACGACGCAGAGACCGAGGCGCCGCCACCCGTCCGGCGCGACTTCGACATCGTCCGGCGCGCCATCGCCGCCGGGTTCGCAGCGGTCAAGCCCGGTATCCCCGGCTGGCAGGTCGATGCGGCATCCCGCGATTTCTTCGAGGAGCGCGGCAAGGAGTGGAACTACGCCCTCGGTCATCAACTCGGTCACGTCGCGCACGATGGGGGCGGCGGTTTCTATCCGCAGTGGGAACGATACGGCAACAAGCCGAACGAAATCATCGAGGCCGGGCAATGCTACGTGCTCGAAATCGGCACCTTCGTCCCCGGCTACGGCATGATTGCGCTCGAAGACGACCTCGAAGTGACCGAGGACGGCGCACGTTGGTTCATTCCGCCCCAGGAGGAACTCATCCTCGTCCGAAAGTAGCGACGCGCTCCATAGACGACGGCGCGCCGGGTCCCATCATCCACGGCATTGCGTGGTATGCGTCCACGATTGCTATGTACCAATGCCGCGACACCCCGCTACCAATAGGCGGTCAGTAACCGCCGCATCTCAGGTCGCCAGAAAAATCACGCCCAAACCGGCGGCACAGCCGGTCGCGGGTTTCGTCCCGGGGTCGGCGAAGAAGCTGCTGATTATCGTGAGGCCACAAATACTGTTCCCGACGCCATGCCCAATTCCCGGCACCTCGATGTAGAAGCTCTTGCCAAGCGTTACCGCCGCAAGTCGTCCGTATGCAGGCGGCGTCGCCGGGTCGTTCGCACTCTCCAGGATCAGGGTCGGCACATCGCTCGTCACCGCCCGGTTGATCGTCGGGCTCAGCGGCGTGTTCGGCCACTGCGCGCAGATAGCGATGGTCGTGGGGGTAGAAACCTCGTAGTTCGCGCGAATCTCGGGTAGGACGTCCCGGAGTGCGACCGTCGCGCTGTCTCGACTCTCGAATGACACGAAATCGCCGCACGAGACCGAGTTACGCATCCCGTCGCTGTAGCGGAGGTCGGCGAAGAAGGTTGAGTTGACGAGTTCGGTCAGCCATGCAGCGCCCCCCTCCTTGACCTGGGCAAGCATAGCGGGGATCGCTTTCAGCGTCTGCGGGTAGTACAGCCAGCGATGCAGCAAACCTACCAAACGGGCACCGGTAATCACCAGGGCATGATCCTCGCCGGTTGCGGGATCGTGGCCATTCACGGTAATCGGCTGCGCGTCGAGTCGCGCGACCGCCTGCGTGAAGTCGTCTTGGACAGATGGATATGCCGCGCGGCACGTCGCGTCATTCCCACAGGCGACGAAAAGTAGTTTCAATGCCCGGTCGTAGTTGCTCGCCTGCTCCCGCCCAATATCCTCCTGCATGGGAACGACGGAATCGAGCACGGCGCTGCGGACGATGCCCGCAAAATCGCGCATCACGGCGAGGCCGAGGTACGTCCCGTACGAGACGCCATAGAGGTTCACTCGCGTATAGCCGAACGCGGCCCGTATGTCGGCGACGTCGGCGGCGTTCTCGGCACTCGTGTACGCGGCGAGGTCGATGCCCTGGCGTACCAGCCGGTCGCGACACCGGAGCGTGGCAGCGGTGTACCGATCCTCCTGCTCCTGAAGTGCCATTGAGACGAGGAAATCCCGGAGAAGCTCGTCACGCACCTCGGGGCAGTCGAGAGACGGCTGTGTCTGTCCGACGCCGCGCTGATCGAAGGCAATGAAGTCGTTGGCGGCGGTAAAGGATGCCGCCAACGCGCCGATCCCGGTGGTCAGAGTGCGGCCTCCGGGGCCGCCGGAGAGATAGATAACGGGTTCGGGAGACGGTAGGCCCTGCTGGCGGTTAAAGCGAGCGACCGCGAGGTGGATGAGGGGCCCCCCCAGTTTCGCATGTCGCTCCGGCACTGTGACATACCCACACTCGACATTTCTCCCCTCGACTTGGTTTGCGAAGAGAGGAAACGCGCAGGTCGCTCTATCGAAATGGGGCATGTCGGTGGGGAGCGAGAGGGAGGCAGGGGACGTCGCGGGGAGGGAAATTGCAGTCGACGGTGCCGTGCTCGCGAGAGGGGACGCAGGGGGAGAGGCGGGGCCGGTACTGCATCCAGCGAGGAGGCCAACGGAGAGCATCAGCCCCATCATGAACGGGATACGCAATGGACGATTCATGACTTCCGGCCTTGATCCGGCCCTGTATCATCCTTGGTCGAATCGCCGTGGTAGTCACCCTTGATGTAGTCCTCCACAATTGAGGTCATTGCATTGGCATGTTGCTCCCGCAACGGCGGCAACGCCGGTTTCTCGATAGGCGGAAAGAATTGCGCAAAAAACCGCCGGATCGCTGGGAGAATCCGCCTCATATCCACCGCCCTCTCCGTTTACGCGCGTATCGTAACTTGTAACTTACTGACACACTACACCCGTCTATGAAGGAAGTCAAGGCAATGCCGCTGATGTCATGTGACGACAGACCAGCGTGTTGACTTTCTCGCCCGCCCCTCCTATGGTGCCGCATTCGCGTGAACAGAGTGAGGGTGCGGTCGGGGAGAGATAAGGACAAATGGGACTCTGGAAAGCGTGTATGTGTGCGGCGATCGTGCTGATGCTCATCGGGGGGATGCCAACCGCTGCAGCGACACGCGACCTCACCCAATTGCATATCGGTGACAATGGCGATGGATACGGCTTCAATGTCTGGGGAGCGAATTTCGACGCCACCTTCCGGAGTAGGGTCATCACGAGTGTGCAGGGTGCGGGCTTCGGTTGGGTGCGGCAGCAAGTGATTTGGGCCGCGATGGAACCCCAGAAGGGCAACTTCGGCACCGATACGACCGCGCAACTCGATCTCTTTGTCAACGACGCGAGTGCGAACGGTCTGCGGATCCTCCTGAGCGTCGTCCGGTCGCCTACCTGGATCGGCGCGAATGGTGGCCTGCCCGCCGCACGGACACAGGATTTCTATGATTTCATGACCTTCCTGACCGAACGCTACCGCGGCAAGGTGCAGGCATATGAGATCTGGAATGAGCCGAACTACGCGGTCGAGACGGGCGGGCGCGTCAATGTGGCGGACTATCTGCCGGTGCTCAAAGCGGGTTTCCAGGCCGTAAAGCGGGCGGACCCGAAGGCGGTCGTCGTCCTGGCGGGGCTGACGCCGACCGGCGTGAACGACCCCGCCATCGCGATCAACGACGTAGAGTATCTGCGTCAGCTCTATGCCCTGAACGGCGGCGAGGTGAAGCAGTATCACGATGTCGTCGGTGCGCACGCCGGTTCCACCTGCAATGACCCGGACCACTCCTATCCCGCCAACCCGCAAGGGTGCGATGTGGACGGCGACGGTCAGCCAAACTTTGCCAACGACAACGCCTTCTACTTCAAGCGCATCCTCGACCTGCGCGCGGTCATGGAGTCCGTGGGCGAAGCGCGCACGAAGATGTGGCTCACCGAGTTCGGTTGGACGACCGCCAATCAGGCACGGGGGTACGAATACGGTGCCTTCGTTTCCGAGCAGCAGCAGGCGCAATATCTGGTTCACGCGGTGGAGTTGGGCAAGTCGTATCCGTGGATGGGCATGATGTTCGTCTGGAACCTCAACTTTGCGGCAATCACCCCGCCGAGCGACGAGAAATATCCGTGGGGCATCCTGCATGGCGATTGGTCCCCGCGCCCCGCCTACACCGCGCTGAAGAGTATGCCCAAAGTCGTCATACCACCCCCGCCCCCGCCGCGACAGGTCGTCTCATCACCGCAGCAAGGAGGCGCTCCACCGCCCCCTCTGTCGCCACGCGTGGCGGCCACACCGATACCTCCGCCGCTCCCTCGGCGATGATGTTCCCACGACGAGGCAGCGAAGGATCGGTAGCGAGGGATGACGCGCGATGTGCTAGACTCTCTCACGGATTACCATGCAGCAGGGCACGATATGAGGTGCCGGTTCGTATGTGACCGGTTCGTTTGTGAAAAGCGGAGGAGACCGTGGACTTTGGGCATGAGTCGCGCATCTTCATCACGGCAATCGTCTACGCCTTCGCGGGCATGGCGCTCTTGCTGGTCGGCTATCGTATCTTTGACTGGATGACGCCGACCGACCTGCAGAAGAAGGTCTTTGACGAGGGCAATGTCGCCGTCGCCGTCGTCGTCGGCTTCTTCATGCTCGGCGTTGCCGTCGTCATTCACGGTGCATTCTCGACCTGATCGCTCCTTGTGCGAGACTTGATGGCAACGAGCGTGCGGTATGATACCTTCGGGTGCAGTGAATCTGCGTCGGAGGTGTACCGTGCCGCGATCTCGAACTGCTCCGCTTCTTCTTATTGGCTGCGCGCTCGTTCTCCTCACTGCATGTGGTGGGGGTAAGGCGACGGCCACACCACCGCCCGTGCCAACTACGGCTCCCTCGCCCCGCGCCCAGGCCGCTGCGGGGTCCACAAACGATGCGACGGCGCTTTCGCCCGCGCCCACTGTCGCCCCGGAACCGACGAGCGCGCCGCCGACTGAGACGCCTGCCGTCACCGCCCCCCCTGCCCCTGCCACGGCTGCGCCCGCCCCAACTGCAACGAGCGCACCAGCCGCCACGGCGACGAGTGTACCCGCGCCCGCAGTGCAGACCGGGCCGCCGCAAGCGCACACGCTCCCCGGTGGCACCGTGATGCTCCCGGCCGGGTTTACGATTGATGTCTACGCCTCGAATCTCGGGCAGGCGCGGTTCATGGCCGTCCGCCCCTCTGATGGCCTCCTCTTCGTCGCCGATGCGAACGGCCGCATCCTCGTCTTGCCGGACGCGAACCACGACGGGAAAGCGGACAGTACCGAAGTTTTCGCCAGCAATCTCAATCAACCATCGAGCATCGCCTTTTATCAGGACTGGGTCTATATCGGTGAGACGAATAAGGTCTCCCGCTTCCGTGCCCCGAACAACGCCCTCAAGCCAGAGGGAGCGAAAGAGGTCGTCATCCCGAATCTGCCCACCGGCGGACACTGGACGCGCACCGTCGCTTTCGGGCCGGACGGCAGGCTCTATCTCGCCGTCGGCTCCTCATGCAACATCTGCGATGAGCAAGACGACCGGCGCGCGGCGATCAGCGTCTATGACCCGGACGGCAAGAACGGGCGTCTCTTCGCGACCGGACTGCGCAATGCGGTCGGCTTCACCTGGCAACCGGGGACGAATCAGATGTGGGCCACCGTCAACGGGCGCGACCTCCTCGGCGACGATCTCCCGCCGGATGATCTGCGCACCGTCAACGACGGGACCTTCTATGGCTGGCCGAACTGCTACAACGGCCCGAACCCGAACCCCGAATACAATGACGCCGCCACGTGCGCGAACGTGCCGCCGGATACCGTGGCGCTTCAGGCGCACTCCGCCGCGCTCGGCCTCACCTTCGGCAACGGCTTTGCCGCGCCCCCGCCCTATAAGGAGAGCATCTATATCGCCTATCACGGCTCCTGGAATCGCTCGGTCAAGACGGGGTACAAAGTGGTACGCGTGCCGCTCGTCAATGGCGTGCCGGGAAAGCCCGAGGACTTCGCCTGGGGGTGGCTGCCTGGGAGCGCGAATGATCCCGGTCAGGTGTGGGGCCGCCCTGTGGGCGTGACGACCGGGAGCGACGGCGCCCTGTACGTTACCGATGACTCCAAGGGACGTATTTACCGCATCACCGCGACCGGATAATGTCAGTGCAGGGCCGCTGCTCGGTCCGGTGACAACCTCCTGGCACCCATCGTGCATTGCTATCGCCGGGATACCGGGATGTGCGTCATGGGGGAAATGGATGGCGGAGCGAGTGACAATCCCGCAGCCGGAGCCGAGGGCACCGGTGGTGCCAGTGAGCGTGCCCGAAGCAGAAGCAGAATCGATACCGACGCGCACTGCGCGGGCGATTACGGGCGACGAACAAGCAGTTATCTTCGATGGTGTGGGCAAGCGCTTCGGCAAGAATGACGTGCTGCACGATATCACGTTCCGCGTACCGTGGGGCGAGATCATCGGCGTCATCGGGCCAAGTGGGAGCGGCAAGACCACAACCATCCGCATGATGCTCGGCATGTACAAACCGAGCAGTGGCACCGTACGCCTCTTCGGGCGTAACCCCTGGAAACTGCGTCGCTCGGACCGGGAACGCATCGGCTACCTACCGCAAGACTTTGTGCTCTATCCTGCCTTGACGACCGAGGAGAATCTACGCTTCGCCGCCTCACTTTATGGTGTCCCGTGGTGGGAGACAACGCAGCGCATCGACGCCCTCCTGCAGTACGTCGATCTTGTCGATGCGCGGAAACGTCGGGCCGAAGACCTCTCCGGCGGCATGCGGCGGCGGCTCTCGCTCGCCGCAACGCTGATGCACGATCCCGATTTTCTCGTTCTGGACGAACCGACCGCAGGTATCGACCCGATTCTCCGTGCGAGCATCTGGGAAGGTCTACGCGCCGCGCGTGATGAAGGCAAGACGATGGTGATTACGACGCAGTATGTCACGGAAGCGGAGTATTGCGATACGGTTTTGCTGATCTATGAGGGCGCAATCATCGCCGCAGGCACGCCTGCGGAACTGCGCCACGCAGCGACCGGCGGCGACATCCTCGATGTGACGTTCGATCAGCCGCGCCCCGACATCGTCGTACGGCTCCAGTCCCTCCCCTTTGTACACAGTGTTGAAACGCTCGACCGCCCGGAGCAGGTACGGGTTACCGTGAACGATATGGTATCTGATCTTCCTGCACTCTCACAGTATTGTGACCGCGAAGAAGGCGGATGCGTCTCGATTGAGCCTCACCCCCTGACCTTTGACGATGTCTTCGTGCGCCTTGTATCTAACGCGCGCACCTCGGAACAGGAACACACCGATGGCGATTCGCACCGTCCCGCGCCACCGACCCTGGATAATTGATCGACCGCTCCGGGGCATCGTCCGGGGCATTGCCTTCACCGGCAAAGAGTTGCATGAGATATTGCGCCAACCGAGGCTGCTGCTTGGTCTCGTCATCGGGCCGTTCCTGATCCTGCTCCTCTTTGGTACGAGCTTCCGCGGTCAAGTCGTTCGCCAGCCGACAGTGCTCGTCATACCGGCAGCGACCGGGCTCTCCGCGAACATGGCGGACTATCAGGACGCATTTCAGTTCCCCTTCACGCTTCAGGGCGTGGTACGCACGACGGAGGAGGCGCAGCAGCGCGTGAATAACGGTCAGGCATCGGTGGTCGTCTCCCTCCCCGAGAACCCATACCAGACGATTCGTGCCGGGCAGCACCCGCTCATCAACGTCACCTATAACGAACTCGAACCGATACGCGCGAACTATCTCAAGTTCTACTCGTACGTCGAGACGAACGAACTGAACCGTCGCGTCCTCATCGCAGTGGTCGATCAGGCGAAGAACCAGAATGAGGGCACCACCGGGCCACCCTTGCAGGGGTACACCCAGCAAATGCAAGCGACCGTGAATCAATTCAGCGATCGTATCCGGGCGCGTGATGCGAAGGCGGCAGGCGACGCACTCGCACAGATGCAGTCGCTCACGACGAACAACCAAACGGACCTCCGCACGCGCGAGCAGTTACTGGCGGGTGCGGAGCAATATTTCAGCGCGCCATCAACCCCCAACGATGATCTGCATCAGCGCGAGGCAGCCATCGATCAGTCTTTGAGTAATGTGCAAACGATCCTCAAGAACCTGGCCCTCACCTTGCCCCAGAACCTCACCACCGCCCAACCCGATGCGCGTGCAAGCGCGGACCTCATCACGAACAGTCAGAATGCGGAGCAGACCGCGCAGGCGCTTCAATTGCCGTCGGCAGATGTGCTCGTCGCGCCCTTTCAAGCCGAAGTCAATAACAAAGCGCCCGTCATTCCGAACTTCATCGCCTTCTATGCTCCGGCCGTTCTCGCCCTCCTGCTCCAGCACGTCAGTATCACCCTGACGGCCCTGACCCTCGTGCGTGAGCGGACGAGCGGCGCGACCGAACTCTTCCGCGTCACACCGAGTGCCGCGCCGGAGATCGTCTTCGGCAAGTTCATCGCCTACGCACTCGTCGCCGGCCTGACGGGCGCAGTGCTCGCTGCCCTCCTCCGCTTCGCGCTCAATGTGCCGCTCCTGGGCAGCTACGCTGAGTTCGTCGCGCTCATCGCCCTTCTGATTGCCGCCGCGCTCGGTTTGGGCCTCGTCATCTCCTCGGTCGCACGCAGTGAGACGCAGGCGGTGCAGTATGCCATGCTGATTCTGCTCGCATCGGTCTTCTTCGGCAACTTCTTCCTGCCCATCGACACGCTCTATCCCTGGGCGCGTGTGATCTCCTATGCGCTTCCAATCACCTATGGCGTCCAGGGGTTGCAGGACATCATGTTGCGCGGTGTTCCCGTGAACCCCAACGACCTCCTCGCCCTCGCCGCCTTCGCCGTTGGCTTCTTCGTCCTCGGCACCTTCCTCTTCCGCCGCGAAGTACGACGCGCATGACGAGTAACGAGTAGCGAGTAACGAGTAACGAGCGATGCAAATACCCCGCCCTACCTCTCGATACTCGCTACTCGTTACTCGTTACTCGTTACTCAGCGTTGCTCGTTGCGGTATACTTCTTCCTATGCGAAAGAGAATGCGACGAATCGTCCGGGGTGGGCGACCGTATCTCCTACAACTGATCCTCGTCGGCGCGATTGTCCTGACGACGGTCTTCGTCAATGAGGTGACTGAGCCGCCGCAGGCGTCCGTGGCGGCGCAGGCGGATACGCCGCAGTTCCGCCTCCCCTTCGCGGAACCGCCGGGGCCGGATACATGGTTCGTCTCGCAGGGCTATGGCACGACGGTCTGGGCGCAACGCAACTGGCCGGACCTCTATGCCGCCGGTCAGGGTATTCATTTCGGCATCGACTTCGCGACGCGCTGTGGTCGGAACGTGCTCGCCATCGGTGATGGGACCGTACTCGGTATCGACGGGCCGTACGGTTCTGCGCCGCACAATCTCGCGATCTCACATCCCGGCGGGTACATTTCGATGTACGGCCATTTGCGAGAACGCACGACGCTCGTCCGCGTTGGGCAGCAAGTCAAAGCGGGCGATGTCGTCGCACATAGCGGCGATCCCTACAGCGCCAATTGCGACCGTGCCCCCCACCTCCATCTGGAAATTCGCATCAACGGCCTCAGCGCGACCACCAACCCGATGAACCTCATCCCCGCTGACTGGGATCGCCTGACGCTCGGTGTCGGCGCGGGCGGCACGGGCTTCGCGCAAAACCTCACCGACCCACGGCAGTGGGGCACAATGCGCGATCAGCCGGACATCCACTTCGGTGGCGGGATCATCGTCAATTATCCGACTTGGGAACCGTATGCGTAGGTCACTTTCATTCCTCACCCCCGGCCCCTCTCCATCGCCTTCAAATCGAGGTATTGACAGGTTTCTGCGGCGATGGAGAGGGGAGGGGAAGGTACTCACGCTTCTTCTATTGCTCGCCCTAATTGGTTGTAGCAATGGGGGGACATCCGATCGTACTATCACGGCGGTTTCACCGTCCCCCGTTCCTCCCACTGCCCTGCCGACAAGTGCCGCAGCGCCTGCGACGGCGACGCCGCTAGCCACGACCCCACAAGGACGGACCGGTGTCGCGCCGGACGCTGCCACAGCCGCACCGGCACCGACCGAGATACCATTGGCCCCGATTCCAACCGCCACCGCCGCGCCCGCGCCGACTGCGACGGTGCAACCCTTCAAGCCATCAATCGTGAAACTGACGGACGGGGGCTGTTGCCGCAATCCCGTCTGGCACCCGGACGGCACACGCATTCTCTATACCGATGCCGTGCCGAACCAGGACCTCGCCGCCACCTACGCCGTGCCCGCCGATGGCAGCGGGCCACCGACCGTCTTCTTTCCCTCTGCCGCGACCGTCTCGCCCGATGGCAGCCGGATCGCCTTCCCGGACTTCGCGAACCACGTGACGCGCATCCAGGAGTTCGGCAAACAAAGTACGGCAACGATCAGCAACAACACCGCCTACGTCTGGTTCTCACCGGACGGACGACAGGTCGCGTGGCTGGAGCGCGCGCCGGGGGCACAACCCAGTTCCAATGTCGATCGGCTCGTCCGCCTCTGGGTCGCCAATGCGGACGGTTCCAACGCCCGCACGCGCGGCAATGTCGTTCGTGCGGCGGACCTCATTTGGTTCCCGGACAATCAGCGGCTGCTCTTCACCGGGCGCGATGCGGACGGCGGTAACCCCGGCATCTACATTTTCGACATCGGCACGGGCGCACTGACACGGATCGTCGATGCCTTCTCGCCACGTGGGGTGCGCCTCGCCCCGGACGGCGCGCAGATCGTCTACCTCGCCGCCCTCGAAGAGAAGCCGGAAGAGAACGGCCTGTTCATCGTCAACGCGGATGGCAGCGCGAAACGAAAAGTGCCCCTCGTTGGCGGCGTGCGCTGGTCGCCGGACAGCAAGAGCCTCATCATGCTCCCCTTCCAGACGGACAACGGCGCGGATCAGGTGATGCGGGTGGATGCTACCACCCTCGCGACGACCCCGCTCACCGACCGCGCCGCGCTCCCCTTCCGTGTCGCGCAGGATGAATGGCAACTCGCACCGGATGGCACGCGCATCGTCTACAATGCGCTGACAGACGGCAACCTCTCCGTCCTCCGCTTCGCACCTTAGTACTACAGCGACACTTGATGAAGAGGCGTGCTATCCTCCCGCACACCGGAGCGGGAGGTTATCAGGCTGACGAGCGAGGAGCGCGGTGGCTGGCGGGGAAGCAGCGGCGGCGCTTTGCGATCGGGGGCGCGATCGGGTATCGTTGTTCGACAGACTGCCTTCGTTCGACGCATGAGCAACTTGCCGGGATCGGGGGAGGGAAAGCCATGAGCATTGGTCGCGTCGCCCGCTCACTGTCTGTGCCACTTGCCGTGGCGCTCGTGCTGCTCCTGCTCGCCGGTATCATCCCCTCGCCGGTGCGCGCCGCGAACTTCGCCGTCACCGTCACCATGAGCGACGAGAACTCCGGCGGCAACAGCGATATCGACCACTTCCTCCCGGGCTGTTCCATGTCGGGCACCCCTCCCTGCTCCCTGCGCGATGCGGTCATCTTCGCCAACAGGCAGGCCACCACCGACACGACGACGATCACCCTGCCTGCGGGTACCTACACCCTGCGGATCACTGGGAGGGTCGAGGATCAAGCGGTCACGGGCGATCTCGACATCCTGAGGAATGTCGTGATCAACGGAGCGGGGGCGGGCACGACCGTCGTGCAGGCGAGCGCAACCGGCAGTGCCACCGGGATCGACCGCGTCTTCGAGGTGGGCGCGACCGGCACGCCGACGGCGACGATCAGCGGGATGACGATCCGCTTCGGGAACGCGACGGGCTCCGACAATGGTGGTGGCATCGCAGTGACGACGAGCGGGTCATCGCTGACGCTGAACGACTGTGTCATCAGCGACAACGCGGTGAACGGGATCGGCGGCGGGCTTTATGTCGCCAGCGGGACGACGCTGGTGGCGAACCGGACGACGGTGCGCAACAACACGAGCGGCTTCCGTGGGGGTGGCATCGCCAACAGCGGCACGCTGACGGTGACGAACAGCACTTTCTCCGCCAACAACACGAGCGGTGTCTTTGGGGGCGGCATCGACAACAACGGCGGCACGCTGACGGTGACAAACAGCACCTTCGCCGCCAACACCGTGAATAGCACGAATGGCGGCGGCGGCGGCATCGTCAACCCCAGTGGCGGCACGCTGACAGTGACGAACAGCACCTTCTTCGCCAACACCGCGAATGGCCCCGGTGGCGTCGGCGGCGGCATCGGCAACGGCGGCACACTGACGCTGACGAACAGCACCTTCTTCGCCAATACCGCGAATGGCATGAATGGCACAGGGGGCGGCATCTACAACGTCGGCACACTGGCGGCGATCAACACCTTGATCGCGGGCAACACCGCCTCGGGCAGCGGCGGCACTGGCCCCGACGTCGGTGGCGCCTATGCCCCGGGCAGCAAGAACAACCTGCTCGGCAACGGCAGCGGTGCGACCAACATCACCGACAACGACGCCAACCACAACATCGTCGGCCATCCCGCCCTCCTCGACACCATCCTGCGCGACAACGGCACGACCAACGGCACGCAGACCCTCGCCCTGCTCACCGGCTCCCCCGCCATCAACAACGGCGATCTCGCCACCTGTGCGAACACCACCGGCACTGCGCCAGTGGCGGGCAAGGATCAACGCGGCATCGCCCGTCCCCAGCCGTCGAGCGGGCAGTGCGACATCGGCGCCTTCGAGTACGTCTTCCCCGCGACCGCGACCGCGCTCACCGCTGGACCGAACCCCTCGACTTTCGGGCAGTCCGTCACCTTCACCGCGACGGTGACGGGTGGCGTCGGCACCCCGACGGGCAGCGTCACCTTCAAGGATGGCGCGACGGTCATCGGCGGGGGCACCCTGTTCAGCGGTGTGGCGACCTTCAGCACGAGCGGATTGAGCGGGGGGAGCCATCCGATCACAGCGGTCTACAGCGGTGACGCCACCTCCCCTCCCAGCACGTCCGCAGGGCTCACCCAGGTCGTGACTGTGCCCGTGCAAAGTATCGCGGTGACGGCGACGTCGATGACGGTGGCGGTCGGGGCGACAGACCAGTTTACTGCGACCTGCACCTACACGGACAGCACGACGGCACCCTGCACCAACTCCGTCTCCTGGTCCTCCGACACGCTCACCGTCGCGACGGTCAATCCAGCCGGTCTGGTGACCGGGGTCAGTGCGGGCAGCGCCAAGATCACCGCGTCGGTGGGCGGGGTGACCGGTAGCGCGAACGTCACGGTCACTAGGAACGGCGCGCCGCCAGTGGCTTGCAGTTCTACCCGCTCGCCAAGCCGGTACGGTTGCTCGATACCCGTGCTGGCGCTACCGCCTTCGTCACCCCCAATGCTCCCCTCACTGCCGGTCAGACGCTCTCCCTGCCTGGTCAGTTCTCCTCTCAGGGGGTCACCATCCCCGCTGCCGCCCGCGATCGTCGGCAATGCCACCGTCGCCAATGGCAGCAACGGCACTCCCGCTGGCTTCGCCACCATCTTCCCCAGTGGCGTCCCCTTGCCTCTGACCAGTAACCTCAACTTCGTTCCCGGCACCGTGCGCCCCAACGACTTCACGGTCGCCTTCGGTAGCGATGGGAAGTTCAACCTCTACTCCTCCTCGGGCGGAGACTTCGTGATAGACATCTCGGGGTACTACGCCCCGGTTGGGGCGGGCGGTCTCTACTTCCATCCCCTCGAGGCACCCGTGCGGGAGTTGGACACGCGCGGTGGCAGCACCGCCTTCGTCCATCCCGAACGCGCACCCTGACCGCAGGGCAGACGCTCAATCTGCCGGGGAGCTTCACCTTCAATGGCATCACGGTGCCGGCAGGAGCGAAGGCGCTGGTGGGCAATGCGACGGTGGCGAACAACGCGAACGCGACACCGGCGGGATTCGCGACGCTCTACCCCGGTGGGGTGCCGCTGCCCCTGGCCAGCAACCTCAACTTCGTCCCGGGCACCGTCGCCCCGAACGCCTTCACGGTGGCGCTGGGCGAGCGACGGGACGTACAACCTGTACAGCAACACGGGCGGGGACTTCGTCATCGACATCACGGGCTACCTGGACACGGTGGCGGCAGGGGGACTCGCTCTTCACCCCGCTTTCGGCACCGGTGCGGGAGTTGGACACGCGCGCGGGGCAACGGCCTTCGTCCATCCCAACGCGACCCTGACGGCAGGACAGACGCTGAACCTGCCGGGCAGCTTCACCTTCGCTGGGATCACGGTGCCGGCAGGAGCGAAAGCGCTGGTGGGCAATGCGACGGTGGCGAACGATGCGAATGCGACACCAGCAGGCTTCGCGACGCTCTATCCGGATGGGGTGCCATTGCCGTTGGCGAGCAACCTGAACTTCGTGCCGAAGCAGGTGGCGCCGAACGCGATGGTGGTGGGGATCGGGGGAGATGGGACGTACAACCTCTTCACCTCGACAGGAGGAGACTTCGTGATCGACATCACTGGCTACTTCTCCTGAGCGAGCGCGTTGCTGGCGACGCGCCCGGTGGTGTGGTCGTGCCCGCTGGGAGGCGACAGGCGGGAACGTCGCAACGCGGAGTCATGTCCGGATTCGTCGGTCGATTCCTCCCCGCCACCCGCCCATCACTGCGAGCGCCATCCCATGCCCGTCCCCCATCCCTCGTCCGACACCAACCCTTCCGGATGTGGCCGCCCATTTGATCAGGACGGAGGGGGCAGCATCCCCGCTGCATCTGACCAGAAACGCAGGGCGAACATCTAAGTGTCGCTGGAATATTAGAGCCCGTTTCATGACGATAGAAAGTCGAACCACCAAGATGCTCTGTTCGCCCTAACCGCCAGCCCCCTTCCCCACCGGGGAAGGGGGAGCAAAATGCTCGTACGTACGAGCGTTCGTTGATCCGTTTACCTGCGGACCTGCTGGAAACGCTCAACATACAAGACACGAGGAACACCAAGGGCACCAAGGAGCACATATTTGAATTTCTTAGTGTTCACCGTGTACTTGCGGGTGCCCTCTGGGCCATATTGGTGATTTGAATCCTGCTGCTAAGCACCGCAACCCCGCAGTGCCATCGCCTCGTATCTTTGAGAGGAGAGGCAGGTACGAGCAGAACGGAGTACAATACGCGGGCGACGGTCATTCTACCGTCTGTTCCCGTGCGTAAAGGGGAAGCGATCACCGATGTTTGAATCACTCAGCGACCGATTGCAGGGCGTCTTTCAGCGACTTGGCACGCGGACGCGCATCAATGAAGACGATGTCTCGCAGGCCATGCGTGAGGTGCGCATCGCGCTGATCGAAGCGGATGTCAACCTCGGCGTCGTCAAGACGTTCGTTGCCCGCGTGCGAGAGCAGGCGATCGCGCTCGTTGGGGGCGAAGCGCAGCGCGGCCTCAACCCGGCGCAGCAAATCATCTCGCTCGTCAACGACGCGCTGATCGAACTGCTCGGGCGGGAGCGGATGCCGCTCACCATCGCGCCCACACCGCCCACGATCATCATGCTCGTCGGCTTGCAGGGGTCCGGGAAGACGACCCACGCCGCGAAACTCGCCCTGCACCTCAAGAATCAGGGCACCTCATCCCTGCTCGTCGCCGCAGACATCTACCGCCCTGCCGCCGTGACGCAGTTGGTCACGCTCGGTACGCAGGTTGGCGTTCCCGTCCATGAGGAAGGGACGCGCGTTGCGCCGCTGCAAATCGTCCGCAATGCCATCGTCGATGCACGGGCGCGCGGCGCGAGCGTGATCATTATCGACACTGCGGGCCGCCTCCAGATCGACGAGTCGATGATGAATGAACTCGTCCAGATTCGCGATGCCGTGCATCCAACCGAAACCCTGCTCGTCGCGGACGCGATGACCGGCCAAGCCGCCGTCGAGGTCGCGCAGACTTTCAACGAGCGTGTCGGCCTCACCGGTCTCATTCTCACGAAAATGGACGGCGACGCACGCGGCGGCGCGGCGCTCTCGGTCCGTGAAGTGACCGGCGTGCCGATTAAGTTCGTCGGTGTCGGTGAGCGCGTGGACCAACTCGATCCGTTCTATCCGGAGCGCATGGCGTCGCGCATCCTCGGCATGGGCGATATGCTCTCGCTGATCGAGAAGGCGCAGCAGAACTTCGACCAGGACGAAGCGGCCGAGATGCAGGAAAAACTGCTCGAAGGCTCCTTCAATCTGGAAGACTTCCTGGCGCAGATGCAGCAGGTGAAGAAGCTCGGCCCGATGGGCGAAATCCTCAAGATGCTCCCCGGTGTCGGCGCGCAACTCAAGGAGTTGCAGGCCCAGGTGGACGATAAAGAGATCGGGCGCGTCGAGGCGATCATTCGCAGCATGACGCGCGAGGAACGCCGACACCCGGAGATCCTCAATTACAGCCGTCAGCAACGGATTGCCAATGGAAGCGGCTCGACGCGGGCCGAGGTTCGCGCGCTCCTCAAGCAGTTCGGTGAAGCACAGAAGATGATGGCGCAGATGGGGCGGATGTCGAAGGGGCGCGGCGGCCTCGGTGGCCTCAAGAACCTCATGGGCGGTGGCGGCCCGCAGATGGACCCCGCCGCACTCCAGGAAATGCTCGCCGGTGGCATGAACGGCCCCGCCAACCGCGCCCTCGGCCCCCGCCCCCCCCGCCCCGTACCGAACAAGAATAAGAAGAAAAAGAAGAAGCGGTAGACCTCACGTACGGAGCCCCCGTCCCCTCTCCATCTCCGTGGAGAGGGGGTGCCTCGCTGCAAACGCCCTGGTGCTCCGTGTAGCGCCGTGCCCTCAAAGCGGCAAATATTGGCCCCGAATAGCTGCGCAAACGTCCACACATTCACTTTACAATACAACGATTTCATGACTTTCGTGCGAGACTCGAAGGGCGGATAGGCATCGATGCCGGAGCGTGACTACTTCATTGTCTTCACCGATACCGACCGCGTTCGTGTCTGGATTCTTACTGAGCGCGGAGACGTTCGCAACTTCACCGCACAGTATGAAGCGTTCATCGACGACGAATGGTATCCAGTGGTACGCTATGATAGCTGGCACGACCGCCCGCACCGCGACACGCTGGACCGCTTCGGTCATGTGCGTCGCAAGACGTGGCTAACTATCGATTATGCAGACGGCCTGGACTTCGCGATCAGCGACTTGAGATTACGCTGGCAGGCGTATCGCGAAAACTTTGTTCGGAGGATGCAGTGAGCAAGGCGACAATGGTCAAAGGGGACAGCGTGGTAGCGCGGGGACTCGCGCTTGCGGGGGCGTTCACGCGCGCGATGATCGCGGACCCCGCACTTGCGACGGATATGCCGAATGGGGCGACGCTTATACTCCTGCCCGACGATGATCGCGAACTGGCGGACTACAACCGCGCCCTTGGTGAGCGAGTCCAGGCGCGTGGCGAGATCGTCTATGTCAAGCACGTTCGCGCAGATGAGTTGATCGCCTTTGCTGCTGATTAGCTATCCCCACTCGCATCCGCCCAGACAAAGAGCATGGGTGTACGTCGAAACAATCGAAAACGATGCCGTACGGGGGCGCTCCGCAGTCGGAGAGCTCCGTTTGGTTGTGTGCCACGGGGATCTTTGGCAAGTAGTGCAGTCATTCCCTATTTCCGCGCGAGGTCGATGAAGACGAGGACGACACCGACGGTGTTGAAGAGGCTGTGCAGCGTCATCGTGGCGAGCGTGGATTTCGTCTTCTCGTAGACAATCGCGAGTGTCGCACCGACGACGAGGATGCTGGCGAGGATGAGCGGGATCGCGTGGGCACCGGAGAAGAGCATCGCGCTGAGCAGCACCCCCGGCACGACGCCCAATCGTGTCCGCAGCCAGCCATAGAGGAGACCGCGAAAGAAGAGCTCCTCAACGATCGGGGCAGCGATCGAGGCGGTGGCGAGCGCGAGGATGAGCTTCAGCCATGAGAAACTTCCACCACCCGTGATGTCCTTCACCTGCGGGTTCTCTGCCTTCCCGCCGTAGAAAAGCGTGACGATAATCGCGGAGACGAGCGCCGCAGCAATATACATTCCCAGGAGGACCGGAATCGCCAGCGCCCACCAGAGGCCGGGCGGGCGGCGCACGCCGAGCGTGGACCAGCCCACATGATATTTGCGGACCGTGACGAGCCAGATCAGCAAGAGGATGACGCCGTAGACGATGAAGCCCACTACCGTATTCGCGATCAGGACATTCATACTCGTCGGCGTGTCGGTCGTCGTGCTTGTGGCGGTCGATGACGCGAAATGGGCGATGAGTGTCAGGGAGAGGAGGAGCAGGAAGGGTAGAGCGGCGAGTACGACATCCCAGAACCGCCACGGCACATGATCCGGCCCCACCGCATCCACGGATGGCCCAGGGGGCAACGGCGGTGGATAGCCCGGCGCATTCACATACGGTGGCACGCCGAGATAGGGCCACTGCGGCACCTGTGGCTGCGGCGGGACCGCCCAATAGTCCGGGCGCGGGTATCCCGGCTCCGTACGCTCCGTACGCTCCGCAGGCTCCGGTCCGGTCGGTGGTGGGTAGGTCATCGCACATGATCCCTTCGTCGCTGCATACGGCTCGCACCGTATGCAGTGTACGCCAAATCCCCCGCGATTGTTGCATCGACAATGCCACGTGCCACGGACGCGGTATACTGAGACCGTGAAGATGAACGTACGGGCTGAGAGGGAGACAAGGATGCCGAAGTTTGGTGCGCATATGAGTATCGCGAGTGGCTGTTTCCGCTCGATGGAGTGGGGGCAGCAGGCGGGTTGCGATGTCGTGCAGCTCTTCTCGAAGAATGAGCGTCAATGGCTCGGCAAGCCGCTCACGGAGGACGATGTCGCCAAGTTCACGGACGCGCGGACGCGCACCAATGTCCAACCCGTCATGATCCATGATTCGTATCTCATCAACCTTTCCTCCCCAAAGGATGAGCTGTGGGAGAAATCCATCGCCGCGTTCCGCGATGAACTGCTTCGGGCGCGGATGCTGGGCGTGCCGTACCTCAATACGCACCCCGGCTCGCACATGGGCACGGGCGAGGAAGTGGGGCTAGATCGGATGGTGGAAGCCCTCAATCGCCTCGGTGCGGACGGTGCCTATGAGGGCGTGACCGTGCTCCTTGAAACGACCGCCGGGCAGGGTACGAACCTCGGCGCGAAGTTCGAGCACCTCGCCTACCTGATCGAGCACGTCAACGACCCGGATGCCTTCGGCGTCTGCGTCGATACCTGCCATATCTTCGCGGCGGGGTACGATATCCGCACGCCGGAAACGTACGCTGCGACGATGGCGGAGTTTGACCGCCTCGTTGGCTACGACCGCATCAAGGCAATGCATCTGAACGATGCGCTTCAGCCATTCGGCGACCGCAAGGACCGGCACGCCGCGATTGGTGAGGGGCACATCGGCCTGGACGGCTTCCGCCTCGTCGTCAATGACCCGCATCTCGCCGCCTTGCCCATGGTCCTTGAGACGCCGAAAAGCACGGACTGCCACGAAGATGTCGAGAACCTCGCGCGGTTGCGCGGCTTGATCGCGCCGTCGGCGGTTGCCTGAGTCGATGTCGGGTCCCACTCGTCCTCGTCGGTGGCGACGCTTTCACGCAACCCTTCGACCGCTTCCATCTCCGCTTCCTCCAGTCGGTAGCGAGCGGCGACCGCCCCGCAATCGCCTTTGTGCCAACGGCAGCCGAACGCTTCCCGAACGACGATACGGAGGACGCCGCCTATCGGCTCGGTCGCCTGGGCATGGTCGCCACCGTGCCGATTCGGACACGCGCCGACGCGGACACCCTCGCATACGCCGAGGGAATCGAAGGAGCGGACGCCATCTATCTCGGTGATGGCGACACCGGCCGTCTCGTGCGCACGCTGCATGGCACGCGCACCGAGACGGCAATCCTCACGGCACACCGGCGCGGCGCGCTCCTGGTCGGTGTGGGGGCGGGCGCGGCTGCGTGCTGCGCCGATGTCCCCGCCCGACCGGACGATGTCCCGGCCCGGCCCGGCGAACCCTATTTTCGCTGGTTCCCCGGTCTCGGGATTCTCAGTGGCATGGTCGTGCTCTCCGGCCACAACCGGACGCCCGGTGTCTGGCTCCGCCGCCTCAAAGATGCTCTGCCGACTGACACGCCGCTCCTCGGTATCGACGATCTGACGGCCCTCGCATGGATCGACCGGCATTGGACGGTACATGGCTACGGTCGCGTCCTGCTCTCCCACGGCCTCACCGAAACCTCCTTCGGCGCGGGCGAAATCGTCCCCATCCCATCCCCAGTCGCAGAACCGTAGCGGCAACCACGGGGGATTGCCTCTACTCAGTCCTCAGTCCTACATCAGTGGCGGCGCAGCGAGCGATGCGACTTCCTGCACGATACCGCTCATGTCTATAGTGCGCCCGTCATCACATGCCGCAGCCCAGGCATCTTCGCCGAGCGCGGCGCGGGTCTCCGCAATGGCATGTGCGAGGGCAAGTCGATCCACGGGAAGCACGGGCGCATGAATCCGCGCCCGGACGGCGCTCGCCGCACCGTAGTAGCGCGCCGCCGATGACCACGTCTGCGGGCGTGCCATCAGGCAAGCAAGACGTTCGAGGCATTCGGCAACACCGAGTGGAATGCCGATCTCATGGTATAGAGCGAGGCCGTCGCAATAGCACGTCCATGCCCGTGTGTGATCATTCGTCGCGCGCGCGATATCACCGAAGGTGACGAGTGACTGCGCAATGCCCCACCGGTCATCGATCTGGCGTCGAATCGTCATGCCGCGCCGGGCATAGGTGCGCGCCGCGGCGAGATCGCCGGTGTCGCAGGCAATCATCGCGAGTTGTGTGAGGGCGATGCCGATACCGCGCTTCTGTCCGGTCTGCTCGTAGAGTGCGAGACTGCTCTCGATGAGGGGGCGCGCGCCGGATGGATCGCCACCGTCACGCGCCATATGCCCGCGATTCCCCAGCACCATCGCCAATCCCTCGACATCACCAATGACATGATCGAGGGCTTCGCTTTCCTGATAATAGTGCTCCGCGCGCTCGTAATCGCCCAGGAAGCGCGTTACACGACCGAGGTTATGCGTCGCGATGGCGATAGCCCGTTGATCGCCGATCTCGCGCGCGAGTGTGAGACTCGCGGTGAAGTGCGTGATCGCCTCATCGTACGCATTGCGCTCGGATGCGACGTTGCCGAGCACGCCGCTCGCGGCGGCCATGCCCCGTACATCGTTGATCTCGCGGCAACCGGCGAGGCTTTGCGCCGCGTACATCACTGCCGCCGGACCATCGCCTTGCCGCAAGGCCAGTGTGGCGAGGCCACGCTGCGCGACCGCACGGACATCGATAGGTACGGCATGGTCGGAGTCACGCGCGAGCAATGCTTCAAGCCACATGCGACCCTCGCGGATATAGCCCCGCGTGAACCAGAACCGCCAGAGCGCCGCTCCCAGCCGCACCCCGATCTCTCCCTCATCCTCCGCAAGCGCCCACGCGAGCGCCGCCCGGAGGTTGTCGTGCTCGGCCTCCAGTTGCGTCAGCCATCGCGCATACGCTTCCCCGACTGCGTTCGGATCGACCGCTGTCGCCCACGCCAGAAAATAGGCGGTATGGGCGCGCTGCGTTGCTGCGAGCTCGCCTACTCCTGCCAGGCGCTCAAGTCCGTACTCGCGTACCGTCTCTAACATCGTGAAACGCGTCGTTCCGCTCCGCGCCTCTGCCTGCAAGAGACTCTTATCAACGAGGGATGAGAGCCCGCTAAAGAGATTGATGGGCTGCCCTGAGAGGGCACTGCCGACTGCCTCTGCCGCTTCGAGCGTGCAGCCGTCCACAAAGACTGAAAGCCAGCGAAAGAGTCGCTGTTCCTCGTCGGGAAGGAGATCATAACTCCAGTCAATCGCGCGGCGCAGGGTCTGCTGGCGCGCGGGGAGGTCACTTGCGCCGTCCGTCAGCATGGAAAAACGGCTTTCGAGCCGCGCGAGCAGTTCTGCCGGTTGCAACACGCGCGTGCGCGATGCTGCCAGTTCAAGCGCGAGCGGCAACCCGTCGAGGCGCGTGCAAATCTGCGCGATGAGATGGACGTTGGCCCGCTCCAACACGAGATCGCGATTGATCGCGGTCGCGCGCTGCATGAAGAGTTCGACCGCCGGTGATCGCCGTACCTGCGCGACATCGTCGGTCTCCTGAAGATCGGGGAGCGTGAGCGGCCGCAGGCGATACTCGCGCTCGCCCCGGAGATGCAGCGCGGCCCGGCTGGTCACGAGCACTGTCAGCCCTTCACACGCCGAGAGCAGAGCCGCGATATGCACCGCTGCCCCGAGCACCTGCTCGAAGTTATCGAGGACGAGAAGCATCTGCTTCCCGTCTAGATACGCGACGAGCGATTCACGCAACCCCCGCGTTCCGCGTTCCGTGAGCCCGAAGGTCTGGGCAATCGCGGAGAGGACAACGGCGGGATCGCGGATCGCCGCGAGCGGAACGAAGACAATGCCATCAGGAAATAGCGGGAGGCCAGCGCTCGCTGCGTCGAGCACGAAGCGGGTCTTCCCGACGCCTCCAACCCCGGTGACTGTGATGAGGCGCGTCGCGGGATTGCCTAAGAGTGCGGCAATCGCCGCCAGATCGGCTTCCCGACCGATCAGCGGCGTCAGGGAAACGGGCAAATTACTCGGCGGCACATCGCGCACTACAAGACGTGGCGGCACGACGGCGGGCGCACGCGCGGCGGCATCGAAGCGCTGACGCTCATCGTCATTCAGACCGAGTGCGTCAGCGAGCATTCGCAGCGTCTCGCGCTGTGGCCGGATCCGCAAGTGACGTTCGAGGTCGCTGATCGAGCGCACACTGACCGCCGAGCGTGCAGCCAACTCTTCCTGGGTCAGCACGGCGGCAACCCGAAACTGGCGAAGGAGATCGCCGAAGGCAATGGTGGTGTGGCCCTCTCGCGCTGCCCCCTGGCGGCTTGCGGCGATTGGGACCGGGCGGCGATCCGTCATTGTGCGCATCTCTCATTCACCCGTATCGGTGCGGTATCGTCGTCCGCCTCACCCCAGTATTTCATGGGTGGCAGGCGTCTGCAATGCATAGACGACGAATGCCGGTGGGTAGTTCCGTGCGTAGTTGGGCGATCAGGGACAATGCACACCACGTCACGACATGGGGGTTCTCCCGCGATCTCGATACTGCTGGCGAAGTCGGAATCGGTCATGCGGCCATCAACGTGACGAACGGCGAACGGCGTGTCTTGGCACGGGGAATGTCGGTGAACCACTCGCCCAACCGCAAGAAATTCAGTGCCACCGCTGTCAGCAGATGTCCCAATCGCGTTTTCGCTAAGCCGATGTAGCGAATCTGGCGCAGCCGACAGGTGCGAATGCCCCGCGAGAGTGTTCCCTCGATCCCCGCCCGCTTGGCATATGCTGCGGCAAATGCTTTCGTGCCTTCCCGCTGGCGGGCTGACTGCAGGGCATGAAACTCCGCATCCGCACGCACCGTGATCGTGCGCCGCGGGCGTTTTACCTGCGAACGGGTACAGAGACTGCGGTGCGGACAGGGGCGACAATCGCGACTGGAGAACTTGATTTTGATCACCTGATTGGTCCGTTTGTCCACGGCAGGCGTCCAACTGATGCTCGTGTGTCCGGCAGGACAGGTCGCGTGCTGCTGCTCCCAGTCCACCTGGAAATGCGCGACCGCAAAGCCCGTCCCCTCTCGTGCTTGCCAGTGATAATCGCTCCGGGTCGGTCCGACGAGTTCGACCTGGTAGTCCTCGCGACTACTCACCAACAGCGCCGCATCGAGGAAGCCGGTATCAACGAGATGGGTGGCGGGGAGCAAGGCTCGTTCCGCCAAAGCCGCGTGGATCACCGGCGTCATCTCCCCATCGGCGGTCGGCCCCGGTGTCGTCTCGACATCGGTGATCAGTTGGGGCAAGTCGTCCGCGCAGGTTTCGGTGACATGGACTTTGTAACCAACCCATTGCGTCGTGCGCTTCTTGGCGTAATGCGCGTCGCGGTCGTAGGGCGAACTAATGAAGATCGTCGCAGGCGGGATATTGTCTGCGATACGCCACTGGACGCTCCCCTCGATGAGTTGATATTGCTGCACCCACACCTGGCGTAACGTCTGCACCGCCGGAACCTCGCGGAACCAGATCGGCGTGCTTACTGCGTAGATTGCCCTGAGAAGTGCATAGCCATCGGCACCAATCGTCAGCGCGAGGGTCTCACGCGCGGCGTTGGCCGCGGGCAGCCGATCATCCTCGGCACGACGATCGTAGCGCGCAACCCAGTCCGGCGGTGCGTGCCCTCGTAGCCAATCGGGAGCGACGACCGCGAGGCTGTTGAGGGCATGGCGCATCGTCTCTCCGACTACTTCGATCCGGTTGAGGGCGCGCACTGCGGCGAGGACATGCGTCGAATCGGTCCGTTGCCGCCCGCGCGCTGTCAGGAGTTTCTGCTCACGGCACCAACCGAGCACGGTATCGAGCAAGAGCGTTTCTGCGCTGCCCTCAATCAGGCGGGTACGGAACTCGGACAAGACCGAAGCATCGAAGCCAGAATCGGCCAGGTCGAGCCGCAGGACGTATTTCCAATCAATCCGGCTGCGCACCGCGTCCGCGGCCGGGCGATCAGCAAGCCCCTCGGCGAACTGGAGGATCGTGACGAGGGCGAGGCGCCACGGTGCGAAGGCGGGGTGGCCATGCGTGGGAAAAAGCGCGGCAAAGGTCTCGTCAGTGAAGAGGGAACCGAGTTCATCCGTGAGACGGAGATAGGGATGGCCTTTGGGGAAAGCCGCGTGGGCGATACGGGCGGTCTCGATAGGGACAGGGCCAATGGGCTGTGGGCGGAGCATGGCGATCCCCCTTCCTGCGCAGAAACGGTCGAGGAGGACAGCCTATCAGCACCCGTCCGGACTTCGCCAGCAGT
>CAVXPY010000022.1:0-21255 GCA_963763655.1 uncultured Chloroflexia bacterium
TATCACTCTCGATGCACCGCGCTTTTCTGCGTCGCACAGTGGGGATTCTGGGACGACGTCGCGGCCGCTATACGCGATTTCCATCCTCAATGGCGCTACCGGAATGAATTCAGATAAACTGCGGCCACATTTTGGGGAAGTACCGATCCCGCAACAGCAACATCAGGGCGACGAGCGAGGTCGCTCCGAAGACGTCTGCCACTTCGAACCTATCGAGTTCCTGGATCAGATGCGGTCCGTGCTGGTAGCGGGCAAAGTCGGTGAACGCATCGTTGAACTCCACATGGGGAATCTGAACCACATCCGCGCTCTCGATGCCGCACACGCCAACGCTATCCTGCGGCTGCCAGTACTCGGGATAGATATGGGATGCCTTGATATCGTTGACTATATCGCAGTAGAGGTCCGCGTCACCAAAATATGCGGCCAAGTCACAGAGTGCAGCCGCGAGCAGGCTGCTGTGCGTTTCGGTGACATCGACGGTGCTAAAGGAATAGCCGAGAAGCATCATCGTCTCGACTTCCTCGGTTGCCTCGTGGCCTGCGATCCCGACTCCTTGCTCATACCGGTCGCAGAGCCAGATCGTGACGCGTCGGAGAACCTCTCGTGCGGCGTCGCAATAACCGCGGCTGACCAATATGGGGTCGATTGACGAAACGTCAACTAAAGTACGCTTAGCCCGCGCGACTGGACGCAAGGAGAGAACGAACGATCTCATAAGGCACGCAATGCTGCGCGTTGCGAGACGTTGATTGTGAGACGACTGATGGAACCGCCCTCACTGGGTTTCTGACCCTGTGCCTGGCCTGTCTCCTTGCGTCTCATAGAGGAGCCATTTTGGGCTTGTGACTGCGTTGTGCCTGTCTGGACAAAGAGAACGCCGCCACCCGAAGGCAGCGGCCTCGCTCGGGGCAGACGCTCCTTGCTATGCTCGTTGACGTAAGGTTTTCGTTCCCCAAGGCACCCCGTTTCCGGGACGCGTGGCGGTGTGTGTCGCGTGGGAAGGGGGCGGAAAGAGATCCCGCCCCCGTATCGCTCATCGCTGAGATGCTACGTCCCAGTGGTGAAGACGTCGGTGCGATTCGCGGTGTTGCCCGTGTTCGTCGCCACGAAGAACGCCCGGAAGCTCGTCCCGATCGCCACCAGCCCCTCGTAGTCGCCGACGAAGTAGCCCAGCGCGTTCGGCGCCGTCGTCATGTCGAACGGCCCTTTCAGCGTCGTCGCCGCCCCGAACGTCGCCCCCTGATTCCCCGAGGTCTTCAGGTTGTAGGTCGTCGGGAGCGTGGCCGCAGAGCTGGCGAACTGGTAGTACGACACGCCGACAGCGCCCGTGCTATTCACCGCCACCGCCGCCGTGAAGGCCGGCTGCCCGGTCGCGTCGTTGACCCGCACCGGTGCGCCCCACGTTGTCCCGCCATCCCCGGAGGTTGAGAGGGCGATCTCGTCGTAGTGGCCGCCATTGAATCGCGAGTCCTGCCAGACCACGTACAACCGGCCGGTCGCCGGGTCGATCGCCGGCTCGGGGATGATGTCCCCCGTGCGCGTGTTCGGCACCCCGACCGACTGCAGCGTGTTGATGATCTGCGGCTTCGTCCACGTCGCGCCGCCGTCGGTCGACTTGATGAAGGCGACGTTGTAGCCGTGCGGCGTGTCGCTGTTGCTCCCCGTGCTGACGATCAGGTCGAAGACGTCGTACAGCGTGCCGTTTCTCGGGTCGACGACGATCTGATTGCCGATCGTCTGGTTGTTCTGCGCCGTGTCGACGATGATCGCCGCCGGGCTCCAGGTCTTCCCGCCGTCGGTCGTCTTGGCGAAGAAGCTCGGCCCGGTGTAGGCGTGCGCGTGCCGGTCGGCATAGGGGTTGGCGTTCGGCGACTGCAGGCGATCCCAGACCGCGTAGGCCGTCCCGGCGATCTTCGGGTCGGCGGTGACCGACTCCTTGTCGTTGAAGAACTGCGTCGTGCCGGTGTCCGCCTTGAGCAGCGCGAGATTGCCCCACGTCTTCCCGCCGTTCATGGAGGTGGCCGTCGCGACGGCGTTGTCGTTGTTGGACTGGTTGAAGGAGATCGAGATCGTGTAGGCGGTGCCGTCCGGGCCGATCGATGTCCACGGGTCCGAGGCGCGCTCGTACGGCAGGCCGCCGGGGGCGCAGGCGCTGAATGGCAGTGGCGTCTCGCCCCAGCTCTTGCCGCCGTCGGTCGAGTAGCCCGCGACGAGGCCGTGCGCGCCGCCATTGGACCAGCGATCCTGCTGCCACGCACCGATCAAATTCTTGGCGTCGGTCGGGTTGACCGCGACCCAGGGCTCGACCTCGGCGTTGAGATAGTTGGTCCCCGGGCCGCCGATCGTGCAGGCGGCGAAGGGGCTGGGGCCGGAGACGGCGACGGGGGGCGATGCCGCGCCGACCGGGGCGGCGAGCAGCGCGACGAGCGCGAAAATGACACCGGCGAGACCGAGTGGGCGATGGTAACGACGCATGACCCTTACCCCCTTTACCATGACCGCGGCCAACGCGGCCGATGCGGACGACGAGCGCGAAACCGGGTCCGAGGCGGCGTTCTCCTTTCACTCTATGTAAGTTCCAATCTACGAGAATGTCTGACGCTAGGCTATAGGTCAAGGGTCCAAGTGTCAAATATCGGGGATGATGTACGTCGGCGCAGGGGCTGTGGACGGCAGGCGCCGTCAGTTCGATCGTGCCATGATCCATTTGCGGCATCCATGAAGGGTCCGGACCTCGCGTCGCGGCCGGCCCCGTCGCCCTCGCTACCTCCTGGCACTTCGGGTACTCTCTCGCCAATCGCGCCATCCGGAAGAGTTCGGGAAGCGGTGATCGGATAGCTGTCGCCCTTGGTGCGGGAAAGGGGAATCGCCGCTATGGAGCGGGTCGTGCTGCTGTGGAGCGGGGGCAAGGATAGCGCGCTCGCGCTGCACGCGCTCCGCAGGGCCGGGGAGTACGAGGTCGCCGCGCTGCTGACCACGGTGACCGAGGGATACGACCACGTGAGCATGCACGGCGTCCGACGCGCCCTGCTCGAGCGTCAGGCGGGCTCGGTGGGGCTGCCGCTCACGCAGGTGCCCATCCCGAGGGACTGCTCCAACGCGGAGTACGCCGCCCGGATGGCGAGCGCCTGCGCGGGGCTGCAGGACATCGGGATCCATATCGCCGCCTCCGGCGATATCTTCCTGGCGGACGTGCGGCGGTATCGGGAGGGGCAACTCGCGGAAGCCGGGATGCGGGTGGTGTTCCCGCTCTGGGGCGGGGATCCCGCGCAGCTCGCCCGCACGTTCGTCGCGGCGGGGTTCGCGGCGATGGCCGTCTGTGTCGACTCGCGGGCCCTCGGTGAGGAGTGGGCGGGGAGGGTGTTCGACGGGTCGTTCCTCGCCGACCTGCCGCCCGGCGTCGATCCATGCGGGGAGACCGGGGAGTTCCACACGTTCGTGTACGACGGCCCGCTCTTCGCGGAGCGCATCGCCTGGGCTCGCGGGGAGGTTGTGCTGCGGGATGGCCGTTTCTACTATTGCGATCTGCTCCCGGGGTAATCCCCGATGTCGCCCCTGCGGCGCTACTTTCTGCGCCCATCTCGGCCCGATAACCCCGGGAGAGGCCTCCCCGATCGAGGGGGGACGGGGCTGGGCCTCGCGCTGGTAAAGCGGCTCGTGAAAGTGCAGCAGGGATCGCTCCAATGTACCGGGCCATAAGCTAGAGAACGTGTCACCAGGGGCAAAGTAGCCACCGCTTCGCTCTCTTCCGAGCGGTCCGCAGCCGATGAAAGTACCGACTTGGTGATTGGCGTTGGCACTTCCACGATTTTCTTCCCGCTTGACGGCGCTCAGCGGCGGTCAATGGGCTCTGGAAACGAGAGAAAGTTCCGTCTCTGTCGATTCTCGGCACTTTCTCGCGTCAAATGCCGCTTTAGTTTGCCCCTCGTAGCACGTTCTCTAGCCCAACGCCTTTTACTGTCGCGGGGAACTACCGACAGAAGGAACCTATGTTCTGGCTGAGACCGCCGGGGGTGACCCCGGGAGAGAACGACGCGCGAATCCGAGCTTCAAGATATGTTATAAGCGTCTGAACGCACCGGGTCAGATTTCGCGCGGCTCGTCGAAAAGCACAACGGCAGAAGGAGGCCACAGTGAGCGAATACAAGCCCAGCCCAAGGGCATGGGTGGCAGAACAAGTTGAGCACTACGAGAGCAGCGGCGGAACCGAAGCCTTGACCCTGCGAGATACTGGCATGCCGGTCATTATAGTGACCAACCGTGGCTGGAAGACCGGGGCTATCCGCAAAACGCCACTGATGAAGGTGACCGATGGGCGGAACTATATCTTGGTCGCCTCGCAGGGTGGCGCACCCGAGCATCCCCTGTGGTATCACAACTTGAAGGCCGACCCGAATGTTGAAATCCGCGACGAGACCGAGGTCTATATGATGCGGGTTCGCGAGGTCAGCGACCCGGATGAACGACAGCGCCTGTGGGCGCTCGCGGTGGCAGCCTACCCGCCGTATCAAGAGTACCAGGCCAAAACCGACCGCATCATCCCCGTTTTTTTGGCCGAACCCGTGGAATAGCGGCTCCTAGCGCTCGCCCTATGCGGCTGGAACGCCGATTCCCTCAATGCGAAAGCCGGTACGGCGCCATGGCCTCCTCTTGTTGCGCAGACTTTCGTAGTTTGATTCCGGAAAGGGCTCAGCTCGGTGAAAAATGCGGTAGCCGACGGACCGGAATGAGGTCGGATTGATGGGAATCGCCGACGATTCTCCGTAAAACCGTGCGGGAACAGCACTTCAGAGCGGCAGTACGCAAATTTGTGGTCGCAAACCGGCGAAACCGGCACTCCCATCGGGCCATGGCCGCCGTCCCCAGCCTCTCGCGCTCAATAGCCGCTTCAGGTTCTGTCCCGCCGCGATCAGCAATCCCTCCATGTTCACCTTCGCGAGCCCGCGTAGGCGGAACTGCCGCATCCCGTGCCACTGCTTCGCCTCACCGAACAGCGGCTCGATCCAGACTTTGCGCTTCCGCATCGCGCGCTTGTAGTCCTCGGTCGCGTGATAGCCACGCACACGGTCCAGGTAGTCGGCGTCGAAGGGGCGCGCGATCTGCCTCCCGTGGTCGCTCGGCGTGCAGTTCCCCTTTACCGGGCAGGCGTTGCAGACCGCCGCGTCGGCGCGATAGATCACCTTCTCCTCGCCGTAGCTGGTCTTTCGCCGGCGCAGCACTTCCCCTTGCGGACAGATGTAGCGGTCGTGCTCGGCATCATACGTGAATAGGGAGGCACCGAAGTAGGGCGTGCGCTGTTCCCAGTCGGGCAGCGGGACGTACGCGCGAATCCCGCTCTCTTCCAGTTCCCGGATGTTGTCCGCCGTGCCATAGGTCGTGTCGCCGATCACCTGTCTGGGACGCACTTTCCACCGGAACATCGCCCGTCGCAACAAGGGGAGCATGGGCGTGTTTTCCATGACATCCGCAGGGGTCACGAGGGCGTTGAGGATGACCCGCGCCTTGCCGCCGTCGATGACGTAGTGATTGTGGAAGCCAAGCGCCGCCCGCTCGCCGCGCGTCTTCATCGCGACCGCGTCCGGGTCGGTGGTGCTCACCTGCCGGTCGCTCTTGCGCTCGTAGCGGTCGACCGATGGCCGGGCGGGGTCGAGGCGACATTCCTCCAAGAGATCCCAGCGCGCGTTGTTCTGCTCCCACAGCGTGGTAGGCGCATCCGCCGGTTCGAGTTGTGCGAGGTGTTCCTCGGTGAGCAGCTGCAAGCGGGGGATCAGCGAGTCCATCGAGGCGTTGGCGCGTACCTTCGTCGCGTCGAAGATCAGTTCGTCGCCCCAGACGAGGCCCGCCTTGACACACTGCTCGGTGATGACCTCGAAGAAGCGGCGGAAAACTGGCAGTCCCAATCGCGCACGGATTTTGCTCAAAGAGGAGTGATCGGGCAGTGGCTCGTCCATGTTGTAGCCCGCATACCACCGCATCGCGAGGTTATACGTCGCCTGTTCGAGCAACTGGCGCTCGGAGCGGATCCCGGAGAAGAACATGATCAGATGCAGTCTGAAGAAGACCTCGGGATCGATCGAGGGACGGCCACCACTGCGTAGCGGTCCGCGACAAGCTCCCGGACAAAGGAGAGGTCGAGGACGCGGTGCAGATGCCGGTAGAAATGGTCTTTCGGCACAAAGGACTCGACAGAGATGAGCACGGGACGATGCAGGTCCCGTGTCTTCGGTGGCCCGAGCATCGGCGTCTCCCTCGGCTATGGGGCGGGCTCCTCGGGTAGTTTGCGCAGGTTTGGTGATAATCATCGGCGTGGAGCGAGCGCGTTTCCGATCAGATAGATCCGTTCCGGTGACCAACCGCTGTCTTAGGAGATGCGCGCATCACGAGGTCAGGTGGCGGGTGTCACCGAGGCTGGCCACCTGGCGATTGTGCAAATAGTCGTCCTCGCGCAGCACCGTGATGCTTCCGGCGGCGGCACGGAAGTTGACGTAGCCGGCCGACGCGATCGGCATCTTGATCCACGACGCGATGAGGAACGTGACCACGAAGCCATGCGTCACGACGATCTGGTGCGCGCAATCGCTTGCCAGGATCGTTTCCATGGCCGCGTACACGCGCGCCGCGAACGCGGCCTTGGTCTCGGCGCCGGCAACACCTTCGTCGTGGTTCATCCGGTCACCATCCGCGGGCGGTGGGACGAATCGCTCGGTCCAGCCATTCCTGCGGCCGTCCCTCGGCCTCGCCGTAGGACTTCTCACGCAGCCGGCGGTCGAGGAGCGGCGTCACGCCCAGGAGTGCGCCGATCGCCGCGGCCGTCTGGCTGGTGCGTCGCAGGTCAGACGAGAACAGCTGCGGTGCGGCGGATGCGGGGATCGCGTTGCGCAACGCCCTGGCGATGGCGTCGGCGTCGCGCTCGCCGCGCGGGGTGAGCGTCGAGTCGAACCATCCACCGACCACCCGATCGACGTGGTGCGTTGCCTCGGGGTGCTGGACGACGTAGATGGTCCGCATTCGTTCTTCCCTTCGTGCATGGTGAGGTCGAACTCGAGTTGGTGGCGATCGAGACGCGCATCCTCGTCGTACTCGTCGTCGTAGAAGGCCACGATGTCGCTAATGTCGTCGCTCATGTGTTGGTCTCCTCGCGAGGTCGAGCATAGCAGACGCCGCTGCCCCGATAAACAGGTATCAAGAAGCGTCGGAAGGCGTTTGATCTAGCTGTTTGATGTGGATGTACCGGTAAAGGGTGGTGCGGGAGATCCCGAGCGTCTTGCAGATGTCGGCGACGGAGTGGGTCCGGTCGTCGTACAAGGCCTGCGCCATCGCCGCTTTGCTCGCGCCGTCCAGCTTCTTCGGCCTGCCGCCCATGCGGCCACGGGCACGCGCCGCGGCGAGTCCTGCCTGGGTGCGTTCGCGGATGACGTCGCGCTCGAACTCCGCCAAGGCACCGAAGACATGGAAGATCAGCTTGCCCCCACTCGTGGTCGTGTCGATCTGCTCGGTCAGGCTCTTGAAGCCGATGCCCCGCTCATTGAGTGTGGTGATGATCTCAATGAGGTACTTGAGGGAGCGACCCAGCCGATCCAGTCGCCAGAGACGAGCACATCGCCTTCCCGGACATAATCAAGCGCCTGCTGCAATCCGGACCGGTCGCTACGTCCCCCGCTGGCGGTGTCGGTGAAGATGCGCGTACACCCGGCGGCATTCAGCGCATCGCGCTGCAGATCGAGGAGTTGCTCGAAGGTGGAGACGCGGGCATAGCCGACGATCGTGGTCATGGATTGATTGTTTCAAAAATCAGCGACGAATGCAAGTAATGAGACGTAGATAACGGGACGGCTTTCGTGACGCCAAAACAAGGGAAAACCGGCGGGGAACGGCCCGCCGGCGGAGAGTACCAAAAACCCTCCTTTTTGTAACACTGGGCGGCGTACGGGACGCGGTGGAGGAATGCTCCCTTGCGTGTCGCACCGCTGTGCCGACGTGATCTCATGTTACCTGCGTCCGTGGGGCCGTCCCCGGCATTAGCTTGCTCGCGAGGACGATGAGCGCCTTTGCCACTCTTTCCCGCACCGGGTTCCGCTTTGTCGCCTGCTCCGCCTCGATGATCCGCAGATTCGCCGCTGCCCGCCGCAACTGATCCTCGTGCATCGCGAACCCCACTGCTCCGGTCAAGCTGTTGTCGAACATTGTGATCCTCCTCGTTGTTACAGTCGCCGCAACCCCGGATTGCCATGGTGCAGGTCATCTCTCGATCGCTAGCGATTCTGGCCGGTCGGCGGCGTGAAATCCTCCATGTACGGAGCCGCCACTAGGCATCCTTGACTATTCGCTGCTCCGCCCGTGAGTTCCTTCGCAGAGGTACCGAACGGATGCCCAAACTCGTCATACAGCGGGAAGGCGATGTTGGGAATGTATGCGCACGCCAGCTGCGGCATAACCGCATCGGGCAGGTCGGTCGTGTTGCTCTCCAGGGATCTCGTCTGGGCAACGCCATTGCCGTGCGTGAGAGCTCGGTGGGATGAGTGCCGATCGTACATTGCCGCCCCGGCCAGCAGCAGTGCCGCCACGATCGTGATTGCCCCGACGAATCCGGCTTTCTTCGACGTCTCTCCGCGCGCCCGTCCCTCACTCGTCTCGATGACCGTCGTCTCCTCGACCCGCGTTTCCGTCATGTTCGCTGCCATCGCCGTGCTCCTTTGTGCTTCCTTCCGCGCGACTGTTCGACACTCCCCACTCTAGGGAGCCGCGGGCACGGCGCCATCTACCGGACGTGCTATTCGTCCGCGCGGCACTGCCACCAACGGCGATAGTCCGGATGTGCTATCGGGATGACGATCCCTGCGGGAACGGGGGATTTACGCGAGGCCGTACCGCTGGGCGAAGGCGGCCGCCGCGGCGCGGTTGTCGGTATTCGTCTTCTCGAGGATATGCGTCACGTGGATGCGAACGGTATTCGGGCTAAGGAACAGGGCATCGGCGATCTCGCGATTCGTACGGCCTCGGGCGAGCAGTTGGAGCACCTCAACCTCGCGCGCGGACAGCCCGGCCGGGTATGCAGGAGCCGATTCTTCCGTCGCAGCAAGCCGCGCGGCGAGCGCATCGGCACGACTCAGCGTCGGCTGCGCGCCGAGCGGCATACAGATGGCGCGCACCTCTTCCAGATCAGTCGTCGCATGCGCACGTTCCCCTATGGCGGCATGGAGTTCGGCGAAGGCGAGCAGGGTGAGTGCACGCTCGAAGGGGGCGGCACAGGCGTCGGCGAGCAGTAGCGATTGCCGCAGATGCACCACCGCGTCCTCATAGCGTCTCGCATCGGTGGCCAGTTCACCGAGGAGTCGATGGGCGGCGAGCAGGGCGAGCGGTTGACGCGGTTCGGAGGCGTGAGCGAGCGCCTCGCTTGCGCGCTGATTGGCAGTATCCACCTCGCCCGCCACCCGGTAGTAAGCCGCCCAGCCCAATGCACCCTCCGCGCGCCCGAGCACCGCGCCGCTCCATGCCAGCCAGCGGTCGTGCGCCTCCAGCCAGTCACGTGCTGCGGACATGTCGCCCGCCTCGATCGCCAGGACTCCCGCCAGCCGCAGGAGTTCGAGTGATGGGAGAAACGATGCCTCACCCGGTACTACCGTGGATAGCGACGGAATCCCTTCCCGGACCCGTTCCCACGCGTGCTCATGGTCGCCGCGGTGGTAGGCGAGCCAGCCGACGGTCGGCAACGCCTCTAACTGCCATCTGCCCCCTGCGAGCCACTCTTGCGCCCCGCGTTCGGCCTCGTCCCATCCTCCTTCAAGCAGATATACCGGCGTCCGTGCCCACCGCGAGGAGTCGTGCGCGCTCGCCCCGCTCGCCTGTCGATATACCTCCTCCGCTTCGTCCGCGAGGAGAGCCCGCACCCCAGGGTTGTCCGCCTCGTACGGGATTGCGATGTATTTGATCTGGTCCGCGATCGTCAGCCAGATTTGCAGATAATGTCCGGCGCCGCGATAGGCGGTGTAGCTGTGCTGGAAGGCCACGCGGGCATCGTCGGGTCTGCCCAACGCTGCATACGCGGTGCGCAGCGCTTTATAGGCATCGCCCCCCACGGCCCCAATGCCGCGTTGTGTCAGGCGCTCGCCTATCGTGCGGGCCTCGTCGAAGCGTCCGACCTCCGCAAGGAAGTACGCCAGCGTACCGCGCGGCGCTCCCCGCACACCGGGCTCCCACTGGATGCGCGTCATGTCGATGTCGGCCAGCCTTTCGCGCGCCACCAACCCCGCTTCCATTGCAGGGATGCCCTGCCGGTAGTCATCGACGCTGCATAACATGAATCCGCGGTTGAACAGCACGACTGCCCCGAGCAGCGCATCGTGATGTCGTCCTGCCTCACGGGCCGCCTCATCGAGGTAGGCCAAGCCGCGCCATGGATCGTTGTAGCGCAGCACCCGTGCCAGACGATAAAGCAGCCAGCCGCGCTCCTCCGCACCGGGAGTCTCGTCAGTGAGCAGTGCCAGCGCCGCCTCGTATCGGTCGATCGCGCTCAGCCAGGCATACGCGCGCTCCGCTCGCTCCCCGGCCCGGAAGAGCCAGAGCCCCGCACGCGGATCTCCCGCCTGTCGCAGGTGATACGCGACCGCATCGGGATCGACATCCGGCATCGACAGCATCTGCTCGGCAACCAGCCGATGCCAGGTGCTGCGCCGCAGCGGGATGATGCTCTCATAGAGCGCTTCGCGGATTAGTGCATGCACAAAACGCACCTCCCGCCCGCGCGGCGATGTCTCAATGATGTGCGCCTCCATTGCGTCCTCGATCACCGTTGCCAGCTTGTCGTCGTCGCTACCGGTCACCGCCGCCCACAAGGGTTCTGGCACTTCGTGCCCGATGACCGCCGCTACGGTCAGCAGTCGCTGTGCCTCCTCACCAAGCTGCATCACCCGACCATCAATCACCTGGCGCAAGAACGTCGGGACCCGGACGCGGGAGAGAGCACCGAGCACCCACCCCGCCGTGCTGTGCTGCAACACGCGCTCGACCTCGAGTGTGCGGAGGAGTTCGCCTACGAAGAAGGGATTTCCTTCCGAGCGCGCATGGAGGTACGTGACCAAGCGATGCGTATCGGGATCTGGCAACGCATAGCGGCCGACGACGAGCGCGCGGAGATCGGCCTCGGTGAGGGGGAGCAGGTCGATCCGCACAGCGGCTGCCTCGCGGACGAGCACAGGCAGCAGCGGATAGAGCGGGTGGTGACGCGTCAGTCCATCGCTGCGGTAGGTGGCGATGACAAGGAGCCGCAGGACAACGGCAGCGCGCGCCAGGACGCGGAGGAGATCGAGCGAGGCAGGATCGGCCCAATGGAGATCGTCGAGGAGCAGGACGAGCGGCTGGGATTCGGCGCATACGGCGACGAAGTCGAGCACCCGCTGGAAGAGATCGGCCTGATTGGAGATCTCCCAACCCCGCCGGTGTGGCGAACGCTGTAGGGATTGGTGGCATCTCTTGCGCGTGGGGTAGGCGGCCGAACGAGCTCGATCCAGGGGCCGTAGGGGGGCGTCTCCATGCGGTCATAGCAGCGCCCGATCAGGACGAGTGCCCCCTGCTGTGCCGCCTCTCCGCACAGTGCTTCCGCGAGGGCGCTCTTGCCGATCCCGGCTTCCCCGCTGACGAGAACGAGTCCACCGCGACCAGTAACCACAGCGTCGAACCGCCGTCTCAGGACGTCGAGTTCCCGATCACGCCCGACGAGGGGAGGTGACGCTGGGCTGGACGCGTACATGCGATCCTCGGTGCCGAATGAGCGAATAGCCTGATTGGGGGATTATAGTCGAGATGAAGCGAAGCGACCGTCCACCGCGTGGCGATTTTCAACACCCTCGGCTATTCTCACTACCAGTCGTCACCATAATCGGTGAGGCTGGTGAAAATCGCCTCCGTGGGAGATCGCCGCGTCACTTCCCCCGTGGATGCCGTTTAAACAGTACGGATCGTAGACTTGCCGCCGCACGATGTTCGCGGCGGGCAGCGGCCGGATGGCGGCCACGACGGTGAAGTTGCGCCTCGCCTATCAGCGCGTCGATGGCGTCCAGCAGGGCGTGGAGGCACAGCGGCTTTCGCAGCACGCGCCGCGCCACAGCGCACGCGCACCAGCTCATCCGCGTCACACGAGACGGCGATCACCGGGATGCTCCGCGTGCCCGCCTCTTTGTGCAGCCGCCCCAGCAGTTCCCACACCGCCCGGCACTCCCGGTCCACCAGGTCCATGTATGGCCGGGTGATCTCCGTCAGCTCCTGCGCCACCGCCTTGCGATCATACTGCTCCTGCCGCTCACCGCGCGCTGGCGTAGAACTCCCACGCAATGTCGTCGGGATCGTAGAACGTGATCGACTCCGCGCCCGAGCGCTCGTCGCGCTCGATCCCATTGTTGCGCACATTTGCCGCATTGAGCTGCTGCTTGAGTTCCGGCAACGCCGACGCCGGGACTGCGAGGGCCAGATGATCGAGCCCGACGCGGAAGGGGTCGAAGCGATCGTTCGGCGGTGTTTCGTCCGTGCCCGCAATCAGCGCGAAGAATGCGCCGCCGACCGTGACGAAGCAGGCGCGCTCGCTCTCCCCCGCGAGCGTGAAGCCGAGCGATTCGGTGTAGAAACGCTTCGCGCGTTGGAGATCGGTGACGCGCAATGCGATGTGTCCGATGCCGGTGACTGGGAGTGCCATGGGAGTCTCCTTCTCGTTCTTGCCGCTCACGCGCCGTGCGGATGCTCCGTTGACTACCGGCTCGTGCGCTCCTGTTCGTCGTTCGTGCTCCCCAGGTCTGCAGGAGGAGCGAATGCCGCCGTGTAGAAGCCCCGACAGGCGTCGAGGATGCGGTCACTCAACGCCGGGTCATCGACCGCCCGCGCCAGCAGCACCGCGCCCACCATGCCCGAGGCGAGGATCAATTCGCGATCGGCGCGCGGAGGCGCCCCCGATCAGGCAGCAGCGGCGCGAGCCGGTCGAAATAGCGCCGCAGTTCCTCCGTGAAGACATGGCGCACCTCTGCCGGTTCGCGCCGGACCTCGCCCGCGAGCGCGGGGAGGACGCATCCGCCCGCCGGGTCGTCCCGGTGCTCCATACTCAGATAGCGATTAATCACGGCGCTCAGCTCATGGCCCGGCGGCGCACTCTCCGCTCGCTGGAGCAGATTGTCCACCGTCTCGTTGAGGCCGCGCGCGTATGCCTCCGCGACGAGCGCTTCTTTGCTGGCGAAGTGCGCGTAGAACGTCCCGTGCGTGAGGCCGACTCGCTCCATAAGTGCGGGGATGCTCGTTCCCGCCACGCCGTTGGCGCGAAATGCCTGCGATGCCGCCTCGACGACGCGCTGTCGCGTCCGCTCCTTCTCCGCTTTCGATGTTCGTGCCATACATGCCTCCTCTCGATGCTTATATGATCGCCATCATACCCTCTCCTCGCTCAGTATGCGATTTCGCGCCTCGCCGTTAATCCGATGCGTCGGGGGTTTCAGGGAACCATTGTCGGGCCGCGGCAGACGGCGCTGCACCCCGAAGCCCGCGACGATCAGGAGCGCACCGATGACGGGTACCCAGCGCAAGCCCGCACCGACCGCCAGTGCGCCGATGAACGGGCCGAGGATCGATCCCACATAGAACGGGAAAAAGGCGAGGTTGAGCGTCGCCGAGCGCCGCTCTTCGGGCACGAGCGTGGCGAGTAGGGTGTAGACCATCGCCGTGAATGCGCTCAGGCAGCCGCCGAACACGGCGACGACAACCGCGAGTGCGGGAATCGTGGGCGCGAATGGGAGCGCGATGAGCGATGCTGCGGCGATGATCGTGACGACGGCGAGGACGCGGCGGTAGCCGATCTTGTCGCCGAGCGCGCCCGCTGTCGGCGAGAGCAGCACACCGATCAGGGAGGAGGAACCGACGACGAAGCCGATGGCGGAAGTGAGCCCGATCTGACTCGTGTGCAGCCGCTCGACGAAGATGGGGAGGAACGGCTGGACAACGGACCGTCCGAGAAGCACGAGGCTGAAGGTCACGAAGAGCAGCAGGCTGATCGGCGTCGTGACGACACTCAGAATGGATTGCTTCGCCAGCGTGGTCGCGGACTCGATGGGCGTCGCACCCGGTTTGACATCCCGATAGGCGATGATCAGCAATGTCGCGGCGGCGACGGAGAGGAGCGCGTCGATAACGAAGAGGCCGCGCAGGCCGATCGCGGTGTGATCCACGAGCCACCCGCCGCCCGCCGGGCCGAGGGCGGTGCCGACCGGCCCGGCGATGCCGAGCAGCGCGATCGCCAGCCCCACGCGCTTGGCGGGTGCGGTGGCCCGGAGGGCGGCGAGCATCACGCCGGTATTGCCAAGTTGGAAGCCGATCACGAACAGGCTCGCGCCCAATTGCCAGCGGTTATGGCTGATGGCCACGAGTCCTGCGACGACGGCCTCGACGATGGCGCTCCTGACGATGATCGGCTTGCGCCCGTACTTATCCGCCCATGCGCCCCAGAACGGCACGAGCGGCAGGCCGACGATGAAGACGCAGGAGAGCAGCACGCCTGTCCAGCGCGCGACCGATGCCTCCGGCGTGCCGACGAGGCGCAGGTAGAGGGGGAGGAAGGCGAAGACGTGGCTGATGCTGATCGTCTCCACGAGGGCGGTGATGCCGAAGAGGAGCAGCACGACCTGCCAGCGCTGCGTCCTCGTCTCGTCGCGTACGCTTGTATCTATGGCGGTATCGACGGTTGCCATCAGTAAACTCCCTTCATTGCTATGCCGAACCGCGATCGTCCACCATCGCCCAAATGAGACCCTTTGCGACCCCGCCGTGGCCGATCGCGAAGCCAACGATCGGCTCCGGCGCGCCGAGCGGCGCGTCCCTATCTCGTGCGGAATCCCTTGTGCTGGAAGAGTGTGACGAGATGATGCCCGTTGCGCGTTTTTGTTATCTCGTCCGAGGCGATGCTTCACTGCCCTTGCCGGCGCGTCGCTCTTCCCCTGCCTTACTGCGCGCCATCGCGGTTCGCATACCGTTCCTCAGCCCGCTGACCATATGCCATGGGCCCCGTTCGTGTGACATGTGCACGGATCGGGACCGCGCGACCGCTCAGCGGAACGGCAGCGCCGCCGGTATGCCCTCCTCGAGCCCGATCGGCGCGGGGCCGGACTGCGCGGATAGATCGCCCCCGCTCGGAATGGCGTGCGGCGCGAGGCGCAATGCAGTGACGGCGAATCCGTCCAGCACGGCGACCCCGACGATGAACAGCCAACCGTGCCGAAAGAGCGCGATCGGTGTGTCATGCGTGGGTGCGACGACGATCGCGACGAGGATCGCGATGCCGAGGGCCGTCCCGATCTGCCGCGCCATGCTCAACACCGCGAGCCCGGTTGCAGAGCGGCTTATCGGGAGCGCGGCGACGGCCACGGTGGTCAGGGGCGCCCACGTCAGGCCGACACCGACGCCGGTGAGGAGCATCCCCGGCAACAATTCGCGTGCGTAGTGTGGCTGCTGCCCGACAAAGACGACCCACCACGCGCCCCCGGCCCCGAAGGCCAGCGCGCCGATTGTGGTGAGGAGTCGCGGGGCGAAACGACTGGCCAGCCGCCCGCCGAGGATCGAGAACGTCCCCGCCATCATCGGGCCGGGCGTGATACCGAGGCCGGCCCGCAGCGCGGAGTAGTCCCATTTGGTCGTCATGAAGAGGATCAGGCTGAGGAGCACCGCCGCCAGCCCCGCGCCGATCATCGCGGTGCCGAAACACGCGATCACGAACGAGCGGATACGCAGCAGCGACAGATCGACGACCGGCGCCGGATGGCGGGCGGAGCGGGAGACGAACGCGACGAGCAGGAGGGCGGCAGTGAGCGCCGCGCCGACCGTGCGGATACCGATCCATCCCCAGCGTGGCCCCTCGACAATGCCGAGCGTCAGCACCGCGATGCCGAGCGCGAGGAAGACTGCACCGAGCAGATCGGGGCGCGGGCCGGGTTCCGGATCGCGCACTTCGCCGCCGACGACACGGATCGTCGCGACGGCACACATCAGGCCGATGGGCACATTGACGAAGAAGACCCAGCGCCAACTGGACTGAACGAGCAGTCCGCCGACCGTCGGGCCGATCGAGGCGGCGATGCCGGAGATTGCCGACCACGCGCCGACCGCGAGCGCGCGCTGGCTGCCCGGGAACGCGGGGAGGATGAGCGCGAGCGACGTCGGGGTGAGCAGCGCGGCCCCCACCGCCTGGATGACCCGCGACGCGACGAGCATCTGCGCGCCGAATGCGAGACCGCAGAGGGCCGAGCCACCGGTGAAGACGAGCAGACCGATCAGAAAGGCGCGGCGGTGGCCGATCCGGTCCGCGATCCGGCCCGCCGGCACGAGGAACGCCGCGAAGACGATCGCGTAGCCGTTGAGTACCCACGAGAGCGCGGAGAGGCCCGTGCCGGGGAAGTCGCGCTGGATCGCCGGGAAGGCGACATTGACGATGAAGACGTCGAGGCTACCCATAAATGTGCCGAGCGAGACGATGAAGAGAATTTGCCATTTTCGTGCCATGCTGTACACCCCGTTACCGCGGCAAGCGGTGCTGTCCGTCGAAGCTGGCGGAGACAAGAGAGGCCGCCACAATCGGTTTACGGGCGTTCGAGCACCGCACGAATGAGCGCCGTCCGGTGCTCGGCGAAATTCCGCATCATGTTGCGCGCCCGTTCGAGGAAATCCGCGCCCAAAACGAGATGTAACCCCGGCGGTGATTCCGCGGGTGTGGGGCGCGATCGCGCCGCCGCGACCGTGGCATCCGTGAGGTCCTCCCAATGGACCGTGCGATAGCCGGTAGCGGTCAGGAGCGCATGGATATCGTCGGGGGACGAGAGGAAGCTGATCGAGGCGTCGCGTGCCCACGGCACGGGGTAGTGGGGGGGAGGATGTATCCCCGCCATGATCTCGTAGAGGGCGAGATGCCCGCCCGGGCGCAGGACACGGAAGATTTCTGTATAAAGTCGCCGCTTGTCCGCGACATTCATCGAGGAATGTTGCGTCCAGACAAGATCGAACGCGGCGTCCAGGATAGGGGATGGCGAGCGCGTCGCCGTGCCGGAATGACACCCGATCGCTCAAATCACAGCGTGTGGTCAGCATCTCGCCGACTTTGCAGTACGCTTCGGTGAGATCGAGCACCACGACGGAGCAGCCGTACGAGGAGGCGAGCGTGCGAGCGGGGCCGCCAAATCCCCCACCAACATCGAGGATGCGGGTTGTGGGGCCGATGCCTGCGAGAGCGGCGAGCGCACGCGTCGCCGCCGCGCCCGCCGGCATGGAACTGGTCGATCGGCGCCAAGTCGGCGGGTGCGAGCGTGGCAGTCTCCTTGCCCCACGACGCGAGGACACGGACAAATGTGTCGGCGAGATTTTCGGGTGTGTAGTGGGCGTTCACACGCCCGACGTATTCCTGATCTCCCATATCTCCCACCCCCGGTTTTCGCTCCGACGACGGAGCAGCCTACTTATATTATGATCATACTATAAGATGAGCGATCCGTCAAGGGGCCGCTCGCCGAGGTGGGACAGTATGGTGGTCGCATGCTTCCAGCCTGCTTCCCCGTCCGAGACGGCCCGGTGTTACGGAAGATACGGTATCGCTCGTATATTTGGAGGGTCCGATTCCTGGGTGATGGTGAGGACGCGGTGACAGCTGCGGCACCGACCGCGTAGCGAAGATTGTCCCCCATCACCTCGGGTCGGCCAGAGCGTGAACCGTATCGTGTGGCTTCGACCACGTATCACGAGCGCACGTCACGGCCGCCCGCGGAATCGCCGCTGTCCTGCGTCGCGTGGAAAGGAGCCTCATGTGACCGCTGTCATCGTCCACCCTCTTCGTCGGGATCGATATCGCCGCGAAAACCCTCGCCGCCGCCTGGCTCCGCACCGGTCGAGGCGGTCAGTCGCCCGATCACCCTCGCCCAATCACCGCAGGGGTTTGCCACGCTGCATGAGCGGCTCGGCCAGACCGGCGGTGTCCGCCGCGGAGATCCATGTCGTGATGGAAGCGACCGGCTCGTATTGGATTGCTCTGGCCACGACACTGGTCCACACCGGCTACCGGGTGAGCGTCATCAATCCGGCCCAGGCACATCATTTCGCCAAGGCGCTGCTCAAGCGCGCGAAGACCGACGCGATTGACGCACAGACCCTCGCGCAGTTAGCAGCATTGCTCCAACCCGCGCTGTGGATACCGCCTCCGACCGTCTATTACGAAGTGCAGCAACGCCTTGCCCAGCGTGACGCCCTCCTCGATGTGCAGCGGCAGCTCATGAATCAGTTACACGCGATGCTGTTCGCTCCCCTGGTAGTCGCTTCGGTCAAGGCGCGCATGGAGGAGCTGATCGAGACGCTGGGGCAGCAGATCAGGGTGCTCGACGCTGAGGTGAGTGCGGCGCTCGCTTCCGATGCCGCCTGGGCTGCCTCGGCGGCCCGCCTGCAAAGCATCAAAGGCGTCGGGTTGATCACGGCGGCATGGCTGCTCGTCACGACGCTCAACTTCACGATCTGTCCGACACCGGAAGCAGCCGTCGCATACGCCGGGTTGGCCCCGAACCCCTACGAGTCCGGTACCAGCGTGCGGGGTCGGAGGCGTATTGGGCATACCGGAAATGGCCGATTGCGCACGGCGCTCTATCTCGCGACGCTCAGTGCCGCGCAACACAACCTTGACCGATGACCCGGACTTCCTGCGGTTCATCGTGGAGCGGGTCATCCAAGAGGTGCTGGAAGCGGAGATGACTGCGCATCTGCACGCCGAGCCCTACGAGCGCAGTGCGGAGCGGAGGGGCTATCGCAACGGCTACAAGCCCCGCCAACTGAACACGCGCGTCGGCACGCTCACCTTGCAGGTGCCGCAGGATCGGGAGGGGACGTTCTCGACGCAGCTCTTCGCCCGCTACCAGCGCAGCGAGAAAGCGCTTGTGCTTGCGCTGATGGAGATGTACGTCGAAGGCGTCTCGACGCGCAAAGTGCGCGAGATCACCGAAGACGCTGTGCGGCACGAGCTTCTCGAAGAGTCTGGTCTCGGAGTTGGCGGGACAGTTGGACGCAGACCTGGACGCATGGCGGAACCGCCCGCTGACTGAGACGACCTATCCCTACCTGAGCGTGGATGCCCGCTACGAGCACGTCCGGCAGGGTGGGCAGGTCGTCAGCCAGGGCGTGCTCATCGTCGCGGGTGTCCGAGCGGACGGGCATCGCGAGATCCTCGCGGTCGAAGTTGCCGATACCGAGAGCGAAGCGACCTATCATCAGCTGTTTCGCGATCTCAAGGCGCGTGGCCTCAGCGGGGTGCGGTTGGTGACGAGCGATGGCCACAAGGGATTGAAGGCGGCGATTGACCGGCATTTCCAGGGCGCGAGTTGGAACAGGTGCCAGGTCCACTTCGCTCGGGATCTGGTCGGCATGGTCGGGGCGGGGCGACGCAGAGAGTTGGCAGCGGACCTGCGCGAAATCTTCGCGGCGACGACGCGCGAGCAGGCATGGCGACTGCGGAAGCGGTGGCGGCACGCTGGGAACCGACCCATCCGGCGGTCGCGCGGCTGCTGGAAGAGGGGATCGAGGATTGCCTCGCCTGTCTGGCATTCCCGTTGGCGCATCGTCCCCGGATCCGCACCACGAACGGGTTGGAGCGGCTGCACGAGGAGATCAAGCGGCGCACGCGGGTGGTGCGCATCTTCCCGAACCCGGCGGCCTGTTTGCGGCTGGTGACGGCGTTGTGCGTCGAGCAATCGGACGAGTGGGTCAGCGGGCGGTGCTATCTCGACATGAGCGACCTGCTTCCGAACATCGCAAAGGAGGAAGGACTCGTCGGACTAATGTAGGCGATTATCCGCCCGTGCTGTGTTTGCGTTTGTCGGGGTGGATCGCTACCATGCGGATCATTCTCTTCTCGTGCATCGGTCTCCGGCGGCGTTGCGGCGCGTGTCTTGAGGGGCAGTCCCTGAATGGAGGAAAGGACTTCGCCATGCGCATCCTCGTCGTCGGTGCCGGGATCGGTGGCCTGACCGCCGCCCTCGCCTTGCGTCGGGCCGGCTTCGACGTCCACGTCTACGAGCAGGCCAGCGCCCTGCGGGAGGTGGGCGCCGGTGTCGCGATCAGCCCCAACGCCATCAAGGTCCTGCACGGACTCGGGCTCGCCGAGGCGCTCCGTGCTGTCGGCGTCGTCTCCCTCTCCCTCGACTCGCGCGACTGGCAGAGCGGCGCGCTCCTGGGCCGGGTACCGCTCGCCGAGGAGGCGGTGGCCCGCTGGGGGGCGCCCTTCTACCATCTGCACCGCGCGGACCTCCACGACGTGCTGCGCGCCGCCCTCGGCGACGAGCACATCACCCTCGGCGCCCGCTGCATTTCCGTCGAGCAGCGCGATACCGCAGTGACAGTCCGCTTCGCCGACGGGCGCGACGCGACCGGCGACCTGCTGATCGGCGCCGACGGCGTCCACTCGGTCGTCCGCGAGCACGTCGCGGGCCCCGACCGGGCGATCTGGGCGCGGCAGATCTCCTGGCGCGGCTTGGCGCCGGCGGCGGTCGGGCACGAGGCCGGGCTGGAGATGCGCCACCACTCCTTCTGGGGGCCGCGCCAGCAGTTCGTGACCTTCTATGTCGCTGGGGGCCGGCAGGTGAACTGGGTCGGCAACACGCAGAGCGATGACGACTGGCGCGAGGAGTCATGGTCGGCGCGTGGCGACCGCGACGAGGCGCTGGCGCACTATGCGGGGTGGCATCCGCCGGTACGGGCGCTGATTGCGGGCACCGAGCAGGTGTTCAAGTGGGCGCTGTTCGACCGGCCGCCGCTCGAAACGTGGACGCGGGGCCGCGTGACGCTGCTGGGCGATGCGGCCCATCCGATGCTGCCGTACATGGCGCAGGGCGCCAGCCAGAGCATCGAGGATGCGCTACGTGCTGGCGCGCTGCCTCGCCGCGGACCGCGATGATCCGCAGCGGGCGATCGAGGCGTACGCCGCCCGTCGCCGGGAGCGCACCGCCGCCATCCAGGCCGCGTCGCGCGAGGCCGGGCGGCTGGCGCAACTGGCGGACCCGGCGGAGGTGGAGGCGCGGAATGCGCGCCTGAGCGCCAACCCGGAGGCGCCAATCGCCCGGTTCGACTGGATCTGGAGCTACGACGTGGAGCGCGCAATGGCCGCAGGATAGGTGCGCTCGAATTAGGGTAACGGGCGATGGGAAGAGAGAAATGTTGGCTCAGGCCGTTCGATGCACCAAGTAGTGATCTGAGCAGCGTGGGAGGAAT
>CAVXPY010000023.1:0-12854 GCA_963763655.1 uncultured Chloroflexia bacterium
CATTACCCTGTAAGGAAAAATAGACCAACACTTCCGAGAGTGAGAGGAGTTCTCCTATCAATCAATCGGCAGTAGTGCTACTCAGCGCGCCAAATTCAGCGAAAAGCGGAAGACATGCGGAAGTCCTTTGGCACTGAGATTGCGTCACTGGAATCGTCTTACCTTGGGAACAGCGCACACAATGGAGGCCAGCCGATGCCGGAGAAGCAGCAATCAGACAACGCCGACACCGCCCCAACGAAAAGCGGGACGCAGGAGCCCGAAGGGAATAGCCCCCAGGATAAAAAGGAAGGCGTAAAATCGGGAGACTCGACCGGGCATCGATCCTCAGGACCCCATTGATCCGAAGAGCCCGAAGCTCGTGACTCCCTGATCGTGTATGAATCCCTTCGCCGCTGCTTTCGGGTGGCGGCCGTATTTTGCCTGTACTTCGCGCTGATCCATTCCGCACTTGCCTCGTACATCGCTATCGCATTCTTTTCATCCCACAACAACATGCGCAAGGGTCACCGACCGTAGGAGCGACAGATCACCTCCGACGCTGGCACGTGCCGTGCATGGTCAGCCCCGTGAGAGTGACGGAGTGAGTTCCTGCTCATTCCCTTGTGGAGAGAAGGTCAACCACGAAGGAGGGACCGTGTGAACAGGTTGCGGACGCTGAGCGCGATGGAAACATCAGGTATGACAGTGCAGCGGGTGCTCAAGCGTCGCCAGTTCCTCGCGCTGGCAGGCGGCATCGCAGGGAGCGCGATCCTCGCGGCATGTGGTGGTAGTTCGGCAACGGATACGCCGCGCGCAGCCGCGACGACTGCAAGCACTGCCGCAACGAGCGCAGCGCCGACAGTCAACGCGGCGGTCACGCAAGTGAGTAGCGCGGCCTCCGGTGTCGCACCAACGGTTGCGAGTGCCGCAACCGCAATTGCGCCGACGGTCAATGCCGCCGCAACGACCGTAATCGGAGCAGCGACAAGTGCAGCACCTACAGTCAATGCCGCAGCAACGAGCGTGGCCCCCACAGTCAATGCCGCAGCGACCACCGTTACGACGAGCGGATCGGCACCTGCGGGAACGACGACCGCGGCGGGTTCAGTGACGGCGGGGGCTGGCGGGCAGAGCTCGTCATCGAAGCAGTCGAGTACGGCTTCAAGACGCTCGGCAGCATTCCCGCAAGGGTAACGACGGTCCAACTGAAGAATCTTGGTAAGGAAAACCATGAAGCGAGCTTCGTCCGCCTGAACGATGGCGTGACGCTTGAGCAAATCCTGGCCGCGATTCAGCAGTCCGGAGCCGGAGAGCCGCCGCCGATCTTCACCTATGAGGGTGGCCCCGCAGAGATCGTGTCGGGCAAGACAAGTGAGGTAACCCTCGCTTTCCAGCCAGGCAAGTACGTCCTCCTCTGTTTCGTGGCCGCACCGGACGGCCAACCGCATGTTGCGAAGGGGATGCTCCTTCCTGTCAAGGTGAATGCGGCCTCCGGCCCGGTGGGTGCCCTTCCGGCGGGGAAGGGAGCGATCACGCTCGGCGCCGCCAGTGGCTTGGAGCTTCCCGCAACGATAACGGTGGGCAAGAGTCAGTACCGTGTCACGAACCAGGGAAGCGGCCCGCGCGCATTCTTCATTGGCGGCATCCCGGCGGACAAGACCATCGATGATGTCAATGCGGAACTGGCGAAGCCCGATGCGCCGCCACCACCGTGGTTCACCGCGAACGGTGGTATGGACGGATTGAAGCCAAACGGGACCGGAGTTGTCACGTTTGATCTCATGCCGGGTAAGTATGTCGCGCTGGATATTCCGTTCGGAAACGAAAAGCCATCCGCCAAGGTGTTCACGGCTGGCTGAGGGCTCCAGAGATGAGAATGGATGTCCCATCCGGGCATTCGGCCTCTTCCTCCTCGCGTGGTTCGCGTGTGAGGGCAGAGTATTGCACCGCCCGATTCGTGCGCACCGCCAGTCCATAGTGCGCTCCCTCTTCGGGGTGATCCGGCGCGCTTGCAGAGCAGTAGCTCGCACTCGTTGCTCATCGCTCATCGCTCATTGCTCATCGCTCACTTGTAGTAGCCGGTCACATCGAGGATGTAGTCACACGCCGACAGGTTGAAGATAGTCAGCAATCCGTGTCCGCTCACACTCGTCAGCCCACTGACAAACGAGTTCGCGACTGCTCCTGTGACCGTGGCCGGTCCGAAGTTGATGTTCGAGACCGTCGGTTGAGTGCCGCCCGGCCAGACCGTCAGGAACGACCCCAGCGGATGCCTGCCGCACCTACCACCGTGAGATTGCCCACAATCGCCGTCGCAGCATCCGGGGACCTGCAGGGACGCATTGCCGCTCTGGCCATTCGTCCCGTCATGGTGAAGGTGTGGGTCGGTCTGGCTGCGGCCGGACCCTGGAGTCCACCGAGTTTGCTGCGGGTATCGACGAAGCGTTCAGGCGTGGGCAGGATCGTCAGGACAGGCCCGGACGGCCCCCCACCCGTGCTGGCAGTGCTGGCAATAGTTATCGCGTTAGCGGCCTGGTGATCGTCACATTGGGTCCGGCAACGAGGCTGACCGCGCCGTCGCGCTGCCGCCGGTTGCGGCGATACTGGTGACTCCGGTGGGAGGAGGAGGGGAGTGGTGGCGGGACGACTGAGGTTGACCCAGGTTCCGGGCGTGCCATCCGCCGTGCAGTAGAAGAGTGCGCCCGCACTGTCAACGAAGAGCTCGCCTACCTGATGGGTGCCGGTGGTAGGGTTGCCGGTGCCTTGGGCGACCGGGACGAGGCGGAGCGGCGCGCGCACTCCCTGGAAGACTCCGCCGAGTCCGGTCGCGGTGGTCGCGAGCCCGAAGATGCCGACGGGCTGCGGTCCAAAATCATTGGGTTTCTGGCCCACGACGCCGAGGACACCCGTCCCGCTCCGTGAGCTTCCATTGACACCAAACCCGTCTGGGGCCTCACAATTCCCTCTCACCCCGATGCCGCCCGACGATGATCGGGCAATGCCAACGACACCGGCACCGCTGCTGTTGGAGGTATCCCCAAAGAGACCCGCGAAGGTGGCACCGGTCCCTTGCACTCCATAGGAACTGCCTGTTGCCACGAGGCCAGTGCCGTTTGCCGAGGCATCGCTGTGAAGGACGAGGGCGTTCGCGCTGTTTGTTGCCGTATTCGTGATCGAGGTAGCATTCGCGGTGCTGTTTGGACCGCCCAGGAGGACATCCTGCGCGTCATGGGCCGCCACGGGCTGCACCACCTGCCGGGTCGCAAGCGTTGCCACCAGGGCTGCGGCCCCGGCGCCAGCCCACGTCGCTTAACGCGCGTATCCTTGTCGCTCTCGATGGTCGTCACGCTGTCTGACATCTGATCCCCTTTCGATAGTCCGATCGACAACGCCTCGTCCGCTTCACGCAGCGAAAGAAACACGCGCGCGGGGCGTAATGCGCGAGGAGACAATGCGCATCGGTCTGATTGCGGTAATTATTGCCGACCGCCCTCGTGCTAATCACGACGAAAGTCACCGCAGGGAACCACTCTTCATGCGGCTCCTGAAGGAGCACCGAAATTCCCATCGTCATCCTGAAAATCCCCTGATCGAGGCGATACTGAGGGTTATACTGGGTTGGCAAGCGATGCGTGGTGCGAGCAAACGGCATCCCCTCCCCCGCATCGCGTGGCCTTCCTACCGGCGATGTGAGAGGAGATCGCGATGCGCGACACCTATGTTGCCCTCCTTCGCGGCATCAATGTGGGGGGCAAGAACAAGCTCCCGATGAAAGACTTACGGGATATGTATGTCGAGGCGGGATGCGAGGATGTGCAGACGTATATCCAGAGCGGCAACGTGGTCTTCAAGGCAGCGCATGAGGTCAGTGCATCGCTTCCTGCGCTGATCAGCGCGCGGATAGCCGAGCACTCCGGCTATCGCGTGCCAATCGTGCAGCGAACGACCGCGCAACTCGGTGCGGTCATGCGCAGCAACCCCTTCATCGCGGCGGGTGCGGCCGAAGAGACCCTGCACGTTCTCTTCCTGGATGACCGCCCGACCGCAGACCGCATCGCCAGTCTCGACCCCGACCGATCCCCTCCAGACGAATTCGCGGTGCGCGGCGCGGAGGTCTACCTACGTCTTCCCAATGGCGCGGGGCGAACGAAGCTGACCAACGCCTATTTCGACACGAAGCTCGCCGGACGAGCACTGGCCGAACTGGCGCACCGTGACCACGCTCTTCGCGATGATGCAAGCCTGACAACCGAGGGCGAAACCGGGGAAAACCGCAAAGGACGCAAAGAGGGAAAAGACTCCTATTCTTCTCTCTTCTTTGCGCCCTTTGTGTCCTTCGCGCCTTTGCGGTTTTCCCCGGTTTCGCCTCGCAGTCGGTTTCGGGCAATCGCACACGTTGACGCGCGCTGGTTTGTCGCGTATCGTAGCCGCTAGAAGACTACGATCCAAAAGATGACGGTGGAGAAATGCCCGGTAGCTGATGCCTGGCGATTCGCGTGAACCGAAGGAGCCCGCGCGCATGGCGACGATCTCGCTCGGCAAGCGATCCGAGACGCTGCCAAACAAGTCGGTCAGTCAGCGCCTGCTGGGGCGGGATTGGAAACTGGCGTGGCTCTTCCTCTGCCGCTCACGGTGGTGATGGTCGGGTTGATCGCCTATCCGTTCATCTCGGCGATCATCCTCAGTCTCCAGCACAAGGTCGTGGGCGGCCCGGCGACGTGGGTCGGGCTTGCGCAACTACCGTGACCTGCTCGTTGGCAAGCAATATGGCGAGGTCTTCCGCAAGTCCGTTCTGGTCTCGTTCCTCTATACCGCCGTCGCGGTCGGCATCAAGATCGACGCTCGGGATGTGCATGGCGCTGCTTCTCAACGAGAAGTTCCGCGGTCGGATGGTCATGCGCGCGATGCTCTTCCTCCCCTGGGCGATGCCGACCCTGATTACCGCGCTGACCTGGCGCTGGATCTACGACGGCACGCCGAGCGGCCTCCTCAATCTCATCCGCATCGATTATTTCCAGCAGGATACCCTGACGCAGTTCCTCGCCAATCCGCGTCTCGCGCTCTGGTCCGTGATCGCCGTCGTCGTCTGGCAGGGCACGCCGTTCTACACGATGATGCTGCTCGCCGGGATGCAGGCGATCCCGGCGAGCAATACGAGGCGGCGGCGATGGACGGCGCGAATGTCTTCCAGCGCTTCTTCTCCATCACGCTGCCGAGCCTCGAGCCCGTCATCATCATCACCGCCCTGCTCTCGACGATCTGGACGGCGAACAGCATCAACTTCGTCTTCATCCTCACGCACGGGGGGTCCGGCGAACGCGACGATGACCTTCCCGATGCTCGCCTATGAGATCGGCATCGACGGCGCAAGCCAGTTGGGCACGGCGGCAGCGGTCTCGGTGATGTTCTTCCCGATCTTCATCGTGGCGATCTTCTTCCTCACGAAGCGGATGCTCTCGCCGACGCGCGCGCATAGCGCCCGCTTCATAAGGACGAATAGATGAACCACCAAGACACCAAGGAACACCAAGGACACCAAGAGAAATACGCTATTTCTCTCTTCATGTTCTCCGTGTTCTTGGTGTCTTGGTGGTTTGAAACCCGCTCTTGAGTGTCTGGGAGGACGATGTGACGACTGCGACTCGCATTCAGCACGCGCAAGCGCCGGGCGAGGACCGGATTCGCACGTATACCGTGCGCAAGGTGGTAATCGTCTTCGGACTGGCAATCTTCACGATCTGGACGCTCTTCCCTTTCGTCTGGATCGTCAAGACCTCCGATCACGCCGAATCGCGAACTCTACCAGGAAGCGTCCCTCGTGCCGAAGCACCTCACCGGCACGCATTACAGCCAGGTGATTCACAAGACACGCTTTCTCACCTATTTCAAGAACAGCCTGCTCGTCTCCGTCTCCACGACGGTGATTGCGATGGCCATCGGTGTGCTCGCGGCGTACGCGCTCACGCGGCTGGCCTTTCGCGGGCGGACCTTCTTCGCCCGTTCGATCATCGTCACCTATCTGGTACCCGGCAGCCTGCTCTTCATCCCGGTCTATCAGATCGCCAAACAATTGCACCTCACAAATCGGACGTCGGGGCTGATCGTCGTCTATTTGATCTTTACCGTTCCCTTCTGTACCTGGCTGGCGATCTCCTACTTCAACACAATTCCGTCCGAACTGGAAGACGCCGCCCTGGTCGATGGCGCGACGCGGCTCCAGTCGCTCTTGCGCATCATCGTACCCCTGGCGCTCCCTGCCCTCGCCGTGATCGCTCTCTTCGCCTTCACGAACTCGTGGAATGAGTTCCTCTTCGCGCTCTGCTGATCGGTACCGATTCGCACAAGACGATTCCCGGCGGTCTCGCGGGCCTCATTAATGGCGATGTGTTCCAGTGGGGCGCACTGATGGCGATGTCGCTCGTCGCGTCTATCCCACCCATCGCTATCTATATCATCGCGCAGAAATGGGTCGTATCGGGTCTCTCCGGGGGCGCGGTCAAGGGATAGGGCGCGCCGCTCTCCCGGAATGCACTATGGTGCCGCGTAGCGATGAAGTGGAGGACAAGGCAATGCTCGATCGGTTCGACACACTCCGTCTCAACCGCCGTTCCATGATCCGTGGTGCCGCAGCGGTATCCGCCACCGCCGCGATCGGTGCCGTCCTCGCTGCCTGTGGCGGCTCCAGTGCGACGGACACACCGAAGCCTGCGGCAGCCTCTGCGGCCCCGACAACAGCCGCCGCAGCGACCACCAGTGGGGCAGCGGCGACGACGAGCGCCGCTGCGACCAAGCCTGCCGGTTCCGCACCAGCCAGTACGCCGGGAACGACGGGAACAACCGGCACGACGGGAACGACCGCTGCCAGCGCCGCCACACCGGTCAAGTCTTTCAGCGGCAAGATGACCGTCTGGGGTATCGTCTCCTTCACCAAGGACGGCGATGCGCTCCTCGGCCAGCAGATGGTCGACTGGGGCAAGGCGAACAAGGTCGATGTCGAGTACGTCGCGCTCGATGGCTCAAGCTACGACACGAAAGTCTCCACCGCCGTCGAGACGGGGGCGATCCCCGATGTCGTGATGCTCAGTGGCACGAACACGATCTACTACGCCGCGCAGAACCGGCTGGTGGACCTGACCGATGTCTACGGCGACATCAAAGCGCTGGGCGGCGGCATGTATGAGCAACTCCTGCCGTACGTCACCGCGAATGGCAAAATCTTCTCGATCCCCATGCAGGCCGATCTCTCGGTGATGTACACCCGCCTCGATCTCGTCCAGAAGGCGACCGGCGCGCGAAAATCCCCCGAGACGTGGGACGATGTCGAGACGATCGGGCGCAAGCTCAATGACCCACCGAAGCTTTTCGGCCTCGGCTTCACGGTCGGTCGTACGCCGGACGGTGACGGCAACATCACCCAACTGCTGCGCGCCGATGGCGGCACGCTCGTGGACAAAGACGGCAAGCCCGCGATCAGTAACGACGGTACGATCAATGCGCTCACGCGCGTGCAGAAGTGGTGGAAGGACAAGCTCATCCCGCAGGACTCGCCCGCCTGGGACGACAGCAGCAACAACAAGGCATATCAGTCCCGGCAAGCCGCCTTCGTCTGGAACCCGGCCTCCATCTTCGCCTACCTCGATCAGAACGATAAGGAACTCCTGAAGGATACCGATCAAGCCCCGAACCCGAAGGGCAAGGGCGGCGGCAACGGCAGTTCCGTCGGCACCTGGTCGTGGTCGATCTTCTCCGCCTCGAAACAGGTGGACGCGGGCAAAGCGATGATCCGCGACATCATGCAGCCTGAAAAAGTCCAGGCGGTCTACGAGAAAGTCGGCGGGCGCTGGTATCCGGTGTACAAGGACCTCGCCACATCGAAGTTCTGGAAAGACCGCCCATACTTCGATGCCTTCCCGCAGGCGATCGTGCAAGCGACGCCCACCTGGCTTCCCGCGCAGGCGACCCCTGACCTCCTCACGCAACTGAGCGCAGTGGGCCAGAAGCGCATCCTCTCCGAAATGGTGCAGGATGTCGTCGTCAGCAATAAGTCGCCGCAGGACGCCGCCAAGGCTGCCCAGACCAAGATGGAGCAGGCATTCGCGGAAGCGGTCAAGAAGTAGTAGGCTTTCGGTGGCGGCGGACTTCCGCCCGTGGAAGAACCTGATAGTGTACGTCCGCCGCCAGCGGTCCATCGATTGTCTCACCACGAAGGGAGGGGTCATTGACAGGAGCCGAAAACACGGTGCCCGAAGTTGGTACACCACTACCCGATTTCGCCTTGACGGGCACGGACGGCGCGACGCACTCCGTCGCTGATCTCGTGCGCGATCATCGCGGGTTGGTGCTCTTTTACTTCCCAAAAGCCAATACCGATGGCTGAACACTCGAAGCAGTGGCCTTCCGTGATCTGAAGGCCGATTTTGACCGTCTCGGGTACCATGTCGTTGGCATCAGCCCGGACCCGATACCGCCCCTCATGAAGTTCAAGGAGAAGAACGGCCTGCCGTTCCTCTTCCTCTCCGATGAAGGCGCCGCGACCGCCCAGCAGCATGGTGTCTGGGTGGAGAAGAGCATGTACGGGAAGACGTACATGGGCATCGCACGCAGCACATTTGTCGTCGGCACCGATGGGATCGTCCAGGCGGCCTTTCTCAACGTCAAGCCGCAGGGTCATGCGGAAGTCGTCCGCGACGAGTTAGCGGCGAAGCCCGCGTAACGCTTGCGCGGCGGGCGGAAACATGGTAGGATGCCGCCCGTGGGAATATGGCCTGCGGGCACTCTTCCCGGATAGCTCAACGGTAGAGCGGGCGGCTGTTAACCGCTAGGTTTCAGGTTCGAATCCTGATCCGGGAGCCATCGAAATGACAAGGCGGCCAACATTGTGGCCGCCTTTTTCGTGCCTTCGGCGCAGGGCGCGTTGTGCGCGCGCTCGAAGTCGCGCGCTCAGATCGTCAACCCCGCGACGGAGCGGGAGGGTTGGATTGCCAGCCCGAGTGCTCCTCCCGGATACGGTCGGCGTCCCCAGCCGCGCGCACTCAGCAGTCGCTTCACATTCTGTCCGCTCGCCGTCAGCAACGCCTCCGTGTTCACCTTCATCAGTCCGCGTAACCGGAACCGACGCAACCCCTGCCAGTCTTTCGCCTCCCCGAATAACGGTTCCACCCAGACACCCCGTTTGCGCAGCGCCTTCCGATACGGCTCGGTCTCCCGATATTCACGGACGCGATCCAGTGATCCCTCGGCAAAGGAGCGCTGCAGCGATCGCCCATAATCGCTTGTCGTGCATTTCATCTTGCGGGGACAGGCGTTGCAGATCGCGGGATCGGCCTGGTAGCGAATGATCCGCTGACTGTACAAGGTTTGCCGCCGCGTCAGCACGGCATTCGCCGGACAGTAATAGGCGTCGCGATCCGGATCGTAGGTGAAGGCTTCTTTGGCATAGATGCGCTGGCCCGATTGCGGTCGCGGCAATGCGACATAGGCATGGATCCCGGCCCCTTCGAGTGCGGCGACAATCTCTGCGGTGCCATAGGTCTTGTCTCCCGTCACCTGTCGGGGATGCAATCGCCAGCGAAAGATCGCGCGCCAGAGCAGATCGAGGAAGGGCTCATTCTCCCTCGTCTCCGCCGGAGTGACCAGGGCATTCAGAATAATCCGCGCCTTGCCGCCGTCAACAAGGTAGTGCGTCTGGTACCCGAGACGCGGCCCGCCATCCTTGTGATGCATGAAGGTGGCGTCGGGATCGGTCGTGCTCATGCTGTAATCGGCGGTGCAACGTAGTGACGGTGACGGCAGATCGCGCAGGGGACGGCCGTGACGTGCCAGCCAGTCATGCCGCTCTTCGTTCGTGGCGGTCAGTGCGGCGGGATCGATGCCGGAAGCGACGGGCAAATCCGCGATGGCGAGTGGCACCGTCGCGCCTTCTTCGTGTTCGGCCGGTGCGGTGTCGGTCGGATCGTTGGCGAACAGCGCACTCAAGTGCGCCTCGACGAAGAAACGGGGGCGATATGAGCGATAGGAGGCGTTGGCTTGGACTTTGGTCGCGTCGGCGTACAGTTCCGCGCCCCAGATCAGACCGGCCGCTTGGCACTGCGCGAGGACGGCATCGAAGAACCGGCGAAAGATCTCAACGCCGTAGCGTTCGCGAATCCTGGTGAGTGAGGAATGATCCGGCAGGGCTTCGTGGAGGTCATAGCCGACGTACCAGCGGGCGCTCAGGCGATCGGCGACTAACCGCATCAGGTGACGTTCCGAGCGGATACCCTCGAAGAACATCACGAGTTGGAGCTTGAAAAAGACGAGGGGATCGATGGAGGGACGACCACGGCCGCATAGCAGGGAAGAACGAGATCGCGGACAAAGGAGAGGTCGAGGGTGCGTTCGAGATGGCGATAGAAGTGATCGGCGGGGACAAGATCGTCGAGGGAGACATTCGTGAGCGAGGTGAAAACGCGCTGCTTGATCCCCATCATGACGGACAGCTCCTTGGCGAAACCGGAGGGAGCTGATGCTACGTCGCATCGGACCGTTTTTCAACGCCATGAATGTGTACCCCCTCCTGGCTCTTGCTCACTCTCGGTGCACCATATTTGCCCATCTGGTCCTACCCAGTAAGGAAAAATGGGACACGCAGCATCGACAACTTTGCGAGATATTCCGGCAGGGCGTTTCCTGTGTCCCATTGCCAGTTTCGCGCTTTTTGGCTGCACCGAGAGTGAGCCTCCCGTGTCAAGCAGCGGTGCGTATCGATAATTTGCCCAGTCGGCGGGCGTATTGGCCACCGTCTGGGTGCCGCAGGTCTGGCCGCGTGTATCGAGGGCGACCAGGACATGGGTTTTCTTGTGGGTATCGACGCCGATGTACATGTTGCCCCTCCATCCGCGATCCGATAATCGGCACACCGGTGGCGACATGTCTGTATGGAGAGGTTCCACACGCGCCCGTTCAGTCTGCCGCCGGGTGCCTCGGGTGAAGGAGGCGACAGTTCACGTGCAAGCGTCACCGCGCAGCTTCGCCCTAGTCAGCCCCCTTCCCCGTCACCCTAACATACAGACGCAGTCCAGCCGCACGCACGAGCTGAACCGCGATCACAGCATCGCCTCTCTTTCCGGCGCCAGCGTGCATTGAAAGTGGAAGGCGCTGATAGCCAACCCATGGTTGAGATAGAAGCGATGCGCGGTATGCCGACGCGCGCCGGAATCCAAGTGGAATTGCACGCACCCCAAGCGTCGTGCCTCCGCAAACAGCCATGTAAAGAGGGCATCCGCGTGCCCCCGACCGCGCGCCTCAGGCAGCGTCACGAGATCATCGACGTAGAGAGCATCGCCGAATGCGAGCGAGTGTATCCGGCGAAACCCGGCCACCGCGACCGCCTCGGCGGTCTCCGCTTCAAAGCTAGCGACGAGCCGATAGCCCTCCGGTCGCTGACGCTCATTCACCCAAGCGACGAAAGCCTCCGGGGTCAGCAATTGCGGCTGCCCTTGCCGCAGTTCGACCATCGGGCGATACGTCACCGCCGTCTCGTGCGCGTGCACCTCACGCACGCTCGTGCCCGCACGTTCCGGCGGGGGAAGACCTTCACCGTTCGGGTCATTCCCAGTCATAACTTGCTCCTCTCTTCATTTTTCTATGGAATTCGTCGATCTCGATATGGATGACGGGGCGTCCGTACTGTGTGACCGGGGCAACGAGCTCGTCGGCGAGGGTCGTCTTGCCGGCAGTGGTCCGGCCGTCGATGGCAACGCGTACCGGATGTGACCGCCTGAAATCGGCGATGAATCGTGCGAGATGTGCGAGCACCTGTGTGTGGGCGTTTCAGGTTCAGACATCATGCCCCCGTGCATGGCCGCGCCAACGATCGGTGATGCGCCGGTGTAAAGCGATCGACGTTGGTGTCCCTCGCTTGAGCATCAACCGCAGTATGCGCCCACAGATGGCTCGGCACGTATGATCGCGGATCGTTTCGTTCTCAACCTCTGAGACGGCATCCCCGACGCCCGACCGATTCTCGAACCTCATGACTGAGCACTCCCCGATTCCTGTTCTTCGACGATTCAGCTTCCGGTGAACATAATCGGTGTTCGACTGCCGCTTGCCCCCACGAACCGGCACTGAGCAGTTGAGTGAGGTGAACATCTTTTGTGGTCACTTGCGATTGGTCGCATCGCGGGCCTCATCTGCCCCGCCACCCGGCGCATCGAGGTAGCGATAGAGCGTGGCGCGCGAGATGCCCAGGCTCTTGCAGATGTCCGCGATCGAGTGGGTGTGGTCGGCGTAGAGGTTCTTCGCCATCGCCACCTTGGTCGGGGTGTTGAGCTTCTTCGGCCGCCCGCCCATCCTCCCCCGCGCACGGGCAGCCGCCAGCCCCGCCTGCGTCCGCTCGCGGATGATGTCCCGCTCGAACTCGGCGAGGGCGCCGAAGACGTGGAAGATCAGCTTGCCGCCCGAGGTGGTCGTGTCGATCTGCTCGGTGAGGCAGCGGAAGCCGATCCCCCGCTCATTGAGTTGGTGATCACCTCGATGAGATACTTCAGCGAGCGCCCGAGCCGGTCGAGCCGCCAGACGACGAGGACGTCGCCTTCGCGAAGGTAGTCGAGCGCCTGGTCGAGCCCGGGCCGGTCGCTGCTCGACCCGCTCATGGTGTCGGTGAAGATGCGATCGCAATTGGCGGCGTTCAAGGCGTCGCGCTGCAGGTCGAGGATTTGCTCGAAAGTGGAGACGCGGGCGTAGCCGATGGTGTTCGTCATGGGCCGATTGTCTCAGAAATCAGCGGCAAGGCAAGCGATGAGACGGAGAAAACGAGACGGCTAACTAAACTCGATCCATTGGGGAAACGGGCGGGCGAAATCGGAGAAACACCTCGTGTCTCAAAAAGG
>CAVXPY010000024.1:0-158823 GCA_963763655.1 uncultured Chloroflexia bacterium
TCGGCTCCCACAAGTGCACGGCGGTGATCTGCGCCGCCAGCTTGCCGAGCGACGTATGCGCCTTATGCCGCAGACGGATCGTCTCCAGCGACCGTCGAATCGCGCCTTGCCGAGGCATCAGCAGCGATGGCGTACCTCTATGATCTAGCCTTTGAAGTCCTACGCGGCTTTGGATACGGCTATGCAGAAGCGTCTACTCGTGCAGCACCGGGCTATATCATCCGAACAGCCGATGCCTGGGAATCGCTCATGCTCACATCTGTTCGTATCGGTATGCCGGACCGTAGAGTCAGCAAGAAATCCCATCCCTTGGGACAGCGTATGGATCTCTCGGCGATTGGTCCGGGACTGGCACGCAGCCTTTCGGTCACCCCTGATGTAACGGTGGTAAAGACGACGGCACCGCTTTTCTTGTCGATGCCAAGTACAAAGGTAGAAGTGATAACTCAGATCTGCCAAAATGAGCGTTTCATCTGCAGACGTCTACGAGATGTTGGCATTCACATTGGAAGCGGCAAACACGAAGCGCGCAGTTCTTCTATATCCTCGTGTTGCAGCAACTTCTTTCCGAAAACCGACACCGGGTTCTCTTTTCGACTTCGAACTGATCCAAGTTGGAGAGAAGCGCATCACAGCAGCGGCTGTTGATGTTATGGGTATCGCACGTACCGGAGTGCGAGAATTCGAGCTGAAAACCTTTCGCAAGGACTAAAAGCGAAAGGTGCATGACGGGATGGGAGAAATAAAAAATGTTAAGAGAGATGTAGAGATGTCTGGTGCGGAAGGGGAATCATCCTACAATCATACTCTGCGGCATTGGCAACAAGCCTATCGCGACTCACTCCCTTCCTTCTAGGGAAGAGGGTAAGCCTGCGTTGTTGGGCTAATCCGCGCACGCTCTCTGTATGCTGCGGTGTAAGGATCGCTGTCGTCGCCGTGCCGCCGAGGTACGCCGGGATTGCTGCCGCGAGGGTCGCGACGACCCACTCCGCCGCCTCCCGCGCTTCTGTGTGGACGGCCTCGGTGGTGATGAGCAGATCGCGCACGGCGAGCGTCACCTTGCCCTTCTCGGCTTGCCGCCAGTTCCAGCGGCGCGAGAGGGCGTCCGGCGTGGCGTCGGTGTAGATCACCTCCCCGGCAGGAACGAGCTCCGGTTCCGGGGCATTGATCGGCTGGAACCGCTCGGTGCCGTCCGCGAACCGCACCTGCAAGTCTCCCGTCACCGCAGCGAGATCGAGCGGGGCGACGGGGAGCATTGCCGCGAGAGAAACACTGTTTGTCAGATTGACGAGGGTGGTGAGGCGGGGGAGCGCGCCCGTCTCCACCACGCGACGGATCAACCCCTCCGCAGCGCAGGGATAGCGGCTTGCCTTGACGCCGAGGCGCGTGTAGACCGCCCGCCACGCCGCGATGGGTGGGGCTTTGGCGATCTCCGGGGCGGTGGGAAACTGCGCCCGCGTCTCGCGCTCGGCGTCCGCCAGCCGCCCTTCAATCGTGTCGTCTGCCTCCCGGTTCGCCATACCTGTCACCCAGACGACGCCCACAACCAACTCCGGGCATCGCTCCCACACTGCCGCATCATACGAGAACCGCATTCTGCCTCCCAATTGAAACGTACCGCCACCATGACGCATTGTACGACGCGCCCATTGCCCATTGCTTATTGCTCATTGCTCATTGCTCATTGCGCGTTCCTGCTACAATACGCTTGGTGCGAACAGGCGACGTCGCCTGTCACACCATCGTCGGTGAGGCTCAATGAGGAGGCTTGGTCGCGATGCTCGCAAACGTTCTGGTCGATGCAGTGAAGTTTGTCGGCTTGTTCGCCGGGATACTCGCCATCATGTTCGTCTTCCCGTTCCTCATGATGATCTTCTTCCGCCGCTTCTTCCTCGGCAACCCGGAAGGGAAGCTGAACACCATCCGCAAAGTGAAGTAACCGGGTAAGACGAAACCGGGGAGAACCGCAGAGAACACAGAGGGCGCAGAGGAAACTAAAGAAGAGAAGAATCATATTCTTTCCCTCTTTGCGTCCTTTGCGCTCTTTGCGCCTTTGCGGTTCATCCCCGGTTTCGTTTGTGATCAGAGGAGGGGCTTCTCCATGCGCCAGAAGCCCGGCGCGCGGAAGATGAGCCAGCCGACGAGGCTTGCGGATTGCCGTTCTTTCTTGAGGCCGCGTGAGAGGTAGAGCGCCTGCGCGGTGTGGTTGTTCGAGGTGACGTAGAGCGTCAATCGCCGCTTGTGCAGCGAGCGCGCCATCTCTTCCGCTGCGATCATCAGCGCCCGCCCGATGCCGTGCCGCTGATATTCCGGGGCGACGCCAAGCACCTCAACGTATGCCTCGTCGGGCGCGGGCGCGGGGTCGGAGAGGAAACTGAGGACGAAGAGCGCGCGCGCCGTACCCCAGAAGCCAATCGTGTGGTAGAACATCCCCACGACACCCGATACGAAGCTCTTTTGCGTGCTCACCGAGACGCTGCCGACCACCACATCGCCAATCGTCGCGACAAAGACATGATTACCTCGGCGTGTCATCTCCGCTGCGACATAGGGCGTGAGGGCGCGGATCGCTTTCTCCTCCGTGCCGAAGGCGGGGTTGAACTTGTCTTTGAATGCCCGCGCCACTACCCGCGCCACCTCCGGCGCGTCGGCCTCTGTCGCTCTGCGGACGACGGGGAAGGGCTGGGCACCGAATACCGGGTACGGAGTTGGGCGATTGTTACTCATTGCTCATTGCTCGTTGCCTAGTCGTCTATGGCCTTGCCATGCACAGCATAGCCCGTTCCACGACATCGTGCATGAGTAATCAAACCCGCGTAGGGAGCCCCCGGCCCCTCCCTTCGGCCGCGGCTTCGGTGGGCGCAGGAATAGCTCTGCTCACACGAACATTCCTTGCGAGCAACGATTCGATGCGATACACTGCGATGGTTTGGACTCGTCGATGCGGGAGGGGGGATCCGCACGTGACGTTGCGCGCCACCGGTGGCACCGTGCCAGCACTGCGGACGCCGTTGCTCGGGCGTACAAACGAACTCGCCACCCTGCGCGATCTTCTGCTCGAATCCGATGAGCGGCTGCTCACCCTTTCTGGTGTCGGCGGCTGCGGCAAAACCCGCCTCGCGGTTGCCCTCGCCTCAGACCTCCCCTCCCCCTTCTCAGGGCGCGTCTGGCTCATCGAGCTTGCGCCGATCGCGGACCCCGCACTCGTTCCAATTGCCGTCGCCGACGCCCTCGGCCTGCGAGAAGTAGCAGGTAGCTCATCTACTGAGGCCCTCGCCACATTCCTTGCACCGCAGCCCGCCCTGCTCGTGCTGGACAACTGTGAGCACGTGATCGATGCGTGCGCCATCCTCGCCGATCACCTCCTCGCCACCTGCCCCTCTCTACGTATTCTTGCCACGAGTCGCGAACCATTGCAGATTGCGGGCGAACGCCAATATCGGGTCGCGCCTCTGGCGATCCCGGATATAGACCGGCTACCGAGTGTGGACGCGCTCGCCTGTTCCCCGGCGGTGCAACTGTTCGTCGCACGGGCGCAGACGATTCTCCCCACATTCCACCTCACCGCCGAGAATGCGCTTCCGGTTGCCCGTATCTGTGCCCGTCTCGATGGCATCCCGCTGGCGCTCGAACTGGCGGCGGCATGGGTGCGCAGCCTCGCGCCTGCGCAGATCCTCGCGCGGCTCGATGATGTCTTCCGCCTGCTGGTTGGTGGCAGCCGGATTGCGCCGACCCGCCAGCAGACACTCCAGGCCGCACTCGATTGGAGTGATACCTTACTCACGACAGAGGAGCGCGCGCTCTTCGACCAACTTGCAATTTTCGCAGGAGAGTTCAGGATCGAAGCGGTCGAAGCGGTCTGTGCCGATGACGGACTGCTCGTCACTGACGTCCTTGGGGCGCTGACGCGGCTGGTAGACAAATCCCTGGTGATGGTGGCGGACGGTGACCAGAGCGTGTGGTATCGCCTGCTCGAACCGGTGCGCCAATACGCGCTGCAGCACCTTAGCGCCCGCGGTGAGACCGGGGCGATACGCGGACGCCACGCAATGTTCCACCTTACCCTGGCGGAACAAGCGGCCCCCGCGCTGCGCGGGCCGGAACAAGACGCCTGGCTCGTCCGCCTGGAGCGGGAGCAAGGGAATCTGCGCGCGGCGCTCGACGTGGGCAGAGGAAGCGGGTGAATGGGAGATTGGGTTGCGGTTGGCGACGGCGCTCTTCCCATTCTGGGAGGCTCACACGCATTTCGCGGAGGGGCTCCGCTGGCTGCGGACCTTCTTGGCCGCACCAACGGATGCGATCCCGCCAACGCTGCGCGTGCGCGCACTCAATGGCGCGGGTCGTCTCGCCTACTTCTATGAGGATGGCCCCGGCACCCAATATCCGGAGTCACTGGCCTTCCAGAATGAGAGCCTGGCACTCGCGCGGGATATCGGCGACGACTACGGAATCGCCGCGGCCTTGTTTGAACTGGGATGTGTCTACCGCATGCGGCGCGACGCGAAAGGCTCGCTGCTATGCCTGGAAGAGAGCCTAGCGATCTTTCGCACACTGAATGACGAGGTGGGCATCGCCTGGGCGCTGGCAAACGTCGGCACCTCTGCGCGCCTCACCGGCGACTACGCACATTCCATGGCGCTCATGCAGGAGGCCGTGCTGCTCTACCATACGCTCGGGGATATCCGTCGGCTCGCCACCACGCAGACAGGGATGGGGCTGACTGCGGTCAAGCAGGGGGCACTGGCGCAAGCGGCCAAGTACTACGCCGCGGCGGTCACCGGGCATCTGCGTCTCGGCGATCGCTGGCATACTATCTATGACATGATGGGCATCGCCGAGGTACTCGTCTTGCAGCGACGGCCGGAAGAGGCGGTCCGTCTGCTCGGTGCGACTCAAGCACTCGCGGAGGCCCTCGGGAGTTCGGTGGGCGGCGTGACGTATGAGCACGTGAGGGCGATGATTCGCCCCTTGCTGGATGATGGACGGTACGAAGCGATCCACGCGGAGGGCGCCGCGCTGACACTCGCGCAGGCAGCGGCGCTCGCGGTCACGCTCGCGGAGCAACCTGCTCCGGAACTTCTTGAGTGCTCGCACACGCCGCCACCGCCGCAGGCGGATATGGCTCCCACGGATCGGATCCCGTCTCCGCTTACTCGGCGGGAGCGTGAAATCGCCGAACTCGTCGCACGCGGTGCCACCGACCGCCAGATCGCGGAAACGCTCTTCCTCACCGCAGGCACTGTCGGGTGGCACGTCCATCACATCCTGCAGAAGCTCGATCTCCAATCGCGCCATCAGGTGGCGGAGTGGTTGCGGGCACAGGAATCCATGCCGCCCCCTCCCCAAAACCCTAGAACCAAATCCTAGAACCAACCATACAGACGGTCTCAAAACCCTTCCCGCCGGATCGCAGCAGATACCTGTTGCCCCGCACGAGGTGTGCAGGGGCCTGCTGTCGGTCTCCGTCGCGCAGTCGCGTGCCGTTCACGTAGGGGGCGACGGCACCGCGTATGACTGCCGCACTTGCACCGGTCGTGATGCCGGACGATCCCGTCGCCGTGCTGTTCGCGCAGGTGATCGTTCCCCCTGCAAGCAGGCGACCGCTGACGCGCTCGCCCCTGTTGTCGGATGCGCGACACCGCCGCCTGCCGTCACCGTCCGCATCCGCGGATCGAATCGCGCCGCGATCTACGACGCCAGCGGCACGCACCGCCGCTCCCGCTCTTCGCTGCGCGCCAATGCGTCCCTGCTGGTGGGGGCCACGCGGGGTGTTGGAAGCACCGCGGTCACCATCCCTACCATCTCCTCGCCAAAATCCTAGGACAAAACCCTAGAACTCACCCTAGAGAATCTAGGCGCTTTTGCCCCCCTTGGGTCCCTATCCTAGGGGTGTGCAGTCATGATCGGTCGGTGGTGATGGAAGGCAATGCAGGAGGTGGTTCCCATGCGTCGTTCACGGATCGCTCTGGTTACGCTCATCGTCGGGTTGTTCCTCATGCTCGCACCCCTCAGTGTCGGTGCATCCCCCGCTCCCACGGCACCGGCATCGAGCGCTGTGAGCGCGGCGTATGGCATGAGATTTACCACCTGCATGTCCTACTACGGCGACCTGTACTACTGCGCGGTGTACTCGTATGACACTCCCTACTACATCCTCCACCAGCTCGGGCTCGCGTGAGGCAAGGCGGAGACGACATCGGTTGGGAGTGAAGGAATCTTGAAAGGAGACGGCAATGACACGACGGTTCGCACTGACATTGGCACTGCTGGTGGTGACCCTGGCACTGGTCGCGAGCGCCGCGCCCGTCGGGGCGCAGGATATCAATCCAGACGGGGGCTCTATCGTGGCCCCGCCGGTGGCCACGGGGGCATGCGCCAACACCGGGCAAACGCTCACCTTCACCCATAGCGGCACGCAAGAAGAGATCGACACATGGTTCCCTGTCGAACACAGACAAACCAATGTCGATTTTGTGACGCTCAAGGGGAATGGCTTCACAACCGTGGACCAGAATGGGTTGGGGATGGGGGTTGGCGTTGCGCGCTGCGACGAGACCATGAAAATAACGGCGTGGGCGGGTTATGATCTTTCGCAGCCTCTCACCATCTGTCCTGGCTTCCCGAATTGTCGTATCGCCTTCCGCGTCGTTAGTGCGACCTTCCATGGTGGGGCGCACCTGGCTCCCGGCACGCAGATGAACGTCAATTTGCGCGTCGGTCCCGCCCCCAAGACTTGGGATTTCCATGCCTCTTCCAACTTCCCCAGCAGCGGCTATAACGGCGACTACGCTCTCACGATCCCGAATACGGTGAGCCCGCTCGGGAATGACTGGAGTACCTGCGGCTCTCCGTATCTGCTGGACCCGGCAACGGCCCCGACGCTCACGGTGACCAACACCTGGAGCTTCAGCAAATGGGACGGCGGCCGCTCGACGTTGACGGGGGACCACAACGGCAAATACTCGGTCGACTACACCCTCGAGTGGGCGTATTGCGGATAGACTTGAGCAGACGCGCAACGCTGCCAGCCACCCCATGGACCGCCGCCCCATTCCGGGCGGCGGTTGCATTTCAGCGCACGCACCAGCCAGCGGCGGCTTCATTCGCACAACGCCAACGGCACGCGCCCCCGCATCCTTTATGGGATGTGCCACATCCCGCCCGAACTTCGTTGCCAGCCGCCATGGTCAGCATCCCGAGTGGCAGGCCGTTCGCGTCGGTGGTGAGCATGAGCCGGGAGGAGCGGTTGGAGGATCGCCCACCGGGCGTCGGTGAGGTCTCTCATGCGCGCGATGTGACGCGATCATGGGTTTTGAGACGGTTTGTAGATGCTCGGCGTGCGCACTCTCCAAAACCCTAGAACCGAACCCTAGAACTCATCCTAGAGATTCTAGGCGCGCGCGCTCCATGCGCTCCCTATGCTGGTGCCATGATCAGTCGCAGTCAGGGAGAGGGAGCGGCATGAACGCCACGAACATTCCAGCAGATTCGTACACCACCGGTTCCACCGATTTGCGCGGTCGTATCGGAGGCATCAGGCATGCCTTTTCCGCGCTTCTGGGCTCTTCTGGCCGGAATACCGAGCGCATTGTGGAGGAACCAATCCGAGCCAGCACGAACACGGGAAACAGGTACCAGCGAGCGATAGCGAGGATGGCAACGGAGATGGAATCGAAGGAGGGTAGGATGCCTACACGTCGATCATGGACACCGGGGACGCGTTCTTCCAGCGGGCCTGTGTGCCACTGCATGCGTTGGCGGGTGAGCGCCCGCATCGCCTTCCTCTCGATGATGCTCCTGGTGGCTGCACTCGTCGTGCAACACGGACCGCAGCGTGTCGATGCTGCGCCACCGCCGAATGGCCCCACCTATGCACTCAGTTCGTGCAGCAACCAGTCCATGACGGCGTTCCCAAACACGGCATTCCCAGAGAATATGGCCGTCTGTGTCCTCCGGATGGCGAATTTCGCGCATGCTCCCGGGATTGCCGTCACGTTCACGGCCACCGTCGGGGCTGGGGGTGCCAGCGGTACCTTCGCGAATGGCACTGCAACCGTCACCGTGGTCAGCGGCGCCAATGGCATGGCCACGGCGACTGCCTTTACCGCCAATGGTAAGCTGGGCAGTTACACGGTCAATGTCACCGCGAACGATGCGACGCCGAACGCCTTCTCCCTGACGAACGGCGACCCCACGAAGCCCGCGGTACTGAGCATTGGCGATGGCAACAATCAGGCCGCCAAAGTCCAAACCGATTTTGCCATTTCGCTCTCTGTTGCCGTGTTCAATGGGAGCAACCAACCGATTCCGAATGCGAACGTGACGTTCACCGTGATCGCGGGTCCATCGGGCGTGGGCGCGACATTCGGGCCTGTCAACGAAACGGCCACCGTCGCTACCAGCGCCACCGGACTCGCGACCGCCCCCACACTCCATGCAAACGCGGCAGACGGAGTGTTCACGGTCAAGGTGAGCATCGGTACGCTGACGAACAGCTTCTCGCTGAGAAATACGCTGTTCGATCCACATGGCGTGCCCGTGATCATCAGCGTCTCAGCCGGGGGCGGCCAGGGCGCGGATGTTGGCACGGACTTCCCAACTGATGTGCAGGTCGTCGTGCTGGATGGCGCCCTCACGTACGTTCCGAACGTCACCGTAACCTTCAAGGTAGTCCCTGGGCAGACGGGCTCGAGCGGCACATTCGCGAATCATACGGGAACGACCACCGCGGTCACGGGGCAGACAGGGCTGGCCACCGCGTCCACGCTGACGGCAAATAACGCCGCCGGATTCTTCACGATTCACGTCACGGCGGGCCAGGTCTCGACGGATATCAGTGAACACATTCTCGCGGTCGATACAACGACGACGGTCTCAAGCTCCACGTTTGGAATCTCCGTCTTTGGCCAAAGCGTCACCTACACCGCAGACGTGGCTCCGGCAAATCAAGTCGGCACACCAACCGGGCCGGTCATCTTCAAGGATGGCAGCACGGTGATCCCCGGTTGCGGGAGCGTTCAACTGACCAATCATCAGGCGTCATGCCCCGTGGCAAACCCGACAATGGGCGTCCACTCCATTACCGTGCAATACGATGGAGACGATGGGTTCAATCCAAGCACATCTTCACCGTTCCAGCAGTCGGTTGTGACAGCCCGCACACAAGTCACCCTCGGTTCCTCCACCAATCCCTCGACGTTCCAGCAGAGCGTGACGCTCACGGCGAACGTCTCCGTGCAAGCACCCGGAGCCGGCACGCCAACGGGGTCGGTCACCTTCAATGAGGGAACGACCGCCCTCGGCGCGGCTGTCTCGCTCACGAACGGGCAGGCAAAGTTGCAGATCAACACGCTCAGTGCCGGCAGCCACACCATCAGGGCCGTCTATAGCGGTGATACCTTCTTCCGCACCAGCACGTCAACGCCGATCGTGCAGAATGTGATTGTCGTGCCAACCAAGCTCGCCGTCGTGAACTACCCTTCTCCGTCAATAGCGGGAACCAGCCACACTGTGACGGTCACGGCCACGGATAATACGGGCGCTACCGCGACGACATACACCGGCACGGTGACCCTGACGACGACGGACACGCAGGCGGTGATCGGCGCGCCGCATACGCTCACCATCGGCACCGGCACCTTCACCGTCACATTCAAGACGGCTGGGAATCAATCCATCACTGCCACGGGCACCACGACGGCTGGCGGCACGCTCACCGGTACACAGAGCGGCATCGTCGTCCAACCCGCAGCACCCGCTAGTCTCGTCACAACAGGGCAGAGCCAGTTCGAGGCCCTGCTCGGGCACGCCTTTAGCAGCCCGCTCGTCGTTACCGTCAAGGACGCCTTCGGCAATCCGGTACCGAACATTGCCGTCACCTTCTCTGGACCGACGAGCGGCGCCTCGGCAACATTTAGCACCAACCCCGCGACAACCGACGTGCAAGGGGTCGCACAGGTGACCGCGACGGCGAATGGGACCCAGGGTACCTACAGCGTGAAGGCAGGGGCACAGGGGACGACCCCGGCCACGGTGACCTTCACCCTGACGAACTCGGCGACACTCTCGTCCTTCGCCGTGACCACCATCTCCCCGTCCTCCGGCACCACTGCGGGTGGTGACGCGGTGACGCTCACCGGCACCGGGTTCGCGGCGGGCGCGACGGTGAGCATCGGTGGCGTGGCGTGCACGAACGTGCAAGTAGTCACCAGCACGACACTGACCTGCACCACCGGCGCACACGCAGCCGGGACGGTGGATGTGGCGGTCACGGTGGGAGGGACGACGAAGACGTTGGTGGGTGGCTACACCTACACGGCAGCGAACACGTCGCCCACGCTGACGCTGAGCGCGATCACGCCCGCCTCCGGCCCGATCGCGGGCGGGGCGACGGTCACGCTGACGGGCACGGCCTTCGCGGCGGGGGCGACGGTGAGCATCGGGGGTGCCGCCTGCACGAATGTGCAGATCGTCACGAGCACGACGCTGACCTGCACGACGGGAGCGCATGCGGAGGGGATCGTGGATGTGGTGATAACGGTAGGCGGGGGGTCGACGACGCTGGTGGGTGGGTACGCGTACGGAGTGATCCCCCCGCAGTCGCGGCCGAATCCGGCGGCGGGGACACCGGGATCGCCGATCCCGCCGCCGGGTGTCCACGCGCCGACGACGGGAACAACGGGGACGACGGGAGGACCGGCACCGGTCCCGCCGCCTCTCTCCCGGCCAGCAGACAGCTAACGCATAGCGCGCCCCTCACACACATGAGGGGCGCGCACCGTGACGCTCGCGTGCGCAACCCAACGTCCCCGCCACGCGCCTCGGGCAACCGTGGGCTGTATGAGCTTGGAGCGGTTTGCGGAATCAGTGAGATGATAGATGTTCGGTGGCGGCGGGCTTTCGCCTGTCATCCCTTGCTGCAGCAGGCGAAAGCCCGCCACCACCGGAGATTTTCGCAGGGCCAGTGGTTGCGGAAACCGCTCTCGTAAGTGCCCTGGCGTTGGGCGCATGGCCCAAGTTGGGTCAAGACGCATCGAGTCCACCCCAAGAAACCTTGAACAAAAACCTAGAACCAAACCCTAGAGTTTCTAGGCGCGCGTTCCCCGCCCAATCCCTACACTGCTGACATGACCAGTCGCAGTCACCGAGCGGGAGCGATATGTACATGTACGCCACCATTGTTCAAACGGCCATGCACACTCTCTGTTCAGCCGATGCGTGCGGTCGCACCGGGCGCACGCTCGCCAATGCCCTCGCCGCGCTTCCCGGCTTCGTCGTGTTTGTGGCGCTGGACGCCGACACCGCGTCCGGGACGGTCGCCATGCTCTGCATCTTCGCGGAGCAGGCGAGCATCGCAGCGGCGGAGGAGGTGATCGCCCAGTGGCAGGGGGATGCACACGCTGCCGTGGGGCACTCCATCCAACGGCTTGGGGCAGGCACCGTGATCGCACAAAAGGGGTTGTAGGAATACTGGGACCCGTTCGGGGGAAAAGGAGACGAGACGATGGCACGACAGACGTTATTGCGACATTGGGGCATCGTGATTGGGTTGGTGCTGCTCCTTGGTGGGCTGGCCCTCGTGCTGCCCACCGCACGGGTCGCGGCGGCGACCACCTACACCGTGAATGTGTTGACGGACACAGGTGCGGGATCGGGGACGACGGGGGACCTGCGCTACGCAATCAATCAGGTGAACGCGGGCGCGGGTGGGGACACGATCAACATCACGGCGCACGGGACGATCACGCTGGGAAGCAAGCTGCCGGTGCTGGCGAAGAACGTGGCGATCACTGGGCCGGGGGCAAGCCTGTTGACAATCAATGGGAACCATGCGGTGCGGGCGTTCGAGATCTCCCCCGACATCACCGTGAACCTCAGCGGAGTGACGATCGCCAATGGCTTTGACAGCAAAATGGCGGCGCCATTTACGCTATCGCGGGATCCACGCTCACAGTGACGAATAGCGTTTTCACCGGCAACGCCGCCACCCAACACGGCGGCGCGATCCTCAGCGACAGGGCCACGGTGACGGTAACGAACTGCACCTTCTCCACCAACCAGTCCAACTTTGGCGGGGGAAGCGCCATCGACAACACCGGCACGCTGACAGTGACCGGCAGCATCTTCACCGGCAACGCCTCCGTGGACAACACGCAAACCGTCCCAGCGTATGGCGGCGGGGCGATTTCCAATGAAGATGGTGTTGCTCTGAAAGACGGCGGCGCGACGATCACGAACAGTACCTTCGTCGGCAACAGCATCACCAACGTGGAAGGTGGTGCAGCGATCTCAAGCAGGACATCTTCCGCAGAAAGAGCACTGAACCTGATCAATGACACGATCACCGGCAACAGCGCCGACTTCTACGGTGCTGGCGGCGTCACGATAGTCGGCTTCGTGAACGTGACCAACACGATCATCTCAGGCAATACCGCGGGAACCCCCCAACTCCAGAACGTCGCACCCCCACCCGCATTCAGCAGTGCGACGACGAGCATCATCGGCGGCTCGCCGCTGCTCGGCACCCTCGGGAACCACGGCGGCCCGACACAGACCATCCCCCTCCTCCCCGGGTCCCCCGCCATCGGCGCGGGTACTACCGGCGCGGGCATTCCCACCACCGACCAGCGCGGCGTCGCCCGCACCGGCCACAATGACATCGGTGCCTTCCAGTCGCAGGGCTTCACCATCATGAAGACCGGCGGGGATGGACAGAGCACGCACGTCGGCCAGCCCTTCGCGTCCCCCCTCACTGTCACGGTGGCCGCCAATCAGGCCGGTGCGCCCTGGAATGAGCCGGTACAGGGTGCCATCTTGACCATCACCGTGCCGTCGAACGGTCCCTCCGCCAGCTTCTCGAATCCGACGGTCACCATGCCCGCGAATGGGCAGGTGAGTCTCACCGCAACCGCGAATGCCGTGGTCGGCGGTCCGTACACCGTCAAGATGGGGGTGAGCAGCCTGCTCACCGTGAGCTTCTCGCTGACGAACACGCCTGCACCCGCGCACACGACCTACACCGTGGGTAGCATCGCAGACAACGCAGGGGGTCAGACAAACGTGGCGGCGTGCACAACGCCGACGAACACGACCTGCACCCTGCGTGACGCACTCACCGCTGCCGTGAGCGGGACGGACACGATCGTCTTCAACAACACCGGGCGGGGAACGATCACGCTGGCAAGCAACCTGCCGGTCTTGACGCAGAGTGTGACGGTCACCGGGCCGGGGGCGAGTCTCCTGTCGATCAACAGTTACCCAACGCAACCCGGCAACGGCCTGGGTACGAAGCGAGCATTCAAGATCGCCAGCGGCACCACGCTGAATCTCAGTGGCGTGACGATCGCCAATGGTTTCCTCAATGATGGTACCGGCAATGACTGGGGCGCTGGCATCTACGTCAGCGCGAACGCGACGCTGGCGGTGACGAACAGTGCCTTCTCCACCAACTACGCAGTCAACGGCGGCGGCGCGATTTACAACGCGGGCACGCTGATGGTGACGAATAGCACCTTCACCAACAACCAAGGAGACGAAGACGGCGGCGCGATCGCCAACACGGGCACGCTGACAGTGACGAATAGCACCTTCACCAGCAACCTTACGCCCTTCCATACTGGCGCTGCGATCGCCAACACCGGTACGCTGACGGTGACGAACTGCACGATCACCGGAAATACGTCGAACTTTCCCGGTGGTGGCGTAGCCAGCACCGGGGGCACGGCACGCCTGACGAATACCATCGTCGCGGGCAGCCAGACCTTTACTCAACCGAGCATCGCCGACCTCGCGGGTACGATCACGAGCGGCGGCCACAACCTCTTCGGCGACATCTCCGGCGCCACCATCACGCTCCAGAGCGGCGACCTCGTCAATCCCATACCCCTCGTCGGCACGCTCGGAAGCTACGGTGGGACGACCCAGACAATCCCCTTGCTCCCCGGCTCTCCCGCCCTCAACGCGGGTGGCAGTTGCTCCAGCACCGATCAGCGTGGCGTCGCCCGCCCCCAAGCTGATGCCTGTGACATCGGCGCCTTCGAGTCGCGTGGCTTCACCATCGTCAAGGCGAGCGGGGACAATCAGTCCGTCCTGCCCGGGCATGCCTTCAGTCCGCTCGATGTGCTCGTGTTGGGCAGCAATGGCGAGCCAACAGTGGGTGGTGTCGTCACCTTCACTGGTCCCGCATCCGGCGCGGGCATCACGCCCAGCACGATGACGGCGACGATCGCGGCAACTGGCCACGCGAGTGTCACCCCGACCGCGAACGGCACACTCGGTACGTATAGCGTGACAGCGGGCGCGCGCGGGACGATCCCGGCCACGGCGGCCTTCACACTGACGAACTCGGTACCACCGCCCTTCGCCGTGACCGCGATCACGCCGGCCTCGGGTCCGGTCGTAGGGGGAGCGACGGTGACGCTGACGGGGACGGCCTTCGCGGCGGGCGTGACGGTGAACATCGGTGATGCCGTCTGCACGAATGTGCAAGTGGTGACGAGCACGACGCTGACCTGCACGACGGGCGCGCACGCGCAGGGGATCGTGGATGTGGTGGTCACGGGAGGTGGGGGATCGACGACGCTGGCAGGTGGGTACGCATACGGCGTGATCCCGCCGCAGTCGAGGCCGAATCCGGCAGCGGAGACACCGGGATCGCCGATCCCGCCGCCGGGTGTCCATGCGCCGACGACGACGGGGACGATGGGAGGACCGGTACCGATCCCACCGCCTATCTCCCGGCCAGCAGACAGCTAACGCATATCGCGCCCCAAAGTCCCCGCCAGCATGGCGGGGACTTTGGGTTGTGTGACCGATGGGAAATTCTCTTCGCGAGTGCCCTGGCGTTGGGCGCGTGGCCCAAGTTGGGTCAAGACGCATCGAGTCCACCCCAAGAAACCTTGAACAAAAACCTAGAACCAAACCCTAGAGTTTCTAGGCGCGCGTTCCCCGCCCAATCCCTACACTGCTGACATGACCAGTCGCAGTCACCGAGCGGGAGCGATATGTACATGTACGCCACCATTGTTCAAACGGCCATGCACACTCTCTGTTCAGCCGATGCGTGCGGTCGCACCGGGCGCACGCTCGCCAATGCCCTCGCCGCGCTTCCCGGCTTCGTCGTGTTTGTGGCGCTGGACACCGACACCGCGTCCGGGACGGTCGCCATGCTCTGCATCTTCGCGGAGCAGGCGAGCATCGCAGCGGCGGAGGAGGTGATCGCCCAGTGGCAGGGGGATGCGCACGCTGCCGTGGGGCACTCCATCCAACGGCTTGGGGCAGGCACCGTGATCGCACAAAAGGGGTTGTAGGAATACTGAGGCCCGTTCGCGGGGAGAAAGAGGCGAAACGATGGCACGACAGACGTTATTGCGACACTGGGGCATGATGATGGGTTTCATGCTGCTCCTCGGTGGGCTCGCACTGGTGCTGCCGACCGCACGGGTTGCGGCGGCGACGTACACTGTCAACGCGCTCACCGACAACGGTACGGGAGTGGGGACGACCGGGGACCTGCGCTACGCGATCACGCAGGTGAACGCGGGAGCGGGCGGTGACACAATCACTATCACGGCGCACGGGACGATCCCACTGGGCAGCAAGCTGCCGGTCCTGAACAAGAACGTGACGATCACCGGACCGGGGGCGAGCCTGTTGACGATCAACGGCAACCACGCGGTGCGGGGGTTCGAAATCGCGCCGAATGTGACGGTGAACCTCAGCAGCGTCACCATCGCCAATGGCTCCGACAGCGGCAGCGGCGGAGCCATCTACGTCGGCCCACACGCGACGCTCACGGTGACGAACGGCGTCTTCAGCGGCAACAACGCGGACGACAACGGCGGCGCGATCGAGAACCTGGGCGGCACGGTGACGGCGACGAACTGCACCTTCGCCAGCAACACGGCCAGCAGGGGCGGCGGCGGCGCCATCTCCATTCACACGGACTCCCAAGCTTTCCAAGCCGAGGCCTCCCTGACGGTGACCGGCAGTACCTTCATTGGCAATGTCGCCACCGTGAACACTCCCCAGGTCGGGCACGGTGGCGGCGCGATCCTCAACCATGGAGATGAAGGACCTCTGAATTTCTATGTCCACGCGACGATCACCAACAGTACCTTCTTTAACAACAGCGTCGGCAGCAACTCGAACGGCGGCGGGGCGATCTCGAGCTACGAGGTCGGTAACACCGCCAGCGGAACATACCCCCTGACGCTGATCAACGACACGATCACCGGCAATCACGGCAATATCGCGACCGGCGGCGTCTATAGCCCCTTCACGGCGATCGTGATCAACACGATCATCTCCGGCAATACCGTCGACAGTGGAGACCCCGACGTCAGACCGGCCGCCGCATTCAGCAGTGCGACGACGAGCATCATCGGGGGCAATCCCGTGCTCGGCACCCTCGGCGACCACGGCGGCCCGACACAGACCATCCCCCTCCTCCCCGGTTCCCCCGCCATCGCCGCGGGTACCGCCGGCGGCAGCGCCCCCACTACCGACCAGCGCGGCGTCGCCCGCACCGGCCACACCGATATCGGCGCATTCCAGTCGCAGGGGTTCACCGTCACCAAGGGCAGTGGGGATGACCAGAGCACGCGCGTGGGCCAACTCTTCCCAGCCCCCCTCACCATCACGGTGACGGCCAATCAGCCGGGCGCGCCCTGGAACGAGCCGGTGCAGGGCGGCACGTTGTACGTCTCTGCCCCCACCAGCGGTGCCTCCGCCACCATCTCGAATGTTCCCCCCTTGCCCGCCAGTGGTCAAGGTAGCGTCACCCTCACCGCGAACTTCACTGGCGGGCGGTCCGTACACCGTCAAGGTCGGTGTGAGCAGTCTGGTGACCGCGAGCTTCTCGCTGACGAACACGCCCGCAGCCGCGCACACGACCTTCACCGTGGGCAGCATCGCCGACCATGCAGGCGGGCAGACGAGCGTGGCAGCGTGCACGACGGCGGCGAACACGACCTGCACCCTGCGGGACGCGGTTTCCTATGCCGTGAGCGGAACGGACGCGATCGCGTTCAACGGCACCGGGCAAGGGACGATCACCCTCGATCCCGCGTTGGGCACCCTCGAGCTGGGCCACAATGTCACGATCACGGGTCCGGGCGCCATGACATTGACGGTCGCGCGGATCGCCGCGGGCGGCATCGCCAAGTTCCGCATCTTCTGGTTTCACCCGGGGACGACGGTCTCCGTCTCCGGCATGACGATCACGGGCGGCGACGCCGATACGGGCGATGGCGGCGGCATCCTCAGCCAGGGCACCCTCTCCCTCACCGATGTTGCCGTGCAGGGGAGCGGGGCGGGCAGCAACGGTGGGGGGATCGAGCACAACGGCGGTGGCACGCTCACGCTCACCAAAGTCACCCTCAGCGGTAACGCCGCCAATACGGGCGGCGGTCTGGATCTGTCCGCCGCTACGGTCATCGCGACCAATGTGACGATCAGCGGTAACCGCGCCGTCTTCGGCGGCGGCCTGGAGGTGAACAATGGTGGCGGCGTGGCAACCCTGACCAACGTTACCATCACGGACAATAACGCTAGCGCCCATGATACGGGCGGGATCAACAATATCGGCGGCACGGTCAACGCCACGCGCACGATCATTGCGGGCAACACCGAGGGGGTTGCCTTCCATACGATCAACGGCACGAACGTCAACAACCTGACAGATGGCGATCCGCTCCTCGCCCCGCTCGCCATCTACGGCGGCACGACCCAGACGCACGCCCTCCTCCCCGGCTCACCCGCCATCAACGCGGGCGGCGCTTGCGCCGGCACCGATCAGCGTGGCGTGGCGCGCGCGCTGGGCGGCTCGTGTGACATCGGCGCCTTCGAGTCCCGCGGCTTCACCCTCGCCAAGTCGAGCGGAGACACCCAGTTTGTCCTGCCCGGGCAGGACTTCGCCCCGCTGGACGTGCTGGTGTCGGGCAGCAATGGCGAGCCGGTCCAGGGCGGCGTCGTGACCTTCACCGGCCCCGCATCCGGGGCGGGCATCGCGACCAGTCCCAAGACGGCGACGATCGCGGCGAATGGCCATGCGAGCGTCACCCTGACGGCGAACGGGACGCAGGGTACCTACAGCGTGACAGCGGGGGCAGCGGGGACGACCCCCGCCACGGTGAGCTTCACCCTGACCAACGCGGTGACACCCCCGCCCTTCACCGTGACCACCATCGCCCCATCCTCCGGCACCACCGCGGGTGGTGAGGCGGTGACGATCACCGGCACCGGGTTCGCGGCAGGCGCCACGGTGAGCATCGGTGGCGTGGCGTGCACGAACGTGCAAGTAGTCACCAGCACGACACTGACCTGCACCACCGGCGCACACGCGGCCGGGACGGTGGATGTCGCGGTGACGGTGGGAGGGACGACGAAGACGCTGGTGGGTGGCTACACCTACACGGCAGGGAACACGCCACCGACGCTGACGCTGAGCGCGATCACGCCCGCCTCGGGTCCGGTCTTGGGGGGAGCGACGGTGACGCTGACGGGGACGGGGTTTGGGGCGGGCGCGACGGTGAGCATCGGCGGGGTGGCGTGCATGAATGTGCAGATGGTCAGCGGGACGACGCTGAGTTGCACGACAGGAGCGCATGTGGAGGGGATCGTGGATGTGATGGTAACGGTGGGAGGGACGACGAAGACGCTGGTGGGTGGGTACGCGTACGGAGTGATCCCCCCGCAGTCGCGGCAGAACCCAAGTGCCGGGACACCGGGATCACCAGTGCCACCGCCGAGTGACCGGGCACCAGGGACGACGGGGACGACGGAAGGAGCGGCACCGATCCCGCCGCCCATCCCACGACCGGCAGACAGCTAACATCTCTCGCGCCCCTCACTCTTGTGAGGGGCGCGAGAGGTGACGCGATCAACCGACGATATTCACCATCCGGTCCGGTACGATGATGATCTTCTTCGGTGCACGCCCACCCAGATATTCCTGCACACGGGAGGAGGCAAGCGCCTTCTCCCGTAGCGTTGCCTCGTCCGTGCCGGGGGCGACGGCGATGCGGTCGCGCACCTTGCCGTTCACCTGCACGGGGATAATGACCTCCGGCTCCTCGCCAGTTCCTCGTCCCACGTCGGCCACGATTGCTGATGGACGCTGTAAGGCTTGCCCATTCGCTCCCACAACTCTTCCGCCAGGAACGGCGTGAAGGGTGCGAGCATCAGCACGAGTGTATGGAGCGCCTCCGCGCGCTGCTCGGGCGTAAAGGCTTCGCGATTCGCACCGATCCAGTTGCCGTACTCCATCAGCGCCGCGATGGCGGTGTGGTACTGATAGCGGCTCAATTCCTCGGTCACGCGCTTGACGTACTGGTGCATCGGGCGCATCTCCACGCCCGCGCCCCCGGCCGGCGCCGGGTCGGTCACCAGCCGCCAGACGCGATCCAGATAGCGCGTCACGCCGACGAGGTTCAGATCGCTGAAGTCATTGTCCTGATCGAACGGCCCCATGAAGAGCATGTACATGCGGAATGCGTCCGCGCCGATGCGCGCAATGTACTCGTCCGGGTTGACGACGTTGCCCCGCGACTTGCTCATCTTCGCGCCGTCTTTGGTCACGAAGCCGTGCAGGCGCAGCCGTTTGAACGGCTCCTCGAAGGGCAGGTGACCGAGATCGTGCAGCACCATCGTGATGAACCGCGCGTAGAGATGATGCATCACGACGTGCTCTTTGCCGCCGAAATACATATCCACGGGCAACCACTTCTCGATCCGCTCGGGGTCGAATGGGCGGTCGTCCCAGTCGGTGCACGGGTAGCGCAGGAAATACCATGCGGAGTCGAGGAAGGTATCCGATACATCGGTTTCGCGCTCGGCCGGGCCACCGCAGATCGGGCAGGTGGTGTTGACGAACGACGGCACCGACGCGAGCGGCGATTTCCCGGTGCCGGTCGGGTGGAAGTCCTCGATTTCCGGCAGCAGCACCGGCAGTTGATCCTCCGGTACCGGGACGATGCCATCCTTCGGGCAGTAGATGATCGGGATCGGCGGCCCCCAGTAGCGCTGGCGGGAGATCAGCCAGTCGCGCAGCCGGTAGGTGACGCGCGGCTTCGCCAGGCTGCGCTCGGCCAGCCAGGCGGTGATGGCGCTCTTCGCCTCCTCGTTGGGCATCCCATCGAACTGCCCGGAGTTGACCATCGTCCCTTGCCCGGTATACGGCGCTTCCGCGATGCCCGCCTCGCTGGATACGACTTCGACGATTGGCAGGCCGAAGACCTTCGCGAACTCGTAGTCGCGCTCGTCGTGGCCGGGACAGGCCATGATCGCACCCGTGCCGTACTGCACCAGCACGTAGTCCGCGATCCAGATCGGGATGCGCGCGCCCGTTGCCGGGTTGATCCCGTAGGCGCCCGTGAAGACGCCCGTCTTCTCGCGCTCGGCGTTCGTCCGCTCGATCTCCGTCTCATTGCGCGCCCGCTCAATGTATGCCGCGACCGTCGTCGCCTGCGCGGGGGTCGTGATCTGATCGACCAGCTTGTGCTCCGGCGCCAGTACGGCGTACGTTCCGCCGAAGACGGTTTCCGGTCGCGTCGTGAAGACGGGGATCGGCGCACCGGTATCGGCGACGGTGAAGATCAGTTCGGCTCCCTCGCTCCGACCGATCCAGTACGTCTGGCGGCGCTTGCTCTCGTCCGGCCAGTCCAGCTTCTCCAGGTCATCCAGCAGCCGGTCCGCGTAATCGGTGATCTTGAAGAACCACTGGGTCAGTTCCTTCTGGATGACCGGCGTGCCGCACCGCTCGCAGCGCCCGTCAATGACCTGCTCGTTGGCGAGCACAGTCAGGTCCTTCGGGCACCAGTTCACTGCCGCCTCTTTGCGGACAGCCAGACCCGCCTTGTAGAGTTGCAGGAAGAGCCACTGTGTCCAGCGATAGTAGTTAGGCTGGCTGGTGTCCACCGAATGTTCCCAATCGAACATCGCCCCGATCTGGCCCAACTGCTCGTAGCGGTACCGCTGCGTCGTGCGGGCGGTCAACTGCATCGGGTTCGTGTCGATTTTGAGGGCGTAGTTCTCACTGTGGATGCCGAAGGCGTCGAAGCCCATTGGCTCGAACACCTCGTTGCCCGACATCCGCTGGAACCGCCCGTTCGTGTCGGCGCCGCCATAGGTATAAACGTGCCCGATGTGCAACCCCTCGGCAGAGGGGTACGGGAACTCCATCAGGTTGTAGAACTTTGGCCGCCCGCTGGCGAGCGTCAGGTCGGTGCGATAGAGACCCGTCTCTTCCCACCGTGCGCGCCAACGCTCCTCGATCGCGTGGGGATCGTAGTGCCTCGCACTCTCGGTTTTCGTCGTCTGATCGTCGATCATTTGTCTACCTTCATCATCTCTTCCCGTACGCTCTTCGTCTCTCTCATAACGCATTGTGCGGCCGAAAAATGCCTTGGAAGCGCATCCCTACGATACGAAAACGCAACTGATAGCCAACACAAAGCCCCTCGTCCTCGAAAGGGGACGAAGGGCATGGAAAGCCTTCCGTGGTACCACCCCGATTGGGTTTCAATCCGCATCCAGCCTTGAGGCCGAATGCGATCCATCGGCGGAACATGCGCGATGGTGGAGCTGAGGGGACTCGAACCCCTGACCCCCACACTGCCAGTGTGGTGCTCTCCCAGCTGAGCTACAGCCCCGCAATTGTTCCGCGTCAAGCGAAAACCCCGCTCGACGGCCCTGGTATCGGTGGCCAACCCGGCAGGGCTTGTGCATGACACGAAAGATCGCGCTGCATTCACCGCTGCGTTTCGCGCGGGCGAGTTCGGCCGGAAGTGCGCCACTTTCACCGTTTGGCGCTCGCTACAAGGAAAAGCCTACTACTCCCACGGGCAACCGGAGGTTGCAAGATTCCATGCTACCAGACGCCTCAGCCGCCGTCAATCGCGTGCGCGCGTCTTGGCAGAGGGGGTGGAACGGTGTACCGTGATGCGGCCATTTGGAACGTAAATAAGGGGGGCAGCGCATGATCGCAGCGGATTTGGCAGAGCGGGAGCGGGCTGGGACACCGATACGGGTGGGGATCGTCGGTGCGGGCAAGTTCGGTTCGAGCGTCGCGCATCAACTCTCACGGATGCCGGGTATGCGGCTCGTCGCCATTGCGGACCTCTTTCCCGACAAAGCAACCGCCGTCTTCACACGCAATGGGCGGGCACCGACCGACGTTGTGCAGGCAGGCACGGCTATTGAGATCGCCCGCGCGATGGAGCAGGGCAAGGTCAGTGTCACCGACGATCCGATCGCCCTCTGCAACGCGCCGCTTGAGGTGATCGTGGAGGCGACCGGGGTGCCGGAGAATGGCGCGCACATCGGTGCGGAAGCAATCGCACAGGGCAAGCACATCGTCATGGTGAACATGGAGACCGATGTCGCGGTAGGGCCACTCCTCCATCGTCGGGCGCGCGCGGCGGGCGTGGTCTACACGGTCGCGGATGGCGATCAGCCGGGATGCATCATGCGCCTCGTCGATTGGGCACGTGCGCTCGGCCTCGAAGTAGTCGTTGCGGGCCGTGGGACGCGCCGCTTCGGCTTCGACCGCGAAGGCGATCCTGAGGAGGCATTCGACCGCTACGGCTTCAGCGACGCCCTCGTGCGGGAGCAGCAACTGAACGCGCAGATGTACAACTCATTTCGCGATGGCTCGAAATCGCAGATCGAGATGTGCAGTGTCGCCAACATGGCGGGCCTGATTCCCGATGTGCGCGGGATGCACGAGCCGAGCGCGAGCGTCGCCGATCTCGCCAAGGTCTTCAGCCTCCGCGAGCACGGCGGGGTGCTCCATCGGTTCGGGGTGGTGGAATTAGCCAATGCGGTCGCGGCGGATGGGGCAACGATCTTGCCGAACCATCTCGATATCGGCATTTTCATTATCGTGCGCACCGATCATCCGCGTATCGCGCAGGATTTGGGGTTCTACGGCCTCGCGCTCGGCCCGGATGGCACGACAGCAGCGCACTACCGGCCCTACCACCTCTGCGGCATCGAAGCGCCGCTCTCCGCCGCCGAGGCGGGATTGTATGGCAAACCAACAGGTGCGCCGATGGGTGCACCCGTCGCCGAGGTCATCGCAGTCGCGAAGCACGATCTCAAGGCAGGCGGAACGCTTGACGGCAGCGGCGGCAAGGCTGTCTATGGTCTGATCGAGCGGAGCGAAATTGCGCGCGCAGAGAACCTCGTTCCCCTGACCATGACGAACGGTGTCCGGCTCACCACCCCCGTTCCCGCAGGGCGGCCCATCACCTACGCCATGATCGAGCGCCCTGCGGACTCTTTCCTCTGGTCGCTCCGCGCGGAACAGGACGCACTGTTCGTAAGCTCCCTGACCTGACATCAGGACATAAAGGAGCGCAAACACGAGAATACAGGGTGGAGGCGGGCTTATGAACATTAACAACTTGATTGGGTACTGGTGGGCGCGGGCTTCAGCCTGCGCCAGGCACGGCAGGCTGAAGCCCGCCGCCACCCGCAATTGCCGGATTAAGTCGTTAATGTTCATAAGCCTGCCAGACCAAAAGCAGGCTGAAGCCCGCCTCCACCAGGAAAACCGAGTTCTGTCCTGCTACTCTCCGATATCTGCGCCAGTGATCGGCAACTGAACGGGCAAGCCAGTGCGCGAGGAGTGATAGATGGCGAGGATGATTTCGAGCGACTTCCGTGCTTCGGCACCCGTAACGGCGGGCGCGCGGTCGTCGCGGACGGCCTGCAAGAAGTCCTGGATCTGGAGCGTGTGGAAGTGCGGGAAGCCGTTTCGGCGCTCCGCGACGCCTTCCCAGACGGGCACATAGGTTTCCTCGCCACCCACCGTCCAGATGTCGTTGATACCCTCTTTGCCTTCCGGGAACTCCCACAGACTGGCAGTTGCGCCGTTATCGCCGTGCACCGCGACGCGGAACCCCCGGTTCGGGTTGATGCTCGTGGATGCCTCGATGATCCCGAGCGCGCCACTGGCGAAGCGCACCGTCGCGACGACGGTATCTTCCACGTCGATATACTCGCCGTGCACGAGCGTGGCGTACCGCCCGAAGATTTCCACCGCCGGGCCCATGAACCACTGGAACTTGTCGATGGTGTGAACGGCCTGGTTCATCAGCACGCCGCCGCCCTCAGTTGCCCACTTGCCGCGCCATTCGCCTTGGGCGAAGTAGGCGCGGTTGCGCGAGAGGTGCGCGATGCACTCACCGAGTGTCAGGTTGCCGAGTTGCCCGGCGTCGATGGCACTGCGGATACGCTGCGCGGCGGGCCAGAAACGGCGCTGGAAGATGACCCCGAACTTGATGTTCGCGCGCGCAGCGGCCTCGATCATCCGGTCGGCATCGGTGAGGCGCGTCGTGATCGGTTTCTCGCAGAGGACATGCACCCCGGCTTCCGCTGCCGCGACGACGAGCGGCGTATGGCTGGGGTGCGGCGTGCAGACCACGACCGCGTCCACCTCGCCACTGGCGAACATCGCCTCGGCGCTCGGGAAGATGCGGGGGACGTGATAATCCTCCGCCATCGCGCGTGCCCGGTCCGGATCGATGTCTGTCACCGCGACGAATGCAGATTCCCCAAGCGTGGAGAGCGCCACTGCGTGTGTCTTCGCGATGTTGCCGCAACCAATCAGACCTGTCCGTACCGAGTTCGCCATCGCGCTACCTCCTCATGCCTCTCATTCAACAGTCGGCGGGGCAAACGGGAAAACAGTGCGCAAGTAGTTCGCGGACCACGCGACGCCATCGAGGCCGAGAAACAAGGGGTCCTCATTCTCGATGGCGATTACGGAGTCGTAGCCGGTATCCTTGAGGGCCGACAGCACGTCGCGCCAGTTGACCGCGCCGAGGCCCGGTAGCCGGTAGCGCCACCACGCATTGCCGAAGATGCCTTGCCGCGCGAGCACGGCGGGGAGGATTTCGGTGTCCTTGCCATCGAAATGGTAGATGCGCGCGCCATACTGGCGGATGAGATCGGGGATATTCGGAATTTGGAGCCAGATGAGGTGTGACGGATCGAAACTGAGGCCGAGCGCGGGCGAAGGGACGGCGTCGAACATCCTATCCCACAGTTCCGGGTTGTGCGCGATATTGCCGTGACCGCCGCCGCGTGCCGCCGTCTCAAAAGCGATCCGTACGCCGCGCGCTTCCGCGTACTCCGCGAGGGGCGTAAAGACCTCTGTAAAGAGACGGAGATTATCGGCGACATGATTCGTGGGGTGGTTGGGGCCATTTCCCGGCGAACCATAGAAATGCATTCCGTACGCGGAGCCGCCATAGGTGACCGCCGTGGAGACACCGAGCGCGGTGCAGGCGTCGATGGTCAGGCGAAAGGCGGCGATCCGCTCTTCGCGGACGGCAGTTTCCGGCGCGAGAAGATTGAGCATCGGCGCGAGCGAGGTGATGGTGACGCTGTAGCGGGCGAGTAACTCCTGCACCTGACTCGGGCCATCGCGGACGATGGCGGCGAGATCGAGATGACCGGGAAAGGCCGCGCCGCCGATCCGCGCGAAGGTCGGCCCAACATTGACCTCAATCGCGTCCAACCCTACCGCCGTTGCCCGCTCCAAGAGCGCCTGAAAGGGCATCGGCTCCACACCCACTAACGACGCGAACCCGATCTGCATGTGCTGCTCCCCTCACCATCACACTGGCACACCCTGCGCGGATGTTATACTCGACTGGCGCGCAGGAGGGAACATGGCGGTGGGTCACGCTCCACAGGTCCATCGTCGATGGTTCATCGCTCTCACTATTGTGAGCGTCACAAATCCCGCCTTCTTCCTTCTGGCGAACGCCCTCTTGCATCTGCTCCGGCGCGACTTTAACCCCGCTACCCACTACATCAGTGAATATGCGGTGGGCAAATATGGCCTTCTCATGTCCTGCGCGCTCGTCATTCTCGGTATCGGCACGCTCTCGCTCGCGATGGGGATCGCGCGCACGATGATGCGGACGTGGCTCGTGCGTATTGGCGTGGCGATCCTCGCCCTCTCGGGCGTAGGCACACTGCTCACAGGACTGTTTCGCACCACAATCGACGGCCAGCCCGCAACACTCACGGGCGCCATTCATGGGCGCGCGGCGTATGTCGCCATTACCTGCGAAGCGGTGAGCGTGCTCATTTTTACCCCGGCATCCTTTCATGATCGCCGCTGGCACCCTTTCCGCATGGGGTCATCATTCCTCGCCGTGGCCGTGATTATCAGCGCCGCACTCTATCCGGTGCTGCCACACGGCGCGGGAGAGCGGCTTCTGGTGTATGCACTCGTCCTCTGGTTACTCGCTGCCGGAGTCATGCTCCATTCGATTGCCAGCCATGACATGTACTTACCGGAACGCGGGTAAGACCTTCTCAACGAACAGGCGCATTCCCGTCAGGTCCGTCCAGCCGGGGAACGAGAGCGAGAAGTGATCGAAGCCGAGGGCGTTCATCTGCTGGATATGCGCGATGAGCGCGGCAGGTTCGCCGACGAACGGCGGGCTTTCGCTCTCCGTCTTCGAGCCGGCCTGCGCCTCAGCAGCGGAGAGGGATTCCGCGAGGTAGACGGTCATTGGGTAGACCTTGCGGATAGCCGCAAAATCCCGCCCGACATCCGCGCAATGCTGTTGGAGGACCGCAAATTTGTGCTGAATGACCTCGACGCCGCGTGAATAGGTGAGCCACCAGTCGGCGTGTTCGGCGACCGCACGCAATAGGTATCGCTCGCCGTCACCACCGATCATTACGGGCGGCACCGGGTGGGGCATCGGCTCGCAGTACGCATCCTGCACCTGGTAGTACGTGCCGTGATAGCTCGCCGGTCGCTGCGTCCACATCGCGCGCATCACTTCGATGCCCTCGACCATCTGCGCGATCCGCACGCGCGGCGAGGGAAAGTCGAAGCCATAGGCCCGGTACTCGTCTTCGAGCCAGCCCGCGCCGTAGCCGAGGATCAGCCGCCCGCGGCTGAACTCCTGCAAGCTCGCCGCCATCTTCGCGAGGAGTGGGGGATGACGGTACGAGTTCGCCATCACGACGGTGCCAAGGGTCTGCGTCGGGTAGCGTGCCGCGAGCCAGGTGAGATGCGTCCAGCACTCCATGCGGAAGCTGTCGCCGCGCATGAAGTGATCGGAGACCCAGAAGGTGTCGAAATACTGACTCGCGACGTCGCAGACCTCATGGAGATCGCGCACATAGGTCTCTGCAGGGATGACCTCAATCCCGCGATCACCACTCGGTGGGTTGTAGCCGAACGCAACCTGTCGTGCTGCCATCATTCGCTCACTCCGTTCGCTCTAAGGACGAAGGACGAAGGACTGAGGACTGAGGACTGAGCAGGGAGTCGAAAGTAACAAGTCCAAAGTAACAAGAAGGCTCTGACCCGCTCTCTTGCTACTCGTTACTCGTTACTCGCTACTCCCCTCTCAGTCCTCAGTCCTTCGTCCTTCGTCCGGTGGTCGGTGCTGTGCCCAGGGTTGCAAAGCCTCGAAGGCTGCGGCCGCACGGAGGACCATGCTGTCCGCGTGCCAGCGCCCGACGACTTGCAAGCCGACAGGTAATCCTTCCGCAGTGAAGCCGCAGGGGAGGTTGGCGGCGGGCTGGCCGGTGAGATTGAAGGGGTACATGAAGGGGACGCGCTCGAAGATGCTCGATGCGGGGCGACCGTCAATCGCGAAGGTTCCCTCGTTCGCACCCGGCTCGCAGGACCACGCCGCGACGGGCATCTGCGGCGTCAGCATCAGGTCGTACTCGTCGAAGGTCTGGCGGACGGCGTTATAGAAGACGGTGCGTTCCAGGATCGCTTTGTTCAACTCGATGGCGCTGTACCGGCTGGCATTGATCAACATGCGCATCATTGTTGGCTCGATCCAGTCCGGGCGGGCGAGGGCGCGCTCGTGGCTGCGGGTGGCGACATTCACCTGATAGATGATTTTGTGCCACTCGTACGGGTCCGGCCAGTTGAGTACGGGCTCCTCGACGGTCGCGCCAAGCTCAGTGAATCGCTTTGCAGCCCGTTCGGCGAGGGCGCGCACCTCGGGGTCCACCGCCGCGAAGCCGAGATCGCCGCTCCAGGCAATCCGTAGCCCCGTGAGATCACCGTCGCAGGCGGCGAGGTAATCGTCCGGTGGGGCGTCAATCGTCAAGGGATCGCGATGATCCGGCCCGGCGATGGCCTGAAGCATGAGCGCGCCATCGCGCACGGTGCGCGCCATCGGGCCGTTGTGTGAGCGAAGGGCGAAGTAGTCCGCATTGGGATGGTAGGGCACGCGACCGTAGGAGGGCTTCATGCCGAAGATGCCGCAGAGCGCGGCGGGGATGCGGATCGACCCTGCCCCATCCGACCCGTGCGCGATCGGGCCAAGCCCCGCCGCAATCGCCGCCCCCGCGCCACCTGATGAGGCCCCGGAGGTGCGTTCGGTGTTCCACGGGTTGCGACAGGGCGGGCCGAGCAGGTTGTCGCACATATCCTTGTAGCCGAAATGGGGCGTGTTCGTCTTGCCGAGGAGGACGCCGCCGGTCGCCTTCATCCGCGCCGCGACTGCGCCGTCCTCGGTGGGGATGTTGTGCTCGAAGAACTTGGAGCCGTACGTCGTGCGGACACCGGCGGTCTGTTCGAGGTCCTTGATCGAGTAGGGGATGCCGTCGAGGGGGCCAATCCGCTCGAAGCGCATCGCGCGTTTCTCAGCGGCTTTGGCACGCTCGCGGGCGATCTCGGGCGTGAGGGTGAGAAAGGCATTGAGCACCGGATTGAGCCGTTCGATGCGTGCCAAAACCGTCTCCGTCAACTCGACGGGCGAGAGATCGAGCGATTGGATCATCTGGCTGAGTTCCGTCGCGGGCGTAAAGCAGAGTTCGGTCGCGTCCATCCCGTGCCTCCTTCCCTGCGGGTGTGTGACACCATTTTTGCGTGCCGGGCGGCAGTATAGCACCTGACCTCTCCCCCAGCCCCCTTCCCTAAAAGGAAGAGGGTGACTCACTGCGAATATCGAGGCGTCTCCCGAAAGCCACGGCATCGCAGTAAGGCACCCCTCCCTCTTTAGGGGAGGGGCTGGGGGAGAGGTCAGACAATGGACAGTCACAACCCCGTCGCGTAGCATGTTATCGTCCGCTGAAGCGCGATACTGACCGCGCACGAGGTGGCGATGTGAGGAGGTGAGGCGATGCAGTTTGGCTTGCAGATCAATCCGTACCTGAATGGCCCGACGGGCAACCCGTGGGACAGTGTCGAGCGCGTTTCGCGCGCCATTGATGCGACGGGCTTCGACTCGCTCTGGGTGTATGACCACTTCCTCTATGAGGGCGGCTATCCCGGTCACCCTCACTCCGAGCCGGTGATGGAGTGCTTCACGACGCTCGGCGCGATTGCCGCCGTCACCCAGCGCATCCGGCTCGGCCAACTCGTCCTCGGTGTGCCCTATCGCAACCCGGCCAGTATGGCGAAGATGGCAACGACGCTCGACCTGATCAGCCACGGGCGCTCGATTCTCGGCCTCGGTGCCGGCTGGCACAAGCGGGAGTACGAGGCGTACGGTTGGGGCGAGTTCGAGCCTGCTCCGGTACGTATGAAGCGGCTGGAGGAGGCGCTTCGGATCGTCCTTGCGATCTGGACGGAGCGCCCCGCCCACTACGAGGGCACCTACTATCGCCTCGATCAGGCGCAGGAGAACCCTGCCCCGATCCAGCAGCCCCACCCACCGATCATGGTCGGCGGCAGCGGCGCGAAGGTGACACTCCGCCTCGTCGCGCAGTACGCCCAGTTCTGCAATGTCTCCGGTGATCCTGAGACGGTTGCGAATCTGTTCGCGAGTTTGCAGGAGCATTGCGCGCGGCTCGGCAGACCGTACGAGGAGATTACCCGGTCGATCTATACGACGGTCGTCATCGGTGAGGACGAGGCTGCGGTCGCCGCCAAGCGCGAGCGTCTCGATGCGTTCATTCCCCCCGGTACGTTGTTCGGCACGCCGGATCAGCTGATCGCCATATTCCAGGAGTATGCCCGCGTCGGTTGCCAGTACGTCGTCTTTCGTACGCCGGATTGGCTCGATGTCGAGCCGGTACAACTTTTCGCGGAGCGCGTCATCCCGGCACTGGCGGCGCTCTAGGCGTATATCCGGGCGGGTAATGGGCGGTTCAGTCCGTATCGGTATTGGAGCGTGACAGCATGACCGAGCACGAACCCCTTACCTATAGCGCCTACCTGCGCCTGCCCGAGATGCTCGCCTTGCAGACACCGGTTGGTCCGCCGGAGATGCCGATGCACGCGCAGGCGGCGGAACACTTCTTCATCGTCGTCCATCAGGCATTCGAGCTCTGGTTCAAGCAGCAACTGTTCGATCTCCGCTGCGCCTCAGACGCACTGGCAGCGGACGATACCGAGGTCGCGGTGGAGCACTTGCTTCGGGTCGCGGCGGTTCAACGGCTCCTCAATGACCAGATGCTGCTGCTCGATCACCTGCCGCCGCGCAGTTTCATGGAGTTCCGCCCCTCTCTCGGGACGGCGAGCGGTTCCGAGTCCGCTCAGTACTACAAAGTGCAGCGACTGCTCGGCCTGCGCAGCCTCGAAGAAAGCCCCGTCTGGCTGGCCTTCCAGGGTGCGATCGATCGCGCGGGCATCGACCTTGAGACGCTCTACCGCGAGCCCTCCCGCGCGGGCGCGCTCTATCGGGCGGCGGAAGCGATGATCGACATCTCCGAGTTGAACTGGCTGATGACCGCGATGCATGTCCGCATCGCGGATCGCGCCATCGGTGATCGGCCCGGCACGGCAGGAACGAGCGGTGTCGAGTACCTCATGCAAGCCCTCAAAGAGAAAGCCTTCCCCGCCCTCTGGGCCGTCCGCACGCGGTTGTGATTGTGAGCCCAGGTGATCCGCTTAGAGACCGTTTAAGAGCGACGGAAAGACGAACCACCAATACTGCCCAGAGGGCACCCGCAAGAACACAGAGACCACCAAGAGAGAAATGATGTATCTCTCCTTAGTGTTCTTGGTGTTTCTTGGTGCCTTGGTAGTTAAATTCCGCTCTTATCCGCGCGGTACGTCGGGCGCGAAGATTTTCGCGAGTACCGGGCTTTCAAAATCGCTCGCCAGGCATTCCATGAAGACCTCGTCCCAGAGCCGCCCGGCGAACCAGTGGCATTCGCGCCGTCGCCCGAACTCCCGGAACCCCGCTTTCTCGTACGCACGCTGCCCCGCCGGGTTATAGGCGTAGCAGCTCAGCATCGCACTATGCAAACCGAGCGCCGTGAAGGCGTAATCGAGCATCAGGCGCGTTGCCTCGGTGCCGTACCCCTTGCCACGATCCGCCGCATCGCCAATGAAAATCGCCATCGCGGCGGTGCTGTTGCGATAGTCGATGTCTCTCCAGAGGGCGTTCCCGATCGGTCGCCATGAGGCCGTCTCATAGATCGTGAAATAGACGGTCGATGCATCGAAGAGGGCGGCGTGCTCGTACCACGCGGTCTCTTCCTCCAAGGTCATTGGCCGTGGCGGGATGAAGAGCGTCCGCACCATACCGAAGTCGTTGAACCAGCGCTGATAGAGCGGTATCGCGTCGCGACGGATCGGGCCAAGCGCGACACGCTCGCCGATGATATTAATGATTGGTCGCTCGCTTATCCCCGTGCTGTCGGATTCGCTCACTGGGATACCTCCTCGTCGGTGGCGGCGGGCTTCAGCCTGCCGTGCCTGGCACAGGCGAAAGCCCGCGCCCACCGTTACCCTTTTTAATCTTCATAAACCCCCATCACCGCGTTGATGTGCCGGTGCTACACTCTGTAGGATGGACCGTCTCCATCGGTCGCGTCAATCGCCGGAGGGATGAGATGACCAACCGACTCGCGAATGAGACAAGCCCCTATCTCTTGCAGCATAAAGAGAACCCGGTCGATTGGTATCCGTGGGGCGCGGAGGCACTTGGGCGGGCGCAGGCGGAAGACCGGCCCATTCTGCTCTCTATCGGGTATGCCGCCTGCCACTGGTGCCATGTGATGGAGCATGAGTCGTTCGAGGATCCGGCCATCGCCGCGCTGATGAACGCGCACTACGTCAATATCAAGGTGGACCGTGAGGAGCGCCCGGACCTCGACACGATCTACATGGCGGCGGTGCAGGCGCTTACCGGGCAGGGTGGCTGGCCGATGACCGTCTTTCTCACGCCCGAGGGCGAGCCATTCTACGGCGGCACCTATTTCCCGCCCGAGCGCCGCCACGGCCTGCCTGCCTTTCGCGATCTGCTCCAGTCGGTCGCGACCGCCTACCGCGAGCGAAAAAGCGACATCACGCAGAATGTAACGGCGCTCCGGGCGCATCTGCAAACCGGGTTGCAATTCGCGGGGCAGACGAGCGATGCTCCCGCAAGTACCGCCGCGCTCGATACCGCGCTCGACGCCCTCGCCAAGGATTTCGATTGGGTGCATGGCGGCTTTGGCGGTGCGCCGAAGTTTCCGCAGCCGATGACGCTCGATTTCCTCCTGCGGCAATTCGTCCGTACCGGCTCCGTGCAGGCGCTCGACATGGCGGAGCGGACCCTTGAGAAGATGGCGACGGGCGGCATGTACGATCAACTCGGCGGCGGGTTCCACCGCTATTCGGTGGACGCGCGCTGGCTCGTGCCGCATTTCGAGAAGATGCTCTACGATAACGCGCTCCTCGTACCCGTCTATCTCCACGCCGCGCTCCTCACCGGCAATGACTTCTATCGCCGCGTCGCGACGGAAACGCTGGACTGGGTGACGCGCGAGATGGTCGATGCGGCGGGCGGCTTCTATTCCACCCTCGATGCCGACAGCGAGGGGCACGAGGGCAAATTCTACGTCTGGACGCGAGACGAACTGACCGCGCTCCTCGGCGCGGAGGATGCCCGCCTCGTCGCGGGCTATTATGATGTGACGCCGCAGGGAAATTTCGAGGGTGTCAGCATTCTCAATATCCCGGAGCCGCTTGAATCGGTTGCGGAGCGTGTCGGCGTTGATCCGTCGGCCCTGCATACCGCGCTGGAGCGTGCGCGCCCCATTCTCTTCACCGCCCGTGAGAAGCGGATACATCCGGGGCGGGACGAGAAGGTGCTGACGGCGTGGAATGGCCTGATGATTCGTGCCTTTGCCGAGGCTGCGGCAACGCTCGGACGCGATGAGTACGCCGCCACCGCCGCGCGTGCCGCGACCTTTGCCCTCACCACGCTGCGGCGCGATGGGCGATTACTCCGCACCTATAAAGATGGCCGGAGCAAGCTCAATGGCTATCTGGAGGATTACGCCTTCCTCGCGGACGGGCTGCTCGCGCTCTACGAAGCGACCTTCGACGCGCACTGGCTCGATGCGGCGCGGAGCATCGCTACCACGATGGTCGATCAGTTCTGGGACGACGCGCAGGGCGGCTTCTTCGATACCGGGCGCGATCACGAAACGCTGATCGCGCGCCCAAAGAGCGTCTTCGACAACGCGATCCCGGCGGGCAACTCGGTCGCAGTCGAGGTGCTTCAACGGCTTGCGGTCATCGACGACAACGCCGATTTCGCAGCGAAGGCGGAGGCCGTCCTCGCGGGTCTGTGGGAGACGATGGGTCGTTACCCCACCGGCTTCGGTCGCATCCTCTGCGCGCTCGATTTCTCCCTCGCCACCCCGCAGGAGGTCGCCCTCGTCGGTGACCCGAAGGCACCCGATAGCGCTACCCTCACCGCCGTGCTCCGCAGACGGTTCCGACCGAACACCGTCATCGCCCTCCGCACACCGGACGCACCCGAAGCCGCACAACCCGCGCTGCTTCGCAACCGCACGCAGATCGGCGGGCAGGCGACCGCCTATGTCTGCGAGCGCTACGCCTGCAAACTCCCCGTCACCGCTCCCGCCGCCCTCGCCGCACAGTTGGGCGAAAGCGATTGAACTGCAAATCTGCCCAGGAGGCCCCGAAAGAGTGCATAAGACGCAAAAGAAGAGAAGAGGAAGAAGAATGAGAGAGAATTGCGGTACGTATGTACAAAGGGGATGGCGAAGTCGCTTTATGATCCGATTTTTGATGCGCTCTTTCTCCCTCTTTGTGCACTGCGCGTCTTTTGCGTCTTTGCGGTTCAGTCGGTATCTCCCATGAGCATGGGGATGCGAGCGATCGTGGATACGACGGGGGAGAAGGCGCGTAATCGGGGAGCGACGGCGCGGCGTCTCATCGGGGAGATGGCGCCATACCGGGCGCGCATCCTGATCGGCTTCGTCTTTATCGTCATTGGGGCGGTGGCGCAGGCATTGGGACCGCTACTCATCGGCCGCGCGATCGACAAGGCGATCCTCGCAGGGGATCGGGCGAACCTGACGTGGATCATGCTGGCGCTCCTCGCGACGTACGCCATCGGGGCATTGGCATCGCGCGGGCAGGTCTGGCAGGTCGGCGCGATTGGCCAGAGCGTCCTCGCGGGGCTGCGCGTTCGGCTCTTCGACCGGCTCCAGCGCTTGCCGCTCGGCTTCTTCGATCGCCGCCCGGTCGGGGACCTCATTAGCCGCGTGATGAACGATGTGGACACGCTCAACCAGCTCTTATCGCAAGGGTTGACGCAACTGCTCGGCGCGCTCTTCAGCCTGATCGGCATCCTCATCGCGATGCTCGCGCTCAATTTGCCGCTCGCGCTCGTCAGCTTCCTGATGATCCCCGCGATGCTCCTGACGACGACCTTCTTCGCGCGGCGAGCCCGCAAAGCCTTCCGCACGACGCGAGAGACAGTTGGTGATGTGACGGCGGAGTTGCAGGAGGAGATCACCGGCGTGCGGGAAGCGCAGGCATTTAACCGGACCGAAGAGAACATCGCGCGCTTCCGCAAGCGCAACGCCGCCAACCGCACGGCCAATGTCCAGGCTGTCGCGATCACCGCCGCCTTTTCGCCCACCATCGATGTCCTCAGCACCCTCGCGACCGCGCTCGTCATCGGCTTCGGTGCCTACCTCGTCTTTCAGGGTGATCTGACGGTCGGCGTGCTCGCGGCGTTCCTCATCTACGTGCAGCAGTTCTTTCGCCCGATCCAACTCGCCTCGCAGGTCTACACGCAATTGCAATCCGCGCTGGCGGGTGGGGAGCGCATCTACGCGATCCTCGATGAGGAACCGGAACCCGCCGACCCGCCCGGTACACCCGCCCTCGGGCTGGTCGCGGGAGAAATCGAGTTCGCCAATGTCTCCTTCGCCTATACCCCCGGTCAGCCGGTGCTGCACCACGTAAGTTTTCAGATCGCGCCGGGGCAGACCGTCGCACTCGTCGGGCAGACCGGGGCGGGCAAGACGACGATTGCCAACCTCATCCCCCGTTTCTACGATGTGACTGCGGGTGTGATCGCGGTCGATGGGCAGGATATACGCGCCGTGACGCGGGCCAGCCTGCGACGGCAAATCGCCATCGTCTTGCAGGAATCGTTCCTCTTTAGCGGGACGATTGCGGACAACATCGCCTACGGCAACCTCGACGCGACGCGGGAGCAGATCGAGGCAGCAGCGCAGGCAGTGGACGCGCACGGCTTCATTATGGCGCTCCCGGACGGCTACGATACCATCCTTGGTGCGAGTGGTGGGACGCTCAGCCAGGGGCAGCGGCAACTGCTCGCCTTCGCCCGCGCCATCCTCGTGGACCCGCGCATTCTCATCCTTGATGAGGCGACGAGCAATATCGACACGCGCACGGAAGCGACGATCCAGCGCGCCCTCGGCACCCTGCTCGCCGGGCGCACGAGCATCGTCATTGCCCATCGCCTCAGTACGATCCGCAATGCGGACCTCATTCTCGTCATCGAGGATGGCGAGATCATCGAGCGCGGCACGCACGACGAACTGATCCGGATCGGCGGGCGTTATGCCGATCTCTCACGGCGGCAGTTTCGGGATGTCGTGCCGACCCCCGTTTCGTAGAGTAATTTGCGGTGACCCTGGCCCCCACCCCCGGCCCCTCCCCCGCCGTGCGGGGAGAGGGGAGCTTGCTGGGGAGCGAGGTCTCCGGGGATAATCGCCACAGACGTTGCAGTGAGGCACCCCTCCATCGCTTGCGGGGGAGGGGCTGGGGGTGGGGGCGTTCGGCGGGCCGATCTCATTGCCATTCGCTTTGGCACGGTTTTTCACTGTGCGGTGGAGGCGGGCTTCAGCCCATCTCCGCGACGACTGCGGGCACTTCTGCGAGCGCACGAACGACGGGGTAGTCTGGATTGCGGGCGCGACCGCGACGGTCGATGAGGATGCCGTGCATCCCCACCGCGCGCGCGCCGAGCACATCCGCGACTGCATTGTCACCGATCTGTACGCACTCCTCGGGGCGTGCGCCGAACCAGTTGAGCGCGTAGTCGAAGATCGCCCGATGAGGTTTGGAAGCGCCCACCCGCGCCGAGGTAACGATGTGCTCAAAACAGTCCGTGATACCGAGTCCGTCGCAGAGATCGGGGAGATTCCAGGACCAGTTGGAGATGATGCCGAGTCGGTAGCCCGCTTCCTTCAGCGCCGTAATGGTGGCGATGGCGTCGGGGAAGAGATGGAAATGGGCGGGCGTCTCGAACTCCTTTTGCAGGTTGTCGAGGATGGAGCGCATCGTCTCGTTCATCGGCGCGCCTGCGCGGCGGAGGATTTCGCCGTTGATCTCGCGGTAATAGCGCTGATCCGTTTCCTCGGTCGCCTCATAGGTCAGGCGCGATTCGTCGGCATCGAGCGCCCCGAAGACGGCGGCAGTCGCGGCGACGAGCGCATCGTGATCGACCTGAATACCGTGCCGCGCGCAGGCATTGACGTAGAGCGTCTCCCACGAGGGGAGGATCGTCGTCAGGGTATCGCCCATATCGAAGAAGACGACGCGGATACTCATGTCGCGTCATATCCCGCGAGGGCGAGGGTGAGCAGGAGCAGTTGCTGAAGGCCGGTCGGGATCGTCGCGATGCGAATGTACTCCTCCAGACGATGCGCGCTGCCGCCCTCCGCGACGCCGACGCAGACTGCCGGGATGCCGAGACCGATCGGCACATTGGCGTCGGTGCTGCTCGCATCGAGCGTCGGGGCAATGCCGAGCGCGCGCAAGGTGTCGAGGCAGGTGCGCACAATCGGTGCATCGGCGGGGAGGTCACCGGCGGGCCGGTCGCCGAGAATGTCCGCCGTCACCTGCACATCGCCAATCCGCACTGCGCGGACGGTCCGCTCCAGATGGGCGGCGAGCCGTTCGAGGTTCGCCTGCGAGATCGAGCGAAGATCGACGAGGATGGACGCGGAGGGAGCGATGGTATTGACGGATACGCCGCCCTCGATCGTTCCGACGGAGAGCGATGTTTTGGGTGAACTCGGGATCGGCAGCGCGACCAGATCAGTGATCAGCTTGGCGAGGATATGGATCGCGTTCGGGCGGCCGTAGTTGCCCCACGAGTGCCCGCCCGGCCCCTGCACCGTAATGCGATAGCGGCGGCTGCCGACCGCGCGATGCGTCACCCGCCCGAGGTTGTGCCCCTCGACAGCGATCACGGACCCGAGGTGATCTCGATGGGCACGGACGGCCTCGCGCATCCCCCGCAGGTCGCCCAACCCCTCCTCACCGACATCCGCGACGAAGAGCACATCGCTAGTGGTCGTAATGTCGAGCGTCTGCATCAGGCGGGCGGTCGTGAGCATCGCGGCGACGCCGAGGCTGTTATCGCCGACGCCCGGTCCGGCGATGCGCTCCGTGTTCCGGCGCACGGTCAGCTTCGTTTCCGCCGAAAAGACGGTGTCGGTGTGCGCCGCGAGCATGACGGTTTGCCCGCCGCCGGTGCCCGACCGCCGCCCAATGACATTGCCAACGGCGTCGGTATGGACATCGCGGAGGCCGATAGCCGTCATCTCCCGCGCGACGAATGCGGCGCGCTCCTCCTCCGCACCCGTCGGCGCGGGGATCTCCGCGATCTGTACCGTGAGAGCGATGGTATCCGCGAGGGCGACTTTGGCCCGACTGAGAAGGCGCTCAACCGTTGGTTGAGCGAGCAAGCGATCGATGGTGGGTGTCATTGTGCTAATGGGTGGTGCCTCTTTCTCCACTCCTGGCCCCGACAAATCAACGCCGCGCCACCCGCGCAGTATACCGTAACCCCTCGCAGTATTGCTCCCGCAATCGGATCGCTGCGCACATTGGATGAAGATCGGTCATTCGGTATACTGTGTGCAGCGATCCGATGGTGAAGAGAGGGCGTGGCCGCAGCAGGACAACAGGTGTTGTCCGGTGCCGGTGTAGGGAGGCAGCGCGTGAACAATCAGGGAAATGCAGGGTGGCCGCCAAATCAGCCGGGGCAGTGGCCCCCACCGGGTGAGCAGCCCAGTCCGCCGCCTGCTCAGTGGCCGCCGCCATACGGCGCACCGCCCGGCGGTCAACCCTACGGTCAGCCCCCGCAACCGCCGCAACCGCGACCACCCTATGCGAGCCCACCCGGCGGTGGAGCGCCCCCACCCTATGGTCAGCCCCCGCCGTATGGACAGCCGCCGCAGGGCTACCAACCGGGGCAGCCCTATCCACCCCAAGCAGCTTACGGCCCGCCGCCATCGTATGCACCCAAACGCAAGAAGCGCAAGCTGTGGCTCATCCCGGTGGTCCTCGTGGGCGTATTGGTGCTTGCCATTGTCGGCCTCGTCGTCTATCAAGCGACACTCACCCCGGCGGTGAGCAGCCTGGAGTTTGCCCATAACTTCAAGGACAACAAGGCCGTCGATGTGACCCAGACATTCAAATCCACCGACCCCGAGTTCTACGCCATCATCAAACTCAATACTTCGAAAGGTAGCCCGAATATCAAGGTTGTCTGGACGGTGGTGAACGGCGTTGATCCGACGACGAAGCGCCCCGTGACCGGTCAAACCTTCGGCGATGTCGAGAAGGCGGCAACCAGTAGGCTTCTCTATGCCAGTGTCACGCGCCCCACCGGGCCATGGCCCGTCGGTCAGTACAAAGCCGATGTATTCCTCGACGGCAAGCTCGCCAAGACCGCGGAGTTCACCGTCACCGCATAGCGTCGAATTTCGGCAGTGATATGGAAAGGATACCTGCGATGAAGCGCTCTCGTGGTCTCTGGTTCGCCCTTGTCCCGGCGCTCCTCGCGACCGTCTTGTCACCACCTGTCGGCGCGGCGAGCGACTTCGCCAACCCCACTTTCAGCCTCGTGTGGCACGTTGATGAGGACAGCATCCCCAACTTCTGGGGGCCACTCGCGCTCGCACGCAACGGCCAGCAAGAGCCGTACATCGACGCGCCAGGTGGGAAACGGTTGGTGCAATACTTCGACAAGGGCCGTATGGAGTTCAACGCCGAAAGCACCAGCGTCACCAGCGGCCTGCTCGCCACCGAGATGCTCCACGGCCAGGTGCAGCGGGGCGATAACACCTTCGGCGTGTGCCCGGCCCCGACGATCCCGATCGCTGGAGACATCAACGGCAGGGGAGTGACATACGCCTCCGTCACGCAGAAGGCGTCCATGCTCTTCGTCGTCCAGTCCGCATTGCAGACGAACGAGCGGCTTCCAAACATCGGCTTCGGCTCCGACGGAAACGTGACGCAACTGGCCGCTCTACCCCCTGCGAACGCCGGCACCACGATCGGCGGCTACGATCGCGTGACGCAGCACAATGTCACCCGGGCGTTCGTGCAATACCGCGACAACGCGACGCTTGGGGGGGTGGACCCGATCGGTTACGCGCTCTCCGAGCCCTTCTATGCGCAACTACCGGTGGGGGGCATGCAGCGCACGCTGGTGGTGCAGATCTTCGAGCGGCGGGTGCTGACCTACTCCGACACGAACCCCGATGCGTTCAAGGTCGAGATGGGCAATATCGGCCAGCAATACTACCGCTGGCGGTACACCGACTGCGCGTGACGCGGCCTTTCATCGGGTTCTCCCGCATTTGACAGGCAAAAGGGGACGCACCGGCGGGGAAGGCCGGTGCGTTTGGGGAGGGAAGGGGAGGAATATGCGGGGTTTTTCTGCGGTCAGTCCGCGAAGAGTTCGTGAATGTTGCCGTCCAGGTCCGCCAGTAGACTGGCTGTTACCGCATTCCGAGTGACGGTGCGCTCTGCGTCGCGCCACCCATCGTCTCTAACCGGCGACCAAGCCGTACGAGTACGCTGCCGACCCACGCCGCAGCCTCAGATCGGTACGCGCGCTGCTGCCCGAACGCATTGAGCAATCGCTCCTTTTCGGCCTGAGCGAGACGCTCTTCAATGAAGGTGCGCGACAGTTCATATGCTCGCGATTCGTCCATCATTTTGCCTGCCTCCTGTGTTCTGTCGGTGCTGCGTATCCGATGTCCAGTATAGAACATCCGTTCGCTCTTGTCAAGCCCGCACCTGCGTACGTACGCAGAGAAATGCCCGATTTGTCGTCACGATCTTGAGGCATTCGGCGCGCGAAATTCTCGCCTTCTGTGGGTTTGCGAGGGCGCAGGGAGCGGAGTATACTTTGTCGGTTTTCGTATGCGCACCACGGCGGATCACCGTGTGGTGGCGTGACATCTACGTAGGTCGTGATCTGTGCGACCGGAGGCAGAGGAATGGCAGCACCGACCGAACAACTGACCGACACCCGTATCAACGTGGTGGATTACCTCAAGAGCGATGCGATGGGGCGGACGCGGCGGTACGTCCTCGATGTTCCGGCCCTCGATCTCGACGGGGATCTCGTGGCGCGGGACATCCATGCGGAGTTCCGCTTGTTGCGCGTCGGCATGGGCGTCTTGGCGGAAGGAATCGCGCAGGCTACGGTCGATCTGGAGTGCGTGCGCACCCTGGATATTTTCCCGCAGCCGGTGACCGCCGAGTTCGCCGAGCAGTTCCGCCCGACGATTGACCTGGGGACGGGCCGACCGATTGAGTTCGAGGACGACCCGGACGATGAGCCGGAAATCTTCCCCATCGATGATAACCACGAAATCGACCTGCGCGAGCCGTTACGGCAGGTATTGCTCGTCGAGTTGCCGATGCAGCCGGTGAAACCGGGCACCGAGCCGGTCCTGCTCGATGAAACCGTCGCTGATGAACCTGCGAACCCCTTTGCCGTCCTCGGGGCACTCTTGCAGGACGAGCGCGAATAGGCTATGATGCGCGGGCGAAAGGCGACTGACGCGGATGCGCCTGTGCGAAACATGGCGCATCCGTTGCCACGATAGGAGAACAACCGCATGGGAGCCGTACCGAAGTTTCGTTGTTCACGCGGGAAGCGCGGGATGCGCCGCAGCCACGATCATATCGCGCCGGTGCATCTCGTCGTCTGCCCGAGTTGCCGCTCGTATATGCGCTCGCATCACGTCTGCCCGACGTGCGGCCAGTATCGGGGCAACCAGATCATCGAGATCAAGCAGCGCACCCGCCGCACGGAGCAATAAAGCCCGTCGGCTGACGCATCCGCACCGAGGAATGGCAAACGGGAGTGGCGATGACCACTCCCGTTTTGTGCGTGGCGTGCAGAGCGATGATGACAGCGCAGCGATATCCTCGTGCGGACCCCACGCAGAAGGGAGCGCTCCTTTGGTATGCTAGCGTGCAGGGATGAGCGATCACGGGTTGACGTTTGAGCATCGGGAAGGGGCGCGCGGGCATGGCGGAACAACGCGAGCGATATGCAGCGATCACCGGCTGGGGTCACTATGTGCCCGAGCGGGTCTTGACGAATGCCGAACTCGAACGCATGGTCGATACGAACGACGAGTGGATCGTCTCGCGCACGGGGATCAAGGAACGCCGGGTCGCTGCGCCGGAGGAATCGACTTCGACCCTTGCCGCGAATGCGGCCCGGCGGGCGCTCGCCGCCGCCGGTCTCGACCCCTCCGATCTCGATCTGATCGTCGTCGCGACTGCCTCGCCCGACTACTTCTTTCCCAGCACCGCCTGCGTCGTTCAGAGCCTGCTCGGGGTCACCCGCATTCCCGCCTTCGACATCGGCGCGGCCTGCTCCGGCTTCATCTACGCGCTCGGCACCGCGACGCAATTCATCCGCACCGGCGTCTATAGCCGCATCCTCGTCATCGGCGCGGAAACGCTCACCCGCATGACGGACTACACGGACCGCCGCACCTGCGTCCTCTTCGGCGATGGCGCGGGCGCGGTCGTGCTGGAGGCGACGGACCAACCGCGCGGCCTCCTCTCCCTGACGATGGGTGCGGACGGCAGTGGCGGCGATCTGCTCAAGGTGCCCGGTCTCGGCTCGAAAATGCCCGCCTCGCGCGAGGTGCTCGAACGCGGCGATCAGTACATCAAGATGGAGGGCGCGGAAGTCTTCAAGTTCGCGGTCCGCACGATGGGCGACGCGGCGATTGAGGCGATCGCGCGGGCGGGGATGCACTTTCGCGAGATCGACATGCTCATTCCCCACCAGGCGAACCTGCGCATCATCGAGGCGACGGCGAAGCGGCTCGACCTCCCGCGTGACCGCGTCTGGGTGAACATCGAGCGCTACGGCAACACCTCTGCCGCGACGATTCCGATCTCGCTCAGTGAGGCGGCGGATCGCGGCCTGCTGCACGACGGATCGAACCTCCTGCTCGTTGCCTTTGGGGGCGGGTTGACCTGGGGGGCGTGCGTCGTGCGATGGGGCCGAGGAAGCGAAGGAGGGGAGAGTTGAGCGCAGCGGCGTGGGTCTTCCCCGGTCAAGGGTCGCAATCCGTCGGCATGGGCAAGGCGCTCGCAGAGGCCGAACCGGAAGCGCGGCATCGTTTCGCGGAGGCGGATGACGCCCTCGGCTTTGCGCTCAGTGCGGTGATCTGGAACGGTCCTGACGAGACCTTGCAACAGACGGATATGCAGCAACCGGCGATCCTTGTCACGAGCGTCGTGCATTTCGAGGCGCTCAAGCGCCGGGGGCAACTGCCGGACGCCGCGTTTGCCGCCGGGCACAGCCTCGGTCAATATTCGGCGGCGGTCTGCACGGGCGCGCTGCCCTTCGTCGATGCCGTCCGTCTCGTGCGGCGGCGCGGCCAACTGATGCAGGAATACGGCCACGGCGCGATGGCGGCGGTGCTCGGCATGGAGACCGCAGCGGTGCAGGCGCTGGCGGCGGAGGCGGGCGTCGAGGTCGCGAACATCAATGCGCCGGGGCAGGTGACCATCGCCGGGCGACAGGAAGATGTCGAGCGGGCCGCCGCCCTGGCGCGGGAGCGGGGCGCGCGCCGGGCGATCATGCTGCCCGTCTCCGCCGCCTTCCATACATCGCTCATGCGCCCCGTCGCGGACGCCCTCACGCCGCTCCTCGACGATGCGGCGATCACCGATCCCCGCGTGCCGATCATGGCGAATGTGGACGGCCAGCCGCTGGCGATTGCCGCTGATCTGCGTAGCGAACTGATCACGCACATCTTCTCGCCTGTCCAGTGGGTGCGCGCCGTCGAGACGATGCGCGATGCGGGCATTGCCGGTTATCTCGAAATCGGCCCCGGTACCATCCTCACCGGCCTCATCAAGCGTATCGATAAGAGTGCCCAGACGCAGACCAGCGATGCATTCCTCGCGTCATGAGTGCGCCCGCACGGATAGGGGAAACAGATTAATGAGTGAGATCGAGCGGCAGATTGTGGTGGTGACGGGCGCGAGTCGGGGGATCGGGCGCGCGGTGGCGATCCGCTTCGCGCGGGATGGTGCAGCCGTGATCGTCAACTATCGGGGCAGCGCAGCGGCGGCGCAGTCGTGTGCGGACGCCGTGCGTGCCGCCGGTGGCGAGGCGACGCTCGTGCAGGGCGACGTGAGCAACCGCGACGATGCCGAACGGCTCATCGAGACAGCGGTGAAGGAGCATGGCCGGATCGATGTGCTCGTCAATAACGCGGGTATCACGCGCGATCAACTGCTGATGCGGATGACGGATGAGGATTGGGACATGGTGCTCGATACGAACCTCAAGGGCGCGTTCCACACGACGCGCGCCGCTCTCCGCCCGATGCTCCGCAAGCGAAGCGGGCGGATCATCAATATCGCCAGTGTCGTTGGCCTGATTGGCAATGCGGGGCAGGGAAACTACGCCGCCGCGAAGGCGGGCTTGATCGGCTTCACGAAGTCCATCGCGCGCGAAGTCGCCTCACGCACGATCACGGTCAATGCGGTCGCCCCCGGCTATATCGAGACGGACATGACGGACGCAATTGCGGAAAACATGAAGGCAAAGATCATCGAGCAGGTGCCAATGGGTCGCCTCGGCACGCCGGACGATGTTGCGGCAGTGGTCGCCTTCCTCGCCTCCCCTGCCGCCGCCTACATGACGGGGACCGTGCTCAATGTAGACGGCGGCATGGTCATGCAGTAAAATCCCACAAGGATTATGATGGAGAACGGTGCGGGCGGTCTCACAGCCGCCCGTTTTCATGCCCTGACAAAACGGGGACAAGCACAGAGGTCGCAGAGGACACAGAGAGCACAGAGAGCACAGAGAAAGAGATGAGAGATGCCACATATTATGATCCCCTCGGTGTTCTCTGTGCTCTCAGTGTCCTCTGTGTTATGAGTCTTCGCTATCGATGAGAGATAGGTCACGATGTTGCAGAAGGTGTTGATCGCGAACCGGGGTGAGATTGCGCTGCGGATATTGCGCGCGTGCCGGGACATGGGGTTGCCTGCGGTCGTCGCCTATTCGGAGGCGGATCGCGAGTCGCTGCCGGTGCAACTGGCGGATGAGGCGGTCTGCATCGGGCCGGGTCCGGCGGCGCAATCGTACCTCAGTCGCCCCCGGATCGTGACCGCCGCGCAACTGACAGGATGCGACGCGATCCATCCCGGCTACGGCTTTCTCGCCGAGAATGCCTACATGGCCGAGATGTGCGAGGAACTCGGCATCACCTTCATCGGCCCACGCTCTGAGACGATTCGGCGGATGGGTGATAAGGCAGTCGCCCGCGAGACGATGCGCCGCGCCGGATTGCCGATTTTGCCTGGCCTGGAGACACCATCCGCGAACGATGGCGATCTCCTGCGCGCCGCGCGCCGGATCGGCTTCCCGGTGATGCTCAAAGCCGCCGCCGGGGGTGGCGGGCGGGGTATGCGCGTGGTGCGCTCCGATAATGAGTTGGAGCGCGTTGCCCCGCTCGCACGGGCGGAGGCGGAAGCCTCCTTCGGCAACGGCGAGATGTACGTCGAGCGATACCTCGATGCCCCGCGACACATCGAGGTGCAGGTGCTCGGTGACGGTGAAGGGAAAGTCGCGCTCCTTGGAGAACGGGATTGCTCGCTCCAGCGGCGGCATCAGAAGTTGCTCGAAGAGTCGCCCGCGCCGGGGCTTTCCGCGAGGCAGCGGCAATCCTTGTGGGACATGGCGCTCAAAGGAACGAAGGACCTGAAGTATCGCGGTGCGGGCACGCTCGAATTTCTGATGGATAGCGAGGGCCGCTTTTACTTCATGGAGATGAATACGCGTATCCAGGTCGAGCATCCGGTCTCGGAGATGGTGACGGGTCTCGATCTCGTGGCCTGGCAGTTGCGCATTGCGGCAGGCGAGCCCTTGACGCTGCCGGAACGCCCTCGTACGATGCATGGGCACGCGATCGAGTGTCGGATTACGGCGGAGGACCCGGATCGGGGTTTCGCGCCATCGGTTGGCACCATCACGGAATATATCCCGTCCGGTGGCCCCGGCGTGCGGGTGGACAGCCATCTCTATACCGGCTACCGCGTCCCTCCGTTCTATGATTCGCTGTTGGGTAAGGTCATTGTCTGGGGCGAGACGCGCGATGAGGCATTGGACCGGATGCGACGGGCGCTCGAAGAGACGGTCATTAGTGGCATCGCGACGAGTGTGCCCTTCCACCTCCGCATTCTGCGCGATGCACGATTCCGTGCGGGCGATGTCCATACGCGGTTCGTCGAGCAACTTCTGAGCGGCGACGGCAGCGAGACCCGGTGAGCAGCGTCGCGCAGTAGCGATACGAATTCCCCCTCTCTCAGGACTGAGGACTGAGAGATAGGGCGAGTACACCACTCATTGCTCATTGCTCATTGCTCATTGCTCGGAACTAGGATTGAGCCATGCATGAAACGGCGGGAGAACAACTTGGGCGGGTGATCGTCGCACAGAGCGTCCTTGCAGCGGTCGTCGAGATGACGGCGCTCAAGGTGCCTGGGGTGGTGCGCACCGCGCCCCACGGGAGGCGTACGGTGCATATCACCGTCGAGGGGCAGGCCGTGCGTGCCGATATTGGCATCGTCATTGCGGTAGGAGCGAATGTCGCTGAGGTGAGTGCAGTGGTACGCCGCCAGATTGCGGCGGCGATTGAGCGCTTGCTCGGGATGGAGGCACGAGAAGTGAATGTCTTCGTCCGCGATGTCGAGGATGAGCGGGTGCGACACGATATGATGCGAGCCAGCGCCGGGAGCCGAGGGCCGGAGAGGGATAGACCGAGATGACACAACTATTTGAGGAGTCCGTACTGCTACTGAGTGACTCAGATACGGAAACAACGCCCACAACGACGGACGGCGGTCCGGTGCGGGTGCGCCGGAAACGGGCAGGGAGCGATCAGTTCGGCCAGAAGCAGCGCAAGGCGCGTGAGGGTGCGCTCCAGGTCCTTTTCGAGGTGGACCTCGTCGGTCATGACGTGGCAGATGTGCGTGCTCGCCAGTTCGACCAGATGTTGCTGGCCGATGGCTTCCGTGCCTATGCGGAACGCCTCGTCGATGGCGTCCTCACGCACCGAGACGATCTCGATGCCCTGATCGCGGCGCTCGCCCCGACCTGGCCGATCGCCCAACTCCCACGGGTGGACCTGAACATTCTCCGCCTCGCGCTCTGTGAACTCCTCTACAGCGCGGACGTGCCGGTCGGCGCGGTGATCAATGAGGCGGTCGAGCTGGCAAAGCGCTACGGCAGTGAGAACTCGGGCAAGTTCATCAACGGCACGCTCGGCACGGTTGCAGCACGAATCGCGGCGGGAGAAATGACCCGTCAGGATGCCGAGGCATAACCGAAAGGGCTCACCGTACGTATGCTATACTGCAAGGGCGAGTGCGCACCTGCGCGCGCGTCATGGAAGATTCTGTGTTAGCGGAGGAGAGCGGGGTGTCCACTTCTACGATCTATGATCGGTTGAAGGGTATCGTGACGGAGCAACTCGGCGTGGACGAAGAGGAAATTACGCCGGAGGCGTCCTTCGTGGACGATCTGAACGCGGACTCGCTCGATCTCGTCGAATTGATCATGTCTTTGGAAGAAGAGTTCGGTCTGGAAATCTCGGATGAGGATGCCGAGAAGATACTCACCGTCGGTGACGCTGCCAGTTACATCGAGGAGCACCAGAGCTAGCGTGCGGGCTTTCTGGCGCGTCCGGTGTGGCGGCCGAACAGACGGGGAATGAGGACAGAGATGGCTGGTAGCAGAACCCGGCCGCCACGGCTTCTCGTGCCGCTGCGGAATATGAACCCGATGCGTGTCTTCCGCAAGCGGCCCAAGCCGCCGAAGGCGGACGCGGATATGATGACGCTCCAGGAACACCTGATCGAGTTCCGCTCGCGTCTCGTCAAGTCGATCCTTGCCATCTTCGCGGGGATGATCGTCGGGTTCATTTTCGCCAATCGCGTCATCGTCTGGATGACCGAGAAGGCGACCTCCGTCGATCCACGCGCGCGCATCATCACCGTCGAGCCCGCAGAAGGGTTCATTACCTATTTCAAAGTCGCCGCGTATATCGGCATTGTGCTTGCATCGCCGATTCTCTTTTACCAGATCGTCCGTTTCATGGCACCGGGCTTACTGCCGCACGAACTGAAGTATGTCTTGTGGGGCATCCCGGTTGCCTCGGGGCTTTTCATTGCTGGCGTGCTCTTCGCCAACTTGTACGTGATTCCGTCGTTCCTGAACTTCCTGATCGGTTTCACGTTCGGCCAGAACTTTGAGTTCACCCCAACCTCGGATAAATATCTCGCCTTTTTCTTACGCATCTCCGTCGGGCTTGGGCTGATCTTCCAGCTTCCTGCGGCGTTGTTTGTCCTCGCGAAGATTCGGGTCGTCAATATCGACAAACTGCGCAAGTGGCGGAAGTATGCCTTCCTCATCTGCGCCATTGCGGCGGCGGCGATCACCCCGACGCCGGACCCGTTCAATATGATGATCGTCGCGTTGCCGATGTATGCCTTGTACGAAGTGGGATCGATCCTCTCATTCTTCGCTCTCCCACGCGGCGATCGCGGCCGCTTCTGGCGGCGCCCGAAACTGACCGCGTAGTCGGTAGGCTACAGAAGAGATCGTTCACATCGATGCACCGGGCCAGATCGAGGCCCGGTGCATTTTCTTGGCGTATCGGGCGGACACCCTCCACGACCTGCGTAGGGAGCACCCCTTGTGGGTGCCCTCCGGAGATGAGGTGTGACCGTCTCCCGCCGGGTAGCCCGGGGCGCATAGTCCGGACGGCGCAGCCGACAACTCTGCCCATTCCTCCAACACTATACACGCGCGCCCGGCAGATCTCGGGCGTGCAGCCCCGTCCACACCGGCCGATAGCCTAAACCAATCGCCAGGGTGCGGGAGCCGATGTGCGACATCGCTGTCGTGTAGTATGGGATCTTCCCCGCCGCCAGGATCCCCCGCGTCAGGTGTCCGACGACGGACCTACCTACACCGTCGCCGCGCGCGGCGACGATCACCTCGACGGCGATCTGCCACAAGTTGTCGGTGTCCGCACTCGCACCCGCGATCCCAATCGCCTCACCATCGCGTGTCGCCACCGCTGCCATTACATCGGGCGACGACCCGCGACCGCCCCCGCGCGGGATGGTGAGCGTGCTGGTTGCAGCGAGTTCCGCGTACCGTTCGACGAGGCGCGCTCCCTCGTATAGGTCAATCGCGACGCCCGCCGGGTTGACGACAGGAAGCAGGTCCTCGCGACAGCACGCATACGTGAGGAGCGGCCCGCGAAAGCCCTGCCCGTCCCGCTCGATCTCGCGCGAGAGGCTGCCCATGACGCGTGCGGAGAAGACATCGTCGCGCTGCATCTGTCCGAGGGTCGCACGCAGGCCGGGCACGCGTGCCGGATGGGCACTGACGACGACACCGCTGCCCATGGTGACAATCGAAAGCGGCTTGCGCGGCATCGGAAAGGGAAAATGCTGCGGGGTTGCGCTCGCCTCGATCACGGTGACGCCCTCGTCAGTCAGGGCGCGCTCATCGCAGCGGTAGTGCGCGGCCAGGACGCGATGGATCTCGTGGCGGATATTGGCACGGGTCTGAGTATCGATCATAGCACCCCAGCCTCCGATCGAGGATGGCGAAGATGGCCCGAAGCGCGCGTATCCGTCATCCTAACGTTCTGTCGAGTGACGGAGTATAGGGGCTTGCCTGCATGATTGCCAATCGGCGTGCAGACTCATGTGGCTGAGTCCACAGGGGGTGCGCCCTATATTTTGCGATCACTCATTGCTCATTGCGCGTTGCTCATTGCTCGCCCGCGTGCGCTGCAACCACTCGGTCGGCTCGATGAGCGAGACGAGGGCGGTTTCCGGGAGCGCGGCGTGACACTCCCAGCAGATCAGTTCGTAGACGGTGCGCTCGGCGATGACTTCTTTACGTACCGACGCCGCGCAATCGCATCCACAGAACGGACAGGCGACCACGGCCACACGGCGTGTCGGTGGGGCGGCGCGGAGCAGTGCGGGCGGCATTTTTGCGGCCTGCGCATCATCCTCTCGTTTCACGAGCCGGAAGATATAGACGAGAAAGGTGAAGAAGAGGGCCTTGAGCACCATCGTCGCGATGAAGATGTCGAGGAGGGTGATCTTGGTGGCGGCAAGCAGGATGGTCATGGTGCGCCTCGATGCAGTCTCACACTGTGCGCGTGGCCTTGAATGTCGTGCGGCATCTCTTCAGAAAACCATACCACGCATCGTCGCCTTATTCACCCCCGCGACCAGCCGGGGGGCGGAGCGCCCCGTGCCGCACGAGTTGCTCCAGACTAGCAGGTTCGACCCGCAGCGTCCGCTCACCGCGATAGGTGACCATGCCCGGACCGGCTCCCGCGATCTTCCGTACCTGCCGCCGGGGGGCGAAATCGACCTCGACATGGCCCGCCGCGCGTGCGCTGCTGTAGTAGGCCGCGAGTTGCGCGGCCATTTCGAGCGTTTTCGCATCATCCGCCTTGCCCATAACGTGTTCGGCGCTCCACTGGACGATGACATGCGCGCCGCCGACGCCGCGCGCGTGGAGCCAGGTATCGTCCGAGTGCGAGAGCGCGAAGGTGACTTGCTCGTTCTGCGGCCCGCTCCGACCGATCAGCAGCCGGTGCCCGGCAGGCGTGACATATGCCCGTGGACGCCGGACCGCAGGCGGGCGCGGGCGGGCGCGGCCCCCTTTCGCGGTTGCCGGTTTCGTATCACGCGCTCCCGTGTAGTCCCGCCACTCGCGTTCGAGGGTGACGAGATCATCGAACGCCGTGGCGGTTTCGACGAGCGCGACCATCTGACTGAGATAGGCGCGTTCCGTTTCTGCCTGGGCGACCCGCTCCGGTAGCCCTTCGGTCGCGCGCTGCGCCTTACGGTACTGCGCGAAATACCACTGCGCGTTCTCCGAGGGGGAGAGTGCGGGATCGAGCCGGATCGTCAGCCGATCATCGGTTTCGAGGACGGTCTGACGCGGGGCGATGGCATAGGTAGAGGCGTAGATCGCCTCACCCTTGCGTTTGTTCAAATCCGCTTCCTCGGCGCGCTTCAGTTCACCCCGGAGGGCGGCGAGCCGCGTGTCGATGCGCGTGGTTGCATCGCCAATCGCATGGGTGAGGCGATGACGCCGCTCGCCATGCGCGGAGGCGTGCTCGGTCTCCGCGAAAAAGCGCGTGACAATCGCGGAGATCGAATCGTCCGTTTCTGCCTCGGTGTCGGGATGCGCCGCGAATGACTCCAGCGGTACGGGTGCAAAGGCTTTGGGAATGCCTTCCTGCACATAGAGAAGAGGTTGCCACACGCCGTCCACCATTGGGCGCAGAAGGGTGGTGAGGGCGGAAACCAGCCGTTCGGGGTCGCAGGCCGTCGCGGGTGCGTCCGTCCGCCCGGCGGCGCGGAAGGCGAGTTCGCGCGCGGTCTGTGGGCTGATGCCCCGAAGGGAGCCGACGAGCATGTTCGCCAGTGTCGTCTGCTCTCCTGCCAGCATACAGAGATGGCGGAACTGCGCCGCCGTGACCGCATGGGGGTCTGCCTTTTCCTGCGGCGGTGGCGGCGCGTAGGTCAGATGCGGGAGGATCGGGCGCACGCGGCTTGTCGAGGGCGGCACACGCTTCAGGGCATCGAGGATCACGCTCTGCGCGCCGACCAGGATCGCGTTCGAGTGGCGGCCCATGATTTCCACGATCAGCGTCGTTTCGTCGAGCGTCCAATCGGGTGGGAGTGCGGTCGGGTCGGAGTCGTCATCGTCATCGTCGGCTACCCCATCATCCGTGGGTGCGCTATCCCGCTCCTTGACGGGTGGGGATGCCTTGACGATACTCAGCGCCAAGGTCCGCTCGAATGCGGGCTGTGCGAGGCCAATGATGCGTCCGCCGCGTACGTGCTTGCGAAGGAGCAGCACGAACGGCGTGACTCGCTCGGCATCGGCTGTGAGGCGTTCACGCACGAGATGGATGCGCGCGTCCTGCGGGTGATCGCTGATGAGGAGTTGATGGCGGGCGCCATGCGCGAAGACTTCGAGCACGAGCGTGCGGAGATCCGCGAGGCCGACACGCTGCACGCGCCCTCCCACGATGGTGGTATTAAGCTCGTCGGCGACAGCGCGCATCGTCAGCGCATCAAACATGAGTCATCCTTTCGGGCGCGGCGCGCGTACAGTGAAGTGTACACCGCATGTGGTGTGTCGCGGAGGGACGGACATGACGGCGACAGGAATTGGTCCATATTGGCTTCGGTCACCTCGTGGCGATGAATCGCGTTGTGGCGGTTGTCGCGCCGGAAAGTGCGCCGCTGAAGCGTGTCTTGAAGGAGGCGCGAGATCAGGGGCGATTGATCGATGCGACCTCCGGGCGGCGGACAAAGTCGCTTTTGTATCTTGATAACGGGATGCTGCTCGCGGCGGCGCTCGGCCCGGAAACGATAGCCGGGCGGCTCGCGGGGTGGCGACAGGGTCGAGGACCGGCGGAAATGCCGGACGACGAGCCGATCGGTCTGCAAGAGAACGCGGTGCCTATGGACCAGAGAGAGGCGGAGGACGCATGACGATCGGGAGTCAGGAAGGGATGAATGATCGCGCGGACGATCTCATCGAGTCGCTGCGGACGGCGGCGCGCCCGCTGCTCATCGTCATCTCAGGCCCATCGGGTGTCGGCAAGGATACGGTGATCGAGCGGATGCGGCAGACGATGCCGGATTGCTATTACGCCGTCACTGCCACGACCCGCGAGCGCCGCCCCGGCGAAATCGATGGGGTCCATTACCATTTCTATTCGCAGGAAGATTTCACGCGGGATGTCGATGCGGGCCAGTTTCTGGAGCACGCACGCGTGTACGGCAACCTGTACGGCGTGCCAAAGGCGCGCGTGCGGCAGGCGCTGCGGCAGGGCAAAGATGTCGTCATCAAGGTGGACCCCCAGGGGGCTGCGACGATCCGCCGCATCGCCCCCGAAGCGCTGATGATCTTCATTTTGCCGCCCGATATGGGCGAACTCTCCCGCCGCCTGCGATCGCGCAAGACGGACGACCCCGAAGCGGTCTCGCGCCGGATCAATATCGCCAGCCGCGAAATCGCGACGAACGAGCTGTTCGATTACTTCGTCGTCAACGAATCCGATCAGGTCGATCAAGCAGTCGATCAGATTCAGCAGATTGTCGCGGTTGAGAAGCTCCGCATCCATCCGCGCGAGGTCGATCTCTAATGAATCTTAGCGAATTAGCCCGGTAATTGTCGGTGGCGGCGGGCTTTAGCCTGCCGTTCCTGGCGCAGGCTAAAGCCCGCGCCCACCATTACCTTAGATACCTTTGCTCCATCTACACTCAGGACCGTGACATATCAGGGGCCGCTCGTGCGCCCGGGATACCGGGGTGCCCGCCGACCAATCAACCCTGACCGTTTCATCAGATGGCGCACCTGCCACTCGAAGCCGTGCAGCGGTACGTTCCCGGCGATCACCGCCTCGATTTCCTTCTTGAGACCGAGGTAAATCCATGACCAATACGCGGGAACGAGGAGCGCCCAATCGCGGTCGGTCAGCTTTCGCACCTCCTGGTAGCCCTCAATAACCGCGTCGTGCTCACCCCGCCAGGATAAGGCAAAGTCAGCGACGCGATAGTTCAAGTGCGTGGCCTCGAAATCGAGAATCCCCGTCAGGCGCTCGCCCTCGAAGAGGAGATTCCAGCGCGTAAAGTCGCTGTGCAGCACGATTGTCTCGGCAGTTTCCAGGCCGATAGACGCAAAGGCTTCTTGTGCCTGGTCGAGATGCCAGCGCATGATGTGCCCCTCAGTGGGAGCGATGCGTTCGTAGGCGCGGATCAAAGAAACAAGCGCGGGATCGCGAACCACTTCCTCCGAACGACCGAAACCGCCCCGCTGACCCATCGCCACGAGGCTTGCTGTGGAACCGTGCAACTCTGCGAGGAGGCGGCCGCGCGCCCGTTGCTCCGCCGCGTTCTTTTCCGGTGGCCGACATTCCCCAGGCAGCCAGACGAACAGACACCAGGTTCGCCCCCCGAAATGCATCGGCTCCGCCACTGCCGCAGGAACCGGCCATCCGAGCGCCCGCAGACGCCGGAGCACCGCCAATTCGTAGGCAATGTCACCAAGTGGCTCAGGGGCGTAACCCCGGAGCACCAGACGACTTCCTCCCGATTCCACAAGCCAGTGCGCGTTCGATTGCCCGCCAAAATATTCGATCGGCGTGACCCCCCAGTGCCGCATCACCGCGTCAGGAATCCGCGATTCGGGGCCTTGATCGGCAATCACGAAAGGTCCTCCTATTGAGAGATCGAAGGAGCGAGTTAGGGGAGGGATGCGTCCCCCGCCGCGATCACCAACCGCCAATGAGGCAGTTCCGCGACGGTCGCGCTCGGCGGCAGCGAGAGTGGGAGTCGTATGTCGGGAGACATAGCGGTGATGTGATACTGCGCTTCGTCGGGCGATCCGCGGGCGGCCCAGGTTGCAATAACGCTCGCCAACCATTCTGCGGCCTGGTGATCGCCGTAGATGAGCGTTGCCAGCCCATTCTGTTCTTCGAATCCCTCCGACGGCCGGATAAGTAAGCCGCCCCTTGCCCCGGGCGCGAAGATGCCGTAGCCATGCCCAACGAAACCGTAGCGGGCCTCCTCTGAGGAAACGTAGGCGTAGAAGCGTTCCTGCGTGCGTTCGGAGAGTGCGAACGCGAGCGCCGAGAACCACCCCTTTTTGATGCCGGGGATGATCCGCTGATCGGGTGGAGTGCGCAGGAGCGCGGCAATCGCCGCCGCCTCGTTCGCCGCAGCGTTCGTCATTGACAGGCGCAAGCCCGGTGCGGCGGTAACCACCCGGCTCCCGGTCGCCGCGTCACCCATGCTCCCCCGGAGCGGCATAAAGCCGCAAGGACGAAGCGAGCGGCTCCGTAACATGCGCTCGTCTCTCTCAAAGGCTATCGAGAACTGCGCGGGGCCGATGCTGAGGGGCAGCACGATGATGCCGCCGTTCGCCAGTTGCGCGATCCATGCGGGCGCGATGTCTGCGGCGTTGACGGTCAGGATGATCCGGTCGTAGGGCGCGTTCGGGGCATACCCTGCCGCGCCGTCCGCCGTGATGATTTCCACATCAGTGATACCCGCCGCCGCGAGGTGTTGCCGGGCGGCGGCGGTAATGTCCTCGTCGAGGTCCACCGTCGTAATATGGCCGGACGGCCCCACGAGCGTGCGGAGGAGCGCGGCGTTGTAGCCCGTACCCGCGCCGATTTCGAGGACGCGCATTCCGGCAGTGAGTGCCAGTTGTTCGAGCATGACCGCGACGATTGCGGGCTGCGAGGCGCTGGAAATGGAGATGTCACCCGCGAACTTCGTCGCGATGGCATCGTCCGCATAGGCGCGTTCGAGTGGTTCGTTCGGCAGGAAGAGATGGCGCGGCACGGCGAGCATCGCGGCGCGCACTGCGTCATCGTGGAGCGCGCCATTGCGCTGAAGTTGCTCAAGGAGTGCGCGACGGCGGGCGGTCGCTTCGTCATCTGTCATGGAGCGGCGCTCCTACTCCGCGACGGGCGCACGCTCCGTCGCGTTCAGTGCGGGGGTCTCCTCCGCGTCATCCGGGGCGTTGGGGTCGCGCGGGGGAACGTAGCGCAAGTCGCGTTCCGGGTTCTCCATGTGGTCCGTGAACATGATGCCGTCGAGGTGGTCGATCTCATGCTGGAGGACGCGCGCGAGGAACCCGTCGGCATTGATACGCAACTCGCGGTCCTGCATATCATAGGCGCGCACGACGACGGCGAGATCGCGCTCCACCGGCCCGTACATATTGCGGAGCGAGAGACAGCCTTCTTCGTCGCTCTCTTTCCCCCCACGTCGCCGCATGATCTGCGGGTTGTAGAGCGCCATCTGGAACCCCGGATCATCTTCATCGAGATAGCCGGGCGGAATATCCACGACGATCAATCGCAGCGGCACGCCCACCTGCGGTGCGGCGAGACCGACACCGATGCCGTGCATCGTTTCGATCATATCCCGCGCCAGTTCACGCGTTTCGTCGTCCAGTCGGCTGATCTTGCGCGCCCGTGACCGCAAGATCGCGTCGCCTTCCGGGGTGTTGATTTGGAGAATTTCCCGTTTCGCCATCCGTGCCGCTACCTCCCATTTGCGGGGATGATAACACTGTCGAGAAGGTCGGGCTACGTTGCGTTGTTAACGAGAGTATGGGGTGATCGCGGGATCGAACCTCACCCCCGGCCCCTCTCCATCGCTGAGAGGCTACAGAATGGGTCGGGTTTGTACGGCGATGGAGAGGGGTGACTCACGGGGAACGCCGTGGCGTTCTCTGAACATCCTTTCCTTGTATCTCTCCCCCTCTCCATCGCCGTACAAAACCCCATTATTCCTCGGTCCAGGGGCGATGGAGAGGGGGGCGGGGGTGAGGTTTGACGGAGAACGCATTCGCCAAAATGGTGCCGTGCAATGAGTGAAAGATACCATGAACCGGAGTTTCGCCTTGACACTCGAAAGTTGCCAAACGTATGATGCGCTGTGGAACGGTTTCACCGAGGGGGGAAGGGGTGGCCGCGATGCGGACTGAGATGCTGTGTAGCCTGGCATTGCTGGGTATTTGGTGCATTCTCTCTCTCATTTTCTGCGTCTCACGCCCCTTCGGACCGCGACCGCCCCAACGAATGTTTCTCCATACAGGTGTCCGGCGTGTGGGTGCACGCACCCATCATCGTGGGGGACACGAAGGGATGATTTCAGATGGGATTCGTCGCAGGATTGGTGGGCCTCCTGTTGGGGCTCATCATTGGAGCGGCGGTGGCCTGGGTGGTTGCTTCGCGTATCAAGGATACCAAGGGACGCGACGAACGACTGCTCGCTCAGGCCGACGCCGAACGGATTATCGAAGCCGCGAAAGCGAAGGAGCGTGAGCTTACTCTCAGTGGGAAAGATGAGGCGCTACGCCTGCGTGAAGAGATCGAGCGCGAGGCAAAGGAGCAGCGCGCGAATATCGCCCGCCAGGAGCGGCGTATCCAGCAAAAGGAAGAAACGCTCGACCGCAAGGTCACACAGCTTGAGAAGCGCGATCTCGACCTCGATACGCGCGAGCAGGAGGTGCACGCGATCCGCGCCGAAGCGGAGACACTGCGTACACGCCAGATCACCGAATTGGAGCGCGTGTCGAACCTGACGCGCGAGGACGCCCGCGCGATCCTCCTCGCCTCGATCGAGGACGAGGTGCGGGATGCCGCGAACCGGCGCACCCGCGAAATCGAGGCGGAAGTCAAAGAAGATGCCGACCGTCGGGCGCGGGAAATCCTCGCGACTGCCATTCAGCGCTGTGCCCCGGATTACGTCGCCGAGGGTCTCGTCACCTCGGTACCGCTCCCGTCTGATGACATGAAGGGGCGGATTATCGGTCGTGAAGGGCGCAATATCCGTGCGCTCGAACAGGCGCTCGGTGTGGACCTCATCATTGATGACACACCCGAAGTCATTATGGTCTCATCGTTCGACCCCGTGCGCCGGGAGACCGCCCGCCGCGTGCTCGCGAAGCTCCTTCAGGATGGACGGATCCACCCGGCACGCATCGAGGAGGTAACAGAGCGCGTGACGGCGGAGATGGACCAGGTCATCAAGGAGGAGGGCGAGCGCGTCGCCTATGAGGCGAATGTTGCGGGCCTCCATCCCGAGTTGATCCGGCTGATGGGGCGTCTGAAATTCCGCACCAGTTACGGGCAGAATGTCCTCCAGCACTCGCTCGAAGCCTCGATCATCGCGGCGGGCATTGCGGCGGAGATTGGCGCGGATATCAATGTCGCCAAGACGGCAGGGTTCTTGCACGACATCGGCAAGGCGGTGGACCATGAGGTCGAGGGGCCGCACGCCTTGATTGGCGCGGAAATCGCCCAGCGGCTCGGTCGCTCCTCACGCATCGTCCATGCGATCGCCGCACATCACGGCGAGGTGCAACCGGAGACCGTCGAGGCGTTCATCGTCGCGACGGCGGACGCGATCTCTGGCGGTCGCCCCGGCGCACGGCGCGAGATGGTGGACCTCTATATCAAGCGGCTGGAAGCGTTGGAGGGGATCGCGAACTCCTTTCCCGGTGTCGAGCGCTCCTTCGCGATTCAGGCGGGCCGCGAAGTCCGCATCGCGGTCAAGCCCGACGTCGTGGACGATCTGACGGCGACGCGCCTGGCGCGCGATGTCGTCAAGAAGATCGAGGAAACGATGGAGTATCCGGGCCAGATCAAGGTAACGGTCATTCGGGAGATGCGAGTCGTGGATTATGCCCGCTGATGACGGCCTTGGGTTCGTCCCGTCGGCGTCTCGACCGGCACCCCCCCCGGAAGGGGAGGGTCGCGGTGCTGCGCTTTCTTATCGTCGGGGACATTTTCGGCCAGCCGGGGCGGCAAGGGGCCGCGCAGATTCATTCCGACGCTCCGGCGGGAGCATGGCATCGATCTCGTCATCGCCAATGGTGAGAATGCCGCCGGTGGGCGCGGGTTGACTCGCAACACGGCGGATGAACTCTTCCGGGCGGGATCGATGTGCTGACCCTCGGTAACCACACATGGTCCCAGCGGGAGATGGAAACCGTGCTGAGGGACGACCAGATGCCCATTGTGCGGCCGCAGAACTATCCGCCGGGCGTGCCCGGTCGGGGCTTCCTCGATGTGGAGGTACGTGGCGCGCACGTACGCGTCATCAGCCTGATGGGCCGCGTCTTCTTGAACCGAAAATCTTGACGATCCGTTCCGGGCGGCAGATGAGGTGCTGCGCATGACCCCGGATGACGCGATCGTCCTCGTCGATTTCCATGCCGAGGCGACCAGTGAGAAGGTCGCGATGGGGTGGCATCTGGACGGTCGCGTCGCGGCCGTTTTCGGTACGCACACGCATATCCCCACGGCGGACGCACGAATTCTGCCGCAGGGCACCGCGTTCGTCACCGATCTCGGCATGGTGGGACCACAGCACTCGATCATCGGCAGCGAGGTGGACTCGGTGCTGCACCGCTTCCTGACCGGCATGCCGGTACGCTTCGAGGTGGCGGGTGGACCGATTACCTTCAATTCCGTGATAATCGAGGTAGACCGTCGGACCCGGCGCGGGCGGGGTATCTGGCGGCGGGACATGTGGGATGTGGAGCTCTCGCCTGGCGGCGGCCGGTAGCGGAGCGAGCGGAAGGGCGCGCGAGGGCGACAGATCCCACAGAGAGGGTTGAGGAGGAGAATGGACCGGATACTGCGTGGGTTGCGAATCGGACAGGAGGCGACCTTCCCGCCCGATGCGTCAACCAATCAGGAGGATTCAACCATGCAAACTGCACCCCCCGCCTACGAGCCGGTTCCTGAAGAGGAAACGGCCACACCTCACGTTGCGGCGGTCGGGAAGCGCAGCGACATCTTGAAGGTTTCGGCCCGGTCCCGCCCGAGTGCGGTGGCGGGGGCGATTGCCGGTGTCGTCCGCGAATCAGGCCGGGCGGAGGTCCAGGCCATCGGCGCGGGTGCCGCGAATCAGGCAATCAAGGCGGTCGCCATTGCGCGCGACTATCTTGCGGAGACGGGCATCAATGCCGTCTGCTTGCCGTCCTTTATCGATGTTGTGATTGACGACGAGGACCGCACCGCGCTTCGGATGATCGTCGAACCTCGGTAAATCAGTCCGTTGGTCATGGCGGGGGCGTCCGCGCCGCCCCCGCATCGCAAAGGAGCATATGAGGCATGGCTGAGGCAGGGCAACTCCCGCCGTCGTTCTTTCCGATAGAGTTGCATTGCCATTCCACTGCCTCGGATGGGACGTATCCCCCCGCGCAAGTCGTCGCTCTGGCGGCTGCACGGGGGGTGCGTGTGCTCGCCCTCACCGATCACGACACCACCCGGGTATTGTCGAGGCCGCAACCGCAGCGGCACCGCACGGCATGACCGTGATCCCCGGTGTCGAACTGACGTGTTCGGTGGACACGGGCGAAGTCCACCTCCTCGGCTATTTCGTCCATCTCGATCACGCGGCGCTGCAAGCGACCCTGGCGACCTACCGCGCCGGGCGGAATGCACGCGGTCAGATGATCGTGGATAAACTCAACGCGCTCGGTATCCCCGTGCGCTGGGATGAGATCGTCGCCCACGCAGGCGGCGAGAGCGTCGGGCGGCCACATGTCGCGCGCGCCCTGATCGCCCTCGGCATCGTCCAGAATGTGGATGAGGCATTCGATCGCTTCCTGGGCCGTGGCCGGCCCGCATTCGCGGAACGGCCCCGTTTACTGCCCGCAGACGCCGTGCGGGTCGTGCGGGCCGCCGGTGGTGTGCCCGTCCTCGCGCATCCCCTGAGTGTCTCTGATCTGGAGGCGACGCTTACCGAGATGATCCCGGCGGGTCTCCTTGGCATCGAGGCGTACTATGGCGCGTACACACCGAAGGAGCAGGCCGCACTCGCCGCGCTCGCGGCGCAGCATCATCTCATCGTCACGGTGGGCAATGATTTTCATGGTGATGTGCACGGCGGCGCGCTGCTCGGCGGCACCATCGGCCCATCGGACGTCCTCGACCGCCTCGTCGCGGCGGCAGCAACCGTGCAATCCCCGATGGTCGGGACTGGATAGCGTGAAGAGGAGAAAATGCGAACACAGAGGACACAGAGGACGCAGAGCGCACAGAGGGGAAGAGATGAGGATTTCTCTCCGTGTCCTCTGTGTCCTCTGTGTCCTCTGCGCTTAATTCCCCATCTCCCTCGACGGCTTCGAGAAAGGCAGGGCGCATGACGACCGAGCATCAGTTCACTCTCAGTGCGTTCGGGGATGAGATCGCGGCGGACCTCGCGGAGCAGTTGGAGGTGATGCAGCGCGAGGGCATCCCGGCGCTGGAGTTTCGCGGTGCGTGGGGAAAAAACATCCTCGATCTCTCCGATGATGAGGTCCGGCAGGCAAAGGGCCTGCTCGATGCGCGCGCGATGCACGTCTCCGCCATCGGCTCGCCCATCGGCAAGGTGAAGATCACGGACGACTTCGGCGCGCACCTTGAGCGCTACCGGCGTGCCCTGGCGGTCGCGACGATGCTGGATGCGCCGCGTATCCGCATCTTCTCCTTCTTCATCCCGCCCGGTGCGGACGCCGCGCAGTACCGCATGGCGGTGATGGATCGGCTGCAGATGCTCACCAATCTCGCGGAAGAGGCGGGCGTCACCCTCTGGCACGAGAACGAGAAGGAAATCTACGGCGATATCGCTACCCGCTGCGCGGACATTCATACGACGATTCGCTCGAAGAACCTGCGCGCCGCCTTCGACCCCGCGAACTTCATCCAGTGTGGCGTCCGGCCGATGGATGAGGCGTGGCCGCTCCTCGCCGATGTCTCCACTCATATCCACATCAAGGACGCGGTGCTGGCGGACGGTCATGTCGTCCCGGCGGGCGAGGGCGACGGGCAGGTGAAGGAACTGCTGCAATCGCTCGTGAAGCGTGGCTATCGCGGTTATTTGACTCTCGAACCGCACCTCAAGGCGGCTGGCCCGTTCGGCGGCTTCTCCGGCCCGGAGCTCTTTCATACCGCCGTGGCAGCGCTGCGGAAACTGCTCGATGAAGTGGAAGGGAGCGCGGCATGATGGCGACGAACGGGGCAGCGATGCGCTGGGGCTGCTGCGGGGGGATTGCCGATGAACCGCTCCTGCGCGACGCGGGGTTCGATTACATCGAGTTGCCCGTCGGCGCGCTGATGAGCGCGACCGACGAACCGGCCTTCCAGCGCACCATGCACGAGGTGGGGAAGATGGGCTTGCCCACCGAGGCGTGCAACGTCTTTATTCCCGCGACGCTCAAGATCACCGGCCCGCATGTCGAGCGCGAACCGCTCTGGCACTACGCCGCGACCGCGCTCCAGCGGATGGGCGAGATCGGCGTGCGCGTCTGTGTCTTTGGCAGTGGTGGCGCGCGGTCGATCCCCGATGAGTTCGATCGTGCAGAGGCGCTCGATCAGTTGGCCGCCTTCCTCGATCATGTGCAGGAAACGAGCGCGCGGCACGGCGTGCGGGTTGTGATCGAGCCGCTGAACCGCAAGGAATCCAATGTCTTCAACTCCGTCGCGGAATCGGACGATTTCACCCAGGCGCGCGGACTGACGGGTATCGGCGTGCTCGCGGACCTCTATCATCTCTCGGTCGAGGGTGAGTCGTATGATGGTATGGTGGCTGCCGGTGCCCGCCTCGGCCATGTGCACGTCGCGGACGCCGACCGAAAGGCACCGGGTGAGGGCGCGGCGACCGATTACGCGGGCTTCTTCACGACGCTGAAGCGCATGGGCTATCCCGGCTCGATCAGCATCGAGGCGCGTTGGCTGAAGACGGTCACGGACGAGTTGACGGGCGGCGAGGAAACCGACCGTGAGACGGAGCATCAGCGCTCGCTCGCGTTCGTACGTAGGCAGTGGGAGATGGCGGATTCTACCTAACCCCCCAGCCCCCTTCCCTAAAAGGAAGGGGGAGCAATACGGGAGGGAGCATGTAGGGGCACATAGCGTGCGCCCATTCCCCCTTCCCTTTAGGGAGGGGGTTAGGGGGTAGGCCAAACAAGGAGGAAGCGGTGACGAAGAAGGGTAAGGAAAAAGACCGGGACAAAGAAAAGAAGGCGAAGAAGCAGAGCGCGCAGCCACAGCCGGTCGCCGCGGTTGCGGAGACGGAGAAGATCGGCTTCGGCATCGTCGGTGGCGGGGTGATCGGGCCGTTCCATGCCCGTGCAATCACTGCGCAGCCCGATGCGCGCCTCGTTGCGGTCTGTGATGTCATCCCCGGTGCGGCGGAGAAACTGGCGGCCGAGTTCGGCGCGGAAGCGATGACCGATCTCGACGCGATGCTCGCGCGTGATGATATTCAGATCATCAATGTCTGCGTACCGAGCGGATTGCACGCGGAGATTGGCATCAAGGCAGCACAGGCGGGCAAACATGTCATCTGCGAGAAGCCTATCGACATCACGCTCGATGCGGCGGACCGCCTGATTGCCGCGTGCGACGAGGCGGGGGTGAAGCTGCAAGTCATCTCGCAGCACCGCTTCGGCGCGGGTATGCAGCGGCTGAAGCGCGCGATCGATGACGGCGCGCTGGGCACACTCGTCATGGGCAACGCGGAAATCTTCTGGTATCGCGCGCAGGCATACTACGATAGCGGTGGCTGGCGCGGCACCTGGGCGCTCGATGGCGGCGGCTGCCTGATGAATCAAGGCGTCCATTACGTGGACCTCCTGCGCTGGGCGATGGGCCCGGTCGCGACCGTCACGGCGAAGATGGGCACGCTCGCGCACGAGCGGATCGAAGTCGAGGATGCGGCGGTCGCGGTGATCCAGTACGCGAGCGGCGCGATCGGCTCGCTGATCGGCACGACGGATGCCTTCCCCGGCTATACCTGCAAGCTGGAGATCGTCGGCACCGAAGGCTCGGTCATCATGGAAGATGGCGAGATCAAGGCATGGAATCTGAAGGCCGACGTGGGCGAAGTCGGCGCGTATGGCCGGAGCAAAGAGGCCAAAAAGGCCGAGGCCGCGCAGAATGGCAAGGGAGCAAGCATCGGCGCAGCGGACCCGGCAGCGATCTCGTGGGGCGGGCACGCCTTCGAGGTGCGCGACATGATCGACGCGATCCGCGAGGGTCGCGAGGTCGCCTTGCCGGGGCGCGAGGCACGCCATGCGCTCGAACTGATCCTCGCGGTCTATCGCTCCGCCGAAACGGGGCGCGCGGTGACGATGCCGATGAATGCGAAGTGGCGGCCAGGCGTGAAGAAGGCAGTCGCACCCGCCGCGCCCGCTACGAAGGCGGCACCGGCGCGGCGAGTCGCAGCAACGAAGGCAGGAGCGAAATGAGCATCAAACTAGCGTACAGCACCCTCGCGTGCCCGGACTGGTCCCTCGCGCAGGTGATCGACGCGACGAAGCGCTACGGGTTCGATGGCATCGAGATGCGCTTGCTTGACGGCGAGATCGTCCCACCGAACCTCCCGCCGCATGATCGCGAGCGAGTGGCGACCGAAACAAAGGCGGCGGGTATCCCGATCTGCTGCCTCGACACCTCCTTACGCATCGCGACGAGCGCCACAGACGCAGACGCCCGTCTCGAAGCGGAGCGGGACGCCGCCGCCTATCTCGAACTCGCGGCGGCGTGGGGCGCGCCCCTGATTCGTGTCTTCGGTGGGGAGCCGCAGGGCGGGAAAACCCCGGCCGAGATCGTCGAGCCGATGGCCGATCTTCTCAGTAGGATCGGGCAGCGCGCCGCGCAGGTTGGTGTCGGCGTCGCGCTGGAAACGCACGACTCCTTCGCCGCCTCCTCGGATGTGATGCGCGTCCTCGATCAGGTGCAGAACGCGCATGTCGGCATTCTCTGGGACACGCATCACCCCTACCGGATGGGGGAAACCGTGGCGGAGACGTACGCGCGTGTCGTATCGCGCCTCTTGCATGTCCATGTCAAGGACGCGCGCAAGGACGAGAGCGAGCGCACCGGCTGGAAACTCGTCCTGCTTGGTGAGGGCGAAGTGCCGGTCGGTGAGACCGTCACCTATCTCCGCAACGCCGGGTACGATAAGTGGGTCGCGGTAGAATGGGAGAAGAAGTGGCATCCGGAAATCGAGCCGCCGGATATCGCCCTTCCCCATGATGGGACACTGCTGCGGGAGTGGTTGACGGCCTGACCTAACCCCCCGGCCCCCTTCCCTAAAAGGAAGGGGGAGTGCGATGTCGCGATGCCTCGGTGTTCGAGGAATGCTACGATGCCCAGAACGGGTTCCCCTTCCCTTTAGGGAGGGGGGCAGGGGGTAGGTTCCCTGGACGATTTCTACGTAATACTGCAAGTCCCGCCGTACGCCGATGGTGACACCATCCAGGCGTCGTATCGGCGTCTCGCCCTGCTGTACCATCCGGACCGGAACCCGGAGCGACACGCCTGGGCGGAAGAGCGCATGAAGCGCGTCAACGCCGCCTATACGGTGCTCAGTAACGCGACGCAGCGGCAAAGTTATGATCGCCGTCGTTTCGGCGCATCCCCGCAGCCACCGAGTACGAGCAGCAAGCCAAGTTCCCCACCCGCCGCCCCGCGACCCCGAAGCGGCTATCCCACGGAGACCGAGAACGACTGGTTCCATCTCCATGTCTACGCCTCCGGCCGGACGGTGCCGGAGGTGGAGGCTGGTGCCGAACCGCAGATCCAGCGCGACCTTGTCGAATTTATGCGTCTCGTTGCGCCGCCAGGGACCGGGAACACCGCCCTCTTAGACCTGCTGAACTCCGCCGCCACCGGCCAGTACGTCGCCTATACGCCGTACGGTCAGCTCGTTGCCCGGATCGCCCTCAGCACGCTTCTGCCGACGATCCGTGACTATGCGCGCGAGGAACGCCCCGATGTCGAGCGATTGCGCCGCATGATCGCGCAGGTGAACGACCTGATGCAGGACCGCATGGGCACTGAGGGTTTGAAAATGCTTATCAAGGGGAAGAACGTCGTCGCGGACTGGGCGGGGCTACTCCTCACCGTCGTCAATTTCCTCTGGGGTGATGCCTGATTTTCACCCCCTGTAGCGGCAACCCCCCGTGGTTGCCGAGCGCTGTCATTGACTGGGCAATCGTGGGGACACTCACTGGGCAACCACGGGGGGTTGTCGCTACGGTTGCAAAGGCCCATGTTCATATTCCGCACACAGAGCGCTGCGATAACGGTCACGTGTTGAGTCGATCGATCGTCTGAAGGAGTGGGAGATGAGCATCACGGTACCGCTCGTCCACGGTGCGCCCCAAAAGCGCCTCAGTGAGACCCCGACTGTTCACCCCACCTGCATCGTGCAGGAGAGCGCTCTCGGCGCGTGGACCGATCTCGGGCCGCACACGGCAATTGTCGAGTCAAGCTTCGGCGACTACAGCTACACGGCGGACAATGTCTCGATCATCTATGCGACGGTCGGTAAATTCTGCTCGATTGCCTCGCATGTCCGCCTCAATCCCGGCAATCACGCGATGTGGCGCGTCACGCAGCACCACGCGACCTATCGGCGGGCGGAGTATGGTTTCGCGGCGACCGACGACGAAGAGTTCTTTGCCTGGCGGCGCGCACATGCGGTCACCATCGGGCACGACGTGTGGATCGGTCATGGTGCGACGATCATGCCCGGTGTGACGGTCGGCACCGGCGCGGTCGTCGGCGCGGGAGCGGTCGTCACCAAAGACCTTGCACCCTACACAATCGCCGTGGGCGTACCGGCGCGCCCACTGCGCCCACGCTTCCCGGTGGATGTCGCGGAGAAGTTGCTCGCGATTGCCTGGTGGGACTGGCCCCGTGCAACCCTCGAAGCCCGCTTCGCAGAATTCAACGACCTCGACGAATTCCTGGAGAAGTACACCGTATCCGCGCCGTCAGTGAGTAATCGCGAGGAGCCACGCGCGTAACCGGGTCCGATTGCTCACACAGCGTTTCGCGGCAGGGTGAAGGAAAAGATGCTGCCTGTGCCACTGGTGGATTCCACCGCGATGGTACCACCGTGCGCTTCTACAATTGCCTTGCTGATATAGAGGCCGAGCCCCAACCCCTTCCTGTCTGCCGCGATCCCACCTGCCGCCCGATAAAAGCGCTCGAACAGCCGGCCCCGCGCTTCGGCTGGGATACCAATGCCGTGGTCTTGGACGGCGACGCACACCTCGCCATCGCGAGTCCGTAGGGAGAGCGTAATTTCGCCACCAGCGGGCGCGTACTTGATTGCGTTCGTCAGCAGGTTGTCAAGCACCTGCCCGAGCCGATCTCTGTCCCACAAGCCGATTATGAGCGCTGTCGGCGTATCGACGCGGATCGTATGCGTCTGGGTGCGCATCTGTGCGTCATCTGCTCGCTCCCGCGCGAGGGCGACGAGATCGACGGGCGTCTCCTGCAGCGGGATCTGCCCGACGTCAATCCGTGCCACATCGCGCAGATCATCAATCAGGCGCTCAAGACGGTCTACCTGCGTGACAATTGTTGCGACGCCTCGCTCGCTGAATGCGCCGCGTCGCTGCATCAGTTGAGCATTGCCTTTCAGCGTCGTGAGGGGATTCTTGAGGTCGTGCGCGACCATGGCGATGAAATCCTGCTGCATCTGCTCCAGCGCGCGCCGCGCGCCAATATCCCGCATCACCGAAAGATAGACGGTGCCGGTCGGGAGATCAACCGCAGTCGCTTGCCCCTCGACGAGCACGCGGCTGCCATCCTTATGGCGCAGTTCACTTTCCCCACGCCACGCACCGGTGCGCGCGATGTGATCGTGGATCTCATCGGCCGATGTTCCCCCGTCGCCAGTGATGTCCGCCGTTGTGAGGTGCAGCAGTTCCTCGCGCGTGTATCCAAGGAGCGCTGTCGCGGCCGGGTTGACATCGCGATAGTGCCCTGCGATGTCTGAAACGAAGATCGCATCGGGTACACGCTCGAAGAGGCTGCGAAATCGTGCCTCCGCAGCCTGGGCCGCTTGCAGAAGTTGGGTATTGTCGATTGCGATTGCAGCCTGCGCGGCGATGCCGATAACGATCCGTTCGGCGCGCTCGGTGAAGACACCGGGTGTCGCGTGGCCGAAGAAGAGACCGCCAAGGACACTGCCTGAGCGTGAAATGACCGGTACTGCGAGATAGCTGCGCACCGGCAAGTGGCCCGCAGGCATACCAAAATAGGGAGCGCTCAGTCCGTAGCGCGGGTCCTGGGTGACATCATCGAGCCGCACGATCCCATCGCCCAAGAAGGTCGGGTTGAAAATGGCCGTGTTGCGGGGCATCGGGAAGCGAGAGAAAGCCTCGCGTGGGACACCCGAGAGGGTATAGAGCATGTACGACTCGCCTGCGTTGGCGATCACGTTATAGAAGAAAGAGCCGAATTGCGCGCCGACGAGTTCGGTTGCGGCATCAGTTACGACCTGTACGAGCGCGTGGAGGTCTCGTTCGGAGGAAAGCGCCATGCCGACTCGATAGAGCGTGTCGCTCACATGGACATCCTCTCGTTGCTGCTCTTCCGCTTCCTTCCGCGCGATACCGGTCGCGATCATCTGTGCCACTGAAGCAAGCATTGCCAGAGTCTCGTCACCGAGCACGCGGCGGGAGAACATCGCCAGGACGCCAACGAGTCGGTCACCAACGATCAGCGGATAACCTGCAAAGGCGATCATGCCTTCGCGCTTCGCCCATTCCTTATCGCTGACGCGAGGATCATTCGCGACATCGTTGGTGAGGTGGGGACGGCGTTCTGCGGCAATCATCCCGATTTTGAGTTCGCCGACCGGCACTCGACTATGTGGGCCATCGAGATGAGTGTACAGGCCCGCACTCGACCGTAATACCAGGACACTCCGCTGCCGGTCGAGTGTCCAGACACGGGCGAATGCCACGTCGATATGCCGGACAACGGCTTCCGCACAGGTCTGCAGGATCGCGGATAGGGTGCTGTCCGCATTGAGTGCGATACCGATATCGGCGATTAACGCCGTTTGTTGAATACTCACGTCGCACCTTCACTGTAAGTTACGTCGCGCACCTCGCGCGTCGATTCTCGCATGCGACCGCAAGGTACCCATGCCAATGCTCGCATGAAAAGCGATACGGTGAGTGAGCACTCACCGACCATGCTCCTTCGCAAACCGTAGTAGGTCGTCCACGGTCACGTCGGGTGCAGCGATATAGCGGAACCCGCCGTCGGGGTCGTAGAGTAGCACCTGACCGGAGGGTGTGGGGAGCAGGCCGAGATCGCCAGGTGATGAGCCGGGCTGCGGGAAGACCCAGGGGAGGGAGCGAAGGACGATCCGTTCGTCCGCACGTAGCGAAACGACGAAACCATAGGATGCGAGGAGCGAGCGAAAGGGCAGCGTCGTATCTACCGCTTCTACCAACCCCGCAATTGCTGCCTGATACATCCACATTCCGCTGCACTGCTCCCGTCTCTCGCTCTCGACTACGCGATGCACGATAGCAGAGACCGGCGTCTCTGTCTGCTACACTGGCAGGCATGAATGAGAGGCAGACATCCACAGCACAGGTGCCAGCGCCCCAGCGAGTCGGTGATTGGAAGGCGATTCTCCGCGATCTCGGCGTCACGCCAAGCCGCAGAATGGGTCAGAATTTCCTCATCGATCGTGCAGTCCTCGCGGAGATCGTCGCGGCAGCGGGCGTCGAACCGGAGCAGACAGTCGTGGAGGTGGGGCCGGGTCTCGGTATCCTGACGGCGGCGCTCGTCGAGGCCGTCGGCCCCACCGGGCGCGTGATTGCGGTGGAACTCGATCGTCGCCTCGCGGAGTACCTTCAGACGGCCTATGCCGCGACACCGACGGTTGCGATCATCCAGAACGACATCCTTCGCGTCACGCCGGGCGATCTCGTGGGCGAGACACCCTATGTCGTCGTCGCGAATATGCCCTACTCGATCAGTTCGGCGGCCTTTCGCCATTTTCTCGAAGCAGCGCACCCGCCAACGCGGATGACTGTCCTCGTGCAGCGGGAGGTGGCGCAGCGGATCGTCGCCGTGCCACCCGATATGAGTGTGCTCGCAATTGCGGTCCAATTCTTCGCGCTGCCGCGTATCGCTCTCATCGTGCCGCCGGAGGCGTTCGTGCCTCGCCCGGAGGTGCATTCCGCCGTCCTGTCGCTCGTAGTGGGCACGCCGCCACTGCCGCGCGCGCAGTGGCGCGGCTTCTTCGCGCTCGTGCAGGCGGGGTTCGGCGCGAAACGCAAGCAACTGTTCAATAGCATGAGCGAGCGCCTCCGCGTGCCCCGCGAGACGGTCAGCGCCATGCTCGCAGCGGCGGGCATCGACGGTACGCGCCGCGCGCAGACCCTCTCTCTCGATGAATGGCTCGCCCTCCATACGGCGGCTCTGGCTGTAAACATATCCCTCGGAGATGCGATGGGGCGACGGGTCGGGGTGGAGCGTGATGACGCCGGGTGAGGCATGGCCCGCGCAGTGGATGACGCCCACGACCGGTGGCGCAGTGGTGCGGCCCCGGCGTGTGAGCCGCGCGGCGGCCCTCATGGGCATCATCGCCCCAGCAAAGCTGAATCTCGGCCTCGCGGTGATGGGGCGGCGCACGGATGGATACCACAAGCTCCTCACCCTGATGGTGGCGCTCGCACTTGCCGATACCGTGCGTGTCGAACCCTCCTCGACACTCTCACTCATCTGCGATGACCCATCGCTGCCGGTGGATGACAACCTTGTGCTCCAGGCCGCCTGCGCGCTTCAATCCGCGACGGGTGTGCGCGATGGGGCGCGGATCACGCTGACGAAGCGGATTCCGGTCGCGGCGGGTCTCGGTGGTGGAAGTAGTGATGCTGCCGCGACGCTCCTCGCCCTCGATGCGCTCTGGGGCACGCAGGTGGACGATACGACGCTCCTACGATTGGCGCGCAACCTCGGGGCGGACGTGCCCTTCGCGCTCTACGGAGGCGCGATGACGGCGCGCGGTATTGGCGATGTCCTCATGCCCGCGCCAGTGCCGAAGAGCTGGCTGCTCCTCGTCGTGCCGCGTGTGGAAATTCCCCACAAGACGGCGGTGCTCTATGGCGCGCTGACGGCATCTGAGTACGGCGATGGACGGGCGATTGTGCAGCAAGTCGCAGGTCTGCGGCAGGGGGAACCCCTCGATTCGGCGCTCCTCGGCAATGCCTTCCTCGCGCCCTTGGAGCGGATCGCGCCCGTCGTCGCGGCGACGCGGGCCGCGATCGGCGATCCCGTCGCGCTCTCCGGAAGCGGCCCCACGCTCTACATGCTCCATCACCGCGAAGCTGAGGCACGGCAGCACGCAACTCGTCTTGGGCAAACCCTTGATGCGACACTGATCGTCACGCGCACGGTATAGTAACGGTAATGAACTTCAAAACTTGCTCCGATAATGGTGGTAGCAGGCTATCCAGCCTGCCTCCCCGCCTTGAAAGGGTAGGCTGGATAGCCTGCTACCACGGGGATTCCCTTAATACATAGCCCCTACTGGGGAACCTGTTCCGGTGTCGGGGGTGGCTTGCGATCGTCTTCGGTCGGGGGCAGATGGAGCGAGGAGCGCAGTTGCAGGAAGCGCAGAATATCATTGCGGGTCAGCAGCCCGATCATGTGCTCGTCCGCGACGACAGGGAGTTGGTTGTAATCTCCCTCCTGCATCCGTTGCAGTGCGGCGAGCGCGAGTTCGTCCGGACGTGCGGTACTGAGTCGTTGACGCGGCACCATCACCTGCTCGACCCGCACCGTGCCCCACTGCTCCTGCGGCACGCGCATCAGGTCCGCCAGCGTCACCAGGCCAACGAACCGGCCGTTCTGCTCGACCGCCGCGAAGCGGGTGTTCTCGGTAAGGAGGGTCTCCGTGACGACCTGTGTAAGCGTATGCCAGCCTGGCACGGTGGGGAAGGCGCGTGACATGACCTGCGCGACGGTGATGCCGCCAAGGCCCCGCTGGAGGGTCACCTGCGCGACACTCGCTTGCGCGCTGCTCAGGATGAACCAACCTGTGAAGGCGAGGATGACCCCGTTCGCGATCTGGCCGCGAAAGAGGAGGGTGAGGCCGACCACGATGAAGAGGTACGCGACGACCGCGCCCACCCGCCCCGCGACCTGCGTGCCGCGTGAATATGATTTCGTGGCACCCCAGACAATCGACCGAAGGATGCGCCCCCCGTCCATCGGGAAGCCGGGCAGGAGATTGAAGACACCGAGGAAGAGATTGGCGATACCGAGATAGCCGGTGATGCCGCCCAGTGGCTGGCTGATCGGCTTCAGGAGGTAGTGGAGGGCGATAAAGATGCCGCCAAGCAAGAGCGACGTGATCGGCCCGGCGACGGCGATGGCGAAATCTTCGGAGGGCTTCTCTGCTTCCCGCTCGATCTCGGCGACGCCGCCAATCGGCAGGAGCGTGATACTGCGCGTGCGAATCCCGGCACGGGCGGCAATCGTCGCGTGGCCGAGTTCATGCAGGATGATTGACGCGAAGAAGAGGAGCACCGTGATGAGCGCGGCGGCGAAATACGCCTGACTTGTCCAGCCCTCATAGCGATCCGGGTAATAGGATGCCGCGAAGGTCCAGAGGAAGAGGACGAAGACGATCAACCACGACGCGCTGATCTGCAACGGGATGCCACGGATGGTGCCGATGCGAATGGAGCCGGTCATCATCGGGGACGTCCTTTCTGGCCAGGGGCGCGCTGTTCGTGCGTATGTGGGTGACAATACCATGTCTGCGCGCCGCTGTAATCTTTGACTGGCATGACGGAACGCATGAGGCGCGCGCGACGTTTCATTGACGGAGGGCAGGTGCGCCCGTACAATCGCGGTGTCCGATGCGGTGGTGAGGTGTCGCGTGCCTCGTACGCGCCGGTGCCCTGATGGGTAGCTTATGGGGTTGGTGCGGCCTCTTCCGCGCCGTTCTCTCCCCTTTTGAGGAGCCATGAACCGTATTCTCAATGGACGGTATCGAATCGACGGTGTAGTCGGTGATGGCGGCATGGCCGTCGTTTACCGTGGGTGGGATCTCGTCCTCAATCGCGTCGTCGCGATCAAGGTGCTGCGCGAGCAATACGCGATCAATGACCAGTTCCTCGCCCGCTTCCGCCGGGAGGCACAGTCCGCCGCCGGCCTTTCGCATCCGAATATCGTCAATGTCTACGATGTGGGGCGCGATGGTGATACGTGGTACATCGTCCAGGAACTGATCGACGGGACAGACCTCGCCACGCTCATCCGGCAGCGTGGCCAATTTACTGTGCCGGATGCCATCGAGGTGATGGCGCAGATCGGCCCCGCACTCGATTACGCCCATAGCCGGGGCATCATTCACCGCGATGTCAAACCGCACAATATCCTGATCGACTCGCGCGGCACGGCGAAGGTCGTGGATTTCGGCATCGCCAAGGGCGTCAACGACATCAAGATGACCGACGCCGGTACCGCGCTCGGCACGGCGGGATATATCTCGCCGGAGCAAGCGACCGGTGCGCCGCTCACCGCCGCGAGTGACCTTTATAGCGCCGGTGTCGTGCTCTACGAAATGCTTACCGGGCGGCTTCCCTTTGTCGGTGATACGGCGGTGAGTGTCGCGATGCAGCATGTGCGCAATGCGCCGCCGCCACCCTCGCGCTTCAACGCGAAGATCCCGCGTCCGATCGAAGCCGTCATCATGCGCGCGATGGAGAAAATGGCGGACCGGCGTTACGTCTCGGGCGCGGAAATGGTCGAAGCACTGCGGGGCAATGCCGTATCCGGTCCGATGCAGCCCGTTTCAGCGGGCGCTGCCACTCGTGCGATCCCCGAGGGGACGCGCGCGATGCACATGGAAGCTCCACGCGCCCGCACCGCAACCGTGGTGCAGGGCCGTGAGAGCACCCGACGCGTGGATGCGACGCCCGTGCCGCGCCGCACGAGTGGGCCGGGCATCGGGACGTGGATCCTCGGTGTGGTCCTGCTTGGTGGCCTGCTTGCACTCGTCTTTCTCGGCTACAAACTCGCGAACGCCAGTAATTCCCCGCCACCTTCACCGACGAGCACGGTGGCGACCGCAGCCGTCGCTGCCAATACGACGACTGCCGCGACGCCGCGACCCTCCGCGTCGGTTGGCGCGACACCGAGCGTTGCCAGCCAGCCGACCCGCGACCCGAACGCGGCTGAAGTGCCGAATCTCTCGGGAAGCTATCAACCAGGCGCAGCGGCGGCGTTGCAAAAGATCGGCCTCGGTCTCGGTAAGGAGACGCAGCGCACGAATGAGACGGTGCCGCGCGGGCAGATTCTCGATCAGGACCCGCGACCCGGCGATTTCGTCAAATCGGGCACCCAGGTCAGCATCGTCACCAGCCAGGGGCCGGCAATCGTTGATTTGAGCGGTCTCAGCGTCAAGGGGAAAACCGTCGATGAGGTGACGAAGCAACTCACGGACCTCGGCCTCAAGCCCGAACGGAAAGACGAACTGAGCGCCGATGTCGATGCCGGGCGCGTGACGCGCATCGATCCCGCCGATAAGGTCGTCCATGATGGCACCGTGAGCCTTTTCGTCAGCCTCGGCAAGCCCACCGCGACGCCCTCCCCCGCAACGGCTACTCCGGTAGCCACGGTCGCGGCGACGACGCTGCCTACCCCCGGCAGCAGATCGCCCACCGCCGGTGCCGTGACCGTCCCCGGCGTGATCGGCAAGCAGCCGGAGGACGCGCGCAAGCAGTTGGAGCAAGCGGGATTCACGAACGTCTCAACGGAAGCGTTCATCGTGATTCCCGGCAATCCGGGCAAGCAGAAGAAGGGGCAAGTCGCGGCGATCATCAATCTGGCAGACAACAAGCTCGTCACACCGGGCCAGGCACTGCCGAAAGACACACCACTGCTGCTCGCCGTGCAGAATACCGATTAGGCGCGTGTGGGTAGGGTCTCATCTCCCGAGGTCATCGCGATCAATCCTATCGATCGCTTCAACCGGTCATGTCGCCGCCCTTTCCCGCCCGTGCGCCGACGGAGCGGAAGGTGACGAGTGCTGTGACAACGAAGTAGCCCGGGCCGGGATCCCCGATGCCGGGCACCCGCGGGATCGGCTCCGCGAGTTGCGTCACGGTGTGGCTGATTGTCTCGACAGCGACCCTTCCGGCGTCCCCGCGTGTGTATTCATTGATCGCGGCGGCGATGCTGGCGAGTGCCTGCTGCGCCGTCTCGCCGTATTTGCAGAAGGCGATGACCTGCTGCGCCGCCATGGGTGGCTGCTCGTGACCTGCCATCGTCGGCAATCATGCCACGCCAAGCAGAGGCGATCGCCTCTGCCCGCGCCATGGCAGACGCGCGAGGGAGAGCGCGTCCCAGATGAGCAAAACGATAGTTCCCGTCATCGCGATCCCTCCGGTGACGGGGTGAGGTAGGAACCCCACCCCGTCAGCATGCCGCGTCAGTGGGCGTTGACCGTCGCCCGCATCGCCGTCTTCTTCTGCGTACCAGCCGCCCCGACGGCGATCTTCTTTGGCTTCGACCACTCCGCCTTTGGCAGTGTCAGCGTCAGAATGCCATCTTCTAACGTCGTCTCGACCCGCTCCGCGTCGATCGGGTCGGGCAGCCGCACGGTGCGTGCAAACGTCCCGACGCCGAGTTCCCGCACCAGTGGCGTCACATCTTCTCCACGCTCGACAGGCGACACCGTCACGCGGATCGTGATGGTGCTCTCGTGGCAGGTAATGTCTACGTCCTCCGGCTTTACGCCGGGGAGCATCGTGCGGATGACGAAGTGGTCGGAGGTGCCATCGAGGTCAATGGCCAGGGCCCCCGTCTGGGTGCCGCGACCAGTCGTACCGTTCCCTTCACTGGAGGAAGGGCGGACAAAGCTGTCCTCGAACAGCCTCTGAACGGCATCGCGCAACAAGAGTGGTTCACCGAACGAACTGAACGCAACCATGGGTTCACACCTCCATCACGAATACCAAAGCATCCGATCCAGAGCTGGGACACCACCGCCGATCCGGTGTCCGGGCGCTCGTGGTCTTGCTAATTAATTAGCACAAAGGCGGGCGATATGTCAATACCTTTGATACGGAACGACTCAAGTATTCGATGTCTATTAAACTGTAGGATCGGCGGTAGTCCGCATGCATTCCTGATCGACGACGCATAATAGCTGCCTCTTTACTGGCGTCTCATTAGGAACAGGCGTGATCCTGACTTAATTCGACGTTGCCGCGCCCTCCCTCTATACTGACGGAGGGTTGCACCGTGTGTACGGACACCCAAGAATCTTTGACGATGAAGGAGCCTTCATGCCCTCGTTGCGACTGGTGGTCGTCGGGTTGCCCAAGAGTGGCAAGACGACCGTATTCAATGCCTTGACCCGCGCGGACGCGAAAACCAGCGCCTATAGCTCGGCGGTCGAGGATGAACCGAACCTCGCGACCGTCAAGGTGCCCGATGAGCGCCTGGACCGCCTCACCGCGTTATTCAAGCCGAAGCGCACCATCCCGGCGGATGTGCAGTATGTCGATGTGGCGGGGCTGGCGAAGGGCGTCAGTGAGAAGGGAATCGGCGGGGCGCTCCTTGGGCATCTCGCGCAAGCGAACGCCCTCGTCCATGTCGTCCGCGCCTTCGTTGACCCGAATGTGCCGCATCCGGAAGAGACGGTCGATCCCATGCGGGACATCGAGACCTTGCAACTGGAGTTTCAGTTCAATGACCTCGGTCAGATCGAGAAGCGACTCGTCCGGCTCGAAAGCCAGATCCAGAAGGTGCGTGGCGCGGAGCGCGAGCAGTACGAACGCGAGCAGGCCGTGCTCATCAAGCTCCGTGTCGCGCTGGAAGCCGGGACGCCGATCCGCGAGATCGACCTCGATCCGGACGACGAACGGCTGTTGCGCGGCTTCGGTTTCCTCACCGGAAAGCCGCTGCTCGTTCTCCTCAATGTGGGTGAGGCGCAAATGGGAGACGAGGCGCGGGCGCTCGTTGCCGAGGCGGAAACGCAGTTTGCGCGCCCTGCGGTGGCCTTCGATACACTCGCCGGGCAGATCGAGATGGAGATTGGCCAGTTAGAGCCGGAGGATGCCCAGGTCTTCATGGAGGAGATGGGCATCGCGGAGAGTGGGCTGGACCGGATCATCCGGCGCTCCTACGCGCTGCTTGGCCTGATCTCCTTCTTCACCGTCGGGCCGGACGAATGCCGCGCCTGGACGATCACGCGCGGCACCTTCGCGCCGCAGGCGGCGGGCGAAATCCATTCCGATATCGAACGCGGCTTCATCCGTGCGGAAGTCGTCTCCTATGATGCCCTGATCGCCGCAGGCAGCATGGCAGAGGCGAAGAAAGCGGGTGCCCATCGCCTCGAAGGCAAGCAATACGTCGTTCAGGACGGCGACATCATCGAGTTCCTCTTCAATGTCTGAGGGAGCAATGAGCAATGAGCAATGAGTGAGAAGCACGCAGCGAAACGCCTAATCTTCTTATTCCGAGTCCACACCTACGGGGGCATCCGGAATCTCTCCCCTCATTGCTCATTGCTCATTGCTCATTGCTCGCCGCCCGGAGGGCCGGGGCGTTGATGGGTCCGGGGGCGATGGTGGTCATCGTCGGGCTGTGGCTCGTGCTGTTCGTGGTGGCGAGTTTGCCCCGTGTGCGGCAGCGGTGGCCGTCGATGCGCGGCGAAGTCGGCATGATTGGCCTGCTCACGATCATCTTCGGCCTCTTCTTCTGGCGATTGCTCTTCGAGAAGGGAGTCGCCCTCCCGAAGGGCGGCGGTGACTTCAACTCTTTCTACTACCCCCTGTCGGCATTTGCCGCCGGTCAGATCCATGCGGGTCATTTCCCGTTGTGGAACCCGTATCTCTACAGCGGCGCGCCGTTCGCGGCTGATTATCAGGCGGGCGCGCTCTACCCACCGAATCTGATCGTCTGGGCGACCGTGCGGCCCTTCACCTACGGCACCTTCGAGGCGCTGGCGATCTTTCATGTCTGGTGGGCGTCGCTCACTGCGTACGGATTCGCGCGGATCATCGGCTTGCGTCGCGCGCCGTCGCTGATCGCGGGGATCACCTTCGCCTACGGCGGCTTCATGACCGCGCAACTCGGCCACGCGCCGATGATCGCCGTCGCGTCCTGGCTCCCCGCCATTCTCGCGGCGCTCTATCTCGCGCGGCGCGGCAGCATCGGCTGGACGATTGGTGCCGGCCTCTTCCTCACGATGGCGACGCTCGCCGGGCACCCACAGGTGCTTCTCTATGTCGTCAGTGCGGCGGTGGCCTATGGCATCGCCGTCGCCTGGGCCGCGCGCCCGGCAAGTGTTCCCGTCGTGGCAGGTGCGGGAGTAACGCCGATCTGGCGGCGCGTGGTACGTTCGCCGATGCAGTGGTACGGGGTGACAACGGCGGCCCGGCTCGCCCTCATGCTCGTCATTGCGGTCGGGTTGGCTGCTCCGATTCTCCTCCCGGCGGAACAACTCTCACGGCGGTCCGTGCGCGCGGGCATCGGCTATGAGAACGCTACCGCGTTCAGCGTCCAACCCGTCGCGTTGCTGCAACTCGTGCTGCCCAAGGTCTTTGGCGATAATCCAACGAACTATTGGAGCGCCTTCGCGAATGGTGAGATCTGGGGCTATGCGGGGGTTGTCGTGCTGGTGCTCGCCGTCCTCGGTGTGCTCTGGCGTACGCGCGCTGGCGGTGGGCAGAAGCTCTTCTTCGTCGGCCTCGGTGGCGTCGCGTTGCTCGGCGCGCTCGGCCCGTTTACCCCGCTGCACGGCTGGTTCTACGGCTTCGTACCGGGATACGACCGCGTCCGTGCGGCGGGTCGCCTGCTGCTGCTCTACGATCTCGCGGTCGCGGTGCTCGCCGCGTGGGGCCTCGATGCGGTGCTGGATTGGATCACCGCAGGCGATGCCGGACTGCCCACATTCGGCATCCTCCTCCGTCAGGTGCGTCGGCGGCTTGGCGTCGTCGTCGCGGTTCTGGCCCTCGGCATCATCCCGCTTTTTTACGCGCTGATCCTCCGGCAGGACGATCCGGTGAACCGCCCGGTCATCGCGCTCAATGGCCTCAATCTGCTCCTTCTCATCCTCCTCGGTACGCTCGCACTCGTCTGGGCCATCGAGCGGCGCGGTCTCGGGTCGGGCACAGTCGCGGCGCTCGCCGTTGCGCTCGTCGTGATGGACCTCTTCAGCGCGACCATCGGTTTCAACCCGACGACCGACAACCTGCTTGCAGGGTTTCAGCAACCCGCTGCGCGGCGCGAGTTGCTGACGCGCACCGCGAGCGCGCCACCGTTCCGCATCGATACTGACGACATTTCGGATCGCTGGCAACCCTCCCTGGCTGCCATAGACGGCGTTGAGAGCGTCTCTGGGGCGTACAACCCCCTCCAACTGGCGGATTACGCCGCATTCCGCGAGCGCGCGCAGAGCAGCCGTTCCAGCGCGCTCTATGGCCTTCTCAATGTCGCCTATGTCGGCCTGCCTGCGGAGAAGGCCGCGCCGACCGATTGGCAGCGGGCGATTGCGGGCGAGAAAGTGACCTTCTACCAACCGAGTCGGCCTCCGCTGCCGCGCGCCTTTGTCGTCGGTGCTGCCGAGTCCGTATCGAACCCCGGCGTCGCCTTCGATCGTATCAAGGCACCGGATTTCGACCCGGTGAAGATCGTCTACGTGCAGGGTGCCGTGCAACCCGTCGCCGGTGATCCCGGTGCGAGTGCTGCCGCCGTGACGCGCGATGGCACGGATCGCGTGACAGTGCGGCGTCACGACGCGCGGGGCGGGCTATCTCGTGCTCGCGGATGCCTACTTCCCCGGTTGGCAGGTGACCGTCGATGGGCACGAGACGAACACCCTTCAGGCGGACCTCGCCTTCCGCGCCGTCTATCTGCCGGGCGGTGGAGACCACGTCATTGATTTCCAGTACCGGCCAGTCTGGTGGCGTGTCGGCTGGGCTGTCGCCATTCTCACTGCCATCGCGACGCTCGCACTGTGTATCGTCCCGCTCGTGCGGGGGCGGAGGCGGCGCTAATGCGCGGGCGGCATCACGCGATCTGCGGCGCAGCGGTCGCCGCGCCAACTATCCTCTACCTCACGCAGGGGAGTATCGGCGCGGTCATTGTAAGCGTGCCCATCGCCACACTCGGCTCGATGCTCCCGGACATCGACACGCGCCACTTCCCGCTGCAAGGCGAGGTCTGGCGAGGCTGGAAGCGCCTCGCGAAGACGGCGCGGGAGCGCGGCGTCCTCGGTATGCCCTTCGCGCTGGCGGCGCTCCTCGTCGGATTGGTCATGGCGGGGTGTCTCGGTGCCCTCTCGTGGCTGGTGCGACGGGTCGTCGCGCATCGCGGGTTCACCCACACGATTTTCTGTGCCGCGATCATCGGTATCATTGCCACCTGGGCGAGTCTGCGCCTCGTGGGGTCGTGGGTGCCGGGCGTCGCGCTCGCGATCGGTTACGCCTCACACCTCGTCACGGACGCGATGACCTATCGCGGCGTTGACCCCTTCCGCCCCCTCACCTCATTCACCATCCATGTGCTGCCACCCGGCCTCCGATTCGGCAACGGCGGCGTACGCGAGGGTATCGCGGTCTTCACCATCGTCGTGGCCGCCATCCTCGGCATCGCCACCGCTTACGCCCGCTTCGGCCCCCGCCTGTGAGTAGACAGTAGACAGTAGGCAGTAGGCAGTAGACAGGAAAATGCGGAACTGCCCCGCTCATTCCGTCGAGCTACCGTCTACTGCCTACTGTCTACTGCCTACTGACCAAGCGGGCGTTTGGTGGGGATGCCGGGGCGGCGGGGGTATTTGTCCGGGGTGTCGCCGGTTTTGTCGATGCGTACGAGGACGTGACCGGCGAGGCCGGGGACGGTAACGGGTGAGACGGTGCCCACAGTGCCGCCGAGTGCGGTCGCGGCCTGTGCGCCCTCCGCGAGTTCGTCCGTGAGATCGCCCGCTTTCATCGCGAGGACGAAGCCATCGCGGCGGACAAAGGGCAGGCAGTATTCGAGCAGGACGGGCAATCGTGCAACCGCGCGTGCGAGCACGATGTCCATATGGCCACGGAGAGTCGGGTGATACGCCGCTTCTTCCGCCCGGAAGTTGAGTGCGGTCACATTGTCGAGCCCGAGCTCGTCCGCGACCCGACGCAGGAAGGCGACCTTCTTCCCCGTCGCTTCGAGCAGGGTCACGGCGACGTTGGGGCGCATGATTGCGAGCGGGAGGCCGGGGAAGCCCGCACCGCTGCCGACATCGAGGACGCGCACCGTCGAGAGCATTGCCACATCGCCGCCGATCTCACGGACATACGCATCGACGGCAGGAACGACGGTCAGGGAGTCCGCGAAGTGCAGGCGTTGCACCTCGGTGGGATCGGTGATCGCGGTGAGATTGACCTGTGCGTTCTCGCGCACCAGCATCGTGCCGAACTGACGGAAACGGTCGAGGTCGCGCGCCGTCAGACGCAGGCCGAGGTCACGCGCCGCTGCCTGGAGGATCGAGAGATTCGCGAACGCATCGACCTGATCGGCTGCCACGTCGCCCTCCCGTTGTACGAGAAACGGACCGGAGCAATCGCTCCGGTCCGGCAGTCTCGCAGATATGTTTTCTCCGCGTCAATCAGCGGCGTGTGCGTGCCGGGGCCGGTACATTGGCCGCGCACAGGGCGCGTGCCTGCGCGGCGACATTGTCCGCAGTAAGGCCGCACTGCGCGCGCAATACGGCGGGCTTGCCGTGATCCACGAACGCGTCGGGGATGCCGAGCACCGTCACCGGGCAGGCGAGGCCGTGTGCGGCGAGCAATTCGAGTACCGCACTACCGAAGCCCCCGGCCTTTACGCCCTCCTCGATGGTCACGAATCGCCCGACCCGACGGGCAAGGTCGAGGATGCATTCCTCATCGAGGGGCTTGGCGAAGCGGGCGTTGATGACGGTCGCTTCGATGCCCTCCTGCGCGAGGTGTTCTGCCGCTTCCACTGCGGTCGGCACATGGACACCGAAGGCGAGCAGCACGACATCGCCGCCGTCGCGCAATGTTTCCGCCTTGCCAATCGGGAGCGGCGCGACGACCGCATCGAGCGGCACACCGAGGGCGGAGCCGCGCGGGAAGCGCATCGCGATCGGACCATCGTGCGCCATCGCCGTGGCAACCATATGCCGCAACTCGTTCTCGTCCTTCGGGGCCATGACGACCATGTTAGGGATGGCGCGCAGATAGGCGATATCGAAGATGCCGTGATGCGTCCGGCCATCCTCACCGACGAGGCCCGCATTCACCAGCACGAAGGTGACGGGCAAGTTCTGGATCGCGACATCGTGAATGACCGAATCATAGGCGCGTTGGAGGAAGGTGCTGTAGATCGCGCAGACGGGTTTCATCCCCGCTGCCGCGAGGCCCGCCGCGAAGGTGACGGCGTGCTGCTCCGCAATGCCGACATCGAACATGCGGTCCGGGTAGACTTTCTGGAACTTGTCGAGCCCCGTGCCGCTCGGCATCGCGGCGGTGATACCGACGATCAGCGAGTTGCGCGCGGCCTGATCGATCAACGTCTGCGCGAAGAACTCGCGGAAGGCCGGGGGCGATGACGGCGTACCGGCAGGCTTCGGTGGCATCGACCTGAGTACTTGCCAATCGGGTCCGCTTCGCACGCCTCGTCGCCCTTGCCCTTGGTAGTGAGGACATGGACGAAGACGGGGGAGGGCATCGTCTTGACGACGCGGAAGGTATCGATCATCAGTTCCGTATTGTGACCGTCCACCGGGCCGATATAGGTGAAACCGAGTTCCTCCCAGATCATCGGCGCGAGCATCACTTCCTTGACGCCGTCCTTGAACCGCTTGCCGAGTTCCAGCCAGGTTTCGCCTGCCGGGAGACGCTTCATCACGCGCTCGATCTGCTCCTTCATCTGCGTGAAGGAGGGATGGGCGCGCATACGGTTCAGATAGAGATGCAGCGCGCCCACGCTGCGCGCGATGGAGAGTTCATTATCATTGAGTACGACGATGAGCGGCGCATCCATGTGGCCTGCGTTGTTGAGGGCTTCCCACGCGAGGCCACCGGTCATCGCGCCATCGCCGATCACCGCGACCGCATGACGGTTCGGCTCTCCCTTGAATTGATTGGCGACCGCGAAGCCGAGCGCGGCGGAGATCGAAGTACTGGTGTGACCTGCACCGAAGGCGTCGTGCTCGCTCTCTTCGCGCTTCAGGAAACCGGAGATACCGTTTGCCTGCTTGAGCGTGGGGAACTGATCCCGCCGCCCGGTGAGGATTTTGTGCGGCGTAGGCTTGATGGCCGACATCCCAGATAATTGGCTCGCGCGGTGTATCGAAGGCCGCGAGGAGTGCGATCGTCAGTTCGACGACGCCGAGGTTCGGTGACAGATGGCCGCCATTTTGGTAGACGACCTCTTTGAGAAGCGCGCGAACATCGGCAGCGAGTTCGACGCGCTCCGCCGGTGTCAATGCCCGGATATCTGCCGGACCATCGACCCGTGAAAGGACTGACATCGCTGTCCCCTTCTATTGACCGGCACACGAATCGTGGCAGGTCGATCCTTCTCCATCACACCCGCATGATACGCATGGTGCATCAAGCGCGTCAAACGCGGTGCTTCTCTCGATCCCGATGAGTACGTACTCATCCCACAGGTACTACGTACGCGGCACGCTAGCGGATGAATGATACCACCGCGTGGTTCGCCGAAACGGCGGGCAAAAAAGTGAGGGGCCGACGTTTCCGTCTGCCCCTCGTCTCTGGATGTCACCGGGTGCTAGCGAACCGGCTTCCCGGTGACACCCATAAGACTACTCGAACTATCCATGGGCATCACCTCCTTTATCGTGGGATGTTCTCTTGCATCTCACTGGCGGGAGTGTACCATTCCGGCACGGTCGTGTCAAGCAGAAACGGGCAGTCAGTAGTCGGTAATACCCTGCTTGATTAATATAAGTCTGTGCTTATACTGTGTGCTGGAGGTGGCGACCGGATGGCGTGGGAAATCGAATATACCGACGAGTTCGGCATCTGGTGGGCAACGCTCACGGTGAAGGAGCAGGAAGCGATACGTGCCACCGTCGAGGTTTTGGAAAAACTCGGACCCGGTCTCGGACGCCCCCATGTCGATACGGTGCGCGGATCGCGTCACGCCAACATGAAGGAACTGCGACCGCACGGTGGTCACAATCGCATCCTCTTCGCTTTCAACCCCCAGCGAATGGCGATCCTCCTCATCGGTGGCAATAAGACGCACCGCTGGCAGGCTTGGTACGATGAGATGATTCCGATTGCCGACGCGCTCTATGACCAGCACTTGGCGGAGTTACGCTAGGAAGGAGCGATTGAATGAGCCGAAAGTTTCGTGAACTCAGTGCGGTGATTGACGCGGACCCGCAGCGCCGGGCACGGGTCGAGGCACACAAGCGGGCGATCTACGTATCGATCGCGCTGGCCGAACTCCGACGGCAGCATAAGCTCACCCAGAAAGCGCTTGCGGAGCGGATGGGGGTCACGCAGGCCCGCATCTCACAGATCGAGCACGGGGAGCATCTGGAGCTCGAAACGATCATCGCCTATGTGAATGCCCTTGGAGGCGAGGTCAGCCTCGTGGCGGCATTTCCGGACGTGACCGTGCCACTGTTTGAGGCGGTGGCCTGACTCAGCGCAATGGTAACAGAGCAACCACGGTACGAATCTCTCGTCATCCTCGACTGACTACCGACTATCAATTTCCGGTTGCTCGCACAGTGGACAGCCTCGCCCGTGCTGCACTACCATGATGCGAAGATGCCTCGTCAGAATACCCCACAGAAGGGAGCACCGATATGACCACGACACTGAGCATCACGGAGCAATATCGGGCGGCCAACCCGAAATCATGGGCGCTGCACGAGCGTGCCCGCAAGGTGCTGCCGGGCGGGATCGCCCACGATGTCCGCCATATCAAACCCTTCCCGCTCACGATGAGCCGCGCACAGGGTGCGTACAAGTGGGATGTCGATGGTCACAAGTATGTCGATTACGTCGTCGGGCATGGCGCGCTCCTCCTCGGCCACAGCCATCCGGAAATCGTCGCGGCAGTGCAGGAACAGGTCGCGAAGGGGACGCATCTCGGCGCGGGGAATGAATACGAGATCGAGTGGGCGGAACTCGTCCAAGAGCTTGTGCCCTCTGCCGATCTCGTCAAGTTCACCTCCAGCGGTACCGAAGCGACGATGATGGCACTCCGACTCGCGCGCGCCTATACCGGCAAGACGAAGGTGCTCAAGTTCGCGGGGCATTTCCACGGCTGGCACGATTACGCCACCGCCGGGCAAGCGCCACCGTGGGATGTGCCTGTATCTGCGGGTGTGCCGGGGGAGGCGCTCTCGACTATCGTCATCGCGCCAGTGAATGACCTCGACTTCACCGCTGCCCGGCTCGCGGAGGGCGATATCGCCGCCGTCATCCTCGAAGCATCGGGGGCGTCGTGGTCCTCCCTCCCGCATCCCGCAGGATACCTGGAGCGCCTCCGCGCGATCACGGAGAAGCACGGCGTCGTGCTCATCTTCGATGAGGTGATTACCGGCTTCCGCTGGTCACCCGGTGGCGTGCAGGCGAAAGAGGGCGTGACGCCGGACCTGACAACGATGGCGAAGATTCTCGCCGGTGGCTTGCCGGGCGGCGCGGTCGCGGGGAAGGCGGACATCATGAATCTCCTTACCTTCCGCGATGATCCGGAGTGGAACCGCTACAAGAAGGTCGGGCATCCCGGTACCTACAATGGCAACCCGCTCTCCGCTGTGGCAGGCGTCACCGCGCTGAACCTCCTCGCGGACCCCGCGCACCAGGAATATGCGGATCGCCTCGCGGCACGGCTGCGCGCCGGATTCAACCGCGTCCTCCTTCATGAGGAGGTGCCGGGATTCTGCTATGGTGAGTCGAGCGTCTTCCACCTCATCCTCGGCACGTCTCTACCGGGCGGTACGCCGGACGGCGATCTCCAGGCACCGGAAGGAATCACGGCGGAGACGCTGAAGCGGGGACTGTCGGGCAATCTCGGTGAAGCGATCCAGTGCGGGATGACCAACGAGGGCATCGACATCTTCCACGGTGGCGGCCTGCTCTCCATCGCCCACACCGAAGCCGATATTGACCGCACCGTTGAGGCATTCGATACCACCATCCGTCGCATGATCGCGGAAGAGCTATTCAGCTAGCGCAAAAATCCCCGGTGGCAGCGGGCTTCAGCCTGCTAAGCCTTGCTCTGGCAGGCTGAAGCCCGCTGCCACCCTGAATTCCAGAAACCGCCTCACACGAGGCGGTTTCGCGCTACTGTTGTGCCACCCTCTCCATCGCCGTATAAACCTGATACTTGCTGCGACCTATTGGCGATGGAGAGGGGTAGGGGGTGAGAAACCTTAGGGGCGTCCGCGCCCGCGATACCAGAAGCCACCGCCGCCAAGCAGCAAGAGCACCAGCAGAATGATTACCAGAAGGGTCAGGGTATCCATCGTCTTCTCCTTTACTGCCATCATCCCACGCATTCGCGAGATGACTTCCTTGATTCAGAGAAGGCAAGGAGTGTGCCAAGAAGGTTGAAGATAGTCCACCACATCGCGGGTGAGTATCGCCCGCTTCTCTGCGGTCGCATATGCCAGTTGCTGCTCAAATGTGCAGTACTTGAGACGTGAGCAAAAAAGGCAGGCATCATGCCTGCCTTTTTTGCTGTCTCTTGCAGATTTGCTTAGTCGCCGTCGCCTGCTGCGGTCGCGAGGGTGCGGATACCGACGGGAGTCCGCCATGCTTCGCGCTCAGGTGTCTTGCCGCGCACGACATCATTGAAGAGCGCATCGAGTTTTCGGGTGACGGGGCCGATCTCGCCCGTGCCGAGTTTGTGATGATCGATCATCGATACCGGCGTCACTTCGGCAGCGGTGCCGGCGAAGAAGGCTTCGTCCGCCACGTAGACCTCAGTGCGGTCCACGATGCGCTCCTGGACTTCGAGCCCGAGCGATTCGCGGCAGAGCGTGATGAAGGCATCGCGCGTGATGCTCTCCAGAATGCCGCTCGTCAGGTCCGGCGTCACGACAACGTTATCACGGACGAAGAAGAAGCACGCGCCCGGCCCTTCGGTGACGTGACCCTGCGGATTGAGGATCAGGGCGGTATCGTAGCCATTCAAGCGCGCCTCGGTGCTGGCGAGCTGGCTATTACGGTAGTTGGAGAGGTTCTTGACGCGCGGTGGCATGACATCTTCGTTGATGCGGCGGTAGGAGGAGACGCCTGCTGTCTGGATGATGCCGGTCGTGAGATGCGAGGGATTGGGGTTCGTCGTGATGAGGATGTCCGTATCGCCGCCGCCCCGGAATGCCCCGCGTGTGGAGCTACCGAAGTAGGCGAGGGGGCGAATGTAGGTGTCGCGGCGGCAATCGTTCTCGCGCGCGAGATTGACACATGCCTCGATCAGCGTATCGCGATCCCATTGCGGTTCCATGCGCATCAGCTTCATCGAGCGCATGAAGCGGTCCATATGCTCGGTGAGGCGGAAGATGAACAACTCTTCCTGATCGTCGTTCCAGTAGCCGCGGATGCCCTCGAAGACCGCACCAACGGAGGACCAGCCGATCGATGTCACATGCACCGTGGCGTCTTCCCAATTGGTCTGCTTGCCATTCCACCAGAGATACGTTGGATGCTCGGCCATCGGTCTTTTCCTCCCGTGTCGTTGCGCCGTTCTTTCGCCGCGCGGCGCGATGCGGTAACGTTGACTGCCTCGGCAGGATACCATAGCCGATCAACTCCCGAAACCCCCAATTTGTGCCAAACACAGACCAAAGGCACCCAATTGGATGCCTTTGTCTACGAATCGACGGTAAAATCGTGTGATTGCCAGCGAATTGGAGTCAGTTGCCTCACCCCCGGCCCCTCTCTATCGCCGACGAAACCACTCTGTACCTCGATCTATCGGCGATGGGGAGGGGACGGGGGGTGAGGCTCGTACTTACTTCGGCGGGTCGTGCGGGCTGTCGTCGGCGGTGTAGACGGTATCCCACAACCGGGCAAAGATATTGGTATTCATGACGACATAGCCTTGCTTGTTCTTCGGCACGCCCTGGACGTACGGCTTGATCGCGTAGTTGTCCGTCCGCCAGTGGATCGGCATGTACGCGAACTGTGTCTGGATGCGTGTCTCTGCCTGATAATACAAGGCCAATCGCTTCGCCTTGTCGGTCTCCGCTGCTGCCTTCGTGGCGAGATCATCGAACTCCGCGTCGGTGTAGCTCTGGCGCGCGGACCCCTTGTTGTGAATGGAGAAGACCTGATAGTAGTTGTTATGCGGGTCCGGGTAATCCTGATACCAGCGATAGAGCAGGAACTGCAAGTCCAGCGCGAAGCGGCGTGAGTTCCAGACCTTCGTCTCCAACGGCTCCAACTGCACGTCCATGTTCAAGCTTTCCTTGAGCTGGCGCGCGATCTCGTCCGGGTAACCGGAGGGGATGTCGAGGTCGGAGGAGTTGTAGGAGAGGGTGATCTTCGGCCAGTTCTTGCCGCCTTCAAACGTCGTACCTTTGAGGGCATCCATCGCCGCCTTGGGATCGTACTTCTGCAGGTTCTTCAGTTTGTTGTCATCATCATCGAAGAAGCCGAAGACGCCTGCGGCGGTCATCGCATAGGCGACGGTGTGGATCTTCTTGCCGACCTGATTGACGAGACGATCCTTGTCGACGGCGAGGATGACAGCCTTGCGGACTTCGAGCTTGTCGAAGGGAGGATGACCGGTATCGGGGACGAGGAAGCGGGTGCCGGGGTAGACATAGGGGAAGGTCTGGCTCTTCAACTTCGCGACGTTCTTGAAGCGGTCTACTTCGGTGGCCGGGATCGTCTGATAGTCCAAATCCCCGTTCTCCCAGGCAAGGGTGCTCTTCGTGGCGTCCGGAATGATCTTGACAGTGACGTACTTCTGGCGGATCGACTTGGCATTCCAGTACTTGTCGTTGCGGACGAGATCGATGGACTGATTATGCTTCCATGCGGCGATCTGGAAGGGCGCAGCAGTGACAACCGGGCCATTAGTCTTCCCAGGGTCGGTCCAGGGTGAAACGCCCTTGGCGTCCGCGTATTTCTTGACAACATCCTCGCGCGCGATCATCGCGGCGGCGTAGGCGCTCTGGTTCGGGATCAGGCCCGCGAACTTATCGCCCGTGATTTCCACGGTACTATCGTCAACCGCCTTCACAGCAACGCCCTGAATGAGCGTATCCAGTGCCGGATCGTCGGCTTTCGCCTTCGCCAACTCTCCCGCTCCCTTGATGACGCCGTCCCAGAAGGAGGCGTAGCCGTTGCCGGTGCGCGGATCGATCTGGCGGCGGATGGAAAAGACGATATCTTTCGCAGTCACCGGCTGACCATCACTCCAGGTCATACCCTTGCGAATCTTGAAGGTGAAGACCGGGCCGCTATTCGAGTACGACTCCGCGAGTTCCGGAACGAGGTTGAAATCCTGGTCGTAGCGGAGGAGGCCAACCATGTGCTCGCTTACCCCGCCGCAGTAGAGGTCGCGGTTGAAGTCGTTGTCCACCGGCTCGGCGGTGAGATAATCGATGAAGAGCTTCTTACTCTCCGGCCCGGTGGCGGCAGCGGCAGTCGGCGCGCCTGTGACGGCGGAACCGGTGGAGGTGCCAGGTCCCGTCGTGGCGGCGGCGCTCGATGCAGCCGGTGCGGTGGTCGCGGCGGCGGCGGCCGTGGTCGGAGCGGTGGTCGCAGCCGCAGCCGGTGACGCGGCGGATGGTGATGCGGCGGCCGGTGCCTTCGTCGGTGCGACGGTCGCGGCGGTCGTTGCGGTCGGGCTGCTGCTGCCACCGCAGGCGGCAAGGGCCGCCGTGCCGGCAACGGCGCTTGCCATCGCGAGGAACCGGCGGCGATCCATGCCCGCGCCGCGCAAATTTCGTTCAAGGGTGGCGAGCGCTTCAGGATCGCGCAGGACCGCACGATGATCGGTGCGCTTCTCCGGTGTCATGATTTCACTCTCCTTGCTCCTTGCTCCTTGCTACCTGTGGATACCCGCACACGCGAGCACCCCGTATGGGGAAACCCCAAAACGACCCCCACACCCATTGCAATCAAACAGGGTGCAACCACCTATCCGGTTACCCCTGGTGATGCCATTCCACCGCATCGCGGCGATACACGGCGTTGAGTTTCGCACTATGCACGCATGGAGCAGTCGCATGCCGCATGCGTTCTCTTTCTCTTCCGGTTAGGTGGGTAGTGTAGCAAATGGTATCCGCACGCGCAAGGGGGATTATCTGGACGTGGACACACATACACGATCGCGATGCCTGACATGTGCTTCAGCGCAGGAAGAATCGCAAAAAAAGGAGGGCATCCACGTGGATGCCCTCAGAACATGATCGGTACCGATAGGGTGAGCGGTTAAAGACTACTTCGGCGGGTCATGCTTGCTGTCGTCCGAGACCGCGACGCGATCCCAGAGACGCCCAAAGATATTGGTGTTCATGACGACATAGCCTTGCTTGTTCTTCGGCACGCCCTGGACGTACGGCTTGATCGCGTAGTTGTCCGTCCGCCAGTGGATCGGCATGTAGGCGAACTGCGTCTGGATACGCGTCTCCGCCTGGTAGTACAGATCGAGCCGCTTCGCCTTGTCCGTCTCCGCTGCTGCCTTCTTCGTCAGGTCGTCGAAGGTCGGATCTGTCCAACACTGCCGCGCGCCATTGCCCTTGTTGTGGATCGAGAAGATCTGATAGTACTCGTTGTGGGGATCCGGATAGTCCTGATACCAGCGATAGAGCAGGAACTGCAGGTCCAGCGCGAAGCGGCGCGAGTTCCAGACCTTCGTCTCCAACGGCTCCAACTGCACGTCCATGTTCAAGCTTTCCTTGAGCTGGCGCGCGATCTCGTCCGGGTAGCCGGTGGGGATGTCGAGGTCGGAGGAGTTGTACGAGAGGGTGATCTTCGGCCAGTTCTTGCCGCCCTCGAACGTCGTACCTTTGAGGGCATCCATCGCCGGCCTTGATCGTACTTCTGCAGGTTCTTCAGCTTGTTGTCGTCATCATCGAAGAAGCCGAAGACGCCCGGCGCCGTCATCGCGTAGGCGGGTGTATGAATCTTCTTGCCGACCTGATTGACGAGGCGATCCTTGTCAATGGCGAGGATGGCGCCTTGCGCACTTCGAGCTTGTCGAAGGGCGGATGACCGGTATCCGGGACGAGGAAGCGGGTGCCGGGATAGACGTACGGGGAAAGCCTGACTCTTGAGCGTCGCGTTGTTCTTGAAGCGGTCCACTTCGGTGGCCGGGATGACCTGATAGTCCACATCGCCATTCTCGAAGGGCAGCGTGCTCTTCGTGATGTCCGGAATGATGACGGACGTCACGTACTTCTGGCGGATAGACTTGGCATTCCAGTACTTGTCGTTGCGGACGAGATCGATCTGCTGGTTGTGCTTCCATGCGGTGATCTGGAAGGCGCCACTGGCGAGCACCGGGCCGCCAGCCTTCGCCGGATCGGTCCAGGAGGAGACACCCTTGGCATCCGCGTACTTCTTGACGATGTCCTCGCGCGACACTACCGTAGCAGTGTACGCCGACTGGTTCGGGATCAGGCCGGCGAAGACATCGCCCGTGATCTCGAGCGTGCTGTCATCCACTGCCTTGACGCCAACAGCCTGTGCCAGCTTGTCGAGGTCGGCCGCAGCAGCGTCCGCCTTCGCGCCGGAGAAGTCAGCCGCGCCCTTGATGACGCTGTCCCAGAAGGAGGCGTAGCCGTTGCCGGTGCGCGGGTCAATCTGCCGCCGGATCGAGTAGACGAAATCCTTCGCCGTGATCGGCTGACCGTCGCTCCACGTCGCGCCCTTGCGGATCTTGAAGGTGAAGACCGGGCCGCTGTTCGAGAAGGACTCCGCGAGGTCCGGCTGGATGTTGAAGTCCGGATCGTACTGCAGGAGACCGGACATGTGCTGGGCGACACCACCGCAATAGAGGTCGCGGTTGAAGTCGTTGTCTACCGGCTCGGCAGTGATGTTCGCACCGTCAATGAAGACCTTCTTGCTTTCCGGCCCGGTGGCGGCAGCGGCGGTCGGCGCGCCCGTCGCCGCAGAACTGGCAGCGGTGGTCGAGGCGGTGGGCCGTCGTTGCGGCAGCGCTCGAAGCCGGTCGCGTCGCAGCAGCTGCCGAGCCAGCGGCAGTTGTCGCGGCGGCGAGCCGTCGTCGGTGCGGTTGTCGCACGCTGCAGCCGGTGAGGCAGCGGCGGCGGGCTTGGTCGCTGCGACGGTGGCGGCGGTAGTCGCGGTCGGGCTGCTACTGCCACCACAGGCGGCGAGGGCGGCGGTACCGGCGACGGCGCTTGCCATCGCGAGGAACGTGCGGCGGGGCATGCCCGCACCGCGCAGATTGCGCTCAAGTCGCGCGAGCGTCTCCGGGTCGCGCAGGGCCTGTTTTGGGTCCCATGTTTCCTGAGATACCATGATTCCTCCATGCTCCCTTCCGTACGTCCGCCATCCCGTGATGGCGTAGTCGCTACGCACGTATGGTTTCCAATGTTCCATGACCAATATCAACAGTAAGCGTATAACAACGCCGCTAACTCTGTCCAATCACCTCCTCGGATTGCGCGCTGGCTGCAAAACGATGGCGAGAAACGAAATATTCACGCGTAATGGCACGCGACCCAATGATCCTTTCCACGCGGGGTAAGGAGCGGTATCCGTCGCGCAGTTGGGTTGCGCCATCGGGCAACGGGTATGAAAGGGACAGCCGCAGGGCGGATTCGCCGGGCTGGGCAGGTCGCCGCTCAGTACCGTGCGGTCTCTTCGTAGACCGGGGCTGGGGATCGGGATGGCGGAGATGAGCGCCTTGGTATACGGGTGCGACGGGGTTTCGGTGATCGTCTTGCTGTCGCCGATCTCCATCATCTTGCCGAGATACATCACGCCGACGCGGTCGGAGATATGCGCGACGACGGCGAGGTTGTGCGCGATGAACACGTACGTCAGGTCGAACTCGCCGTTGCAGATCGCGCAGCAGATTCAGAACCTGCGCCTGAATCGAGACGTCGAGCGCGGAGACCGGCTCATCGCAGATGATCAGTTGCGGGTTCGGCGCGAGGGCGCGGGCGATGCCGATGCGTTGCCGTTGCCCACCGGAGAACTCATGCGGGTAGCGGTTGACGAAGTAGGTGTTCAGGCCGACGACGCGCAGCAATTCCCGCACGCGCTCCCGCCGCTCCTCCTTCGTGCCGATGCCGATGATATTGAGCGGTTCCGCGATGATCGAGCCGACCGTCATACGCGGGTCGAGCGAGGCGGCGGGGTCCTGAAAGATCATCTGCATGCCACGGCGCATCTTCCGTAGCTCGTCCCGCCCGATGTGTGAGATGTCCTGCCCATCGAAGGTCACGTTGCCGCTCGTCGGGTCGTAGAGGCGGATGATCGTTTGCCCGAGCGTGGTTTTGCCGCAGCCGGATTCACCGACGAGGCCGAATGTCTCGCCCTTGCGCACGGAAAACGAGACGCCGTCCACCGCGCGGATCGTCGCATGCCGCCCCAACCCGCCGACCGTGAAATGCTTTTTCACGTCGTCCACAACGAGCATCGCATCCTGCTCGAGCGGCTTGGCTGCTGTCTCCTTGTACCTGTGCGCCACAGTCGCTCCTTTGTGGAAGTAGGCGGTAGATAGTAGGCAGTTGGCAGTGATCCGTATCCCTCTGCCTACTGCCTACTATCTCCTGCGTGCTCGATCGGATGCCAGCACGCCGCGAGATGGTCCGGCCCCATCAATTCGAGTGTCGGCGTTTCCTCACATTTCGCGGTGCGGCGGGTGCAGCGCGGCCGGAAGCGACAGCCCTTCGGCGGGTCGCGCAGGTCGGGCGGCAGGCCACCGATCGGCTTCAGCGGCACCTTCACATCCGCACCGATGCGGGGCACGCTGTTCATCAGCCCGAGTGTGTACGGGTGCTTCGGGCGGTTGAACAGCTCATCCACGGGCGCCATCTCGATGATCTGCCCCGCATACATCACGATCACGCGCTGGCACATCTCCGCCACGACGCCGAGATCGTGCGTGATGAGGATGACCGCCGTGCCGAGTTTCTCATTCAGATTGCGCATCAGATCGAGAATCTGCGCCTGAATCGTCACATCGAGGGCGGTCGTCGGCTCGTCCGCGATCAGCACTTTCGGGTTGCAGGCGAGCGCAATGGCGATCATCACGCGCTGCCGCATACCGCCGGAATACTGATATGGGTAGCGAATCGAGGCGGTCTTCCGCGCCGGGAATGCCGACCTGCTTCATCAGTTCGATCGCGCGTTGCCGCGCCTCCGCTTTGGTCATGCCGAGATGGAGCATCAGCGGCTCCGTCAGTTGGTAACCGATCGTCAGCACGGGATTGAGCGAGGTCATCGGGTCCTGGAAGATCATCGCCATGTGATTGCCCGCGCACATGGTCCGCATCTCGGATTCGGGCATCGCGAGGACGTCGTAGACTTTGTCATCGACACGGAGCGTCACTTCGCCATCGACGATCTTGCCCGGCGGGTTCGGCACGAGCCGCATGAGCGAGAGCGACGTGACGGACTTGCCGCAGCCGGACTCCCCCACGATGCCCACCGTTTCGCCCTCGTTCACCGAGAAGGAGATGCCGTCCACCGCGTAGACGATACCGGAGCGCGTGAAGAACTGCGTGCTTCAGCCCCTCGCACCTCCAGCATCGGCGTCTTCCCTGTTCCGCACCACTCGTCGCCATCGCCCGTGATGCTACCGTTTCAGCCACTGTCTACTCCCTCCAGAGATTTGAACCGCAGAGATGCAGAGAGCGCAGAGCTCGAGAAGTATTCGTTGACAATTCTCAAGTGCTCCAGTATCCTCTCTGTGTTCTCTGTGCTCTCTGCGTACTGCGCTAATCGTTCTTAGTTGTTGCCTTTCGGGTCGAGCGCGTCGCGCAGACCATCGCCGAAGAAGCGGAAGGCGAGCAGCGTGAGCATCAGGCAGATCACCGGGATGATCGCGAGATGCGGGTTGCTTTGCAGGTATTGCTGGCCTTCCGCGACCATGCCGCCCCATGATGGGTTCGGTGGGCGGATGCCGATGCCGATGAACGACAGGAACGCCTCGCCGAAGATCGCTTCCGGGATGGCGAAGGTCACGGCAACGATCAGCGGCGTGAGGCTGTTCGGCAGCAGGTGGCGCAGCACGATATACGCGCCGCCCGCTCCTGCCGTGCGCGACGCCTTGATGTAATCGAGTTCGCGCAGGGTGAGCATCTGCCCGCGCGTGAGGCGGGCAATCGTCACCCAACTCGTGATGCCCAGCGCGAAAATGATGTTGCCGATCCCGGGGCCCGCGCCAGCGAGCAGGATGATCGCGATCAGGAGCGGGGGAACGGTCGAGAAGATATCGACGACGCGCATCAGCGCAGTATCCGTCAGTGCCGCTGAAGTACCCCGCGAACGCGCCGACCGTCACACCGATCACGAGTTGGATGAGCGACAGTGCCGAAGCCCACGATACATCGACGCGCGCGCGCCGAACATGATGCGCGTGAACACATCGCGGGCGATATTATCGGTGCCAAAGATGAACCAGTAATTGGGCCGCGTGCGGTAGAACTCCCCCGGCACCTTTTCCGCAAAGCCGTAGGGGGCGATGAAGTTCGCGAAGATGGCGCAGAAGAACAGGAGCAGGATGAAGGCGAGGCCGACCACCGCCAGTCTGTTGCGCAAGAGGCGATACATCGCGTCCCGCGAGAGGCTGGATTGCGCGAACTTCGCTTCATCCCCGACCGGAGGCGCGATCGCCGTCGCCTCTGCGGGCGGAATCATCGTAGAGGACTGCATTTCCGGCAGTATTGAAGGAAGTTCGCTACGATCTGATGTTGCCACCGATAGTCTCCTTCCGCCTAACGGCGACCGACGAGGCGAACGCGCGGATCAACGATGCTATAGACGACATCGACGACGAGCGCCATCACGGTGAGAAAGAAGCCAAACAAGAGAAAGACGGCGATAAACATCGGGTAATCGCGGTTGCGCAGGCTTGTCACGAAATATTTGCCGATGCCGGGGATAGCGAAGGTGTGCTCGACGACGAATGTGCCCGTGCCGATGCCCGCGAAGATCGGGCCAATCAGCATAATCGCCGGCATCAAGGCGTTTTTCAGCACATGCCGCCCGATCACGCGCTGCTCCCCGACGCCCTTCGCCCGCGCCGTGCGCACATAGTCGGAGCGGATCGCATCCAGCATACTGCTGCGCGTGAAGCTCGTGATCGTCGCGAGCGGCAGAAAGGCGAGGGAGCGACGGGCAAGACGTAATCCTGCGGCGCGCCGGTCCAGGTCGTCTTGAAGCCGAGATCGATGTCGAACGTCCTCGGCAGACAATGATGAAGAGGAAGAGCAGCAGAAACGCGGCGACGAAGTTCGGCACGCTCGCGCCGAAGGTCGCGATCAGGGTGCCGACGTAGTCGAGCGGGCCGTTCTGGTTGACGGCGGCGAGCGACGCCGAGCGCGATGCCGCCGACGAAGGCGACGATGGTCGCGATCGCGCCGATGCGCAGGCTGACCGGGAACTGCTCCCGAGGATCTCCTGCACCTTGCGGCTCTTGAAGGAGGTGCTGTAGCCGAACTCACCGTGCAGCGCATTGCCGATCCAGGTGACGTACTGCTGCGGGAGCGGCTTATCGAGGCCGTATTGCTTGTTCAGGTTCTCCACGTAGCCGGGGCTGGACTTCTCGATCTGGAACGGGCTCCCCGGTGTTGCGTGGATCAAGATAAAGATCGTGAGCGACATTACGAACAAGGTGGGAATGATCCAGAGAATGCGCCCCGCAATGTACCTTCCCATGCCGAAACCTCCGACTGCACCCTCGTAGGTTGAATAAACACGCCCCACTTTGGGCGGCCTATCGGTGTTGTGGCGAATGCTCAACGCACCATACGTTCTCAATATTCGGGCGGAATGTAGCATGTCCATAACACAGTGTCAATCAAGCAGTTATGCCATCTTTATGAACTAATTTTGTGCATCTTGACGATAAACGATGTCAAGATTCGCGCCCGTCATATGATGAGTGGTATGCACGCAAATAGTACCAGAGAGGCCGCGATAATGCCAGCAATGCGATGGGCGAAAGGGCAAAAGGGCGAAAGCAATTGAACCGCAAAGGCGCAAAGAGCGCAAAGAACGCAAAGAATTGGAAAGGTGGGAAGAAATCCTTCCATACTTTTCTCCTTTGCGACCTTTGTGTCCTTGCGGGTGCCCTTTGGGTAGTATTTGCGATTCTCCCCGGTTTCCGGTCTACTGTGGGGATGGTACGCGCAGGCGTGTACAAAGTGCGGGGAGGGATTCGAAGCGGAAGGGGTGCGCGCGGCGTGCGATACATGCCATGATCTCATCCACCGTCCGACGCGCCCGGTCGATGGTCCGCGGCGTATAGCTGTAGCGTGCGGCGTACGTCACGAACTCATCTTCATCATGCAGTTCGGTGCGGCCGTCGGGGAAGGTGACGAGATCGAGGTCGAGATCGGTATAGGCGATGACCGGGTCCGGCGCAGCAGTCCAGCGCGGCGTCTTCGCGACATTGCAGTAGTAGCCGCGCAGGTCGCCGGAGGTTGGGTCATATCCCGCAATGACATTCCACCAGCGCTTGGTCCAGAAGAACTCCGCCGTGACATCGCCAGGCCGAAAGATGGGCGAGCGCCCCTCCACCTCCGGCCCGAAAACGCCGGAGACGATCACATGGCACGGTCGCCAGCGCAGTACATCGACCGGATAGGAGAACTTCGGCGTGTCTCCCGCCCGTGCGTGGTGTATCGCAACGCGCGCGGTTGTGGGTTCGGTGGGCAGACTCATCTGCGTTACAGCCTTGTGTGATCCTACAAAATGAAGTTGCTCAAGTCTTCATCAGCGGCGATGTCGCCAACTTTCTCTCGGACATAGACGGCGTCGATGGTGATCGTCTGCCCGGCAAAGGCGGCCGCATCGAACGAGAGTTGCTCGATGACACGCTCGACGATCGTGGCGAGGCGACGCGCGCCGATGTCCTGCGTGCGGGTATTGACATCTGCCGCCAGCCGCGCCATCTCCTCCAGGCCGTCGTCGGTGAACTCGACATCGACGCTCTCGGTCGCGAGGAGGGCGATGTATTGCTTCGTCAGCGCGTTGCGCGGCTCCTTGAGGATGGCGAGCAAGTCGGTCTCGGTTAGGCTTTGCAGTTCGACGCGGAGGGGGAACCGCCCCTGCAACTCCGGGATGAGGTCGGACGGCTTCGCGCCGTGGAAGCTGCCCGCCGCGATGAAGAGAATATGATCCGTCTTCACGGGGCCGTATCGGGTCATCACCACTGAGCCTTCAACGATCGGTAGCAGATCGCGCTGGACACCCTCGCCCGAAACGTCGGCACCGTATTCACCGTTGCGTGAGATCGTCTTGTCGATCTCGTCAATGAAGACGACTGCCGCATCCTCCGCCCGCCGGATGGATTCATCCACCACCGCGTCGAAGTCGACCATCCGGTACGCTTCCTGCTGCGTGAGAATGCGTCGCGCGTCGCGGACACTGACACGGCGGGAGCGGCGGCGCGGTGACGTGCGGCTCAGGTCTTCGAGGAAATCGCCGTAGCTGCTCTCGTCGTAGGGGCCGTCATCGCCGTAATCGTCGAAGAACTGCTCGATGTCGATCTCCACGGTCACATCTTCGAGGAGTTCCTGATTGAGCATTTCCAGCAGTTTCTTGCGCTGTCGCCGCTGCCGCTGGGCGGAACCGGCGCGCTCGGCTTCCGGTTCCGGCGCAGCGGGTGGGGTCGCTACCCCATTGCGACGGTTCGTCCGCGGACGGCGGTCATTCTCGGTCTGTTCGAGGAGGTAGGTGAGGAGACGGTCCCGCGCCGCCACTTCCGCTTGGCTCTTTACGGCTTCCAGTCGTTGCGTGTGCAGATTGGAGATCGACACTTCGACGAGGTCTCGGATGATCGACTCGACATCCCGACCGACATAGCCAACCTCAGTGAATTTCGTCGCCTCCACCTTGATGAAGGGGGCGTCCACGATTTTGGCGACGCGGCGCGCGATCTCGGTCTTGCCGACGCCGGTCGGACCCATCATGAGAATGTTCTTCGGCGTCACCTCGTCGCGCATATCCTCAGCAAGCAGTTGCCGCCGGAAGCGATTGCGCAGGGCAATGGCGACGGCGCGCTTCGCTTCCTTCTGCCCGATGATGTATTTATCGAGTTCCGCGACGATCTCGGCGGGCGTCATGGAGGCGGGCACGGTAGTCTCCGTCGTCGCGGGTGCCACGCCGATCGGCGAGGCCGCGTTGGCGGCTTGTGGGGGGCGGGTGTCGCGCGTGACGACCTGTTCCGGTGCGCTCATCGTACAGTCCTTCGGCGGTACGGCAGGGCAATCGCTTCCTTACCGACCGTCAGCACGGTGATGTGGTCATTGGTATAGATACAGGTATCAGCGGCGATATGCATCGCTTTCTCGGCGATCTCCTTCGCGGAGTAGTCGGTGCCGTCCAGGTACGCTTTCGCGGCGGCGAGCGCGAACGGCCCACCGGAACCGATCGCGATGACGCCCTCATCCGGTTCGACGACATCGCCCTCGCCGGAGAGCACGAGGATCTGCTCGCCGTCCGCGACGAGGAGCTGCGCTTCGAGGCGGCGCAAATAGCGATCCGTGCGCCACTCCTTCGCCAGTTCGACCGCGGATTTGCGGAGGTTGCCGCTATGCTCGTCCAACTGCGCCTCGAACTTCTCGAAGAGCGTCAGGGCGTCCGCGACGGCCCCGGCGAACCCGGCGAGCACGCGGCCATCGCCGAGCGCGCGCACCTTCTTCGCGCCATGCTTCATCACGACGTCGCCAAAGGTAATTTGCCCGTCGCCTGCCATCGCCACGATATCGCCACGCTTCACCGCGAGGATCGTCGTGCCGTGCGCGCGGGGCATGATTGTCTCATTCATATATGCCATCAGTTCGTATCATTTCCTTCGGTATCCATCCCATTTGTCATCGATGAAGCGTACCACTGCACCATGCCAGCGGCAACGGAGCGGGGAAGCAATGAGCAATGAGCAATGAGTGGGGAACGTTGCTCCTCATCGCTCATTGCTCATTGCTCGTTTGCTTCGTCTAATCCGCCGAGATAGCGACGGGTGCGGGTGCGGCTTTGCGTGGATCGGTGTTCGTCGTGTAGTCGCAGTCCGGATAGCGGTTGCAACCCCAGAAGACGCGATTTCCCTTGCGTGTCTTGCGCTGAACGAGTTCACCGGTGGCGCATTGCGGGCAATGCACGCCGGTCGTCACCTCGATCTTCTTGCTCGTCTTGCAGGTCGGATAATCGACGCAGGCGATGAAACGACCATACCGCCCGGTCTTGACGACCATCGGCTTGCCGCAGGTGGGGCAAATGTCGTCCGTCGGCTCGTCCGGGACTTTCTCAAACTTCGGTGGCGCTCCTGAGCCTTCCATCTGGCGGGTATTCTTGCACTCCGGATAGCCCGAGCAGGAGAGGAAGCGACCATACCGCGAGACACGGATGATCATCGGCTTCCCGCAGAGATCGCAGACTTCGTCCGTCTCCTCACCCTTCACCGTGCTGGTGGCGGCTTCCGCCTTCTTCGCGGTCGCATCGAACGGCCCGTAGAAGGCGTGCAGCACCGGCACCCAGGCCGTCTTCCCCTCCGCGACATCATCGAGCCGTTCCTCCATCTGGGAGGTGAAGCCGTAATCGACGATTTCCGGGAAGTTCGCAACCAGCACATCCGTGACGATCATCCCCAGTTCGCTTGGGATGAGGACTTTCTCGTCCTTCGTGACGTAGTTGCGGTTGAGGATCGTCGCAATCGTCGGCGCGTAGGTGCTCGGTCGGCCGATGCCCTGCTCTTCGAGCGCCTTGACGAGCGACGCTTCCGTATAGCGGGGCGGTGGCTGTGTCCAGTGCTGCTCGGGCAGGAGACTGACGAGGTCCACCGGCTCGTCGGCGGCAAGCGGCGGCAGCGCATCCTTATCGATCTCATCGTCCCCGTCACCGGCGTCGCGCCCCTCGCGATAGACCTCAAGGAAACCGGGGAAGCGAATCACCGAACCGCTCGCGCGGAAGGTGTAGGTGTTCTCACCGCGCGGCGGGGTGCCGAGCAGGTCCACCTGCGTGACATCGAAGACGGCCTGCGCCATCTGGCTGGCGACGAACCGCTGCCATATGAGCCGATAGAGATTGAATTGCTGTGGGCTGAGGTAGGGCCGCACATCCTCCGGCGTGCGTGCCGGGTCGGTTGGGCGGATCGCCTCGTGCGCTTCTTGCGCGCTCTTCGCCTTCGTGCGATAGAAGTTCGGCTTAGTCGGGTAGAAATCACCCCCGTAGCGGGAGACGATCAGCCGTCTCGCCGCCTCGCGCGCCTCTTCTGAGATATTCATGGAGTCCGTGCGCATGTAGGTAATCAGGCCAACTTCACCCTCCTTGCTGGAGAGCTTGATGCCTTCGTAGAGTTGCTGCGCGATCCGCATGGTATTCGCAACCGCGTAGCCGTGCTTGCGGGACGCTTCCTGCTGAAGCGTACTCGTCGTGAAGGGGGCGGCGGCGTTGCGTTTCCGCTCGGTCTTGTTGACCTCCTTGACACGGTAGTTGGCCCCGGTGAGACCGTCGAGGACCGCTTGCGCGTCCTCCTGAATCTTGAGGTCGGCCTTCTTGCCATTGATCTGTGTCAGGCGGGCGTGGAAGAGATCGCGCGGCGTGCGCTCCCGGCCCGTGATCTTGGCGAAATCCGCTTCAACCGTCCACGATTCGACGGGCACGAAAGCGGCAATCTCTCGCTCCCGATCAACGACAATCCTGAGTGCGACCGATTGCACGCGCCCGGCGGAGAGGCCGCGCGTGACCTTCTTCCAGAGGAACGGCGAGAGGCGGTAGCCGACGATGCGGTCGAGCACGCGGCGAAACTGGTAGGCATCCACAAGGTCCATGTCAATCTCGCGTGGATTGGCGATGGCGGCACGCACGGCATCGGGCGTGATCTCATTGAACGTGACACGATGCACGGGCTTACCGCGTGTCGGGGTCGTCGCCTTGACGACATGCCAGGCAATCGCCTCGCCCTCACGGTCCGGGTCCGTCGCCAGATAGACCGCGCTCGCGTTCTTGATCGCGGACTTCAACTGCTTGACCGTCTCGGTCTTGTCATCGGTGACAACGTAGGTCGGCGCGAAGTCATTGGCGAGGTCGATACCGATACCGCGATCCGGCAGGTCGCGCACATGCCCCATCGAGGCGCGCACAGCATAGCCGGGGCCGAGATACTTCGTGATCGTCTTCGCCTTCGCGGGGGATTCGACGATAACGAGCCGCGTCCCTTCCGCGACGGGCGGCATACTGTACCTGCCGCCCGTCGTGCCGCGCGTCCGCGTGCCACTTGTCGCCGTCTTCGTCGTTCGGCGCGTCGTGGTCGTCGCTGTGGCCTTCGTCGTCGCCTTCGTGGTGGTCGTGGCGCGTTTCGTTGGCTTCTTGGCGGGCGCTTTGGTCGCGGTGGACGTGCGCGTACGCGTCGTCTTCGCCGGTGTCTTTGTCTCTATCGTCTCATCGGGCATTCGTGGCCCTCCTATGTACGTTCATCCCAATCCCGCCTCAGAGTAGCAGAAAGGGTGCCGCTCGTGTCAAGACGGCGAATCATTAAGTGTAACACTCAGAACGGGTTTTCTAATCCCCAACAAGCAACGAGCAATGAGGTTTCAGTCCTCACCCCCGACCCCTCTCGTACGGAGCCATCGCCAATAGATGGAGGTAAAGAGAGGTTTGTGCGGCGATGGAGAGGGGAGGCGAACGACTTTCCGGACATTCTCACTCATTGCTCGTCACTCAGTGATGGCTCGTCAGTCGTTCGACCAGCTTCTTGACATCCTGGGCGCGGTTGCGGGGGATGACGAGGACGGCATCGGGCGTATCGACAATGATCAGGTCTTCGATGCCGAAGGTGGCGACGAGGCGGTCCTGACCGTGGACGAGGGTGCGCTTCGTCTCGATGGCGAGGTGTGTCGTGCCGATGACGACATTGCCGTCATCGTCGCCTTGCATGAGCGAGGCGAGGGTATCCCAATCGCCGACATCGTTCCAGCCCGGATCGCAGGGGACGGTGACGAGCGGATGGAACTTCTCCATGATCCCCACATCAATGCTCACCTTTGCCAGCGTCGGGAAGACCGATTCGAGCGTTTCGACATAGCGATCGGTGCCGATGGCGTCCTTGATCTGCATCAGGCCCGCGTAGGTTTCCGGCAGATGCGTGGCGAAGGCATCGAGGAGCGTCTGCGCGCGGCAGATGAAGAGGCCGGCATTCCAGACGAAGTTGCCGCGTCGCGATGTACTGCCTCCGCCGTCTCCTGCTGGGGCTTCTCGACAAAGCGCACCGCTTCCCGCACAGAGAGGTCGCCTTCAGTGCTGTATGACGGCGGCGAGTTCGATATAGCCGTACCCTGTCGCGGCAAAGGTTGGGGTGATGCCGATGGTGACGATGGCGCCGTCCTGCGCGGCGTCGCGGCGAGGGCGACCGCACTACGGAGAATCTCCGGCTGAAGGACCACATGGTCCGCCTGGAAGGAGGCGAGCGTCGCATCCGGGTCGTGATGCGCGACATGGATCGCCGCAAGCCCGAGGGCGGGGCCGGTTTCGCGGGCCACGGGCTCGACGATGATTTGCGCGTCGGGCACATCCGGGATCTGTCGTGCGACTTCCGGCGCGTGTGCGGCATTGACCGCGATGAAGAGACGGTCCGGCGAAATGAGCGGCGCGAGGCGGGCGACGGTATCTTGCAACATGCTTCGTTCGCCAAGCAGATTCAGGAGCGGCTTTGGCCGGTGCTGGCGCGAGAGCGGCCAGAGCCGCGTACCGCCGCCGCCTGCCGAGAATTACGCCGTAGAGAGTCATGCTGCCTCCTGCCCCATAACCCGCGCGATGAATGCGCGCAATATATCTAAGAACGGACGAATATTCGTGGATGTGACGCGTCGTCGCCTGCGTCCCCTTCAGGGGTGCGGGTATGCCGCAAGTGCGGGCGGCTGCGCTCGGTTGGCGAATCCTGCCACAAGTGCACGGATCACGTCCCGTGCACCCTCCTCCGCGGTGATGCCTGCACCCTTTTCGAAGGATGGATCGAAGAAGACACCGAGAGCGTACCGGACGACACGCACTGCTGCGGATGCGTCCTCAATCGCAAACTCACCGGTGGTGATCCCGTCCACGATGATGCGTTTGAACGCCGCGAACACCACTCCGTCGTAACGCGCCATCGCCGTGGGCCGCTCCGCAAGAATGCGGTAGTAGAGGCCGGAAAGCTCCGCATCTTCGGTGCGCTTCTTGCGTTTGCGGGCGAGCATCGCGATGACGAAATGCTCCAATCGCTCGCCCGCCCGCCCCGTGCTCTCGGAGAGATCGCTCAACTGCGCCTCTTCCTCCACGAGCCACTCCTCGATGACCGCATCGAGAATTTCTGTCTTCGTGCGGAAGAATCGGTAGACATTGCTGTGCGACATCCCCAGGTCCCGCGCGATATCGACCACGGTCACCTTGTCGGCACCAAAGCGGCGTAGATTCGCCCGCGCCGCTTCGAGGATGCGCTGCCGTGTCGGGTTGTCGCTGCGGGTGATCGTTGTCGGGGTGCGCGCTGCTGTCATCGGATCACTATATCACGCGGGCGCATAATGACAAATATCAAATGACATCTATTGACATTTGTCACAACTCCTCCTACCATCGTGCCATACGAAGGTCGCACGATGATGGATCGCCGATCTTCGCGGCAATGCGAAAGGGAACGATCTCATGCACATTGGATTATCGGTTGCGGACTTCACCTGGCCGGAAGGCGCGGCGCACATCGGCCCGACCCTCGGGCGGATCGCCCAGAATGCGGAGCAGGCGGGCATCTACAGTCTCTGGGTGATGGATCACTTCTTTCAGATTCGCATGATCGGGCCACCGGAAAGGGAAATGCTGGAAGGGTACACGACCCTCGGCTTTCTCGCGGGGCAGACGGAGCGCGTGAAACTCGGCACATTGGTGACCGGTGTGACCTATCGGCACCCCGGCATTCTTCTCAAGACCGTGACGACGCTGGATGTGCTCTCGGGCGGTCGCGCCTATCTCGGTATCGGTGCGGCATGGAACGAGCAGGAGCATCGCGGTCTTGGCGTCCCGTTTCCGCCGGTGAGTGAGCGCTTCGAGCGCCTTGAGGAAACACTGCAGATCGCCCATCAGATGTGGGCCGGTGATACCCGCCCATTCGTCGGCACGCATTACGACCTCGCGTGGCCGCTCAATTCCCCGAATGCGCTGCAGCGCCCCCATCCGCCAATCATGATCGGTGGGTCGGGCGAGCGGAAGACGCTCAGGCTCGTTGCCAAATATGCGGATGCCTGCAACCTCTTCGACGCGGACATGGATACCCTGCGGCATAAACTCAATGTGCTGCGCGATCATTGCGCCGCGGAGGGGCGGCCCTACGATGCGATCGAAAAGACGACCGTCAGCCACCTTGCATTGTCGCGCGACGGCAGAGATGGCACGCAGACGCCCGCACAGGCAGTCGAACATTTCCATGCATTGGCCGAAGAGGGGATCACGCACGTGATCGTCGGTATTCCTGATATTTGGAAGGAGGGCGCATTCGATCTCGTCGCAGAAGTCACGGCGGCCGTCGCCAAGCGGTAATGGATGGTGCGCTATGCGCGGACGTACAACTGCGGCCCCGCCGGACGCACCGCGCCGGTCAGTTGGAGTTGGACGAGGAGCCCGTTGACATCGCTGATCGGCAGGCCGCAGGCGCGGCAGAGGTCATCGATATGGCAGGGTTCCGCGCTCAGTGCCCCCAAGAGCACCTCCGCGCCCGGTACGCCGGGGAGCGTCGGCAGCGCCTGCTGGGTGGCGTGCTGCTCCCGACGGATCTCCAACCGCAACTCCGCGAGAATATCATCGACGCCGGTGACGAGCCGTGCCCCGTCCTTGATGAGTGCGTTGCATCCCGCGCTCATCGGGCTGAGGATGCTCCCCGGCACCGCGAAGACTTCCCGGCCTTGATCGGCGGCGAAATCCGCCGTAATCATCGCACCGCTCTTGCGATCCGCCTCCACAATGACGACGCCGAGGGCGAGGCCGCTGATAATCCGGTTGCGCGCCGGGAAGTTGGCGGGGTCGATCCGCGCGCCGAGCGGATATTCGCTCACAAGCGCGCCACCACCCTCCGCGATGCGATGCGCGAGCGCTTTGTGCTCCGGTGGATAGATCGTATGTAGCCCGTGGCCGAGTACCGCGATGGTGCGGCCACCGGCGGCGAGCGCGCGGTCATGCGCGATGCCGTCAATCCCTTTCGCCAGCCCGCTGACCACCGTCACACCCACCGCAGCGAGATCGGTGGCGATCCGGTGCGTGACCTCCCGCCCGTAGGCTGTCGCGCGGCGCGTGCCGACGATAGCCACGGCGAGCGCATCATCGGGGGTAAGCGTACCGCGCACATAGAGGAGGGCGGGCGCGGCGGCGATAGCACGCAACTGTTCCGGGTACTCCGCATCGTCCCAGGTCAGCACCGTGATACCGGCGGTGACGATCTGCTCCCATTCCCGCGCCGGATCGATCGTACCAAAGGCTTTCACCGCGTTCGCCGTCGTCCGTTCATCAAGGCCCGCACCGCGCAAATCGACCGGCCGCGCATTCCATGCCGCTTGTAACCGCCCAAAGGCGCGCGCGAGCAACCGCAACCGAGCGGGCCCGATGCCCGGCACCCGCGCCCATGCGACCCAATATGCTCGCTCCTCCGCTGCTGTTCCCATGCGGGGAGTATACACGGGGGAGTAGGCAGTGGGCAGTAGGCAGTAACTGGAAGTCTGACGCCAGATGTCAGACGGGACTCACGAGCATCGGGCTTCTCTTTCCCCGCTGTCTACTGTCTACTGTCTACTGCTACTGCCCACTGCCTCTCCCCGCATCCTTGACGCCTCCGGACATGGCACGCATGATGGGAGGCATCGAGATGCGGTAGTACCGGAAAAGGAGTCTCGCGTGAAAATCGGTATCTTTGACCCGCTCTTTGCCAGTCAACCGATTGAGGAAATGCTTGATTTCGTCGCCGCAGCGGGATGCGGCGCGGTGGAGATTCAGACGGGGCGTATTCCTGCCCCGCATATCGATGTCGATGCATTGCTCGCGGATGACGCCAAGGTGCGCGACTACAAGGCGCTCTTCACCGCGCGCGGGCTGGAAATCTCCGCCCTCTCCTGCCACGGCAACCCGCTGCACCCGAATAAAGCGGAGGCTGAGCGGAGTGACACGATTTTCCGCAAGACGGTCGATCTGGCCCAGAAACTTGAACTGCGGACGATTGTCTGCTTCTCCGGCTGCCCCGGCGACTCTGAGGGCTCGAAATATCCGAACTGGGTCACCTGCCCGTGGCCGACGGACTTCCTCGAAATCCTCGAATGGCAGTGGAACACCGTCGCCATCCCGTACTGGCGCGAGGCAGCCATGTATGCCGAGGATCACGGCATTCGGGTTGCCTTCGAGATGCACCCCGGCTTCATCTGCTACAACCCGGAGACGATGCGCAAGATGAGTGACGCGGTCGGGCCGACCATCGGTGCGAACGTCGACCCCTCCCATCTCTTCTGGCAGGGCATCGACCCGTGCCAGGCGCTGCGCGCGCTCAAAGACATCGTCTATTACGTCCATGCGAAGGACACGGCGATCAACCCCTACAACGTCGCGACAAACGGCGTGCTGGACACGAAGCATTACTCCGATATCCCCAACCGGGCATGGATCTTCCGCTCGGTCGGTTACGGGCACGATCTGCTCTTCTGGCGGCAGTTCGTCTCCACGCTCAGGGAGATCGGCTTTGATGGCGTCCTCTCAATCGAACACGAGGACGCGCTGGCCTCCCCGAATGAGGGCTTCCTGAAAGCCGTCGGCACGCTCAAGGAAGCTGTGTTCGCCGAGCGCCCCGCCGATATGTGGTGGGCGTAGGGCCTACCCCCTCACCCCCTCCCTAAAGGGAAGGGGAACGTGATCTTGGCATCGTGCCTATCCGGGAACGCCACGGCATTGCAGCGAGGCACCCCCTTCCTTTTAGGGAAGGGGGCCGGGGGGTTAGGGAGAAGGAAAAAATGCCACTCCGTCTCGCGATTCAAGAAAATCTCTTACCCGCGGCATCGATGGAAGCGAAGTTCGAGCAAGCGGCGGTTTGGGGCTTCGATGCCATCGAGGTGCGCGGAGATACGTTGCGTACTGAGCACCGGGCGATCGCGCAGTTGGTCCGGCAAGGGGCCGGTCAGGTGGCGGGGATCGTCGGTGGCTATCGAGGCTGGCCCGTTTCCGCCGATCCGGATGAGCGTTTGCAATGCCTCGAAGACATCGCGCACCTCCTTACCTATGCGGCGGAGGTCGAGGCATCAGGCGTGATCGTCGTGCCGCTCTATGGCTACTCCGCGCGCTTGCCGTTCCCGCAGAAGCGCGACGCGGTGGCGGACGAAGAGCGCCTGCGAACCGCCCTCAATGAGTTGACGGAGTTCGCCCAGTCGGTCGGGTCAACGCTGCTGCTCGAACCGCTCAACCGCTACGAGACGCACCTCATTCATCGTCTCGATCAGGGGGTCGAGTGGTGCGAGCAGATCGGCAGCGAGCGCATGCGGCTCCTGGCGGACCTCTTTCATATGAATATCGAGGAGCGCGACCCGGTCAATGCGCTGCATACCGCGCGGCAATATCTTGGCTACGTCCATCTCGCCGATAACACCCGCCTGGAACCGGGCACCGGCATGACGGACTTCATGGCGGCCTTTCGCGCGCTCCGCGCGATCGAGTTCGATGGCTACTGCGCGCTCGAATGCAATCTCTCCGGTCGCGCCGACGATGTCTTGCCGCGCAGCGCCCAATACCTTCGCTCTCTCTGGGGGGACGACTGATACGTCCGTACGAAAGGAAGGTGCGTCATGGATTGGAAGCTTGAACTGGTGGCGATCCCTGTCTCGGACGTGGACCGCGCGAAATCCTTCTACACCGAGCAGGTTGGCTTCCATGCGGACCACGATCACCAGGTCAGTGAGACGCTGCGCTTCGTGCAACTGACGCCTCCCGGTTCGGCCTGCTCGATTGCGCTGGGGACCGGGATAGTGGACACGCCGCCGGGTTCTGTCCAGGGCCTGCAACTGGTCGTCACGGACATCCACGCCGCGCGTGCCGAACTCGTCGGGCGAGGGGTGGCGGTGAGCGATGTCCAGGTGGAACCGTGGGGTTCGTTCGTCTTCTTCAGCGATCCGGACGGCAACCGCTGGTCCGTCCAGCAGTTGCCCGCGCGCAATTCAGCAGCGGGTGCTCTCACCGCTCATCTCACTGCCCAGTAGGGAGAGTGAGAGATGCCGACGCGGCTGCCTACTCATCACACGTAACATGTTCTTGCTACGTATCTTTCAAATAATTGCTTTCTACGTAATTGCCGACGTTTCTTTTATAAATCAATCAGAAATACTATTCGGCTTTTTCCTACGTAATTCCCCCGATGCGCCCTCTCTCTGATTCCCCTAGAGTGTATGTACCAGTAACTCGCCGGACATGGAGGACGTGTCTGCGTGCTGGAGTGCCCCGCAGGCTACGGGTCCATGCGCGAGCTAGGAAGCGCGTAGGGTTCGGTCGCAGTAATTGAATGGAGAACCGAGAGAAGATCGATTGGGGAAGGGGAAGCGGCGCATCCAGCGATACAAGACAGATTCGTAAAAAGGAAGCACAGGGGCATCGACGATGCCGGGTCCTTGTCAGACTGAGGACTCACGTCATGACACAATCGGCCTGATCATCGCATCGGGAAAAAGGAAGTCATGTGAACACGCTCGCATTCGCTCTCTCTCCCGCTCATCTCTCGGGGCGGTTCTCTCGGTTTCTGACCGGGATGCTCCTCTTCGCCTTGCTGCTCACCGCTGCGCCCGCACTCGTGCGCCCGCACCCGACCCTCCCCTTCACGAAGCCGGCTCCGTCTGTACCCGCAGCACCCGCCCAGTCGCGCACTGTGCCCCCGGCCTTCGGGCCGATCATCAATGCGACCCTCGCGGCGGATGACGCGGCTGATTATCTCCCCACTGCCCTCACCACAGCGACCGCCGCACGTGCGGTGCAGGCAACGAACGCTGCCCAGCATTTCACGACGACCTTTGATGTGAGCGGCATTCAGGTTGCGCCCGCGCTCGGTCCCGCCTGGGGTCTGCATGCAGCGACAATCAGCGCAGGCAATGTACGTCTCGCACTCGCCCCGGCGACCCCGATCATCAGCGCCGGGCGGGTGGAATACCGGCGCGACGCGCTGACCGAGTGGTACGTGAACGGCCCGCACGGCTTGGAGCAGGGCTTCACCCTCGCGACCATGCCCGATGGCGCGGCGGCATTCACGCTCGCGCTCGCGGTGACGGGAGAGACCCCGACCGAGGCCGAAGAGGGCGTGCTGTGGATCGGCACGCAGCAATACCGCGACCTCGTGGTACACGATGCGGCGGGCGTGACGCTGCCCGCGCATCTCGCGCTGAGCGATGGCGAGATTCAACTGGCGGTAGACGCGCGTGGCGCAACCTGGCCGGTGACGATCGATCCCACGGTCACCGAGCAGACGGTCACCGCGACCGATGCCGCGACCAGTGACCAGTTCGGTTCGGGTGTCGCGGTGGCGTCAGCGGGCGGCACGACGACCGTCGTCATTGGGGCGCCGAACAAGACGATCGGTGCCAATGCCAATCAGGGTGCGGCGTACATCTTCACCGGCAGCGCCGGTGCCTACGCACAGAAGGCACGCATCACCGCCACCGGCGGTGCCAGCGGCAATCAGTTCGGCAGCGCGGTCGCCGTAACAATGAGCGGCGGGACAACGACCATCGCGGTGAGCACGTTGGGCGGCAATAAGGCGTACGTCTTCACAGGGAGTGGGAGCACCTACACCCAACAAGCGATTCTCCTCCCGCCCGCCAGCCCGTCAACCACTAGTTTCGGTAACGATATCGCCGCCACGACGAATGGCAGCACGACAACGATCGCCGTTGCTGCGGCGAACGGTGGCACCGCAGGCCAGGGCGTGGTCGTCCTCTATGCCGGGAGCGGGGCGTCGTACCCCTTCCAAGCGACCGTGACCGACACCACGCCTGCCGTCGCGGGCGGTGAAGCATTCGGTTTGTCGGTAGCGCTGGCGAACAACGGCACGACGAACACGCTCGCGGTCGGCGCACCGTTCAAGAAAATCGGCACGCAAATCTTTCAGGGGCAGATCTTTATCTTCACGGGCAGTGGCGCGACCTACACCGGCGTGCCACTCACCGCGAGCGATGGCGGGTTCGGCGATGGATTGGGCAATAGTGTTGCGGTGGCCGTGTCCGGTACCACGAACTCGGTCGCGGCCGGTGCGCCGGGTAAGGCAAGTCAGGTCGGCGCAGCCTATCTGTTCGTTGGCTCCGGTGCGACGTATATCCAAACCCGGTTGTCGGACAGCACGCCCGATGGCGCTGAAGAGTTAGGCGTCGCGGTTGCGGTTGGCGTCGGCAGTGGCTCGACGGTCGTCGCGGTGGGTGCGCAGAAGAAGAATCTCAACTCCGTGAGCCCGAACACCGGCATCGTGGTCTTCACCAAAGTCGGCACCTCGGTCACGCAGAGCGCGCTGCCTGAGACGGGCGGTCATGCGGGCGACGGCTACGGCACCCATGTCGCGCTGAACCTGGCCGCGAATGGTGATGTGACCATCGTCGGTGGTGTGGCATTTGCCCCCGCGACTAACACCGGTGCCGCCGCCATCTCGTTTTTCAATATCTCCCTGCCATATAGCAGCATTGATCGAGCATACGGGGAGAATTCCCTGACTGTCGCGAGTGCCCCGGGTACCTTCAATGGTCAACCCTGTCACCCTCGCCGCGCTCGTCGATGCGGCAAATGGTCACGCTGCGCCAGGGATCGCCGTTACCTTCCATATTAATCCGGTCAATGGCGCGGGCGGTACCTTCGACATGAGCAATGCCAACGCCAACACGAAAACCGTCAACACCCGGAGTGGCGACTTTGCCGGCTTCACCCGTTGGTTCCCATCTACCCTTCGAGCACTGCGGGCGACTTCACGGTGACTGCGACGATCGACGGGTCCATTCTCTCAACGATCTTCGATGTGCGCATCGCCGCTCAGGAGCCGAGGCCAACGATCAATCAGGTCGCGAACCACGATTTGCCCGGCCTCACACCCGCCCTCTTTCTCCTCAATCCGGCAGATGCGCAACTGCTCGTCATTCGTGGTACCGGCTTCACTGAGATGACGATTCCCGTCTTCAAGTCCGCAGCGGGAATCGACACGGCCCTCTTTCCCGCATTCGTCAATCAAACAGAAGTCCATGCTTCCGTGCCACCTGAATTCCTCACGCAGGAAGGCAACGCGCAGATTCGGGTCACCAGCTTCGCAGCCGGAGACTCCAATAGCGTTGACCTGCTCGTTACCGCACCAGTTCTCGCAGCGGCGGGGACCACGATCTCGATCCAGGGGTCCACGTCCCTCCTTGGTGCGCCGGGAGCGAAGATCGAAATCCCACCAGTCTCCCTCGTGAACCCGATTGGGGCTTCCTCGCATGTTGCGACCGGCACTACATCAAACGTTGCCGGCGGCGATAATGCGAAAGTGATCAGCAACGATGGCGCAAGCATAGTCACTGATGGCGGCTCCGGCCTGATCACTCAGGATGGTGGGAGTCTAGTCGGCAACTCGGGCGGGACCCTGGTCAGCCACGACGGTGGCACATCCGTCGGTATGAGTAGTGGCACCGTGAGTGTCTCAGGGAGCGCCGCAGCCAGCGGCCAACCGAAAACTGCTGCCACCACCTTCCCGGTCACCGGCAACTACTACTCCTCCACCGACAAGTACGGCCTCTTCTTCTCGCCTCCCGTCTCCTCCAACGGCATCCCCGGTACCTATACTCGTACCGTCTCCATCGACGGCATCAGCGCGCCCGTCATCTTCACCATCACCAACCTCAATCCCAATGACGGTCATCCCGCCGCCATCACCTCCCTCTCCAAAACCACCGCCGCTTTCGGTGACGCCGCCTTCACCCTCACCGTCACCGGCACCGGCTTCGTCTCCGGCTCCGTCCTCCAGTATGCCGGGGTCCAACTCCCCACCACTTTCACCTCTCCCACCCAGGTCAGCGCCACGATTCCCGCGTCGCTCCTCAAGTATGGCGGCTCCTTCTCGTCCTGGTCATCAATCCCGACCCAACGGTGGCGCTTCCCTCCCCACCTCCTTCACCGTCACTGGTGGTAGCGGCGGCGGTGGCGGCGGTGGCGGCGGTGGCGGTGGTGGTAGCACGAGCGGCTTGCAGTTCTATCCCCTTGCCGCTCCTGTCCGCCTGCTCGATACCCGTGCCAATCATGCCGCCTTCGTTCATCCCGGCCTCCCCCTCACCGCCAAGCAAGCCCTCCCCCTCCCCGGTCACTTCGCCTCCGGTGGCATCACCATCCCCGCCGAGGCGCAAGCCCTCGTCGGCAACGCCACCGTCGATAACTCCGTCGGCGCACCCGCGGGCTTCGCCACCCTCTATCCCACCGGTGCCGCCCTCCCCTTGGCCTCCAACCTCAACTTCGTTCCCGGTACCGTCCGCCCCAACGCCTTCACCGTCGGCTTGGGTGGCGATGGCAACTTCAATCTCTACTCCAACACCGGCGGGGACTTCATCATCGATGTCACCGGCTACTATGCCCCACCGGCAGCGGGTGGCCTCTTCTTCCATCCCCTCACCCAGCCCGTGCGCCTGCTCGACACGCGTGCCGGGCAGAGCGCCGTCGTCCATCCCAATGCCGCTCTCACTGCCGGGCAGACCCTCACCCTCCCCGGGCAGTTCACCGCAGGCGGGATCACGGTGCCAACGAGTGCCAAAGCCCTGGCCGGCAACGCCACGGTGGACAACAGCGTCGGGGCAGCGGCAGGCTTCGCCACCCTCTACCCCGGTAACGCCACCCTGCCCCCGACCAGTAACCTCAACTTCGCGCCCGCCACCGCCACCACCCCCGCCACGGTGGCACCGAATGCCTTCACGGTCGGGCTTGGCGGCGATGGCTCATTCAAGCTCTACGCGAACACGGGCAGCAACTTCATCCTCGACGTGACGGGGTACTACGACACGGTGAGCACGGGAGGGCTGCTCTTCTACTCCCTCGCGCAACCGGTGCGGGAGTTGGACACGCGCGCCGGACAAGCGGCCTTCAAGACGCCGGGCGCACCGTTGGGTGTGAAGGGGACGCTCAACCTGCCAGGCAGCTTCACCTTCAGCGGCGTGACGGTGCCGATCGAGGCGAAAGCCTTGGTGGGCAACGCGACGGTAGACAACACGAGCAACGCCCCGGACGGCTTCGCGACGCTCTTCCCGGGTGGGACGACGCTGCCGCTGGCGAGCAACCTGAACTACAGCAAGGGAACCGTCGCACCGAATGCGTTCATCGTGGGGGTGGGGAGCAGACGGGACGTACAACCTGTACAGCCTGTCAGGCAGCAACTTCATCCTCGACATCTCCGGTTACTTCGCTGCCGCACCCGCGACGGGGAGTGTAGGATGACGTAGCCGCCAACTGTTTCATGCTGGCGCGGACCGAACCGTACGGCTTCTCAGTGATGAGGAGCCGTTTCTCTACGTACTGCCGCGACGGATTGACGCTCGATAAGTTGACACGCCACTTCGACGCGGATCGGGGTGAGGTCCGGGGTCGCGGCGCGGTCGAGGAGGCGTTGAAGACCGAGCAGGCCAAGTTCCTGCCGCGCAACCCGGATCGTCGTCAGCGGTGGATCGGTGTAGGCCACCATCGGGATGTCATCGAAGCCGATCATCGAGAGATCATCCGGCACGCGCAACCCCGCCTCGCGCACAGCGCGCAGCACGCCGATGGCGCAGATGTCATTCATGCAGAAGAGCGCGGTGAAATCCGGTGCGCCCCGCGCGAGGCGGGCGCGCATCGCCTCGTAGGCTGCCTGGGTGTCGAGCGATGTTTCCACGATGAGGGCCGGATCGAACGATATACCCGCGTCCGCGTAAGGACCGCGCGATGCGCATCAAGCCGATCGAAGAAGGTCTGCCGATGGAAGTTGGTGACGACGCAGATACGCTGATGGCCGTACGCGATGAGATGTTGCGTCGCCAGCGTCGCGCCCGTCCGGTTATCGGGCAGGAAGGCATCCATCGCGCGGCGCGGATGCTCCGCGTTGAGCAGCACGGAGGGCACCTGTGCGGCACGAACTGCCTCATAGAGGGAGAGGTCATCGATGGCGAGAAAAAGGGCCGCATCGATCCGGTTTTGCGCGATCTTGTCGAGCACGAATGCCGTCGCGTTCGTATGGCGGTCCACCACCGTGTAACTGAGATGAATACCGCGCTGGCGGCATGCCGCCTCGACGCTGTCCAGAATATCGCCATAGAACGGGCCCGCCGCCTGCGCGGTCGGCGGGAAGGTGACGAAGAAGCCGACGTGCTGCACCGGCGAGCCGAGCAGAGGCGCGGCGTAGCCGAGTGCCGCCGCCGCCGCGAGGATGCTCGCGCGTACAGGTGTGCTGATCCCGCCGACGCCATTGAGGACGCGCGATACCGTACTGATCGAAACGCCGCACCGCGCCGCGATCTCCTGCTGCCGGACGCGGCGCGTCCGCGTCTCATTCTCGGTTGGTGACATCGTGGTACCCCCCTTGCCTTGAAGCAAGTGTGCAAGTTTTTGCATGGATTGTCAACCCGTGTGATCGTGTGTTCCTGCCATGTGGAGACGATATTGACAGGGTATTACCGGCATGTTACGGTACTATTCAGATGCGAGACAATGATAAGTGATGCAACCGATTTGCGTTTTTTGCATAGGAGTGATCTATGACGGTCAGTTCGGCATTGGAGACGGGGACGGTGCAATCTGCCCTCGACCGTGCGCTCGCGGCGATCCGCCGGACGATCCCCCGGATGGGGACGGACCGCCCCGCATTCGGCCTGCCGGACCTGACCTATCAGCGCTGTGGGCCGAGCGATTGGGTGGACAGCTTTTGGAGCGGGCAACTCTGGCTCGCCTACCAGGAGACCGGCGACGCCGCATATCTCGATGCCGCGCGGGCGCAACTGCCCTATTTCGCAGAACGACTCGACCGACCGGCAAGCCACACCCACGATCTCGGTTTCCTCTACACCCTCTCGACGGTCGCAAACTACAAGGTGACCGGCGATCCTGACGGGCGCGCGATGAGCGTGCGCGCCGCCGAATCACTTACCAAGCGATACAATCCGGCGGGGCAGTTTATTCAGGCATGGAACCCCTTCCCGCGCGACACGCCGGCAGAGGCGGCGCGCAAGTACGGCAAGATCATCGTCGATTGCCTGGAGAATCTCGCGCTCCTCTACTGGGCCGCGCAAGAGACGGGGGAGGCGCGTTTCGCGGCGATTGCCACGGCCCATGCCCGCACGTCGTTGCACTACCTCGTCCGACCGGATGGCTCGACCTATCACACCTTCGATTTCGACCCGAGGACCGGCGCGCCGCTCGGTGGGTCCACGCATCAGGGGTTCGCAGACGAATCGTGTTGGAGTCGGGGGCAGGCGTGGGCGATCCACGGCTTCACGCAGGTGTACCGCTACACGAACGACGCGCGCTTTCAGGGTGCCGCACAGGGGCTCGCCGCCTACGCCATCGCGCACCTGACCTCCGATGCCGTGCCGTTCTGGGATTATCGCTTGCCGGAAGACGCGCCGCATTACCGTGATAGCTCCGCTGCCGCGATCATGGCGGCGGGGCTCTTCGCCCTCGCGGACACGCTCGACGGGAGCGCGGTCGAGGCAGCGCAGTATCGCGCGACCGCCCAGACGATCCTTCACGCTCTGATTGCGGGTTACACAATCGACAACCCGGACGCAGAAGGCTTGCTGCTGCATGGCGCATCCAATGTCAATGCGGGCCGGTCGGATACGATGTTGCCCTATGGGGACTACTTCTATCTCGAATCGCTCCTGCGTGCGCAGGGGCGGACAGAGTTTTTCTGGTAATGGGGCAGATACCGTGAGCGATGGGAGTCGTGTGACGCAAAGGAGGACGGTCATGGACGGTGGCGGACAATCTCGAATCGTCAGTCGGCGGGAGATGCTGCGGCTTACGCTCGGTGCGGCCGCCGTCGCGGCGGGGAGCGCGGTGCTGACTGCGTGTGGTGGCAGTGCGACGCCCACCCCGGCGAGCACGTCCGCCACAGTTGCTCCGAAGCCGACCACGGTCGCGACCACCGCCGGTGGGGTCAGCCCGACGACTGCCGCCGCGCCCGCGCCATCCGCCGCGCCATCGGTCGCCGCGACGACCGCCTCGGGGACGGCATCGAGCGGAGCGACCGCGTCAACGAGCAGTGCAGCGGCGGCAAGCCCCGCCGCTGCGGTGGATGGCAAGATACCGTCACCCGCCGAGGGGGTGCCGGATGCGTACACCAAGCTGCCACCGAAGTTCAAGAGCGTCCCGAACCCGCCGGGCAAGGGCGGGAAGATCAGCGTCTATCACATCACCTACGATCCGCCGGTGCCGCCGAAGGATCAAAATAAGTTCTGGCAGGAGTTGGAAAAGCGGCTCAATGTGACATGGGACATTACCCTCGTGCCCGCCTCGTCGTATCAGGAGAAGACGGCGGCGGTGATTGCGGGCGGTGAACTGCCGGACCTGATGTTCCTCGATGTGCGCGGCGTGCCCGACCTCTACAAGACGATCTTGCAGGGTGCGTTCACGGACCTGACGCCCTATCTCACCGGCGACGCGCTGAAGGAGTACCCGAACCTCGCGGTCTTCCCCGCGCAACTGTGGAAGAACGCCTCGCTCAACAAGAAGATCGTCGGCGTGCCCCGCCCGCGCTTCCAGGCGAACAATGGTGACTATTTCCGGCAGGATTGGGCGGACAAAGTCGGCATGTCGAACCCGAAGAACGCGGACGAGTATTTCCAGATGCTTCAGGCGTTCGTCAAGAACGACCCGGACGGCAACGGTAAGCCGGACACCTATGGCCTCTCGACCAGTTCCCCGCGCCCGAGTTGGGGGATCGGTGCCAGTAGTGGCACCATCGGGCAGATGTTCCGCATTCCGAACGAGTGGCGTTTGAACCCGGATGGCTCGCTCTTGCGCTTCTTCGAGACCGAGGAATACAAGGCCGCCCTCGCCTACGCGCGCAAGCTCTGGGAGGCGGGTGTCTTCCACCCGGACGCCGCCAACCTGGCGACGACGCAGAATAAAGACCTCTTCTATGGTAGCAAGATTGGCGGGTACAACGACGGTCTTGCGGGCCTGATGGGCAGCACCGGTGCGCGCGGGCGCACGAAGCAGTTCACGCCGACCGCGAACGTCACGGCCTTCATCCCGCCCGGATTTGACGGCGGCAAGCCGGTCTATCAGAAGTTCATCGGCTTCTTCGGTATTTGCTCGATCTCCGCCAAGGCAGGGAAGGACAAAGAGAAAGTCAAGGAACTGTTGCGTATCCTCGATTACCTCGCCGCTCCGTTCGGCTCTGAGGAGCGTATCTTCTGCGACAACGGCATCGAGGGCGTCGATTACGAGCTGAAAGACGGCGTGCCGATCAAGAACGATACCGGCAAGCTGGAAGTCTCCGCCCTCCTGGGTATGATGAACAACCCGCAAGTCTCCTTCTACGATCAGCCCGGCGATGCGAAGGACATGCAGGTCATTCAGCAGAAACTGCTGGCGAACGGCATCGATGACCCGACGTGGGGCTACTACTCCCAGACCTACGCCGCCAAGCAGGGCGAACTCGCGCAGTTTGAAGCGGACCGGCGCACCGAGATCATCGTCGGTCGGCAACCCCTCACGGCGTGGGACCAGTTCATCAAGGATTGGAAATCGCGCGGCGGCGATCAGATGCGCAAGGAATACGAGGACGCGATCAAGGCCGCATCGTAGATCGCGTACCCCTCGTACGGAGCCCCCAGCCCCTCCCCGATGCACCCTCCCGTGTCGGGAGGGGGCTGGGGGGTGGGTAATTCCGGTCGTCAAGTCACTCTGCTGCGATGTCCAATCGCCACTGGCCCGTCGCGGCGGGCTGCGTCACTTCCAATCGGACGCGGAAGACGCGCTCACCCCAGACGGGCCGGAGTCGTTCATCTTCGGTCGAAATCGTCTCGACTGCTGCGATAAATTGCATGGCGTCGTAGTACACAAACAAGGGCCGTGTCCCATGCACGCAGCGTAATCGGCCCGGAGTCGTCGCATCGACGGTGCCCGCGATCATCAGGTGCATCGCGAGGCTTTCAGGCGGGGCGGCGAGCGTGAAGGCATCCTCGATGACGATGCGTGCCGCCCCGCCCCGTTCCAGTCGGGCCATGCGACACCATGACTGCACTCCCGCCTCTGGCGGATACGCGCCCGCGATGTCGAGCGTCATGCTCGCGGCTTCATCGGTAGCGGAGCAGGAGACGTCACGGGCGGCGAACTCCCGACCGGCCCCTTGCGCGACGCCATCGATGAGCGGCAGGTTGTGATAGGCGCTTTGCATCGTCCAGATCGTGTAGCGGTCGGCACTGAACGTTTTGCGCGAGTACGTCTCCACGCCGACATCGATGATGACCGGCACACCATCGAGCGCGACGATGAACGAGCCGACGTCGTTGTGATTGTGGCTCTCGTGATTGTGGCCGCCCTTGACGGCGAGAAAGAGGCCGTCGCTGCTCCCGGCACGCTCCCGCGCGGCGAGCACTTCGATACCGGGCAGCCATGCCTCCCGGATCAGTGGCGGCGTCGCATCCGCTGCCTCGAATTCTCTGTGGTTGAAGATTGCTGCGAGGTCCCGCGCAATAGAGTCGATCCGCGAAGATCGCCCGCCGCCCGCGACGAATGCATAGGCACCCTGCGCCATCATGCGCGGGTCGTCGATGCGCGTGCCGTAGCGATAGATGAGTTCGCTTTCCGGCAAGGTCTGCGCCGCGCCATCGGCGAAGTTGACGTACCAGGCGCCCCCGATGTGCATTCGGTAGATATAGCGGCCCATTTCGCGCACAAGGGGTACATCGAAACCATCGAGCGTGCCATTCGATGCCGAGAGGAGCGTATCGAGGCAATCGAAAACGCTCGCCGCCGCCCGGCCCCAGTACGAAGTGCCCTCGTCGCACCCACCATCGTCGTGGTATGCGGCGAGGAAGACATCGAGCGCCTCGACCGCGCGCGAGACGGTCTGCGTGCGGATCGTCGCATCCGGTTCGAGCAGCAGATTTGTCGCGAGGATGTTCGATTGGATCCACGGTGTCCAGTTGTTGACGTGGCGGGTGCGCTCCTTGCCGAGCCACCACCAGTCATCCCGCGTGCGGTAGGGCACGAGGATGCGCCGCTGCACTTCGCGCAGCATCCGGTCGCGCACAATCGGCATCGCCGCCGTCAGTTGCGCATGCAGTAGATACCATGTCCACGCCATCAGCGCGCCCGTTTCCGCCGCGAAGAGGTCCACCGTCGGGATGTCGGGATCGGGTAGGGCGGTGGGTGATTCCGCGGGCCGGAAGATGTGTGCGGGGAGGCACCAGGAGGTTTCTTCGCTGATCGCCCAGACCCCGTTGATGATCTGATCGAGGAAGCGGCCCGTGCCCTCCACGCACTCCCCAATGACGAGTTCCGTCAGCGCGTGGCGGCGAGCGAAATACTGCTCTTCATAGCGGCTTCGGTTGCCGTTGCGCTGAAAGTCGGCATAGAGGGTGGCGGGGAGCGGCGGCCACGCCATGTCGAGATGCGCTTCCGCCGCTCCGATACGCGCGGCACGCAGGTCGTCGGGGAGACTCCCCCACGCCGCGCGATCGCGCGCGGTTGGATACGGCTGCCACGCACCGGGCGGGAGAAGCGATGCCGCGAGGAGGGCCGGCGTAAAGAGCGTCTCCAGAACCGGCCTGACAACGAACAGTGGTGCATGCCATATGCTTCATACCTCACTGCATCAGCCGTTCGCGGATCTAGCATTGCTCATTGCTCATTGCTCGATTGTAGGCGGTGGTTGCATGTGCGCACAACGCGACGGCAATTTGACAGCGCGGCGCGCCAATGTTAGCGTCCGCCGCACAATCGAAGGATGCCCGCGATGAGGGGGAAGAGTACGCGGTTGGCGGCCGGTAGCGAGTGGGGGAAGGTGCAAGCCCCACGGAGACGCCACTGCGGAACGCGCCCCGGAGCGGCCCGCTGAAGAAAGCGCACAGCAACGGCACGGCGCAAGTAAGCGGAGGTGGGTGGCACCCACGCGGCGAAAACGCTGAATGAGTGGCCGGGGAGGATTGCGAGATGCAACCTTCCGGCAACGAGGGTGGTACCACGGGCGCACGGCTCGTCCCTCCGACGTCTTGTCGACGCAGGGAGGTGAACGGAGGCCAGCGCTCGTTTTTTGTCTGTCGGGATCGGTATCACACCCATTCAGGAGGAACATTCATGGAACGGAAACCGGTGAAAAAGGTCGTCCTCGCCTATAGCGGCGGGTTGGACACGTCCTGCATTATTCCCTGGCTGAAAGAGAACTACGGCAACCCGGAGGTGATCGCCTTCTGCGCCAACCTCGGGCAGGAAGAGGAACTGGACGGCCTTGAGGAGAAGGCGAAGCGCACGGGCGCGTCCAAATGCTACATCGAGGATTTGCGCCACGAACTCGTCACGAACTATATCTGGCCGACGCTCAAGAGTGGCGCGATCTACGAGCGGAAGTACCTGCTCGGCACCTCGTTCGCGCGCTACCCCGTCGCCAAGCGCCAAGCCGAAATCGCCCTGATGGAGGGTGCGGACGCCGTCGCCCACGGCTGCACCGGCAAGGGCAACGATCAGGTGCGGTTTGAACTGACTTTCAAGTACATGGACCCGAACCTGCGCGTTATCGTGCCGTGGCGCGAGTGGGAACTGAAGTCCCGCAAGGACGAGATCGACTACTGCCTGGAGCGGCGCATCCCGGTCACGGCGACGCTCGAGAAGATTTACAGCCACGACCGCAACCTCTGGCACCTCTCGTCCGAAGGCGGCGTGCTGGAAGACCCGTGGAACGAGCCGCCGGAAGATATGTTCGAGATCACCAAGTCCCCCGAGAACGCGCCCGATAAGCCGACCTATGTCGAAATCGGCTTCGAGGAAGGGTTGCCGGTCTCGCTCGATGGTGCACTAATGGACCCTGTCGACCTCATCTATAAGCTCAACGAAGTCGGCGGCGAGAACGGCATCGGGCGCGAGGATCTGGTCGAAAATCGCCTCGTCGGCATGAAGTCGCATGGGGTGTACGAGACGCCGGGCGGCACGATCCTCGTGCAGGCGCATAAGGAACTGGAAAGCATCGTCCTCGACCGCGACACCTTGCACTACAAGGATGTGCTCGCGGGCCGCTTCGCGGAGATTCGTCTATAACGGCCAGTGGTTCACGCCCCTGCGCGAGGCAATGAGCGCCTTCTTCGATGTCACCCAGAAGAACATGACGGGCACGGTGCGCCTGAAACTCTATAAGGGGAACATCATCATCGCCGGACGGAAATCGCCCTATTCCCTCTACCGCGAAGACTTCGCCACCTTCGAGGAGGATGAGGTCTACAATCAGGCGGACAGCCGTCGGCTTCATCAACCTCTTCGGCCTGCCGATCACCGTCCAAGCACTGCTGAAGCAGGAAGAAGCACTGCGGTCGAAGGGCAAGTAGCGCTAAGCTCACCCCCGGCCCCTCTCGTACGGAGCCATCGCGTGGAGAGGGGTGCCTCGCTGCAAGTGCCGTGGCGTTCCTCATAAACCGTGGCCTATCGAGGGTCGCTCCCCCTCTCCACGCAGATGGAGAGGGGGTTGGGGGTGAGGTTGATCGAGGTCGCAGCGATATACTCTGACTGATCGGACCAGGGAGGAGAGATACCCAATGCCGACCGACAACACATCACCCCAACTCTCACAGGAATGGTTCACGACCTGGGAAGTCGCGCCGGGGGTGATCTGCATCGCGGAGGATCAGCACGAGCAGGAAGTGCGCTCCTACCTCGTGCGCGGTTCGGAGCGGTCGATGCTCTGGGATGCGGGGATGGGCGTCGCGGACATCAAGGCGGAAGTTGAGCGGTTCGTCGCGGTGCGGCCCGAGACCTTTCTGATGGTCTGTAGCCACAGCCATTTCGATCATGTCGGGGATGTCTGGCGATTCGCGGCGGCGGGCGTGCCGGTCTACGCGCATCCCGCAGAGGCGGATCGGATCGAACGGGGGATAGATCGCGAGCGATGCGCGCACTGGTTGCAGCCGGAATCTTTGCTCGGCCCGCTGCCGTCCGGCTTTGATCCCGCCACCTACGCCATCCGTCCCGCCAAGGTGACGCACCTCCTCAACGAGGGCGACACGCTCGATCTCGGTGACCGGCAGTTTACCGTGCTGCATATGCCGGGGCACTCGCCGGGTGGTCTCTGTCTCTGGGACGCAGCCAACGGCCTGCTTCTCTCCGGCGATCAGGCATACGCCGCGCCGCTTTACTCCTATTCGGCGGATGCCGACCCCGACACTATCGCCGCACACTCCGTCGCCTCGCGGACCTCGCGCCGCAGGTGCACACGCTCTTGCCGTCGCACGACGACACCCCCATCCCCCCGGAATTGCTGATCGCGATGGCCGATGCCTTCGACCGTATCCATGAGGTAACGCGGCGGATGCCATGATTGAGGGCGATGACGAGGTGGGCCGCGACCGCGTCTACGATCTCTACGACTTCGGCCCCTTCCAGGTGCGAATGCGTGCCGGGTGGGGTCGGAAGGGGTAAGGGGATGACTCTCGCGCCACATATCCCGCTAGCGCGTGATGACGGATGGCGACAATGGTGCGCCGCGCCCGTCGTGCTTGCGGGGGCGGCGATCATTGTCGGCGCGCTCGGTGGCGTGCTCGCGGTGCGCGTCGGGCCGATCCTGCCGCTCGCGTTCGTGCTGGCGGTCGCGGTCGGCATCGCGATTCTGCTCGATGCGCGAGTGGGGCTGTACGCCGCAGTCGCGGTCATCTGCCTGTTGCCGTATGCGACGCTGCCCGTTAAAGGTCGGGCTGACCTTCACACTCCTCGAAGCGGCGACCCTCCTGACGCTCGCGGTCTGGGTGTTGCGGCTCGGCTTCGACCGCAGCGAACTGATCCTCACCACACCGCTCTTCTTGCCACTCGGCTTCTTCCTCATTGCCACGCTCGTCGCCTTTCTCATCGGCACGGGACGGAACACGACGACGCAGACCGCGCACGACTACCTGAAATTGCTCCTCGGTGTCGCGATGATTCTGCTCGTCGTCAATCTCGTGCGGGATCGCCGCGATCTCGTGCGGTCAGCGAACCTGATCGTCGCGGGGGGGGCGGTCGCGGCAGGGCTCGCCCTCCTCCTCCAGCGGCTGCCGGTCGGCACGACGACGCGCATTCTCGTCCGTCTCAGCGTCGTTGGCTACCCGACGGGCCGCATTGTGCGCTACATCGAGGATAACCCGGCCCTCTCGCGCCGCGCGACGGGGACGGGTGTGGACCCGAACGCCTTCGGCGGTTTCCTGATGCTCGTGCTCGTCCTCGCGGTCGGGCAGGCGGTCGCGGCGCGCCCCATCGTCTCGCGCAAGCTCGCCCTCGTCACGGTCCCCCTCGCCGGGCTTGCCTTGCTCTTCACGCAGTCCCGCGCCGCGTGGCTCGGCGCAGCGGTGGGGATTCTCCTGCTCGCGGCGCTGCGCTACCGGCAGCTGATCGCACCGCTCATCATCGGTGGGCTTGTGGTGCTGGCCCTCGGCGCGGGATCGGGATACCTGACCCGGCTGACGGGCGGCCTGCGCGGTCAGGACGCCGCGACGCAACTGCGCTACCGCGAGTTCGCCAATGCGCTCACCTTGATTCGCGATTATCCGATCTTCGGTGTCGGGTTCGGTGATGCCCCGCGCATCGACCTGCAAACTGGCGTGTCGAGCGTCTATCTGACGGTGGCAGAGCGGACCGGCCTGATCGGCCTCGCGCTCTTCATCAGCGTGCTTGCGCTCATGCTCGTGCGGGTGGTTGGTGGCGCGCTCCGAGCCGCGAAGGATGATCCGGTGGGGGAACTCGCCCTCGCGGTCGGTGCGGCGCTCGTCGCGGCCTGCTGCGCGGCGACGCTCGATCACTACTTCTTCAATCTCGGTTTCCCGCACATGGTGGCGCTCTTTTGGGCCTTCGCAGGCATTGGAGAGGTCTCCCTGCGGCTTATAGATCATCCGTGTCCGGCGGACGGGTGTATCGTTCCGGATGCTCGACCCGCTGTTCGATAAAAGCGTAGACCGTGAGCGCGGTGAGGATGAGCAGCGTCGCGCCGGTCGCGAGGATGAAGAGCCCCGCGCCACAGGCCATCCCCACCGCTGCCGTCGCCCAGATTCCTGCTGCGGTCGTGAGATTCTTTGTCTGTGTCCCGTGACGGAAGATCAAGCCCGCGCCGATAAAGCCGATGCCGGAGACGATCTGTGCGGCGATCCGCGTGGGATCACTGCCACTATCGCGCACGAGCAGGGGCCCGATGACGGTGAAGAGCGCCGCCCCCGTGCCGACGAGCGTGAAGGTCCGCAGGCCCGCCTCCTTGCGGCGAATCTCGCGCTCCGCTCCCAACACCCCACTGAGCCCGGTCGCCACAAGGAGCCGAACAAGCGCATCCCACTCGCTGATCGCCACGTCGCCCTCATTTCGCTGGATTATCCCCTCAGTCGCTCCCGAATATATTGTAACGCGATCCCACTGCAAATCTCTGTGCGCGCTATTGCGCATCCGGGGCGTATTCATTCTCGGAAGGCGAGGGAGGGGGGCAGATCGGTGACCTGAAGCATCACCACGCGAGAACGAATAACGCCTGTGCTATCATGTAGCGTACGCACATCAATGCACGCCCACATGAGTGGTTCAATTGAGTGGAGATCGCTCTGTGCACGCAGAGAGGCACCGAAAGGCAGACACCGTCCATGCAGACCGCGCCGCTCCCACATGATCGTTCGGGATCGCCTCTCAGTACGCCGAGCGACGCCGCTGCCGCGGCCTATCGCGAGGGCATCGCGCGGTGGCGTGGGTACGATCTCGGTGCGATGGACTGCATCAACCGGGCAATCGCCCACGATGAGGGCTTCGCGCTCGCCTTCGCGGTGCGGGCGTTCCTCAACCGCGCGCAAGGGGCGATGGAGGCGGCGAAGGCCGACGCCGCCCATGCCCAGACACTCATCGCGAGTGCCACGCGCGCGGAGCGCGGCGCGGTCGCGTGCATCGCAACGATCATCGCGGGGGAGAATGATCGCGCGCTCGATATGCTCCGCGCGCAACTGACGGAGTTTCCGGAGGACGATCTGTCTGTCTCAGTCTGGATTGTGTTCGCCGGGTTAGGGGGATGGCGTGAGGATCGCTATGCGTTCACGTATGCCTTGCTCACCACGCTCCCACCCCACTATGAGGAGGAGTGGTGGTTCCTCGGTGCACTCAGCTACCTCTGCCACGAAATGGATCGCTTTACGGAATCACGCCGCTACGCCGAGCGCGCATTGGCGCGGTACCCGCGCGCCGCGGGAGCTTCCCACAGCCTCTCGCACGTTTTCTATGAGACGAGCGATCATCGCAGCGGCATCACCTTCCTGAATGAGTGGATGCCGGGGTATGCCCTGACACGCGCCGCTCTTTGGGCACCTCGCGTGGCATCTCGCGCTCTTCGAGTTGGCGGCAGGGCACTACACACGGGTGCTGGATGTCTACGATCAGTACATCGCACCGTCCGTGTTGCACTCGCAGCTGGCGCTTGCCGATACCGCGTCGCTCTTGTGGCGCGTGCAGATCTATGGGGGCACCAACCGCGCATTGCCGTGGCAATCGGTGCGCGAGATCGCGGATCGCGTCGCCGCGCTGCCTGGATTCGCCTTCGCCGATGTCCACGCCGCAATGGCTTACGGCGCGGCGGGGGATGACGTGGCGATGGATCGCATGATCGACGGGCTTGCCGCGCTCGACGCGCAAGGGCATCCGCTCGCGGGGAAGGTGACGCTGCCCATCGTGCGCGGCCTGCGTGCCTTCAGCCACGGCGCATACGATGAGACCGTCCGACAACTTGCCCCGATCATGGGTGAGGTTGTGCGGATTGGCGGCAGCCACGCGCAGCGCGAGGTGATCGAGGATACCCTGCTCCAAGCCTATCTGCGCACCGAGAGATTCGATGCGGCGGAGGCGCTGCTGCGCACGCGGCTGGGGCGGCGGGAGACCGCGCGGGATCATTACTGGATGGGGCGAGCGCAGGCAGCGACCGGGCAGCGGGATGTGGCGGTCGCAAGTCTCACAGCGGCTCGTGACGGCTGGCCCGATGCCGACCCCAACGGAGGCGAGATGGCTTCCCTGCTCCGCACGATCAGCACGCTCGCATCGTAGCGCTGCGAATTCAATTGCACGTACGCAGGAGAGATGATAGCGTGGGGCGCGTTGCGAGCGCGCAACTCCCGAGGTGAGTGGAGGAGGGAGTACCCCGCATGGCAGCCGCGCCGGGTGGCATCAAGGGATACACGCGTACCGTCCGGGCCTTCAGCAGCGATATGCGCCGTTACATCTCCTTCACGCTCATCGGCTACCTGAACATCGGCGTCTTTCAGGTCCTCTATAACCTCTACCTGAACCGTATCGGTCTCCAGGAAGACTTCATCGGCACCTTCAATGCCGTCAACACGATCGCAATTGCCGGAGCGGCGCTGACGATCGGGCCGATCATCAACCGCTACGGCCCGTGGATCGTCGTCGTGCTCGGCTTCGCCGGTTTTTGCCTCACCAGCACGGGGTTGGCGCTCTCACAGGGCACGCTGATCCTGCTCGTCTTCGCGGCGCTCCAGGGCATCGCGACCTCCTTCTTCTCTAACCCGACGATGCTGATCGTCCTCGAATACACGACGAACGAGACCCGGCAACACGCCTCCTCAATCGTCTATTCATCGCAGGCGCTCGCGGGCACACTGGGCAACCTCGGTGGCGGGCTACTGCCGAAACTGATCGCGACGCTCTTTCCCGCGCTGATGACCGGCTCGATCGGGTCATACCGCGCGACATTGATGGTCGGCGTTGCGGTCGCCGGGCTGGCGCTCATTCCGCTCCTGCGGATGCGGCCGATCGAGGGGGAGCGGCGCGGCGAGATGGCGGGCGTACGGCGGCAGACGCCCGTGGAGGCGAAGCGGGAGGCGGGCACACGGCGGGCGGATTTCTATGTCTTCATCATCTCCGGTGGCTTGCTCGCGGTCGCCTCGGGCGCGGTCATTCCCTTCTACAATGTCTTCTTGAAGCGCCTCGGCGCGAGCACGCAGACCGTTGGCTACATCTACGCGGTCGCGGCACTCGTCGCGGCCATCGTCGGTCTCACCGGGCCGGTCGTCTCCGCGAAGTTCGGCGCGCTCCGGACGGTCGGTGTGCTGCGCATCTCGCCGCTGCCACTCTTCGTCGCAATGATCTTTGTGCCGCACCTCGCCCTCGCCATCCCGGCGCACGCCTTTCGCGTCACGAGCATCAATATGTCGTGGCCGATAGACTCGACCTTTATCGCCGACCTCTTGCCCGCACGGCAGCGCGCCTACGTCTTCAGCATCCGCTCGGTGCTCTGGAACGCGGGGTGGGCGATCACCAGCGTCATCGCCGGGCGCATCATCCGCGCGACTGATTCCTACGCGACCGTGTTTGTGATCTACTCCGTCTTCCTCGTCCTCAGCGTTGGTCTGTTCCAGATCTACTTTCAGCGCCGCGTCGCGGAACGCGCGCGAGAAGGGATCGGCCCGGCAATCCAGCCCTCCCGCGCGTGATCATGAAGAACTGAACCAAGGAGTGGTAGAGGCAAGCGTCCCGCTTGCCTCTACGGGACAATTAACAGATGCAGTCGTGAATAAGTCCAACAGGCAATCCTCGCGCGAGAGCGCGGAGAAAACCGTTCGATCCTTCGATGCGTCATACCCCGCAGAACGATCAATTGACTCGTGATGCAGGGAGGATCAAATGTACGACGCAATTGTGGTGGGTGCGCGCTGCGCCGGATCGCCGGTCGCGATGCTCCTGGCGCGCAAGGGCTATCGTGTTCTGGTGGTGGACAAGTCATCCTTTCCGAGCAACATCATGTCCACGCACTATATCCATCAAGCCGGAACCCTCAAGCTTCAGCAGTGGGGCTTGCTCGATCAGGTAGCAGCGTCCAACTGTCCGCCGATGACCGCGATGCGTTTCGATGTTGGCCCCTTCGCACTGACCGGCACGCCGCCACCGGCGGGCGATGTCGCGGTCGCCTATTGCCCGCGCCGAACGGTCATCGACACGCTCCTCGTCCAGGCGGCGGTCGCTGCGGGGGCGGAACTGCGCGAGCACTTCACGGTCGATGCAGTCTGCATGGATGGTGACCGCGTCACCGGCATCCGAGGGCACGCACATGGCGGGGCGACGGTCACGGAACAGGCGCGCATCGTCATTGGCGCAGACGGGCTGCACTCGCTCGTCGCGAAGGCGGTGCAGGCGCCAACCTATCACGAAACACCCGCTTTGACCTGTGGCTATTACGCCTATTGGAGCGGTGTGCCCGCTGTCGGCGCGGAGTTGTACCCGCGTGACCGTCGATTTATCGTCAGCTTCCCGACGAACGACGGCCTGACCTGCATCGCGGTGCAGTGGGCGCACGCGGATTTTCATCAGTTCCGGACGGACATCGCGGGTAATTTCATGCAAACGCTCGAACTCGCTCCCGAATTGTTGGAGCGTGTGCGCGGCGGCGTGCGTGAAGAACGGTTCATGGGCACGGCAGATCTGCCGAATTTCTTCCGCGTGCCGTCCGGCCCAGGGTGGGCGCTCGTCGGGGACGCCGGGTATCATCAGGACCCGAATACGGGACTCGGTATCAGCAATGCCTTCCGCGATGCCGATTTCCTCGCGGAGGCGATCGACGCGGGCTTCTCAGGGCGCACTACGATTGATGACGCACTCGCGGGCTACGAGGAGCGGCGCAATGTGGCGGCCATGCCCCTGTACGATTTCACGATGCAACTTGCCAGCCTCGAACCGCCCCCGCCGGAGATGCAGCAGCTTTTCGGTGCCTTGCGCGGTAATCAGCCGGATACGAACCGCTTCTTCGGCTTGATCGCGGGCACCACATCCATCGCCGACTACTTCGCGCCGGAAAACATGCAGCAGATCATTGGCGCGGCAGCGATGGCGGCGGTGGCGTAACGGGGATTTTCCTCACCCCCCGGCCCCCTCTCCATCGCCCGTAGGTTTGTGGAATAGTGGGGTTTCGTACGGCGATGGAGAGGGGGGAGAGAAAAAGCCGAGGGGGTGAGGCTTGCATCGAGCATAAATCCGCCGAAACGCTGCTTGGTTCGCGCTCTGAGGCGCGTGGTGGGGAACCGCCGCGCGCTTGTGTTCGTTCTGTCATTCGTAGCGTTGATAGCTGCGACAACGTATGAGTCTCAGGAGTATTGCGAGGGGGTTTTATGTACGACGCTATCGTGATCGGCGCGCGGTGCGCCGGTTCGCCAACGGCGATGGTGCTGGCCCGCAAGGGGTATCGTGTGCTTCTGCTCGACCGCGATGCCTTTCCGAGCGACACCATGCGCAATCACTTCATCCAACATTCCGGCATCCTTCAGTTGCAGCGCTGGGGCCTGCTCGATCAGGTTATCGCGTCGAACTGCCCGCCCGTGCGCACCATCAATACCGATCTCGGCGATTTCCTCCTGCCGATGCCCGCAGAGGCGTCGAACGGTCTGGATGCGAACTACGCGCCGCGCCGCTTCATCCTCGATACGATCCTCGTGAAGGCTGCGGTCGCGGCGGGCGCGGAACTGCGCGAGCATTTCACCGTGCATGAGGTGCTTCAAGAGGATGGGCGCGTCGTCGGCATTCGTGGGCGGGCGAATGGGGGCGCAATGGTCACCGAGCACGCTCGCATCGTGATCGGCGCGGATGGCGGACGCTCAATCGTCGCCCGCGCTGTTGACGCGCCGACTTACCATGTGCGACCGACCTACACCTTCGCGTATTACAGCTACTTCAGCGATGTGACGGTGGACGGGATCGAAATATACGTACGGCCCGACTGCGCATACATCAACTTCCCGACAAACAATGGCCTGACGTGCGTCGCCCTCCAGGCACCCGTGGACGGCTTTCACGCGTTTCGGGCGGACATCGAAGGGAACTTCTTCCGCGCACTCGACCGCATCCCGGCACTGGCCGAGCGCGTGCGTGCGGGGAAGCGGGAGGAACGCTGGTACGGCACGGCGGACATGCCGAACTTCTTTCGCAAGCCCTACGGCCCCGGTTGGGCACTCGTCGGTGATGCGGGATACCACAAGGACCCGGTCTCGGCACAGGGCGTCAGCGATGCTTTCCGTGATGCAGATTTGCTCGCGCACACGATTGATGCGGGCTTTGGCGGCCACCAGCCGCTGGAAGACGCCCTCGCCGTGTACGAGCAGCAGCGCAACGAAGTCGCCCTCCCTGCCTATGAGTACAACTGCGCGATGGCGGCGTTCCTGCCACCCCCGCCGGAGGTCTTCGCAATGCGCGCCGCCGCCCGCGCGGGCGAGCCCGTCGCTATGCCAGCACATTAGCACTGGCCCCCACCCCCGGCCCCTCCCCCGCCATGCGGGGAGAGGGGAGCTTGATCGCGAGCGATTACACCGAATCCTCGCCACAGATGTTGACGTGAGGCACCCCTCCATCGCTTGCGGGGGAGGGGCTGGGGGTGGGGGCAGTCTACGTTGCGTAATCATCCCCGGACCGGGTCTCAGGTTTCGAGCATCGGGACGCCGGTGCTCAATCCGTCGTTTGTGTGGCGGAGGGCGGTGGTGTAGAGGCGATAATAGGCACCGCCGAGTGCGAGCAGTTCCGCGTGCGTGCCGCGCTCGATGATGCGTCCGCCGTCGATCACGACGATGATGTCCGCTTCGATGATCGTCCTGAGGCGGTGGGCGATCACGAGCGAGGTGCGCCCCGCGAGGACCGTGCGGAGCGCCGTCTGGATCAGCCGCTCGGTTTGCGTATCAACGCTGCTCGTTGCCTCATCCATAATGACGACCGGGCGATCTGCAAGCACCATGCGCGCGAACGAGAGCAGTTGCCGTTGCCCGACGAGAGCGGCTGCCGCGCTCGCGGATATCCGTTGTCGTAGCCGTCCGGCAAACGCATGATGAAGTCATGCGCCCCGACCGTCCGCGCGGCGGTCTCGATCTCCGCTTCCGTAGCGTCCAGGCGTCCGTAGCGGATGTTCTCACGCACGGTGCCGCTGAACAGGTACGGGTCTTGCAGCACGACGCCGAACTGCTGACGCAGCGACGCGAGCGTCACGTCGCGCACATCGTGCCCGTCAATCGATGACGCGCCCCTCCCAGACATCGTAAAAACGCGGCACGAGATTGACGAGGCTCGACTTGCCCGCGCCCGTTGCCCCGACGAACGCCACTGTTTGCCCCGGCTGCGATGGTGATATCGAGATCGCGCAGCACCGGCTCGGTCACGTAGCCGAAGGTCACATGCTCGAAGCGTACTCGCCCCCGTGACGCGCGGCAGAGGGTGGTGCGTTCGGTGCGTCAAGAATGTCGGCAGGCTGGTCGAGCAGTTCAAAGATGCGCTCGCCCGCCACGGTAGAAGCTTGCAGCGTATTGTAGCGGTCGGAAAGCTGCCGTACGGGCTGGAAGAAGCGCGTCACGTAGCCGAGAAACGCGGCAAGCGCGCCAACGGTCAGCCCACCTGCCTGGCAGGCAGCCCATGCGTTGATCACGATCCGCCCGCCAAAGAAGAGCACCACCGCGATTGAGAGCGCGGAGAGCACATCTACTGCCGGAAACAGAAACGCCGAGAGGCGCGCGGCGTCGGCGTTTGCATCGAGAGGTTCGCCCCGTTGATCTCGCGAAATGTGCAATAGTTGCGGTCTGCCCGCTCGAACGACTGCACCACGCGCAGGCCGCTGATGTTCTCCGCGAAGTTGCCCGTCAGCCGCGCGCTCGTGCGCCGCGCGGATGGCACGATAGACGTTTCCACCGCGACGCCGTCGCCAGAACAGCATCATGATGATCATCACCGGCATCACAGTGTACGCGATCAGCGCGAGCCGCCAGTTGAGCGCGAACATCGCCAGAATGACGCCGACAAGCACGAGCGTGTCCGACACGAAGCCGATCAGGCCCGTCGTGAGAAAATCTTCCAGCACCGAGACATCGTTCTCGATGCGGCACATCATCCGCCCAACGCCCATCCGGTCGATACATTTGAGGCCAATGATTTGCTGGTGCTTGAAGAGCACGTCGCGCAGGTCGTAGATCACGCGGTTACCGAACTGCGCCATCAGAAAGAACTGCAACCAGCGCGCGAAAAACGACGCGAAAGCGCTCCCAGGAACAGCGCGACCGTGACGAGCAAGGTGCGCACACTGGATTGACTCACCCCCTGATCCACGGCCCGCCCGAAAAGGAACGGCAACGCGAGGTCGCCGCCCGTACCGACAAGCATCGCCACAATCGCTACCGCAACTTTGTCCTATATGGGGCGAGATATGGCACAAACCGCCGCATCACGTTCGCATCAAAGGCTTTTCCCGTCAGATCATCCGGGTCGCCCTGAAAGTTCATCATTTACTGCGCCACCATTCGTTGTTAGTCGCCCAGCACCTCTTCAAACAACGCCGCGTCTTCGCTTGCGCGATCTCGGCGCGATGGAGAGGGGGTCGGGGGGTGAGGCCTGCATCTCAAACGAGATCTGTCGATAGATACCGCCGCGCGCCATCAGTTCGTCGTGGGTGCCGCGCTCGACGATTTTCCCTTCGTCCAGCACGCAGATCTGCTCCGCGTGCCGCACGCTGGAGATGCGCTGGGCGATGATAAAGGTCGTGCGCCCTTCCATGAGAACATTCAGCGCCTTTTGAATCTCATACTCCGTCTCCATATCCACGCTGCTCGTCGCGTCATCGAGAACGAGGATGCGCGGGTTGAGGAGCAGCGCGCGCGCGATGGCGATGCGCTGCTTCTGTCCGCCGGAGAGGTTGACGCCGCGCTCGCCAAGTTCCGTGTCGTAGCCCTGCGGCATCCGCGATGAAGTCGTGCGCCTGCGCCGCCTTCGCCGCCGCGACGACGTCCTCGTCGATCGCATCCGGGCCGCCCGTAGGCGATGTTCTCGCGCACCGAGTCGGAAAAGAGGAAGGTCTCCTGCAAAACAAAGCCGACATTCGTGCGCAGCGTCGGCAGGTCCCACTGCCGCACGTCGATATCGTCCACCGTGATGCTGCCTCGGCACATCGTAATAGCGCGGAGCAATTGGATCAGGCTGCGACTTGCCACTGCCCGTCGTGCCAAGCGAGGCCAGTGATTGATCCCGGTGGCGCGTCGAGGCTGATCCCTTGCAGGATGCTGCCGGCTCTCCCTGGTGTAGGCGAAATGCACGTCGTTCAGGCGGACATGTCCGCCATCGCATCGGGCGGTACGCGTCCGGTGGTGTGACGATCTCCGGGCGCTTTCCAGCACCTCAAACACGCGCTCGGCGCTCGCCTGGGCGAGGGCGACGTTATTGACCACCCAGCCGATTTGCGAACCGGGTCGGCGAGCAGCGACAGGTAGAGGTTGAAGGCGAGCAGTGTCCCCACCTGCAACCGGCCCGTGATCGCGCTCCAGCCACCGTAGGCGATCACGAGTGCCGTGCCCAGGCCCGCAATCAGCGCCATAGCGGAATCACGAGCGTCCACGGACGAGCTCGCCGCATCCATGCTGGCGATCGTAAGAAGTTCGATCTCGCCCTCGAACTTCTCGATCTCGAACCGTCTCACGGGCGAAAGCCCGGACCAGGCGCACCCCCGCGAGGTTTTCCTGAAGCACGTTCATCGCCTGCCCGAACTGCTGCTGCGCCCGCAAGTAGCGTGGCCGCACCCGCGTGCCGAAGACGAGCGTGACCGAGAGGAGGATGGGCACGATGGCGAGCGCGAGCAGCGCCAGTTGCCAGTTGAGCGTGAACATGATGATCGTGCTGCCTAGGACGAGCACGCTCGTTTGCAGGAGCACCCGGAAAGCCGGCGAATAGAAGCGGCGGATATTGCGCACATCCTCAGTGAGGCGGGAGAGCAGTTGGCCCGTCTGCGAGGAATCATAGAAGGAGAAGGAGAGCTCCTCGAGATGGCGGAAGAGGCGATTGCGAATATCGTACGAGACGCACTCGCCGATCTGTTGGGTGGAGACCGAGCGAATATAGGTCGTCCCGGCAGAGAGGACCGCCACGATCATGATCGCGATTGAGGTTTCGATCAGTCGGCGATGTTCCCCGGCGGCGATGCCGGTGTTGATGAGCGAGCGGATGAGGAGGGGTTGCAGAAGCGAGAAGCCGATGCTGAACAGGATGCTGAGTACCGCGAGGGTTGCGAGAAGGGGGGTGTCCCATGCGTGGCGCACGAGTCGCCGGACCAGATAGCGGACGCTATGCTGAATGAGCATCTACCCCTCCTATGGGGCCACGCGCGCGGAGTAGCGGGCAGCCTGCACGTCCGGCCCCGGCAGCCCGAAGCACGGTTTTTCACTCAGCGATAATCAGGGAGCCGTCATTTGTTGTCAAATGGTTATGCCTATCGTCTATGACTCACGCGCGCTGGGCACGCGAGAAATACCCGAGTCGCCCAAGCGAAGCCGCACGCCACAATGTCATGGCATGTGCCCTGCATCACCTGAAACAGAACGCGGGCGCGTGCTCCGCGCCGCGCCGTACGCACGAGCGAATAATTACTCAGAAGGGACACCTCATCATGCAGCGTCCGCCGACAATGGTTGCCAAGCGCGCCGCCCACGACGCGGAGAGAACCGCCCGGAAGACGGCAACCAACCCCTGGAGTATCCGACTCGCACGTTGCGGGTTCGCGACCAAGGGCCTCGTCTACCTGCTCATTGGCCTCCTCGCTGCCAAGGCGGCGTTCGGTGCCGGGGGAAAGACAACGGATAACCGGGGCGCAATCGAGACCCTCTCTCAGCAGCCGTTCGGCCGGGCGCTCGTCAGTCTGGTCGCGCTCGGCCTCTTCGCGTACGCCCTCTGGCTCTTCGTGGCAGCGGCGCTGGACCCGGAGCATAAGGGCAGCGATACCAAGGGCGCGCTGACGCGCGTCGGCTACGCGGCGCTCGGCTGTGCCTATGCCTCCCTCGGTGTCGCCGCAGTGAACCTGGTGGTGCAGCGGCATAGCAGCGGCCAGGACTCTGATGCGGCGACGCGCGACTGGACCGCGAAGCTGCTCGGTCACCCCTTTGGCGCAGCCCTCGTCGTTTTGATCGGGCTGGCAGTGCTGGGCATGGCAGGGTTCTTCTTCTATCAGGCCGCGACCGCTCGCTTCCGCGATAACCTGGATCTCACCGCAGCGAATGCGACGGAGCGCGGTTGGGTTGTGCCGCTGGGGCGAGCGGGGTATACGGCGCGGGGCGTCGTGAATGTCATCATCGGCCTCTTTCTCATCATCGCGGCGCTACGACATAACGCGGGAGAGGCGAAGGGGATGGGGAGCGCCCTCGCGGAAGTGGCACAGCGACCCTACGGCGGCGTGCTCCTCGGCGTGGTGGCGCTCGGCTTTATCGCCTATGCGGCCTACACGGGTGCCGAGGCACGGTATCGCCGGTTGGTGGCCTGAGAACCGTTACCGCCGCAAAAGGTCTACCTCCGTGGGTGGTGTGACACGGATATGCCGGGCGAGACCCGGTTCGCGCGTGGCGAGGGCGGTGTACATCGCATAGGCAGCATGACGGTAGGAGAAGTGCCCGCCGACCTTCGTCCGCTGCTCGATGATGTAGGCCGCTTCCGCGTAGTCCATCTTGAAGAGCGCGCGGCAGCGAGAGGCCATCGGCAGAAGATAGGGCGCTTCCTCGGGGTGCGCGGGCGCGAGGGCGTCAATCGTGCTCTCGGTGGCGCGCAGGGCATCCTGATAGCGTGCCACCAGTCCCGTATCGGTCGCGCGGGCGGCTGCATCGCTCCCGAGACCCCAGGTGAACCATTGCCCGGCATCGTCCGTGCCGTGGACGGCGGAGAAGGTGGGCACGATCTGCACGCAGCGGCGATGGCGGTGCAGGTCCCGGAATGCGCCGATATCGATGGTGCAATCGAATTGGAGGGGTGCACCGATCTGATGGGCGCGCAGCAGGTCATCGTGCGGGCCGCGATCGCGCACTGAGAGATCGACAATCTCTTGCTTGAACGCCGCTGAGAGTTCGCGCACGATTTCGAGGATCTGCCGGTACGAATGCTGCTCTGGATCGTGCTGATAGAGCAGGGTCGCAACCAGTTCGTCCGTCGGCGCGGCGGCGGGCGCGAGGGCGACCGTCGGGCTGGTCGGATCGCGGGGAATGGCGGCGAGCAGTTCGGTCGCTGCCTGCCGCATTTCCCGCGCGGCGGCGATCTGGAAGGCGAGTGGGGCCGTGTATTTGACGAGTGTCGGTGCGGCACCGGTGCGTTCGAGTGCGCTGCCGAGAGCGGCGAGGGCGTCCTGGGCTTCCTGCGGCAGATGCACGCCGTCAAGCGCCTGCTGCAATGCCTCGGCGGCGCTGGCGGCGGGGTCGAAGGCGGTCTGCTGACAGGCAGCGCGCAAATCCTCCGCCACCGCGCGAATCTCCGCGAGCGGCGAGGAGAGCAGTTCGGCGATCTGCCGTTCGAGCGTCCGCGCGCTCGTGATCTGCCCGACGCTCGTGATCGTAGCGAGCGGCAGGAGGGCGCGTGTCACATCGAAGGCACGGGCACGTAAGGTTCGCTTGTAATCACCCTCGTCCATCGTGTCGGGCTTGCCGACAGTTTCAACAAGGAGCGCCGTCAGTTCCTTGGAAAGTGCCGCGTACTCGGTGAAGAGCGTGTCGGCTGCGTGCCGATAGGCATGAGCGTCGGATGAGGCCGCGATGGTGTCCGGCGTGTAGTAGCCGGTGCGGGCGAAATCCTGGTAGCGCGTCGAGCGCTCCTGCCCGTCCCATACTTGCTGATCGACGACCGCGATGGCCGCGAGAATCGAGACATTCTCGACCGCCATCGCGACGTGCGCGAGGTCCGCGATGGAGCGGTGACCGTACTGGAAGTAGAACGACTCAAGAAACTCCTCCGCGCGCTGGAGGGAGAGTTCCGCGATGCTCCGGCGCATCGAGTTGCGCGATCGCGAGTATTTCGCCATCGCATACGCCTGCACTTCCGGTTGGATGCCCGTCAGGGCGTAGACTGTTCGCATCGGTCGCTCCGACATCCTGCCGCTCCTCTCATGCGCTCTGGTCGCTTTCCTTCGTTCATCGTCCGTAGTGTACGTACACCATGAGCCACGCGCAAGAGGGGAACGGAACATTGAGGCCACGTTACAAACTCGTATTCCTCCCCTCTCCATCGCTGTACATACCTCTCTGTACCTCAATTTCTGGGCGATGGAGAGGGGGTAGGGGGTGAGGAAAGGAAATCAGCCCTCCTCGCCCAGATAGCCATGCGCTCTAAGGAGATTTTCGCAGAGCAGGAGCGAAAGTGCGCTCTGGCTCTCGGGCATCTGCCCGGTGCGGGCGAGGGAGAGCGCCGCACGAACGGGAGTCGGGCAGAGTTCGATCTCTTCCGTCGTTTCCGGCGTGGTCTCTGCGGCGCAGACGACATCCCGCGCGAGGAAGACGTGGAGCCGCTGATTGATCGCGGCGACGGCGACGTAGAAGAAACCGACATACTCGATTGATTCGCAGGTGCCGCCGATCTCCTCACGCAGTTCCGCTCGTGCGGCGGCTTCCAGCGACTCCCCCTGATGGTCACGCGTCCCACCCGCCGGGATTTCCAGACACCACGCATCGAGCGGGTAGCGATATTGCCGGATGAGCAGGATCATGCCGTCTGCCGTCACCGGGACGACGCCAACGGCATCGAAGCGCTCTTCATAGGTGTAGGTGATCTCACCCCGCCCCGCGATCGCCACCCGATCCTGCCGCAGGCGCATCCAGGGCGTCTCATACGGGTACGTGGTCGCGCGGACACGCCAGCCGAGTCGCGCGCCCTCGGATTTCTCCGTCATCCGATACCCCCGTTCCCACTTGCCATAACGCACGCCTCTACGGGCCCGAGTGTAGCATGGCGCAGGAACCGCCCCCCATCCCCCCACGTTATGCAGAAGGAGTGAGACGTGGTCGCGGCGGCTTTACGTTGCCGCCGAAAGCGTGTACAGTCTGCGTCAGACTGATAACTGATTTGATCCCACTACAGAAGAACAATCATGCGAGAGCGGTGGAATATCGGGTAGAATCGATGTGTCACACACGGTAATTGCCGCCGATCCGGGCGAGAAAGTATGGTTTCAATGGCAGAGATACCACGACCGAACATGCCTCCCGGTGATGGGCAGGAGACGGTCTTACCGACATCGCTCCTCGCAGGGCGTTACCGGATCGAACGGATCATCGGCGAAGGGGCATTCGGGCGCGTCTATCTCGCGTTCGATACCCGCCTGCGCCGCAATGTCGCCATCAAGGAACTGCTTGCTGTGCGCGAGCAGACGGATCGCGATGCCTACGAGCGGTACGTCGAGCGGTTCCAGCGCGAAGCGCGCGCCACCGGCACGATCCAGCACGCCAATGTCGTCACTGCCTACGATCTGCATGTGGACGCCCAGGGGAACAACTACCTCGTCATGGAGTATGTGGACGGGACGAATCTGCGCGACCTGCTCGCGCAGGTGGGCACGCTGCCGGATGCGCGCGCCATCGCGATTACGATGGATATTGCGAACGCCCTCGAAGCGGTCCACGAGCAGGAGATCGTTCATCGGGACGTGAAACCCGCGAACATTATGATCACGCGGCGGGGCACGGCGAAGCTAATGGACTTCGGTATTGCGCGCATCCCGCATGAGTCGCAGCTCACCGTGACATCGGGCAGTCACCCCGGCACACCGATCTACATGAGCCCGGAGCAATCCTCCAGCTACGGCTATATCGACGGCCGCTCGGACCTCTACTCACTCGGTCTGGTGCTCTACGAGATGCTGGTGGGAGAGCCCTTCTCCCGCAATCGCCAGCCGATTGGCGTGGTGCGCCCAAACCTCGCCCGCCCGCTCATCGCGATCATCGACCGGCTGCTCGCGCGCGATGCCAATGCCCGCTATCAGAGCGCCGCCGATCTCCTGCACGATCTGCAACCGCTCGCGGGCACCGCCGCGACGGTCACCGACGACTACGCATACCCCGGCAACCCGACACCACCGGGGGGTACGCCTCCCGGCGCATGGTCACCGACCGCGCCGACCGGCGTCGTGGCGGATGTCCCCTCCGCGTATGGTGGCCCGCCGGTGCCCCCGCAGCAGGGCGCGCCCGCGTATCCGGCCAATGCACCGCCGTCGGGCTTCGCGGGGACGGGGGGATACCCGCCCCCCAACTATCCCGTGCAATCCGGATACGGGCCGCCACCGTCCGGGCCGCCGCCATCGCGCGGCAATCGCGGGTTGATTTTCGGTATCGGTGGGGCATTGGTCGCGGTGATCGCCGTCATCGGCATCGTCCTCTTCGCGATGCGCGGTCAATCGGACAAGACCGCTACCGCGACCCCCGGACCCACCGCAGCCACCCCGACGACCCTCAGTGTCACCATTGGCGCGGGCGGGACGACGGTCGCATCTACCATCGCGGCGACACCCACGGTCGGTGCGACTGCGACCGGCACGGTGGCAACCGCGACGCGCACCGCCACCGTTGGCACGACCTCCACGGTCGCTGCGACCGTCTCTTCAACGACGACACGGACTGCAACGACGCCTGTGGCCTCGGTCGCTGCCACGGTGGGCCGCACGCCGACGGTCGTGTCGAGCGGTCAGCTTTCGACCTGGTCGGAACCGAACGGTCTGCTTAAGGTCCAGTATCCGAGTAACTGGACGCAAACGCGCGATACCACAGACACAACCAATCTCGTGGAGTTCGATGGCCCGAACAACGGCCCGTTTGTCTATCTCTTCCTCGATGACCCGCAGCAGGGCACGATCCAGAATGAGATCGAGATCATTATCCGCAATCAGGCGAACAGCACGAAGTTCACCTATACGGATCAGAAGACGCAGGACATCCAGGTTGGCGGCCAACCCGGCAAGCTTCTGACTTTCATCTACACCGACAAGACCGATACCACGAAATCGAATACGGGCGCGTGGTGGGTAGTCAACAACGGCGGCAAACAATTCTCGATCTCCGCCAGCCCACTCACGACGAGTAGCCGGGCCGATGTCGATAAGATCGTGGCGTCGGTCACCTTCGCTAATGTGAAGACGACGACCTTCACGGACCCGGACGGCATCATCCGCCTGCAGTTCCCCACCGATTGGCAACAGACGAAGGACGCGGCGGACAAAACGAGTCTCCTGTCCCTGAGTGGCATCAATGACGAGGTGCATATCTTCGTCTATGCCTATGCACCGGGTTCCGAGACCTACGATCAGACCTACAAGAAGATTCGCGATGCGGATTCGGATGACGGCAAAACGGTGCGCGTTTACGATCCGGTGCTCGATACGAAAGTGGGCGGGCAGCCCGCGAAATCGCTCGCCTACAAATACACGGCGAAGGATACCCCGAACGCCGCCGCCGGCATCGCGACAATCTGGCTCGTCGATCACAATGGGAAGCGGTACGAGTTCCGCTGTAGCAACATCGCCCTGCACCGTAGCGAAATCGAGGCGGTCATGAACTCGGTGGTCTTCCTGAAGTGAGGTGGGAGCAGGCAATGAAAATCGGCGTGATTCTCCCGAACCCCGGCGCGTTGCTCGACCTCGATACCCTACTCGCGGAGATGGCGCGCGCGGAGGAGCGTGGGATCGAGAGTATCTGGGCAGCAAATGTACCGCGTGGCTTCGACGCTCTCACGCTGCTCGCCCTGGCGGGGCAGCATACGCGCACCGTCGAACTCGGTACCTTCGTGGTGCCGACCTATCCGCGTCATCCCGTCGCCCTCGCGCAGCAAGCCCTGACGACGAATGCTGCGGTCGGTGGGCGGCTGCTTCTCGGTATCGGCCTCAGCCATCGTGTGGTGATCGAATCCGGCCTCGGGTTAGACTTTTCGCACCCGATCCGCCACATGCGCGAATATCTGACCTGCCTGACGGGTTTTCTCGCCGGCGAGTCGGTCACCTTCGCGGGGGAGGAGTTTCAAATTCGCAACTTCACCCTGACGGTGCCGGGCGCGCGCCCGCCGCCGGTGCTTGTGGCCGCGTTGGGGCCGCAGATGCTTCGCCTCGCGGGTCGGCAGGCGGCTGGGACCGTCCTCTGGATGGGCGGCGCGCACTACCTCAGCGCCCACGCCGTCCCGACAATCACTGCCGCGGCACAGGAAGCGGGGCGACCAGCGCCGCGTGTCGTCGCGGGGTTGCCAATCTGCGTCACCGATAATGCCGATGCCGTGCGCGCGTCGGTTGACAGCGCCTTTGCCCGCTACGGCCAATTGCCCTCCTACCGCGCGGTGTTGGACAAGGAAGGCGCTCGGGGTCCGGCCGATGTCTCACTCGTCGGTGATGAAGCGGCGGTCCTCGATGGCCTGCGTGCCCTGGCGAATGCGGGGGCGACGGACCTCGTTGCCTCTGTCTATACCCCGGCGGGCGAGAACGCCGCCCGGACGTACGATCTTTTGGAACGGTACATCCAGACGCGCTGAGCTTGCCTCACGTACGGAGCCCCCGACCCCTCTGCATCGCCCCTAAATCGGAGTAAAGAGAGGTTTGTACGGCGATGGAGAGGGGAGGAAATGCAGCACTTTTTTATAGTGGTAGCAGGCTTTCCAGCCTGCCTCCCCGGCACCGAGAGGCAGGCTGGAAAGCCTGCTACCACCAGATTCCCCCGGTTGAACTGCGTAACTCCTATACTATTCGAGAGCTCCCAGGCCGGTGAGTTCGCGGCCGACGATCAGGGTGTGGATGTCGTGCGTGCCTTCGTAGGTGTCGACGGTTTCGAGGTTGAGCATATGGCGGATCACGGGATACTCGGTCGTGATGCCGTTGCCGCCGAGGATCTCGCGGGCGAGGCGCGCGCCATTCAGGGCAACGCGGACATTGTTGCGTTTCGCCATCGAGACCTGCGCGAAGGTCATCTTCTTCTCGTCCTTGAGGGTGCCGAGTTGGTGCGCCATGAGTAAACCGAGGCTGTGATCGGTCGCCATACGCACCAGTTTGTCCTGCACGAGTTGGCGCGCGCCAATTGGCTTTCCGAAGGTGGTGCGGGTCGCGGTGTACTCGCGCACCGTACTGTAGACCGCTTCCAGCGCGCCGAGCGCGCCCCAGGCGATACCGTACCGGGCCTGGGTCAGGCAGCCGAGGGGCGATTTCAGCCCGCCCGATCCCGGCAGGAGCGCATCGCCCGGCACGTGGCAGTTCTCCAGGACGATCTCGCCGGTGATACTGGCGCGCATACTCATCTTCGAGGTAATGAGGGGCGCGCTAAAGCCCGGTGTGTCGGTTGGCACGATGAAGCCGCGCACAATGCCCTCATCGTCTTTCGCCCAGATGATTGCGATGTGCGCGATCGGGCTGTTCGTGATCCACATCTTCGAGCCGTTCAGCACCCAATCATCGCCATCGCGGCGGGCGCGGGTGCGCATAGCGCCGGGATCGCTGCCGCCGTCACTCTCCGTCAGGCCGAAGCAGCCGATCAAGCGCCCGGCGGCGAGTTCTGGCAGATAGCGGCGCTTCTGCTCCTCCGAGCCATAGCTGTAGATCGGATACATCACCAGCGAGCCTTGCACGGAGGCGAAGGAACGCAGCCCGCTGTCTCCCCGTTCCAACTCGTACTGGATGAGGCCGTACGTCACGTTATCGACACCGGCACAGCCGTACTCTTCCGGCAGGTTCGCGCCGAACACTCCCAGTTCGGCGAAACTCTTCACGAGATGCAGCGGGAACTCATGATTATCCCACCACTCGCGGATGCCGGGGAGCACCTCGCGGTCGATGAAGGTGCGTGTCGTCTGCTGTATCGCGCGTTGTTCCGGTGTCAGCAGATCGCCGACCGCGAAGAAATCGAACATCTCGTTGCCCTCCCAAATCGTCGTATCGTCAATCCTCGCAGACCGCAGACCAAGACTATCCGCAACGCTGGCGTACCGTCAATCGCCACCATGCTGCTCTCGAAACCGAGGATGAACCGCAGAGGACGTAGAGGAAGAGATCGTAGCGCAGAGGACACAGAGGACGCAGAGAACGCAGAGAAGACAAAAAGGAAAACCATTCTGTGTCCTCTGCGGTCTCTGCGGTCTCTGCGTTACGATCTCTTCGTTGGTATCCGCGGCGGTTCAATCGGTTTCCGTCATCGCCGGGGCGGGAAGGTCCACGCGGGGCGGGCGCAGACGACCATGCACGGTTTCCGGTGCGAAGAGCGCGAAGATCGTCACCGCGACTGCGAAAAGCCCGGCGGTGATGAGAAGCGCCGTGCCCGCTCCCGCGATGTCGCTGATCCAACCGAGCAAGAAGGGGCCGATGACGTAGCCCGCGTCCGCGAGCGTCAGATAAATGCCCATCGTCACGCCGTTCGCGCCGGGTGGGGCCATATCGGCGGCATAGGCGGCGGGCGCGGACCCACCGACGCCGCCGCCAAGCCCCCACAAGAACATGCCAACGATGTAGACCGGATAGCCGAACGCCGCCGCGAGGCAGGCGAAGGCCGCACCGCAGACGATGGTGCCGGGGACAATGCCACCCTTGCGCCCCCACCGGCTCATCAGGATCGTCGAGAGGGGAATGGTCGCGAAGTTCATCAGCGAGGCGATGCTGATGGCGAACCCGGTCGCGGAGGCGCTGAGGCCGAGGCGGTCCCGACCGAGAATCGGGACGACATTGAAGAGTGCGCCCGTCCGCGCGAAATACTGCACGAAGGTCACGAAGCCGATGAGGAGAAAGCCGCGTGTGCGGAGCAGGATACTGAGCGCTTGCCGCATACTCATCGCTACCTGAGAGGCGGCTGCCGCACGCGCGAGGGCGCGCTCGCGCGTTTCGGGGACTTGAAAGAAGCAGACTGCACCCGCGAGCAGACTGAGGACGCCGAAACCGTAGAAGGGCGCGCGTGTCCCGAACGCATCGGCCATGATTCCACCCAACGACGGCCCGATGCCGACTGCACAGAGAAAGACCGCTTGATAGATATTCATGATCCGACCGCGTGTTTGCGGTGTGGTGATGTCTGCCAGTACGACTTGCGCGCCAGTCAGGACGGTCGCCGCCCCCACGCCACCGATAAAGCGGAAGAAGACGAGGAGCCAGAACGAGCCCGCAATTGCGCAGAGGAAGCTCCCGACCGCAGTGATGATCTCGCCGATGATGATGATCTTTCGCCGCCCCATCCGCTCGGCGAGGCCGCCCATCGGCAGGTCGAAGAGGAGGCGACCGAGACCGTAGACACTGATTACCAGGCCCGCAAGTGCCTGCGAGACGCCGAAGGAGCGCGCAAAGGTCGGCACAATCGGCACGATGCTGCCGAAGCCGAGTTGATTGATGCCGACGACGAGGCAGAGCCAGCCAAGCGTCCGGTACGTCGCATCGGGGGAGCGTATCGCCGTGAGCCGTGCCTGCACCGACCGCCTCGTTTCATTGCTGTCCCAACTGACCACCGTAGTATGCACGATTCCCGGTGCGCTGTCGTGCGGCGGGGCTGCCCTAACCCCCCGGCCCCCTTCCCCACAGGGAAGGGGGAGCCCCGCTGCAATGCCGTGGCATTCCTCGTTTGCTGCCTGCTGCAAAGTGCGGCACAATAGAGAAGGGCAAATGCGACCCACGGAAGGAGTAGCGCATGGTTTCCATGCCAACGACCATACCCACGACAACTGCGACGCAACCAACCATTGACCGCCCAACCCTTATCCGCCGCCTCATCAATCTGCTCGGCCCCGAGCAGGTGCTCACCCAGCGTGGCGAACTGCTCGTGTACGATGCCGACGGGACGCACGAGCACGCGCTGCCCGATGTGGTGGTGCTCCCAACGACCGTGCAGCAGGTCGCGGAGGTCGTGAAGCTCGCTGCGGCCGCCGGGATGCCGATCGTGCCGCGTGGGGCGGGCACGGGCCTCGCGGGAGGCGCGACGCCTGTTCGCGGTGGCATCGTCATCTCGCTGACACGGATGAATCAGATTCGCTCGATCGATTATGCGAATCGCCGCGCCACGGTCGATCCCGGCGTCGTCAATCTTCATCTCTCGCAGACCACCTTGCCGCATGGCTACTACTACGCGCCGGACCCGGCGAGCCAGCGTGCCTCGACCATTGGTGGCAATGTCGCGACGAACGCCGGTGGCCCGCACTGCCTCGCCTACGGCGTGACCGTCAACCACGTCCTCGGTCTCGAAGTCGTCCTTCCCGATGGGAAGATCATCGAGACGGGCGGCGTGCTCGATGCACCGGGGTACGACCTGACGGGGATGCTCGTCGGTTCCGAGGGCACGATGGGCATCGTCACGGGGGTGACGGTGAAGCTGCTCCGCGCGCCCGAAACGCTGCGCGTGCTCCTCGCGATCTACGATGAGTTGGAGGCGGCCTCGCAGACGGTGACCCGCATCATTGCGGCGGGGATCATCCCCGGTGCAATGGAAATGATGGATGGCCCGGCGTGCAAAGCGGTCGAGATGACCTATCACGCGGGCTACCCGGACGACGGCAAATCGATCATCCTGCTCATCGAACTCGATGGCCTCACCGAAGGGCTCGACGAGCTCTCCTCGCGGGTGACGGCGATCTGCAATGAGTGCGGCGCGCGCGAAGTGCGGGTCGCGGCGACGCAGGCAGAGCGGGACGCGCTCTGGGCGGGGCGCAAGGGCGCACTCGGGGCAATGGGACGCCTCGCGCCGAACTACTATCAGCAGGACAGCGTCGTGCCACGCACGAAATTGCCGCAAATCCTCAAGTATGTCGCCGAGGTCGCGCGGGACGCGAAACTGGAAGCGACGAATATCTTCCACGCGGGCGACGGCAACCTCCACCCCTTGCTGCTCTTTGACCGCAGCAAGAAGGGGGAGATCGAGCGGACCCTGGATGCGGCGATGGAGATCACGCGCAAGTGCATCGATATGGGCGGCGCGATCACCGGGGAGCATGGCGTCGGCTTCGAGAAGCGCGGCGTGATGACCTACTCCTTCTCGAATGAGGACCTGGCCGCGATGGCGAAGCTGAAGCGCAGCTTCAACCCCTACGATCTCTTCAATCCGGACAAGATTCTCCCGGATGCCCGTGTCTGCGGGGAAATCCGCGAGTTGAAGGAGAGCGCCATCCCCGCGCGGTACGCCGAGATTGCCTCGATGCAACCCGCCGCACCCATCGGCGGCGTTGGGCCAAATTCACCGACGAGCGCGCATACCCACGACCACGCGCCTGCCGAACTTGCCGATATGGCGGTGCCACGGCATGACGACTGAAGCTGCCGTCAATCTCCACCAACTGACGACTGCTGTCGAGGAAGTCGTCGGTGCGGAGCATACCCGCACGGGCGATCATACCGCCGCCCATATGATTGGGTCGCTCGCGCCGCAGGTTGTCGCCGTACCGGGCTCGGCGGAAGAGGTGGCGGCGCTGCTGCGAGTCGCGGATGTCGCGGGCGCGGCGGTCGTGCCGTGGGGTGGCGGGACGCAGCAAACGCTCGGCTTCCCGCCCGCGCGCTACGATCTCGCGATCAGTCTGCGACGGCTTAACCATGTGATTGAATACCACCCGGAGGATATGACAATCGCCGTCGAGGCTGGCCTGACGCTGGGCGATCTCGATAGCGTCCTCGCTGCGAACGGTCAGATGCTGCCGGTCGATCCGCCGCTGCGGGATCAGATCACCCTCGGCGGAATGCTTGCCACCCATGCCTCCGGCCCGCGCCGACACGGCTACGGGACGATCCGGGATTTCTGCATCGGCCTCCATACCGCGTATGTGGACGGGACGCTCGCCAAGGCGGGCGGCATGGTCGTCAAGAATGTCACGGGCTTCGACCTGATGAAGATGCATCTCGGCGCGCTCGGCACCCTCGGGGTGCTGACGCGCATCAACCTGAAAGTACTGCCGAAACCGGGGGCGGAGCGCACGCTCGTATTGCAATTTGCGGGGCCCGCTCCGGCGTTCGCCGCTGCCGCCGTCATCGTTGGCTCCCAACTGATGCCGATGGCGGTGGAGTTCAGTTCCCCCACGACCACCAGCTCCTTCACCTCGCCGCTCGACGGCTATCTGCTCTGTCTGCGGTGCGAGGGGAGTAGCGCCACGATCGCGCGGCAGGAGAAGGAAATCCGCACGATCGGCACGGAGGCGGGCGCGACGGAGATCGCAACCCTTGGCGGCGATGAGCACCTGCGGTTCTGGACGAACCTTGCGGACTGGAACGCCACCGCGCATCTCACCGCTCATACTGCGGTGCTCAAGCTCACGACCTTGCCGAGTGATCTGCTCGTCGCACTCACCGAGACCGTTGAAGAGGGGCGGCAGTATGGCCTCACCGTCGCGGTCCGTGCGTCGGTGGGTATGGGCGTGGCCTATATGCGGGTAACGGGCGATGAGTCCGGCGAGGGGTTGCGGCGTACCCTCAGCGCAGTCCACGCGCGCTGGCCGACACTCACCGTGCAGGGCTACGAACCCTCGCACGCGGCGACGCTGCCCATCTGGGGCGTCGAACCGCCGACGATCGGCGTCATGCGCGACCTGAAAGCCACCTATGACCCGCAAGGCACACTCAACCCAGGCAGATACATCGGCGGCATTTAGCGTAATCTCGGTAGGGTAGGCTTATGAATATTGAAAACTTAACGAGGTAGTGGTAGAGGCAAGCGTCCCGCTTGCGCGTCAAGCAAGCGGGACGCTTGCCTCTACCGGACAATTACCAAATCAAGTCGGTACGCTTCATCAGCCTGCCAAGTTGTGCCCAACAAAACGTTGTGCTCCCCTCTCCATCGCCGCACAAAACTGATACCCACTGTGATCTCAGGGTGATGGCTCCGTACGAGAGGGGTCGGGGGTGAGGAATTGACAGGCATCATCACGGTCGATGAACTGAAGGCGCGCGTCGCCAGCGGCGAGATCGACACGGTCATCAACGCCTTCTGCGATATGCAGGGGCGGCTGATGGGCAAGCGGGTGACGGGAGATTTCTTCGTCGCGCACTGCCTGGAACACGGCACGCACTTCTGCGTCTATCTCCTCGGCACCGATATGGAGATGGAGACGCCGGACGGGTACCGGCTGATGAACTGGGAGAGCGGCTACGGCGACTGGCAGGCGCGCCCGGACTGGCAAACCCTCCGCGTCATCCCGTGGCACGAGAAGACCGCGCTGGTGCTCGCCGATGTCGTGGACGAGGAGACCGGCGCGCCGGTACGCATCGCGCCACGCGCACGATCCTCCGCGATCAGATTGGCGCGCGCCGCAGCGATGGGGTTCCGAATCAAGGCGGCGTCGGAACTCGAATTCTATCTCCTGACCGATACCTACGAGGAAGCGCACGCTAAGCGTTACGAAGACCTGACGCGCTACGGCTGGTACAACGAGGATTATCACCTCCTGCAAGCGACGAAAGCGGAACCGCTCTACCGGCAGTTCCGCAACCTCCTTTCGGCCGCGGGCGTGCCCATCGAGTTCACGAAGGGCGAGGCCGCACCGGGTCAGCACGAAATCAATATCCACTATGCCGAAGCGCTCGAATCCGCCGACCGGCATGCGCTGCTCAAGCACGGCGTGAAGGAGATCGCCCTTCAGAATGGCTACTCGGTCACCTTCATGGCGAAGCCCGACCATACCTGGACCGGATCAAGCAGCCACATCCACCTCAGCCTCTGGGACGCAGACGGCGCGCGCAACCTCTTCCACGACGCCGGAGCGCGCCGTATGGGATGTCCGCGAACGATGCGCCACTTCCTCGGCGGGATGATCGCTTGCGCGCGGGAGTTGTCGCTCTTCGTCGCCGCAAACGTGAATTCCTACAAGCGCTACGCCGTCGCGAGTTGGGCGCCGGTCAACGTCGTCTGGGGGCGCGACAACCGGACCTGCGGCTTCCGGGTCGTCGGGCGCGGCGACGCGCTGCGGATCGAGAACCGCTTACCGGGTGGCGACACCAACCCCTATCTCGCCTACGCCGCCTCCATCGCGGCGGGCCTCTACGGTATCGCGCACGCGATCGAACCGCCCGCAGAGCACAAGGGGAATGCCTACATCGCGACCGATGTACCGCGCGTTCCCCGCGCCCTCTACGAAGCGATTGCGGCGCTCGATCACGGCACGATGGCCCGCGAAGCCTTCGGGAGCGACGTCATCGACCATTACCTGCATATGGCGCGCGTCGAGCAACAGACATTCGACGCGGCAGTGACAACCTGGGAACGCGAGCGCTACTACGAACGCGGCTAAGTGACGAAAGGGCGAAACCATTTGAACCGCAGAGGACGCAGAGAGCGCAGAGACCACAGAGAAGAGAGATAGATAAGAATCTTTTCCCTTCTCTGCGTCCTCTGCGTCCTCTGCGCGCTCTGCGGTTCTCCCCGTTTCTCTCCCGATGTGAAAGGAGAGGGTGATGCGTCTCAAGGGGAAGGTGTGTGTCATTACGGGCGCGGGGAGCGGGATGGGCCGGGTGGCGTGCGAGATCTTCGCGCGTGAGGGTGCGCATGTCGCGGCGTGGGAAGTGATGCCCGAGGCGGGCGAAGAGACGGCGGCGCGCGTGCGGGCGGCGGGTGGAGAGGCGACTTTTTTCGCCTGCGATGTCGCGGAGGAGGCGAGCGTCCGCGCGGCAGTCGCGGCAACCGTCGCGCGGTATGGCGGTATCGACGTGCTCTACAACAATGCGGGCATTATGCCGGAGGCGGACCACTCGGTGATCGATACATCGGTTGAGGTCTGGGATCGGGTGATGGCCGTCAATGTGCGCGGTATCTTCCTCGGCTGCAAGTATGCGATCCCGGAGATGCTAAAGCGGGGCGGTGGCTCGATCATCAACATCGCGTCGTTCGTCGCGCTCGTCGGCTGTAGCGTGCCGCAAGATGCCTATACCGCCTCGAAGGGGGCGTTGATCTCGATGACGAAGTCACTGGCGATTCAGTTCCGGCCCCAGGGCATCCGAACGAACGCGATCTGCCCCGGTCCGATTGAAACACCCCTGATGACCGAGTGGCTACTGAAGGACGATGCCGCCAAGCAACTGCGCCTCAATCGCCAGCCGAGCGGTCGCTTCGGCCATCCGGAAGACGTCGTCAACTGTGCCCTCTACCTCGCCTCCGACGAATCGGATTGGACCAACGGCGCGGTCCTGGTTGTGGATGGCGGGATTACGAGCAACTACTTCTGAGTAGGGAGTAGACAGTAGACAGTAGACAGCGGGGAAGAACGACGAGCAGGCGTATTCTCTTCTCTTCTGACTACTGCCTACTCTATCTACTCCTCAATGTGCGACAATCCGGGTGGCGCGGCACGGCATGGAGAGCGAACGGGGAGGCGATGGACGACGTGCGACGGGTGCTGATTACCGGGGCGACGGGGTTCGTCGGCACCTATCTGACCGCGCACGTCGCAGCCGCCTATCCTGATTGGTCGGTGACGGGCACGACGCGGCATCGCGCCGATGCGGATTCCGGCCTGGTGTGCTGCGACCTCCGTAATGCGGCGGCGGTCGCCATGCTGGTTGCCGAGGTGCGGCCGGAGATGATCGTCCATCTCGCGGGGCAGAGCAACGTCCCCACTTCCTTCGCAGACCCCGAAGCGACGCTCGCGAATAACATCCTCGGCACGCTCCATTTGCTCGAAGCCTGCCGCGCGCACGCCGCGAAGGCGCGACTGCTGATCGTCAGCTCCAACGAAGTGTACGGCCCGACGCCGCCCGAAGCGCAACCGCTCCATGAGGACCGGCCCTTGCATCCAATCAATCCGTATGCGGTGAGCAAGGCGGCGCAGGAGATGCTCGCGCTCCAGTACGCGCACTCCTACGATCTCGATGTCGTCGTGGCGCGCCCCTTCAACCACATCGGGCCGGGGCAGACGGATCGGTTCGTCGTCAGTGCCTTCGCGCGGCAGGTGGTGGAAGTCGAGCGGGGCGAGCGGCAGTCGATACTGGTCGGCAATCTCGATGCGGCGCGGGACTTCACGGATGTCCGCGATGTCGTGCGGGCGTACGCACTCTTGCTCGAACACGGCGCGCGCGGCGGTATCTACAATATCGGGCGCGGTATGGCGATCCAGGTTTCGGGCGTGCTCGACGTGCTCTGCCGCCTCGCGCAGGTCAATGTGATGATCGAGCGGGACCCGACGCGGTTGCGACCGTCCGATGCGCCCGTGATGATGGGCGATACCGCCCGGCTCCGTCAGGTGACGGGCTGGGAACCACAGATTTCGCTCGCGGAATCGCTCGATGGGACGCTCGCGTGGTGGCGAGCGACGCTTGCCAGAGAAGGGAAAGCCAATGCAGAACGCGACAACTCGTAAGTCGGTCGATCCCAATGTGCTCTTGCATGGCCCGCGTCTCGGCCCGGCCATCGCCGTTTCGCCGGATGGGTCTCGGGTCGCTTTTACCTGGAACCGAGAGGGGCAGTTTCAACTCTGCGTCGTGCCGGTCGCCGGAGGTGCAGTGCGCCAACTGACGAGCGACGCGGACGCCGCGCAGTGGCCGGACTGGACGCCGGATGGTCAGTCGATCCTCTTTCGCCGCGACCATGACGGTGACGAGAATACGAACCTCCTACTCATCCCAGCGGCGGGCGGCGCGGCACACGCGATCACCGAGAACGCCGAAACGGTGGATGCCTCACCCTCCTTCACACCGGACGGGCGCACCGTCGTCTTCGGCTCGAACCCGGAGGGGCCGTATCACATTTACACCGTCAGTGTCGATGGCGGCAGGCCACGTCAACTGACGAGCGGCGAACAATCCGATTTATCAGTGAAGGTTTCCCCGGAGGGCAGCCGTGCCGCCTTCGCCCGTCGCAAGGCCGCCGGGGCGCAGATGCTCGCCGATCTCGGCATCCTCGATCTGGCGAGCGGTGCGGAGCGCGTGCTCGGCACCTTCGGTGTGCATAACGCATCGCCGCATTGGTCGCCGGACGGTCAGACCGTCCTCTTCTCCGATGACCAGAGCGGCTTCCAACAGGTCGTCGCGGTCAATGTCGAGACGGGGGCGGTGACGCCGCTCTCCTCTCCGCGCCATGACTCTGCGGGCGGGGTGTTCGCGCAGGATGGCCGCTCCGTCGTCTATCTCGAGAACCGGGACGGTAACCTCATCCCCATCGTGCATGACCTGACGACGGGGGAGCGGCGAGATGTCGCAGTCTTCCCCGACGGCGTCCATGCCGAACCGGCGCTGACAGCGGACGGCTCGACGCTCGTCTGCATCTATAGCGGCCCTCAGCACCCGGCGGACATCTGGGCGATCCCGCTCGATGGCGGTGCGGCGCGCCAACTGACCGAGAGCTTGCCGGAAGGGATCGACCGCGAGGCGCTCGTCCGCCCCGAACTCGTGCGCTATCCGTCATCCGATGGAAGGATGATTCCGGCGTGGTGCTATCGCCCACCCGGCGTCGAACAGGCACCCGCCATTGTCCATGTCCACGGTGGCCCGACCGGGCAAACGATGAATGGCTGGAATGTGCAGGTGCAGTTCTTCGTCTCGCGTGGCTACGCGGTGCTCGCACCGAACAACCGGGGCAGCACGGGATACGGCAAAGAATATCGGGACGCGAACCTGCGCGACTGGGGAGGCGCGGACCTGCGCGACCTTGTCGCCGGGCATCGCTGGCTTTCGGAGAGCGGTATGGTGGACCCGGCGCGGATCGGTGTGACGGGTGGCTCGTACGGCGGGTACATGACGCTGATCGCGATGACGAAGACGCCGGAAGTCTGGTCTGCGGGCGTCTCAGTCGTCGGCATGTCGAACCTGCGGACGCTCCATCAGACGACGCGCAAGGGCGATCTGCTCCCCTACCTGATCCAGCAAATCGGCACGCCGGACGAGAACCCGCAGCTCTATCACGACCGCTCGGCGATCAACTTCATCGACGACATGCAGCGCCCCCTTCTCATCCTGCAAGGTGGCCGCGATCCGCGTGTCCCGCTCACGGAGGCGGAGCAAATGCGCGATCAGATGCGGGCGGCGGGCAAGACGGTTGGCTATCATGTGTACATGGATGAGGGGCACGGCTTCCGCAAAGTCGATAATGTCGTGGACGCGATGCACCGCACCATCGGCTTCTTCGATGAGCATATGGCAGGGTAGGGTGCCCATCGAAAGCGCCGCCAATCCGCTGATCAAACGCATCCGCGCACTGGCGCAACGGAAGGGGCGTGAGGAGGCAGGCGAGTTCTTCGTCGAGGGCATCCAACCCGTATGGCAGGCGGTCGAGGGCGGCGCGGCGATTGTGACCCTGATCGTCGCGCCGGACCTCCTAACGAGTGAGCCTGCCCGCGCGATGGTCGAAACGCAGCGGCGTGCGGGAATGCCGGTCGCGGAGGTGAGCGCGGCGCTCTACACGCGGATCGCGACGCGCGAGAACCCCGCCGGGTTGGCAGCAATCGTCCGCATCACGCGGCAAGGGTTGGATGCGCTTACCGTGATGCCCGACGCGCTCTTCGTCGCGCTGGATGCGATCGGTAATCCCGGCAACCTCGGCACGATCCTCCGCACCGTGGATGCCGTCGGTGGGAAGGGTGTCATCCTCATCGGGGAGACGACCGATCCTTACCACCCGAACGCGGTGCGGGCGAGCGTCGGCACGCTCTTTCGTCTCCCCGTCGTCCATGCCGCAGCGATAGAGGATGTCCTTACCTGGTGCGCGGCGAATCAGGTCACGACCGTCACGACTTCGGCCCGCGCCACGCAGGAGCATTGGGGAATAACATATCCCTCACCATTGCTGCTCATGCTCGGCAATGAGGGGCGGGGATTATCGCCAGAGATCATCGCGCGCGGTGATCTCGCGGTGCGTATCCCGATGCAGGGGAGCGCCAGTTCGCTCAACCTCGCGGTGGCGGCGGGGGTGCTGCTCTACGAAATACAACGGCAGCGACGATCATGATTCAGAGCCGCCGCTGCCCATCGCTGGCGCGCCCTCGGATGGGACTAGGTCGGTGGCAGCGGCGGGCCCACCACTTCTTGATGGTATTTTTCCATCATGGTCTTCATGTGTGCAAGGTCAGGCGGTTGCGGCGGTGGCAGGCCGTCGCCCTCTGCGGGCCGCCCCGCCTCGACAAAGAATCCCTCGCCACCGCCGGGTACCATCAGCACCAGCAGCCGTGCCTGAGTCGCGCCCTCGACCCGGAAGGTGTGCGGCACGTCCTTCGCACCGAAGACGAACGAGCCCGGCCCGGCGGTATAGGTGCGGTCGCCCGCCTGCACGGTGAGCTCTCCTTCCAGGACCCAGAAGGCTTCGTCCTCGGCGTGGTGGATGTGGAGTGGGATCGGGTGGTTGGGAGCGACCTGCATCTCCACAAGACCGAAAGCCCCGCCGGTCTGCGCGGCCGTAGCCTTGATAGTGGCGCGGTTGTTTACGTACCAGATCGCCTCACCCTCGCCCTTGCCGAGGACATAGGGCCCTGCCTTGCTGGTGGTCGTCTCCATATCGCCTCCTATATTGCACGTCTGTGCATTGAATACGTTTGTGTATACTATACTGCGTTGTGGCCCTTGTCAAGCGGGAAGGAGGGGCGGTTTGGGAGAGATAATACCGGCGGTGCGCGACCGGTCGGCGCAGAAGCGGAGGACGCGCCGGGCGATCCTCGCGGCGGCGCTGGCAATGATGCAGCGGGGAGAGACGCCGTCGGTGAGCGCGGTGGCGGCGGCGGCGGAGGTATCGCGACGCACGGTGTACCTCTATTTCCCGACGCAGGAGCAGCTATTGACGGAGTCCGCGCTGGAGGCGGTACGGACGTGGGTGGAGGCGACGCTCGACCTGGCTGAGTCCGACGATGTGGAGACCAGGCTGGACACGCTGGTCGGTGTAGCGCTGGAGAGCAGCATCGTCAGCGAGATACCGCTGCGTACATTGGTGCGTATCACGGTGGAACGCCGTCTGGAGGAGGCCAGGGGAGGCCCCCCGCTCGACGCACCGCTACGGGGCGGGCGTCGCGTCGAGTGGATCGAGTCGGCATTAGCGCCGGTGCGCGAGCGGCTGGGGGAGGCGCGCTTCGAGCGTCTGGTGTCGGCGCTGGCGATGGTGATCGGGCTGGAGGCGCTCCTGGTGCTTAGGGACATTCGGGGACTGGAGCGAGACGAGATGACGGAGGTGTCGCGCTGGGCGACGCGGGCGCTGTTGCGTGCCAGCCTTCAGGAGAGTGAGTGAGGTCATAGGTCGACCTACGTCGATCTCACGCAGACTGATGAGCATAAAAACTTGATTCGATAACGGTGGGCGCGGGCTTCAGCCTGCGCCAGGCACGGCAGACTGAAGTCCGCCGCCACCCGCAATGACCGGATGAAGTCGCGAGGGTTCATAAGCCTACGCTCCCGCGCTCAACTGCTTTGCTGCCACTCCTGGCGAGTGCGGCGGAATAGCCGCCAGCCGAAGTAGAGCGTCGCGAAGAGGCAGGGGATCGAGACGCCCGCCCGCCAATCGCTGATGCGTAGAAAGTAGATCGACGGGACGCCAAAGACCCAGAGCATCTGTGCCCAGAGTACCCAGAGAAGAATAAAGAGTTGCTTCATCGCGCGTGGCACCTCTCCGTTATCGTTGCATGGCGGCACCACGTTGTGACGCCATCCTGCGTGCAGTATACCGAATCAATACACGCGGTGTCCGCCCCTACCGCGCCGCGCCGATGCCATCGACTGCGGCGGGGTTTTCCAGCGCGGTGATGTCGCCGAGCGGCAGATCGAGATAGCGGGCGCGGATCACCCGCCGCATCACCTTCGCGTTGCGCGTCTTCGGCAGGTCTGTCAACGAACTTCACCGCCTCCGGTTTGAGTGCCTTACCGAGTTGGTCGGTGATCTTCGCTTCGATCGCGCGCCGAGTGGTTCGTCGGGCTCATTGCCGGGCCGGAGCACGACGAAGGCGACGATCACATCGCCCTTCACGGCGTGCGGCACTGCCGATTGCCGCCGCTTCCTGCCACCGCAGGATGGGAAACCGCCGCCGATTCGACCTCCGCCGGGCCGACGCGCTTGCCCGCGACCTTGATCGTGTCATCCGAGCGCCCGAGGATGTACCAGAAGCCGTCCTCGTCGATGCGCGCGAAATCACCATGCACCCAGAGGCCGGGGATGCGCGACCAATACGCCTCCTCATAGCGCTCCGTGTCGTTCCAGAAGCCGCGCGTCATCCCCGGCCACGCATTGCGGATCACCAGTTCACCGACGGCATCGCGCACGGGATTACCCGCGTCATCGACCACATCGACCGCCATGCCCGGCACCGGGCCGGAAAAGCAGGTCGGTTTGAGGGGCAGGATGGTGAAGCTACTAATGATGCCGCCGGAGATTTCCGTGCCGCCGGAGTAGTTGATGATCGGGCAGCGACCGCCGCCGACATGATCGAAGAACCAGCGCCACGGGTCCGGGTTCCATGCCTCGCCCGTCGAGCCGAGCACGCGCAGGCAGGAGAGGTCGTGCTTCTGCGGCCATGCCTCGCCCTTGCTCATCAGGGAGCGCACGACGGTGGGTGCGACGCCCAGACCGTAACCTGGTACTTCTCGACGAGCGCCCAGAGGCGGTCCGGTTCCCGGGTAGTCCGGCGTGCCCTCGAAGAGCACCAGCGTCGCGCCGAGCGTCAGGGTGCCGATGATCGCCCACGGCCCCATCATCCAGCCGAGGTCGGTCACCCAGAGGAGCGTATCGTCCGCCTGCAGATCGAAACAGTGCGCGAGGTCTTGCGTCGCTTTGAGCGGGAAGCAGTCGTGCGTGTGCACGGCCCCCTTCGGCCTGCCCGTCGTGCCGGAGGTGTAGATGATCATGCACGGATCTTCCGGCGCCGTCGCCAGCGTCTCGTAGGTCGGTGGGCTGAGCGGGACGAAGCGTGCCTACCATGATCGCGCCCCGGCTCATAGGCACCGGCTCGCTGTCCGCCGGACGACGACCACGCTGCCGCACGTACCGGCACGTCCGCGAGCGCGGCATCGGCAGTCTCTTTGAGGGGACCGGCTTGCCGCGCCGCAGAAAGCCATCCGCGGTGATCAGCGCGACCGCTTCCGCATCCGCGAGGCGCGTGGCGACCGACTCCGCCCCGTAGCCGGAAAAGACGGGCACGGCGACCGCGCCGATCTTCGCGACGGCGAAGGGCGCGGCCGCCGTTTCCGGCAGCATCGGCATATAGATGCCGACGCGGTCGCCCGGCCGATGCCGAGCGCGCGAGCGCACCCGCGAGGCGGTTCGTCTCCTCCCACAGTGCGCGGTACGTCAGGGTCGCGTCGCGCCGTCGTCGCCCTCCCAGATCAGCGCGGTCTTCGCGCGTGCGGGCCCGCCGCGTGTTTATCGAGCGCGTTGTGGACGTAGTTCGTACTGCCCGCCGACGAACCACCGCGCCCACGGCAGACCGTCCGTAAAGGTCCATCACCTGCGCGTATGGTCGGTAGAACTGAAGGTCGAGATCCTTCACCGTGGCGGGCCAGGCGACCATCACCATCGGGCCTTCGGGAGAGGTGGATTTCTACTCGGGCTCCACCGGGGGCGCCGCCAAGGTCGTCATAAATGGGGGAACCTTCTACGATTTGAACCCGAACGGAAAGCTCGCGCTGGGCTCGCTCAAGGCAGCGGCGGCGCTCCCTATCTTTACATCCAGGGCGGCCAACCCACGCTAAGCCTGACCGTCGGGAGTCTGGGACTTCCACCACTTATGCCGGAACGATCGGGGAGGAGCAGAGCGCGGTCGCCACGCTGGTCAAAGTGGGGCGGGTCGCTTAGGCCTGACCGGAGCCGCCGCGTACACCGGCGGCACCACGATCAGCGGCGGTGCGCTCCGTCTCGGCAATGGCGGGACGAGCGGCACGCTTCAGGGTAATGTGACCAACAACGCCATCCTGGACTTTGCGCGTTCCGACACTTACGTCTTCTCGGGCCAGATCACGGGGACAGGCTCGGTGATCGAAGAGAGCGTCGGCACGCTCACCCTCACGGGCGAGAACACGTACACTGGCGGCACGACGATCAGCGGCGGGACGCTTCGGGATCAGGGCAATGGGGGCGCGGCAGCATCACGGGGAACGTCGTGAACAACGCCGACCTGGTCGTTAACTTGTCCAAAACTTTGCTTTTGGACGGTTCCATATTCCGGGTCCGGGAGCGTCACCCAAAGCGGCACGGGCACGACCATCCTACCACGATTAGCGCCGGCGCCATTCAATTTGGGAACGGCGGGGCGACCGGGAGCATCACCGGGAACGTGACGGACCAAGGCGGCCTGATTTTTGACCACTCGAACACGTACGTCTTCAGTGGCCAGATTATCGGCAGCGGGAGCATCGCTCAGCTCGGCACGGGCACGACCATTCTGACCGGCCAGAACACCTATACCGGCGGCACCGAGATCGACGGAGGCGCGCTCCAGATCGGCAATGGCGGCGCGGCCGGCAGCATTACCGGGAACATCGTGGACAACGCGAGCCTGATCGTTAAGCTATCCAACACCTTGCTGTTGAATGGCTCGATCACCGGGTCCGGAAGCGTCACCCAAAGCGGCCCGGGCACGACCATTCTGACCGGCCAGAATACCTACACCGGCGGCACCACGATCGGCGGCGGCGCGCTCCAAATTGGCAATGGCGGGGCGGCCGGCAGCATCACGGGGAACATCGTGAACAACGCCAGCAGCCTGGTCGTTAACCGATCCGACACCTTGCTGTTGAATGGCTCGATCACCGAATCCGGGCGCGTCACCCAAAGCGGCACCGGCACGACCATTCTGACCGGCCAGAACACCTATACCGGCGGTACGACGATCAGCGGCGGCGCGCTCCAGATCGGCAATGGCGGCACGGCCGGCGGGAAACATCGTGAACAACGCCAGCCTGGCCGTTAACTTATCCAACACCTTGGTGTTGAATGGGTCCATCACGGGCTCCGGGAGCGTGACCCAA
>CAVXPY010000025.1:0-71784 GCA_963763655.1 uncultured Chloroflexia bacterium
GCTCGCCGAACGGGCGATGAAACCATGCGCGTGCCCCCGTCTCGCGCCCATCCGCCGGCGCGGTCGAGAGGCTCGCGATGCTCTCCTCTACGCGGATGGCCGGATACGCCGCGACAAGCTCTATGCGTCGGAACTGGTGCCGACCGCCCCGGACGATATCGGCGGCGGTCCCCGCCCTGCTCACGTCCCACGCGGCAACAATAGCGAACAGCACCACGGCGAGCAGCGTCCCGCGTTTAGCGGTCATGGTCATCCCTCCCCGCGCGCGGATCTTCGGCATCGTGCTCTCCCCGCGAGATCCGCGTCGCGGCATCCGCGAGGGCCCGCTCCCATTCGGTCCGTTCCCGGGCCTCGGCCCGGCAGTAGTCCCTCCCGCCCTCCATCATGCGGGCGTAATCGGCGCGGTCGAGGCGCACTTCGCGCCGTCCGTCGCGCGTCTCCGTGCCGCCGGACAGGACAATGTGGACGTGGGGGTGATCGGTGTTGTGATGCTCTACCCCGACCCAGTGCAGGGTGACACCGCGTTCCTTCTCGAGTTCGCGCAACACATGGCGAGTGAGGTTGCATAGATCGTCCGGCTGCTCGTCGGCGGCGGGGCTGAACATCAGCCGATGGACGAGGTATCCCCGCGCCTGATGCTCGTCGAGCATCCGGTACGCCTCGTCCCGGCTCACGGTGCCCTCCTTCGTGAAGAGCCTGCGCGGCGACTCCCCCTTACCGCGCGGTCGCATCTGGTAGTAGCGCAGCGCCGCCCGCGCGGTGTCGCGGTTGCGCGTGTAGCTATGCCGGAGGATCACGGCCCTCACCGGCGTTCCCCTGGTTGGCCCGATGGAGTCCCCGGTGGCACGTCGCGCCCCGGTCCCTGGCCCTGAGGAGTGCTCCGGCGATACCGGGCGCCCGCTTGAAGATCCGCCTCATCGACCACCCGCGCGGCGCGGGCAGGATCGGCGAGCAGGTGTCCGAGCGCAACCTCGGCGATTCGCGCCGCACGGTGGGCATCCTTGCCGCTCTGCACGAGTAGCCCGGCCAGTCGCTGCGACTGTCGCTCGATGAGCGGCCGCGTCTGATCGGCGACTTCACGCCGGACGGTCTCGCGCACAGCACGGACAAGCGTCGGGGCGAGCACACCCTCCATCCCCTCGTCCAGTTCCCCCATCAGCGCCCGCCGCAGCAGGTGGTCGGCGGCGGCCGACCGGGAACGGAACCGCGACGTATGGCGCAGTCCATAGCCGATGAGCGCCCGTACGGTTTCGACCTGCAAATAGAGTACCGTCCGCTCCGTCCCCATCTCAGTGTCTCCTCTCATATCCGCTCGTCGCGGGGCGTCGTGCCCATCCGATCGCCCGTCGGTGCATGTGTCGCTTCGCATTGCCATGCGCGAAATGCCCGCCAGGTGCATCCTCGTCCGTGCCCGCGCGAGGTGCCGGTGCATGCGTCGCGTCGCGCGGGGATGCGCGATATGGTCAATCGGTGCATGCCCCTTTATCTTGCCTTCGCCGTCGCTCGAGGTTGGCACCGGCAGTCCAGGAAACCGCAGCGACAGTCTATACGCCGACGATCTCTCCGTACAACATTGGCAATCGGCAGCACGCTCACGGGTTCGTCACCGATCGTGATGCGGTGGCCGCGGTCGCCTGCGCACCGGTCGCCGCCGCGCCGCTCCCGGCACCCGACGCGCCTCCGGCACCGCCGGTGGCCATCGTCACCACGACCGTCCGCGCCACCCGCCCGGCGGTGCGCGCGTGCTGCTCGAACGAGCCGGAATGCAGCAGGACTGGCGTCTTCACCATCACCAGCAGCATCCCCAACGCGGCGAACGGCGCGAGGATCGCGTGGCCCCCGGAGTCCGGCAGGTAGAGCCCTTCCCGCAGCGCGTCGAAGAGCCGGAACTCGATCGCCCAGACCACCGGCCAGAAGAGTAGCTTTGCCCCGTGCTTCGCCCACAATGCGCAATAGCCCGCCGTCTCCGGTACGAGACCGAGCGGCAGGACGAGTGGACCGGCAACGTACAGCACGAGTAAGAAGGCAAAGCCGAGCATCCGCACGACACCAATCACCATCAGGAAGGCGAGTGCGATCACCCCCGCGAGCGCCCAGAGCGCCCCGGTATCCGGGATTGCCGTGAGGATCGCCCCGAACGACGGCTGCGCAGCATTCGTTCCTGCATGGAGCACGCCGCCGGTGAGCGCGTTGCTACCGCCGATCAGCCATCCGACAAGCGGCTTATAGAAGCCCAAGGCGAAGAGCACGCCGAGGAGTCGACCAAGAGAGGCCTGCGGTGCCTCCTCACCGCCGAGCCAGAATCGATAGACCGCCACGAGGAAGAGGACAATGACGAGCGAGAGCGAGGCGAGCCGCAGCGCATCGGCCATCCGTTGCACGTTGCCCATTTGCCCCGCGCTCGTCGTCAAGTCGGGGTTGGTGAGGAGCCATCCGGCGATCTCGTCGCCGAACTTGCCGATCACATCGACGCCGAGGGCTTTCCACAGCCCGCGGAGGAGTTTACCGATCCAGTCACCGAGGTCGATGGAGAAGCCGAACGGCCCCTTGCCGACCTTGACGCTCGTTGCGGGGTCGCTCGTGTCGGGCGGCTCAGTTGCCACAGGTGGCTCCTCGCTATCCGTGTTCGTCGCCGGTGTAGAGACCGATCCCGCTCCGGGAGCGCTAGTCGGGGTAGCGGTCGGCGTTGCCGTGCTAGGAATTGAGGTTGGGATCGGTGGCTCCGCGCCGATCGGGCGGGCGACGAGCATCCCAAGGACGAGATCGATGAGGAGAAACACGAGTCCAATCCGTCGCATCATGATGCACTCCTTACGCGAGATGGCAGGTCCACTCCTCGGGCGGCACCCACTGCCCGCCGGCATCGATGAGCTCGATGTGCAGGTGTGGCCCCGTGGAGTAGCCTGTGTTGCCGCTGTATCCGATCAGCTCTCCCTGCGCTACCAATCCATGCGCGATCTGCGTGTTGAGGTGCAGCAGGTTCCATGTGTAGCCGTTGGCCATGTGCAGCGACTCGATCAACGCCCCACCGTAGCTGCGCGGCTCGGCGACCGCAGCGGCCGGGGCGTACAGCGGCGTGTTCATTGGTGCACCCCAATCGATACCGGTATGGAAGTGCGGGTAGCCGAGGAATGCGGGTTCGCCGCCGAGCGGGGAGACGCCATACGCCTGCGTGATCGGGAAAGCTTTACCGCCGAAGACCACCTGCATGACTGCCGCGACTCCCGTCGCTGGCGTCAGATTCTCCATCGCGCTGCGTACCGGCAGACGGGGCACGCAATCGCCCGTCTCCGGATCCTGTCTCCCTTGCGCCGGGACGAGCGGGGCGACCGGCGCCCCGGCGTGCTGCCGGACGAGAGCAAGCAGCAAGCGGGCGTATGCGTCGCCGCAGGAGAGTCCGACGTTGCCCGGATCGCTGCACGGGTCATAGATACGCGCGTAGTCGGCGAGATCGGCGGTCTGCCGGTAGAACATTCCGACGTAGTTGAACCAGATGCCGAGCCCCGCCTCAACGTTGGGGCATGTCGCCCACTGATGCCCCGTCGTCGACGGTCCGGGCGCGCAGCCGTACTGCTCCGCATAGGGCTTAGCGGCGGCCCAGATCATGTTGCCGCCATTGCTCGGGCTATTGATCCCCACCGTGCCCATGTTGCTCTCCAGTTGCCACTGTGCGATCAAGAGTGGGTCCACCCCGAACTGTTGCCCAAGATGGAGGATCGTCTCTCCCTGACCCACGAGCGGGCTTCTGGGATTAATCGCCGTGATGAGACGATCGATACGCGTGGCATCTGAGGGGCCAAAGCCGAGGTCATGGATCGATACCCGGGTGTTCGCATCGTCCCCACCGGACAGGCTCACCGTGCTCGCGTAATAGACCGCCCCGGCCGCCTGGACGAAGGGGCCGAGCGGCCCACTCCCTGGCAGCCCAGGCAAATGCCCGAGCGGGTTAAGCGTGCGCGCAAGGGCGGCTACACCTGCGGCGGCCACGGCGAGCAGCAGGAGCGGCACGAGCAGCACGGCAACAAGCGCACTCACCACCAGCTTCATGCGCCGCTCGCCACGATCCGGATCGGCACCCTCTCATCGGTGTGCTCGGTATGGTTCCCTTGGGCTAGTTCCCGCACCGCCGCCCAGACGTCCCCGCCATGCTGCGCGATCGCGGCCTGCCGCAGCTTCCGCTCCGTCGGCACCGAAGTGAAGAGCCAGTACTCCTCGGGAGTGACGTAGAGACTGATCTCGCCGGAATCCGCGCCACGTCGCGAGTGCAGGTAGGCGCCCGCTCGCACCTGCTTGACCGTCCGCAGTCGCCCGACCATCGCGCGCTCGTCCGCCGAGAGATGGAAGACCGACTGTACCGAGGGCAGTGCATGATCGGATTGGGCGAGGAGGAGGGAGACCGCAGCGTTGTCGATCACCGCCTGACCGAGCGGCCCCTCGTAGTCGGTGACAAGTTGGCTGAGGTTGAGAGTGATGATGCCGTGATGCCGCCCGGTCCGCGTCGCCTCCGCCACGAAGCGCGCCGAGGCCGGATTATTGAGGAGACTCCACCCCTCATCGAGCACGACGAGCGTCGGCCGCGTCGGATCGGCGATCACCGCCCAGATGTACTCGATGAGGGGCATCATGGCGAGAGGAACGAGCCGGTCCGCCAGCCCTTTGAAGTTGAAGACCTCCAGAAGGGCATCCGGCCGCACCGTCGTCGGCCCATCGAGCAGTCCGGCATAGGTGCTGCCATGGACGTAGGGGACGAGCCGCTCGGCGAGTGCGCGGTACTGCTTGCGACGGAGCGCGTCGCCCTCCGCGCTGCTTTCGTGCGTCTCCACGCGGCGGAGCCAGTCGAAGAGGTGTCGCTCGTACGGTCCCGGTGCTGCCTCCGCCCCCCTGGCATGTTCCGCATACACCGCACGGCACGCGCCTTCGAGGAGCGCCCGCTCCTGCGCCGTGAGCGCGGGCGCTCCGCCGTGCAACTCGCCGACGAGCAAGGTATGGAGATCGAGCAGATATTCGAGCTTCGTCTGACTCGGCTCGCTCGTACGACGTGGCAATTCCCACGGGTTGATGCGGAAACCGCTGTCCAGCAGCACCCGGTGGACGACTGCCCCAGGCACCGCGCCCACCAGATCATCCCAGTGTCCCGTCGAGCGGTCGAGCACGATCACCCGGCCGCCCCTCGCGATATGCTTCAGTGCGAAGCTCTGGGCGAACATCGTCTTGCCGCTGCCGCTGATCCCCAGGCAGGTGAGGTTGCTGTTGTCGAGCACCGGGTCGTACATGTCGAGCGTCACCACCTCGTGGCCGGGATGGGAGAAGCCGATCAGCGGTCCGCCGCGCGTGCCAGCGCGGTGGTGGAGGAAGGGCAGCGTGTCGGCGAGGTTGGTCGTCACCGTCCGATACGTCATCCCAGCCGGGTTGTGCGCGAGAGGGAGGGTCGCCTGCCAGGCGACATCCTGGTAAAGCTGACAGCGGTCGATCGCCGTGCCACCGGCGTCTCCCAATGCCTTTCCCACCGTGCGAGATGCTGCCGCGACATCGTTAGGGGTGCTAGCACGGACGGTAACAAAGATGGCGGTGCGGAAGGTGCGCAGATCGGTCGTCGCCATGGCGCGCAGGAGATCCTGCGCTTCGCCGTAGGCCTCCTCCTGCTCGATGTCCGGGCTGCTCCCCTGGTACCGTCGCTCGGCGAGCACCGCGTGGCGCTGACGCAGCGTGCGGGAAAGGGTCTGGCGTTCCTTCTCCTTGCTGAGCGCCTCGATGTGTAGGGCGAAGCGGAAGGCGACGCCAGTCGCCATCAGCGCGCGCAGCCAGCCTGGGTACGTGCCGTCGGGAAGCGCCCGGAGGCTCATCGTCGTCTCGTAGCCGCGATCGAGGCAGAGCATGTCTGCCCGCCGCAAGAGGCGGGTCTGCCCGAGCCGGTCGCGCAGGGTACGCACGTCGGCGGGCGAGGCCGCGTGGGAGGGTGCGAGGACGTCCTGGCTCCACGTCGGGTTGGCACATTGCCACAGAATATTCAGCAGCCCCTGTCGCCCGAGGGGAGTCGCGACGATCTCCAGTTCAGCGAGCGCGTGCGCCAATTCGCTCCCGGCCTGGGTCAGCGCTGCCAGCGCTTCCTGGTAGATCGCGCGATCCGCCTTGAGGATGCGATGCTGACGCGGTCGGCGGTTTTCTGTGGCTCCCGGCAGTGAGAGGACCGCAGAGAACTGGAGGTCCGGGATGTGCTGCCCACCCAGCTCACGCCGATACGCATCTGCCAGATACTCAACGTACCCCGCGAGTCCTGCGGGAGGATGGAACTGGGCGAGGTGACGCGGCATCCACTCGTCGGCGCGCAGCGGACTGTTGACGACGAGTAGTTCGAGGTGGGCACCAAGTGGCAGGTAGTTGAGCGTATCCGCAAAGAGCGCGGCTATCGTCGTGGCCGCCTCGTCCGACTGGATCGCCAGGTTAATGCCTGTGCAGGCGAGTGCCGTACCAATCCGCCCATCGACGGTGATGAAGTGGCCCTCCTCGACGGCGAGTACGGGCAGGAGGTCCGCGACTGCACCCCTACGCATCCGGCGACGCCTCCCGCGCTGTGCGCTCAGTGAGCGCGAGCGCGAGCGGGCCACGACGCGGTGGGCCGGGAAGATAGTCGGTGGGCGTGGCGAGGCTGTGCCAGACGCGGCAGGGCAACTCGAACACGGATCGAGCAGTACTCCCGGCGAAAGTCCATCCGAGCGGCACGCCGACTAGCAGCGCGCCGAGACTGAGCCGTAGGGTCGCCGGAATGACCGGAGGGAGCAGCACGAGACAGGACCACAGACAGAGCGCGCCGATGGCGAGCACCGCCCATTGGACGAGGCTGAAGCCGAGGATCTTGAGCGGGTCATCGAGATGACGTGGCGTGCGGTTGATTCTGCGTGACATGTGCTCGCCCCTCCTCTCCAAGCATCAATGCGCGACACCGCCGCCGAGTCCGGTGAGGATCTCCCAGAGCTTGGTGACGATGAAGGGACCGAAGGCGATCAGGAAGAGCGCGCTACCAGCGTAGAGCATCTTTTCCACCCCATCGCGCCGCCCCAGCAGAAACATCACCGCGCCGACCGTAAACATCAGGATGCCGATCGGGGCGGCGACCGGGATGAGCAATTGCTCATAGACCTTTTTAAAGAAGTCGCCCATCTGGCTCGCGTCGCCGGTGGCGGCGAGTGACACCAGGAGCCGGGGCGTGGTGAGGATGCAGGGGATCAAACTGGGCATGACAGATACCTCCTTACACGTTCGCCAATCGCTCGAACACCGAGACCAGCAACCTTTTAGCGGCCCGGCGGTACTCCGCAGGCAGCGCCTCTATCGTCAGCGTGCCATCGCCAAGCATCCGCCGCAGCGGGGCGGAGTACGGTAGCGGCACGACCGCGTTGAGCCCGGTGACCGCCATCCGCACTCGCGCGATATCGATCGCCGCCGTACCCGACGGGAAGCCTGCACCGTTGACGACCAGCGTCATGTCAGCGAGCGTCCGGGCTCGGACGGCAGAATGGTCGGTAGTCAGTTCGGCGAGTACGCCCTGATAGTCGTGGGCGTATCGGCTGCTCGCCAAGTAGTCGATCGCCGCGACCGTCTTCTGCATCGTCGCGTGATCGGGCCAACCGACGACCTGCAGGTGGTCCGCCGCCTGGATGGCGAACTGGTTGAGCCGCTGCGTGAAGGCGGTGCCGCAGTCGAGGATAATGAGGTTATAGTGGACGGAGAGGAGTTTCAGCACACGTTCGTAGTCGCGCGGGGATAGACGGGCCATCGCAACGGGGCGGCTTGGCGCGGTGAGGACGGGGAGCCGTCCCCACATCGTCACATAGCCTTGCAGGAGGCCGATCCCCGCCTGATTGACCGCGGTGAGGTTCTGGAGCAGATCCTGGATCGTCCTCGGATTCGTGTCGCCGAGCACCTGATCGATCGTCCCCCAGTCAGGGTTGAGTTCGACGACGATCGGGCGGGCAAGAGGCACCTCGGCGAGAACGAGGCCAGTGGTGAGAGCGACAGTGGTCTTACCGGGACCGCCCTTCGGGCCTATAGTGGCGAGGGTATGGCAGCCGGTGGACATCGCGGCCATGGCGTCGGCTATCCGTGCGTCGTACTCAGTCTCGACGCGCCCCGTCTGGGTCCGAACGCGCAGCCAGTGTTGCGCACGGATCGGCCACGGCACGACTGGGACAGGCGGTCGTACGCGGAGGTCAGGGACGGGAATACCGGGTGGGGGCGTGCTCGGGAGTGGTACCCGTTGCCCCGACGTCGCGGATCGCATTGGCGCGATCCGCATCGAAGTGGTCGCATGATGCACTGCGGAATCACTCTCCGCTGAGTCCGAGGTCCAGTCACGTATCATGTCGTGCGTACTGGTTTCCATCGCTTCCGGGGCGCGCCCATCTATGCGATTGGGCCAAGACATAGAATGCTCCTTTCTTAGCGCGTGTCACCATGCAGCATGACGACGCGGGCCAAACCGGCGATGAGTCCGATCGCGGCGAAGCGGCGAAGACGTTGACGCCGCTGGCGTGCCGCCTCCGCACGGATCGCCACAACGATCCGGTCGTGCAGATCCGGCGGTGGTTCGGGTCGCGAGAGCGTCCGCAGCACAGTCGGTGTGATCGCAACGGTACGAGCCATGTTTGCTCCTCGCCGTTCATCCGTAAATGAAAACGAATCATCATTTCATTCACTATTGCAGATAGTACGTGATCTGCGGACCATCCGCAAGTGTGGTTTTCGTGTGGTATCATCTCTATCGGTAAATGGCGTGCCGACTGCGGCGTGCCACCGACGCATGGTGGAGTAAGTGCTGATGGCCCACCCGACGCTGGCAGAGAAGCTCGACCGTCTCTTCCAGGCGGTTCGTCCTGCCGGACGACGCGAATACTCGTATGAGGAAGTCTCTCGCGGCATCCGCGCGCGCGGTGTCACCACGATGTCGGATTCGCTCCTGTGGGAACTGCGCACTGGTAAGAAAGACAATCCGAAGATGCGGCAAATCGAGGCGCTCGCCGATTTTTTTGGTGTGCCGGTGACCTATTTCTTCGACACGGAGGAGTCTGCCCGGCTCTACGAGCAGATCGAGTCATTGCCAATCGCGCTCGATGCGGATGTGCGTAGGTTGGCGCTCCGCGCGGTGGATCTCTCGCCCGACACACTCAAGGCGATCGGGCAGATCATCGAGCAAGCGCGCCAGATCGAAGGGCTGCACGCTGGCCGACAAGGGCACCGGCGACCGCCCGACGGCGACACGAGCCAACACACGGAAGCGGACGAGGAATAATCTTCTCGGGGGACCCAAATCCATGGAAATGAAAACTGTACGCCGACGCTGCGAAGCGCGCCTACGAGACCTTTCGATCCCAATTCCCTTTGATATACAGACATTTACGGAAGAGGTTGCTAATCGTCGCGAGCGGCCGATTTCGTTGCAACCGATGGCGCTAAATGGCGGAGTTTCGGGCGCGTGGGTTGCCATGCCTTCAGTTGACATCGTCTTCTTTGAAGAGCAGACCTCGCCGTTGCACCGGCAGCACGTCATCTTGCACGAACTCAGTCACATCCTGTGTGATCACCGCGGGATTGCAACCGGTGTAGAAGGTCTGCAGTCACTACTCCATGCCACCGCGACTATTGAACGGCTGCGGGCGTTGCAACGCAATCATTATTCGGATGAAGAGGAACAGGAAGCGGAGATTCTCGCCTCGCTCATCTTGGAGCGTGTCAATCACGCACAGGCAAACACCGCGATCGGCGATCCAGACATCGCGGGCACGCTCCGTCTGCTCGACAATCTGGAAGGGATGTGCTCATGAGTCAGAGCGTGCTCAGTGTCGGGACCCTTCTGCTCATTTGGGGATCATTGATCTGGAAGTTGCAAACTCTCCACTGGTGGCCGCGCGACGACATCCAACGCTCGTACCTTGGTGCTCTGCTCGCACTTGGGCTTGCGCTGACGGTCTTCCATCCGCCGATCTATCGCACGATAGACCGTGTGACTGGTGTCCCGAATATTGCACGTCTCCTCGGCAATAGCCTCGGTGTGATCAGCGCATGGGCATTTCAGACCGTGATCACGAAACTCCTCCGCTACCAATCGCGCGGACGAGGCATGTTGAGTAGCGTATGGCTAATGATCGGCACAATTGGTGTGATGACAATCCTCTTTAGTCAAATGTCCGTCCCGCAATCCGCGCCCTCGGATTTCCAGGAGCGCTATGGCGCCGCGCCCTATGTTGCCGAGTATCGGATTGTGCTATTCGCGTATATCGGGCTGGCGATGTACAACCTGTTCGCCCTCTCCCTGCGCAATGGTCAAGTGATCCGCAGCATTAACCAGGCACACCGGCGACTGTGGGCACGGCTCCAAACCATCGGTTGGGGCCTTGGCACCGCGTATTCGGCGAACGAATGTGTCTACGTCCTGCTTCGCCGCACGCGGTTCGCGCACAATGCACCATACGATGCAAGACTCGCGAACGCGCTCCTAAGCGGCTTTCTCGTCGCTGTGCTGAGTGGTGGACTGATCGGGCTCGTGCATTGGGTCGGACAGTATCGCGCTCTGCAACAACTCTTCCCACTTTGGCGGGATCTCTATCGGTCAATGCCACAGATTGCGCTCGATCCACCACCGTCGGAGGGCGCGGACTTCCTCACGTTCCGTGACGTGAGCTTCCGACTCTATCGGCGTGTAACGGAAATCCATGATGGCATCATGGCCCTCCAGCCGTACATCGCCGCAGATGTAGTAAAGGGTGAGGACAGTTTCTGCCAACGGACAGCCACGAATGATGAAAGGGAAGAAGCGGCAACTGAAGCACGTCTCATTGCACAAGCGATACAAGCGAAACGGGAAGATCGGCGCGCTTCGCAACCACTCGCGAAGGCGTTGCTACTGACCGGTGCCAATCTTGAGGATGAGGTGCGACACTTGAAGAATGTCGCACGCGCCTATAAGGATAGTGCCGTACGATCACAAAGCACGCTCCGACATTCCCCCAGTTCCCATCATGTCGATCGGGAGGCGATAGGCGAGTGATGACCACCTCACAACAGGCCGCTAGTATGCGTTTCAGAAAGCGTTTAGCGAAGATCATCACCGAGGTCTTCGCGCCGGTACCGATTGGCGTGATCGTTATTACGTTCATCGCGTGGTATTTCGCGCAGGCGACGGCTGAGGCAATACGGGGAATCGCTATCGGAGTGCTGCTGGGTTTGCTCGTGCCATTTGGTTACCTGCTTCGCCAGGTCCGCAACGGGAGCGTCACCGATCATCACGTCGGTTTGCGGGCACAGCGCCCACATATTCTGCTCGTCTTCTTCGTCGCGGTGTTGATCACGCTCGTCGCCCTCGTCAGCCTCGGTTCTCCGCGAGAGCTGATTGCATTGATCGGCGCGAGTATCGCTGGTCTCGTCGTCGCGCTGTTGATTACGCTGTTCTGGAAGATCTCGATTCACGCCGGCGTCATCGCCGGCATCGTGGTCATCTTTATCGAACTATTCGGCTGGCACATGCTTCTCCTCGCCCCATTGGTTGCAATTGTTGGTTGGGCGCGGGTCGAGGTGGGGGACCATACTTCGGCACAAGTCATAGCAGGAGCGTTGACTGGTGCGGCAATCAGTGGCATCGCATTCGCGGTACTCACATCACTACTCGCCTACTGATTCAAGCACGGAGGGTCTTCACGATCTCCCCTTTCCAGCCGCAGGTGCGGGAACGGATCGGAAGGCAATGAGTCATTTCCTATTATCGCTCAATCGTGCGTCTGCGCTTGACTGTACGTACAAATTATGTGATGATCGCTCCGAAAGTGATGAGAACTCACGAAGTAAGGAGCGTTCACGATGCCAGTCACCATCGCGGTGACAAACCAGAAGGGTGGAGTCGGCAAGACGACCCTGACCATTAACACCGGGGCCGCACTTGCCCAGATGGGAGAGAAAGTCCTCCTCATCGATCTCGATCCGCAAGGACATCTGACCGAGGGTGTTGGCCTGAAGGCATATTACGACACCGCCGAGGTGTCCCTGTACAACTATCTGGTTGATCGCGATCCCCCGCCTGTGTCGAAGCTCGTGATTGGTGCTCCGAACGATCACTTCGACCTGATTCCTGCGACAGTGGAGATGACAATCGTGGAGCAGCAACTCTGGGGCGCGAAGAACAGAGAACACAAATTGCGACTTCTGCTGGAGGACATGCGACCGGACTATGACTGGATCCTCATCGATTGCCCGCCGAACCTCGGTCCGCTGACGGACAATGCCCTCAACGCCGCGCAGAATGTGATTATCCCCGTACAAGCCGAGCCGACGAGCGTGCGCGCATTCGAACTTCTCATTTACCAGATCGAGACCATTGAGAAGGCGCTGCGGATCAAGATCAACGTACTCGCGGTCGTACCGAACTTGGTTCGCACGACCAACCTCGCGAAATCAGTGCTCACCGATTTCCGCGAGATCATCCCCCATGTGACGCCGTTTGCCTTCCCGCTCAGGGGGATGCTGCAGGATGCGTGGGGCGCAGGATGTTCGATCTTTACCTACCGTACTCATAACAGCGGCGAGGAGAAGGTGCGCCAGGAAATCTGCAACATGTATACGGAACTCGCCCAATATGCGATGGCGAAGGTCGGGAAGGAGGCCCCCGTTGGTCGATGAGCGCCGCAAGCGACTCGCGACGATGGGTCAGCGATTCACAGTAGATCGCGGCCCTGGCAGACCGCCCGAGGATCACAACCGCGAGCGCCAGTCGATCTACGTGGATCGGGACCGCTGGAAAGCCGCGAACTCCTTCTGCAAAGACGTAATCACCACACTGTATCTGAGCGACAACCTCGACGCCAAGAAATTCGACGTACATGAGGAGATATTCGCATTCGCTGCCGAGCATCGGGATGAAATTCTCTCGCGTCTCCGCAGGCGCCTCTCTGAGGACACCGGCGACTCGGACAACTCTTCACGTTAATCACGCTCATGAAATAAATACGATCGATCAGGAAAATGAGGCTCGGAGAATAAATCCTTCTCCGAGCCTTAATCCTTCTCATGAGCGTAACATTGACACCATGTCTATGCTTAATGACAGCGAACGTTCGCAGGTGATTGAGCCTTCGTGCGGTGTTCGGTGCAGCCTCGGGAGGAGTGTACATCGTCATTCTTGAATGTAAATGCTCTCGCGTGCTATCCTCAAATGAGATTAGTCGCGGTGCGCGATCGACCGACGGTTACGTAGAGCGAGGGGAATGCGGATGGCGAAGCGACAAGATACGAAACTAACGCTGCCGTCGATCGACTGGGCACGCTTCGACGGCCTTGATGCGCCAGCCTACACGCAGGTCCCGGACGACCTCGTAGATTGGGTAATGGCCTATCTCACCGGTGCGGAATTGAAGGTGCTGCTTTACATCGTGCGCCGCACATTCGGCTTCAAGAAGGCCGCGGACGCGATCAGCATCGAACAACTTTGCAGCGGCATCGTCACGCACGATGGTCGCCGCCTCGACCTCGGCACCGGCATGAAACGGACGACAGTACTTGAAGCGCTCCGCTCGCTCCGCCAGAAGAATCTGATCCTCGCCCATCAGCAATCCGACAGGCTCACGGGATCGCGGCCCACGGTGTATGCGCTGAACGTCCGCACACGGGTCCACAATCTCGGGTTGGGCGACGAAGTGGTACCGGATCCGAGTGAGCGCATACCCCCGTACGCCACAGCGCACCCCCCCGTACGCTTTAGCGCACCCGGGGGTATGCCGCTTCCTGACGGGGGAGTACATCAGAGCGTACCCCGGGCGTACGTTCTAGCGCACCCACAAGAAACAGTCGAACAACAAACAGTTAAACAAAAGACAGATCATTCGAAGCTTTCGAAGAACCTCCCGATTGTGGATAAAAAGGAGATTGAACACGCACCCGAGCCATCAGCAATTGAAGATTGGCTGCATTCGGAGTTGATCGCTCAAATCATCGGCGGATATTCGGTCCTGTTCCACGACCGCAAACATGAACGAAGCAACTGCACACGGGCGATGCGGCTCTGGCAAGAGAGCCAACTCGACGAAGAGACATTCGTGATCGTGCTCCACGAAGCTCGCCGGATCACGCAGCAACGGGGAAACATCGAACGCGAGGCAACGGACGGCAGCCCCGAGGGGACGAAGAATCGGATGCCATACTATTTCAAGGTCGTGGAAGATCTCGTGGTGATGGCGACGACGGATGGCGCGAACACCGCCGCCTGATGGAACTCTTGACGTGGTGATTGGCAAATGGCGAGGTGACGCATGACACAACGAGACAAGATCGTCGCGATCCTGAATCGCAAAGGCGGAAGCGGGAAGTCGACGACGACGCTGAATCTCGCGGGCGCGCTGATGGAGCGAGGGATGCGAACATTGGTCGTAGACCTTGATCCCCAGGCATCGCTCACGCGCTTGCTCACGCGCGATCCGATAGAGCAGGGCATCGGCAGTTGCATCTCCGCACCAGGGCAGCCGATAGGCGCGCTGATTCGCGGCACGGATGCAGGTATCGATCTCATTCCCGGTGACCGATCAATCGAGACAGCGGCGCTCGCGTTGAGCGACTCGCCGTCGGGCTTCCTCCGACTGCGGCGCGTCCTCGCGCCACTCGATGTATACGACGTCATTCTCCTCGATACACCGCCCGCCCTCGGGTTTGCCCTCTCGAGCGCGATCCTCGCTGCAGGTTGGGCGATCCTGCCAACCGCGACAACGCAGCAGGACATCGATGCGCTCATCGACACGCTCGCGGCGATGGACGAGTTCGAGGCGGACGAGTTGGCCTGTGCGACGCGACTCGCCATCGTCCCGAATGCAATCCACCGCGATCGACCCGATCAGGGCGGGCTGAACGCGCTTCAGGCAGCATACGGCGATCTCGTTGCCATGCCCGTTCCACATTCTGCGGCGATTAAGCGCGCGCTCAATCGCCACTTGCCGCTGGCGCTCACCGAGCCGAAGTCCGCCGCGATGGATGCGTATCGGTCACTGGCCGAGCGGGTAGTGGATGCTGTCGCGCGGTCCGCAGAGGTCAAGGAGGCTACCTATGTCCGCGCGTAGGGTGCGTGATGCAGAGGTCGCAGTCATCCGACCCGCGCAAGCCCGCAATACCGTCCAAGCCGTCGCTGGTGCCACGGAGCGGCGGTTGCCCGGCGCGCTTGAGGTGCCGATCGAGCAGATCGTAGCTGACGCTGGACAGCCGCGACAGGATTGGGAGCATGACGACGGTGCGCGGCGTCTCGAGGAACTCGCGGAAAGTATCAGGGAGTTCGGCATCATGCAGCCGCTCGTCGTCCGAGAGGAAGGCGCTCTGCCTGACGGCAGGCAACAGTATGTGGTGATCGCTGGCGCGCGTCGGCGCGCTGCTGCGGAGCGTGCGAACTTGACGACAGTGCCGGTGGTTGTCCGCAGAGGGGAGGCAACGCTCCTGCGCCTACTACAACTCAGCGAGAACCTGCAGCGGCATGACCTGAGTCCGCTCGATGAAGCGCGGGCCTATCAGGAGATTATGGATGCCGAAGGGCTGTCGCCGCCGATGCTCGCCGATCGCCTGCATTTATCGGCCCAGCATGTCCGCGACCGCCTGCGTATCCTCAACGACCAGGTTCTGGCAGACGCGGTGGAACGCCGTCAGATCGCGGCTTCGGCCGCGCGGGACATATCGCAGCTCCCGGAGCGTGAGCGGAATGAGCTTCGCGACCGTGTTGCGCGGGGCGAGACTGTGCAAAGGAGCGATGTCGCGGACGTGCGCGCGCGGTTGGACATCGCGGGTATCGTGAACCCGCGTCGCAAGGGAAGCGATCGAAAAAAACAAACAGCGTTTGTTAATTTCCGTCCGAGTTCCATCTATTGCACGCGCCTCCTCAGGTAATCGGCGCAGAAAAACAAACGACGTTTGTTAATTCCTCGGATGCTCCTCACCACACGGTCAGCCCAGAAAAACAAACGCTGTTTGTTAATTCGCCCACTCATCATGACTCGTCATCGCTACCGATCCTGCGAGATGAGCATCCAGAACACTCGACGAGCGACCATCTTCGCGAACAGGCAGATGACGATGTCAGCGCGCTGAACGGGCGTGCCGCCCGCGTTGCGCGCGCGATCGACCAAAGTTTGCATGGCCCACAGCGAGCCTTGGTGATGCAGATACTACGCGAACCAGCAGACGAGCACTCGTCGGACGAATGGTGGATGGAAGTCTATACACATCTCCGACAGCGATTGGCCTTGGTCGAGGGTTAGTATGCTTGTCCCTCGAAAGTGGGCTCCGGTGCTATTGGGGGAGCCGATAAAGAACGTGGCAGCAACCGACAAGTGGCCTCGAGATCAAGCTGGCCCCGCGCTTCGCCAACTCTGCGACCAATGGTGGATACGTCATGCGACGGCCTGCTTCAGCGTCACCAGGAGTGCCGCTTGGTGGGCGATGATGGCATCAATCGCCCGTTCCAGGCTCCGGCGCCCGTTAGCGAACCGGCCGCTCCCTGCCGGAGGCACACTGTCAAGCTGCTTGTCAGTCAGGTCCGCCAGTAGGCCGATCGAGGCCTTTCCGCTGGTCAGACGCTCCAGTAGGTCCGCCAGGTGCGGCAGAGCTTCGGTCGCCGCGTGCCCATGACCATTGCTGTGGCTGTTCCCCGTGGCCAGTGACTCCGGGACGTACCCGGTGTCCTGTAGAAACCGGCCGAGATAGTGAGAGATCTCAGCCGCATGCGCGGCGACCGCGCCGACGGTTGATCCAGTGTCCACTTTGAGGCAGGGCTTGCGCAGATCCGCCTCGTCCATAGAGCCGAAGAATTCGGTCATCTCGTCGAGTTGCTGGCTCGCTTTCGTCATCAATAACGAGCGATCAAGCACGTGGATAGAAGAATCGTTGCCGATCCATTTCCCGCAGAGACCCAGGATTCGTGTCCCGGTCAGGACGGCACGGCGGACAGCGCTTCATGAATCACCAAACACGCTCTTAGTGCTTTCCTATCTGGCGGCGGAGATCGGCGCGCGGCACCTGCCGCACCGCTTCGAGGAGCGCGAGCCGTTCCGGTTCATCGAGCACTACCCCCGCGAGACGCAGGAGGACAAGCGCTGGGGCGTGAAGTACAGCCGGGTGACGTTCGACACCTACACGCCGAAACTGTTCATGCTCCACGGGGTGGTGCGACCGACGCTAGGCGTGCCGCGCTGGACGCACCTACCGAACCACGCGGTGCTGCGGTTGATCGGGCCAAACGTGCTGGACGATGAAGGGAATACGAGGTAGCGATAGCGATGGGTTGCGCGGAGATCAGACGAATCCTTCCTACGCTCCCTGTGGAGTGGCGGGAGAAACGCGATGCGCGACGCCGCCTCCTGGCGAACGTGCGGGCGCGGCAACGGCTGGCGATGCGGGGGAAGCTGATAACCAACGCGCGAAAGAAATAACTTCATGGTGTCTCGCTATGCTATAATCGCCCTGCATGGAGGACCCGAGTATGGCACACGAACGAGAACCGCTGGATATCACAAACATCCCCGAACTGCTGCGGATCGCCGAGGAAGTCGGTCGCAGCAACCGACCCTTGCAGCTCAAGGGGCACGATAAGATCGTGGCCGTTGTCATGCCGCCCCAGGGCGCGGTAAGTATCGTTCCGGACGAACAAGTGCGGCAGGCGAAAAGCAACCTCCACAAGCACTTTGGTTCCGTCACGCCCCGCACCCGACCCGAGGATTGGTCGGAGCTGCGCCGGGAGTTTGAGGAAGGCGTCGCGGCGGAGGCGGCCACGCGCGGCCAGCAGTAAGAATGGCACGCTTCCTCGACACCAACATCCTCATCCGCTACCTCACCAACGACGATCCCGACAAGGCGGCATTGCCGCTCGCACTCCTCGACCGCGTAGCGGAGGGGACGGAGCAGGTCGTCACTACCCCGCTCGTCATCTTCGAGACGATCTTCCTCCTGCAGCGCACCTACAAGACCCCGAAGGCGGACATCCGCGAGAAGATCACCGCCATCCTCTCCTTGCAAGGTGTGCAACTGGAGGAGCGGGGATTGTGCTTGGCCGCCTTGGATTACTACGTCGAGCAGAACATTTCCTACGCCGACGCGTACAACGCGGCATGGATGCAGGGCGAGGGGATCGCCGAGGTCTACAGCTGGGATCGGGAGTTTGATCGCGTCGCGGGATTGACGCGTATCGAGCCGGCCGAGCGCCCGAGCTGAACACCTAATGACACGCCGCGCCGATGAGGCGCGCGGAGAGTCGTCGCCTTCTGTCTGCGTCTCGTTGCCAGGGCACAAAGTTAAAACGCATGGTTTGTTGCGTGCAGCTAAATGATACAATGGCTTTCCACACGATGATAGCGGTCTGACGCCATTCGGCAAATGATGAAAGATCGTTTGCGCTCGTGCCCGTACTCGGTATGATGCGGCAGACGCAATCGCAGTGAGGGGGACGGTATGAGAAATGCAGAGCCTATCAGACGAACATCGCCAGACATCACAACCGAGCAGGTTTCCAAGCTGCGGGAGTTATTTCCTGAGGTCTTCACCGAGGGCAAGATTGATTTTGAGAAGCTGCGTTTGATGCTTGGCGGCCTTGTTGAGGAGCGCCGCGAACGTTATTCATTCATGTGGGCAGGAAAACGAAATGCGCTCGAGAATGAAGTAACCGATGACCAGCGTGCCGAGGAGCACGGGCGCGACGCGGTCGAGGGTATCGAGCGCTGCCGCACGTCCCTGCGCGGGGGGAATGTCCGCCGTTGCTGCCGCTGTCCGCGCCCGATCCTTGCGTGCCATGCCTCGCCATTTTTCTATCATCGCGCACCCGGCGGGCATCCTAACACAGATGCCTGGGGGGTGAGGCGGCGATGATCCGCGATGGCGGGCATATTTCTTGCGGCTCCGCTCTGACGGCCCTGGTCGTTGAGACGAAGTGGTGAAGTGGCGAATATGCTCTTGTAGGAGGGGAACACCTGTGCCATCATCGCCGGGTCCGATTGGTCTCCGCAGCCATTGAGATATCCGAGCCCCACATCCAACTGTATGCTTCCGAAGGGAGAGGATCATGGGTAGCCGCAGATCGTCGCAACAGCGCAACCGTTTCTGGCAGGTCGGCGCCGCGCCGCAGCCCTTCAGCCCCGTCTCGGTCGCCAAACACTCGCGCTTGCGGGGCGCGACCGCCGTTAACGGTGTCTGCCCGTATTGCGCCGTCGGCTGCGCCCAGGTGATCTATGTCAAGGATGGCCAGTGCATCGACATCGAAGGAGACCCTCGTAGCCCGATTAATGAGGGGAAACTCTGCCCGAAGGGCGCGAACACCTTCCAACTCGTCCAGAACCCCCATCGCGTCACGACGGTCCAGTATCGCGCGCCCTACAGTGACCATTGGGAGGAGAAACCGCTGGACTGGGCGATGGATCGCATCGCCCATCTGACGAAGGAGACGCGCGACGCCACCTTCGTTGATCGCGACGAGCACGGCACCCTCGTACGGCACACGACGGCGATCGGTCATCTCGGCGGTGCGACGCTCGACAACGAAGAGAACTATCTCATCAAGAAACTCTTCAACAACCTCGGTATCATCTCCGTCGAGAATCAAGCGCGGATATGACACAGCGCCTCGGTGCCCGGTCTGAGCACCTCATTTGGACGCGGCGCGGCGACTTCCTTCCAGGAGGACCTGCAATATAGCGATTGCATCCTGATTATGGGATCGAACATGGCGGAGGCCCATCCGATCGGGTTCCGCTTCCCGATGAAGGCGCGGGCGAAAGGCGCGCGAATCATCCATGTGGACCCACACTTCAGCCGAACGTCGGCCTCGGCCACGGATTACGTGCCGATCCGCGCCGGTACGGACATTGTTTTCCTGGGCGGTATCATCAACCAGATCCTCACGCAGGAGCGCTGGTTCAAGGAGTACGTCCTTACGTACACCAACGCAACGACGATCATCAGCGATGACTACGTGGACGCCGAGGAGGACTTCAGCGGCATCTTCTCGGGGTATCACGCGGACGATCGTGCGTACAGCCTGCACGAGGCGCATTGGAATTATGCGGACGATACCACGCCGGGGCGCACGCAGACGCCAGTGCATATCGGTGCGATGTCCCGCACGGAGACGCTGGGCGATGTAACGCATGTGCCACCCCTGCGGGACCCGACGCTGCGCGACCCGAACTGTGTCCTGAATATCATGCGCCGCCATTACGCTCGGTATACGCCCGAGATGGTCGCCGCGCAGTGCGGCTGCACCGAGGCGCAGTTCCTCGATGTCGCGGAGCAGTTGATGGCGAACTCGGGGCGGGAGCGGACAGGCGCCGTCGTCTACGCAGTCGGCTGGACGCAGCACTCGACAGGCGTGCAGATGATCCGCGCCGCCGGTATCATGCAGTTGCTGCTCGGCAACATGGGCCGTCCCGGCGGGGGGGTCATGGCGATGCGCGGCCACGCGAGCATCCAGGGTTCGACCGACATCCCGACCCTGTATAATCTGCTGCCCGGCTACATCCCGCAGCCCGCGACGATTCGGGACCACAATACGCTGAAGGATTATCTCGCGCAGGAGCATGTGGGGCATGGTGTCTGGGCGGATTTCCCGGCCTACACGATCAGCCTGCTCAAGGCATGGTACGGCGACGCCGCCACCGCCGAGAATGAATGGGGATTCGCGTGGCTGCCGCGTATAACGGCGGATCACTCACAGTTACCGTTCGCGATGGACATGGCGGCGGGCAAGGTGCGCGGCTTCTTCCTGATGGGTCAGAACCCGGCGGCGGGCAGCCCCAATGCTGGATTGAATCGCATCGCCCTGCGCAAACTCGACTGGCTCGTCGTGCGGGACTTCTTCGAGATCGAGAGTGCGACGTTCTGGAAGGAGGGGCCGGACAATCCGGATCCCGCCACGATCGCGACGGAGGTCTTTTTCCTGCCCGCCGCCTCCGGCATTGAGAAACCGGGCACATTGACGAATACCGAGCGTCTGCTGCAGTGGCACGATCAGGCGGTTGATCCACCGGGCGATTGTCGCTCCGAACTCTGGTTCATGTGGAATCTCGGTCGGCGCATGAAGCAACGCTACGCCGGAAGCACGAATGCGTATGATCAGGGCCTGCTCGCGATGACCTGGGAGTATGCGCAGGATCGCCCGCTGATCCTGCCTGATGGCCGCGTCAGTCTGACCGCCGACGAACCGGATGCTGAGAAGGTATTGCGGGAGATCAACGGCTACACGGTCGCCGACAACCAACAACTCCAGCGATACCAGCAACTCAAGGACGACGGCAGCACCGCGTGCGGCTGCTGGATTTATTGCGGCGTCTATCCCGAAACGGGACGCAACCGCGCCAACGAGCGCACGGGCGATCTCGGTCAGCATGTCCATCCGAACTGGGGTTGGGCCTGGCCCGGCAACCGACGCATGCTCTACAACCGCGCCAGCGCCGATCCGGAAGGTAATCCCTGGAGTGAGCGCAAGCGGTATGTCTGGTGGGACACGGATCGTCAGCAATGGACGGGATTGGACGAGCCGGATTTTGAGCCGACCAAGCCACCGAGTTACCGAGCGGCGGACGATGCGCAAGGCATGGCGGCCATCGCCGGCGATTCGCCCTTTATCCTCAAGCCGGACGGCAAGGCGTGGCTGTTCGCGCCGGGCGGCACCAAGGATGGCCCCTTGCCAACACATTACGAGCCGGTGGAGTCGCCCGTGCGTAACGGCCTCTACACCCAGCAGGAGAACCCGACCGTCCTGCTCGATGCGGCGCCGCTCAATCCGCTCGCTCCTCCGGAAGATCCCGAGTATCCCATCGTCGCGACGACCTATCGCCTCACGGAGCATTATCTGAGTGGCCCGATGAGCCGCTTCGACAGTTGGCTGAACGAACTCCAACCCGAGATGTTCGTGGAGATGGGCCACGAGCTTGCCGCCGCGCGCGGGATCGTGCATGGTGACTGGGTTCTCGTCACCAGCAAACGCGGTGCGATCGAGGCGCGCGCGATGGTCACGCCGCGCCTGCACACGCTACATATCCAGGGGAAGACCGTCCATCAGATCGGTCTGCCAATCCACTTCGGTTGGGCGGGCGAAATCGCCGGGAGTCAGGCGAACGATCTGACCTCGATTCTCAGCGACGCGAACGTCAGCATGCATGAGGGCAAGGCATTCACGTGCCAGGTGCAGAAAGGGCGGCTTGCTGTCCGCTCGGATATCGCCTCGATGGATGTCGCGCCGCGGCCACAGACCGCACCGATGGCGAACACGAACCATCAGGCCCAACCGGAAGGGAGGACGGCATGAGCGGCACCACGGCACGCGGTGGGCCGGACGCAGCCTGGCCCGAATTCCGGGTCACGCATGCATCGGGCGGCGAAGAGATATCGGCGGGGCTATTGGAAGGGATGATGATCGCCCTGCCACCGCCGACTGTCGAGCCGATGGGCTTCTTTACCGATTCGACGGTCTGTATCGGTTGCAAGGCGTGCGAGGTTGCCTGCAAGCAGTGGAATGCGCTGCCATCCGACGGCATGACCTGGAGCGGCCAGAGCTACGACAACACCCTGCATCTCTCCGCGACGACGTGGCGGCATGTCAGTTTTACGGAGTTCGAGCAACCGGACGAGGGGGTGCGCTGGCTCTTCAACAGCGACGTATGCAAGCATTGCACCGCCGCACCGTGCCAGGACGCCTGCCCCACCGGCGCGCTGGTTTACAACGAATTCGGCGATGTCTACCTCCAGCAGGATATCTGCAACGGTTGCGGCTACTGTGTCATCGCCTGTCCGTTCGGGGTGCTCGGTCGGAGCGAGGACGACGGCCTGGCCCACAAATGTACGCTCTGCTACGACCGGCAAAAAGATGGATTGGTGCCGGCGTGCGCCAAAAGCTGCCCAACTGATGCGATCGTCTTCGGGCCGGTATCAGAACTGCAGGAGCGCGCGGAACAGCGCGTCGCCGCGTTGCATGCACAAGGAACGCCGGAGGCATATCTCTACGGCGCCGAGGATGCCGGGGAGTATAAGCGTCTGAACGCATTCTTCCTGCTCACCGAGGAGCCGGCGGCCTACAATCTCCCCGCCGCTCCCCGCCGCCCGGCGGCCCACATGCGCGCGCGGTATCTCTGGAGCGCCGTGGTTGGTATCGGGCTCAGTCTGGTCGGTGCGGCGGCGATGGCGAAGGAGGACCGCTCGTGACGCGTGCTACGATAAAGGCCCGAACCGGCCGCAAGGGCGAGCATGCCGCTCCGGTCCACACCCGGGCGCGCGACGCGTATCGCGATGTGCCGATTCTCCAGACGCCGACGTGGAATAATGACATCGCGGCCTATTTCTTTCTGGGCGGCGTTTCTTCGGGCGCGTTTGTGCTGGGCGCGCTGATTGAGGCCGGCGGCACAAAACGACAGGCGCTCGCGCGCACGGCGCGGATCGTCTCGTTCGCGGCAATGCTCCCGTGCCCGGCACTCCTGATTGATGATCTCGGCAAGCCGTCGCGTTTCCACCATATGCTGCGTATCTTCAAACCGTCGTCGCCGATGAACGTCGGCTCGTGGGCGCTGACGTCTCATGGCCTGTTCGCCACTCTGGCTGCCGCACGCCAGTTGGCTGGGGCGGGCAAAGTGCCGATCGGTGGTGCGCTCCTACGGGCAATTCCCGAACGGGCCCTCGCAGTCAGCGGCTTCCCGAGCGCGTTGACGCTCGGCGGCTATACCGGCGTGCTCCTCGGGACGACGAGCGTCCCCGTCTGGTCCACCAGCCCCCTGCTCGGCGCGCTGTTCATGGCGAGCGCGCTCAACACGGGGGTCGCGGCGACCGTTACGGCGGCGACCCTGACGGGCAATGATGGCCCGGGGGATCACGCGGCGCTGGGACCCTTCACCGTCGCGATGGGGTGCAGCGAGATCGCGTTGCTCGCCGGATTTCTGGCGACCTCTGGCGGGTCGGTGCGCTCGCTGCTGCATGGTCGGGAGGGGCTGCTCCTCGCTGGGGCGGTCGCCGGGTCCGTCGCTGCCGTCGCGCTCGATAGTGCGGCGATCCGCGCGCCTGCCCATGCCCGGCGGTTGAGCCTCCTCGGCGCGATCGCGACGCTCATCGGCGGCGCGTGCTTGCGGTGGGGGATTGTGCGTGCCGGTCATCTTTCTGCCGCCGATCGGGAGCAGATCCTGGACGCCACGAAACCGTCGAAAGGAGCACCGGGTTGGGGACCGGCGAGCCATCGGTAACAGAAGTCTGACGACACGTTTGTGCACGGGAGCATCTGGCATGTACGATGCGACAGTGATCGGCGTAGAATACGTCTGATGCATCGCACACTCCGCATGGCTCGACAGAGAACAAGAGATAGCCGCGCCGATAGTTCCCCTCAGGGCGGCGATAGGGGGATGCGATGCAGGGTACGCCGTTCAACCCGATTTCCCCCCAGGAACAAGACATCTCCAACCTGTTCGTTGGCATCCTGATCGTCGGGGCGGGGATTTTCGTGCTGGTCGCGGCGCTTGTCGTGATCGCCATGATCCGTTTCCGCCACCACCCGGGCGATGAGGAAGAACCGCGTCAGGAATTCGGCAGGCGCGGGCCGGAAATCGGCTGGACGATCGCGCCCGCCCTGCTGCTCGCCGTCATCCTCGGCTTCACTGTCAAGACGATGGCTGCGGTGAGCCCCGGCCCCGGCGACCACCCGCCGGACATCATCGTCACCGGCTACCAGTGGTGGTGGGGCATTCAGTATCCCGGCGGCGGGCGTCGTGACGGCGAACGAAGTGCATCTGCCCGTCGGGCGGCGGATGCTGCTGCAACTGGAAGGTGGCGACGTCATCCACGACTTCTGGGTGCCGCAACTCGGTCGCAAGATGGACATGGTCCCCGGCCACACGAACTGGCTCTGGGTCGAGCCGACGAAGACCGGCATCTACCTCGGCGCGTGCGCGGAGTATTGCGGTGCGGAGCACGCCTGGATGCGTATCCGCGTCATCGTCCAGCCGCAGGCGGAGTTCGACGCCTGGCAGCGGCAGCAGGCGAGCGCGGCGGTCGCCCCGAATGGCGGCGACGCGGCGCAAGGGGCGACGCTCTTCCAGCAACAGACCTGCGCCAGTTGCCACGCCATCGCCGGGACGAACGCGAACGCGCAGGTCGGGCCGAACCTCACCCATTTCGGCGGCCGCGACACGATCGCCGCCGGCGTGCTGGATAACACGCCGGACAATCTCGCCCGATGGCTCAAGGACCCCCAGGCCGTCAAACCTGGCAGCCACATGCCCAACCTGCAACTGACCGACGATCAAATCCGTACCCTCGTCGCCTACCTGGAGGCGCAGAAATGACCCGGCAAGAACCGCGAGGCACAGAGGACACGGAGAGACGCAGAGGAGCACAGAGAGAGAACAGAAATCCGTTTTCTCTTCTTCTGCTGTGCTCTCTGTGTCTCTCCGGTTCATCCCCGGTCTGTCTCTGAAAGGTAGCGTGACCGTGGCGAATGTGCCGTTGGTGCCTGAAATGGATCAGGCGCTGCCGAAGGTCGAATCGAGTCGAGGGGTTGCTCAGTTGGGTCGCCTCGGTGGACCACAAGCAGATCGGCATCATGTACCTGATTTCGACGCTCTTTTTCTTCTGCATCGGCGGCTTCGAGGCACTCTTGATGCGCGTCCAGTTGGCGCGGCCGGAGAACGGCTTCCTCTCGCCCGAGGCGTACAACCAGATCTTCACGATGCACGGCACGACGATGGTCTTCCTGGTCGTCATGCCGATGCTGATCGGCATCGGCAACTACCTCGTGCCGCTGATGATCGGCGCGCGGGACATGGCCTTCCCGCGCCTCAATGCCTTCAGTTTCTGGCTCTTTATCTGCGGTGGCCTGCTCCTCTACTACTCGTTCATCGGCGGCGGCGCGCCGGATGCGGGCTGGTTCAGTTACGCGCCGCTCAGCGAGCGCGCGTTCTCGTTCACGAGCGGTCTCGACTACTGGGCGCTCGGCCTGCTCGTGAGCGGCATCGGCACGGTGCTCGCCGGCGTCAACTTCATCGTCACGGTCCTCACGCAGCGCGCGCCGGGGATGGGGATCCGCCGCCTGCCGCTCTTCGTCTGGATGACGTTTATCAATGCGTTCCTGATTGTCCTCGCCCTGCCGATCCTCAACGCCTCGCTCGTCATGCTGCTGGCGGACCGGCAACTGAACGCGCACTTCTTCACGCCGCAATCGGGCGGCTCGGCGATCCTCTGGCAGCACTACTTCTGGGGCTTCGGCCACCCGGAGGTCTACATCATGGTGCTGCCCGCCTTCGGCATCATCTCTGAAGTGATCCCCGTCTTCTCGCGCAAGCCGATCTACGGCTACGGCTTCGTCGCGGCGAGCACGCTCGGCATCGCCTTCCTCAGTTTCGCCGTTTGGGCGCACCATATGTTCGCGGTCGGACTTGGGCGGCGGGCGGACATCGATCTTCGCGGCGGCGAGCATGTTGATCGCCATCCCGACGGGCGTCAAGATTTTCAACTGGATCGCGACGATGTGGGGCGGCGCGATCCGCTTCACGACGGCGATGTGCTTCGCGATCGCCTTCCTCGTCACTCTTCACGATCGGCGGCATCAGCGGCGTCTCCTTCGCCGTCGTCCCGACCGACTGGCAGACGACGGACACCTACTACGTCGTCGCGCACATGCACTACGTCCTCTTCGGCGGCACGCTCTTCGCGGTCTTCGCGGGCTTCTATTACTGGTTCCCGAAGGTGACGGGGCGGATGCTCTCGGAGGGGTGGGGCAAGTGGCATTTCTGGCTGACCTTCGTCGGCTTCAACCTGACGTTCGGCGTGCAGCACATCCTCGGCATGCTCGGCATGCCGCGCCGCGTCTTCACCTACCCGAATCTGCCGTGGTGGGGCGCGCTGAATTTCGCCTCGACGGTCGGCGCGTTCATGCTCGACGCTCTCGGTCGCTCGCCTTCGTCTGGAACATCCTCGTCAGCCTGCGCGATGGCGCGGCCGCGGGCGACAACCCGTGGCACGCCTGGACGCTCGAATGGGCGACGACCTCGCCGCCGCCGATCCATAACTTCGACCGCCTGCCGCCGATCCGCAGCCGCCGCCCCTTGTGGGATGTCGCGCACCCCGAGAACCCCGACTGGCAGCGCAAGGAGGAGCAGCGTGGCGCACGGGACAGCGGAAGAAATCGCCGTTGACAAGAACATCCAGGGGACGGCGCTCTTCCTCGCCTCGGAGGCGGTCTTCTTCGTCCTGCTCATCCTCGCCTTTGTGTACTACCACAAGAACTTCTTCAACGAGCCGAGCGGTGCGTCGCCGAATGCCGGGCAGGTGCTCGACCCGGTCAAGACGGGCATCTACACCGTCTGCCTGCTCGCCAGCAGCGTCACGATCTGGTGGGCGGGGCACAGTCTGAAGCGCGGCAATCAAGCGATGGTGCGCCTCGCGCTCTTCGCGACCGTCGCGCTCGGCGCGGTCTTCCTGTTCGGGCAGGGGCAGGAGTACGCGCGCCTGATCGGCGAGAATGTCACCGTCAGTCGCAACCTCTTCGGCTCGACCTTCTTCACGCTGACGGGCTTCCACGGCTTCCATGTCTTCATGGGGCTGGTCGCCATCGCCATCCTCTGCGGCCTCGCGCTGGCGGGCTGGTTCACGGGGCCGCACTCCGTCGCGCTCGAAGCGGTCTCGCTCTACTGGCACTTCGTTGATGTCGTCTGGATTATCATTTTCGTCACCGTCTATCTGTGGGCGCGCGTATGACGACATGGCGGCTCCTGACGACCGCGTGGGAGGGCGAGCCGTCTGTGCTGCTCGGCTGCACGGCGCTGGTCGCGCTCTATGTCGCCGCCACGCGCCGCCGCCCGTCGCGCCACGCGGGGTATTTCTTCGCGGGCGTCTTCGTGCTGCTGGTCGCGCAGTGCTCGCCGCTCGACGCGCTCGGCGACACGTATCTGTTCAGCGCGCACATGATCCAGCATCTCTTGCTGCTGCTGATCGTGCCGCCGCTGCTGATCCTCGGCATCCCGGCGTGGCTGGCGGAGCGATGGCTGGCCGTGACGCGCGTCCGGGCGGCGGAGCGGGCGCTACGCCGCCCAGCGGTCGCCTGGCTGCTCGGCGTCGGCGCGATGTACGTCTGGCATCTCCCGACACTCTACAACGCGACGCTGGCGCACCTCGAGGTCCATATTTTCGAGCACCTCTGCTTCCTCGCGACGGGCGTGATTTTCTGGTGGCCGATCTGCGCGCCGCTGCCGGGGTTGCGCTATCCAGCCCTCCCGGCGATCCTCTATCTCTTCGCCGCCGCCGTCGCGGGCAGCGTGCTTGGCATCGTCCTCACTTTCGCGTCGCCCGGCCTCTACCCCGCTTATCTGCACCCGGTGGACGCGCGCGGCCTGCTGCCGCTCATCCGGGATGGGTGGGGCGTATCCCCCGCGACGGATCAGCAACTCGGCGGGCTGATCATGTGGGTACCGGGCGGCCTCGTCTATCTCTGCGCGATCATCGGCGCGTTCGCGCGCTGGCAGGGCGAAGCGGATGGAGCGGACGAACTGTCGCCACGCGGCTACGCGGGACATGCCGCGCCATCGTCACTGAGGGAGGGGGTCTGATGCCCGATCAACCAAACGATACGAACAAGAATGCAATCAGGCTCGCGTTGGGTGCGGCGCTCGGGAGCGCGCTCGGCATCATCACCGCAGTCCGCACCCTCTCCGGCGCGCGCCGTGAGCAGGACAGGGCGACGGCCGCACCGACTGCGATGGCGGTGCGTGACAGGGATCATGCGGGGCCAGATGATGCGATTCTCCCGATCGGCACGGCGCCCCCGGAGGGCAAACCCGCGTCTCCGCCGCAACCCGAGCCCCATCCCGACTGGGAACCGTTGCCTGCCGCGCATCTGCCCCGGCCGACCTACTGGCCGGTCGTGCTCGCGGTCGGCATCCTCTTTCTCGCCTGGGGGATCGTGACGACGATCGGCATCTCGGTGATCGGGCTGGCGCTGTTTGCCCTCGCCCTCGGCGGGTGGATCGGAGAGTTGCACCATGGCCATTGAGACGGGCACACCGACCGAGACCGGCCATGCGGAATCGCCGGAGACGCTGGCACGGCGGCGGTTCCTGAACTGGCTGTGCCTCGGGCTGGGCGCGGCGGGCGCAGCGGCGGTCGGCGTGCCGGTCGTTGGCTTCCTGATTCGGCCACTCTTCGCCAAAAAGCCGCACGAATGGCGTCCGGTCGGCAAGGTGGACGATTTCATGGTCGGCACGACGAACCTCGTGAAGTACACCGACCCGTCATCCGTGGCGTGGACGGGCGTCTCCGGCAACACGGCGGCGTGGCTCCGACGCACCGGCGATCAGGATTTCGTCGCCTTCTCGATCAACTGCTCGCACCTCGGCTGCCCGGTACGCTGGCTGGCGGGGGCCGATCTCTTCATGTGCCCGTGCCATGGCGGTGTGTACTACAAGGATGGTACCGTCGCCGCCGGGCCGCCACCGCAGCGCCTCGGGACATACCCGGTGCGCGTCAACAACGGGCAGGTGGAAATCCAGACAAGCCCGATTCCGTTGGTATAGCGGGGGGAAGGGCTGAGGACCGAGGACTGAAACATGGTAGCGCAGGCTTCAGCCTGCGTCCCGCTAGCAACAGAGAAACTCGTTCGATGGGGAGGGATCGCAGGCTGAAGCCTACGTTACCGACGATGTAAGGATAGTGCGATGGCAGTGCGAGCGAAGCGGGGGAACATTTTCATCCGAGCATGGCGGGCATTCGACGACCGGACGGGTACGTCCAAATTAGTCGGGCCGATCATCCGCCATCCGGTGCCGAAGACGGGGCGGATCGGCTGGGCGTATGTCTTCGGCAGCGCGACGCTCTTCTCGTTCATGACGCTCGTCGCCACCGGGATCGTGCTCGCCACGTCGTATATCCCGGCGACGGCGGACGCCTACAACAGCCTCCAGTTCATCTCGCACGACACCTTCGGGCGCGTCGTGCGCGGTATCCATTACTTCGCCGCCTCGGCGATGATGATCTGTATCGGCATCCACATGATCCGTGTCTTCCTGATGGGTTCGTACAAGTTCCCGCGCGAGGTGAACTGGCTCACCGGCGTCGTGCTCTTCGCGCTGACGCTCGGCATGGCCTTCACCGGCCAACTGCTGCGTTGGGATCAGGACGGCTTCTGGTCGCTCGTCGTCGCCGCCGAGCAGGCGGGGCGCCTGCCGGTCATCGGGACGGCCGTCGCCCACTTCATCTTCGCGGGGGATACGGTGAGCGGCGCGACGCTCAGCCGCTTCTTCGCCATCCACGTCTTCTTCCTCCCGGCGCTGATCTTCGCGACCGTCGGGCTGCATCTCTACCTCGTCATCCACGACGGCATCTCGGAGCCGCCGAAAGCGGGCGACCCGGTGGATCCGAAGACCTACCGGGCGAAGTACGACGCGCTCCTGAAGCGGGCAGGCGTCCCGTTCTGGCCGGACGCCGCATGGCGGGATGCGATCTTCGGCGTCGCGGTACTCGGCACGATCCTGCTCCTGGCACTCACCTTTGGGCCGAAGGAATTGGGGCAGCAGCCCGACCCCTCGATTGTCCAGGCCTATCCGCGGCCGGATTGGTACTTCCTCTGGTACTTCGGCGTGCTCGCGCTCTTGCCGAAGGGGGCGGAGAGTTACGTCATCATCCTCGCGCCGGTGCTGCTCTTTGTTGTCCTTTTCGGGCTACCCTTCGCCTCGAATCACGGCGAGCGCAGCCCGAAGCGGCGGCCATGGGCGGTCGGTTTCGTCATCCTGACGCTCATCATGATCGGCGCACTCTGGCAGGTCGCGGTGCGCGCCCCGTGGTCGCCGCACTTCGAGGTGCAGCCGCTCTCCGCGCAGGTCGTCGGCACGACGAGCGGCCCGGTCGCGCAGGGGGCGCAACTCTTCAATACGAAGGGGTGCCAGTACTGCCACGCCGTGAACGGGCAGGGCGGCAACCGCGGCCCCGACCTGACGAATGTCACGAACCGCCTGACGCAGGACGCGATCACTATCCGCATCCTCAACGGTGGCGGCAACATGCCCGCCTACGGCGGCAACCTCACGCCGGACGAATTGAACGCGATCATGGCCTTTTTGAAGAGCAGGGGAACCTAGTGCTTGCTCAGAGAAGGTCTTCGGGATAGTTTTCGGGGTGTATTCTCTCTACTGGGATCTTTTCACCTCAACTGATCCCAGCAGAGTACGCCGATATCCGATGGGACTTGCAGGCTTATTTTGCCAATCCCGAAGATGTCTCCTGATCATGCACTAGGCCCAGTGTTACGGAAGCTGTATGGTTCGCGGTCTTCAACTCCCAGGTGGTCTCCCGTCATCGTGGCCTCGCACTGAAGCCAATCGCCTGCGCCCCATCCGCTGTATGCTCATGCTCGGAAGACGCAGGAGTGGCCGGAGCGGAGGGAATACCATGAGCACAGAAGAGGAGTGGTACGCGGAGCGCGCCGCGCTGCGCTGTTTGCTGCGCACCCATCCCGACTGGACACGGGCGGAGTTGGCCACCCACCTCGGCCGCTCCCTCTCCTGGGTGAAGAAATGGACCCAGCGACTGCGCGCCGCCCCGCCGGACGACACGCACGTGCTCTGGAGCCGTTCGCGGGCCTACACGGGACCCTATCATCGCTGGGAGGACGCCGTCGTCGACCGCATCCTCGAGATGCGCGATCAGCCGCCCGAAGGGCTACGCCGCATCCCCGGCCCCAAAGCCATCCTCTACTTTCTGCAGCGTGACCTGATTCTGCGGGAGCAGGGCGTCGAGCTGCCGCGGTCGACGGGCGCGGTGTGGCGCATCCTCGCCCGTCACGGCCGGATCGTTCGTTTGCGTCGGCCAGACCACGAGCCGATGGAGCGCCCTGCGCCCTTGACCTCCTGGCAACTCGACTTCAAGGATGCTTCGACCGTATCGGTCGAGCCAGAGGGCAAGCGCGGGCACGTCGTCGAGATCCTCAACACGATTGATACCGGCACCTCCATCCTGCTTGGCGCGCAGGTGCGCGAGGACTACACGGCGGTGACGAGCGTGCAAGCCGCCGCCGACCTGGTGCGGGAACAGGGCGTACCCGACCATGTCACCTTCGACCGCGATCCCCGTTTCGTCGGCAGCACCAAGGCGCGTGACTTCCCCGCGCCCTTGGTGCGCTTCTGGACTTGCCTGGGGGTCGACGTGACGGTCTGTGCGCCGCACCGACCCGACAAGAATGCCTTCGTCGAGCGGTATCACCGCAGCTACACCGCGGAGTGCCTGCGCGTCGACCGCCCGAGCACGATCGCCGCGGTGCGCGAGGCGACTGCGTCATATCAGGAGCACTACAACCATGAGAGTCCAAACCAGGAGCGCAGTTGTGGCAACCGGCCGCCGCGCGTCGCCTTCCCGGTGTTGCCTGCCCGGCCGCCGGTGCCGCTCGTGGTCGATCCCGATGCCTAACTGCACGCGATCAATGGTCGGGCCTACGTGCGCCGGGTACAGACCAGCGGCGACGTCACTCTCGGGGAGGCGAGCTCCTACGCCGGGCGGGATCTCGCGGGGAGGGAGTCGCCTTTCTCGTCGATGCCCAAGCGCGTGAGTTTGTCGTCGTCCACGCAGAAGAGGAGCGTCGGCGTGTGCCGATCAAAGGCTTGGGCCAACGCCCCCTGCCTTTCGATGCCTTCGTCGATCTCCTGGCCGCGCAGGCGCGGGGCATGTGGCGCGGACCCCGATCCGCCATACGCTGATGACGGACGTGAGCGGGACCACGATCACGATGAGGGGAGACCGCTTGGGAGTTGAAGATCGCGAACCATACAGCTTCCGTAACACTGGGCCATTATCCGGCAGGCGCGCCGCTCCGACATCCCGTGCCTCTTCCGCAGATGGCCCACCGCCTCGCGTCGGGCGGCGGGCCTCACCAGTTTTTTGTTGCGATCTCCTTGAGGCCCACATTATCGAGCGTCAGGTCCGCCACGATCCGCTTCAGCTTGCGATTCTCCTCCTCGAGCTGGCGAAGTTTGCGCAACTGGCTGACCTCAAGCCCGCCGTACTGCGCTTTCCAACGATAGTATGTCCCCTCGCTGATGCTGTTTTGACGACACACGTCGCCGACCTTCTGGCCGGCCGCGACCAGTTTGAGGATGCCGATGATTTGCCCCTCGGTGAACTGACTCTTGCGCATGATTGACCTCCCGCGATCGTTCCATTCGTCGGAAGTCTCTCATAATCCGTGGACACCTTTTCGGGGGTCAGGTCACTTGATCATCTGCACCGCCATCGTGTGCCGCAGTGAGTGCACCGATGCCCCGGCGATGCCGACTTCGTCGCAATACTTCGTCACGACGTTCTCGATGCCGCGTGGCCCGATGCCGCGATCGAATTTGGTCAGGAAGAGGGCAGGGGAGTCCGAGAGATCCCGCTCGGACAGGTAGGCCGCTCAGCGCCACACACGCCTTTGAATTGAGCGTCACGGTCCGGCCGTGGTTGCCACGACCTGACGATCCGCACCTGCCCGATCGCTGTCTCGGCAGCAGGGGAGGGGAGCGCGATATCGGTGACCCGCAGCCCGGCAATCTCCGAGAGCCGCAAGCCCGTCTGGAGCACCAACTCGATGATCGCACTATCACGCGCATGATCGGAAGCTGCATCGCGAAGGCGGGTGTACTCCGCCTCGGTCAGCACACGGGGTGGGCGGGTCTCGCGTTCCGGCGGCAGGAGATGTTCGGCGGGGGACTGGCGCAATGTCCCTCCTTCGACGAGGAAGGCGAAGAAGGAGCGGATCGCCGCGACGCTACGCCGACGGGTACTGGCGGCATGCCCCAAGGCGCTACAGTGCGCCAGGTAGCCCGCGAGATGCCGTCGCTGTACCATCGTGACGGATCGGATACGACAGCGCTCCTCGAGGTATTGGATGAGGCCAGCAACATCATCCCGGTACTCCCGCTTTGACCGCTCCGCATACCGCCGCGTCGTCGCCAGCCACTCGACGTAGCGGTCAAAGCAGTCGCTCAGCGAACGCCGACTCAAAATATTTATATTCATAGAGACACATATATTATATCACCTTCGTCAAACCCCCAAGCCCCTCCTTGCTTAACTGGCCGGCGCTGGACGGGCGGGGAGGGGGGTTTAGGGGAACTCGAGTGGTTTGACGAAGAACGGTGATCTACGTCCGCGCCTTTCGTGCGATAATTGGGATGGGCAGACGTGGAAGCGTTTTGATTCACGTATGTTCGTTCATGGCGCGTTTTACTTCACCTCGCAACGCGGAGTTTCTTATGCCCGCTACCATGAAGGATGTCGCCAAAAAAGCGGGGGTTTCACTTATTACCGTGTCGCGCGTCATCAATGAGGCCGGCAACGTTCATGCGGACACCCAAGCGAAGGTCGTTGCTGCTATCGAGGACCTCCAGTACGTTCCGAATCAGATCGCTAGCAATCTGCGCTCGCGTCAGACCAATACGCTTGCGCTGCTCCTGCCGACGATCACGAATACGTTCTGGACGACGATCGCCCGAGGTGCCGAGGACGAGGCGGAGTCCTGCGGGTACAATCTCTTTCTCTGCAATACCGACGATGATCCCGCCAAGGAGGCGCGCTATCTCGAGGCGCTGCTCCGCCATCGGGTGGGTGGCATCATTATCGTGCCGACGGCGGAGAGCGGTCCCGCGCTCCGTCGCCTGCAGCACCATGAGATGATGTTTGTCCAGATCCACCGCAGCGTCGAAGGCGTCGCGAGCGATATTGTCCGTAGTGATGGCCGCACCGGCGCCTTCGCCTTAACAGGTCGCCTGCTCGATGCTGGTTGGCAACGGATCGCCTATGTCGGCGCCCCGCTGACAACATTCACCGGGCGTGACCGCTTCTCGGGGTACCACGACGCGATGGCACAGGCAGGTGTTGCGGTCAACCCCGCACTTGTCAAACACGGTCCGGTCGGACCGGAGAGTGGTTACTCGCTCTTTAAACAACTGCTGGAAGTCAATCCCCGCCCCGAGGCGGTCTTCATCGCAAACAGCCGCCTCGCGATCGGCGCACTCCGCGCGCTCACAACGGCCGGGCTTCGCCTGCCCGAGGATATCGCTGTCGCCTCGTTCCATGACATCCCCGCGCTCGATGATTATTCCCCATCCATGACGACGCTCATTCAGCCCGCGTATGAGATTGGTCGCCGTGGTATGCGCCGACTGCTCGAGCGGATGGCAGGCAACCACGCTGGTGCGGAAGAGATCATCTTGCCGCATCACTTCGTCACCCCGTAAGCACCGGCCCGGCCGTTTCTGTAGCGAGATGCGCACCCTATCTGCCCACCGTCGCATCGTGAGCACTCTTCCTTGACAGCTCCGAAAGGGGATGTTATCGTTCCCATAGTCCTCTTTTCGTCGTTTTCGACACTACTGGCACGCCGCGTATGGGTGTCTGCATAGGTCGATCGGATACCCGCCTCATCGCATGCTCGGCAGTTCCGCCGACTCGCTGCCGATTACCCCTCCTCCTTTGTATTTGAGACGTGCTGTCGCTTGCCGCACGAGTCATAAAGGAGACCAGTGACCATGCCAGAGTCAGTCGGCGTCGCGCTTTTCGGTTGCGGGGGTGTCTCCGCCGGCCATTTCAGCGCCTATGCAGCGAATCCCCGGGCGCGGCTCATCGCGGCGGTGGATGTCCGGCCGGAACTCGCGGAAGCAGCGGCGAAGAAATGGGGCGCCGAGCATTGGTACACCTCCACAGCGGAGGCGCTCGCGGACCCCGCTGTGCAGATCGCCGATCTCTGCCTGCCGCACCATCTCCATGCGCCGGTGGCCATCGAGGCGGCGAACGCCGGCAAACATGTCTTCGTCGAGAAGCCGATTGCCAATACGCTCGAAGAAGCGGACGCGATGATCGCGGCTTGCCGCGACAATGGCGTGCTGCTGATGGTCGATCAGACGAAGCGTTACCAGAACCGCCATCGCAAATTCAAGGAGTTGCTGGATGCCGGCTATGTCGGCGACCCGATCCTGGTGCGCGGTGCGTACCTGCAGGACATCACGTACGCCTGGCAGCACATGGAACCCGCGCGACTGAAGGGATACTGGAAGCACGACGGCGTCATCTCCGGTATCGGCATCCATGCGCTCGATATCCAGCGCTGGCTGATCGGCGAGGCGATCAGAGGTGCAGGCAATCGCTTCGACGAGTGACATGATCGATCCGGCACGTCGTACGGAAGACAGCGGACTTGTGCTGCTCAAGTTCGCGAACGGTTGTGTCGGCGAAGTGACCGTCTCGTACGTCCTGAAGCACCCGCACCTGGGTGCAAGTTGGGACGTGATGCCGATCGAGATTTACGGGCGTGACGGCTCCATTCGGATGGACGAGCACGACACGATCACGGTCGCGTCAGACAAGATCAGCGGGGACCACAGGACCAGGCGTCTTCCAGGTCCAGATGCGGCCCGCCGTCGGCGCGGCGCGTCTACCGGAGGAGGGGATGGCCGGTGCAATTGAACATCTGCTCGATTGCGTCCTCAACGACACCCAGCCGCTGACACACGGGGAAGACGCGCGAGCCTCGCTGGAACTGGTCGAGGCGGCCTATCAGTCGATCAATGAAGGCTGTGCGGTGCGTCTGCCGCTCCAACCCGTCGCGGCATCGCAAAAGGCGGGAGGGGTGGGATGAAGATCTGCCTGCGCACCCACATGGTCTCCGATGACCCCACCGAGCGCATCGACTACTGCCGCCAACTCGGCATCACCGCCGTCCAGGAATCGGCGAAGTCCATCCCTGGCGCCGTCGAGCGCGGCTGGCCGACGGCCGCTGAATTGCGGGCGTATCGCCGACCGTTCGACGATGCGGGGATCGCTATCATCGGCCTGGAGCCTATCCAGGAACCGGTGCGGGAATGGGCCGATGATACGGCGGCGGGGCAGGAAAGTTTCACCGTGTTTGCCCGCCATCTCGACGCCGCTGGCGAGGCGGGTATCCCGTGCGTCACGCTCCACCCGCCGCTCGATGGCGCGGCATCGCCGGACGAGGCGGCCGACCAGTTCGCGCGCAACTGCGCGTTCTATGCCCGCGCTTCGGAGCATGCGCGGCAGGCCGGCACGAAGCTGGCGACGCATTCGCCGTGGCCGCCCGCGAAAGGACTCTGGGGGGCGCGCGCATATGACTCGCTCTTCGATGCGGTCCCGGCACCGGAAAATGGCATGATCTTCTGCTTCGGCTGCATGGCGATGCGCGGCGACGATGTGCGCGATGTCCTCCCCCGATTCATCGATCGCACCTTCATGGTCCATGTGCGCGATGTCGTCATCCATGCCGACGGGCAGGTGGACGAGGTCTTCCCCGGCGATGGCGACGTGCGGCCGGATACCGCGATCGCGCTCCTCCACGAACTCGGCTATCGCGGCGCGATTGCGCCGGAGCATCTGCCGAAGGTCTTCGGCGAGCGCAAGAATGAGATCTCCATGGCCTTCGCTGTCGGGTATTGTCGCGCGGCTCTTGCGGAGCGCGCGTGAGGTTTCTGGGTTGGGATGTGTGAGCATCACGGGAGGATTGCACACCATGACGACACGACAGTTGCACCGACGTGAATTCCTGGTCGCCGCGAGTGCCGCCGCTGCGGCGAGTCTCCTCGCGGCGTGCTCGAGCGGGAGCCAGGCGGTCGTCCTCCCCACAAAAACGCCGAATCCGGCGGGTTCCGCGCCCGCGACAACTGGACAGGCGGCGGCCGGTTCGCCCGCCGCCGTGGGGCAGGCATCGCCCGCCGCCGTCCCGTCGAACATCCCGCAGGTTCCGCGCAACCAGACGCTGATTATGAGCGTCTCGGACTCCGTGAATCAGATGAACGACGCGGAGATCCACAACCCCTTCCTGCTCAACGTCGCCCAGCGCACCGGCTGGCATTTCGCCTTCGAGCCGCTCTATTTCTATGACTCGGTCTGGAACGAGAAGGTGACCGCGCCGCCGGGACTGACCGGCAGCAAAGGCGAGATTCCCTACCAGGCGGAGAGTTACCAGTTCAACCCGGACTACACCGAGCTGACGATCAAACTGCGCCCCAACATCACCTGGAGCGACGGCATGCCGTTCACGAGCGAGCGATGTCGTCTTCACGATCAACATGCTGCGCGACAACGCGCCCGATCTCTTCGACTTCTCCTTCGACATGAAGAACGCCGTGAAGGACATCGTGGCGATTGACCCGCTCACGGTGAAGTTCACGCTCAATGCGCCGAACCCGAACTTCATGATCCAGTACTTCCAGTGGGTGCAGGATCAGGGCTTCCCGATCGTGCCGGAGCATATCTTCAAGGGGCAGCCGGACCTCAAAACCTTCACCAATCACGACATCTCGAAGGGCTGGCCGGTCGTGACCGGACCGTGGAAACTCGTCTTCTCCTCGCCGACCCAGAAGATCTGGGATCGCCGCGACGACTGGTGGGGCGCGAAGACCGGCTTTCACCCGCTGCCCGCGATGAAGCGGATCATCATCCTGCCCCGCTATGAGGATCCGAAACTGACGCAACTTCTCGCGGCGGGCGAGATTGATGCGTCGCACAACCTGCAGCCCGCGGACACGAGACACGGCCATCGGCCGCAACCCGAAATTGGAAGTCTTCACCACGGACAGGAAATCGCCGTACGGCGCGATTGACGGCTGGACGAACTGCATCAAGATCAACTGCGGCAAGGCCGCCGTACGATGACCCGGATATCCGCTGGGCGCTCAATCACGCGATCAACCGCAAGCAGATCATTGATGTCGGCTTCCAGGGATCGGGCGAGTTCACGGTGCTGCCGCTGCCCGCCTATCCGGTGATGAAGCCGTACTTCGACGCGGTGCAGGACATCCTGCAGAAGTACCCGATTGACTCCTTCGACCCGAAGAAGACGGCGGAGATCATGCAGGGCAAGGGATACGCGAAGGGCTCGGACGGCATCTGGGCGAAGGACGGTAACCGCTTCTCGTTCACGATGATCTGCGCGCCGGGCTTCTTCGAGACCTTCGTCCCCGTCATCGCGCAGCAGTTCAAGCAGGCGGGCTTCGATGCGACCTTCAAGTTCCCGACGAATGCCACCACGCTCAAGCGACCGGCGATCTCGAAGTCTTCATTGACGGGCAATCGGCGTCGGTGCGCGATCCGTATCTCAGCATGAGGCAGTACCACAGCCGCTACGCGCTGCCGATCGGTCAGACCGCGCTCTACTACTTCCGGTGGAAGAACGCCGACTACGACAAGATTATGGACCAGATGGCGACGATCGCCCCCGGCACGCCGCAGTTCATGGACCTCTGGCACAAGGCGATGGAGATCTGGATCCCGAACCTGCCCGCCATCCCGAACGTGCAGTGGTATCAGATCTGCCCGGTCAACGACTCAATACTGGAAGGGCTGGCCCGAACTGCGGACAATCCGTACACGACGCCGGCATCGTGGCACCGGGGCGCGGCGGGCGCTCTTCATCAACACGCTGCAACCGGCATGACGGAGCGCGGCAGATGGCGCGCCATGCACGCATCCCGGCGAATGGCGCGGGCAACGGGTCTCATGATGCGAAGGGGTGATCGGCGATGCAACTCGGCTATGTCCTCCGGCGGCTGCTCCAATTCGTGATCGTTCTCTGGGCGGCGGCGACGATCAATTTCATCCTGCCACGGCTGGCGCCCGGCAATCCCGTGCGGGATCGCCTGCTCAGTCAGGCGTCGCAGGGGGGGCCGCTGCAAGAGGGCATCGAGGAGATGGTGCGCTCCTACAATACGAAGTTCGGCCTCGATAAGCCGCTCTACGTCCAGTATGGGCTGTATCTCGAGCACGCCGCCAGGCTGGACTTCGGCTACTCCATCGCCAACTACCCGAACCGCGTGATCGGGACTGATCCGCAGCGCGCTGCCGTGGACGATCGGGCTGCTCGTCGTCTCGTCGGCCATCGCGTTCGCGCTCGGCACGCGTCCTCGGCGCGCTCGTCACCTGGCCCGCGCGCCGAAGATCTTCCAGTATCTCGTCGGTCCGGCGATGGCGCTCTCCGCCGTGCCGTTTTACCAACTCGGGTTGGTGCTGATCTTCGTGCTCGGTGTCTGGCTGCCCCTCTTCCCGCTCTCCGGCGGCTACTCGATCGGCACGATCCCGCATTTCAGCGCTCTCCTTCATGCTCGACATCGTGCGCCACGCCCTCTTGCCCGGCCTCTCCGTCGTGCTGTCGGTCCGTTGGCTTCTGGGTGCTCGGGATGCGGGGAATGATGATCACGACGAAGGGCGAGGATTACATCAACTTCGCCGAAGCGAAGGGGCTCAAGGACCGGCGGATCTTCTTCTCGTACGCATGCGCAATGCGATGCTGCCGCAAGTGACCAACTTTGCGATCAATCTCGGCACGATCATTTCCGGCCTCGTCATCGTCGAGGTGATCTTCGGTTATCCGGGGATGGGATCGCTCCTCTACAATGCGATCTCCGGGTCGGATTACTTCCTCATCTACGGCATCGTCTACATCACCGTCCTTGTCATCGGCCTGGCGACGCTGCTCGTTGATTTGCTCTATCCGATCCTCGATCCACGGATCACCTACAGGAGGGCGTGACATGGCCGAAGCGCCGATTGATCTCGCCGAGACGCCGAGCATCTCCGTCTCCGGAGCGGGCGACCTACCGGGATCGGACGCCGACGCGAAGCGATCGTCGCGTACTGTCGGCGCAATCCGCAGGTGGTGATCGGCTTGGCGATGGTCGTCATTCTGCTGCTGATCGGCATCGTTGGCCCACTCTTCGTCGACACGAAGAACGCCGATCCCTTGAGCGCGCTGCCGGCGCAGCCGCCCTCCCGGCAGTACCCGCTCGGCACCGACGATCAGGGGCGCGACCTGCTCGCCGTGATGGTCGCGGGGCTGCCGGCGACGCTGCGGATCGGCTTCCTCGCGGGCGCGATCGGCTTGGGCATCGGGATCATCCTCGGCTTCCTCTCCGGCTATCTCGGCGGCGCGGTGGACGCGGTCGATCCGCGTCGCCGTGGATACGCTGCTCGACCGTCCCCGGCCTCCTGATCCTGATTACGATTGCCGCCTCGATCAAGACGTTCATCAGTGTCAATATCATGGCGCTCGTGATCGCCTCGCTCGCCTGGCGGCACCCGACGCGGATCATCCGCGCGCAGGTGCTGACGATGCGCGAGCGCGCCTACGTGCAGGTGGCGCGGCGCTCCGGGATGAATACGGCGGAAATCATCGTGCGGGAGCTGCTGCCGAACCTCTTCCCCTTCCTCGCCGCCAGTTTCGTGGGCGCGGTCTCCGGCGCGATCCTCTTCTCGATTGGGCTCGAGGCGCTCGGCCTCGGCCCGCAGAATCAGCCGACGCTCGGCATGACGATCTATTGGTCGCATCCGGTTCAATGCCATCCTGCGCGGGATGTGGTGGTGGTGGGTCGCCGCCGATCGTGGTCCTCGTCGTGCTTCTTCTTCGGTTTGCTCCTGCTGACGATCGGGCTGGATGAGATCGCGAACCCACGCTTGAGGAGGACGGCGTGACGGCAGAGACGCTCCCGAAAGACGACCCCGACAGACGGATACCGCTCCGGGTCGAGGACTTGCGCGTCTACTATCACACGCCGCGCGGCGCGGTGCGGGCGGTGGACGGCGTCAGTTTCGACCTGAAGCCGCACGAGCGCATCGGCTTCGTCGGCGAGTCCGGCTCCGGCAAGACGACGATCGCCATGGCGCTCATCCGCCTGATCAAGCCGCCCGGCAAGATCGAGGGCGGGCGCGTGCTGCTCGGGGAGACCGACGTGCTCGCGCTCTCGGACGAGCAGATGCGGCAACTGCGCCTCGCGGATATCGCGATGGTCGCGCAGGGCGCGATGAACTCCCTCAACCCGGTCAAACGGGTCCGCGATCAGATCGCGGATGCGCTGGCCGATCATGGCGAGCGCGTGCCGCGGCAGGAGCTCGAAGCGCGGATCGGCGAACTCCTGCGGCGCGTCGGCCTCAAGCCGGAAGTCGCGCACATGTACCCGCACGAACTCTCCGGCGGCATGAAGCAGCGGGTCGTGATCGCCATCGCGATCAGTCTGCGCCCGAAGGTGATCATCGCCGACGAGCCGACGAGCGCCCTGGATGTCGTCGTGCAGCGGCAGATCATGGAGACGCTGCGCGAGGTGCAGGACGATCTCGGCGCGTCGGTCATCCTGATCGGTCACGATATGGGCCTGATGGCGCAGTTCGTGACCCGGCTCGGGGTGATGTATGCCGGGAAACTCGTCGAACTCGGCAGCGTCACCGACCTGTTCGACGAACCGCTCCATCCCTACGCGCAACTCCTGATCGCCAGCCTGCCGTCGCTCGAACAGAAGGGCGCGTTCGAGGGCATCCCCGGCGTTCCGCCCTCGCTCCTGGACCGGCCATCGGCTGCCCCTTCCGGACGCGCTGCCCGCACGCCTTCGACCGCTGCGCGAGCGAAGAGCCGCTGTTGCAGGAGGTGCGCCCCGGCCATTGGGTTTCCTGCCACCTGTACTGAGGAGCGAAAAGCACTGATGACTGCGCTACTTGAAGCCCGGAATGTCACCAAAATATTCGGCGGCGGGTTGTTGGCGAAGACGCACACCGTGGCACTGGAGAATTTCTCGCTCGCCATCGAGAACAGCCCGCCGTCGTTCACGGCGGTCGTCGGCGAGAGCGGCAGCGGCAAGACGACGCTCGCGCGCATCCTGCTCGGCCTGACGGCGCCGACGAGTGGCGAAGTGCGCTACAAGGGGAAAGATGTCCGGCACATGTCTCGTGCGGAGCATCGAACCTACCTGCGCGAGGTGCAGGTGATCTTTCAGGACCCCTACGAGGTGTACAACCCGTTCTACAATGTCGACCATGTGCTGGAGACGCCGATCACCAAGTTCGGGCTCGCCCACTCGCACAAGGAGCGCCGGGCGCTGATCGAGGAAGCGCTGCAGGCCGTGGGGCTTCGCCCGGAAGAGACGTTGGGCCGCTTCCCGCATCAACTGAGCGGCGGTCAGCGCCAGCGCATCATGGTCGCGCGCGCCTTGCTCCTGCGGCCGAAGATCATCATCGCCGACGAACCGGTTTCGATGGTCGATGCCTCGCTGCGCGCCACGATCCTGAAGAGCCTCTCCAATCTCAACCAGCAGTTCGGCATCTCGTTCATCTACATCACGCACGATCTGACGACCGCGTATCAGGTGAGCGAGAATATCATCGTGCTGTATCGCGGTGCGGTCGCGGAGGCGGGCGATGTCGAGCGGGTCGTTCAGGATCCCCAGCACCCGTATACGCAACTGCTCATCGGATCGATTCCCCTGCCGGACCCGCATCATCCCTGGGCGGCGGCGAAGGCGCCGGCGGGTATCGGCACACCGACCGCCGAGAGTTGCAAGTTCACCGATCGCTGCCCATTCGCGATGCCGATGTGCATCGAGCGCCAACCCGCGCTCTTCCGCACGGATCCGCGGCGTGTCTCCGCGTGTTACCTCTATCGCGATGCTCCGGCAATCGAGCCGGAGGAGCTGACGAATATCTTCGCCGGCACCCCGACCGGGGTGCCGGCAGGATCAGGTCGCTGCGGACGGTTGAGCGGACTGCGACATAGGCTGATACTCGATGGTAGGGACAGCATTGGCAGGTAATGTTACCGCAAGGAGGGTCTGAACATGGCGGTCGCGATTGAACCTCGTTCCGAAACTGCTGCCGATAGAGCAGCGGCGCTACGCCTTGATTGACACCGATATCCACAACGATCTGCCGAGTCTGCAGGAACTCAAGCCGTTCCTTCCGGCGCAGTGGCATCCGTGGCTCGGCGAATGGTGGCCCCGGCACGGCGGCGCGCTACTACGCGAATCATGGGCTCCGGCCGGATGGACGACTCGGTGCGCGAGGAGGACGGCCTCGCCGCCGGTGATCCCGATTGGGTCGTCCAGCAACTGATGACGAAGTACCGCATCGATCTCGGCATCCTCACCGGCTCGATTATCGGCGTCGCGATCCAGCACGACTGGCGTTTCCAGGCCGCCCTCGTCAGCGCCTACAACGACTGGACGCTGGCCAAGTGGGTCCGCCCGTACGATTGCTACAAGGGCTCGATCGCCGTCGCCGCGCAGGAGGCGGAGGGCTCGGCGCGCGAGATCCATCGCCTCGGCGACCATCCCGGCATGGTGCAGGTGCTGATGCCGAGCGCGGCCCGGCTCCCGTACGGCAACCCGCACTACTGGCCGATCTACCGCGCCGCCGTCGAGTACGACCTGCCCGTCGCGATCCACGTCGGCTCCGAGGGGACGGGCATCGCCAACGCGCCCGACCGGCGTCGGCTACCCGACCACCTATCTGGAGTTCCACACCGACCACTCGCAGACGATGATGGCGCACTGCGTCAGCATGGTCGCCGAAGGGGTCTTCGAGGAGTTCCCGACGCTGAAGTTCGCCTTCATCGAAGGGCGGCGTCTGCTGGGCGCCCTACGTGATGGGGCGACTCGACCGGATGTATCCCGCCCTGAAGGCGGAAGTGCCCTATCTGAAGAAGCTGCCGAGCGAGTACATCCTCGGCAACTGCTACTGGAGCACCCAGCCGATCGAGGAGCCGGACGACACCGAGCCAACTGCTCGCGCTGCTGCAGATGATGCACGCGGAGAAGACGGTTGTCTTCGCCAGCGACTACCCGCACTGGGATTTCGACAACCCGCTCACCGCCTTCAAGTTCTTCCCGGCGGACCTGAAGCGGCGCATCTTCGTCGACAATGCGCTGGAGATGTACGGCCCGCGCCTGCTCGCGTCGCATCGGGGGTCGTAGATGGCCACCACCGACGATCGCGCGCGAGCGCGTGCGCGACCCGGCGAAACTGCGCGCCATCGACGTCGATGTCCACCCGCAGATCACGGACTGGGGTGCGGTCGCGCCGTTCGTCCCGGAGGGTTTGCGCCACCGGTTCACCCGCCGGGGCGGGCCGCCGATGGCGCGCAACGGCTTCAAGGTCGTCGGTGATCCGTTCGGCGCTGTGCCGAGGCCACCCGCGTAACGGCACCAATCAGCCCCACCCGGCGGCCGACCCGGCGTGGGTGAAGGAGCAGTATCTCGATGCGCGCGGCGTGGACCTCGCCATCCTGACCGACCAATCTGACCAGCCTCGGCGTGCAACCGAATGCGGACATGGCCGCCGCGATCGCGCGCGGCGTCAATGATTGGCTTTTGGAGACGTGGGTGCGCCCCTTCGATTGCTTCAAGGGCTCGATCCTCGTCGCGCCGCAGGACCCGGCGCAGGCGGTGGAGGAGATCGACCGCCTCGGCGACCGACCCCGGCATGGTGCAGGTGCTGATGGGCAGCGCATCGCGACGCGCCGCTCGGTCGCCGCCAGTATCACCCGATCTACGAGGCGTGCGCGCGCCACGACCTGCCCGCTCGCCCTGCATCTCGGCGGGGAAGGGGCGGGGATGTCGCCGCCCTCCACCGCCGTCGGCCACCCGAGCACCTACTTCGAGTGGTACGGCGGCGATCCCGCAGAACTATATGGCGCATATCATGAGCATGGTGACGGAGGGGGTCTTCGAGAAGTATCCCGACGCTGCAAGGTCGTGCTCTACGAGGGCGGCGTCTTCTGGTTGCCGCACATCATGTGGCGGTTCGACAAGAACTGGAAGGCGCAACGCTCCGAGACGCCGTGGGTGAAGGAGCCGCCGAGCGCCTACATCCTCCGGCACTTCTACTCATCAACCTATCCCTTAGAGATGATCGGACGCGACGCAGATCGGGCAGGTACTGGAGATGATCGAGGCGGAGCGGACGCTGCTCTTCTCCAGCAACTATCCGAACTGGCTCTTCGGCGACCCCTTCGCGATGGTCGCGGACATCCCCGACGCCGCTCCAACGCCGCGTGATGGTCGACAACGCCCTCGCCCTCTACGGCGACCGGCTCTTGGCGTGAGACTAGACCGAGAAGATTGTGGGTCACAGAGAAGCAGTGAGAAGAGACCGAGTTGTCTTTCGCATCTCGCATCTGCGTCTCTGTTGAGATGAGTATGGATCAGGAGGACTATGGTGCAACGGCATGTGGTGGCGCGGGCGGAGGAGATACCGCCGGGGGGGCGGAAGATCGTCCGGGTCGTCGGGCGAGGCGAGATCGGCATCTTCAATGTGGACGGGGCGTTCTACGCGTTGAAGAATACCTGCGCGCATCAAGGATCACGGGTCTGCCTCGGGAAGATTGTCGGGACAGCGCTGCCGTCGGACGTCTACGAATATCGCTACGGGCGGGAGGGGGAGATCCTGCGCTGCCCGTGGCACGAGTGGGAGTACGACATCAAGACGGGGGAGTCGGTCTTCGATCCGAAGGTGCGCGTGACGACCTACCCGGTCGAGGTCGTGGATGGCGACGTTACGCTGCTCCTCTCCTGAGAGGCGCACATGGACTTTGTCATCCGCTACCATATGATGTACGAGGACGAGGCGCTCGGCCTTGCTCGGCGCCTGTTCGCGCGCCTCGATGAGGCGATTGAGTCCCTCGTCCTCATGCCCGTGGCCGACGATGATTTCTCGCTTTCCCTCAACGGCCAGCTTGTGCATTCGCAGCGCCAGTCCGGTACGGCGCCGCGCGCTGCGGACATCGTTGCGGCGCGCGACGGACGAGCATCGTCCGTGTGACGCACGACGCACATGACGCGATACAGGCGGCGATCGGTACCTGGTACACATCGTACGGTATGAAGGTAGGATAACGATCATATCCCACTTGCGACTGACGCGCAGACGATTACTCGCCGGTTCCACCCTGCTCGGAGCCAATTGGCTCCTCGCCGCCTGCGGTCGTGAGCCTGCGGACCCGATCCGTGGCGGTTCCCCCACACCGACCCCTGCGGCCACACGCATCGTTTCGACATTGCGGCCATCGGCTCCGCCACGTCCCGTCGCGTTCGTCCTCAAGATCGACCATGCATTGGCGTATCCGACAGCGCTCGCGACGGACAGGCAGGGAAACGTCTATGTCGTTGACGGCGACCACCAACGCATCCAGAAATTCGACGGCAACGGCCGATTCCTCACCATGTGGGGAAGCATCGGTGACGGACATGGGCAGTTCGTCTTCCGGATTCGCGGGCCAATCCCCGGTGGCATCGCGGTAGACGAACGTGGTGTCGTCTACGTCGCGGATTATTATGACCGCGTACAGACCTTCGATGGCAACGGACGCTTCCTCTTCCAGTGGGGCCGCCATGGGAGCTCTGCAGGACAGGTCAGTTTCTCCACCGGCCTCGCGGTCGATGGGCACGGCAGCGTGTATGTCGGTGATGCGGATAACCACCAAATCCAGAAATTCGACCGAATGGGACGCTTCCTGTTGGAGTGGGGTGGTGCCGGCGGTGGAGATGGTGAGTTCCTTGCTCTGGGTGGGGTCGCCGTCGATCGATCGGGGCAGGTCGTCGTCGGTGACGCCGACAATAGCCGCATCCAGGTTTTCGACAGCACGGGCCGCTTCCTGCAGTCGTGGGGCAGCCCGAGTGCAAGCGACACGCAGCCCGAGGGGCCGCCCGGCGTGGCGGTCGATGGGGAGGGAAACATCTATGTCGCGCGCAACAATGGCGATCGCGTCGATAAGTATGATCACAACGGTCGCCTCCTGACCACATGGGGCGGCACCGGTATCGGTGACGGACGATTCATCTACCCGAGTGGCATCGCGGTGAATGGAGAGGGAAATGTTTACGTCACGGATGTGATCGGAGGGCGTATCCAGAAATTCCGAGCACCGTGAGTGTTAACCGTATGGTAATCAAAGACTGCAACCCCACAATAAGGCCGCAAGAAAAGGGAGTGGCGCCTGCCACTCCCTCCTGGACTGCTCTTTCCCCGCTGGCCTAACTGTCGCCCAAACGGCGGATGAAGAACGGTTGGCTGCCCGGGAGCGGGGGTGCGTCCGGGAGATTGGTCATCTCCGTCGCCCCCTTGGGAAGCAGCGTGAGCGATACCTGGTAGGATGGCGCCGGACCCGCGTTGCGGACGGAGTGCGCGATGCCCGGCGGTTCGAGGAAGGCCTGGCCCGCCTTGTAGACTTGCTCCGTGCCGTTGATGCGGAGCGTCATCTCACCACCGAGCACCATGACGAAGCGCGGGCCGCCATGGACATGCACGCTCGTTGCGGCCCCCGGCGGGAAGTCCACGACCCGCTGGAACTCCGTGAACGTGCCGTCGAGGCTCACGCGCTCGAATCTGGTCTCGTAGGTCACGGTCGGGCCGGGGCGCGGTCCGCCACTGTCGATGGTGGTCGTCTCCTGCGCGCCGGTCGGCAGAAGCGTCGTCCCCAAGGCGCTCGCCGCCACCGCGCCGGTGTTGCCGACCTCGTGTGCATTCTCGATTCCCGGCAACTCGACCCAACTCCCTCCCTTCGCAAACTTCTGCTCGCCGCCGTGGGTGCGTAGCGTCAGTTCCCCCTCGAGCACCGTGACGAGCACAGGGCCGCCGTGGATGTGCAGAGTCGTCCAGGCACCGGGCGCGAAATCCCGCACGCGCTGGATCACGGTGAACGCTCCGGGCATGGCCAGCCCCTCGAGTTTCGTGTCGTACCGCAGCGACGAACTCGGCGTTGCGGGCGCGACGCGCAGCGGCACGATCAAGGCGAGTCCAATGGTGAAGAGTGTCAACAGCATTCCTCGTTTCACGAGGCACCTCCAAGGTGATCTGATTCTCGCCCGATGGCGGATCGATGGAAGGTATGCCGGGGACGCGCCGAGTGCGCGCGGTCTGTTCCGCCCACGTCCGCCAGGTCCCCCGCACCCTCGAGCGTACCGTGCGGTGCGCGATCCGGCATCGGGTGAATTGCCCATTCGCGGGTGCGGGAACGCGTGTGCCACCGGTGGCACCGATTACCCACGCGCTTGCATCAAGGCATGGCGGAAGACATAGGCGGTCGCATCCGCCCTGCTCCGCGCGTCGATCTTTCCGTAGATGTTCTCGATGTGCCGGTTCACCGTGCGGACGCTGATAGCGAGCGCCCCGGCAATCTCTCGGTTGCTCATTCCCGCCGCGATTGCGCGGAGCACTTCCACCTCGCGCGCCGTAAGGCCGTCGGGACGCACCGGGAGCGATGCGTCCCTCGCGGACAGTCGACCCAGCACGCGATGCGTCTGGGCGAGCGCCGGAGCGGCGTCGAGGCGTCGGAACACGTCCCGCGCCTCGGCGAGCTGCGGGGATGCCCCGACCCGGTCGTCCGCTACGGCGGACAACTCGGCCCGCGCGAGCAACGTGAGCGCCCGCTCGTATGGGGCGGCGCATGACTCCGCGAGGGTGAGCGCGGCGTCGAGATGCGCCGCCGCGCTTCTCCAGTCGCCCGTGTCGGTCGCGAGTGCGCCGAGGAGCCGGTGCGCGGCGACCAGGATGAGGGGCTGACGCGGCTCGCCGGCGAGTGCGAGTGCGTGCCGGGCGCGCTCATGCGCCAGTTCGGCCTGCCCTGCCGTGTGGTAGTATTTTGCCCACCCCAATTCCCCTGCCGCTTTGCCCAGGAGACCCGTACTCCAACTGAGCCAGCGGTCGTGCGCCTCCAGCCAAGCCCGTGCCGCCGCAAGATCGCCCGCATCGATGGCGAGCGTCGCGGCCAACCGCTGCATGTCGAGCGCGTCGTGGTAGCGTATCGTGCCCGGTGCGGTGGCGGGGCCGTGGGGCAACCATTCCCGGATCATCGCCCAGGCGACATCGCTCTCGCCCTGATCGCGGGCTAGCGCGCCGAGCGCGCCCGCGGCCACGAACCGGTGCGACGTATGCCCATCGGCGGCGCGGACGATCAGGCCGATTGCGCGCGCTTCGGCCCACTTGCCGTCGAGGATCAGCAACGGCAGCCGCATGAGATCGGAGGGATCGTCCAATTGAAGTGCGCCGCTCGCCCGATTCCACGCTTCTTCCGCCTCCATGGCGAGCGCGAGGCGGTCCGGCAACCGGTCGGTCTGGTAGGGCACGACGGTCCACGCCAATTCATGCAGCGCGGTCTGGGCAAAACCATGGTGGTTCCCGGAGGGGCGATAGGCCGCACGGGCGCGTGTGTACGCGGCACGTGCATCGGCAATGCGGCCTAACTCGCTATACGCCAGTCCCAATGCGAAGTATGCATTGCCAATCGAAGGACCTTCCGGCACGACCGCCGCCGCAGCCGCACACGCAGTCACCGCCTGCTCACTGACGATGCACGCCTCGCGGAGATAGCCCCCGAAGGCGAGCCACATCGCTCGTGAAGCCTGGAGATGCGACATATTGAATGAATCTGCTTCCGCAGGGAATGCCCGATTATGTACGTTCTCGGCCACGCGCAACGCATCGAATTGGCTGATCGCCGCCGTGAGTTCGGGTAGCCCCCGATGGTAATCCTGGACGCGGCAACGGAGGACGCCGCGATAGTACATGGCAGCCGCAGCCAGTACGTGATCGTGTACCTGTGTCGCGAACTCCTCCGCCTTGGCCAGGAGGGAGATGCCGCCGTGCGGATCTGCCCAACGGCGGAGCCAGGCCGTCCGGACGAGCAACCACCCCGCGTACGCTGCGTCGCCGCCTCCGGCGATCAGCGCCGCGGCCGCCTCGTAGCGCGTGGCGGCCGTCAGCCATGCATAACCCGCTTGCGCCGTTTCTCCCGCCCGCACGAGCCAGGTCACTGCTCGGTTATCGCCGGCACGCTGAAAGTGATAGGCGACCGCATCGGCGTCGGCGTCCGGCATGGCCGCCAGCACCTCTCCCGTCCGCTGATGCCAGACGCGGCGTCGGGCCGGCATCGTGCCGTCGTAGAGCGTTTCCCGGATCAGCGCATGGACGAAGCGGGCGCGGGTGCCGTCCGGCGTTTCGTCCATCAGGTGCGCTTCTTCCGCCCGCTCGATTGCGCCGAGGAGCGTCGCATGTTCCGTCGCCGCCACCACTTGCCACACCGCCAGCGGTATCTCCTGCCCGATCACCGCGCCGATGGCGAGGAGACGGCGCACGTCATCGTCGAGACGCGCGAGCCGCGTGCCGATCACCTGCTGCACGAGCGGGGGAATGCGCTGATCGAGCAGGTCGTCGAGATGCCAGCCTGTATCCGTCGGTCGGAGTGCCGCATCTTCCTGCAAGGTGCGCAGCACTTCGCCGATAAAGAACGGATTCCCTTCCGCCTTGGCCTGGACATAGGAGAGCAGCCGCGTCGCGTCCGGCGCGCGCAACTGGTAGCGACGATCGATGAGCGTCTGCACGGGTGCATCGCGCAAGGGCCGCAGCGTGATCCGCTCCGCACGCGCTTCCCGCACGAGCGTGGGGATGAGGGCATACAGGGGATGCTGTTTCAACGGTTCGTCGGTGCGATAGGTGATCGCGATGAGGATGCGACGATCGGCGACCTGGCGACCGAGAAAACGGAGGAGATCGAGACTGGCGGGATCCGCCCACTGGAGATCATCGAGAAGGAGCGCGAGCGGGCGCTGGCATGCGGCCGCGACGAAGCAATCATCTACCTGCTGGAAAAGCGCCGCCTGACTCATGACCGTACCCAGTGTGCCCCCGTGAGCAAACGGGAGTGGCACCGGCGGAAGGGTCCCGGCTAGCCGATAGTGGTCGAACAGTCCGAGGAACGGACCATAGGGTGGGGTATCGGCGAGGTCGTAGCAGCGGCCCACGAGGACAAGCGCGCCCTGCGTCGCCGCCTCCCGACACAGTGCGTCAGCGAGCGCCGTCTTGCCGATGCCCGCCTCCCCACCGATCAGCACCAAGCAGCCGCGTCCGGCGAGCGCTTCGGCGAGATGGTCGCGCAGGAGACCGAGTTCACGCTCGCGCCCGACCAGAGTGGACGGGATATTCGGCGATGACGGGGTGCGCATGGTGTACCTCGCGTCGTGCTCGGCACTCGCAGGACGCAGCCTGGTCAGGGTGCCGCCGTCGCGAAATAGGTCTCGGCGGGCGTCCGATAGCCGAGTGCTGGATATGATTGGGCCTCATTATAGAACAGAAAGGACGCGTGCATCCCCTTCGGAGCCTCGCGGGTATGGTGGACCCTGTATCACAACTTGAAGATGTGTCTTTCTTGCGCGCGGGATTCGGGCGGGTCCGCAATCGACTGAAAACGACACCGCCGCCGGAACTACGTCACGCGGTCGGTGTTCCTCCAACCACCAAGTGCGAAGAATCGTCCCGGCGTTTTACACGACAACGACTGCAAATGACGATACGTCGTCCCAAGGACCGGATCACAAAAAAGAGGGAGCGGCGAGTATCGTCTCGTCTGCGGGGGTGCTGGTGTTCGGCTGCGTGACGGTCGGTGCGACCCGCGCCGCCAGTGCGATAAGCGTCTTCGCGACCGCCTTTCGCACCTGATAACGCTTCACTGGGCGCTCGAACTGCCAGTCGTTGTCGTTGATCCATGCGATCTGCCGCCAGTGATCTGCGTAGTGCTGACGGAAAGTGTGGATCGAGCCGCTCTTCGGAGAGGCGAAGCAATGGCACGAGCTGCGGCAGTTCCGGCTACGGGGTCTTGCGAAGGTGAACATGGAAGCGCTGTTCATCGCGGCGGGACAGAACCTGAAGCGATTACTGAGTGCGACGGGCTGGGGACGGCGGCCCTGGCCAGACGGCGCGGTGGGAATCGTCGGTCTGAGCCCGAATCGCTGCTTCACGCCGACCTGACACGCGATTACACGACGATTTTACGAACAATCATCGGCGATTCCCGCCGATGGACCCGCAGGCCGGTTCGTCAGCTGCCGGCTTTTTCACCGGGCAGCTACCTTATTGGTTCCTGAAAGGGTTGAGCCTGGTGAAAATCCCCTCGGACGCCCTAGCCTCCCTCCTTTTCGGGACGATCTTCCATTCCTCATGCGCCACAGAAGGTTGCGAGGTCGCGCAAGGCATCGCCCTTCCGCGACCCGGGCTTCACTTTGTCCCGCTTTATGTCCTGCGGGACGGGACAGCGATCGGGACATTGAGCCCATGACGCCGGGACGTCCCGCCCGCTACGGTGGAGTTGCGCGGGGAGGAGGGAACGAAACACCGCCCTGCACGGGATGCGAACGCGGGGACGATCCCCGGTCGGGAGAGGTGGCACGGTATGGAACACAATGAGCGGACGTCCATTCATGCGGCGCGAAGCACGATGCACCGCCGGCGTTTCCTCGCCTGGGCCGGGGGCCTGGTGGGTGCCTCAATCCTCGCCGCATGCGGGGGAACCGGCACGGCGACCGGCACGCCGAAGTCCGCCGCCCCGACGACGGTTGCGGCCGCGCCAACAAGCGCGATCGCCGGTTCCGTGAACCCGACCGCCGCCTCCGGCAGCGCGGCGCCGCGCACGGGCGGACTCCCGACGCTGATGATCGAGGCGTTCGACTACGGCTATCGAACGCTCGGGACTATCCCTGCGGGGCCGACCCGCGTCCAACTGATGAACGGTGGCAAGGAGGACCACCACGCGCAGTTCTTGCTGGTCAACGCGGGGGTCTCCCCCGAGCAACTCGATGCGGCATTCCAGAAGGGGTCGGATGGCGCGGATGCCCTGGTGACATACGCGGGGGGGCCGGGGGGCGTCTCACCGGGCGGGAGCGCCGAGGTGATCCTCGACCTCAAGGAAGGGCGGTATCTGCTGGCCTGCTTCCTCCGGGGCGCCGATCACCTCCCCCATTTCGCGAAGGGGATGCGCATGCCGCTCACCGTCACCGCCCCGACCGCCGCCGCGCCCCCCATGCCCGCGGTGAACGGCGCGATCACGATGTTCGACTTCAACTTCACCATGCCCGACATCGTGCCGGCGGGCAGGAGCATGTACACCGTGACCAACACGGGCGCGCAGTATCACGAGTTCGGCGTCGGTCGGCTCCTGCCGGGCAAGACGGCGGAGGATTTCAAGGCGTTCTTCGACCCGGCGGCGCGCGGTGGCCCGCCCCCTGGGGTGCCGACGGGCGGGATGCAGGCGCTGACGCGGGGCAACACCGGCGTCGTCGTGCTGGACCTCACGCCGGGCGAGTACGTCGCCCTCTGCTCCGTCCCCGATCAATCGAAACCACAGGGTGAGCCGCATGCCCACCTCGGCATGGTCAAGGCCTTCACCGTCCGATGAGGGCGATCGGGTTCGGGCGCGTGCGGTACAATCGGCGCGACGCGGCCAATTCAGAGGACCGGCTCGCGCACGACCGGACCGGAACGTGGGAGGCACCGACGTGAACGCCCGCCTCGCCTCCGCCGAGTGCTCGCCTGCCGAAGCGCCCGCGGCCGTCCTCTCGCAACGGCGCGGGCTGCTCGCGGCTCGCGTCGCGATGGCGGCGCTGATGATGCTCGTCCTCGGGATTATTCTCCTCAGTGTTCCCGTGCGTTTCGCCCAATTGCGCACGCTCTGCGCGAGCGACCCCTGCGCGGCGGGGCCCTTCCTCGGGCAATCCGGGCAACTCGGCCCGGACGGAGTGCGGACGCTCGCGTCGCGCGGCATCCCCCTCGATCTCTATGCCGCGATCGTCGTGGCGCTCGATCTGGCGCGGCCGGTCGTCGCCTACGCGCTCGTTATCCTGCTCGTCGGGCGGAGGAGGGTCGAATGGGTCGCACTGGCCGTCGCGCTCGACCTGCTCTCCGACGGCGTGGGGAACGCGCTCGATACGCTGGCCGCGACGTGGCCGGGCTTGGAGCGTGTGGCGATCGCGCGCCATTCTTTCGTCACGACGGTCGCGGTCGCGCTCTTCCTGTATCTGCTGCCCGATGGCCGGTTCGTCCCCCGCTGGACGCGCTGGCTCGCGGTCGCGTCGGTTGTCTGGTACCTACCGGGGGTGATCGCGCCTCGTTCCGCGCTCGACCCCGATCACTGGTCGCCCCTCTCGCCCGTGACCAGCCAGCTGGTCTTCCTGGGCACCGGCCTCGGCGCGCAACTCTACCGCTACCGACGCGTGTCCGACGCGACCCAGCGCCAGCAGACGAAACTAATCGTCTATGGTCTCGCGCTGACAATTGCGATCCTCTTCGCGGTCAATGCGCTCGCGGCGATATTCCCCGCGATCGACGCGCCGGGCTCGCTCGCGGCGATCGCGATCCGCGCCGCCATCACCGGCGCCCTGCTCATCGCCTCGGCCTCCCTCCCGGTCGCGATCCTCCGCTACCGGCTCTTCGACATCGACATCCTGATCAATCGCACGCTCGTCTACGGGGCGCTCACCGCCTGCGTCGCCCTCGCCTATGTGGTGGTGGTGGCGGTGCCCGGCGCGCTCCTGAACGCCCGCGGCAGCCCGGCGCTCGCCCTGCTCGGCACGGCGTCGGTCGCCATCCTCTTCCAGCCGCTGCGCGAGCGCCTGCAGCGCGGGGTCAATCGCCTGATGTACGGGGAACGCGACGACCCCTACGCGGTGCTCTCGCGCCTCGGGCAGCGCCTGGAGGCGACGATCGCGCCCGACGCCGTCCTCGCGGCGATCGTGCAGACGATACGGGAGGCGCTGAAGCTGCCCTACGCCGCGATCGCGCTGGACGAGGACGGGGCGTTCGTCGTGGCCGCGAGCGCGGGCATGCCGACTGCGACGACGCTCCGCCTGCCGCTCGTCTATCAGCGCGAGACGGTGGGCGAACTATCTGTCGCCGCCCGTTCTCGCGGCGACCCGTTCGGCCCGAAGGATCGCCGCCTGCTCGAGGACCTCGCCCGCCAGGCGGGGATCGCGGCCCACGCGGTGCGGCTGACCGCCGACCTCCGCCGCTCGCGCGAGCGGCTGGTGACCGCGCGGGAGGAAGAGCGACGCCGGCTGCGCCGCGATCTGCACGACGGCCTCGGGCCGCAACTCGGCGCGCAGATGCTCAACGTCGGCGCCGCCCGGCACCTGATCGCGGCGGATCCGACGGCCGCCGCCGCACTGCTCGACCGGATGGAGACGGACCTGCAGGCGTCGCTCGCCGACATCCGCCGCCTGGTCTACGATTTGCGCCCGCCGACCCTCGACGAACTGGGCTTGCTCGGCGCGATCGAGGAAGGCGCCGTCCCGTATCGCATCGCGCGCGGCAGGCCGCACGAGGGTGCCAACTGCTTGCAGATCGAGATCGATGCCCCGGAGCGTCTGCCCGCCCTGCCGGCCGCCGTCGAGGTCGCGGCGTATCGCATCGTACAGGAGGCACTAACGAACGTCGCGCGCCACGCCGACGCGCGCGTCTGCACGATCGCGGTCGCGGTCGAAGACGCGACGCGGACCCTCGTGGTCTCCGTCACCGACGACGGCGTCGGCATCCCCGTCGCGCGACGTGCGGGGGTGGGGCTGACCTCGATGCGCGAACGGGCGACCGAACTGGGCGGGAGCTTCGCCGTGGAAGCCGCGCCGGCGGGTGGGACGTGTGTGACGGCGCGCCTGCCGCTGCCGCCGGGCTAGTCGAGGAGAGATGCCGATGGAGCCGCTCCGGGTCCTGATCGCCGACGACCACCCGACCTTCCGCCACGGGCTGCGCGCGCTGCTCGACGCCGCGCCCGATCTAATCCTCGTCGGTGAGGCGGCGACCGGGGAGGAGGCGGGAGCGCTCGCGGGCACGCTGCAGCCCGATGTGATCCTGATGGACATCCAGATGCCGGGGATGAACGGGATCGAGGCGACGCGGGCGATCCTCCACGCCAGTCCGCACATCGGCGTACTCGTCGTGACGATGTTCGAGGACGACAACTCGGTCTTCGCGGCGATGCGCGCCGGGGCGCGCGGCTACCTGCTCAAGGGGGCGAAATACGACGAGATCCTGCGGGCGATCCGGGCGGTCGGCGGGGGTGAGGCAATCTTCAGCCCGGCCATCGCCGCGCGCTTGATCCGATACTTCGCCGACGTCCGGCCCGCAGCGCCCTCGCGCACATTCCCCGAACTCACCGACCGCGAGCGGGAGGTGCTCGACCTGATCGCCCAGGGTCGCCGGAACGCGGAAATCGCCGAGCAGCTCTACCTGAGCGAGAAGACGGTGCGCAACCACGTCACGAACATCCTCAGCAAGCTGCAGGTGGCGGACCGGGCGGAGGCGATCATCCGCGCGCGCGAGGCCGGACTGGGGCGCGACGATCGCTAGACCGGATCCGATGCACCAAAGCGAGTCGGGAAGGGGGATGGGGGCAGCCCACCCTTCCCTTTAGCGCGCCTTTCGATGCCGCGACCGTGCACGGTCGCGCAGGCGACACCGGGACGCGACCGGATTCCCGGCGCGGTGTCCCGGAGGACGGGACAGCGATCGGGACAGCGCTCCCATGACGGCGGGACACCGCGCCCGCTAGGCTTGGATCGTGGGAGGTCGGATCGGCACGGCGCCGCAGACGACGCCACACCGGGCACGTCGCTCGTATCGGCATTCGGTCGGCCAAAGGAGGTTCGTCATGTCCACGTTCCCCGCGCCCACATCCCTCGCGCGTCCCGTTCCCGTCACCGTCGCGACCGCACTCTTGGCGCTCGACGGCGTGTGCAACCTCGCGTCCATCGGCGCATTCCTGTCCGGCGCCCCGGTCCCCGCCGCGGTCGTCGCGATCCAGGTCGTCCTTGGCGTGGCGGCTATCGTTGCCGCGGTTCGTCTGTGGGGCCCGCGCAGGGGCGCCGCCGCGCTCGCGACCATTGTGGCGGCGCTCACCCTGCTGGTTTCCGGGATGCAGATGCTCAGCGCGACCAGTGCGGCCGGCAAGGGGGTCGGCGCGCTCGGGTTGCTCCTCAGCGTCGCCGCGATCGCGCTGGTCGCGCTGCCCGGCACGCGCCGGATGCATCGTTGAGCACGTGTTCGGCGACGGGTACGCGCGCAGTGCGCGTCGGCGCATCCCCTGTGCGCGCTACACTCCTCGCGTCCGGTGACGCGACGTTCGGTGGAAGGAGAAAGGCGCGAGCACGCCGCGTTGTCGGGTCGGATGGGGCGGCGAACTGCGCCGGCGAAGTGAGGTCACGAAGGAGGATCGAGCATGGATCACATCGGCTTTGCCCTGCCAGTCCAGCCCGGGAAGAGTGCGGACGCCCGCGCCTTCCTGACCGCGCTCGACGGGCCGCGCAAGGGGCAGTACGCCGCCTCAGAGCGGAAGATCGGCATCACCAAGGAGTGCTGGTTCTTCCAGCAGACACCGAACGGCGACCTGATCGTCGCCTACATGGAGAGCGCGGACTTCGGCGCGGCGCTGGGCATGTTCGCGCAATCGCGAGATGAGTTCGACGTCTGGTTCAAGGAGCGACTGGCGGCCGTGACGGGGGTGGATCTGAACACCCCGCCGCCCGGTCCGCTCAGTGAGTTGCTGTCGCATTACGAAGCATAGGGCACCGCAGGGCGAGCGAGGGATGAGGCGTTGCTGAACTGCATCTCCACGTCGCTCATCGCCTTCACAAACGTGCTCTGAGCACCGCCGCGAATCGCGCCGGTAGCCGCAGTCCGCTGTCCCCCTCTGAGCCTGAGCGAGTCCGGTCGGTACTGTCCACGGCACATGAGCGAAAGTGTGAGGGGGTTGGCGCCGCCAGCAACATGCATCGGTGCACCAAAAAGGAGGGTATTGGTACTGCCGGTGGGAGACCCGTTCTCCCGCCGGTTTCCCCTTGTATCGACGCCACGAAAGGCGTTCCAGGGGTCGATTGGCGAAACGGAAAATATTGTACGCTAATGGTGCATTCGGCTAATTCGTTCCAGACAGCAGGACCGTTATTCGCCCTGCTAGATCAAGGAAAACGCGACGATGGATGCACAAAGAACTAACCGGATGCACCACTAAGGCCTGCAACGCCAATGGACCCGACAGACGGTACGCGGCGAGATGTTAGGCTGGGGTACACCCCAGACTGACGGTCCGTTGCACGTCAACGGTCGCGACGCCGACCGACGCGACCGTGGCGTGCGCTCTTCTCTGTGCCGTGGGGCGACCCGCATAGGGGGAAGGGGTGGGTCCAAGCTACCCGATTACCGGGACGAGGGGGGACGAGGTCGGACATCATCGACGGGCTGCATCCCCCTGGCGCCGGACGAGGGCCTCACGCCACACTGCTTGCCCGTCGACGCCGCGCACCGGTATGATCTGCGCACCGGGACGGCGATGCGTCGATCGCGCACGAGAGGGAGGCAGTCGCCATGGACGCGTTCGCAACGGGACCCAAGGGGCCGGACCCCGCCAAGATTCGCCCGACCCGACCGGATGAGTCAGCGCTGCTCGGCGACCTCGCGGTGCGAGGCGCGCAGCACTGGGGGACCGACCCCGCGTTCGTCGAAAGGCAGCGGGACACGCTGACGCCACCGCCCGCGTACATCGCGACCTCCCCGACCTACGTCTACGACGACGCGGGCACCATCCGCGGATTCTACGGGTTGATGGAAGGCGGCGGCGAGGTCGACCTGGCGGCGGGGGAGATCGATTTGCATTGGCTCTTCATCGAGCCGTCCGCGATCGGCCAGGGGTACGGTCGGTGCCTGTGGGGCCACGCGGTGGCGACGGCGCGCCGACTCGGTTACCGGTGGATGGTGATCCAGAGCGACGCGCACGCGGAAGGCTTCTATCTCCATATGGGCGCGCAGCGCGTCGGTTTCGCGGTCGTGAGCGACGATCCGCCCTTCGCGATCGCGACGCTGCATCTGCCCCTGAGCGGATCGCCGCGCTGAGCTCCTGCCCGCCGCAGCCCCGTTGGCCTGCACCGATCCGCCCCTCGCGTCGCCTCGCACGCGCCCTCTCCCCCCTTTCGCCGATCGACCCGCGCGCCGGCCGATGCCGGATGGCGACCGATCCGCCGGCCCCGGGCTGGTCGCATCGCACGAACCGGGGGGTGTAAGGTTTCGTCGCCCCGCCTGTCATACCGGTAGGCGGCGTGTGCCGCCCCGTGCGGTAGTTGCGACAGGAGAGAGACCATGAAGACATGGCAGCGGTTCGTCACAGTCGGCCGGCGGCAGCGACCCGCGACCCGGCGCGCGGCGCGCTTGAGCGCCGCCGCGCTCGCGCTCGCCGTCGCGCTCGCGGCATTCCTCGCCGCCCCGGTGAGCGCGGGCGGCCGGCCGCTCGCCTGCACCCCGACGGGCCAGCCGCAGTGCGTCTACAACGTCGCCCTCGCGCCCCACGGCACCTACGCGAGCATCGCGTTCGACACCGAGTATGCGGCGGTGGCGACGGTGGCGCTGAGCACGTCCGCCCCGACGCAGGCCGCGGACGGCACGTGGTCCTTCACGACCCCGATCTTCGGCTTCGTGGTGACGCCCAAGGCGACCCACCACGTCGCGTCCTTCGGCGACCTCCAGCCGGCCACCGAGTACCACTACCTGATCAGCGCGGCGAAGGGCCCGGTCGGTGCCGACTACCAGACCTTCGGCACGATCAAGACGCTGACCCGCCACGCCCGCGTGACCTTCGCCAGCATCCACGTCACCGACGACAGCGACGCCTTGTCGGCGGGCGACCTGATCTTCTGGTTCTACGCGAACGGCTGGCTGTCGCAGGTCTCGGACGGCACGCTGCTCAGCTATCCTCTCGACGACGGCTCCGCGGAGGAGGAGGCGCAGGTCAACAGCGGCGACACGATCGCGCTGCCGGCCAATCAGTATTCCCAGGAGTTCGGCTACGCGCCGCCCACGCTGACGCTGAAGGTCTCCGGCTGGGACGACGACTGCAAGTTCGGCCAGTTCTGCGTCACGGGCATCGGGCCGAGCGATTCGGGGGGCGGCTCCAACAGCGAGGCGGATTGGGCGACGGCCTCGCTGCCGCCGATCGACCTCGCGGTCAGCGGCCAGGGCGAGGCCTTCACCACAACGATCACCTGGGGGACGGGGAGCTACAGCCTGAAGTTCGAGGTCGCCGCCACGATCAAGGTCTGGTACGCCTGAGCGCGTCCGCCGTGCCCCCGCCCGACGATCGGGCGGCGCGCGCGCGATATCGTCCCCGGGCAACCATGGCGGCTCGTGATCAGGGAGGAAGACGATGGGACCCTCGCTGCGCTGCGCGCTCCTCGCTGGTATCCTCGTGCTCGCGACGGGCGCCCCGGTCCCCGCGGCATCGTCGTTCGCCGACCCCGCCTTCCGGGCGCAGTGGCAGGCCGGCGAGGCGCTCTCGCCCAACTTCTGGGGGCCGCTCGCCACCGCCACGGATGGCCAGCAGGAGCCGTACAAGGAGGCGGCGGGCGGGCAGCGCCTCGTGCAGTATTTCGACAAGGGGCGCATGGAGCTGACGAACGGCGACCGTGACGAATGGCCTCCTGGCCACCGAGCTGACCGGGGATGAGATCCAGATCGGGGACGCGGCGACCCGGTACCAGCCCGCTCCGGACCTCCCGATCGCCGGCGACCCGGACAACCCCGGCCCGACCTACGCCCAGCTCAGGGTCCGGGCACTCGCCCTCTTCAACCCCGCCACCCCGCAGCCGGTCGGCTCCCCGGTGACGACCGTCGTCGATGCGAGCGGCAACCTGCGCGCCGGCGGCGACCTCGTCGACAGCGCCACCCTGATCCTCGCCTTCGACGCCGCGACCAAGCACAACGTGCCGGGCGGGTTCGCGCGGTACCGCGACAAAGTCGGCCTCGCGGCGATCGGCTACGCGATCGCCGAGCCCTTCCTCGCCCGGGTGCGAGTGGCGGGAGCGGGGCACCCGGTGATGGTGCAGCTGTTCCAGCGGCGGGTGCTGACCTACACGCCGGAGAACCCCGTCCCGTACCGGGTCGAGATGGGCAACATCGGGCAGCACTACAACGCGTGGCGCCCCGCCCCGCCCTTCCCCGAAGCGACCGCGGCCGCGGCACCGAGCGGCCTCGGCGCGTCGCCGCTGACGCTGGAGTACGTGAACGTGGGCAAGCGCGGGGCACCCGCGATCCTGTCGTTCACGGCGAGCGGGCCGGCATGCCTGGGCTACGAGGTGCGGCGGGTGGGCGGGCCGCTGCCGGCGACGGACTGGATGCCGCGGGCACCGGCGCGCTGCACCGCGAGCGTCAGCTTCATCGACAACCCGATCGTGGACACGGGGGACAAGCTGGAGTACCGCGGGTTCGCGCGCGACCCGGCGGGAAACACCGTGTATACGCCGAACACCGCCGTCGCGGACGGCACGACGCCCGCGAACTAGCGGGAGGCGGGCGCCCGGTCGAAGTCAGCGCGGATAGCACGCCGCGCCGGAGGGTGGCTTCTCCCGGCGCGCCCCGCCGATCCCCCCGCGGCGGGCGGCGATCGGGCGATAAGGATGGGACGGGCAACCCGTCAACGCGATGAGCGGTATGCGTCGACCCGCCTGCGACGCGGGGAGCTGCTCGCGCGGCCGTGGCGCACGCGATTGTCCCGTTCGCCCGATGGCCCCTCGCCGGTCCCGGGCGCACGCTGATCGACGTTTCGTCAATCGCCCCCTATATGCCCAACGCAATGACCCGATATCCGCTCCGAGGCGGCGCAAGTCGCCTCCTGGTAGGGTAGGTAACGCGCCTTGACAGGATTTTCACCAGGCTCGAAAGTTATCAGAAGCAGCGCGATCTCACCGCCGCACGATCAGTCGTTAGGCCGGGTTTCCGTTCCGGTAATACCGGCGACCCTAGCACCACCAACCCCGCCGACCTCTGACCACCCAGACTCGATCCTCGTCAAGGTAGCACGCCGCACGCCCATTTTCATGCGCCGGTGGTGGCTACCCAGCCATGCGAAGGTTTGACGAAGAACCCGAGACCCAAGAGCTACCTGACCAACGCAACACCGCGTTATCTCGATGAGCTCCGTCTGACATTTTCACCCTGTGCTACAATCGACCGCATCTTACGCCTGTGGCACCTTATCCCGATGTCCTGCACGACGGCGAGAAATCGCTCGCAAGGGTCATACACTTTTGAAAAGCCGACAGCCAGTAATCGCGGATATCGCGCGAAAAGCGAACGTCTCCACCGCCACGGTCTCGCGCGCCCTGAATAATAGCCCGCTTGTTAGCCCGGAATTGCGCGAGCGTGTCGACGCTATTGCGCGCGAGCTCAATTACCAGATGCATTCCGGTGCGCGGAATCTTCGTCGACAACGGACCGAGATAATCGCACTCATCATCCGCTCTTCTTGGTGGAGTGTCTCGAATCCCGTCCTCAGCGAGTTCGTTTCCGAGATCAGTGTCGTTCTGAAGGAGCATGGATATGATCTTCTGATCGCATCGCATGATGGAACGAGCGAGGATTGGATTGATCGGCTTGTACGGAGCCGCCGTGTCGACGGCCTCATTGTCCTCAATCGGAGACGCATCGATCCAGAGCTCGACCTGCTCGTCAAGACCGGTATCCCGTTCGTCGTTCATGGCTCCCCGAGCCCAAAGCAAATCTACCACTCGGCGGGGTTCGACAATTTCAGTGGCGGATACCTCGCAGGCCGACACCTTGTGGATCTCGGGCATCGACATATTGCGGCGATCACGGGGCCGTTGGACGAGGTGGGTACATTCGAGCGATTGGCAGGTTTTCAGCAAGCCATCAGCGAAGCAGACGCTCACCTTCTGCCGGAACCCATCATCCAAGCGGATTATCAATTCGAGTCTGCACGGGCCGCAATGACGCAGCTGCTGGATCGGCATTCTGTCCCTACTGCCGTTGCAGTATTCAATGATCTCATGTCGATCGCCGCGTTGGATATCGTTAAGATGCGGGGACTGTCCGTTCCGAATGATATCTCGCTAATCAGCTTCGATGATATCCCCCTCGCTGCCTATGTCTCCCCCCCGCTCACCACGGTTCGCTTCGATTCAAAGCAGCTCGGACGTTTAATCGCCACCAACCTCCTGAGTATTATCGACGGTTATCAAGTTGAAGACGACACGATACCTCCGGCGCTCGTTGTACGCCTTTCCACATCGCCCCCATGTGACAAAAGCCGGGAGAGGGCGGCAAACGCAGATATTGGTGGCGTGACATTGCCAGTCGGTAGTCGTGCCTGAGATCTCGAGCCGGTTCGTGAACCGTATCAACCGAACAGCAAGCAGGCGGGGGCTGGTACCTCCGCGATATGACCGGTCGGCATGAGGTCACCGGTGAAGAGATCGATGTGGAAGGTAACGACCGTATCGGTGTCTTGATTCGCGACGAGCAGGAACCTTCCGGTCGGATCGATCGTGAAGTTGCGCGGCTCTTTCCCTTGGGTGAGCGTATGACCGCGTGCGGTGACATTCCCCGTTTTTTCGTCGATGGTGAAGATCGCGATGCTGTCATGACCCCGATTGGAGCCGTAGACAAAATGCCCGGAGGGGTGGACGGCGATCTCGGCGCACGAACGCCGTCCATTGTAACCATCAGGGAGCGTGGAAACCGTCTGCGTCGGTTGAAGAACCCCGGTGTTCCCGTTATACATGAATACGGCCATCGTACCGTCGAGCTCATTGATAACATAAGCAAAGCGCCCGTTTGGATGGAATGCGAGATGGCGCGGCCCGGCTCCCGGATGTGCCGTACCCGCTGATTGCACGCTCGCACCGGTCGCAGTTGCGATGTCGTGCCGTACGAGCGTCCCGGTCGCCGTGTCTAGACGATAGATGAGCGTTACGTCTCCACCGAGATCAACTGCGAGGGCATACATTCCCATGAGATCGAACAGGATCATGTGCATGTGTGGGCCCTGTTGCCGCAGATTTGGCCCGCTCCCACTGTGTTGCACGATATCAGTCGCAGCGCCGAGCCGTCCGTCCAATCCGATCGGATGTACGGCAAGATTCCCACTCCCATAGTTGGCGGAGAGGACGTAGCGCCCGGTCGGGTCCACGCAGAGATGGCACGGAATCGTGCCGAGTGTCGGCTGCGCATTGAGAAACGTGAGGTCGCCTGTCGCCGCATCCAGCCCGAAGGCACTCACGGCGCCACCCGCCTCCCCGTTGTACTGCTCGATCTCATTGACTGCGAATAAATTCCGCCGCTGGTGATCGAGCGCCAAGAAGGACGGATTCGCCATGCTCGGGACGGCGCGTACACGTGCGAGCGCTCCCGTTACCTGGTCCATCGTGTAGACATAGATACCCTCGGCATTCCCGTGCTGCTCGGGTGCGGTATAGGTGCCGATATAGAGAAAACGCGACGGGTCGGCGGTCATGAAAGCTACTCCTCCATCCTGTGGATCATCCGGGGATTTTTCGGTGAAAAGCCGCGAAATCCTCCGATTCGCTCCTTGACAGACCCCTTTTCGCATTATACACTCAGGAATGTAATCGATTTCAATCCAATAAGGAGGATGGTTTTTGCCTGCGGACGCAATCGATTACATCGCTACTGGGTCCTCACATGACGCACGCGGAACGATTCCTTTCGCCTTGTGCGATGCGGTGTAGTCGCTTGCAGAGGGATGTACTCGGTTGAAGATGCGTACGAATGCAGAGGGACCCGGAGAATTGGCCGGAGTTCGAACCCGCGCTGCAACGATCGCGCCAATTGCTCGCCGCAGCCGATCTCGGCGCCTCTCCTACATCGCGATGCAGAAGGTATGGGGGTATATCTTCGTTCTGCCGGTCCTCATCCTCTTCTTTGGCTTTCGCCTTTATCCGATGATCCGCGCGATTGAAATCTCATTCCAGAAGTACGATCTCCTGACTAAGCCGCGATGGATTGGCCTCGATAATTATCGTTTCGTGTTTTCGAACGATCGCGTGCTCAACTCCATCAAAGTGACGGGCGTTTTTCTCGTCGGCCAGACAATCCCGATGATCTTTATCGCGCTCATCCTCGCGCTCGTGCTCTTCTCCCTGCCACGGTTTCGCCACTTCTTCGAGTTGGCCTTCTATTTCCCGGTCATCATGACGACGGTGGTCGCTGCGCTGATCTGGCTGACCCTCTTCTATCCGCGGGGCCTGCTCGATCAAGTCGTTGCGCCTTGGTTTCCTCATGGTATCCGTTGGCTGACGAGCCCGGTGCTCGCGTTGCCGAGCGTGATCACCGTGGATATCTGGAAGTCCACCGGCTACTACATGATCATCCTACTCGCAGGGCTCCTCGGCATCCCAGGCGAGTATATTGAGGCGGCATCGCTCGATGGAGCAGGGAGTTGGGCGCGCTTGCGGCACATCATCCTGCCGCTCTTGCGGCCGCAGCTCGCATTCGTGAGCATCATCGCCCTCGTTAATGCGGTTCAGGCATTTGACACTTTTTACGTGCTCACCCGCGGCGGGCCGGCAGACGCGACGCGCGTTTTGCCGATCGAAATCTATCTGCGGGGGTTCCAGTTACTTGAGATGGGACGGGCGGCGGCGGTCTCGATGGTCATGTTTGTCTTCCTCATGATCCTGACCCTGCTGCAACTGAAGTTTTTCCGGCTGGAGGACCTATGAGTACAGCCGATATGACGGATCGTATCGATACTTCAGTCATCGAACCGCGTAATCGCAGGCGTCCGCGCAGCGTGCGATCGGCGTTCCTATATATACCGCTGATCGTTTTCTCGATCTTTATGCTCGTACCGTTCGTATTTGCGCTTTCGGGTTCGCTCAAGCCCGAGGCGGAGATCTTCGCGGTGCCGATGCGCTGGATCCCGTCGACGTTCCAGTGGCGAAACTATCTCCTGCCTTTCCAGAAGAACAACTTCGGCAGGTACTTTTTGAACTCAGCTATTGTCGCATTTGTCCAGACACTCGCCCCTCTCGTGTTCTGCTCCATGGCTGGTTATAGTCTCGCCAAGTTCTCGTATCGCGGTCGAACAATAATCTTCGCGTTCATCCTCAGTACGATTATGTTACCGACGCAGGTTACGTTGATACCCCTCTTCCTCATTATCAAGCAACTCCATTGGGTTAACACCTATGCCGGGCTCATTGTCCCGGGGCTGGCGACCACGTTCGGCACCTTCCTGATGCGCCAGTTTTTCCTCTCTGTCCCGAGCGAGTATATGGACGCTGCGCGCATAGATGGTGCGGGTGAGTTGCGTATCTTCTGGCAGATCATGCTGCCGATGTGCCGCCCGGCGTTATCGGCCCTGGCAATTTTCAGCTTTACCGCGTCATGGAACTCGTTCCTCTGGCCGCTGGTCGTCGTCAATCAGGATGCAATGCGTACGGTCCCGCTAGGCATCGTCTTCTATATCGGCGACCAGCGCGCCCCGCAGTACGGCCAACTATTAGCGGTCGCTATCATCGCCACCCTGCCTGTCCTCGCAATCTTCCTCGCCATGCAGCGGCAGTTCATCAAAGGAGCATCAATATCGGGGTTGAAAGGGTGAGGAACAGGCGATCTGTCGACGCCCGCCTTTTATCCATATGTATTGGTGGGTTGCGCAAGTGACGGAGGAGGATCTTATGGAACGGTCGCGTGTTTCGCTTTCGCGCCGCGGTCTGCTGCAGACCGCTGCGCTGGCCACCGTTTCGGCGGTACTGAGCGCATGTGGGAGCGGGGGGGCATCGACGACAGCTGCTACCACGGCGCCAGCCACTACCGGAGCGGCGAGTGCATCATCGGCGCCTGCGGTCACACAAGGGGGGACACCGATCAAACTCGTTTTCTGGCGCCATCAGTATGATCCAACGGACAAGGTCTTCAAGGACATCATCTTCCCCGACGCGAAGCAGAAGCTGAATATCGAGTTTGACTATCAGGTCCAGCGCACCGACGACTACAACAACACGATGCTCCCGCAGCTCGCAACCGGTGGGGGCCCCGATATATCCGAGGTACCGGAGGCGTTCCGCGTCAAGTTCGCAAGAGCCGGCGTCTATGCACCGATCGACTACACGCCGTGGGGGGGGAAGGCGCAGTGGGAGAGTTCCTGGCAAGCGGGCGTTGTCGATGTGCTGCGTGTCGACGGAAAAGACTTTCACGTCCCGCTCGATTGGTCCGCGATACCAAACAATCTGTTTGCCAACGGCGTCCATGCGCAGGACGCGGGTATCGGTGGAGATATCGCGAAATACCAGCAGACACCCATTTCGTGGGCGGACTTCGGGCCGTGGGCGGCGAAGATGACGAAGAAGGACGCAAACGGCAATATCACCCGCGACGGCTTCATGATCCAGCATGGATATGGGGCGGAGAGGACGTACGCCTTCTGGGAGCCGTACTTCCTGCAGGCCGGCGGCAAGCCACTCTCCGACGACGGGAAGACCTCGCAGCTCGACTCGGACCAGGGTATCGCGGCGATGCAGAATCTGTACGACTACGTGTTCAAATACCAGGCATCGTTGCTGCGTCCTCAGGATAAGGAGTCCGGTTCGGCGAAACTACCCAAGGAGGAGACCTCGTCCAGTGCGGGCATGAGCCAGTGGGCGTACGGCACATTCAAGCAGCTCGCGCCGGACAAGTGGCAAAATATCCGCTCCCTGCTCGCGCCGCAGGTCGATCCGACAAAGCCGCGCTACGATAGCGGCCCGGGCTCGGGCTACGGCGTCCTGGCGACGTCCAAGAACAAGGAGGCCGCGTTCCGGTTCCTGCACTTCGTCGCGACCGAGCACGGCTCCGATCTTTTCGATGGGGGTATCGTCACGCCCGTGCCCGGCTGGACCGACAAATATTCGGGTTTCGCCAAACTCCCCGACGCAGCCGTTTGGAAGAAGATGTCGGATGAGGCGAAACCGCGACTGCGCACCGACCGTGAAGTACTCACGCAGGTGCAACGGCAGGACGGATTTCAGCGGACCTTCGAGGCGATCATGTTCAACAAAGGGGACATTAAGGCGGAGATGAAGCGCTGGAACCAGGATGTGCAAGGGCGCAAGACTCTAGGAACGATCTCAGTCCGTAGGTTCGCAGTCGCTTGATGCACCATGCATGCGCGCTGACCGATACTCGTTTCGAGTTTATATCAGGAGTAGAGGGATGTAATGGCGGAGCAACGGAGCGGCGTTATCGACTGCGACATTCACAACACGATCCCATCCATCCAGGCGCTCTTCCCGTATCTGTCTGACCACTGGCGCGAGTACATCTCCCAGTCGGCGTTCAAGGGGCCAGGAGATGCCACATACCCAAGCGGCGTGCCCACGTCGGCTCGGCCCGAAGCTATTCCCGGGGACGGGCGTCCGGCTGGCTCCGACTTGATGCTGCTGCGGGAACAGGCGCTCGATCCTTGGGGAGTCGACATCGGTATTCTCAACTGCTCATATGAAGTCGAGAGTATTCACAATCCTGATACCGCTGCGGCGATGGCCAGTGCCGTGAATGACTGGCAAATCGCCGAGTGGCTCGACTGCGAATCGCGGCTGCGCGCCTCGATCGTGGTACCAAGCCAGCAACCGGAGATGGCGGCGCGGGAAATCGACCGGGTCGGCGAGCATCCTGGCTTCGTGCAAGTGTTCCTACCGGTGTGCTCGCCGATGCTCTACGGCAACCGACATTACTACCCGATCTTCGAGGCGGCCGCGCGTCACGATCTGGCAATCGGTCTCCATTTCGGCGGTGCACCCGGCAATCCGCCCACCGGCGCCGGCTGGCCTTCCTACTATGTCGAGGAGTATGTCGGGATGGCGCAGGTCTTCCAGTCGCAGATCCTGAATCTGATCGTGGAGGGGGTGTTTGACCGCTTTCCGACGCTGCGGGTGGTGTGCATCGAGGGCGGATTTACCTGGGTGCCGGCGCTGATGTGGCGGATGGATAAGGAGTGGAAGGGATTGCGGCGCGAGATCCCCTGGAACAAATACTTGCCGTCGGAATATGTCCGCAAGCACATGCGCTTCACGATCCAGCCGCTGGATGCGCCGCCTGAACCGGCCCAGATGCGCGAAGTCATCGACCAGTTGGGGTCGGAGGACCTCCTTCTCTTTGCGACGGATTACCCGCACTGGCATTTCGACACACCGGCGGAGGCACTTCCCGCCGGGCTACCTGCGGGAATGCGAACGCAAGATCCTCGTGGACAATGCGCGTGCTTTTTACAAGCTTTGACGCTCCATCGGACGCCGTAGCCACGATGCACAGCCGTAAAATCGGGCGACCGATACGGGGAGGAGAAGAACCAGATGGTACAACTCCAGACCCGACCGGCGACACGGAATCGGACCAAGCTCGCCGTTATCGACTGCCGACATCCATAACCGGCCTGCGACGTCGGGACACTGGCCCCATACATGTCCGCACGATGGCGCCGTCACCACGAGACATTCGGGCAGCGTGGGCACACGGGCGCGGATTATCCGCGAATGAACATGGATGCCGCGCGCACGGACGCCTGGCCTCCGAACGGTCAGCCGCCTGGCTCCGACCTCGACTTTCTGCGCGATCAACTGCTCGACACCTGGGGTATCGACTACGGAGTCCTCAACACGTTAATCGGTGCCGGTGACCAGCGCAACCTCGAATATGGCGCGCGCATTTGCCCGCGCGATCAACGATTGGCAGATGGACGCATGGCTCGATCCGGAGCCGCGCCTGCGTGCATCGATCGTTGTCGCGTACGAGGACGCGCGATCTCGCCGCCGCGGAGATTGATCGCTTGGGAGGCGACGAGCGCTTCGTGCAAGCACTGCTCATGATCCGCACAAGTGAGCCACTAGGGCGCCGGAAATACTGGCCGATCTATGAGGCAGCCGTACGCCACGACCTGCCGATCGGCATCCACTTCGGCGGCTCCGGAGGCGGGCCAATCACCGGCGCGGGCTGGCCATCCTTCTATATTGAAGATCATGCCGGGATGCCGACCGCCTTCGAGGCGCAGCTCACGAGCATGGTCTTTGAGGGAATCTTTGAACATTTCCCGACGCTCAAAATCGTCCTGATCGAGGGCGGCTTCGGCTGGCTAGCGTCGCTCATGTGGCGAATGGATAATGCATGGAAGCGATTGGGGGAGGAAACGCCACACGTGCGGCGGCCGCCCTCGGAATATATCCGGGAACACGTCTGGCTTACGACCCAGCCGATGGAGGAGCCGCCCGAGAGCGCACAGTTCCATCAGATTCTCTCGCACCTCAACATGAACGATCGGCTGATGTTCGCGACCGACTATCCCCATTGGGACTTCGATGCGCCCGATCAGGCGATCCCGGCACGAATCGATCCCGATGTGAAATGCGCGATCATGGCGGGCAACGCGAAGCGGCTGTACCGCCTGCCCTAGACTGCGACTGCCCGTTTCCCGGGCGGAAGTTGGAGGCTGGGTGTCGTCCAACGTCGGCAATGGCAAGGTCTCATACTTCGCATCAATCACCCCTTCCCTACCACGGAAGGGGTGAGGGGGATAGAATCATCAAACACATCGTCGCCACCGTCGAGGAAGTCCCGCCCGGCACGCATAAGATCGTTGCGGTCGCGGGGCGATCGATCGGCGTCTTCAATATCGGCGGGGAGTTCTTCGCGCTGCGGAACAGTTGCCCGCATCAGGGCGGGCCACTCTGCACCGGGCGCGTCTCCGGCTTTATTGTCGCCGAGACGCCGGGTGAGTACACCTACAGCCGCAAGGGCGAAATCCTCCGCTGCCCATGGCACGGCTGGGAGTTCGACATCCGCACCGGCCAGTCATGGTTCGACCCGACCAAGGTGCGCGTCCGCCGCTACGAAGTGACCGTCGAACCGGGCGGTGCCGTCGCGACCACCGACGCACCCCCCGCGCCCGGTCTCGCCCCCGGCCCCTACGTCGCCGAGACGTATGAGGTCTCCGTCGAGCGGCAGAACGTCATCGTGGATATGCCGGGGTAGGCTGTAGACTCGAGCCCCCTGCATCGAACTGAACAGATCTCGTCACTTGGCCTTCCAAAATAGAGACGGTAAATGTCTCAAAAAGGACCGAGGTCGTTGGAAATCAGTTGGCCCGCCGATGTCGATTGCAGCGTTCAGCGTCGGGAATCGTGGGTCACGGCCATAATGCCCGCCGATCGGCTCTCCCTCACCCAGGCGAAAAGCAATTCCAAGCCGGCAAGCCGGCACAACCGGCTGCTCCATCCGGCCACGGGTGTTGGCATATATACGGCACTATACGACCTCCCTTCTCGCCGCACCGTGCTCCGCCGATTCCCGCCGTGACACATCCCCTGTGGTCCATCGACCGATACTTGACTTATTTGACCGATTTTGTCTCCTATGCGCTATACTAGGGCCCAGCGCCGTTGG
>CAVXPY010000026.1:0-82625 GCA_963763655.1 uncultured Chloroflexia bacterium
AGTACATGAGAGACTTCACCCCCCGACCCCCTCTCCATCTTCGTGGAGAGGGGGAGCAACCTTCGAGAGATCGAGGTGTATGAGGAAGGACACGGCAAGGCACCCGAGGCACCCCTCGCCACGCAGATGGCTCCGTACGAGAGGGGCCGGGGGCTCCGTACGTGAGGTTTTCCCAGCGGGAATGTTCCGGCCATGTCGGCGTTTCTGCGAATTTCGAGGATAGCCGCGCAGACCGGAATCGCCGGATGCGCACCACCAAATTGGAGGAAACGACGGATGGCGAATGTACATGTCGGTGAGGAAGCACCCGATTTTACGCTGAAGAACCAGGACAATGAAGATGTCACCCTCTCGTCACTGCGTGGCAAGCCGGTGGTACTCGTCTTCTACCCACTCGACTTCTCCGGCGTCTGCACGGCCGAACTCTGTGCGATCCGCGATGATTACAGTGCCTTCGAGGAGGCAGGCGCGGCCGTCTTCGGCATCAGCCGGGACAGCCGCTTCACTCACAAGGCGTATAAGCAAGCGCAAGGGCTCAAGCACGACTTACTCGCGGATATGAAGGGTGACGTCGCGAAGCTTTACGGCTCGTGGAATGAGGCATCGGCCTTCTCAGAGCGCCTCACCGTCGTCATCGACCCGGACGGCAAGATCGTCTATACCGTGCATAATCCCTCCGGAAACGCCCGCGATCACCACGAAGCAGTCAACGCGCTGCGCGGTTTGGCGCACGCTTAATAACCTCACCCCCGGCCCCCTCTCCAACTTCGTGGAGAGGGGGCCGGGGGTGAGGTTGCGTTATTGCACGGTAAGCGTGATCTTCATGCCAAGCTGCTCGTGGCCGGGGATGTTGCAGATGACCGTGTAGGTGCCCGGTTGAAGGTCAAAGCTCATGCTCGCGGATTTCCCCGCGTCGATATTCGGGGTGAACTTCTTCAGTTCGACGACTTCGATATTGTGCGGCGAGGGGCCGTTGTTCGTGACATTGAACTTGATCGAACCGGCCTTCAGCGTCGTCTTATCGGCCGCGATCGCGAAATCCTTCTCGACGACGTTCAACTCGTTGTCCGGTGCGGGTGCGGGCTTGTCCGGGCCACCACCGGCGACCGCGCTCCCGCCACCGGACGGCACTGCAGTGACGAAGGCGGCCGGTTTGCTCCCGCCGAGGACGAGCACGGCGATGATCAGGACGAAGCTCGCAACCGTACCGATAGAAAAGGCAACGAGACCGCCCACACTGCGTTTCGTTGTCGCACTTCGCATTGTGCCCGCTCCTCTACTATGTTCGCGGGGCCACATTGCCCCATCGCATCGCCATCGATACCGCTCCCGGCGCGGCACACCTCCTATCTTACGTCAGATGGCCCCCTTCGCGCACGGGTATGGCATCGGAATCGGCGGTGAGATCGGCGCGGACGGGGAGCGGGCGCATCCGGTGGAGGCGATGATGGACGCGACTACCGGGTAGTGGCGTGGCAGAAAAGGCGACGGGCGGCGCATTCTCCGCCATCATGCGCGTCAGGGCGAGGTTCGCGGTGAGATGGGCCTTCGCGACGAGCGCGAGATGCGCGCCTTGCGCGGTCTCGTCAATCACTTCGGTCACCCAGCTTGCGGAGACCATCTGCGGCTCGCGCAGCGCGATATCGCGTGGCGGTGCCGGGCGTCGACCTCAGAGGGATTGAAGAACCAGAACATGTCGCCGTGATAGGTGGCGGGGAACATCTCGGGCACATACTGCTCCCCCAGCGAGCATAGCGCTCGGCGTAGATACGGTTCGCCGCCGCGAGGTCCGGTTCCGCGCCAATCGCGCGCGAGACGGTCTCTCGGAGCGCGGCGGCGAACGCTGCGTGCGGCGGATCGGGCGCATAGCGGCAGATACCATAGATGAGCGCCTGACAGAGCCAATAGGAGATGCGGAAGCGCGGCGGGTTCTGGCCCCCCGCGAAGGGCTGCCACCACTCGTGCGACGGCACGCCGTGGTTATCCGTCACGACATCCGCGCGCCACTGCCGCATAAGGCGCGGTCGCACACGCGCCTCGCCGTAGGGCGTATCCGGGTCCGCCGTGTGGCTGCCGAACTCGACGCCGACCGCGTTATAGCGCGCCGCGTGATGTTTCCATGTCGGATGCTCCGCCATCAGCATGGCGTGGAGCGCGGTGCCGTCCGGGTTCTCATCCGGGATGAAGATGCAATTGCAGCGGTCGAGCAGGGGCATCGTCGCCGGGTCGGTGGCGAGCAATTCGATAAACCGGAACGCGGCGGTCGTGCTCGCGACCTCGTTCGCATGGTGGCGTGCGACGATCAGATGCGTCGGCTTCATCGCGGCGAGCTTCGTCCGCGAGCGCACCGTCGCGCCGTCCGGCTTAATGACCTCAATCGCCGGGATCGTCCGCCCCCGGTACGAGCGCTCGACATCACGCACCGTGACGCCGGGCAGCCGGTTCACATAGGCAAGCAGGCCGGGCAAGTTCGTACCCGTCACGACTTCGTCCATCGCGACGCCCGTTGACCGCTCCTGCACGGGGATCGGTGTGAACGCCGTCTTCGTGGTGTCATAACGAAGGAGCGTCACCTTCGCACGCGGCGGTTCATCCGGCGAACTGCTGACATGGACGAGCGGGACGACCTGCCCCGGCTCCTCCCACGGCTTGCCTTCAATCTGTTCACCGAGTGCATGGAAGAAGTCCAGCGTGTTGAAGTAAATGTCCTCCGCGAGCCCCTCGGCGGGCGACTCCCGCTCCTCCCGCACGCCGAGCGCGTATTCCGGCTCGCTCACCCAGACTTCGGCGCGTAACTGATCGAAAAATGGCTGATCGGCGGCGGATGGCTGCCCGTCGTTGTCGGTGAGGATGAAATCGCGCAACTGCGGGAGGGTTTCGCCCTGCCACGCGTCCCAGAAACGATCCAGATCGGTCGGCAGCGATCGCGCGAGGATCGTCGCTCCCCCTTGTTGGACCGTGATATGACCCGTCGCGACATGGACGATACCCTGCGCGGGAATGCCGGGTAGATATGGTCGCGTGTACCACTCTGGTGAGAATCGCCATTCATCCAGCGTCTTGCCATCGGCATCCAGGGCACGGGCATGATAGATTTCATCCTGATCCGCCGTACCGAGCGTCATCTGGATCTGCTCTCGCGAGAGGTTGAGCGTGGGCGCGAGCAATTCATCGGCGGGCCAACACTCCTGCAACCAGCGGATCGGCAGGTCGCGGCAGGTTTGCCCCCCTGATGCAAGGAGCGGACGACTGGTCACTTCCAGCATCGCCAGATCCACACACGCTTTCGCAGCAGGGGCAACGACTTCTTCCAACCAAGCACGCCCCGCATGATGGACGGGAAGAACCGTCACCACACTCTCGGCAGGTAACAGGTCAAGCAATGCATCGTGCAGTGTCGCGCGGTGCTCTGCATCCTCGCTTACTTGTACGCGCACCGTACATGACACCGCCGGGGACAATGAGGGCAAGGAATCCTGCACAACTTCCATCAGTACGTCGCGCTCGCTTCGCTCCTGCCATTCCCATGACCGAAGCATCGTTGCAGAAGGGGTTGGCTCTGCGAATGCCGGGAAGGTCGTATCAATCAATGGGAGCGTCGTGAGAGTCCGGAGCGCCGCCGCAGTCTCGTGATCGGTCTCACCGGCGATGACCACTGCCGTCCGGCCATCGGCAAGCTGATACAGAAACGGACGATCACTGTGCATCGCGGTCGGTGTCATCCCGCCAATCAGCACCGGCACGGCAGCGCCGAGATCGATCGGCGCGCAAAGCGGCACCGTCAGCCCCGCCGTTTCCACGCCGAGGCGCGCTGCGACATCGACGAGCGCAGCGCCGATCTCACGGGATATGTCTTCAGAAACCACGAAGCAACAGCAGGAGTCATCCGGCAGGTGGTCGCCGTCGGTATCGACGAGGAGTCCGGATATTCGGTCGGGCGTGCCCTGCGTCATGAAGAGATCATCGAGTGTGAGCGTCGAGCCGGGAGCGGCGGGGTTAAGCTGCGGGATTGGTTCCGGGTACTGCGCGATGGTGACCTGCCATTCACTCGCGTCCGGTGGCAACCCCTGCGCGAGCGCGCGTAGGATGGCCGCCCTCCCCGCTGCGTCCCCTCCCTGCACGGTCAGAATCGCATCCTCCCGCGTGACACGGCCGGTGCCCGCGGGAAGCGTCGCCTCATCTGTGGTATCGAGGAGCAGTGTCGGCCCCGTCCATACATCCACGATGAGCGGCGGCGAGAAGCCCGTCACATGCAGACCGAGCACGGCCGCGAAGTCCGCGAGCGCGCACCATTCCCACGCCGTCGCTGCACCGGAAACGACGATACGAAGCATGATGTCGTCTGCGTAACCATCCCCATTGGTATCGGTGAGCGCGCCCGCTGTCGTAAAGAGGTCCGCAAGAGACTGCATGACGATCCTTTCCCCACTCGTCACTGTTCGATGGCGAGAGGGTACCGCACGCAGGGCATCATTCGCTACGCACCGCGCGCATTACAGGCCGAACGATGCCATTTTCATGGCGGGGCGTGTATGATTGCGCCCGGCGAAACTCAATGCGGAGATGCGAAGTATCGGAGGAAACTATGGCAGCGTATCGTCTGGAACACGTCGGCATCGTCATTCCACCGGATAAGCGTGACGCGACAATGCAGTTCTACGAGTCCGTCTTTGGCTGGCGGCTCCTGCGCGAGATGTCCGGTGTCGCCTTCGTGGGTGATGGCAGCGGCGGGCGCATCGAGTTCCTCTTCATGGAAAAGGACGCGATGGCGGCACCCAACCACCTCGCATTCGGCGTCTCGCTCGACGAGTTCGACAGCCTGATGGCGAAGATCAAAGCGACGGGCGCACCGTCGGAACCGCCGGTCGACACGCCCGCCGGTGACCGCCTCTTCTGGTTCTTCGATCCCGCCGGTACCCGCGCCCAGATCGTTGGCCGCGCCAACCCGATGCCGGAGTAATCCGCCTAACCCCCCAGCCCCCCTCCCTAAAAGGAAGGTGGAGCGAGACATCGCAATTCCTCGGCGTTCGGGGAAGCGCCTCGATATTCGCAGTGAGTCACCCCTTCCCTTTAGGGAGGGGGTCAGGGGGTAGGTATGCGCGAGGAATCACTGGCGTTTCTGCGGCGGTTGCTGGATACGCCGGGGCCATCCGGGTACGAGTCCCCCGCCGCGCGCGTCTGGCGGGAGTATGCGGAAGGGTGCGCCGCTGCGGTGCATACCGACATCAGCGGCAACACCGTCGCCCGCCTGAATGCGGACGCGCGTGGGCCACGCGTGCTCATCGCCGGGCACATCGATCAGATCGGCCTCCTCATCACCCACATCAATGGCGACGGGACGCTCTCCTTCCGCGCTATCGGGGGCTGGGACGATCAGGTGCTTACCGGGCAACGCATTCAGATCGTCACGAAGGGCGGCCCGGTCTTTGGCGTCATCGGGCGCGCCCCCTCCCATTCACTGAAGGGCGAGGCACGCCATCAGGCGGCGAGCATCGATAGCCTTTTCATCGACATTGGTGCCGATGACGCCGCCACGGCTGCGGCGCGAGTCCGCCCCGGTGATCCGGCGGTGGTCGAGCAGCCGATCCTCATGCTTACGGAGGATCGGATCGCCGCGCGTGGCCTCGACAACCGGGCCGGTGCGTTCGTCGCGATCGAGACCCTGCGGCTCCTGCAAGAAGGCGATGCGCCCCATGCCGATGTCTATGCCGTCGCGACCGTCGCGGAGGAGATCGGCAGTTTCCGTGGCGCGCGCACCGTGACGGCGGCCCTGCAGCCGGACATCGCCTTTGCGCTCGATGTGACCTTCGCGACCGACCGACCCGGTGCGGATGCGCAGGAGTCCGGCGAACACCGACTCGGCTCCGGCCCCGCCATCACGCGCGGTGGCCCGACCAACCCGCCCCTCGCCGAGTTGCTGATCGAAACGGCAATCCGCGCGCACATCCCCTACACCATCGAGGCGCTTCCGAGCCACACGGGTACGGACGCGGAAGGTATCGCGGTCGCGGGGACGGGCACGGCGGTCGCCATCGTCTCCTTCCCGAACCGCTACATGCACTCCCCGAACGAAGTCTGCTCCCTCGCGGATTTGGAGGCGAGCGCCTGCCTCCTCGCCGCCACTATCCGCGCCATCACCCCGGAGACCGACTTCACCCCGCGATGAAGCGGGGACGTACGGAGCGCAGAGCGCGCAGAGGACGCAGAGATCGCAGAGTTCGCAGAGAAAGATAGAGAAAAAGAGAAAGGGAAGAATTAAGTTTCCTCTCTTCTACCTTTCTGTCCCTCTCTGTGCTCTCTGCGGTCTCTGCGTCCTCCGCGCTTCAATCAGTTTCCGGGGTGCGGAGGATCGCGCCGTGGGTGGCGGAATCGACGAGGGCGGCGTAGCGGGCGAAAACCCCGCGCGTGTAGCGCGGCGCAGGCGCGTGCCACTGTTTGCGGCGCTCGGTCAGCACCTCGTCCGACACGAGCAAATTCAATGTACCGGCATCGGCATCGATACGGATGCGGTCGCCGTCCTCGACGAGGGCAATCGGGCCACCGGCGAATGCCTCGGGGGCGACGTGACCGATCATCAGGCCACGCGTGCCGCCGGAGAACCGCCCATCCGTGACGAGCGCAACCTCCGCCCCAAGCCCCTCACCGACAATCGCGGCGGTGACGCTGAGCATCTCGCGCATTCCCGGCCCGCCCTTCGGGCCTTCAAAACGGATAATGACGACATCGCCCGGTTTGACGCGCTTATCGAGCACGGCTTGCATCGACTCCTCTTCGCTCTCGAAGATACGCGCAGGCCCCTCGAACTGGTGCAACTCCGTTCCGGCGAGCTTGAGTACCGCGCCCTCCGGCGCGAGGCTCCCCTGGAGAATGACGAGTCCACCATGCGGCTTGAACGGTGCAGCGACGGTCGAGACGACTTCCTGCCCCTCTGTCGCGCACGCATCCGCTACTTCATCGGCGAGCGACCGGCCAAGCATCGTCTGTGCCGTGCCGTCGATCAGCCCGGCGTCGAGGAGCCGTTTGATGACGAGGGGTCCGCCGCCCGCCTTGTAGAGGTCCCACGCGACATATTTGCCACCCGGCTTCAGAGTCGCGATCACCGGCGTGCGCTCGCTGACCGTCTGGTAGTCATCGAGGACGAGAGGGATGCCGATCTCGTCGCCCATCGCCGTGAAATGGAGGACGGCATTTGTCGATCCGCCCGTTGCGGCAACGACCGCGATCGCATTCAGAAAGGACTCCCGCGTGAGGATATCCTTCGGCGTCCGCCCCGCCTTGAGAACCTCCATCACCTGCGCGCCTGCCTTCTTCGTCGCGGCTTTCTTCTCCTCCATGATTGCGGGGATGCTGTTGTAGCCCATCGGGGAGAGACCGAGCGTTTCGAGTGCGAGAGACATCGTATTGGCGGTGAACTGGCCGCCGCACGCGCCGGGGCCGGGAATGGCATTGCACTCGATGTTGTAGAGTTCCTCGTCGTCGATCTTGCCCGCCGCGTGCGCGCCGACCGCCTCGAAGACATCGACAATCGTCAGGTCACGCCCATTCCAGCGGCCGGGAGCGATGGAGCCGCCATAGAGGACGAAACCCGGTATCCCGGTACGCAGGAGACCGATCGCGCCGCCGGAAACCGTCTTATCGCACGCGACAAGCACGATGATCGCGTCGAACATGTAGCCCTCGGTCGCCAGTTCGATGGAATCTGCGATCAATTCGCGGCTCACGAGCGAGGCTTTCATCGCCTGTGTGCCCATACCAATCGCATCATTGACGGCGACGACACCGAACTCCATCGGCACGCCGCCCGCCTCGCGGACGCCCTCCTTCACCCACTCCGCCAGTTCGCGCAAGTGGTAGTTGCAGGGCATCGCTTCCGTCCAGGTATTGGCGATCCCGATGATCGGCTTCTTGAAGTCCTCATCGGTCATGCCGACCGCGCGCCACATCGCCCGTGCAGCCGCTTGCTTGTTCCCGCCCTTGATCAGGTCACTCCGCATCGCCACGTTCCCCCATCTCCTCCGAATAATCTCTCAATCACGCAAACACCTTGAAGTGATATTCTTCGAGCAGTCGTGCAACCGTATCCCGCTCCGGCACACCGTCGAGATCGAGACCGAGATGGACATTCCAGAATTCCACCCCGATTGGTTCACCACCCGCACCATAATCAACGTTACATGAACGTTCGAGGTCGGTGGTCATGTGGTCGAAGAGAATCCCCTCGTGAAGATAGATATACAGGGCATCAGCTTCGGGATCGTATTCGAGTCTCGGCATGGACATCACCCCTCTCAGTCGAGGTAGACCGTGATAACGAATGGTGGTTGCGAGCCCCTACGAATAACCACGGCAATCGCGATACCACGCACGACACCGCGATAAATCGGGTTGCCATCCTTATCGCGTCCCGGTCTCTATTTCCGACGTATGACGGCTTCCAAGTCAGATTCACCGAGTCCACGAACGACGAGGCGGTAGCGCACATGGTGAGAGAGTATCAAGCGCATCGCCGCCTCCATAGTGTACCACTGAGCGGTAGGACGCCGGAGACTATAGCAGATAGACGGATGCGCCGACTGCGACCGTCGCCGGTTCACCGCGACTACGCGCATAGAAGCCGCGCGTCCCTTCCCGAAGGAAGTTCAGCGCCGCCGTAACCGCCGGATCGGAGGGAAGATCGCGTGGATAGCGTAGCGCGTACCGGCTGAACTCGACGCACGGTTCTGCAACGATGACTTCTTCCAGCCGAACGACCGCGCCATCCGCGGTTTCGATCTGTATACCTGCCGCGAAGTCCGCTTCTGTGAACCGCCGATCAGTCGCGACGAGGATATTCTCGCCCGCGATGCCGTCGGTCAGATGATCGCCGAAGCGGGCACGCATCGCGGCGTAGTGGCTGGTAAAGCCGATGGAAATCCCGTTGCTCCCGGCCCGATTCTTGGAGGCGGGATGCGTCGCATTGTGGACATCGAGGATGGTCTCACCGCCCGCGATCTTCCCAACGACCCCCTGCGCATCGAGCGTTAGCGATGGCACCGCGCGGATCGGCGCAGGGTCGTACCAGCGCCGTGGCTGCCCTCCCGCCTTCAAACTCGACTCCTGCACCTGCAAGCGCACAACGCGCCCAATCAATTCCATACCATCTCCTGACGACTGAACGATATGCGATTCAAGCGTCTCCTCCCTCCGCGACACCGCACCAATCAAGGATAAAGCCCGCGAGGACTTTGGCGGTCGGGACGAGCGAGTTCAGATCAAGCCACTCGTCTGCGGCGTGGCCGTTTGCACCAACCGCCCCATAGCAACCTGCCGGGACACCAACGAAGTTGTAATAGCGCATGTCGCAGATCGAGGTCTGCACACGAGAAGGCATCACTGCGCCGAAGACACGCTGATGGTTTGCCGCGAGTATCTGCACCGATGGCTCATCAAGTGACACGAGGGAGCCGCTACTCTGAAAGCCATCATAGGTGACCACCGGCGGATGGAGACGCAACCATTCGTCATTTTGCGCTGCACGATCGATCGTCCGCTCAATCGCGGCGCGCGTCTCCGCAACCGTCTGGCCAGGGAAGAAACTGACGCGGCAATGCAGTTCGCACGCACCGGGCACGGTACTCGGCCAATCGCCACCCCGGATCACGCCGATATTGAGATTGATCGGGTGAATGACGTGAGCGAACTCCGGATGCACTGTGGCGTTCATCTCCTCTCCAAGCGCTTCGAGCGCCTGAATGATCGGCACCGCCTTCGTGATCGCGTTCACGCCGCGCCATGCGTCGAGCGCGTGCCAGGATTTCCCGGCAATCATGACGCGGAACCACAGCACACCGAGATGCGCCCGAGTGAAGACACCACACTCCGGCTCCGTGACGACCGCCGCGTCCGCCCGATGGCGCATACTCGCAGCAAGGGCGCCGTTGCCGGTACATTCCTCCTCGATGACGCTGTGGATGATCAGGTCACCCTTGAGGGGAATTTTGAGATCATGCAGCACCCGCGCGAGAAAGAGATTGATACCGACGCCGCTTTTCATGTCGAACGCGCCACGCCCATACATCCGATCACCAACAATTATCGCCGCCCACGGGTCATGCGTCCAGGCCGCAATCGGTTCAGGACTGACGACATCGATATGCCCATTGAGAATCAACGATTGCCCGCCACCCACGCCGCCCGCGATCCCCGCGACATTCGGTCGCCCGGCGAAGGGCACGCCGCTTTCCCCCGCATTGGGAAGCCCCTTCAGCGCGTCGTCCAGTTCCCAGACATCGGTTTCCATTCCAGAGTCACGTAGATGATCCGCGACGTATGTCTGCGCCGCCGCCTCATGCCCGAGCAGGCTGGGCCGCTGCACAAGGTCCGCGACGACCGCCGTCACTTCATCACGCCGCTCCTCAATTGCGGCCCATACTCGCTCCCGTGCGCGTTCACTCTGCATGGCCCACTCCATCTCTAAAGCGATTGAACCACCGCCGCGATTCAGCCCTCCGTTATTCCACGCGGTAGCGGGCGATTTTGTCGGGGTCGGGTTCGACACCGAGACCGGGGCCGGTGGGGGCGGAGACATTGCCCTCGGCATCGACACGGATCGGCTCCTGCAGATACCACTGGAAGTCGTCGGCGGACATGCCGGGGGGTTCGTGCAGGAGTTCGAAGTAGCTGCCGTTCGGGATCGCGCAGGCGAGATGGAGATGGGCGGCGATGCCCACACCGCCCCCGCCGTGATGCGGCGCGACCCGCTTATGATGCATCTCCGCCAGCCCGGCGATCTTCCGCAGGCCGCTCATCGTCTCGGTCACGAGTGCTTCGGGTTGGAGAACGTCGTAGACATCCGCCTCGATCATCGTGCGGAACTCATGGAGGCCACGATTGTTCTCGCCGCCCGCGATGAGGATGTCCACCGCCGCGCAGAGCCGCCGGAGGCCATCGAAGTCGTAGCGGTCGAGCGGTTCCTCCAGCCAGTAGACGCCAAGCCGTTCGAGCTCGCGCGCCGTCTGCACCGCCCGCTCGTAAGTCCAGACCGGCCCCTCCTCCGGTTGCGGCGTGCCGGGCTGCTGCGCCTGATTCGCGTCGACGAGGATGACGAAGTCATCGCCCATCGCGCGGCGCACCCCCTCAACCTGCGCGAGGTCTTCATGCATCGTCCAGTCGTGCAGGCGCAGCTTCATCGCCCGCCACCCCTCGGCATGTGCCTGCGCGGCATCCTCCGCGCGCTGCGCGCCGGAGCGCAGGTCGATGCAACTCGCATAGGCGGGTACGCGATCGCGATACGCGCCCCACAGGCGGAACAAGGGCTGCCCGGCGGCTTTGCCGATGATGTCCCAGAGGGCGATCTCCGCGCCCCACGCGCCACCCGCGTTGCGGAAGACGCGCGCGTGCTGTTCGAGCGCGAAGGGATCTTTACCGACGAGCATCGGCTTCAGTACATCCGTGACCTTCGGCAAGTCCTGAGGAGACGCCGCACCCCACCCGACGATTCCCTCATCGGTGCTGATTTTGACGAGGCCGGACGAAAGGTTCGCCCACGTCGCGCCGGGTGCCCACGCGGGATGAAGCTCTTTCGGAAATCGCGGGCCTTGCAGCCGGATCGCTTCGATGTCGGTAATCTTCATGCGCGTTGCTCCTTGCCTTCTGCTTCTGCGATGCACACCACACATCGTACGTCGCTCATGGCACGCACGTATAGACGCCGGGGGTGAGGAAAGTCCCGGCGTCTTCGGCTACCATAGGAAGGAGAGGGCAGTCCGTGCATCCGTATGCGTCGTTATACGATCATCCCGTGCACGAGCGCGGCGCGAAAGGACGAAATGCGTAGAATCATTGCTATCGCGGGGGTAGTGGCGCTCCTCTGGTCATTCGTCGATGCCTCCCCCGCCGGAGCCGCTGCGGCGTTCGCATCGCCGGCATTTCAGCAGCAATGGCAGCAAGGCGAAGCGCTCACCCCGAACTTCTGGGGGCCACTCGCCACCGCGCGCGATAGCCAGCAGGAACCCTATAAGGAGGTCCAGGGCGGCCAGCGCCTCGTGCAATATTTCGACAAGGGCCGGATGGAGCTGACGAACGGCAAGGTGACGAATGGCCTGCTCGCCGCCGAGCTGGTCAAGGGGCAGATCCAGACCGGAGACACCACCTTTGAGAACCGCGCCGCACCTGCCATCCCGATAGCGGGCGATCCGGACAACACCGGCCCAACCTATGCGGTGCTGGCGAGCAAGGGGAAGCCGCTCTTCGATGCCACCCCCGCGCGGACAGGTAGCAGCGCGCAAGCGGTCGTTGCCGTTGCCGGAGACATCTCCGTTAGGAACACGGCCCCGGTTACGTCCACGATCTTCGCCCTCTACGACGATCCGACCAAACACAATGTCCCGAAGGCGTTCGCGGACTATCGCGTGAGCGCCGGGCTTCAGACCATCGGCTACGCCATCGCGGAGCCCTTCTTCACGACCGTCAAGGTGGCGGGCGTCCAGACGCGGGTGATGGTGCAGTTGTTTGAGCGGCGCGTTCTGACCTATACCGCGACGAACCCACCGGCCTTTCAGGTCGAGATGGGCAACGTGGGGCGCCATTATTACCAATGGCGCTATGCGGCATCGAGCACGCCGACGCCCGGCCCCACCGCATCGCCCTCCCCTGCGGTGACCACTGCCGCACCGACGCTGAACTGGTCCGGCTACGAAGCGCACGCGAAGAACATCACGGCGGTCCATGCGGCATGGATCGTCCCCACCGTCGTCGCGCCCCCGGCGACGGGGTACGCTGCCACCTGGGTGGGCATCGGTGGCAGCGACACGGACGACCTCATTCAGGCAGGGACCGAACAGGATATCGAGAATGGCGTGCCGACGTACTACGCATGGGTGGAAGCGCTACCCGATGACGCGCTCGGCCTCTCCCCGCGCCGCCTCCCCGCACAGCCGGGCGATCTCTTCAGCGTTACCATCACGAATACCGGCGGGAACGACTGGACGGTGCTGCTCGAAAACCGAACGACGGGCCAGCGCCTCTCACTCACCACCACCTATCAATCCTGTAACTGCTCTGCGGAGTGGATCGAGGAGGTGCCGGAGGTCGCCGGCGTTGACGATCCACTCATCGCGAACTTCGGGACGGTCTCGTTCACCGAGGCAACAGCGACGGTGGGTGGGGTCGTCCGCAATGCGGCGGACCTTGGCGCGCAGCCATTGGCCCTGAAGCGGCGGGGAAACGCAAAGGTGATCGCGCAACCGCACGAGTTTGGGGCGGATCACGCGAGCTTCGTGGTGACCTACACCCCGTGATTGCGCGTCGTCCTTCATCGGGTGCCGGTACGAGAGGATAATGTACGGTCATGCCCACTCGTAGGCTGCCTCCCCATGAAGAATCTCGTCGAGTCCCAGCGTCTCCGTCTCTTCCGAGACCCGCACCGGAGCGAAAGTGTTCAGCACTTTCAAGAGGCCATACGTGACCGCGAACGCATAGGCACCCGCGATGGCCACGCCGAGTACCTGGACGCCAAGCTGGCGCAGATTCCCGTCAACCACTCCCTTGACTCCATTGATGGCGGCGCTGGCAAAGAAACCGGTCAGAATCGTCCCCATGCCACCTCCCACGCCATGCACGCCCCACACATCCAGGGCATCATCCCAATCGCGGCTGATGCGGAACTGCACCGCACCATAGCAGACAATCGCCGCGAGCAGGCCAATGATGGCCGCCGCCCACGGTTGCACGAAGCCCGCAGCCGGGGTAATCGTGGCGAGGCCGGCGACAGCGCCAGTCAGGGCACCCGTCATGCTTGGCCGGCGCTCCCGCCACCAGGAGAGGAGTAACCAGGCAACCATCCCCATCGCGGCGGCAGTGTTCGTGTTGACGAAAGCGACCGCCGCGACACCATTGGCCGCGAGGGCGCTGCCGCCATTGAAACCGAACCAGCCAAACCAGAGCAGGCCGGTGCCGAGGGCCACGAAGGCCACGTTATGCGGTGCCAACTTCTCGCTCGGCGCAAACCTCCGCTTGCCGACGACGAAGACCGAGGCCAGGGCGGCCATCCCCGCGCTGAGATGGACGACGATCCCGCCCGCAAAATCCACGACCCCCATTTTCGCCAGAAAGCCGCCGCCCCAGACCCAATGCACGAAGGGGATATAGACCAAGAGGCTCCAGGCAACGAGGAAGATCAGATAGGTTTTAAAGGGTACCCGATCGGCGAATGCCCCGGTAATCAGGGCCGGGGTGATGATGGCAAACATCACCTGAAAGAGGAAGAAGCCGAGGAACGGCACGGTGGGCGCGTAGGTAAGACTGGGTGTCAGCCCGACGCCAACGAGGCCCACGTTCTTGAAATTGCCGATCACTCCGCCGACATCGCCGCTATAGGCGAGGCTGAAGCCCACCAGCACCCAGAGGAGCGTCACAACGCCAAGGGAAATAAAGCTTTGCATCATAATCGTCAGCACATTCTTGCGTCGCACCAGACCGCCGTAGAAGAACGCCAGGCCGGGCGTCATGACCATGACCAGCGCGGTACTCAGGAGCAGGAACGCGGTATCGCCGGGGTTGATCTTGTCCATCGGGGATTCCCTTCCCTTGTGCGTGGCGCGCCGTGGCGCGCGTCCATCGTCACCGGTCGCGTGCGTGAGTGCGCAATGGGGAATGCAGGCTTCCTACCTCCCGCAAGGTGCATCGCGTCTCTCGTTGGTGTAACGACCATCACGCAAGTCTATCGCGTCCCTCGTCTTCTGGTAACTCCCTGTTGAATGGAATGCTGCATGTCCGCTTTATTGTGATCGGGCAATCGTCTGCATGAAGATTCGTCGTGACCTCTCTCCTCTGAATCATGCACAGGCGTCGGTTCCGTGCGATGATCGGGATCGGGATCGGGATCGGAATCGGGATCAAACCGATCAGCCATCGGAGCTTCGAGGAAAAGAGAGGAATCGCGAACGCGCGTGCGCGGTGAGGAGGTAGCGGGATGCCGGAAACGTCGGGCGAACAGTACATGGCGAGCGTCGCTCCCGAGGCGCTCCGCGCGCTTGAGTGGCGCTCGGTCGGGCCGTTCCGTGGCGGACGGGTGATCGCCGTCGCCGGGCACCCGACCGAACTGGCGACGTTCTACATGGGCTCGACGGGCGGCGGCGTCTGGAAAACTGAGGATGCGGGCACCTACTGGGAGAACATCTCCGACGGCTACTTCGCGCGCGCCTCCGTCGGGGCGATCGCCATTGCCGAGACAGACCCGAACGTCATCTACGTCGGGATGGGCGAATCGACGATCCGCAGCAATGTTTCGCACGGCGACGGTGTCTACCAATCCACCGATGGCGGCAGGACATGGGCGCATCGCGGGCTGACCGAAACGCGCAACATCAGCAAGGTCCGCGTGCATCCGACGAACCCGGACCTCGTCTATGTCGCCGCCCTCGGCCACGCGCACGGCGCGCACCCGGAACGCGGCATCTTCCGCTCGAAGGATAGCGGCGCGACGTGGGAGCACGTCCTCTTTCGCAGTGCCGAGGCGGGCGCGGTCGATCTCACGATGGACCCGACGAATCCGCGCATCCTCTATGCCGCCTTCTGGGAAGGGGTGCATCGCGCGCACGAACTGGTGAGTGGCGGGCCGGGCAGCAGCCTCTTCCGCTCGACCGATGGTGGCGACACCTGGGAGGAGATCAGCGGCAAACCGGGGCTACCACATGGGCCGCTCGGCCGGATGGGCATCGTCGCCTCACCTGCCAAATCGGGCCGCGTCTGGGCGATCATCGAGGCGAAGGAGGGCGCGGTCGTGCGCTCCGACGATTACGGTGAGACCTGGGAACGCATGAACGAGAGCGGCGAGGTGAGGCAACGACCGTGGTACTACATGCATGTCTTCGCGGATCCGGTCGATTCGGAAACGGTCTGGGTGCTCAATCTCAATGCCTGGAAGTCGTCCGACGCCGGGAAGACCTTCACCCAAGTCTCGGGCACGCATGGTGATTACCACGATCTCTGGATCGACCCGAAGAACCCGCAGCGGATCATCCAGGGGAACGACGGCGGCGCGACCGTCTCGTTCAATGGCGGTGCGTCGTGGTCCACGATCTACAACCAGCCGACGATGGAGTTCTATCACGTCACCGTCGATAATCAGACACCGTACCGGCTCTATGGCGCGCAACAGGACAACTCGACGATCAGCGTTCCGAGTCGGTCCACCCTCGCCGCGATCACGCAGGTTGATACCTACGAGGTCGGCGGCGGTGAGAGCGGCTATATCGCGGTCAGGCCGGACGACCCGAATATCATCTTCGCCGGTAACTTCGCCGGGATGATCACCCGCTACGACCATCGCACCGGCCAGCGGCAGAATATCGCCGCCTGGCCCGAAGAATCGGCGGGCTGGGGCGCGAAGGATGTCCGCTTCCGCTTCCAGTGGACCTTCCCCACCCTCATCTCGCCCCATGACGCGAACGTCCTCTACATCACCTCGCAATATGTCCATCGCTCGACCGATGAGGGGCAGAGCTGGCAGTTGATCTCGCCCGATCTGACTCGCAACGACCTGACGAAACAGGGCCCATCGGGCGGGCCGATCACGATCGACAGCAATGGCATGGATTACTACTGCACGATCTTCGCCTTCGCGGAGTCGCCGGTGCAGCAGGGCATCCTCTGGGCGGGATCGGACGACGGGCTGATTCATCTCTCGCGCGATAACGGCGCAACGTGGGAGAACGTCACCCCACCGGAGATGCCCGAGTGGTCGCTGGTGAGCATCATCGAACCGTCGCCGCACGATGCGGGCGGCGCGTACCTCGCCGTTGACCGGCACCGCCATGACGACTTCGCCCCTTATCTCTACAAGACCGACGACTACGGCAGGCATTGGACGAAGATCACCGAAGGCATCCCCGCCGACCAGTTCACCCGCGTCATTCGGGAAGACCCGAACCGGCGCGGCCTCCTCTACACGGGCACCGAGGCGGGGCTGTACGTCTCCTTCGATGACGGCGGGCACTGGCAATCGTTCCGGCTGAACTTGCCGGTCGTTCCGATCCATGATCTGGTCATCAAGGAGCAGGACCTGATCGCGGCGACGCATGGTCGCGCCTTCTGGATCCTCGATGACCTGACCCCACTCCACGCACTGACCCCGTCCGTTCTCGCGCAGGACGCGGCACTCTTCGCGCCCCGACCGACGATCCGCTACCGTACCCTGCGCGGCTTCGAGGGCAGCGCCGGGCCGGGCAAAACCTATCAGCCCGTCGGCACGACGACCTATACGACCCGCCAGATCACCAAGCCGAACGGTGAGAAGGCGCAGAAACTGCTCGACGCCGGCAAGAACCCGCCCGACGGCGTCGTGGTCTCCTACTATCTGCGCGAGAAACCGACCGAGGCAGTGACACTCACCTTTCTCGATGCAAACGGCAACGAAATCAAATCCTTCACGAGCAAGGAAGAAGGCCCCACGCAATCGCCTAAAAAGGACGGTGCCGCCGAGGAAAAATCGGTACCCAAAGACGCGGGGCTCAACCGCTTCGTCTGGAACATGCGCTATCCCGATGCCCGCAACGTCGAGGGCGCAATCTACCGCTCCGGTGGCGTCACCGGGCCCTTGGCACCTCCCGGCACTTATCAGGTGCGTCTGTCTATCGGCGAACAATCCTGGACACAGCCGTTTACTCTCCTCAAGGACCCGCGCGTCGAGGCGAGCGATGACGACTTGCGCGCGCAGTTCGCGTTCCTGCTCCAAATCCGCGACAAGCTCTCGGAAACGAACGAGGCGATCACCCAGATTCGCACCCTCCGCACCGAAGCGGACGGTTGGGCGGAGCGCTCGAAAGGCCAAACGGGGAGCGAGGCCATCGCCGAGGCAGTGAAAACACTGAAGGAGGGCCTGGCCGCCGTCGAGGAGGAGTTGGTGCAGACGCGCTGGAAATCCTCGCGCGATGCGCTGACCGCGCCATCGAAGCTCAATGTGAAGGTCGCTACCCTGATGGGTGTCGTGGCGGGCGCGGACAGCGCGCCGACGCAGCAATCGCGCGCGGTCTTCGCCTCCCTCGTGGAACGGCTCGACGGGCAATTCGAACGACTCGACACGGTCTTTGGGCGCGACGTACCCCGCTTCAATTTGCTGATACGAGAGCAGGAGATGCCCGCGCTCACGATCCCGGAAAAGCATGGCGAGGGGTAGCGACAAACGGCGCGCTCGTACTATGCTGCACGCAGCACACAGCGCGATACCAGATACACAATCGGACTGTGGCAGAGCGCGTCAGCAGACGCGATAGCGAGAGGGGAACGACATCATGGCGGACAGCCTCAATTACCGTGTGGTCGAGGGATGGGAGCAGTTGCCCGAGGGCTTTCATCATGCCGATGTCGTCGGGGTGGATACCGATTCGCACGACCGCGTCTTCCTCATCACCCGTCAGGAATCGCGCGTCCTCGTCTACAACCAGGACGGCTCCTTCGTCACCTCCTGGGGTGAGGGTTTCTTCACCCCGCGCACTCACGGCCTCACCATCGCGCCCGATGACACGATCCTCTGCGTCGATGAGGGGCAGGAGGCGATCTTCCGCTTCACCGCCGAAGGCGAGCTCTTGCAGACCATCGGGACCGTCGGTGTCGCTTCCGACACCGGCTACGATGGCCGCTCTCTGGCGAGCATCACCCACGGTGGCCCGCCCTTCAATCGCCCCACAAACATCGCGGTCGCGCCGAGCGGTGATCTCTACGTCAGCGATGGCTACGGCAATGCACGTGTCCACCGCTTCCGGGCGGACGGCACGCTCGTGCAGTCCTGGGGCGAACCGGGCACCGGGCCGGGCCAGTTCAACCTCGTGCATGGGGTCGCGGTGACCGCAGACGGTCAGGTACTGATCGCGGACCGGGAGAATGACCGCATCCAGTTCTTCAGCCCGGACGGCGACTACCTCACCGAGTGGCACGATGTGCAACGCCCGACGAACATCGCTATCGACGGCGCGGGGCGCATCTACGTCGCCGAACTGCTGCATCGCCCCGGCGATCAGTCCCCGCGTCTCGGGTCAATCGAAGACGAACGCCCAGGACGGGTGAGCATCTACGACGCAGCGGGCAATGTGCTGGCGCGATGGGGCGGCATGGATCGCTGCGCGCCGGGGAACTTCGTCGCACCGCACGACATCTGCGTCGATGCGCACGGCGATCTCTATGTCGGTGAGGTCACCTACACGATGGGCGTCCGCCCCGGCCTCGTGCCGGACGGCTGCCATACCTTCCAGAAATTCGCCCGCCTCTGAGGGAGGAAACCGGGGATGAACCGCAAAGACGCAAAGGACGCAGAGAACGCAAAGGGGAGAAAGAGAAAGGGAACGCTACATTTCCTCCTTCTCTTTTTCTCTGCGCCCTCTGCGTCTTGTGTGTTCATTTCTGGCTCCCCCTTCCGGGTGCCCTTTGGGCAGTATGGGGAAGCGGGCTGGGGGGTTAGGGCGAACCGCGCATCTCTGCGGTTCATCCCCGGTTTCATCCGGTTTTGCACGGTCCTCAGCCTTTTCGCGCTCATGTCCGGGGCAGTGGCAGCGACCGCACCGGATCGCACGGCGACACTTCATCTCCTTGCCTCACCCTGCCCGCCGCCGATGCCCAACAGCCCCATCGAGGCGATTTTCCGCCCGCAGTGGCAGCAGGGGGAGGCCATTACCGCGAACTTCTGGGGGCCATCGTACGGGCGCGGCCTCAATGAGATGTACGCCGAGGGTTCGACGGACTTCTCCGAGAGCGGGCCGGTGAATCCCGGTCAGGGGACACGGCTCACCCAGTATTTCGATAAGGGGCGGATGGAACTGACCCATCCCGCCTCCGGCGAGGTGACGAACGGTCTGCTCGCGAACGAACTGATCGCGGGCAAGCTGCAACTCGGGGACACCACCTTTCAGCAGCGCGCCCCGGCAACCATTCCCATCGCGGGCGATCCCGACAATGCCGGCCCGACCTACGCCGCACTCAGCACGAAGGGCGCGGCGCTCCTCGGCCCCGCACCGCCGCACACGGGCACGCTGGTCAGTACCGGCATCTCCGCCGAGGGCTTCATCTCGCAGGGTGATACAGTGAAGAGTACCGGCCCGACCTCCCTCTCAGTCTATGACGCGATCACGCAGCACAACGTACCGACCGCCTTCGCCAACTACCGCACGAAGGTCGGCCTGCTCACCATCGGCTACGCGAAGAGCGAGCCCTTCTTTGCCGATGTGAAGGTTGCGGGGAAGCAGCGGCACGTCCTCATTCAGGTCTTCGAGCGCCGCATCCTCACCTACACCCCGGACAACCCGCCCGCCTTTCAAGTCGAAATGGGCAACATCGGACAGCATTACTACCAATGGCGTTACTGCACCACGTAGATCGATCTCTCTATGCAAACGCTATCCTCGCACTGCCTCATTGCGACGACTGGCTAGACTCCCTGGAGAAAACAACTACTATCATCGTCATTATGATCGAACACAGTGAGCAGAAAATTTCATGGATATTGACGCGAAAGTTCGTGAGAAGCTGGAGTTAACATTCGACGCAAGCCGCGCGGATCGCTTTCTTAAGGACAAGTACGTAAGACTCGCTGATCTGTGTAAAAGAGGACCACCACCTATCCTTCTCTCAGTAGCAGGGCTGGGATCGCCTTTACAAAGGAGATCGTGAGCGGGCACTTATAATCGCGGGGAAGGAACTACTAGACAGCCATTGGTTGACGCCGAAATTGCATGGATAAAAGCGCATCTCAAACCCATGATAAAGCAATGTCCGTACAACCGGAACGAAAGTATATCATGTACCGGGTGGGAAGTATTATTGGGACACGAGCATGTGGTGGCACGGTCAGAAGTGGTTTTATTTTGAAGAGGAAGCAAAAGCAGCAGGATGAGGAGTGCGGTCATAGCTGGGATATTCAGCAGACTAACGACATTTCTCAACTCTGACGCTCACGACTTCTGTCTTCGCCTACAGCGGCTTGAGAGGGCGATGTTGTCATCAAATGCGATCAGGTCTTCGTAGGGGCGAGCGGCTCGAAAGCGCCTAGCGAGGCCACTCACGGAAGTCTCGCATATGAGGCAGGCCGGGGAGGGCTCCGACGCCAGAATGCACCCGAAGTCGAAGCTCCCATCACGCACCATGATCCAGAAGCGGCGTAAAATGCGTAATACAGACGGTTACGCAGCCTTCCAAACCGCCCTCTCAAGCCATCTATGGCACAGGCACTATGGAGCAACGCTCACGGCATAACGATTCTACGTCACCCGGGGCCGTACTCACAGGCGCATCCCTTCCCGCGTCACGTTATGGAAGAACGGGATATGCTGATAATGCGCGCTGTACCATTTCTCTTTGCTTCGGACCGCCGTACTCAATACCGCGTCCGCCTCCCGTTCAAGTTCGTAGAGCTGATAACGAACAGCTTTCACACGTTCGTCGGTCGCCTCGCCATCAAGGAGGACAAGCAAATCCCAATCGGAATCGGGTTCGGCATCGCCACGGGCGCGGGAGCCGTAGAGGATGACTTGCGCGGTTGGTTCGATGGCGCGCACGGTCTCCCGAATCCGGTGCAGGAGCACCGTTTCTTCTTCGGTGAAGGTGCGTGTCGTCACTCATGGCCACCTTTCGCGCGGTCTCATCTCCTTCTATTGTACGATGCCGCGAAAGTCGTGCGATTACTGCTCGGTAAGAATCTGCTCGCGCAGGAGGTGCTTCTGTACTTTGCCGAGCGCGTTGCGGGGCAGGGTATCCACGAAATGGACGGTGCGCGGCTTTTTGTAGGATGCGAGTTGATCCCGGCAAAAGGCAACCAGTGTGTCCGCCGTCAGGGCGGGGTCGTCGCGGACGATGATCGCCGCGACTTGCTCGCCAAACTCCGCGTCCGGCAAGCCAACGACGGCGACTTCCGCGACGCCGGGGCACTGGGCGAGCGCTTCCTCCACCTCGCGCGGGTAGATATTGTAGCCGCCGCTGATAATCAGTTCCTTCGCCCGCCCGCTGATCGTGTAGTAGCCGTCCGCGCTGCGATGACCGAGGTCGCCGGTGGCAAACCAGCCGTCCGCGTCGAACGCCTCGGCGGTGGCGTCCGGTCGCTGCCAGTAACCCGCGAAGACGTGCGGCCCGCGCACTTCGATCTCGCCGGTCTCGCCGTCCGGCAATGCCTCCCGCGTGCGGACAGCGACGACGCGCGCCTCCTGCCGGGGGAAGGGCATCCCGACGGTGCCGGGCCGCCGCTCGCCGTCGAACGGGTTCGTCGTGTTCATGATCGTCTCGGTCATGCCGTACCGTTCGAGGATCACCTGCCCGGTGAGGGCTTGCCACTCTGCGAAAATCTGCGGGCTGAGCGGCGCACTGCCGGAGACGAAGAGGCGAAGCGGGCGCGGCACCAGCTCCGGGTGCGCGGCAGCTTCGGCAAGCAGGCGGATATACATCGTCGGCACACCAAAGAACATCGTTACGGGCGCGGTGCAGAGCGCGCGGTAGATCGTCGTCGCATCGAAACGCCGGTGGAGCGTCATCGTCGCACCTGCCGTCAATGTCCCGTGCGCGCCGACCATCAGGCCGTGGGCATGAAAGAGCGGCAAGGTGAGGAGAAGATGGTCGTCAGCGATCCACTGCCACGCCTCCCGCAAGGCGGTGATGTTCGCGATCAGGTTACGATGGAGGAGCATCGCACCCTTACTGCGGCCCGTCGTGCCGGAGGTATAGGCGATCACGGCGAGATCGTCCCCCGCAGGTAGGCGCAACGTCGTGTCTTTTCCTCTGGCGAGGAAGGCGTCCAGGTCGGTGTCGACAGTGACGACGACTTCGAGGTCCGGCAGATCGGCGCGGATGCGTGCGAGTTCAGGCAACCCCGCACGGTCCGTGATGCAGAGGCGTACGCCCGCGTCGCTGAGAATGTGGCGCAGTTCTACTTGCCGGTACTGCGTATTGACGAGCACGATCACCCCGACCGCGAGCGAGATACCGAGATACGCCGCGAGGAAATCCGGGCAGTTCTCCAGAAAGAGCGCGACCCGATCACCCGGCCCGATACCGTCTGCGATCAGTGCTGCGGCGAACCCTTCCGCCCGCGCCCGCAGCCACGCATAGGAGTACGTGTCGCCCTCGAACGCGATGCAGGTCTTCTCCGGCGTCCGCTCCGCGTGTTGAAGGAATGCTTCGACAATCGAGCCTTGAAGCAACATTAGCCATCCACCTGCTTCACCCTCTGCTCCGCGTTGAATATACGTCTCGCATGATTGCCTCCCATGATCGTACACGTATATGTATTGTACTCGCGGCACCTTCCGCAATTGAAGGGTTCTGTGACTCTTGCGGCAACCTGGGTCGGCGTCTATAACGAACGACAGAGTGTGTTATGGATTGTATAATTTCATTGCCTTGATAGGCAGTAGCGAGGGAGAGCAAGGCTGTTCACCCACTGTCTACTGTCTACTGCCTACTGCCTACTATCGGGAGGTTCGGATGGCAAAAAGGATTGCAGTCATTGCGGCGCTCGACACCAAAGGGGCGGAAGCGGGTTTCATTCGCGATGTCATCGCGCGGCGCGGGCACACGCCGCTCGTCATTGATATCGGTGTTCTTGGAGTCGCCGCTATCCCGGCGGATGTGGACCGGGGCACTGTCGCCGCGGCGGGCGGCGATGACCTCGCGGCAATCTGCGCAGCGGAAGACAAGACGCGCGCGATGGCGGTGATGACACGCGGTGCGGCGGTGATCGCCCGCCAGTTGCATCGTGCGGGTCAAATCGACGGCATGATCGGTCTCGGCGGCTCGGCAGGTACGGTGATTGGCACGAGCGCGATGCGCGCCCTCCCCGTCGGTTTCCCGAAGGTGATCGTTTCGACCGTTGCGGCGGGCGATACCCGGCCCTACATCGGCACGAAGGACATCACGATGATGTACTCCGTCGTCGATGTTGCGGGCCTCAATCGCATCTCGACGCCGATCTTCATGAATGCTGCTGGCGCGATCATTGGCATGGTCGAGACCGAGATGCCGACCCGCCAGGAGCGCCCGCTGATCGCCGCGAGCATGTTCGGCAACACGACCACCTGTGTCGAACGGGCGCGCGCGACGATGGAGCGTGCGGGGTACGAAGTGCTCGTCTTCCACGCGACCGGCACGGGTGGGCAGACGATGGAAAGCCTGATCGCAGACGGTTTCATTGCCGGGGTCTACGATGTGACGACAACGGAATGGGCGGATGAACTGACGGGCGGCGTCTTCGCCGCCGGGCCGCACCGACTCGAAGCGGCAGCGGCGGCGGGAGTGCCGCAAGTCGTCGCGCCCGGCTGCCTCGATATGGCGAACTTCGGCGCGCCGGAGACGGTGCCCGCGCAGTATCGGGGTCGCACCTTCTACGAGTGGAACTCGAATGTCACCCTGATGCGCACCAACATCGAGGAGAACGCGGCGTTGGGCCGCATCCTCGCGGAGAAAGTCAATGCGAGCAGCGCGCCGGTCGTCTTCTTCTTGCCCCGCAAAGGCGTCTCGCAACTGGACAGCCCCGGTGGTGCGTTCTGGTGGCCGGAAGCGGACAACGCATTGTACGATGCGATCCGCACGCACCTGCGCGCCGATATTCCGGTGATCGCACTCGACTGCAACATCAATGATCCTGAGTTCGCGGACGCGACGGCAGCAAAGCTCCTTGAGCTTGTCGGAGCACGGACGGAAACGAGGTGAATCGCCATGCGCTACACGCGAGCACACGTCCTGAGTCGCCTGCGGGCACAGATTGCGGCGGGCCGGCCAATCGTCGGCGCAGGCGCGGGGACGGGCATCTCCGCCAAATTCGCCGAGGCGGGGGGTGCGGACCTCATCATCATTTACAACTCCGGTCGGTTCCGCATGGCGGGGCATGGCAGCCTCGCCGGGGTGCTCGCCTTCGGCGATGCGAACCAGATCGTCAAGGAGATGGGCGAGCGGGAGGTGTTGCCGGTCGTGCGGGAGACGCCGGTGATTGCGGGCGTGATGGGCACTGATCCGATGCGCCAGATGGATTACTTACTGCGTGAACTGGACGCCCTCGGCTTTTCCGGCATCAATAACTTCCCCACCGTGGGGCTGATCGACGGCCGTTTCCGGATGGAACTGGAGCGGACGAATATGGGCTTCGGTAAGGAAGTGGCGATGATCGGTCAGGCGCACGCGATGGGTTTCTTCACCATCGTCTACGTCTTCAATGCCGATGAATCCACAGCGATGACGGAGGCGGGCGCGGATGCCATCATCGCCCATATGGGGCTGACGGTTGGCGGCACGATTGGCCTGGAACGAGGCGACGCGATGCAACTGGCGGACGCCCCGGCAGCCGTGCAGGCGATCGGTGAGGCGGCATGGCGGGTAAACCGGGAGGCGCTCGTGCTCTGTCACGGCGGCCCAATCGCGACACCGGACGATGCCGCCTACGTCCTCGGGCAGTGTGATGCCGTGGGCTTCGTTGGCGCGAGCTCGATGGAACGCCTGCCGGTCGAGACCGCCATCACCGAAACGACGCGCGCCTTCAAGAATGTGCCCTTGCGGAGCGCTCAGTAAGAGGTCGGTAGCTTCGTAGCTTCGTATCTTCGTAGCTTCGTAGTGCGAGGGCGGAGCCGGGACACGACGGACAACCCACGTGCGAAAGGAGGATCGATTGATGTCCAGTATAGTCCAGCCCGGTGCAATGCAGGGAAAGGTCGCGCTCGTCACAGGCGGTGGTTCCGGCATCGGCGCTGCTTCCGCGCGTGCATTCGCCGCACTGGGTGCGCGCGTCGTCGTCTCCGATATCGCGCCGGATGGTGCGGAAACCATTGTAGAGAAGATTCGATCCGCAGGCGGGGAGGCGAGCTTCGTCCATGCCGATGTCTCCCGCTCCACAGACGTCGCGCACCTCATACGCGCCACCGTCGAGCGCTATGGGCGGCTCGATTACGCGCACAACAACGCAGGCGTCGAAGGGTCGGGTGGATCGCTCCTGGATTATCCCGAGGATGTCTGGGACACCGTGATGGCCGTCAACCTGAAGGGTGTCTGGCTGTGCATGAAATATGAAATCCCGCAGATGCTCGCACAGGGAGGCGGTGGTGCCATCGTCAACACCGCGTCGATCGCCGGGCTCACCGCGACGCCGACTTTGTTCGCATACGGGGCGAGCAAACACGGGGTAGTCGGGATGACGCGGTCGGCGGCGCGGGAATTTGCGGGCCGGGGCGTGCGCGTGAATGCGGTGTGTCCGTCAGTGATTGAGACGCCGCTGGCCGTGCGGGCCTTCGGCCCTGCGGCGATGGCGAGTATCGCAGAACGTCACCCAATGGGTCGGCTCGGCACTGCGGACGAAGTCGCGCAGGTGGTGGTCTGGCTCTGTTCGGATGCGGCTTCGTACGTCAATGGTGTGCCGATGCGTGTGGACGGCAGCTACTTAGCGTAAGTCAACCAGCGATGAGTCATCGGAGGTACACCTGAGACCATCAGAAGGGACGTTATATGAATGAATGGGGGGATCGCGACAACCTGATCGTTACCGATAACGAGGCGGCCCAGCGCTATGAAGCGCGCGTGGATGACCAACTGGCCGTCATCACCTACCGACGCCTGGGAGATCGCATCGTCTTTATCCATACCGACGTGCCCGAGGCATTGGAAGGGCAGGGGATCGCCAGCACAATGGCGCGGGTCGCGCTCGATGACGCACGCGCCCAGGGCCTGATGGTGATTCCGCATTGCCCCTTTGTCGCCAGCTACATCCGGCGGCACCCGGAGTACGCGGACCTCGTCTTGCCGAGCAACCAGACGCACTCTCTGGATCATCAAGCCCGGGCTTCTGATCCCGAGGGAGGGAAACGATGAACACCTTCTCTTCGCAGACCGGCACGGTCCACGACGCGTGGCCGGCCCTGCCCCTGGACGCATGGCGAGACACCTATGCCACCCTGCACCTGTGGACACAGATCGTGGGAAAGGTGTGCCTCGCGCTCAGCCCGCCAGTCAATCACTGGTGGCAGGTGACGCTCTACGTGACCCCACGCGGCCTGACCACCGGGCCGATCCCCTACGGCACACGCAGCTTCGCGGTAAGCTTCGACTTCATCGACCACAATCTGCACATTCAGACGAGCGACGGCACGAGCAAAACCTTGGGCCTGTTCCCGCGTTCGGTTGCGGCGTTCTACCACGAATTCATGGCCGCACTCCGCGCACTGCACATCGATGTGACGATCAATGCACTGCCGCAAGAGATTCCCAACCCGATTCCCTGCGACGAGGACGATCTCCATGCCTCGTATGATCCGGAGTACGCCGAGCGCTGCTGGCGCATCCTCGTACAAGCGGATCGCGTCTTCAACCTGTTCCGGGCGCGCTTCATCGGCAAGTGCAGCCCCGTGCATTTCTTCTGGGGCAGCTTCGATCTGGCGGTCACGCGCTTCTCGGGGCGGCGTGCTCCGGAGCGGCCAGGGGCCGACCGTATGACGCGCGAGGCGTACTCCCACGAAGTGATAAGCGTCGGCTTCTGGCCGGGGAGCGGCCCGGTGCAGGAGGCAGCCTTCTATGCCTACGCCGCGCCCGCGCCGCCCGGCCTCGATCGGGCGGTGATTCGCCCCGCGTCCGCGTGGTACAGCACCGAGATGGGCGAGTTCCTGCTGCGCTATGACGACGTGCGGCGCGCGGACGATCCGGATGCGGTGTTGCTCGACTTTTTGCAGAGCACCTACGCGGCGGCAGCGGATCTGGCGGGATGGGATCGGGCGGCACTGGAACGCTAGTGGCTGGTATCCCCATGCAGATTGGGACCACTCGGTTGCAGACTGGTACGATCACCGAGACGAACTTCGTAGAGAGGGAACAATGAAGACGGAAATGGTGTACGCGGGCGTCTTCCCAATCGCGCCGACGACTTTCGATGATCGGGGCGAGATCGATCTGGGGAGCCAGCGGCGCGTCATCGACTTCATGGTCGACGCCGGTGTAAACGGCATCTGCATCCTCGCGAACTACTCGGAGCAGTTCTCCCTGACGGACGATGAGCGCGATCGATTGATGCATCACTGCATCGAACACGTCGCCGGGCGCGTGCCGGTGATCGTCACGACCAGCCACTTCAGTTCACGGGTGGCGGCGGCGCGGAGCCGCAGCGCGCAGGCGGCGGGGGCAGCGATGGTGATGCTCATGCCACCCTATCACGGCGTCTCACTGCGCGCCGATGAGGCGGGCGTGGCCGAATATTTCCGGACCGTCGCGGAAGCGGTAACGATCCCGATTATGATCCAGGACGCGCCACTGAGCGGCGTGGTGCTCTCCGCCGCCTTCCTCGCTGAGCTTGCGACGACGATCCCGCAGGTGCAATACGCGAAGATCGAGATGCCCGGCACAGCAGCCAAACTGCGCGAGATGATCCGCCTGGCCGGGGATGCGCTGGCGGGGCCCTTCGACGGCGAGGAGAGCATCACCCTCATTCCCGACCTCGACGCCGGTGCCACCGGCACGATGCCTTCGAGCATGATCCCCGATATTCTCCGTCGGGTGGTGGATCAGTATCGTGCGGGTGCGCGCGACGCCGCGATCATGCTCTATGACCGATACTTGCCGCTCATCAACTATGAGAACAAGCAGTGCGGCCTGCGGGCGACCAAGGCACTCATGGGCGAGGGCGGCATCATCGCCAGCGAGGCGACGCGCCACCCGATTGCCCCGCTGCCGCCCGCGATCCGCACCGGGTTAGTCGAACTGGCGCAGCGCCTCGATCCGCTGATCTTGCGCTGGGCGCGATAACTGACGCAGAAGCGCGTCAGTTATCCGCTTTCGTGCATCGAACAATGAGCATCAGCGGGATCTCGGCATAGCCGGGAACCTGCCGGGCGATTTCGCCCATCGCCTGGGGTTCATGGAGCCGCTCGATGCGCCACCCTGCTGCCACGAGCAGATTCATGTAGGTGCTCAATGTCCGATGATGCGCCCCGACTTTCCCACGTACGCCATGAGGATTGTCGGAATGCCAGAAGACCTCCGCGAAATAGTCTCGCACCTGGCGGCTCGTCGTGCCATCGTCATGGCGAACCCAGTCCGAGCCCGGCGGGTAGAAACAAGGGTGGACTATCGCGAAGACAAACCAGCCCCGCGGACGGACCACCCGCGCTACGGCGCGATACGTCGCTTCGATGTCGGGAATATCCATGAGCGCCAGGCTGCACACGACGCCATCGAACGTGGCATCCGCGACGGTGGCAAGCACCTGTGCATCGTCACACCGATAGGTGATGTCGAGCGGTTCGTTCGCTTCGTAGCGCGTGGCAATCTCCAGCAACCGCATGGAAATATCCACTCCGGTAACGCGCGCATCCCGCCGCGCAAGCGCGCGGGCAAGCGCTCCCTGACCGCACGCGAGATCGCAAATCTCTTGCCCTGCAACGTCGCCAACGACCGCACAGACGCGATCGTAATAGAAGGGATCACCTTGAATATACTGGTCGTACCAATCAGCAATCGCGTCGTACGCGGGGATGGCAGCCATCGACGCCCCCTCCTGTCCACCCGTTGCGGCAAACGAAGTATACTCCCCTCCTCAGTGGTCAAGGCGGGACCAATGGCGAGTATTTGTACGATAGCAGCAGAAGGATGCAAGGCATGAAAGTTCTGTTCGTCGTGCTCGACACGCTGCGGCGTGATTATCTGGAGCCATACGGCACGGATTGGGTCCATACCCCGAATATCGCCCGGCTCGCGGAGCGGTCGGTCATCTGCGAGAACCATTGGGTGGGGTCGCTCCCCTGTATGCCCGCCCGGCGGGAGTTCATGACCGGGCGGCACAACTTCCTCGAACGGGGATGGGGGCCGCTCGAACCGTTCGATGATGTCCTCCCGAACCAGCTTCGCAAGGCAACACCCGGGGTCTTCTCGCACCTCATCACGGACCATTACCACTACTTCCACCTCGGCGGCGAGGGGCACAACAACAGCTTCGATACCTGGCAGTTCGAACGCGGACAGGAGCGCGACGGCTGGATCAGCCGCGTCGATGCCCCCGCCCTCCCCGCCAGCATGGGCCGCAATAGCGACCGCCAGAATGTCCAGAACCGCTTCGCCCAGCGCGAGGAGCACGAGTTCTCCGGCCCGCGCTGCATCGAACACGCCACGCGGTGGCTCGACGACAACCGGGAGAGCGACAACTGGTTCCTCCAGATCGAGTTGTTCGATCCGCACGAGCCGTTCTATGTCGTGCCGAAGTATCTGGAAATGTACGGTGATACCTGGACCGGCCCGCTCTACGACTGGCCTGAGTACGGCACCGTGAAGGATAGCCCGGAGGCGGTCGCGCATATCCGCAAATGCTACGCCGCCCTCCTGACGATGACCGATCACTGGCTCGGCAAACTCTGGGACACGCTCGATGCCCAGGATGCATGGCGCGATACGATGGTCGTGCTGACGACGGATCATGGGTCGATGCTCGGCGAGCACGACTACTGGATGAAGAACGCGATGCCCGTCTACAACGAGATCGCCCACATCCCGCTCATCGTTCACTTGCCCGGCGACGCACGCGCGGGCACACGCATTGCCGCCCTCACCCAAACGACCGACCTCATGCCGACTATCCTCGATTACTGCGGCGCGCCGCTGCCACCTCATCTGCACGGCACCTCACTTCGTCCTGCGCTGGAAGGGGATCAGCCTGTCCACGATGCGCTCATCTACGGCTACTTCGGCATGGCGATCAACGCGACGGACGGGCGCACGACCTACTTCCGAAACCCCATTCAGGCCGAGACGAAGCTGTACGCCTACACCGCCATGCCGACGACCTTCCACAACTTCATCTCCCGCGAAGACCTCGCGCAGGCGGAGATGGGACGCTTCCTCGGCCATACCTACAACATCCCCGTCTTCAAGATTCCGCAGACCGGCAAGCCGCCGCACCATCACGACATGACCGGATCCTACGAACCGCGACACGAGTTGTTCGACCTGACAACCGACCCCGCGCAGCAGCACCCCCTCGATGATACCGAGCGCGAGCGCCGTTTTGCGACCTGATTCGCGCACATCTCGACCGTGTCCACGCACCCGAGGGGCATCGCGAACGCCTCGGACTTCTGTAGCGGCAAGCCCCCGTGCTTGCCGAACGTCTTGTCAAACACGCGGGCTTGCCGCTACAGAGATTGAAGAAATCGCTTGAAGAAGGAGCATCCGCAAATGAGCGAAGATACGCGCCGCGTCACCCCGCGTGACCTCTACGCCCTCCAATTCGTCGGGGATCCGCAGCCCGCGCCGGACGGCAGCCGCATCGCCTTCGTCGTCACGACAGCAGACGAGGAGGAGAACGACTATCGCTCGCGCATCTGGCTTGTCGCAGCGGACGGAGAGAGCGAACCACGTCCCCTGACGAGCGGGGCGAAAAAGGACGACTCCCCCCGCTGGTCGCCGGACGGTACACGACTCGTCTTCGTCTCCAACCGCGCGGAGGAGAAGTCCCAACTCTGGCTCTTAGACTTGCGCGGTGGCGAAGCACGGCAACTGACCCACGGCAAGGAACCGGCAAGCGACCCCGTCTGGTCCGCAGATGGCACGCAGATCGCGTACGTCGCGCATATCGGCGGCGAGCAGCCACCGGAGAAGGACGCGGATGAGAAGACGAAACGCGCCTGGGAGAACCGTGTCCGCACCGTCACGCGGCGCAAGTACAAAATGGACGGCGACGGCTTCTGGGACGGCGGTTACGATCACCTCTTCGTCATCCCGGCAGACGGTGGCGCGCGGACGCAACTGACGGACGGGGAGTGGGACGACGGGCAGCCCGCGTGGTCGCCGGACGGGTCACGGATCGCCTTCATCTCCTACCGCGAGGAGGATCGCGACCGTGTCTCGCGCTCAGACCTCTGGACCGTCCTCGCAGATGGCGGCACGGCGCGCAAACTGACAGGGAGCGATGGCGAAGTGAGTGCGCCCGCCTTCTCGCCAGATGGGCGCACCATCGCCTTCTTCGGCCACAATGAGGGTAACACCTGGGCCGTCACACCGCGCGTCTGGTCGGTACCCGCCGATGGCAGCGCGCCACCGCGCTGCCTCACCGCGTCGCTCGACCGGCAGGTGACGATTGGCACGCTCCACGACCAGACAACACCGCACACCGCGCACCTGCCACGCTGGTCCGCGAATGGCGACACGATATCTTTTCATCATCGCGGACGAGGGGAATGGTCATCTCTACCGCGTGCCCGCTGCGGGCGGCGATGCGACGCGCCAGATCGGCGGCGAGCGCGTCATCCTCGATGCCCACCCGCTCATGGACGGGCGGTTTCTCCTCCTTGCCACCGATGCGACGACGCCCGCCGAACTCTTCATTGCGGATGGCACCACCGAACGACAACTGACCCAGATGAATCATGCCTGGCTAGCGACGCAAAGAGATCCGCGTGCCGGAGCGGTTTCGCGTGCGCGGGGACGATGACCACGACATCGATTGCTGGCTCCTGACGCCGCCCGGATTCGTGGAGGGTGAGCGGTATCCGCTCGTCCTGGAGATTCACGGCGGGCCGCAGGCCCAGTACGGCAATGCCTTCTTCCACGAACTGCACGTCTGGGCGGCGGCAGGCTACCTCGTTCTCTTCACGAACCCGCATGGCAGCATTGGCTACGGACGAGCAATTCACCGAGGAGTTACGCGGCCACTACGGCGAGAAGGACATGCCCGATCTCATGGCCGCCCTCGATGCCGTGATCGCACGCGGCATCGTGGACGAGCGACGCATCGGCGTGACGGGCGGCTCCTACGGCGGCTTCATGGTCAACTGGTTGATCGGGCAGACAGACCGCTTCGCGGCGGGCATCACGCAGCGCTGCATCTCCAACTGGGTAAGCGACTACGGCACGAGCGATCTGAGCTTCCTCAGCCCGACCGAGGAGTTCGGCGGGCCACCGTGGGAGGCGATGGAGACCTATCTGCGCCTCTCACCGCTCACCTATGTCGGCACTATGAAAACGCCGCTGCATATCGAGCAGCAGGATCAGGATTATCGCTGCGCGATGGAGCAGGGGGAGCAGATGTTCATGGCCCTCATGGCGCGCGGGGTACCGGTGGAGTTCGCGCGCTACCCGAACGAGAGCCACGGCATGTCCCGCAACGGTCAGCCCCACCACCGCATCGAACGCTTCACCCGCCACCTCGCCTGGTTCGCCCGCCATCTCTTGGCAGCAATGAGCGAATGAGCAATGAGCAATGAGGAGGGGGCTTACTCAGTCCTCAGTCCTTAGTCCTCAGTCCTTCCCCGTTACCGCGCGCCGCCGGGGGGTGGGTCCGGGGGTGCCGGGTGCGTCAGGCGGACCAGTTCGGCCTGGAAAGCGCCCGTGCTGTCCCGGTGCCCGAGGATGGTCACCGTGTCACCGCGCATCAACTCCGAGGCTTTGACATTCTTGCCACGGAAGCGGATCGTTGTCTTCGGGTCGATGGTGACGAGTGCGACCTTCTTCCCCTTGGTCAGCACGAGAATCCGGCCCGGCGTCACGCGCGTGATCGTGCCACTGATACCGCTCTGGGCGGCGGAGATCGGCAGCGGCGGGCCAAAGAGCTGGCGCGGGCCGACGAACGGGCGGTTACTCTGACCGGGCCGGGCAGTTCCCGCCGCCACCCGGGGAGAGCGTCACTGGCGCACCCGGCGGGGACAGGCGCGCGAACGCCACTCCCGCCGGTACACCAAGCAGCAGCACGATCACCGGCGCCAGAATGAGCAGGAGACGCAGTGACCGCTTCATTGGGCCGCTCCCGGCGCAGCCTGTCGCTGATACCCGGCAGGTGGCGGTGGGGTAGAGCGGCGGCGCAGGAGCGCGACTGCGGAAATGAACCAGAGCACGAGCGCGCCCAGCAAGAGCGTGACATGCAGCCACGGCATGTGCTCGAGGAAGGCGCTCCAGAAGAGTCCGGGTGATTGCCGGGCGAGGTCGCGATCCTGGAGGGCGAACGCGAGGTAATCGAGGGTGCCGGTGGCATGGAGCGCCTGACCGAGCGCGATTGCACTGACCAGCACGAGTGCGAGCGCCACACTATAGGCGACCCAGAGCGCGGTTCGGGTGCGCGCGCGCGCCGCAACTGAGGCGGGCGCGGTGGCAACCGTGCGGCTGAGGATCATCGGCACGAGATCGCCGGGTGGTTCCGGCGACTGAAGCCGCGCGAACAGGCGGTCGAGGTCGTCGGGCGATGCCTCATCGCGGTCATTTCGTCTGTCGCGCTCGTCTGCCATCACTACCCATCCTTTGCTCGCTATCCTACTCTCTCCACGCGGCAGGGGAGCAGAAAGTTTCACACTCCTCTTACACTTCCTCGCGTACCCACTCGCGTAGCGCGAGGCGCATCATCGTTTTTGCCCGCTGGAAGAGCGTTTTCGCGCTGTTTTCCGGGATGCCGAGCGCTTCTGCGATCTCCCCGAAAGTCAGTTCGCCCTCGTATCGCAGCACGACGACCTCACGATATTTCGGCGGCAATCCCGCGATCGCTTCCGCGAGCAATCGCTGGAGATCGTGTCGCTCGGCGAGCGATTCGAGCGACGGGCCGCGATCCGCGATGGCATCGAGGGCGTCCAGTTCCTCCTCGTCCCCGCGCGGCACATCGACCGGGAGCGTCTTCCGCTGGCGGAGGAGGTCGAGGCAGCGGTTACGGGCGACGCGATAGAACCACGGGCGGAGCGCGGTATCGGTGCGCAGGCGGGGGAGCGCGTTGTAGCATTGCACGAAGGTGTGCTGCACGACATCTGCCGCATCGTCCGGGCTGCCGAGAATGCGCGTGGCGAAGGCAAAAAGCGGTTGCGTATAGCGAAGGACGAGCGTTTCGAACGCGCTCGCTGTCGCCCCCTTGCGCCGCGATCAGCAGCGCCTCATCGGTTGCCGTGCTCAGGTTCCGCGCGGCACTGCCCCGTCGCCGTCGCCACCCATCCCGCACCCGTGCCTACTCCTCGCTGTGCGTCCATTCCCCGCGCCCCCTCTACCATACACGAGCGAGGCAAGCAGATTGTTTCATTATGCCTTCGCCACGACGAGCGCGCGAACGGATGCCGCCCCCGCCACCCGCAGTGACCGCGCGCACGCATCGAGCGTCGCGCCCGTTGTCGCCACGTCATCGAGCAGGAGGAGATGCCGACCGCGCACCATCGCCGGGTCGGGGCAGGCGAAGGCGTCCGCAACATTGGCATAACGCCCTTCTCGGTCCTGCGCGACTTGCGGTGGGGTATTCCGTGTGCGCACGAGCCATCCGGGCATGATCGGCAGATCGTCGCCAACGAGATGTTGGGCGATCAGAGCGGCCTGATTGAAGCCACGCGCCCGTTCCCGCGCCGGGAAGAGCGGCACCGGCACGAGCGCATCCGGCATCGGCACAGTCGCGAGGGCGGGACGCGCAATCGCCGCGAGGATCGGCGCATAGCGTCGCTGCCGCTCGTACTTCAGGGCATGGATGCACTCCCGCACCGGCGGCGCGAACAGCGTCGCTGCGACCATGCCATCGAGCGCGTTCGGAATGGCCCGACAGGTCGGGCAGATACCGGGGCGACTGACGGGGCCGCCACAGCGCGGGCAGGCGGGCGGCGCGATGAAGGGAATTGCCGCGCTGCATTCCGGGCAGAGGAGATGCCCGCGCGCCTCACACCCCGCACAGCGGGGCGGGAAGACGAGATCGAGCGCCCGTTCCCAGAGATCGTGCATCTATGGTGATCCCACCTGCCGAGGGTTGTGGTGTGGATTCATTTTCAATCGTCTTCTTCGTCTATATCACCAGAATGAGTGGCCGTCCGAAAATACGGGACGATTTCCCCTCGAATTGCCGAAGATTCGATGCGGCTTCAACGAGCGTAACCACAATCATCCTCCATGACGGCGTTTGGGATTTTCAAGACTACGCACTCATTTTACGACACTCTTTCTTTACTCGTCCATTCGTATAAAGGACTTACGCAGTTAGGAGCTTTTTTCTGGTGGTAGCAGGCTGGAAAGCCTGCTACCACTGGTTTTTCCCTGTTGAATCGCGCACTCTTAGGTATATTCTTGTCTGTTACAATGCGCGCCTGCCCGGCCGGTGCCGGATGGATGGAGGGGACACGAAGGGATGACACTCACGGAAGATCGGCGCACCGAGAAACGACCGCAAAGCCTGAACGGCTTCGAACGATCGCCGCGCGGCTTGGTCGAGCGTTTTCTGGCGGAGGAACTCTGGAAGCGTCCGCGCTATGCATGGCACCGCCTCTGGGGCGACCTCAACCCGTTTCCGCGCTCGATGCGGCAAGTATGGGATTTCGCCGCCGGGGACGCCGATTACGCCGCGCACATGGTCAATGGCTCCCCTGATGAGGCGACCCTCCAGCGGACGGGCACGAAGATGGCCGAACGGCTGATCACCGCGCTCGCCATCGCCCCCGATCATTGCGTGCTCGATCTCGGCCCCGGCATCGCCCGGGTCGGGCGGGAACTCGCGCCGCATGTGCGGCGATGGGTGGGCGCAGACGTGTCCCGTAAGATGCTCGACCGTAGCGCCGAACGGATGAGCCATCTGACGAACGCAACTTTCGTGCACATCACCGGCGATGGCGCGCTCCCCTTCCCGGACGAGATGTTCGACCGCGCCTACGCGCATCTCGTCTTCTTCCACATCGACAAGCAGGAGATGTGGGAATCGATCCGAGGGATCGCGCGGGTCCTCAAACCGGGTGGCATCCTCTACGGCGACACCTGGAACCTCCAGAACGAGGATGGCTGGCAGCGCTGGCTGGCGGAGGTGGAGCATTATCGCGGGCGGCGGCGACCCGTCCATCACAACCGCTGGAGCACCGAGGCGGAGATGCGTACCTTCGCCGAGCGCGCGGGCCTCGTCACGCTCGCCTGCCTGCACGATTCCTGCTGGTTGCAACTAATCGCCGCGCGCCCTTTCGCGGACGGCTCGCTGCCCACGCTCGGTGACCTCTCGACCCTGCCGCCCCCGGCGGGTTCGTGGTACTACCACGATTGACGGGCGCGGGAACGCTGCTCAGGCGAAGCGCACTGACCATCGGTGGCCTGGGGGCGGCATTCGTCGCCTACGCGGGCGTCATCGAGCGGCGCTGGCTTTCGATCACCGAGCATCAGGTACCGATGGCGGACCTCCCGCCGGAGTGGGACGGGGTGCGCATCATCCAATTGACCGATTTCCATCTCGGCATGGCGGGCGCGCCAGACACGATGATCGCACAAGCCATCGCGGAGACGGTCGCCCGGCGACCGGACCTGATCGTCCTCACCGGTGATTACGCGCACGACGGGCGGCCTCGGCCTCTCGACCTGCTCGCCCCGCTGGCGAAAACCGCCCCGACCCTCGCCGTCCTCGGCAACCACGATTACCGCCAGCGCACGATCGGTGCGGACGTGATTGTGCGGGCACTGGAGCGGCAGGGCATTACCGTTCTGCGCAATGATCTGACGGCATTCGTCCATCACGGCGTGGCGGGTATCGTCGTCGGCTTCGAGGATGACCGGCGCGGCCCCGGTGCGGACGTGAAGGGGATCGTCGCGCGGATGCAGGGCAAGGGGCCGAGCCTCGTGCTCGTCCACGAGCCGGACGTCATCGAGCGCTTCCCGGACCGCTGGGCGGGCCTGACGCTCGCGGGTCACACGCACGGCGCGCAAATTCGCCTCTCGCCGGTTCACGCGGTGCGCCGAGCCGTATGGCCCGACACGGAGATCTCCTCCGACTATCCGTACGGCTGGTTCCGCGTGCGTGGCAACCGGCTCTATGTCTGTAATGGCCTCGGCATCTCGCGTCTGCCTCTCCGCTTCGCCGCCCGCCCCGAACTCGCCTGTTTCACCCTCGTCAGTAGTCAGTGACTATGTACCCCGTACCGGCGGTCCACCTGGGCGCGTTCGTTGGGTTTCATGGCGATGAGGGGGAGGCCGGACTGACGAGCGAGGATGGCGAGGCGGGCGACGAACTCCAATGTTTCCATGCGCAGGAGGGCTTCGCGGGCGGAGTGACCGAGGGTGAGCGCGCCGTGGCCTTCGAGAATGAGTGCGCGCGTGCCGTTTCGGAGGGCGTGTGCGACGGCATGACCGAGGTCCGCCGTGCCGGGGCACGCCCACGGGACGCGCGTCAGGCCCGCGAGCATCAGATGCGCCTCAGCGGTCGTCGTGATCGGCACTGCGATGCCCGTCGTCGCGGCGAGCGTCACCCATACCGGGGAGAGATGGAGGACACAGCGTACCTCCCCTCCTGCGGCGTGACCGGCGCGGTGCATACGGATCTCGCTCGTCGCTTCGGCGGGGATGGGATCGTCGACGCCGGGTGCGGCGATGACGAAATCGTCGTCCGCGAGGTCTGCGAGGTCCGTGCCTGCCTTGGACAGGAGAAGGGAGCCATCGGGTAGCTTGCCGCTGATGTTCCCGCTCGTGCCCCAGACCATACCGCGCGCGAATGCGGCGCGTCCGACCGCCTGAAGTTCGCCGCGCAGCGCGGCGATGGCACTGTTGGTGCGTAAGGGTTCTGTGGGCACAGGGTTTCCTCCGTCGTTGGATGGGTGGAACCGCGTGGTGGGGTTGTTCGTCATACTGCTACGGCGTGGTGGGTCCATGCCGGACGAGAACCCCGGCGGCATTGTAGCAGCAGGGGCTGTGGTACTTGTCACACTCGGGTATGATTGGCGAGAGATGTGCCGTGGGCCATCTATCCAAACGTTTCATGCAGCGTGGGTCTCGTGAGGGGCGGCTTCGGGTCCCAGGGTCATGCAGGAGGGGTACACGGTCATGCATCTATTGCGTCGGGTCGCCTTACTGGCAGTGCTTGTCAGCCTTTTCGCCTTCGTCGGCAGTGCGAACACCGCTGTTGCCGCCGCGTCCGCCATCCCGGATGTCTCGCCCGATACACCGACGACCGTCTACTATCCGCAGACCCATCACGCGGTCGGTGGCGCGTTCCTCAAATATTGGACGAACAACGGCGGACTGACACGCTTCGGCTTCCCCGTGACGGAAGAGATGTCCATCAAGGACAGCACCGGTAAGATGATCACCGTGCAGTTCTTCGAGCGGGTGCGCATGGAATACCATCCGGAGAATGCCGGAACGCAGTACGAAGTCCTGCTCGGTCAGCTCGGTCGTGAACTGGCGGGCAATCGCACCGATTCCGCATTTCAGGGCACCTCGCCGACGACAACGAAAGAACTGAACGACGACGGCGCGCTCTATTTCCCGGAGACGAAGCATACCCTGGCGAACGGCTTTCGCCTCTACTGGCAGGGAAACGGCGGTTTGCCGATCTATGGCTATCCCTTGTCACAGGAGTTCACGGAGCGCAACGCGGACGACGGCAGCACCTACAGCGTGCAGTATTTCGAGCGGGCACGCTTTGAGTGGCACCCGGAGGTCAAGGGCGGCAGCGTCCTGATCGGGCTGATGGGCAAGTCGAGCGCGCAAACGATCAACGCGAACATGGGGCCGCGCGCGCAGGGAAACATTGCCGAGTGGACACCCACTATGTTCCAGAAATGGATCGAGATCGACCTTGGGCAGCAGCGCCTCACCGCGCATATTGGCAACGCCAATGTCTTCACGACGCTCGTCAGCACCGGCACCGCGTCCCATCCGACGCCTCCCGGCGACTACAACATCTTCACGAAACTAGAGAAGGATGACATGACGAACGGTAAGGCGGGTGATGACGATTACTACAACTTGCCGGACGTGCCGTGGGTGATGTACTTCATCGGCGGCGGCTATGCGATCCACGGGACGTATTGGCACGCGAACTTCGGCCACGTCATGAGTCATGGCTGCGTCAATGTCTCGACGGACGGCGCGAAGGCGCTCTATGACTGGGCACCGCTCGGCACCCGCGTCGTCGTCCATTAACTGAAGGTAACCTCCCATGCGCTGGAGCAAGCTCAAGCAACTCGTCGAAGAACGAATGGCTGACTCGCTCCAGCACCGCGTGGAAGTGCATTATACGCGGTACCGCATCATGAAGGACGAGTACGGACGTGGTTGGATTACTGTGGATAAGAACGAAATCGCAGAAATGTCCGATCACGTATTCCTTAATCAACGCGCTGAGGTTGATCATCAAATTGAGGTAGGTAGTCTGGAATTTGATGGTCGGTACGTTGAAGTCGATCGTCGTTACGCGGCACCGCGAGGGACTTCACTATTGCATCAGCGAGGTGTCTACAGCGGGTGGGAGTTTATGCGCTCCCTTTGGGATTCGCTCTCGCTCTCCATCGATGATTGCTTACAGTCAGAAAACATCATCATTCGTGCATTCGCGATGCTCGATGGCCGTCTCGGCAAACGACGCCTCCGCACGCTGCAACTCCGCGATGATGAGCATCCGTTGGTTGCGCAATTCTACGCGCTCCGTTGCGAAGCCGAAGGCATTGAAAAACCTGTCGCGATCGTGTAGAGCGATTTTCGCAATGGTGGAGGCAAGCGTCCCGCTTGTATGACGCGCAAGCGGGACGCTTGCCTCCACGGGACACCTACCGGATGAAGTCGAGGATGTTCATCAGCCTGCCAACCCTCGCTATGGCAGGCTGAAGCCCGCCTCCACCGGTCCTCTTTCGTCTCAGTATCATCGCAATCCGCCATAGTAGGGGCGCACAGCGTGTGCCCGTTTCGTCTATCCTGTCGCTTTCATACCTGGCGGCGGACGGTTTCCGCGATCAATGAGGCGACCAGGGCGATGCGGTCCGGCAGGCTCGTGAGGTCCATGTATTCCTCGGGCGAGTGTGCGCCGCCGCCCATTGGGCCGAGGGCATCGAGTGTCGGCGTGCCGAGCGCGGCGGTGAAGTTGCCGTCCGAGCCACCGCCCGTGCCGATCGGTTCAACGGGGATGTCCCAACCACCGAGAATATCTTCTGCAATGGCGAGCAGCCGCCCCTGTGCCTCGGTGCGCTCCATCGGCGGGCGATTGATGCCGCCGGTCAGTTCGGCCGTGGTGTCGGGCACGGTGGCGGTCTCGGCGATCTTTCGCATCGCCGCTTCGATCTCCACCGCTACGGCTGCGGTCGGGACGCGCAGATCGATCTCGGCATAGGCTTCCGCTGCGACGACATTCCGCCGCGAGCCACCCCGCACGACGCCGACATTGACGCTGACGCCCTCGGTATTGCCCGCGCGCAGGTTCGGGGAGGTGAGGGCGTGGAGCGCGATCGTCTTGTGCGCCATTTCGAGGGTCGCGCTTCGCCCCCGCCACGGCTCGCCCCCCGCGTGCGCCGCCTTGCCCGTCACCCGCAGGTCATAGAGGCCGATCCCCTTGCGCGTCGTGACAACGCAACCCGGCCCGACCGCGCGCCCCGGTTCGAGGATATAGGCAGCATCTGCGCCCCTCGCCGTCTCCTCGATCAGCGCGCGGGAGGTGAGGGAGCCGACTTCCTCATCGGTATTGATGACGTAGCGCACCGTGGGCAGCGCCACACCGAGTTCACGGAGAATGCGAAGCGCGTAGATGCCGCTCAGGATGCCCGATTTCATGTCGGATACGCCAGGCCCGGTCGCGTGGTTCCTCGTCACCGTGAACGGACGATTCGCGACGGTTCCGTTGGCAAAGACGGTGTCGATATGACCGACAAGCACCACGGTCGGGCTCTCCGGTGCACCCTGCCATGTCGCCCGCAAGTGATCGCCGCGTTCGGCCTGCGGAAAGGTTTCGACGGTGCCACCGTTCGCTTCCAACCAGCCGCGCACGACCCGCCCGACTGCATCCACGCCCGCTTTATCGTCGGTGGGGCTGTCCATATCGACGATCTGTCGCAGATCGCGCAGATACTCCTCCCGTATCTCCCGCGCCCGCTCCCGTATCGCCCCACGCATCTCGGTTCCTGCCATCAGAATGTGCCTCCTCTCTATGAAAGACGAATATGCGAACCGCAGAGGCGCAGAGGACGCAGAGAGAATACAACGAGGGAGAGAAATGAATCATCTCCCTTTCTCTTTCTTTTCTCTGCGTCCTCTGCGTCTCTGCAGTTCAAAAGCGTTACCCCCCATCGAGGTGGTGGCGGTCATTGAGGCGCGTGAGGATCGGATGGTGCGGGAGGCCGTCCGCACCGGGCAGGAGCAGGGTGCTGACGGAGCCGTGCTGCGGGCGGAGCCGAAGCGAATAGCGCAGGTCCAGCCCGATGGCTTCCCCAATCAGCGCCTGAAGCGTCAGGCCATGCGAGACGATCAAGACATGCGTCTCCTCCGTACTCCGGTGCGCCGCGCCGATCTCCGCCACCGCTGCGGAGGCCCGTGTCAGCATCTGGCGGCGCGATTCGCCGCCAGGCACGACGACATCCACGGGGTCCGCCTCCCATGCCGCGAAGAAATCGGCATAGCGCGGGCGGACCTCCGCGCTCGTGTGCCCCTCCAGTTCGCCCTGATGCATCTCCCGCAACCGCGCGTCGGTATGCACCACCAGACCCTGAGCCGCCGCAATCGGCGCGGCGGTCGCAATGGCGCGCGTGAGGTCGCTCGCGTAGATTGCCACGAGCTGCACGCGCGCAAAGGCTCGCACGAGCTGGGCTGCCTGCGCCTGCCCGGTCTCTGTCAGGGGAAGGTCTGTGGCACCAAGGAAACGTCCCTCGACGTTCCAGGCAGTCTCACCGTGGCGCACGAGATGGAGGTGCATACCCATGCCGGTATTGTCGCACATGGGGAGGCGGACCTCACCCCCCCCCCCTGTGCTACCATAGCGGCTGCGATGCTGAAGGGGAGGGCTCGTGAGCACAACAGGGAAACAACGGGCGGATCGACGCCTCATTCTCATCCTCTGCGTCGTGACCTTCCTCGCGACCGCGGGTGGGCAACCCGCGCCGAGCCTCTATCCGGCAGTTGCCAGCGACTTCCATATCAGCACCGCGCTTGTCGGCCAGCTTTCGACGGTCAGTATGTTCAGTGGCATTATCCTGACGCTGATCCTCGCGCCGCTCTCAGACGTCTTCGGGCGCAAGCGGCTGATCATTCTCGGTCTGTGGCTCTCCCTCATCACGGGCGTGGCCTCGGCGGTCGCACCGACCTTTGGCGTCTTGCTGCTGATCCGCGTGGTTGCGGGGGCGAGTTGGGGCGGCATCATGCCGTCCGTCTACGCGCTGGCGGCGGATCGCTTCTCCGGCAACACCCGCACGATGGCGATTGGCTGGATCACCTCGTGCCTGTCGCTCGGCGGCATTATCACGAATGTCCTGATGACACAGATCGCCTCCCTCACCTCCTGGCGGGGGAGCGTCTGGCTCTTTGTCGTGCTCGCGACGATGGGTGTGATCGTACTCCCGCGCTTCCTTCCTGCCGATCCTCCCCTGGAAAAACCGGCACGTGGCACGATGCGCTCGCTCTTCGGCAGCGGCCTTCTCCTGCCACTCAGGCATCGTGCGACGCGTGCGCTCATCAACTCCAATGTCGCCCGCTCGCTTCATTGGTTCGCGATGGTGACGTACCTCTCGTCGCTCTTCTCGGTGGTCTATGGTGTCAGTATCGCGATGATCGGCTACCTGACCCTGCTCACCTCGCTCGGCTACCTGCTTGGTGTCAGCATCGCCAGCCGCCTCACGCCGCGCTTCGGGCAGCAGCGCGTCAATGTCTGGTCGAACGCGATTGCCTTCCCCCTCCTCGTGCTCGAGACGGGCTTGCTCGCCCCCCTTCCGGTGATGCTCGTCTTCGCGGTCTGCTATCACGCCTGCATGGGTGCGGGGTACACGACGCAACAAACCCTGCTGCTCGCGGTGACACCGGCGGGGCGGGGCGCGACCACCGGCGTGAACACCGCGACGGTACAGGCCGGGGGCGTGTTCGCCTCGGTAATCGGTGGAGTCATCATCGGTGGGCTCGGCTTCCGCTGGCTCGGCCCGATTCTCGGCGGCAGCGGCCTGCTCGCGGCCTACCTCGTCTGGCGGTCCGTCCCAGTCTCCGCCGGGAGCGAAATCGCCGTTGAGATGGAGGGGCTCGTCGCAGTCGAATCCCACACCGACATCACCACCGCGACCGTCGCAGGCAAATAAGACTCTTTGCACCCCTCTCCATCGCCGTACAAACCTATCTGTACCTCGATCTATTGGCGATGGCTCCGTACGTGAGGAAAAGCACTCACCGCCGGGGCAGGGGCGGCGGGGCGGCGGGCACCGGTGCATCGGTGGGGATCGCTGCGCCACTGAATGCGCCGGTGACACTCCGCTTTGTTGGCTGACCGGGCGATGATGGGTTCGGATTGACCCCACCCGAGCGCCCTTGCGGCGGGCTCACAGGCCCAGCGTTGCTCGCGCCGCTGGATTGCCGGGAGAGTGGCGTTGCAGCGAGCACGGTGATCGTGCCGGTCATGAAGCCGTGCCGTATGCAGTGATAGGTAAAGATGCCCGGATGATCGAAGGTAAAGGAGAATGATTGACCGGCGGAGAGCAAACCGGAATCCCAGATCGCGGTATCGCTCGTGGTCGAGTGCACGGAAACGCCGGGGTCATTCTCCGTCCATGTGACTTTCGTCCCCGCGAGAATCGTCAGGGCGTTCGTACCGCCGGGGCCGACAAAGGCTAAGTCCTTGATGGAAATGGCGACTTCGGACGGTGCCGCACTCGTATCGACCACCGTAATCTTGCCGGTCATGGAACCGTGCCGCGAGCAATGATAGGTGAATGTACCTGCCTGATTGAAGGTTTGAGAGAATGTCTGACCGACGGAGAGCAAACCGGAATCCCAGATTGCGGTGTCGCTCGTTGTGGAATGGACTGCGGTGCCAGCGTCGTTCTCTGTCCAGGTCACTTTCGTGCCAATGGGGATCGCGAGGGTGTTCGACGCACCGGGGCCGACAAAGGCGAAGCCCTGAATCGCGATAGCGACGTCCGGTGGTGCCGTCCGTGCCTGGCCGACCGCCACCATGCCTGCTAACACCACCGCGAAGATCAGCGCGATCCCGACACGTTTCCCACTCACTGTTCGACCCACAGAGCGTATCATGACGACCCTCCCTCTCGTTTTTGTCTCATTACTGCCCAGTACGTTGTGAAACGCCCGCGCGGATGGGTCGCATCCCGCAGAAGGGAAGGGGAGGGAGAATGAAGGTGCAGATTTATGCGGCGATGGAGAGGGAGAGAAACATGCTCCCCTCCCTGATGGGGAGGGGGCTGGGGGCAGCGCTATGTGTTGAGGTCCTGATAGATGAGCAGTAAGTCATTGTTCTGCTGGGCGATGATGGACTGCAAATAGAGCGTGAGTTGGAGCAGGGTTGCCTGCCGCTCCGCGTCCGATTTTGCGGAGCCGTACGCCTGTTGCGCCTGCTGCTGGAACTGATTGAGCGCGGACTGCGCGCTATTGATCGTGTCCTTGATCTCAGCGGCGGTCTCGGGCTTTACCGCTTGTTTTTGTACCTGCACTTGCTGCACACCCGTCGGCGGCGCGCTCTTTGGTCGGAAGGTATTGATGCCCTGGAAAACGGCCAGGGCAAGAAGCAGAACGGCGATCACGCCGAGCAGCGCCGTATTCATCGGGTTGCTGCGGGCCGCGACGGGTTGTACGGCGGGCGCGACTGGCGGCGCGGTGTTCGCGGCTGCCCAATCACGCCCGGGGACGCTCGGGCCGGTGGGTGGGATGGGTGGTGGCGGCACATAGCGGCCACCCTCGTAGGGGCGTGGCGGTTCGGTCATGCCGCCCGGTGGTGCGGGCTGGGGGCGGGAATGCGCGGCGGATAGGCCACCTGCTCCGGTGGGCGTGGTGCCTGCGCGGGCGGCGCGGCAGCGCGTGGCGGCGGCTGGGGTGCGCCAAACGTCGGCATCGGTGGTGGCGTCGCAGCCGGTCGCGGTGGCGGCGGTACGACGTTCGCTGCCTTCGGCTCCTCCTCCCCACGCTCTTCGGCGGGCTTTTCGTTTGCGTCAGTACGTTGCCACTCGGCGGCAGACCCGGCTTCCGCGCGGGTGGTTTCCGGCGGTGGCGTGGGTGATGTGGGTTCGCTCGCGGCGGCAGGCGGCGTCTGCTGCGCGTCGTGGGTCTCGGGATCGGGCGTCTCAGATGGGTGGGAGGGGTTCGCGGGAGGTGGTAGATTCACACAGCGCTCCTTGAATGTGGCGCAATTTCGATGCGCGTATGCTACCACACGCGCGCGTCCCCGGTTGAAGACGCAGGGTGTGCGGATCAGGAATCACGGAACACATTCCGCAAACCCCGAACTTCCCTCAGTGTGGCACAATAGGTGCGGCGTCGAAATGAGTCGGTTCCCGCAGCCGTGCGGGGATGTCTATACGACCATCGACCAAGGAAGGAATGCATCCATGACAACAACGACGAGAACAAAAGCGCCAACGACCGAAGAACTCGAGGACCTCGCGCGGCTGGTGCGCTACTACAGCATGGTCTCCACGACAAAGGCGGGGTCGGGTCATCCCACCTCGTCGATGTCCGCAGCAGATTTACTGACCGTCGTCTTCTTCCGCGAGATGCAATACAACTTCGATGATGCCCGCCAGCCAAACAATGACCGCGTGATCTTCTCCAAGGGCCACGCCTCTCCCCTCCTCTACTCGCTCTACACTGTCGCAGGCGCGATCGGCGAAGATGAGCTCATGACGCTGCGGAAGTTCGGTAGCCGCCTCGAAGGGCATCCGACCTCGCGCCTCCCCTGGGTGGAGGCAGCGACCGGCTCGCTCGGCCAGGGGCTTTCCATCGGCGTCGGCGAGGCGATCAGTCGGCAAATATCTCGACAAGCAGGATTTCACGGTCTACGTCCTGATGGGCGATGGCGAGATGGCGGAGGGGTCGCTCTGGGAGGCGTTCGCCTGCGCCGGGAACTACAAGCTGGATAACATGGTCGCCATCGTCGATGTCAATCGTCTCGGTCAGAGCCAGCCGACCGCCTACGAGCACAATATCGATGTCTACGCGGGCCGCATTCGCGCCTTCGGGTGGCATGTGATCGAGGTGGACGGCCACGACATGAATGCGATCTGCCGCGCCTTCGATGAGGCGAAGACGATCAAGGATAAGCCGGTTGCGCTGGTCGCGAACACGATCAAGGGCAAGGGCGCGCCCTCGATAGCCGATAACCCCGGCTGGCATGGCAAGGCGCTGCCGGAGGCGGACTTGAAGGACGCCCTCGAAGAACTCGGCCCCGTCAATACCGAGTTGCGCGGCGGCGTGCGTCAGCCCCCCGCGATCAAGAGCAGCGATCCCACCTTCACGCAGCCCGTCGCGCCGGAATACAAGCTCGGTGAGATGGTCGCGACACGCCGGGCATATGGCACGGCCCTCAAGAAGCTCGGTGACGCGAATGCGCACGTCGTCGCGCTCGATGGCGATGTGAAGAACTCGACCTTCTCGGAAATCTTCATGAAGGCCCACCCGGATCGCTTCTTCGAGATGTTTATCGCGGAGCAGAACATGGTCGGCGCGGCAGTCGGCCTGGCGCGGATGAAGAAGCGCCCCTTCGTCTCGACCTTCGCCGCCTTCTTCACTCGCGCCTACGATCAGATCCGTATGGGCGCGCTCTCCGAGGCGAACATGGTGCTCACCGGCTCGCACGCGGGGGTCTCGATCGGGGAGGACGGCGCATCCCAGATGGGCCTTGAGGAACTGGCGATGATGCGCGCCGTGCATGGCAGCACGGTCCTCTACCCCTCGGATGCGGTCTCCACGGAGAAACTTCTTGCAGAGTCAGCACAACGGGACGGCGTGATCTACATGCAAACGACGCGCGCCGATACCCCGGTGATCTATGCGAACGACGAGCAGTTCCCGATTGGCGGCGCGAAGGTCGTCAAGCAGTCCAACAAAGACGTCATCACGGTGATTGGTGCGGGCATCACGCTCGCGGAGGCCGTCAAGGCGTACGACCTCTTGGCAAAGGAGGGCGTGTCTATCCGCGTCGTGGACGCCTACACCGTCAAGCCGATTGACGCGAAGACGATCAGTGCCGCTGCCCATGCGACGCACAACCGGGTGCTCGTCGTCGAGGATCACTGGTTCGAGGGCGGCCTCGGTGACGCGGTGCTCAATGTCTTCGCTACCGATCCGGCAGTCTCGGTTACGAAGCTGGCAGTCACGAAGACGCCCCATTCGGGTAAACCCGCCGAACTCCTCGCCGACCAGGGCATCGACGCCAACGGCATCGCCGCCAAGGTGCGCGAAATTGACGAAGTAAATCAATCCGCGATGGACGGGAGGGGCTCGAAGGGTCTCTCCCGCTTCTATGCCCCGCAAGGGATCGGAGGATACACAATGCCGGTACTTGCGGTGGTCAATGGTGTGACAACCACCATGTACTACGATGACCACGTGCCACCGCATTTCCACGCGCGATACGGGGAATTTCAGGCGACATTCCATATTGACGGAACGTTCCTCGAGGGCGCGCTGCCATGAGCGACGCGACGGATGATCGCAGAGTGGGCACGTCGACATCGCGAAGAACTCGCGCTAAATTGGTCATATGCTGTTGGTGGAGAATCTTTTCAGCGTATCGGGAGCAAATAAGGGGCGTATGATGGAAATAAAGATTGATGAAGATGTAGAGACTGCCGGTACCTGGACTTTACAGACGGTTATCGCGGTCGAACTCATCGAGGAGCAACCATTCACATTGCTGCTCACATTCAAGGACAAATACCGCACCAGCGTTCGTCTCGCCGAACGGGGAACAGGGCCGCTGGCCGTTGTGTTACGCGATCCGCAGAAGTTCCGAGAGGTTTTCGTGGATGATGAACTCGGCACGATTGCGTGGCCGAATGGGTTCGATATTGACCCCGATCGTCTGCGGATGCTCGCGATGGAACAACACCCGGAGGATGCGGCTGCCGTACCGCTGCCGCCGCCGTGGTGTCACCCTTGATCTTCCGTACGAAGAAATTTACAACACTTCTACGTCCCCGAAGACTTCGGAGTTCGAGATACCGCGCATGAAGGCGAGGTATTCGTCCTTCGTCATGATCGGCTGGTAGTTCGCGACGACGTCCGCGCCGGTTTCGCCCTCGCCCCAGAGCAGATCTAGCGCGGTTTCGGCCATCAGGATGCCGTTCCAGAGATAGGAAATCTCTTTGTTCGCGATGGCGTAGTCATTGCCGTGGAAGGTGCCACTGCTGCCATTCATGCTCGGCTGGATGACGGGCATGATGTGCGCGAGATCGCCCATATCGGTGCTACCCGCCATATGCTGCTCCTCGTTGACATCCTGCTCGCTGAAGTGGCGCAGGACATTTGACTTGAAGAGGGCATTGAGTCGCAGCGTCGTTGATCTGCGGCAGATAGCCGGGGACGGTGGTGATCTCCACCTGCGCGCCGACGGCGAGCGCGCCCGCCTTCAGCGCGCGATCCACTTTCTTCGCCGCGCGCGATGACCGCCTCCATCGAGCGACCGCGCACATAGGTCTCCATGCGCACATCGGACGGGACAACATTCACGAGGTCGCCGCCGCGCGTGATGATCGGGTGGACGCGCACGCTGTCGTCGTCCGAGAAGGTCTCGCGGTTCGCATGGATGGACATCAGGCCGACCATCGCGGCATTGAGGGCGTTGACGCCCTTATCCGGCGCGGCGCCCGCGTGGGCGGGGTGGCCGGTATAGCGGATCAGTTTGCCGATGAAGCCGTTGCTCGTCCCGGCGATGGTGAACTTCGCGGCGGAGCGATCCTGCGAGCCGCTGTGCATCATGATCGAGATATCCACATCATCGAACTCACCGAGCGCGACGAACTCGCTCTTGCCGCCGAGGAACTCAAGCTTCCCTTCTTGCTTCAGGCGGGAGCGGTAGTCGATCTCGACATATTCCTCGGCGGGGACGGCGAGGAAGACGAGTTTGCCGGAGAGATGTTCGAGCGCGCCGCTCTCGATGATCCCCGTCGCGGCGGCGAGCATCCCGGCGATCTGGCAGTTATGGCCGCAGCAGTGCGCCGCGCCCGTGTGCGGGTTGGCGTCCGGGTGATCGAAGACGACGATGCTGTCCAGTTCGCCCATGATGCAGACCGACGGGCCGGGCCGCCCGGTATCCAGCACCGCCTTGACGCCGGTGATGCCGAGGTTGGTGCGATAGGAGAGGCCGAGGCGGTCGAAGTACGCCGCGACGCGCTCGGCGGTGTGGACCTCCTTAAAGCCGAGTTCGGGGTCCGCATAGATCGCGTCACCGACCGCATAAATGGCGTCGCGGTTCGCCTGAATGGCGGCGGTGACGCGGTCTTTGACCGCATCGAGCGTCGCCTGCTTCGTCGTGGCCTCGTGCGTCAGTGTCATCGTGGTCCTCCCTTATCGATCGTGAAGCGAAGATGCGTGCTGTACAGGTGTCCATATTCTCGCATGATGCGATGCGCGGCGGCAATCCGCTGTCGGTGGTACGCTTCGCGTGAACCTTTTCGCGCCGTCGCGCTACTCATAGGATGGAGGGCAGCGCGACGTGAAATCTATCGCGGTATGGGGGATCACCAGCGTGCATGAACGGCCGGCGGACGCCGGAGGGGAGTTGATCGCGCGGATCGCGTCCGGCGATCGCGACGCGCTGACGGAACTGTATCATCGCGAGCGGCAACCGCTCTTCGCCTACCTCCTGCATCTCACCGCGAATGTCGAGGTTGCCGAAGAGATCTTGCAAGATACCTTCGTCGCGGTCTGGCAGAGCGCGGGCAGTTTCGCGGGCCGGTCGAGCGCGCGGACGTGGCTGATCGGTATCGCTCGCCGGCAGGCGCACAACACGCTGCGGCGTCGTTCCTTCCCGCGTGCCGATATCGCCGCCGCTGAACAACTCCCTGGCGCGTTGCCGGAACCGGAAGAGCGCGTCATCGCAGCGGCGACGCGCGCGGAAGTGGTCGCGGCGATGGCGCATCTCTCCCCCGACCGCCGGGAGGCGCTGGTGCTGGCCTTCGTACACGACCTCTCCTATCAGGAGATGGCGGATGTCCTCGGTATCGCCGTCGGGACGGTCAAGAGCAGGCTGCATGGGGCGAAACGCGCGCTCAAGGAATTGCTCGGCGCGCAACGGGAGACGAGATGATGGATCACCATGCCACCGACGACCATATCGCGGAGATGCTTCCCGCGTACGTCAACGGTACCCTCGATGCCGGATTGGCGGCGCGCTTGGAGGCGCATCTGCCGGGCTGCGCGGCCTGCCGGGCGGAGCTAGCGGAGTGGCGCGCCATCGCGGGTGCGGCCCCCGTCCTCTCCCACTACGCCCCGATCCCTGACGATGCACTGCTGGATCGTGTCTGGCATGAGATCGACCGCGCGGAGGCAGCGACCCGGCGCCGTTCGCGGCGTCCGGTGCGATTGCCCTGGCTCTGGGGGCTGCTCATCGGGCAACTGCCGCTCGTGCGGCGCGGCATCTGGGCCGCGTCCGCGCTGACGATGGCGCTCGGCTGCTTATCGAACTGCTCCGACCATACGGCGTCGGGAAGGCGCTCGCGGTCTTCGCGCCGGTCGTGGCGGCGATGGGGATCGCCTTCGTCTATGGCCCGGAGAACGATCCATCGCTGGAGATTGCCCTGGCGACGCCGACCTCGCCGCGCCTCGTGCTGATGGGGCGGCTCACGCTGGTCTATGCGTATGACATCCTGCTCGCGGTGACCGCGAGTGCCGTCATCATCGCCGCGCGCGGCGGGACGGGTCTGTGGCCGGTAATCGTGCTCTGGCTCGGCCCGATGCTCTTCCTTTCCGCGCTCAGTCTCGTGCTCTCGCTCCTCTTCGGCTCGGTCACGGGCATCAGCACGGCGCTCGTCATCTGGGCGGCGCGCATCATGGCGGGGAGCCGCTGGCTGCCGACTGGCGAGCGCAACCTGTTCATCCGCTTCTGGGGCAGCAGCACGCTCCTGATCCCGCTGGCTGCCGCGCTCTTCCTGGTGGCGTTCTTGGCGGTCTCATGGCAGGGGCGAGCCATCATCGGGAATCGGCACAGCCATCTCCCGGCATAGCGAAGGCGCAAAGGAGGCTCGATGCGACGAGGTGTGCTCTGGTATGAAATGCGGGAACTGGGCGTTATCGCGCTCCTGACGCCGCTCTTCGTCGTCGCGGGCGTCGCGCTTTTCGCCGGGATGATGACGCTCGGCGGCGCGCAGTCGGAGCAGATTGCCAACGTGCTGACACGGAGCATGGAAATCCTCTATCCGCTCGCCGCCGGGACGGTCGCGGCGACGATTGTGGCCGCCGATCCCGGCGTTGAGTGGCAACTGACGATGCCCACGCCGTACCGCGTGACTGTCTTCCGCCGCCTCATGATTGTGCTCGTCTGGTCGGCGCTGGTGGCCTTCGGGGATGTCGTCGTGCTGCGGATCATCGGCCGCTGGATCGTGCCGAGGCCGTTCATCGTTAGCCAGTTGATGTGGCTCTCGCCGATGCTCTCCTTCGCGGCGCTCGGCGCACTGCTGGCGCTTGCTCGTCCGCAACCGCTCGGCGAGCGCGGGGCTGGTCGGCGGCATCTGGATCGTCGAGGTGCTCTTTCATGGCTATCTGCTCGATCAGGCGTGGGCGCGGCCCTGGTTCTCGTTCGCGACGACCTGGGCCGCCGGGGAAAACTTCTGGCTCTCGAACCGCCTGACGCTGATCGGTCTGGCGGCCGTGCTCTTCGGCGTCGTCGCCGCGCTCCTACAGCAGAGCGAAATGCTCCTCGCGGGAGGTGAAACGTGATGGGCGAACAGTGGCGGGCATTCACGGGCGCGATGCGCTATGAGTTCCGGATGCAGATACGCCGCCCCGCAGTCTGGATCACGCTGCTCACCATGAGCCTCATCTGCTTCACCGGCCAGCGGAGTCCATGGAACTACGGCACGCGAACGCCGCTCGATACCGTCATCGGCGAATGGGCGGTGGCCGTCAATGCTTTCATGCCGGTCGGGTTCGGTATCCTGCTCGCGGATCGCCTCGTGCGGGACCGGCGGCTCCATGTGGACGAGTTGCTCGATACAGCAACCGTCTCGCCGGGCGCGCGGCTCTGGGGCAAGTATCTTGGCGCCACCCTCGCCACCATCGCGCCGATGTTTCTCGTCTATCTCGCCGGGATCGGATACGTCGTGGCGAAGTGGGGCGATGTGCGGGCATTTCCCCTCGCGCTCGCGGCCTTCGCGGCGATCAACGTGCCCGGTTTGCTCTTCGTGGCCGCCTTCTCGGTTGTCATCCCTGCCGTCGTCTGGATGCCGTTCTATCAGTTCCTCTTCATCGGCTACTGGTTCTGGGGCAATCTGCTCTCACCCACGTATGGCATCCCAACAATCAGCGATACACCCCTCACGCCTCTCGGCGGATGGGCGGCAGCCGGCCTCTTCCATTCACAGGGGATGTTCGGTCGGGAGATCGCGGCGTGGCAGGGGATAACGAGTATCGGGCTCCTGCTTGTCTGCGCGGCGCTCCCGATCATCACCGCGCAGTGGTATCCGCGCTGGCGGCAACGGAAACCATCCGCAATGGGCAGCGAGCGATGAGTTCATTGAAAAGGGAGTGAGGCAATGGAAATTGTGTTGCGGGGATTGACGAAGACGTATCGGGGCGGCGTGCGGGCGCTTTCCGATGTGGACTTGACGATCCCGACCGGGATGTACGGCTTGTTGGGGCCGAACGGCGCTGGTAAGACGACGCTGATGCGCATCCTCGCGGGCATCCTCCGCCCCACGGATGGCACGGTCTGGATCGGCGAGCACGATTGCGCCACGGAGGCGGGACGCGTTGCGGTGAAGCGGACGCTCGGTTATTTGCCCCAGGAGTTGGGGCTCTACCCGGACCTCTCCGCGCGGGAGTTCCTCGATTACATCGGCATCCTCAAAGGGATGGATGATCGGACAGCGCGGCAGCGGCGGGTGGATGAATTATTGGATACGGTCGCGCTGGCGAATGTGGCGAACCGGAAACTGAAGACCTTCTCCGGTGGCATGAAGCGGCGCGTCGGTATCGCGCAGGCGCTCCTCAACGACCCGCAACTGCTCATCGTAGATGAGCCGACAGCGGGCCTCGACCCGGAAGAGCGTATCCGCTTCCGCAACCTGCTCGCCGACCTGGCCGGTGACCGAACCGTTTTGCTGTCCACCCACATCGTTGAGGATGTGGCGCAGACGTGCCGCATGCTGGCGGTGCTGGCGGGCGGGCACGTGCGTTTCCATGGCCGTGGCGGAACTCATGCATGCGGCCCGCGGCAAGGTCTGGACCGTCACGACGGACGGACCGAAGCCGGACGGGTGATTTCACCGTCGTCTCAACGCTCCATCTTGGTGCCGCAGTCCAATATCGCGTCGTTGGCGTGCCATCGCCGCTCCTCGGCGCACAGCCAACCGATCCCAGCCTCGAAGATGGCTACGTCTGGCTGATGCAGGAGCAGCGCATCCCTGCGGCAGCCGTCGCCTAGGACATATTCCCGTCGACGCTCATCTTCGTCGGTATCTACGGCGCTGCGGCAGGCTTCGCTGCGGGTTGGCTGCTCGTGCCAGTCCCAGCGGCGAAGTAGCCGGAGATGTCGAGGATGAAGTTTCCGCCACTCAGGCTGAACAGGTTGTACGTGCCGTCAGCTCCCACCCCGACGATGAAGGCGTTCGGTGCTACCGTTCCTGCCGAGTAGTTCAGGTTGCTCGTCAACGGCAGCGTCGTCCCACCGGGGAAGAGCGTCGCGAAGCCGTCCGGTGCATTGCTGCTGTTGTCCACCGTCGCATTGCCGACCAGCGCCTTCGCAGTGTTCGGTACGGTCACGCCACTGAAGGTGAAACTCCCCGGCAGGTTGAGTGTCCCCTTCGCGGCGATTGGCAGACCGGGATGGACCGAGGCAGACTGCCCGGCACGGGTATCCAGTTCCCGCACCGGTTGGGCGAGTGGATAGAAGAGCAGCCCCCCCGCACCATTGGTGTCGTAGTAGCCCGTGATGTCGAGGATGAAGTTCCCGCCCGTGTTGCTGAAGAGATTGAAGGAGCCGTCACCTCCGAGACCGACGGTGAAGGCATTGGGGGCGACGGTGCCCGGTGCGAAGTTGAGGTTGCTGGTCGGCGGCAAGGCAGTGCCGCCGGGAAAGAGGGTGGCGAAACCTGCGGAGCGTTTGCCGTGTTATCCACCGTGGCATTGCCTGCCAGGGCTTTGGCGGAGGTGGGGATAGCGACGCCGGACGACGGTGAACTGACCCGGCAGACGAGAGCGTCTGCCCGGGAGTGAGGGCGGCATTGGGATGGACGAAGGCACTCTGACCGGGTCGCGTGTCAAGGAGGCGGACCGGGACACTGAGTGGGTGGAAGAAGAGACCGCCTGCCGTTGGTGGCGCGTAATAGCCGGTGATGTCGATGATAAAGTTGCCTCCCGTGTTCGAGAGGAGGTTGAACTTGCCATCACTCCCAAGCCCCACCGTGAAGGCGTTGGGACGGACGGTGCCGGGGACGAAGTTGAGGTTGCTCGCCAGAGGAAGGGCGGCACCGCTGGGATAGAGGGTCGCGAAGCCCGCCGGAGCACCAACGGAGTTATCGACGGTGGCGTTGCCGACGAGGGCTTGGGCACCGGCAGGGATGGTGACGCTACCGGAGGAGAACTGCCCCGGCAGGCTCAAGGGCTGATTGGCAGTGAGAGGTGTACCGGGATGGACGACTGCCGTCTGACCGGGACGGGTATCGAGCAAACGGACGGGCTGAGACAAGGGGAAGAACTGCAAACCACCAGTGATCGGTGGTGACGAGGAAGCGGTGTTGGTGAGGGCGAAGGAAGCGGTGCCAGTGCCAGGAGCGCTGGCCGTGACAGTGTAGCTGCCGACCGTTGCGTTCGCGGTAAACGTCGGTGCGGTCGCCACCCCGCTCGCGTTGGTTATCGAAGTGCTCACACCACCCGCGAAACTCCCGCTCGCGCCGGTCGTCGGTGCTGCGAAGGAGACTGTGACGCCACCGACAGGATTGGCGAAGGCATCGGTGGCGGTCACGGCGAGCGGGGTGGCGAAGGCGGTGTTGATCTGCGCGCTCTGCGGTGTTGTGCCCGGATTGACGTCGAGAGAGGTGGCAGGCCCGGCAGTGACGTTGATCGTGGCACCTGCGAGGACGGAAGGAGAGCCCGTATCGGTGGCGGCAATCGTCTGATTGCCTGCGGTCCTAAGGATGGCGGTGAAGGTATGCGTGCCGTGGTCGGCGGTGGTGAAGGTGTAGTCAGCGGGGAGGGTGGCGCGGGGATCGGCGGTGGAGAAATGGACGGTGCCGGTGTAGAAGATGGGTGGACCACCAGCGGGATCGGTGACGGAGAGGGTGAGCGGGGAGAGGGTGGAGCCTGCGGGAGAAGTGGCAGGGGCGGTGAGATGGAGGACACCGGGGATGAAGGTATCCACTGCACCTTGAGATGCGTTCGCAAAGGGCGCGCCGATCACTGCAGTACGACCGTCGCTGTTCAGTGCGACCGCACTACCGAAACCCCTCCCGGTCACGCCATTACCGGCCACGAATGTCTGTTGCTGAGGCCAGGTCGTGCCAATACGGGTAAAGAGATACGCTTTACCCGTATTGAGGCGCGCGCCGACAAGGGCCGTGAGTCCATCACCGCTCAGGGAGACTGCAGAGCCAAAGTCATCACCCGCCGCACCGTCGCTAGCGGTCAGTTGCTGCTGCTGAAACCACGGGTTTGTGGGGGCGGAACGCGTGAAGATATAGGCGGACCCTTTGCCAGCGGTTCGTTGCTCGCGCGCTCCGATGAGGGCAGTCTTCCCGTCGCTGCTCACTGCGACCGCAGTACCGAATCGGTCGTCATTTGCGCTGATTGAAGCAGTGAGTTCCTGCTGTTGTCCCCAACCAAAGACCGCGAACACGAAGACGTAGGTGGCACCCTTGCCGGAGTTCTTGAGCGGAGCGCCGATCAGGACGGTCTGCGCGTCACCCGTCATGGCGATGGCGTCGCCAAACTGGTCCGGGGTCGCACCATCGCTGGCCGTCAGTGGCGATCCCGGTAATTGCGTCCAGGTCGTGCCGCTCTGAGTGAAGATATAGACCGCGCCGTGGGCGACGTTCCGCGCCGGTGCCCCAACGAACGCGATATTGCCGGTACTGTTGAGCGCCACGGCGGTGCCAAAAAAGTCGTTCGTTGCGGCATCGGATGCGGTCAGCTTCTGTTGCTCCGTCCACGTTGTACCCGTGCGCACAAAGACATATGCCGCCCCTCGGGCCGCAAATTTCTGTCTCGCTCCGACCAGCGCGGTGTTCCCATCGCCACTGAGCGCCACGGCAGTACCGAAGAGATTGAGGGGCCCCCCGTCACTGGCGGTCAGCTTCTGTTGCTGGCTCCAGACCCCACCGCTGCGCACGAAGACAAATGCTTCCTCGCGGTTGTTCGTCCCTGCCAGTACCGTGTTTCCATCACTACTCACCGCCAGTACTTGACCTACCTGGGCGGACGGGTCGCTGGTGACCAACTCCTGCTCCTGCACGAGCAAGGAGGGCGCGGCTGCGGACGTGAGAGAGGAAGCAGTGAGAAGCGGCACGCGCGGAAGCAGCGGCGCACCGAGGAGCATCGCGAGTGTCAACAGCGTGATCCAAAGGAACCCGTGAACGCCACGCGCCCGCCCGCTCGCTCTCATCGCTGCCTCCCACGCGCATCCTTTGCCTGCTTCGATGGTCTGCCTTGCATCCAACGTAGCACGCAGGGAAGCCGGAGACATGAGGGAAAACCCTGTATTGGCAGTAGGCAGTAGATACCATGCACAGGAAGGGGGGAGGGCGCTTTACTCTCTCTCCTTCCTGCGCATGGTATCTACTGCCTACTGGCTACTCCCATTCAAAGAGCGGATGTAGCGGATGATGGACCAGATGTCCTGATCGTTCAGGGTGCCGGTAAATGCGGGCATCCCGGTGCCGGCGATGCCGTGGCTCACCCACCAATAGAGGTCGCCGTCGGTGTGCGTACTCAAGTGGCTGCTGGTGAGGTCCACGGGGCGGGGTTTGAGGTTTGGTGCGTACGGCCCGTCGCCCTTCCCGCCCGCGCCGTGACAGATAGCGCAGTTCTGGGCGAAGAGTTGTTGCCCCTGGGCGAGGGTCGCGGTTGTGTTCGGCACGGGATTGGTGATGCCCGTCGTCGGGGTGCGATCCGTCGAGTTGTAGCCGAAGACGATCACGCCGAGCACGAGCGCCCCGACACTCCACGCGCGATAGGCCGTCCGGGTCCGGCCACGGAGCGTCGCGCGGAAGCGAGAGGGGTAGGTGAGCGCCAGGAGCGCCGCACCGACGAGCGCGAGCAGGAGACCATACCAGGCGCTCGGCAGGAGACGCGGCCAGAGCAGACCGGCCCGCGCGCTCGTGACGGTGGAGATCGGTCGCTCCGTCGTCTGGAAGCGCGCCGGGTCTGAGGTGAAGGAGAAATTGAGGCGCGTATCGTCGGCGATGTTCGCGCGGCGGATCACGAGTTGGATGCTCCAGAGACCCTTGATCGGAAAGAAGATGCCGGAGGCTCGATAGTGACCGCTCGCGTCGCGCGCCAGCAGTACACTCGTCTGCCCGAGGTCCGCGTCGGCGAAGGTGAGGAGCGCCGTCACGCGCTGCACATCGGCGAGAGGCTGCACCGTGTTCGGGTCCACGATGCTCGCGTCGAGCGCACTGCCGTCCTTGCCGGTCGTCGTCAGCAGCACGACCGTCATCCCCGCCGCGTCCTGCATCTCGGCGGCCTGCGGCCCACTACTCAAGTCCGCATCCGCATTTACGGCGGTCGGTGGGGCGACCGCGACCGCATCATTCAGGCGCGGGTCATAGGCGGCGGCGTTCGCACCCGTGAGCTGATGCGCGGGCGGCAGTTGCGTGAGGGTGGCGGTGACGAGCAGCACGGCAAGACCGAGTCCCGCCTCGATCCAAAGCAGGCGCGGGAGCCAGCGCCGCGCCCGCTCCTCGGCGTGCAAACGCGGCTTGACGATGAGCAGATTGAGCGCCGCCGTGCCGAGCAGCGGGACGATTAAGGCGTGCTTGATGAGCAGCGTTTGCCCGTAGGAGGTGTTCAGGATCGTCCCGCGCGTCGTGTGGATCGTCATCGCATAGAGGCCGGTCGCTACGAGGGAGCCGACCGCGAGCAGCGCGAGATTCGAGAATCGCCCCACCGTCGCCGCGAGGTAGGTCGCCCGCTGCTCACCCTCCAGCGGGCGGAGCCAGCGCGGGAGGAGCGTGAGGAGAATGAGCAGCCCGCCGAACCAGAGCCCCATCGCGCTCAGGTGTGCCGCATCTGCGAGGATAGCGAGGACGGGCTGATGCTGGCTCTCAATTGCATGGCTGCTCAATGTCAGGGCGACCGCAAGCAGGAGCGCGACACCCAACCCAAGCCGCCACGGCCAGACGGCGGGCGGGGGCGCATCCGGCAGGCTTTCGACTGTCGCAGTGGACCGGGCAGTCACGGTGATGCCGAGCACCGGCGGCTGCGACCGCCAGAAGGGCAGGGAAGCCCCGAGCACCCCAATGAAGAGCAGCAGCGCAATGACGGCGATCACGCGCCACACGCCGCCGTAGGTCGTGTTGAAGACCAGTCGGCGGATCGTCTCCCCTCGCACTTGAAAGACGGAGAGGTTCGCAACCGTCGCCGCTTGCACGATGAGCGTCGCGAGATGGGCGAGCACGAAGGCAGCGAGGCTCCCGAGCGCCCACGGGCGGAGCATTCGAGTCGCCCGCCCCCACCCATCGTCGCCACCATCGAGCGCAGACGTCACGGGCCGCAGCACGAGTGCGGCCAATGCGAAGGTGCCGATCAGCAGTCCGAGAGAGAGATAGCGCCACCAGCGTACGATGACGGCGAGCACCGAAGGATTGCCGCCACCCGAAACATTCGACGCGCTCGCTGCGCCGGCGCTCGTCGGTGCGCCGACAGGCTCGGGTTCGGCGGGCGGCGCGGGGCCAAGGCCACTGGAGAGCGTAAAGGAGTAGTTACCCTTCGTCAGGTGACCGTCGTTCGCCAGTGCCTGCCAGGCGACGGTATAGAGGCCCGGTGGCAACTTCGCCGCAAGCGTCACCTCGACAACGCTCGGATCGCTCCCACTCGTCGTCGCGGGGCCACCGGCAACGCTCTTGCCGCTCGTATCGAGGAGCGTGATGCCGTTGAACTTCGGGTCCGGGATCTGGTCGAAGCGGATGCGCACCACTTTCGGCGGCTGGCCGATGGTGCTCCCCGGCACCGGCGTCGCGGCGACGAGCGCGACGTGCGCCGAAACCGCCACGGGTAGGAGCGCAAGCCCCATAACGAGGGCGAGAACACACGAGGCGATTCGTTTCTGAGTGCGCAGCGACCACGCCACAACGGGCATTCCCTTCCCCCTGACACCGCCGCGCCGCGCGCCGCGCATAACGAACCGCACCATCGGGATTATCCCGCCGGATACGTAGACCGTCCACAGGAAGACGATGATTATCCCCTCTTACGCCCCCTTCCCTGTGGGGAAGGGGGTTGGGGGGTTAGGGCAGAGAGTGTACGAACACATGACCTCTCCGTTATGCTGGCGATGGGCTTGGCCCGCCCATGCGCCGTCATGCGAGCGGGCGCATCGTGCAGGACACCGACCGAAGGAACTGCAGCAGCGATGCCCACACTCTCTCACTTCAGCGAGGACCCGACCATCGCGCGGTTTGTGCCCCGCGCGCCGCTGGCGCGGCCGGAGGTTGAACCGCTCGTCTGGGCGATCGATGACTGGCACGCGCCGATCTACTACGTGCCGCGTGATTGCCCGCGCGTCTGTTTCTGGCCGTTACCGACGACGACAGCCGCAGACTCTGCACGCTTCTACGCCACCGTGCCGGCCCGTATGGTGATCGCCATCGAAGGCGCGTGGCTCGATCGCCTGCGAACAACGCGCCTCTATCGCTACACGATGCCGGGCGAGACATTCGAAGACCTGCCCGACTACAGCGGCTCTGTCAGCCGCGCGACGATTGTCCCGCTCAAGGTCGAGCCGGTGGGCGATCTTCTTACCGCACTCGTGGCGACGGGAGTGGAACTCCGGATCACGCCGTCCCTGGTGCCGCTCGGACGCGCGATCATCGAAAGCACGCTACACTTCTCATTGATCCGGATGCGCAACGCGCAGGGTTGGACGGACCCGGCGCGGGCATGAACCTGGAGGGGACGTATGGGACGACGGCACCGATGCATAATGGCGGGATGCGGCATCATGCTTCTCCTCACTGCCTGCGGGAGCGCGACACGGACACCCACGCCGCCCACACCGATTGCAGCACGCACACCGACAATCCTCGCCATCTCCGGCTCATCGACGCCGACCGCTCCCGCCGCTTCACCAGCGTTGCCCACACCGACACCGGGCAGCACTACGACGCCACCTACCCCCGTCGCTTCTGCCGTGGCGATCATCGCGGATCGCACCGCCCTGCCATCGCGAACGCCGGACATGACGACCGGGGTACAGAGCGACGGCTGGGTACTGGATCGCATCGAAACGAGCGAGAGCGCGGGGCGGGTGACCCTCACCCTGCGCTTCCAGCCACTAGCGGGGCAAACAGGCGGCCCACAGGCGGATGTCTGGTTCGAGGGGGACGATACCACGTATAGTATCGCGGTACATGGCGTGCGCGGCTCGAACCTCGTGCTCAGGCCAGGTGACGTGACGCCTCTCACCGTCGCGCCACTTCGAGGGTATTACGCGCTGCCGGTACGAGATGATACGATCTTCGCGCTTGTCATTGTGGCGGCGCGTCCGTCCGTCTCATGGTCGCTCAGTGCGAGCGATGGCCCCGGTCTCCTGCGTCTGACGCTCTAGTGCGAAAAGCGAGGCACTGTGCAACCACTACCGGAACAACGCGAGCCGAACCCTCCCTGGAATTCCCCGCCTGCGGAAAGACAGGGTGCCTCTTCGTTCGCCTTGCCGCCCGCGTTCCGCTCCTTCGCACAGGATGAGATGACGCGGGGCATCCTCGCGCTCATCATCGTCACCTTCGTCGGCCTCATCGTCCTTGACCGCCTGGTGAGCCATCTCGCACCGGACAATCGACCGGCGGCAGGCGTTCCCGTCGTGGTCGCCCATGTCCATCCCGCCTTTGAGGATGTGCCCTCCCGCATCCAGACGAACGGTAATGCCCTGACGATTACCCTGCGCGCCACCGCGACGCGCACGGATGTCGGCTACACGCCGACACGCTTTCTCTTTCTGGTCGATCCACCGAACGCGCCCTCCTTCACGCTCTGTGACGGCGAAGTGCCCACCTGTGCCCTTCCGTTCGATGGCTCCCGGCTCCAGGGCGGCAACTGGACCGTGACCCTGCGTGTCTACGACAACACCGGCAATTCCGCAGATACACGCACGCGGTTGCGCGTTACGTAGTAGGCAGTAAGCAGTAGACAGTAGACAGAGGGAACCCGGATTTACTGTCTACTGTCTACTGCCTACTCAAGGGAGGAAGTATGACGACACCCATCGGTTCATTGGCGGGGCGCGTGGCCCTTGTGACAGGGGCGGGGATGGGGATCGGGCGGGGCATCGGGGAGGCATTAGCCGCCCGTGGCGCGACGGTCGCCTTTCAGGCGTCACACTCGATTGATGGCGCACGCGCGGCTGCCGAGGGCGTGACCCGTCAGGGCGGGAAGGCAATCGCGCTTCAGGGGGATCTGACGCAGATCGCGAATGCGCGCCGCGCCGTGGATGAGACGGTGCAAGCCTTCGGACGGCTCGACATTCTCGTCAATAACGCGGGCGTGACGCGCTCAGTCCCCTTCCTCGAAACGACCGAGGAGACCTACGCGGAGGAATTCGATCTCAATATCCGCGCGATGTTCTTCGCCGCACAGCAAGCGGTCCCGCATCTCGCACAGGGAATCGGGCCGTGCGTCCTCAATATCACGAGTGTGCATGGCTTCGCGGGCATGACGAATCACACCGCCTATGCCGCGACGAAGGGGGCGATCATCGCCTTCACGCGCCAACTCGCCATCGAACTCGCACCTTTGAAGATCCGTGTCAACGCAATCGGGCCGGGATTGATCGAGGTACCCCGCTACTTCGACAATCCAAGCTACACGAGCGAGTTGGGCGGTACGCGCGTACCGCTCGGGCGAGTCGGCCACCCGGACGATATCGGCGATGTCGCCGCATTCCTGTGCTCAGATGAGGCACGCTTCGTGACGGGTCAGGTACTCTACGTCGATGGCGGGACGACCGCCGCGATGGCGCTCCCACATCCGAGAAGGACTGAGGACTGAGGACTGAGGACGAAGCGGTGGGCTCCCCTCTCCATCGACGCACGAACCTGTCTACACCTCGATTTCCGGGCGATGGAGAGGGGTTGGGGGTGAGGAAGGATCGGGTGAGGAAATGGATCGGTGAGCATTGAGCGGTTCGCGGGCCGTCTGGCATCGCTGCGCAGGCAGTGGCAGGCGGTCATATTGGGCATCGCTGGTCCTCTCCTCCTCCTTGTGGCCTGCAATGCCTCCATAGCCTCGAACACCGCCACGCCCGTGCCGACGAGCGCGCAACTGAACGAACACGCAGCGCGCGGGCAGATCACCTTCACCACGGTCGGCTGTGCCGCCTGTCATGGCGACCGTGGGGAGGGCGGCATCGGCCCGCGCGTGAGCGACACGCAGACCCGTCTCGAAGAGTTGCAACTCCTCGTTCGCTCCGGCGTGATGGACGGCGTCCATTACGACTACGACGAACTGACCGATCAGGATGTTACGAACATCTATCTCTGGTTACAAACGAATCCTGCCGGGTAAGCATACCTTTACGCTTGCACATTGCATCTGACGGCCCGTGACAGGAAGGTGCATGGGACGTGCATCGTAGGGCGCACCCCGTTCTACCGGCGGAACCTGTTCTCTGGCCTGGTCGTCATCCCCTTTGAAAGAGTATCCGTAGGTCCGTCGTGGCGCGAAATACAAAGCGTGACGTTTTTTTTCACGGATTCTTTCAGGTTTTTGTGTAGTTCTTTCATGGTCCCTCCCTTCCACGCACCGTACCCTGCAAGTGGGAAATGAGAAAGATTCAGTATGCGGGGAGGTGTGATGAGTCGCGACACAGAAATACCGGCGGAGCGCATCTGCCGCATGGATGACACTTTTTTCGGATTCCCTTTCTACTCTCGTTGACGAGCGACGCGGCGCTTCAGATCATCAGCAAAGGAGAATCACCATGATCCATCGGGAACGACGTGAGAGGGCGATGCAGCATGTCAGTTGACGGCTTTGATTCTTTTCCTTTATTGTTCAGGCAGGGTATCCATTCGAGCAGCAAATGGCTCATGTCTGGGCGATCGAGTGCCGATTCTTCATTGGCAGAAGGGTGCGTTCACATGGCAGATTCTCGTCACCAGCCTTCCTTCCCCAGGCAGCAATCCCCAAGCACGCGGTACCGTCTCACCGCATTGTTTTCCGCCTGTCTCCTCCTCGGCACACTGGTGTTGTCGCTCGTCTCGTCCGTCGGGGTGCAGGCGGCGAACATCCCCGTCGCCGATGGCGATACCGGCGGACTGATCACCGCAGTCGGCACGCCGGCACCAACACGATCAGCCTTGCCGCCAATGGCCTGTACACACTCACCGCGATCAACAACATGACGGGTGGCGCGAATGGCCTGCCGGTCATCGCGGCGGCAAGCAATCTGACGATCAACGGCAACGGCGCGAAGATCACGCGCGGCGGCGCGATCGGCCTTCCGCTTCTTCAATATCACCGCGGGCGGCATGCTGATACTCAATGGCGTGACGCTGGACAATGGCCTCGCCGCCGGTGCGAATGGCACGGACGGCGGGGCGTTCGGCACCGTCGGTGGCGACGGTCAGGGTGGCGCGATCTTCAACAGCGGCACGCTCACCGTCACCAACAGCACCCTCTCCAATAATCAGGCGACGGGCGGCAATGGCGGCAAGGGCGCGAACGACGCGGCAATGGGGGTGCACGCGTAATGGCGGTGCGATCTACAATGCGAAGGCCAATCCGCTCAACATCACCAATAGCACGTTCACCGCCAACACGCCACCGGGCGGAAACGGAGGGGCGGCACGGGCACCAGACCCCGGCGCGGGTGGGCAACGCTGCGGTGGCGCGATCTTACGAACAGCGCGAAACCGACCGCGATCATGAACAGCACCTTCACTGGCAATAAGGGCATCGGCGGCAATGGCGGCAACGCCGCGGCGAGCCAGCGGGGGTCCCGCTGGGGTGCGGCCGTGGTGGCGCCATCGATGGGCAGGGGACACGTCAACATCACGGGCAGCACCTTCGCCACCAATAGCTCGACCGGCTGGTAATGGCGGAAATGGCACGACGGGCGTCAGCGGGGAGTCGGCGGAAGGCGGCGCAATCGCCGGCCAGAACGGCTTCAGGCTGCACGATCACGACACAGCACCTTCTCCGCAAATATCGTCACTGGCGGTGCAAGGGCGGTGCCCTGAACGGCGGCGGTGGCGACGGTCTCGGTGGTGCGATGAAAGTCGGTGAAAACGGCTCGAACTCAACGACACTGATCTTCGTCACGCTCGCCAACAATAAGGCGGTCGGGGGTGCCGGAGTTGGCACCGGCACTACGGGCGACTCTGTGGGCGGCGCCATCCGCGCCAGTGGCGATCTGGCGATTACCGGCACGATTTTCGCCAGCAATACGGGAGCGACGGGAAGCAACTGCCACTTTGGTGGCGCGACCTTCAATCCACCGGATGTAACTTCCACGAACACCGAGACAAACAACCTTGAGTTCCCGAAAGATGCGACCAACCCCTGCGGTTTCGCGAATGCCACTCAAACCGGCGACCCGAAGCTCGGCCCGCTCGCTGATAACGGCGGCCCGACTCAGACGCTTGCCCTCCTCACCGGCAGTGCCGCGCTCGACAAGGGCGGCGCGACCTGCACCCCCGCCACCGATCAGCGCGGTATCACCCGCCCGCAGGGCACGGCCTGTGACATCGGCGCCTTCGAGTTCTCTGCCTCCTCGGGTACGGGTGGCTTGCAGTTCTTCCCGCTCTCGGCACCGGTGCGCCTCCTCGATACCCGTGGTCTCCATGCCTTCAAGAATCCGCCTACCCTCACCGCCGGCCAGACTCTCAATCTCCCCGGTCGCTTCTCCTTCGATGGCGTCACCGTCCCGAGCGCTGCCGTCGCTCTCGTCGGCAACGCCACCGTCGATAACTCCAAGAATCCTGTCCCCGCCGGCTTCGCCACTCTCTTCCCCTCCGGCGGCTCCCTCCCCCTCGCTTCTAACCTCAACTTCGTCCCCGGTACCGTGCGTCCCAACGCCTTCACCGTCGGCCTTGGTGCCGATGGCAACTTCAACCTCTTCTCCAACACCGGCGGCAACTTCGTCATCGACGTCACCGGCTACTACGCTCCTCCCTCTGCCGGCGGCCTCTTCTTCCATCCCCTCGCTCAGCCCGTCCGCCTGCTCGACACCCGTGCCGGTCAGACCGCCTTCAAGGCTCCCGGTGCACCGCTGACTGCCGGTCAGACGCTCAACCTGCCGGGGCAGTTCACCTTCAACGGCATCACCGTGCCTGCCTCGGCCAAAGCGCTCTCCGGCAACGCGACGGTGGACAACAATGTCGGCGCCCCCCCCGGCTTCGCCACCCTCTTCCCCGGTGGTCAACCGCTCCCCGCCACCTCAACCCTCAACTTCGTCCCCGGCACCGTCGCCCCCAACGGCTTCATCGTTGGACTCGGTGCGGACGGCTCGTTCAACCTCTTCTCGAACACGGGCGGGAACTTCGTCATCGACATCAACGGCTACTTCGACACGGTGGGGACGGGCGGGTTGGACTTCTACCCGACCACGCAGCCGACGCGGGAGTTGGACACGCGTTCTGGGCAGAGTGCGTTCAAGACGCCGGGCGCACCGCTGAGTGCGGGACAGACGCTGAACCTGCCGGGGGCATTCACCTTTGGTGGGGTGACGGTGCCTGCGAGTGCGAAGGCGCTGGTGGGCAATGCGACGGTAGACAACGGGGTGAACGCGCCGGACGGGTTCGCGACGTTGTACCCGAGTGGCGCGAGTCTGCCACTGGCGAGTAATCTGAACTTCACGAAGGGACTGGTAGCACCGAACGCGTTCGTGGTGGGAGTAGGAGGAGATGGGACGTACAACCTGTTCTCGAACACAGGAGGGAACTTCGTGATCGACATCTCGGGGTACTTCGCACCGGGGACAGGCACGACGCCCTAACCCAAGTCCTCGTCCTCTCCGTTCTCACGGTAACCGGGCGACCACACTGGTGGTCGCCCGGTTGCGTTTCCTGGGCTCTTGCTCCATACGCACCGTCCCTCAGTCGTGATAGGATAGCGGTACGTGCAACGGAGCACGTGGGAGTGTGTATGCGGAAGTGCGAAATGCGCGGCAGATTGTCTCTATCGCAGACCCGTCATACACGCGGCAGGAGGAGAATGATGCAATGCCAGTGATCCGGTTCAAGCGGGAGCATCTTTCCGTCGAAGTGCCCGACGGGGCAAATCTTCGGCAGGTAGCGCTCGACAACGGTATCGAGGTCTATCAAGGGATGGACAAGGTCGCGAACTGCCGGGGGCGTGGCCTCTGTGGCACCTGCCGCATGGAAGTGTCGCCCGAGCGCGCCGCCTCGACGCGCACCAAGGTAGAACTGCGCATGATTAAGTTCGGGCGGGATCGCCTCTCCTGCCAGACGCAGATTCACGGGGATTGCACGGTGACGACGAAGATCGATCCGCCGCAGCACGATCGCGTTATCCGGCGCACCCGTGTCGTCACGCACGGCTAGCGACGAAATGCCCTCGTTCGCCGGTCGCGCGCTCCGCCAACCCTTCCTGCTCGCGCGGGAAGCGTTCGACCGGCTCCCCGCCGATACGCAAACGCACGCCCGCGCGGCGGTCGCGGAAGGGGTCGCCGCTGTCCGCTCGCTCGCCGATGGCGCAACCGATGCCACCGAGCGTGTCATCGACCGCATCGGTGGTTGGTTCAGCGAAAGGTAGTCTGCGATGGCGGTGATGAGGCTTCTTCCCGAGGCGCTGGCGAGGCTGTACCGATTGTAGGAGGGGCTCGATGGATCACCGTGGCACACCAGTCCCCGACGCGCGCGGGGGCGAGGCCACACAGCGATCCGAGAACGATCGACAGGCAGACCGATCGCCGGACACACGCACCACCCGGTCTCTGCCGCCGCAGGAAGCCGCAGCGGCCAATCCGCCGCCGTGGGCGTGGCCGGAGCCGGAACCGGAGTACCCTTCTCCCGAAGCGCACGCAATTGCCAATCCAGATAGGTCGGTACCTTCCGCGATGCAGGAGGCTGACCCCGTATGGGAGGCGTACTGGGCGAGCCAGGAACCGTACGACAATGGCGCGCAAGAGACGTATCCGCTGGGCACGGTTGCCACGGATGGCGCGGATGGCCGGAACAAGCGGCTGATCGCCCTTCTGATCGGGGCGGCAGTCGTGCTCGTCGGTGTGATGTCTGTGGGGGCCTATCTGATCTTCGGGCGGGGGGAGGCATCTTCAGTGACATCGACGGCTGCAACGGGCGCGCCGGTGGTCGCCACGACCGCGCCGTCCGCGAGTGCCGTCAGTGCTACCGCCACACCCGGATTTGTATCGACGCCAAATGCGGCGACCGTCCAGGCGCGATTGGCTGCGGGGTCATTCAGCACGGCGGGCGTGCCGGTCGCCACGCTGCCCCCCTCTTCCTTAGGGAGACCGCTGCCGTCATCCATCCCCGTGGTCCTGCCACCCATCGCGCCACCGGGAGCGATCGCGACACCGAGCGCGGGGGCGCTTCGCATTCCGATCGCGATCCCGATCATCCTGCCGCGCTTCGGTGTGCCCACCGCACCGCCTGTGGTAATCGTGCCGCCAGTGCTTACTCCGCCTGCGGTACTCGCTACGCCATCAGTGGCACCAACGGCCTCACGCGCAGCGACTGCGGTATCGCTCACCCCGTCTCCCCCGGCCGCCACGGCGTTATCCTCATCGCCTGCGCCGACCACCGCTACCGCCCCCACGTCAGCGGCATCGACACAGTCGCCGTCATCGCCGCCTGCGCCAGTGGTCGCCACCGCCGCGCCGCCCGTATCGTCCGTTCCTACTCCTTCGGCAGCGCCGATCGCGCCAATCACGCCCACCGACGCTACCATCAGAACTACCGGTACCGCCGCCCGCGACCGCACCGCAGCCCGTTGCGACACCGATTCCGACACCCGGTGTGCCGCAGACATTCCCCCCCGGATTCGCCCAACCGGCCCCGCCCAAGCCGTCGAAAGCCGCAGAGGATCGGTAATCTGCGGAGCTTGGGGAATTGACAGGTGCGAATGGAGTCGCTAGGATACGCGACATAACGTGAGTCTGCGGGGAGACGCGAAACCCCAAAGATGGACGCAAACGCATTGGGAGTGCGGAGCGTCCGGTACCCGACGAGGACCTCTTCGGTGGGCACGTCGGCCCTGGTCGGCCCTGGTCGGCTCGGGACAGCGGGCGTAAAGCGTGTGGGGAAGGAAACGAGATCGTGAGGGAAGGGAATCTCCCGACGCGCCCGGCGCGCGCGCATCGACGCTATCTGCACGCGGAATCGTTGCCTGGCGGCAGTTCCGGCGGGCGGAACCTCTCGTCCCTCACCCCCTCCATGAACCGGCTCATCCCGCCGATCTTCCTCATCACCGTGACGACCGTCGTCCTGCTTGGCGGCGGTTTCTGGTCCGCCCCGAACCTTGTCGACCCGGTCACCGGGCTGCCGACGCAATCGAACCTCACCGAACGTGATATCGCCCTCAGTAATGGTCAGGTCGTTCCTGATCGCACCAACGCGGGGACGAATGACGCCGTCAATGTCACGGTGGCAGTCCCCGGCGGCTCGACAACGACTGCGTTGCGCGCCACGGCGAACGATTCAGTCTTCACGGGCTACCTCTCTCGCCCCGGCACGATCACCACGACGATCCCGCAGCGTGTCAGTATCGTGCCCGCGCGGCGCGGTGACACCCTCGAAACGATCGCTGGTCGGATGAGTTCGACCTCCTCCGCCCTGATGTGGGCGAACGGCATCACCGATCCCACGCGCATCCTCCCGTCGGGGCAAACCATCCGCGTTCCTCCCACCGGCACGATGCTGCACCGCATCAAGGAGACGGACTCGCTCGAGAATATCGCGCGCGCCTACCAGGTGAAGGTGGAGCAGATCACGAACTACCCCGGCAACAATGTCCTCCAATCCTCGGACCTTGTGCCCGGTAACTACCTGATTATCCCGACGACCAATCTGCCGACGCGGGACCACACCGTTTTCTATCAGGTTCGCGATGGCGACTCCCTCTCACGCATTACCGCCGTCTATACCTTGCGCGATCCCCTGACACTCAAATGGGCGAACAATCTCTCGGACGCGAACCTCGTCCATCCCGGTCAGGTCATTGCCATCCCGCCGACCGACGGGGTCGTGCATGTCGTCGAGAACGAAGATACGCAGCGAAACATCGATGACGCAATCACGCAGATCGCCAAGAACTTCGCCTGCACCGCGATTCCCTGCAATGATCCCCCCTCCGATCTGCGCGTCAATGACCTCGCGACGCGGGTCTTTGCCTTCGGTGGCAATCATCTGACGCACGGCGGCAAACTCATCCTTGGGCAGGAGATCGTCATTCCCGGTGGCATCCCCTATGTCGAACCGCCGCCGGTGATCATTCCGCGTAATGTGACCCTCGATAACCCGAATACCCGCAGCAATGGCTCGGACGATACGGGGTATACCGCCGCGCCGAGTGTCGGCGGCAGTGGGTCGATCGTGCGCACCGCGCAACGGTACCTCGGTGCCTACCGCCAGCCGAACGGCTTGCCCTGGGCATTCTGGTGCGAGAAGTTCGTCGGCGATGTCGCAGACAATGCCGGCGTCGGGCATTATCGCTATGCCACCGCGATCGCGGATGCCTATTCCGGGCCGCTCTATCGTGGGCGCGCTCCGGCAGGCAGCCTTGTCTTCTTCGATCAATCGTGGAACTATGCCGGTCATGTCGGCATCGCGATGGGCGATGGAACGATGATCTCCGCCCTCTCCAGCGGTGTCGTACGCACGGCATACGAAGGCTCCGGTGGCTATTTGGGCTGGCGACCGTTCCCGTAGGGACCTGGGACCTCGAACTTCGAACCTGGAAAGGACGCCTAACCGCGTGGATCGACAGGCATCGCACCGCCCGAAATCACCTTCCCGGTACCTCCGTGCCGAGGCTGCCATGGGTGCAGCAGCGGGGAGATCGCCGCTGGCTGGCTTACCGGTCGCGCGGATGCTGCCCGCGCTCGTCGTTTTCGGTATCATCGGCGTCGTGCTGATGGGACGCGGCTTCTGGAGCGAGGAGCAACACGTTGTCGAGTCGAGTGGCCCGACGGAAACCATCGACATCACCGCCACGAGCCAGCCCACCGACTCGATCGCCGTGCCCGTCAATGTCCCCGGCGGGCAGACGGTCATCAATGTGCCGGTGAATCTCACCGACCTGACGACAACGAACTACCTCGCCCGCCCGGCGACGACGCTGACGGCCAAGCCGCAGCGCATCGACGTGGTGCGCGCCCTGCGCGATCAGACACTGGACGACATCGCCAAGCAGAAGGGCATCAATGTGACCGCCCTGATGTGGGCGAACAGTATCAGTGACGCATCGACGACGTTGCCCGTCGGTATCGCCATCAAGGTGCCACCGAAGGGCACGATGCTCCACCGCGTGAAGGAGACGGACACGCTGGAGGGGATCGCGCGCGCCTATCAGGTGAAGACCGACCAGATCACGAACTACCCCGGCAACAATGTCCAGGTAACAAGCGATCTTGTTGCCGGAGCCTACCTCCTCATCCCGACGGAGAACCTCCCCGCGCGTGACCGCGTCATCTTCTATCAGGTGCGGCAAGGGGACTCGCTCTGGAAGATCACCCAGAACTACGGCTTGACCAAACCAACCTCGCTCGTCTACGCGAACAACCTCCCGACGGACTGGGTACTGAGGCCGGGGCAGGTGATCGCCATTCCCCCGACCGACGGCGTCATCTACGTCGCGGAGGAGGTCGATACGCGGCGGACGATCGACGACGCGATCACCCAGATCACCAAGAACTTCGCCTGCACCACCGTCCCCTGTAAGGACTCGCCGGGCGATGATCGGGTGGCGCAACTCCGCGATGCGACCTTCGCCTTCGGGCCGAACGGTCTGACCCACGGTGGCCGGTTGGTGAAGGGACAGGAGATTGTCATTCCCGGTGGCATCCCGTTTGTCGAACCACCGCCGGTGATTATCCCGGTCAATGTCCAGATCGATAACCCGGAGACCCGCGCGCCCGTCGCCGCCAACGTCCCCGCATCCGCCGCAGCACCCGGCCCCGCCTCCGCCCCTTCCCGCGCACCCGCTGCCGCATCCGCACCGGCCCGCGCACCTGCCGCCGCCCCTGCGCCAGCCCCGGCCCCGGTGGTTGCTCCGGCCCCCGCTGCGGGTTTCCCCGGCGCGTTTCCGGCCGTCTACTATCCCGCGCAATCGTATAGTTGCAGTGGCCGCAACCCCGGCCTCACCTGGCCGGAATCTGGTACGATCACCTCCACCTTCGGCAACCACAACGGTATCGACATCGCCGCACCTGCCGGTACACGCCTCGCGGCGGCTCAGAGTGGCTGGATCGTCTTCGCGGGCTATACCTCCGATGGTCTCGGTAATGCCGTCTACATCGATCACGGCAATGGCTTCGTGACGGTCTACGGGCATCTGCAGAGCATCGCCGTCAGTACCGGGCAGCGTGTCTCGAAGGGGCAGGCCATCGGCGCGGAAGGCAGCACCGGAAACAGTACCGGCCCGCATGTCCACTTCATGGTGATCGATAACGGGCGGTCCTGTAACCCCATCAACTACTTACCCTAGAGCAGTTTCTGCAACCACTGGCCCTGCGAAAATCCTCGGTGGCGGCGGGCTTCAGCCTGCCGCAGCAAGGGATGGCAGGCTGAAGGCCGCCGCCACCGAACATCTCTCGGCTCAGTAGTCTCGCAAACCTAGGACGAGCATGGCGGATTCCATCTACGCAGCGCCGACCGATGTTCGCGGTTATACTGCCGCGACATAGGGACATGCGGAACATGGCCGCACCGTTCAGCGTACCGCGTACCTGCCCCGTCCTGATTGGCCGGGACGCCATGTAGTGCTCACTGAAGGATCTGCTCGCGCAGGCGAGCGACGGCAGCGGAAGGATCGCCCTGCTCTCCGGGGACGCGGGGATCGGCAAATCCCGGCTCGTCGCCCAGTTGTCTGCCGACAGCCGTGCCGATCCCATTGTGCGCGCACCGACGATCCTCCAGGGCAACTGCTTCGAACCTGATCGCACCCTGCCCTATGCCCCACTCCTCGACCTTCTCGATACCTTCATCGGCTCCCTCCCGCCGACCGACATCCCCGCCGCTCTCGGAACAGCCGCGACCGACCTGGCGAAACTCATCCCGGCGCTCGCACCGCTGATTCCCGATCTCGCGCCGGCACCGGCGCTCGACACCGAGCAGGAGAAGCGCCACCTCTTTCAGGCGCTCGCGCAGTTCTTCTTGCGTCTCGCGGAGGCGTCACCGCTGCTCGTAATTATCGAGGACATCCACTGGTGCGACGACACGAGCCTCGATTTCTTCCTTTTCCTCGCCCGCCGGATCGTGCACGCACCGATCGTCGTCGTCTTCACCTACTATGCGGCGGGTGCCTGGCAACCGGCGTTCGTCTACACCCGCCAGGTCGGCGAACGGGCAGCGGCGCTGCATGCGCCACGCGCCGCCGCAGAGCACTTCACGCACGCCATTGAGGCTGCACACGAACTCGAGGCCACGCCGTCCGGTGAGCTCTATCGCGCACGCGGCCTGGTATACGGGATACTCGGCGACTTCGAACACGCCCGCGATGACCATGAACTGGCCCTTCACATCGCGCGCGCGGCTGCGGATCGCCGGGCGGAATGGCGATCGCTGATGGACCTGGGGGATCTCTGGGCTGGTCACGACTACCGGCGCGCGGGGGCGTTCTTTCGGGACGCTGCCGCACTCGTCCAGGACCTCGATGATCCAGCGGTCCACGCCCGCAGCCTCAATCGCCTCGCGAACTCTCTGATCAATATCGGCGAGCCGGACGAGAGCCTGCGGGTGCATGAGGAGGCGCTGCGCATCTTCAGCGACACGAGCGACCGGCAGGGGATGGCGGAGACGTTCGACCTGCTCGGCGCGGCCAATGGGATCGCGGGGGCGACCGTCGATAGCGTGCGGCACTTCGAGCGGGCGATCGCGCTGCTCCGGGATGGCGGGGAGACCAAGCTCCTCTCATCGAGCCTCGCGCGCAAGGCGCTCTACGCCGGCCCGAGTCTGAGCGACGTGAAGTACTTCCCGGGGGGCGACCCGGACGTGGGGTTGGGCGAACTGGACGAGGCGTTGCGCCTGGCGCGACAGTCGGGTTGGCTCGCCGGTGAGGCGTTCGTGCTCTGGACGACTGCGGCGACGCTGGGGTCGTACGGCAGGCTCGGTTCGGCCCTCCAGCACAGCATGGAAGCGCTGCGCGTCGCGCAGGAGATCGAGCATCCGAAGTGGATGATCGCCGCGCAGTGGGCGCTTGGTCAGACGTACAATGGCCTGCTTATGGCGGACCGGGAGATCGAGCACCTCGAGGCGGGCCTCCCGTTGGCGCGAACACTCGGGTCGGCGTGGTGGCTCGCGAGCCTCTCGGCCTCACTCGCCGCTGCGCACCTCTTGCGCAACGATCCGATACGAGCGGCGTCCGCGCTCTCCCCCGTCTTACCGGCCGATGGCCAACCACGCATCATGTCCGAGCGGCGCGTCGCACGGATGTGAGGCGAAATCGCACTGGCACAGCGCGACCCTGCCAGCGCGCTGCGGGTCGCGGATGCGCTCATCATCTCCGCGCCTGGCACCACGCATGGCGAGGCGATCCCGAGGCTCGCGAAACTGCGCGGCGAGGCCCTGACCGCACTCTCCCGCTTCGACGAGGCAGCCCACGCGCTCGATACCGCAGCGCGCGCCGCGACACTGCAGGAGGCGAGGCCGATCCTCTGGCAGGTGCAACGCGCGCGGGGCCGTCTGTTCCGACGCTGGAAGCGGGCTGAGGCTGTGGAGCACGCCTATGGCGAGGCCCGCGCGACGGTCGCCGCACTCGCCGCAACGCTCGATGACTCCGCGCTGCACGATCGCTTCCTCGCCGCCGCGCTCGCCACGATGCCGCGGGAGCGACAGCTCTCGCCCCGGCAGGCCGCCACGGTCAGGTATGACGGGTTGACGCCGCGCGAACGCGAGGTCGCCACCGAGATTGCGCAGGGCAAGTCGAATCGCGCCATTGCTGACGCGCTCTTCCTCAGCGAGCGTACCGTCACGACCCACGTCACGAGCATCCTCAGCAAGCTCGGGCTCACCTCCCGCGCGCAGGTCGCCACCTGGGCCGCCGCGCATGGCCTCGTGCAGGCGGACGACTGAGCACTACGTAGTCTGCTCGGGTACCCCCAAAAAACATACGCAGTCCACCGACCGGGAATACCGTACTCCCTACGAGGTGCATTGCCGCCGTTCCCGGCATACTCGCGGCAGCAAAGACGGATTTGCGACACCGACGGCCGAGTGGTCGTCGGACACACGGATGGTCACGATAGGTAAGGAGCAACACAATGCCGTTCATCAACGTCAAACTGATCGAAGGGGTCTCCTCGCAGGAGCAAAAGCGGGAGATGATCGCGAAGCTAACCGACACGATGGTGGCGATCGAAGGCGAGACCATGCGCCCGGTCACCTGGGTGGTGATCGAAGAGGTGCAGAGTGGAGAGTGGGGCATCGGCGGCAGTGCGCTGACGACTGCCGACGTGAAAGCATTGGCGGCAGGGAATCTCCAGGCGGTCGCGTGAGCGCGGGTGCGGGCAGCTGGGGGATGGAGACTCGTCCGGCTGCCCGCACCACCCATCCCATCCCTCATCGATACGCCACCGATGCGCCTGGGTGCGCTGCCTCCGAAGGAGGACTATTGAGCGAGCATACCTCGATCCTTATCGTGGACGACGATCCCTTGATCGTGCGCCTCCTGCGATTGCATCTCGAACGGGCGGGATACCATACCCGCAGCGTTGCCACCGGTCAGGCAGCCCTCGATCTCGTCGCCGATGCCGTCCCCGATCTCGTCATCCTCGACCTCATGCTGCCAGTATTGGACGGCTATGCGGTCTGCGAGCAGATCCGCGCCTTCTCCCTCGTCCCTGTCGTCATGCTCACCGCCAAGGGCGAGCAGGTCGACAAGCTGCGCGGTTTCGAAGCCGGTGCCGATGACTACCTCACCAAACCCTTCTCCCCCCAGGAACTCCTCGCTCGCGTGCGTGCCGTCCTGCGCCGCAGTCAGCAAGGTGACGCTCCCAGCGAACCAGCCATCCTGCGCTGTGGCGTGATCGCCATTGACTTCGCGCGTCGTCGTGTGACGATGCGCGATGAGGTCGTCAAACTGACGCCGACCGAGTTCCGGCTCCTGCACCAACTCGCCCTCAACGCCGGCAAGGTGCTCTCGCACACGCAACTGCTGACCGAGGTCTGGGGGGCGGAGTACCGCGATGATCGGGACTACCTCTGGGCGTACATCCGGCATCTGCGACGCAAGCTCGAACCGGACCCCGAGCACCCGACGCACATTCGCAGTGAACCGGGCTTCGGGTACATGCTGGATTGCCCACCAACCGCACCCTGATCGGCACGGTAGCTGGCGCGCCGGTTCCCCTGCAGGCGTGCCCCGACAAACGCGCAGCGGCTCAATGTATTCGCAAACCGCTCAAGGGCGGTGGGGATTCGCTGCCCGGACAATCCCCGGACATAACCCAGTGCCTCTTGCCTTGACGGAGACTGAAGCAAGACGATTGTTGCGTGTCCGGAAAAGAGAGGGGCCGACCGTATAGGGAGACACGGACCGGCCCGGAACAAAGGGGGAAGAGGGGAAGAAAAGTGCGAGTAGGTCACGAAGATACCATAAGAGGAGATGAATGTATATAGTCATCTAAAACGAGACAGATGTCGCCTCTGTGTCATCGCGCGGGCCTTGAGAAGTTCTCGACACAAACATATCGAACACAGGTGCAACTCAGTCCTCAGTTCCTGTAGGGATACCCAGACCTCGTCTCCCCGTCACCGTTTCCGGCGATCGACGACCCGGACTGCCTTGCCGACCTCAATGCGCTCCATGCCGCCCGGTTCGATGAGCGTGACGCGGCAGGTGAGGCCGAGGCGGCTCTTGAGGTCATCCGTGAGGCGACCGCGCAGTTCACGCACGGCGGGATGACTCGCATCCAGCGACCACCCCGCGATGCCATGAAAGGAGGGTGTGACTTCCGCCACCACCTCCATCGTGTCGAGGGTCCCCTCACGGTCGAGGATGATCTGATAGAAGGGTGCGATGCCGCCCATACCAAGCATCACTGCCTCGACTTCTGACGGATAGACATTGACGCCGCGCACGATCAGCATGTCATCATACCGACCACGCAGCCGTTCCATCCGCTGGCTCGTTCGCCCGCAGATGCATGGCTCCGCGATGAGCGCGGTGATATCGCCGGTGCGGTAGCGAATGAGCGGGAAGGCCGCTTTCGTCAGGGACGTGAGGACGAGTTCGCCCTGCGCGCCGGGCGGAAGCACGTTGCCCGTTTCTGGATCGATGATTTCCGGCAGGAAATGATCTTCGGCGATGTGGAGGCCATGTTGCGCCGCAATGCATTCACACGCGACGCCCGGCCCGATGATCTCGGAGAGGCCGTAGATGTCGACCGCCTTGATCGCGAGCCGTGCATCGATCTCCCGGCGCATCTCCTCGGTCCACGGCTCCGCGCCGAGGATGGCGGAGGCGAGCGGCAGCGTCTGCGGGTCGATGCCCTGCCGCTCGACCTCTTCCGCGATGGTCAGGGCGTATGAGGGGGTACAGCAGAGCACCTTCGCGCCGAAGTCCTTCAGGAGCATCACCTGGCGGGGCGTGTTCCCGCCGCTCATCGGCACGACCGTCGCACCCATCAGTTCCGCGCCGTAGTGCATGCCGAGACCGCCGGTAAAGAGGCCGTAGCCATAGGCGTTATGCACGACATCGCCGGGTTGACCGCCGCCGAGCGCCAGCGCGCGGGCGCAGACCTCGGACCAGATGCCGAGATCGTCCCGCGTATAGCCCACAACGGTGAGCTTGCCCTTCGTGCCGGATGAGGCATGGATGCGTACGACCTCGGACTGCGGCACGGCGAAGAGACCGAAGGGGTAGTTATCGCGCAGATCGCTTTTCGTCGTGAACGGAAGCCGAGGGAGATCGTCGAGCGATTGAACGGTATCGGGCGAAATACCGTGCGCGGCAAACCGCTCCGCATAAAACGGTACCCGTGCGGCGACATACGCCACCTTCTCGCGCAGCCGCGCGGTCTGGAGGTCGCGCAGTTTGGTACGATCCATCGTCTCTGCAGTAGGATTCCAGAGCATCGGCCGTTCCCTTCCGTGTGTGCCCGATTTGCCATCTGTAGGCAGACTATAATAGGATTTAGGGTTGTGATCAACGGAGTATTTGCCTATTATCTGTGACTGCTCCAATCAAGCCCTCGAAGGATACTGAAGTAGCGAATAGGTAGCGGTGTTTCACATTCGGCCCGTTTTCTGCCAGACATTACCACCTCTCCCCTAGCCACTCACTACTCACAGCGATCCTTTTCTGAGCGCGTTTCATCGGATAATATATCTGGTGGCTCTCTGAGTATGTTCAGGTGAGGGAATGATCGCATGGGTAACACTCTTATACGCCGTCCTACACCAGAAGAAGGAGAATTGAACACAAGCGTAGCGAGTTAGCGGGCTTGGAAGCATTGCTGGTGCAATGTGAACTCGATCTCACCACGCTTCGTGCTGAACTACTCATCTTTCACCATCAATACCTACGCATCGTCGGTGCGAGGTATGCGGAACTCGATGGGCTTGCGGCCCAGATGGCAGAGGCGCTCGCGCATTTGCACCCCGATGATCTATCGGCAGAGGAGCACGCTAAGAAAGCTCGTCGTCAAGCAAATGAATCCGAACAGGAAGCTGAGGTTGCTGAAGGCGTAACGAAATCTGCCTTCACACCGTCAGCGCGTTTGAAGAAACTCTACCGCGAAGTAGCCAAATTGCTTCACCCCGACCTCACGACGGATGAGCGGGAACGATCTCGTCGCAACTTGCTTATGGCTGAAGCGAACCGGGCCTACGAGTCCGGCGATGAAAACCGCCTGCAATCTCTACTTAGCGAATGGCAAGATCGGACGGAAGCGATTAGCGGCGACGGCATTGGATTCGAACTGATCCGTAGCATTCGGAAGATAGCTCAAGTGCGCGAGCGACTCCAAAAGATCGAAGAAGAAGTGGCGACAGTAGAGCAGTCTGATATCGCACAGTTACGTCGCAGGGTAGTCAAAGCCAAGTGCGAGGGTCGCAACCTTCTCGGAGAAATGGCAGCGCAACTGGAAGGGCAAATCACCCATTTGTGCACAACCCTTGATGAACTTCGCCGCCGGGGGAGGGTTCAATGAGCGAGGTAAATGAAAAGCCGACCCGTGACATCACGGTGTCTGGTGGCGGCACGATTGTGACGCGTCCATCTGGACTTGTGCGACGTGGCTTGGATGCACTCATAGCAGAAGAACCGCGCGTGCTTCGCTTTCCCGAGAGCGGTTTTGGCACGCTTTTTGTCCGTAACCGAGGAACGAGCGACGAAGTGCAATGGGAGGGCTTCATCTTCCGCGATCCACAAGGGTACATCATTCGTCCACATGGAACCTTCTCCGTGCCGCTAGGCAAAGAATTGAAACTTAGAGTCCCGTTCTATGACGGACCTGACTTCCTATTCCTCACATCTTTACGTGCCGACGATTTGCACACATTGGAATTTATCAACCTCGAGCCGGGCGACGCCCGCATCGCTTTGCAATCCATCAGACACCTCTCCTCGCTCCGAGTGCTCAGTGCGATGAACAACGACATCTGCGATGCCGACGTCGTCTATCTTGAGAGTCTGACGGGTTTACGATCTTTAGATCTGTCGCGCACTGCTATCACGAATAAGGGATTTCTTACCTTCGGAAACTGTCCGCGCTCGAAGAACTCGTGATTGTTGAGACCTGTATAGACGACGAAAGTATCGCAAGCTTCGCCCACCTTCGCTCTCTGAAATCTCTGTACCTCTACTCAACAAAAATCAGCGATGCGGGTGTTAGTGGCATTCGCGAGACGCTTCCAGATTGTGCAGTTTTCTGGTAGCTATGAACGCAAGAAAGTGCTGTTCGTGCAACCAGTTCCCGGTGATCGAATCAAGGGTGCCGATTCCATAAAATGAATCCCTTGTGGCTTCTTACCATATTGGGCCATCCAGAAGATTCGAGCGATACAACGGAACAGCCAAGCCAAACGCTTTCATAACGACCTGTACCGCGTCGAAAAACCCATTCGAACTTGTCGGCGATACGTAAGTGCATGTGATCAAAGCGTCAAGATCGTACGCGACGTCATAACTGTTCAAAGCTGGATCGCGCCAATGACCGACAAAGAAGGCTCTCAGTTCGCGCTCGTGGTCGAAACTCTTGCGTTTGCTGAGTATAGCTTTCGATAAATCTAACATTCCGTCCGTGGTTGCAAAAGAATCTGAGGCGTAATCAAAGTAGTTGATGAATGCGGTTTGCAGTTGCGGTGAATGATCGGCGACGCTGCTCGTGAGGCGTGCTACCGTCGATTGTATCGCGATGCCTTCATTCGCACGAGTATAGAAATCCCACATGGCAGCAGACTCGTGCTCGTTAGCGTGCCAGCAATTGGCATAACATACGGAACGCCAAAGCTTCGCTGCATCGCTCCATGTACGAACCTGTTGGCGTTCAGCCTCTGTTCCCACGCCGTAATAGTTCCCCTCTTGATCCATGTATGCAAGAGAGTCGTAGCATGCGTCTTGGTTCGGTAGTGCTTCATGGAGGACGGATAAATCGGCTTTCGGAAATGCCCCCTCGAAAGGGTCCGAGAATTTATCCAGTCGAGTAAAGTGCAAAGTACTTGAATGCAGCATCGAAGTAAACTTCCAAAATGACATGTATCGCCAGATGGTCTCGTCGCCCCGAACATTCCGTCCTTCTTTCGTGTCGACCAGCGACATAGCCACCCTCCTTTGAACGGAACTGCGATGGTGCGAGACATGATAAAAAAGGGTGCGACCACGCTGCTAGTGGCCCTCGAGTACTCAATCAGGGGGCCTCTTCGGGAAAGATAGGCTGTGGCTCATGCCCGATCCGTAACATGTTCAGACCCGCTCGGAAATCTCCTCTGCACTCAACAATCGCACAGTTGGGTGCGGTCCATCGTCTCCCCAGTAGGATTCCAGAGCATCGCTCGTTCCCTTCCGTGTGTGCCCGATTTGCCGCCTGTGCAAAAGAATATATCACAGGATGGGGTGCGGAGATTGGCGCTCAGGGTAGGTAATGCCCATCCTCGTCCCGAACTCCGAACGCAATTACCTTGCACCATGCCCCGGAAACGTGTAAGATGCCCTGTGCTGCCCTCGGTGGCAGCGTTTGTATGTCGTGCGGGAATCTGCACGCGATCGGTAACAATGGTTCAGAACGGGGGCGCTACGCGACAGCGCACTCCGAAGAAACGTAACATGCGTGAGAGACGCAGGAGGCACTATCAGTGGGCAAGGCGAAGTTTGAGCGGACGAAGCCGCATGTCAACGTCGGGACGATCGGTCATGTCGATCATGGCAAGACCACCCTCACCGCCGCCATCACCAAGACCCTCGCCCTCAAGGGCCAGGCCAGTTTTCGTGCCTTCGATCAGATCGATAATGCCCCCGAGGAGCGTGCCCGCGGCATCACCATCGCCATCGCCCACGTCGAGTACGAGACCGACAAGCGCCACTACGCCCATGTCGATTGCCCCGGTCATGCCGACTACATCAAGAACATGATCACCGGGGCGGCGCAGATGGACGGGGCGATCCTCGTCGTCTCCGCTCCCGATGGCCCGATGCCCCAGACGCGCGAGCACATCCTCTTGGCGCGGCAGGTGGAAGTCCCGGCGATGGTCGTCTTCCTGAACAAGGTGGACATGATGGACGACGAGGAGCTCTTGGAGCTGGTCGAGCTTGGAGGTGCGGGAACTCTTGTCGAGCTACAACTTCCCTGGGGATGAGATTCCGATCATCCGCGGCAGTGGGTTGGCGGCTTTGCAGAGCACGTCAACCGACATTGGTGCCCCCGAGTACGCGAGCATCCTTGAGCTGATGCGGGCGGTGGACGACTACATCCCGACGCCCGAGCGGGCGGTGGACCGCCCCTTCCTGATGCCGGTGGAGGATGTCTTCTCGATCAAGGGCCGCGGGACGGTGGTCACCGGACGGATCGAGCGAGGGTGGTGAAGGTGGGCGATGAAGTGGCGATCGTGGGCTTGGCGGAAGCGGAGCGCAAGGTGATCGTGACCGGGGTAGAGATGTTCCAGAAGACGCTGGACAACGGGCAGGCAGGAGACAACGTCGGCTGCCTCTTGCGCGGGGTGGAGCGGACGGACATCGAGCGCGGGCAGGTGCTGGCGAAGCCGGGGAGTATCAAGCCGTTGCAGAAGTTTGCGGCGGAGGTATACGTGCTGTCAAAGGATGAGGGGGGGAGGCACACGCCGTTCTTTCCGGGGTATCGACCGCAGTTCTACATCCGGACGACGGATGTGACGGGAGCGATCGAGCTACCGGAGGGAGTAGAGATGGTGATGCCGGGAGACAACATCCAGATGCAGGTGGAGTTGATCGCGCCGGTGGCGATCGAGCAAGGGTTGCGATTTGCGATCCGCGAAGGTGGCCGCACGGTGGGATCGGGAGTCGTCACCGCCGTCAAGTAA